>NZ_CP155467.1:0-12500 GCF_039654145.1 Caldifermentibacillus hisashii
TTGGAAAATATCGATGACCTTTGGGGAAAAACGTTAAATGTCATTGAAAAGAAAATAAGTAAACCGAGTTTTGAAACTTGGCTTAAGTCAACCAAGGCCATTGCATTAAACAAAAACACGTTAATTGTTGAAGCACCCAATGATTTTGCAAGGGAATGGCTTGACGGGAATTATAAAGAAATCCTTACAGAAATTTTATATGAATTAATCGGAGAAAATATGTCATTAAAATTTGTCATTCCTGAATCCAATATGGATGACCCGATAATGGTTTCGCCAGCGAATAAAAAACCAGCAAAACCGGAAGTTATAACTGACTCCGCACAACATATGTTGAACCCCAAATATACATTTGAGACATTTGTCATCGGATCAGGTAACCGTTTTGCTCACGCTGCTTCACTGGCTGTCGCTGAAGCACCGGCAAAAGCATATAATCCCCTTTTTATTTACGGCGGTGTGGGCCTCGGAAAAACCCATTTAATGCATGCGATCGGACATTACGTTTTGGAACATAACCCAATGGCAAAAGTGGTGTATTTAACTTCGGAAAAATTTACTAATGAATTTATTAATTCGATCCGCGACAATCGGCCGGATGACTTTCGCAATAAGTATCGTAATGTAGATATTTTACTTATCGATGATATTCAATTCTTAGCCGGAAAAGAATCAACCCAAGAGGAGTTTTTCCATACGTTCAATACATTGCATGAAGAAAATAAACAAATTATTATTTCGAGTGACAGACCGCCAAGAGAAATACCTACTTTGGAAGATCGCTTACGTTCCCGCTTCGAATGGGGATTAATCACGGATATTACTCCACCGGATTTAGAAACACGGATTGCCATCCTAAGGAAAAAGGCAAAAGCGGATGGACTAGATATACCGAATGAAGTTATGTTATATATTGCGAATCAAATCGACTCGAACATCCGTGAACTGGAGGGTGCGTTAATCCGTGTCGTTGCTTATTCGTCTTTGGAAAATAAAGATATTAATGCAGATTTAGCCGCAGAAGCTTTGAAGAGTATCATCCCTAGCTCCAAGCCAAGAGTCATTACAATTCAAGATATCCAAAGAGTTGTCGGTGAACAATTTGGAGTAAAATTAGAGGACTTTTCTGCAAAAAAACGAACAAAGTCGATTGCCTTCCCTAGACAAATAGCCATGTATTTATCGAGAGAGCTGACCGATTTTTCATTGCCGAAAATTGGCGAAGAATTTGGCGGAAGAGACCATACTACTGTCATTCATGCCCATGAAAAAATATCAAATTTAATAAAAACCGATCCACAATTTCAAAAACAAATTCAAGAGTTGGAAAATAAATTGAAAATCTAAGTATTTTATACAACTACCATTTTCCTAAATACAATTCTTTATTTATAATAGAATTGTGCACATTGTTGATAAATTTTCAAAAGCATGCACAGTCTGTCCACATGTGGATAGACTGTATTTTACATTCGTGTTGCCACTTATCCACAAATCCACAGTCTATATTACTATTACTTCTTTATTTTTATTTTTAAATATAATTATATATTGGAGGATGAAAAATGAAGTTTCTCATTCAAAAGGAGCGATTATCGAAAAGTATCCAAGATGTAATCAAAGCGGTCGCATCACGAACAACCATTCCGATTTTGATTGGAATAAAAATTGATGCAACTGATGAAGGAGTTGCTTTAACAGGAAGTAACTCGGATATATCGATTAAATCATTCATCCCAAAAGAGGAAAATGATACGGAACTGGTCGATATTATTGAACCAGGTTCGATTGTGTTGCAAGCTCGCTTCTTTAGTGAAATTGTAAGAAAATTACCCGATTCAATTATAGAAATAACGGTCGATGATCAATTTAAAACCGTCATACATTCAGGAAATGCAGAATTTGTCATTCATGGACTGGATGCAGAGGAATATCCTCGTCTTCCGATCATTGATAGTGAACATAGTTTTACAATGCCGGCGGATTTATTGATTACGTTAGTTAAACAAACGGTCTTTGCTGTTTCACAATCGGAAACAAGACCGATTTTAACCGGTATTCATTGGGTTTTTGAAAATAATGAACTAATTGCAGTCGCCACAGATAGTCACCGACTCGCTTTAAAAAAAGCAACTTTACAAACAGAATTTGCCAATAACCAAGCTTATAATATTGTCATTCCAGGTAAAAGCTTAAGTGAATTAATAAAAATTTTAGAAGATAATAATCAAACATTGGTTGAAATCTTTGTTACCACGAATCAAATTTTATTTAAAGCGAAAAATCTTTTATTTTATTCACGATTGTTGGAAGGAAAATACCCGAATACAGCAAAATTAATTCCGACTGATAATAAAACAAAGGTGAAAATTAACACAAAAGAGTTTCTCCAAGCTGTCGATCGTGCTTCACTGTTGGCACGTGAAGGAAAAAATAATGTCGTGAAATTTACGACAATGGAACAGAACATGATCGAGATCACTTCTTACACGCCGGAAATTGGAAAAGTGGTTGAAAAAGTAAAAAGTTTATCTATTGAAGGGGAAAAAATAAAAATCTCGTTTAGTGCAAAATATATGATTGACGCTTTACGAGCCATCGATGGATCTGAAGCCACGATTTACTTTACCGGAACGATGCGTCCTTTTGTTATCAAAACAGATCAGGACGAAACCATTTTACAATTAATTTTACCGGTAAGAACATTTTAGAAAGCAATCAGTGGACACTCATTGACTAGTGAAGGAATCCCACCTCGATTTGAGTGAATGGGGAAGACGGGTGGGATAAGAGCTTTTCTGCAATCGGCGGGGATATTGGTTCCCTGCTGATTGCAGTTTTAATCTTTTTATTCCTGTATGTTACAATAATTAGGGGCTTTCCCCTTTATGTTTTTACCCCTAATTACTGCCTTATTTTCCTCAAAATAAACCATCAATTGTTCGATAAAGTGCAAAATGACTATTCAAGAAAACATCATGGACTTTGTTTCTTTTTCAGATATTTAGTAAAATAGAATTTGGAGTATATGAAAGGATCGGTAACAATGGCAAATGTGTTGAAGATTGACACAGAATATATTACGCTTGGTCAGTTTTTAAAAATGACAGATTTTGTAAGTTCCGGTGGTATGGCCAAATGGTTTTTGAAAGAAAATGAAGTGTTAGTTAACGGTGATTATGAAAATCGCCGCGGAAGAAAACTGCGCAATGGTGATTGTATTGACATAAATGGTGATTCTTTTATTATCATTCAAAGCTCTTAAAGGATGTAAATCAATGCATATTAAACAACTGGATTTAAAAAATTTCAGAAATTATAATCAATTAAGTATTCCTTTTGAGAACAAAGTAAATGTTATTATTGGTGAAAATGCACAAGGAAAAACAAATTTGCTGGAAGCCATTTATGTGCTGGCTATGGCTAAATCACATCGAACCTCAAATGATAAAGAACTCATCCATTGGGACAAAGACTATGCTAAAATAGAAGGATGGGTAGAAAAAAAAAATAATACGATTCCCCTCGAATTGCTCATTACGAAAAAAGGCAAAAAGGCAAAATGTAATCATCTGGAACAAGTAAGACTAAGCAAATATATCGGAAATATAAATGTTGTTATGTTTGCTCCAGAAGATCTCAATCTTGTTAAAGGAAGCCCGGGAATAAGAAGAAGATTTATTGATATGGAAATTGGCCAAGTTTCCCCTGTTTATTTAAATAATATTAGTCTCTACCAAAAAGTATTACATCAACGAAATCAATATTTAAAATTATTGCAGTCAAAAAAACAAACCGATATGACGATGCTCGATATTTACACGGAGCAGCTAATTGAATTTGCCGTAAAAATCATTAAGAAGAGATTTGAATTTTTACATTTACTACAAGAATGGGCAAAAACCATTCATTTTAGCATTTCCAGAGGATTGGAAAATTTACAGATCTACTATAAACCTTCTGTAGATGTATCGGAAGAGGACGATTTGTCGAAAATGATTAATAAATATCAAGATAAATTTATTAATCAAAAACAAAAAGAGATTGAGCGAGGTATGACTTTGTTTGGTCCTCATCGCGATGATCTTCTGTTTGAAATAAATGGTCGGGATGTTCAAACATTTGGATCACAAGGACAACAACGTACAACAGCATTATCAGTAAAATTAGCCGAAATTGAGTTAATTAATAGCGAAATCGGTGAATTTCCGATTCTTTTATTAGATGATGTATTATCAGAATTGGATGATTATAGACAATCTCACTTATTAAGTACAATTCAAGGGAAAGTACAAACATTTGTAACCACAACTAACATAGACGGTATTCACCATGAAACATTGACGAAAGCCAGCATATTTCAAGTAAATAATGGCAATTTGATTTGATCGTGAAGAATAGAGATTTTGGAGAAAGTTAGGTGACAGATTTTGACAATGGAAGAAAAACAAATTCAGGAAACTTCCTATAACGCAGACCAAATCCAAGTGCTTGAAGGTTTGGAAGCTGTAAGAAAACGCCCGGGTATGTACATCGGTTCAACCAGTTCAAGAGGGTTGCATCATCTTGTTTGGGAAATTGTTGATAATAGTATAGACGAAGCACTGGCCGGCTTTTGTACCCAAATTGATGTGATCATAGAAGAAGACAATAGCATTACTGTTAAAGATAATGGACGTGGTATCCCTGTTGATATTCAGGAAAAGGTAGGAAGACCCGCTGTTGAAGTTATTCATACCGTTCTTCATGCCGGCGGAAAGTTTGGCGGCAGCGGATATAAAGTGTCCGGGGGTCTCCATGGTGTTGGTGCTTCCGTCGTTAACGCATTATCAAGTGAATTTGAAGTATATGTTCATCGAAACGGAAAAATCCATTATCAAAAATATTCCCGTGGTTTGCCGTTATTTGACTTAAAAGTAGTTGGGGAAACCGATCATACCGGGACAACAACCCATTTTACACCGGATCCGGAAATTTTCACAGAAACAATTGAATTTGACTTTGATACGTTGGCAAAAAGAATTCGTGAACTCGCCTTTCTAAATAAGGGCTTAAGAATAACCCTTGAAGATAAACGGGGAGAATACCGAAAAAAAGAATTTCACTATGAAGGTGGAATTAGATCTTATGTTGCCAGTTTAAATAAGTCAAAAACAGTTTTGTTTGAGGAACCGATCTATATTGAAGCTGAGCGTGACGGTATTCAGATAGAAATATCCATCCAATACAATGATGGGTACACAAGTATTATTTATTCTTTTGCCAATAATATTCATACGTATGAAGGCGGTACCCATGAATCCGGTTTTAAAGCGGCTTTAACAAGGGTTATTAATGACTATGCCCGTAAAAATGGGATTTTAAAAGATAAAGACGAAAATTTATCAGGAGAAGACGTGCGAGAAGGCATTGTCGCCATTATCTCGATCAAACATCCAAACCCGCAATTTGAAGGGCAAACAAAAACAAAATTAGGAAATTCTGAGGCAAGAACGATTACGGACGCTCTTTTCTCAGAAGCATTTGAGAAATTTTTATTAGAAAACCCAAGTGTAGCAAGAAAAATTGTCGATAAAGGAATTTTAGCTGCACGTGCCAGACTGGCTGCAAAAAAGGCCCGTGAAGTGACCCGTCGTAAAAATGTTCTTGAAATATCAAGCTTGCCGGGGAAACTGGCCGACTGCTCATCAAATGATGCGTCTATATGTGAGCTCTACATCGTTGAGGGAGATTCTGCGGGCGGTTCGGCAAAACAAGGACGGGATCGTCATTTCCAAGCAATTTTGCCGCTCCGAGGGAAAATTTTGAATGTCGAAAAGGCAAGATTAGACCGGATTTTATCCAATAATGAGGTCCGTTCCATGATTACGGCGATCGGAACCGGGATCGGTGAAGACTTTGATATATCGAAAGCCCGGTATCATAAAATTGTTATTATGACAGATGCTGATGTTGACGGTGCCCATATCAGAACATTATTATTGACATTTTTCTACCGCTTTATGAGACAAATTATTGAAGCGGGTTATGTATATATTGCCCAACCACCTCTGTATAAGGTCCAACAAGGAAAGCGGGTTGAATATGTTTATAATGATAGCCAACTGGAAGACGTTCTGAAATCTTTGCCTGGTAGTCCAAAGCCCGGTATTCAGCGTTACAAAGGTTTAGGTGAAATGAACCCGGAACAATTATGGGAAACAACGATGGATCCGGCAAATCGTACACTTTTGCAAGTCCAATTAGATGATGCAATTGAAGCGGACGAAACTTTTGAAATGCTGATGGGGGAACAGGTTGAACCAAGAAGAAAATTTATTGAAGACAATGCAGTTTATGTCAAAAATTTGGATATATAATGAAAAATTAATTGAAGTGTAAATTTCCTGAATGGGAAAAGGAGGTTCGCTATTTAATGGCTGAAACACCCAGTTCAAAAGTTAATGAAAGAAGAATAACGGAGGAAATGCGGACATCTTTTTTAGATTATGCAATGAGCGTTATTGTGTCCCGCGCCCTTCCTGATGTCCGTGACGGTCTCAAACCGGTTCAAAGACGTGTTTTATATTCGATGAATGATTTAGGTAATACAGCTGATAAACCCCATAAAAAAAGTGCCCGTATTGTTGGAGATGTAATTGGTAAATATCATCCGCACGGGGATTCGGCAGTTTATGAAACGATGGTGCGGATGGCCCAAGATTTCAACTTACGGTATCCGTTAGTTGATGGTCATGGTAATTTTGGCTCCATCGATGGTGACTCTGCAGCAGCTATGCGTTACACAGAGGCGAGAATGTCCAAAATCGCCATGGAATTACTGCGGGATATCAATAAAGATACCATTGATTACCAAGATAACTATGACGGTCAAGAAAAAGAACCGGTTGTACTGCCATCGAGATTTCCAAATTTATTAGTGAATGGGACAACCGGTATTGCCGTTGGTATGGCTACCAATATGCCTCCCCATCAAATTGGTGAAGTGATTGATGGGCTTATCGCATTAAGTCATAATCCTGATATTTCCATTGAAGAATTAATGCAATTTATACCGGGTCCTGATTTTCCAACAGGTGGATTAATCTTAGGAAGAAGCGGCATTCGAAAAGCCTATATGACCGGTAAAGGTTCCATTACCACACGGGCAAAAGTCAATATTGAAGAAATGGCTCATGGTAAACAAGCCATTGTTGTTACAGAAATTCCGTATATGGTTAATAAAGCGCGATTGATTGAAAAAATTGCCGAACTTGCCAGGGAAAAACGAATTGACGGAATTACGGCATTACGTGATGAATCCGATCGTCAAGGTATGCGGATTGTCATGGAACTCCGAAAAGACGTGAATGCCAATGTGTTATTAAATAATTTGTATAAGCATACAGCCCTGCAAACTACTTTTGGGATCAATAACCTTGCCCTTGTGAACGGTCAACCGAAAGTCCTTAATCTTAAACAATTGCTATACTATTATTTGGAACATCAAAAGGAAATTATCACAAGAAGAACGCAATATGAATTAAGAAAGGCAGAAGCACGGGCTCATATTTTAGAAGGTTTACGTATTGCTCTCGACCATATTGATGAAGTGATAAATTTAATTCGCAGTTCACAAACAACCGATATTGCCAGAGAAGGATTAATGACTCGTTTTGGTCTTTCGGAAAAACAAGCTCAGGCAATTTTGGATATGCGTCTGCAACGTTTGACAGGTTTGGAGCGGGAGAAAATTGAAGAAGAATATGCGGAACTTGTTAAATTAATTGCTGAATTAAAGGCAATTTTAGCAGATGAGGAAAAAATACTGGAAATTATTCGTGAAGAATTAACTGCAATTAAAGATAAATATAATGATGAGCGCCGTACGGAAATAACAACTAGTGGGGACGAGGAAATTGATGATGAAGATTTAATTCCGGAAGAATCCGTCATTATTACCTTAACAAGAAAAGGATATATTAAGCGGACTCCATCTTCCACCTATCGTACACAAAAACGCGGTGGTCGCGGAATTCAAGGCATGGGAACAAATGAGGATGATTTTGTTGAAAATTTAATTACCACTTCTACCCATGACACGATTTTATTTTTCACAAATAAAGGGAAGGTTTATAAAATCAAAGGATATCGCATTCCTGAGTATTCAAGAACAGCCAAAGGTTTGCCTATAATCAATTTAATAGAAATTGAAAAAGATGAATATATTAATGCAATGATTCCTGTGCAAAAATTAGATAATGAAGCTTATTTATTTTTTACAACAAGACAAGGAATTTCCAAGCGGTGCCCGTTATCATCCTTCGCAAATATTCGTAACAACGGACTAATTGCTATCCATCTGCGTGAAGGAGACGAATTAATTTCTGTTCGTCTAACCGATGGAAATAAGCATATTATCATCGGTACGAAAAAAGGAATGCTGATCCGCTTTGTTGAAACGGATGTTCGTTCAATGGGTCGGACTGCCTCAGGGGTAAAAGGAATTACTTTGGGTAAAGATGATGAAGTAATTGGCATGGAAATTTTAGAGGAAGATCAAGATGTTTTAGTTGTTACGGAAAAAGGATATGGAAAACGGACCCATGCTTCTCAATACCGTATTCAAAATCGCGGCGGTAAAGGGATTCGGACATGCAATATTCAGAAAAAAAATGGACAACTCGTGGCCATGAAATCAGTCTCAGAAAATGAAGACATAATGATTATTACCGATAACGGGATCATTATTCGAATGGCGGTTTCCGGAATTTCCAGAATCGGTCGAAATGCAATGGGCGTAAAATTAATTAAACTTACGGATGACAGTACAGTTACCGCTGTGGCAAAAGTGGAAAAGGATGATGAGTCTCAAACTGATCAACCGATAACGGCTGATACCGAAACAGATAGCTCACCAGCAGGAACAGAACAAATAGATAATGAATCTGATGATTGATTGCTAAAATGCTCAATCAAGAGAAATTGTATTGTTACTGGATTTTTATATAACCGGTGATCAATACGTATAAATAAATAATTGAGGCAGCTCTTCTTGTATGGGCTGTCTTTTTTTTACCTAGGGTCTCTATTATTTTTGAGATTTAAAATCGAACATTTCCCCTTTTATTCATCCTAAGACTTTTCTCCTATTTTATAAAAATCCCCCTTTGAAATCTGTGTTTTTTAATATTTTTTTAGTATCATATGGTTACCACCCAAAAAGCCCATTTTTCAAGGACATCACGCTCAAATAACAAAATATTGTGTCTTGACAAAGAACAACGATACTATATTTGGTGCAAATATTTCTATAAATCCTTTTTGGGTACTAATCATCATATGAGTATGATATATAAATTCTAAATATTGAAAATTAAGTTAATCGATAAGGTGTTAATGATTTGGCAAAGAAGATCCGTACGATTGAAACGGGGGTAGCGTTGGTTCGGCATGGAATTGATTATCAAATCCGTACTAGGGGAGGAATTGATAATCAAATAAATAAAGCGGTATCAGACCTAAATGATCTTGAACATCAATTGACTAGACTATATCAGTTTATTGAGACATCAATGGATTTGTATAGAAAAGCAGATGATAAAGTAAAATCCCAAATACCGGAAAGGCCGGAAGAAAAGTCCTGGTGAGAACAGTTATTAGACGGGTTTAAAGCGGCTGGGGATTTTATTGGAGGAGTCGTAAAAGGTTTAGCTGATGTTGCTGTATCTAGATTGGCAGGAATTTGGCAGGTCGTTACGAATCCGATTGAGATGGGAAAAGGGATTTTTTATATGGTAATGCATCCGATTAGGACATTTCGTGGACGGGCATCTCTTATAAAATAGGAGGGATTAGATGAGAAGTGGAACTTATGCAGTATACAAGGGAAGGAATTTAGTACAAATTATGATTTGGGTCTTTCGAATGAGCCTGAAATCTAAATGATGAAAAAACATAACATAAGATGTTTAAAGAAACAAAACTTCCACAAGTGATACAGGAGCATAGTATTACCCGCCAGGAATTTTGCTTGGCGTAGAACTAAATCACCCGTCTGAGTTCAGAATGTAAACCATATATTTCAACCAAAGATAACAATAATTTTATGTTGAAAATTAATTAGAATTGGATTATTTTAAAAATATATGTATTAAAGTGGGTGATATTTTGGAAATTAATACGTGGGCAGCAGAGTTACAGTCAAACCGGATGGAAGATTATGCGGATGATTTAAGAAGATTGAAAAGCAATTTGAACGATCTGGAAGGTAATCTTACATTTGTTAACCAAATTAAAGGATTTAAGGATGATTTTCAGCAAATGACTCAATTGATAAAACAATATTTTAAATTTTTAAAGACCACTGCAAAATTATATCGTAACACACAAAAAGAAATCGTTTCCGCAGCTAAAAGTTTAATTAACTAAATCAATTTCGAAATGTAATTTTTACAACCATCATAATATCACAAAGTATTCTTGCCCTTATAAAAATTTAAAATAAATAATTTTATAATTAATCAATGTTTCTAGTTTAATAGAGAATGTTGAGGTATCAGGGTTTAAGGCAATTTTACTAATTTAGGGTAAAATCCAGCTCACCAGGAAAAACTGTAAATTTATAAAAGAAATATAAAAAAATGAAAGAAAAAATCCGATTATAAATAATAGAATGCATTGTACAATTTTATAACTTAATAAAGGATGAAGAATTAATGAAAATGCGAGTTTCTCAATTGAAACCAGAAGCAGGTCTACGGCTAATTGAAAATGTTAACGGGTTAACGAAAAACCCGATTGTCCCGAAAGATACAATAATTACAAATGAAGTTATTGATGTTTTAAATGCATTTGCAGTCAAAGAAGTAGAGGCAGTAAAAGCAGATAACAGTGAAAAATTAATTAAGAAAAAGGCAAAAAATCATCAAATTGATCCCATATCTGAATCTAAGCAAAATGATAAAAAATTGTTGTATTTTCAGCAACATTATCAGGAAGTCGTTAAGGAGTATAAAAAAGAGTTTCAACGTTGGCAATCCGGAGGTACAGTAGATATTAGTATTATAAGGAGATTGGTGATTCCTCTTTTTGAACAATTAGAAAAGGAACCTATCCATGTTTTATTTCTACAAAATTATATTGAAAATGTGCAAGATTATATTTATCACCATGCCATATCAGTCGGATTGATTTCCGGGTATTTAGCAAAAAGATTAAATATGAACCGTGGAGAATGTTTTCAGGTTACATTAGCAGGTTCTTTATGTGATTGTGGAATGGCAAGGGTAAATCCGGGAATACTAAACCAAAATATTATAAATAATGATGATCAAAGAGAAATTAAACTTCATCCAACATATAGTTATAAAATGCTTCAAAAAATACCTTCATTAAGTACAAGTGCAAAGTTAGCTGTTTTAAAGCATCATGAAAGAATTGATGGAAGTGGTTATCCCTTAAAGGAGAAAGGGAAGAATATACATCTTTATGCAAAAATAATAGCAATAGCAGATGTATATCATGCTTTAATTTGTAACCGCATTTATAAAACAAAGGTTTCTCCTTTTAGAGCAATTGAAATAATGACAAGAGAAATGTTTGGAAAACTGGATGTTTCCGTATTACAAACATTAACAAATTGTTTAATGCCATTATCAATTAATATGCTTATTAAATTATCTACTCATCAAATTGGTAAAATATTATTTATTGATCATCGTTATCCGACAAGACCCGTAATTCAACTAGTTGAGAGTAATGAAGTCATTCAACTTAATGAACAGAATGATATTTCAATAAAGGAAATATTAAATAACTGACCGATCTCCTTCACATTCTGTTTTTATTTAGAGAATGTCTTGTTAAATGATTGTTAGTTTAAGGATTGGCATAAGTGGAAACTCAAAAATATAGTGTCCTGTTAATTTTGACTATATTGGCTTAGTAAGATTAGTAAATGTTTTTAAAAATAGTATTGACACTAACTAATTTCGATGTTATTATTTAAAAGTCGCTTTTAAAAGCAGAAATAAATATTATTATAAAAATAAATAGTAGTTGACAATCAATAATATTAAATGTATAATAATATAGCTGCTTAATTGAACCTTGAAAACTGAACAAGACAAAGCGTTTTAATAAACCATTTAAGTCAGTTTTAATTTTGAGCAATCAACTCTTTTTTTTGGAGAGTTTGATCCTGGCTCAGGACGAACGCTGGCGGCGTGCCTAATACATGCAAGTCGAGCGAACCAATAAGAAGCTTGCTTTTTGTTGGTTAGCGGCGGACGGGTGAGTAACACGTGGGTAACCTGCCTGTAAGACCGGGATAACTCCGGGAAACCGGTGCTAATACCGGATAGATTATCTTTCCGCCTGGAGAGATAAGGAAAGATGGCTTTTGCCATCACTTACAGATGGGCCCGCGGCGCATTAGCTAGTTGGTGAGGTAACGGCTCACCAAGGCGACGATGCGTAGCCGACCTGAGAGGGTGATCGGCCACACTGGGACTGAGACA
>NZ_CP155467.1:17500-100000 GCF_039654145.1 Caldifermentibacillus hisashii
GCGAGCTTTGTGCAATCTATTCAAATTCCTTAGAAGGTATCATGTCAAAATTTATTCTGTCCGTGAAAGTAACTCCATAGGTATTGATCAATGAGTAAAGGGATTTTTTTTGTTGAGATATTTAAATATTGTACGATTAGTGGGTACTCGATTGACGGCTTATGATGAATAAGTTCTGACCACCATTCAATTTCGTATCTAGCAATCATTCCTAAATGATATAATATTAAATAATGGATCATTAGTTCCGGATAAAAAGATAATTCTTTATCATTTTGTAAAAGAAAATAGGAATGTTTCTCTATATGAAATCGGAAGGGTAAAATTTCTGTTATGGTGCTATGATTTTCCTCAATATAAAATTTTATTATTGATGGATCACCGATAAACTGAATATTTTTATTTGTATTCGATTGGAAGAAGGTTTTAAAACGGTCGGATGTCATTTTAAAAAAATCAAGAACCGATTCAGGAAGTGAAAAATATTTGCCATCATAGTCAATTGGTAATCCATGATTGTGCCCAGTCCAAATAGCGAAGTAATCAATTAACTCCGGAATTTCCTTTAATAATGACTCTACCGTTAACTTTTTCCCTTCTAAATGTTTCATATGGAACATTTTGTCGGAAAAATGCGGGAACAAACCATTTTTTTGTAATTTAACCTCATCCTTTAAGTATATATAATTTTGCTTTTTCCTTTTTCGTGTTGAAACACCATGGGCCAAAACAAGACTTGATTCGGGATAGTCCGGGTCAACCGATAATACACATGCTTTAAGTAGAAAAACGAGTCCATAAAAGAGTAAAATAGGCTTAATATTTAATGAAGACCGTTCTGTTTGCTCAAAAAAGGTAATTCCTTGTTCGATGTAAGAAATAAAAGAAAAACTGTTTTCATAACTTTTCTTTTTTGCATCAATGATCTTTCTTTTATTATAAGTATGGAAAAGAAATTGCCGGGAAGTTTCTTCAGATGATAAGTAAAGATATTTTTTTAAAAGAGATGATGAAAAACTTGCAGACAAAATATAACCCCCAATTCTGAAAAATGCAATTTATTGAAAGCTCCTTGACAGTATTTTATCCAATTGGTAACCTACTAATAATAATTTTTTCTGGAGGCGCATAAACGATGTGGGATTATAAGTTTGTGAAAGAAGGACTGACTTTTGACGATGTTTTATTAATACCCGCTAAATCTGAGGTATTACCTAAAGATGTTGATTTGTCTGTATCATTAACAGATACGTTGAAATTGAATGTCCCGATTATCAGTGCCGGTATGGATACGGTTACCGAGGCAGAAATGGCGATTGCAATGGCAAGACAAGGTGGATTAGGAATTATCCATAAGAACATGTCGATTGAAGAGCAAGCTGAGCAAGTCGACCGTGTTAAGCGTTCTGAAAATGGAGTAATTACTGATCCTTTTTCTTTAACTCCTGAACATCAAGTTTATGATGCTGAGCATTTAATGGCAAAATATCGGATTTCCGGTGTTCCAATTGTAAATAACAAAGAAGAACAAAAACTGGTTGGGATTATTACAAATCGTGATCTTCGTTTTATTGAAGACTATTCAATTAAAATAAAAGATGTTATGACAAAGGAAAATTTAATTACTGCAACGGTAGGAACAACCATTGAGGAAGCAGGGAAAATTTTACAAAAGTATCGGATTGAAAAATTGCCGTTAGTTGACCAATCGGGTGTTTTAAAAGGTTTGATCACTATAAAAGATTTAGAAAAAGTGATTGAGTTTCCAAACGCTGCAAAAGATGAACAAGGCCGCTTGCTTGTTGGGGCTGCAGTCGGTGTTACAAAGGATACGATGAAAAGAACGGAAATGCTCTACAAAGCGAATGTTGATGTAATTGTTGTGGATACTGCTCACGGGCACTCTAAAGGTGTAATTGAGGTTGTTAAACAAATAAAAGAGTTATACCCTGATTTAAATTTAATCGCCGGGAATGTGGCAACAGCTGAAGCTACGAAGGAATTATTTGAGGCCGGTGCAGATGTTGTTAAAGTAGGTATCGGACCGGGTTCCATCTGTACAACCCGGGTAGTGGCCGGTGTCGGTGTTCCGCAAATTACTGCCATTTATGATTGTGCATCGGTAGCTAGAAAAATGGGAAAAGCAATTATTGCTGACGGGGGCATTAAATATTCCGGAGATATTGTAAAAGCACTTGCTGCAGGTGGTCATGCTGTAATGCTAGGAAGTTTGTTAGCAGGAACTTCAGAAAGTCCCGGGGAAACCGAAATATTCCAAGGCAGAAGATTTAAAGTATATAGAGGGATGGGATCTATTGCTGCAATGGAAAAAGGCTCCAGTGATCGTTATTTCCAAGAAGATAATAAAAAACTCGTTCCTGAGGGAATTGAAGGACGAGTTCCATATAAAGGTCCTTTAGCCGAAACAATCTATCAATTAGTTGGTGGCATTCGTTCTGGTATGGGTTATACCGGGGCAAAAACTTTAAAAGATTTAAGAGAAAATGCCCAATTTATTCGCATGTCCGGTGCAGGATTAAGAGAAAGTCACCCACATGACGTTCAAATTACAAAAGAAGCACCAAACTATACATTGAATTAACTGTTTTTATAAAATCATAAAAATCCCATGAAAAAATGGGATTTTTTTCTGCCCCATTAGAGTCTATTTTTTTAAAAAAAGATATGTTACACTAAAAATTAGTGTTTCAAGTTAATCTGTTGGAGGGAATATCGTTGTTTAAAAAGAAAAAGCCAATAATGATATACATGATAATCAGTTTTCTACTAATGGCCATGTTGCCTTTCGGAGGGAAACAAGTTTCAGCTGAGACCGATTCTCTTAATTTGAAAGGATCTGCTGCTATTTTAGTAGATGGGAACACCGGAAAAGTTTTATATGAAAAAAATGCTGATGAACTGCTTGGTGTGGCAAGTATGTCAAAAATGATGACTGAGTATATTGTTTTAGAAGCAATTAAAGAGGGAAAAATAAGCTGGGATCAAAAGGTTACCATCAGTAAATTTATTCACGATTTATCCAGTCCGAGTTTAGGTGTTTCAACAGTTGGATTAACCGAGGGAGAAACTTATACGGTTAAAGAATTATATGAATCGATGGCTATTCATTCTGCAAATGCTTCGACCGTAGCACTGGCTGAATTAGTAGGTGGTTCCGAGGAAAATTTTGTTAAACTAATGAATGAGAAGGCAAAAAAACTTGGTTTAAAAGATTACTATTTTGTTAATTCATCTGGTTTAAATAATGCAGATATGTTGGGAAATCATCCTGAAGGTACGGATGCAAATGATGAAAATAAAATGTCAGCACGTGCAACTGCCAAATTAGCCTATCGATTAATCAATGATTTTCCGGAAGTGTTACAAATTGCCAGCAAACCGGTTTTGAATTTTCGTGGTGAAGAATTTAAAAATTTCAACTGGATGCTTCCTGGTTTGGTTTATGAATACGAAGGTGTGGATGGTTTAAAAACAGGATCCACCGCATATGCAGGTTATAATTTTACTGCAACTGCAGAAAGAAACGGCCAACGCTTAATTTCTGTCATCATGAAGACAGGTTCACAACAAGAACGGTTTGAAGAAACAAAAAAACTTCTTGATTACGGGTTTAATAATTTTTCAAAAGAACAATTGTTCCCTAAAAACCATGCTGTAAAGGGAAAAACTTCTTTACCGGTAGTAAAAGGGAAAGAAGACTCTGTTAAAATTGCTACGAAAGAACCGTTAAGTTTAGTTATAAAAAATGGAGAAAAGGAACAATATAAACCTAAACTGGTTCTTGATGAAAAGAAAATAAATAAAGAGGGTAAGTTGACAGCACCGGTCAAAAAAGGGGAAGTTGTCGGCTATGTTACTTATCAATACAGTGGAGATGATTCAGGATTTTTATATCCGGACCAAACAGTAAAGGTTGATGTGGTTGCCAAAGAAAAAGTTGAAAAAGCAAATTGGTTTGTCTTAATGTTCAGAGGCATGGGTGGCTTTTTCGGAAACCTTTGGGATGGCATTACATCGAAAGTTTCTTCTTGGTTTTAGTTAATCATTTATGTTTAGGTTATTTTGATTCTTTATTGATGTTCAGATAAAATAATGAATTTCATACAGTTAATTCGATGACAGGAAATAGTAACAAGTTCATTTGTTTTAAGAGAACTGATGGTTTGGTGCAAATCAGCGGCAAATGCTTGTGAATCCATCCTTGAGAGTGGTACTGAAAGGGACAAGTAAGTACTGCCGGCAAAAACCGTTATAATACCGAGAGGCAAGTATACGAATGCTTGCAATTAGGGTGGCAACGCGGATATGAAACTTCCGTCCCTTCATTGGGATGGGAGTTTTTTTCATTACGACACTTTCTTCCTATAAAAATTTTGAATGAATCGGGGGTATGAATATGTTTGATATTAAACTTCTTAGAAAGAATTTAGCAGAAGTAAAGGCAAAACTTGAACATCGCGGTGAGGATTTAACTGATTTGGATAAGTTCAGTACATTGGATCAAAAGCGGCGGCAATTAATTATTGAAAGTGAACAATTAAAGAAAAAGAGAAATGATGTATCAGAACAAATTGCTATTTTAAAGAAAGAGAAGAAAAATACCGACGCTCTTATTGGCGAAATGCGTGAAGTAGGTGAAAAAATTAAAAAACTGGATGATGAATTACGGGGAATTGAAGAAGAATTACAAACCCTTCTTTTATCCATTCCAAATTTGCCACATGAATCCGTCCCAATTGGTGATTCTGAGGACGATAATGTAGAAATCCGTAAGTGGGGAGTTCTTCCGCAATTTGATTTTAAACCAAAACCGCATTGGGATGTTGCAACTGAATTAGGGATCATTGATTTTGAACGTGCGGCAAAGGTGACGGGAAGTCGTTTTACTTTCTTAAAAGGTCAAGGGGCTAAATTGGAACGTGCATTGATTAGCTTTATGCTTGATCTTCACACGGAAGAGCACGGTTATACAGAAATGTTGCCACCGTATTTAGTTAATCGTGCAAGTTTAACAGGAACCGGTCAATTACCAAAATTTGAAGAAGATGCATTTCTTGTTGAAAAAGAAGATTATTTCCTGATTCCAACTGCAGAAGTACCTGTGACCAATTATCATCGAGATGAAATCTTATCAGGTGAAGAATTGCCTTTGAATTATGTTGCCTATAGTGCATGTTTTCGTTCAGAAGCGGGATCTGCCGGTCGTGATACGAGAGGATTGATCCGTCAACACCAATTTAATAAAGTTGAACTAGTAAAATTTGTAAAACCGGAAGATTCTTATGAGGAATTAGAAAAGTTAACCGGACATGCAGAAAAAGTATTACAACTGCTCAAGTTACCGTATCGGGTCATGAGTATGTGTACTGCGGATTTAGGATTTACAGCAGCAAAAAAATATGATTTAGAAGTATGGTTGCCAAGTTACAATACTTATCGGGAAATCTCTTCTTGCAGTAATTTTGAAGACTTCCAAGCAAGAAGGGCGAATATCCGTTTTAGAAGAGAACCAAAGGGAAAACCGGAATTTGTCCATACACTGAATGGTTCCGGATTAGCAATTGGACGTACGGCTGCTGCAATTTTGGAAAATTACCAACAAGCAGATGGAAGAGTGTTGATACCGGAAGTTTTACAACCTTATATGGGTGGAAAAGAATATATCGGATAAACGCTGGTTCATATAATAATGGAAATCAGCGAGGAGTTTACCTGTTGTGGGTATTAAATTTATTCAGGACTTTTGCAGTTAAATTGATGAAAAAACAGCCATGAACCCGCGTAATTACGAGGTTTTTGGCTGTTTTCATTTGTCAAAAAGTTGTAGTGTTAGTAATCTTTTTGTACACCGCCTTATGTTATAAATTTCTTGATCTTCATGATTGTGACTACATTGACTTTTTATTTTTGCCATGATAATATACTTTTGGTCGTGATGGAGGAGTACCCAAGTCTGGCTGAAGGGGTCGGTCTTGAAAACCGAGAGGCGGGTTAAACCGCGCGGGGGTTCGAATCCCTCCTCCTCCGCCATATTATTGATAACAACGCATAATAATTGGAGAATGAAAAAAACGGTCTTTAGGGAGAATCTCTAAAGGCCGTTTTTTCCATACGTGGCAGTGAAGGTATTCCGGAATACAAAGCTTAGGCTCCTTTACGATTAAGGATAAATGACATTTTACTAACAATTTCTTCAATTGATTGATTATTGTCAAACACATCATAATCATGAATATCTAACCGGAGAATCGGACATGCATGAAAGGTATTGATCCATTCTTCATAACGTTCATACATTTCCAGCCAATATTCAACCGGCGTGTTTTGCTCCATTGGCCTTCCCCTTTCTTTAATCCGGGCAAGAACGTCATCAATTGAACCTCTTAAATAAATTAAAAGAGTCGGATGCTGAAAAAAAGGAGTCATCACCATTGCATCAAATAAATTCTTATATGTCTTGTAATCGATTTCCGTCATATTTCCTTTTTCATAATGCATTTTTGCAAATATCCCGCTATCTTCATAAATAGACCGATCCTGTACAAATCCACCCCCATATTCGAACATCCGCTTTTGTTCTTTAAATCGTTCACCTAAAAAGTAAATTTGCAAAGGAAAACTCCATTTTTTAAAATCACGATAAAATTTCTCTAAGTATGGGTTATTATCCACCTTTTCAAGTGATGCTCGGAAATCAAGAGCTGAAGCCAGTGCCTTTGTAAGTGTAGATTTACCGACACCAACCGTCCCTGCAATTGTAATCACGGCTCGACTAGGTATATTGTATTTTTCCCGTAAATTCATTTCTCATATACTCCTTCAACTGTTATGGGCAAGTAGTATGATGCCTGTTCGATCATTACTTAATTAAGTATACTTGATTATGGGTCAATTACAATCGTTTAAACTATCGTTTTCTTACATCAAAATTTTCTGCAATTAACAACCAATTTTGCGGGAAAGAAAGACCAAGTTTCCAATAACTGATTCCTCGTAAATTTAATTCTTTAATAAGATCAAATTTTGCTTGTATACTTCGAGCATCCTCAAACCAAACTCGATGTTCTTGCCCATTTGCACCTCTATAGTTAAAAAATGGTGCTTGTGCTTGGGTATCATATTGGATGGGAACATTATTTTGAGCTGCTAACTGGATTGCCTGTTGCGGACTGACGGCACGAGCAACAGTGCCAGGTCGAAAGGGAAGTGTCCAGTCATATCCGTATAAGTTTTGCCCCATTAAGATTTTTTCTGAAGGCATTTCGGTAATTGCGTACTCTAAAACATCACGAACGGGCCCGATTGGTGAGACTGCCATTGGTGGACCGCCACTATAGCCCCATTCGTAGGTCATAATGACGACAAAATCAACAATTTCTCCATGAGCTCGATAATCATGTGCTTCATACCAACGTCCGGGTTGATCCGCTCTCGTTTTGGGTGCTAAAGCAGTGGACAAGAGCCATCCTTCCCTGCTAAATCGATCTTTCGCTCTTCGTAAAAAACGATTGTATGCCTCCCTGTCCTCTGGTCGTAAATACTCAAAATCAAAATGAATATCACGAAAACCGAGCCTTTGAGCAGTTGATACGATATTGTTCAAAAAGGTGGTTTGTACGTTTTGATCATTTAATAATATTCTCCCCAATTCATCACTAAATTGATCGTTTTCTTGATTCGTAATGACCATCATTAACACATTTTGATTTGCCCTTGCAATAGCCGGGAATTGATTTAAAGGGGGCTCCCGTAATGAGCCGTCACGTAAAGCCTGAAAACTAAAGGGGGCTAAATTTGTTAAGTATGGTGCCGCCTCTCTTGCACTGTTTTCTAAATTTGGAGTTACGGTCCCCCGGGGTTCAACATATGCATTAATTTCTTTTGTTACTTTTGGCAATGGGGGTATATATAGTCTTGTACCGATTGCGAGCGGACTGTTGATAGAGATTTGATTTATTGAGGCAAGCTGCTGGATAGTAATTCCAAATCTTTGTGCAATGGAAAATAAACTATCCCCCGGTTGAACCCAGTAAAAACGACCGATAATCGGAATGACGAGCGTCTGACCAACGACAAGGCGATTGGGGTTCGGTATTTCATTTGCTTCAATCAAATCATTAACTGTTGTATTATAGGCTTGTGCAATACCGAACAAAGATTGTCCTTGTTGTACAACATGAATTTGCATTACCATACCTCCTCGGAATGACACTACAGAAATTTTATGTTATAAGTTCAAAAAAAGAATTATCGTTTATAATTTACATAAGAAATAATCATTTTGTTTTTTATAAGGAGAAGCTTGAATGGATCGCGATATATATTACATGCAGCTCGCAATAGAAGAAGCACTGAAGGCAAAGCAAAAGAATGAAGTTCCAATCGGCTGTGTCATTGTATTACATGACACGGTTATCGGTCGAGGTCATAATTTACGTGAAACAGAACAAAATGCAACCGCCCATGCAGAAATGATCGCAATTCAACAGGCATGTCACACTTTAAAAAGCTGGCGGCTGGAGGATGCGGAATTATTTGTCACCTTAGAGCCGTGTCCCATGTGTGCCGGAGCGATTCTAATGTCACGAATTAAACGTGTTGTCTACGGTACCGGAGATCCAAAAGGCGGTTGTGCAGGAACATTGATGAACTTATTAGACGATAGTCGATTTAACCACCAATGCGAAGTGACAAATGGTATATTACAAAATGAATGTTCGAAAATGTTAACCACTTTTTTTCAGGAATTACGGATGAAAAAGAAAGGGTTTCTTTCCTGAAATACGAGGAAACAATTAACAATGGATAAACCATTGCAATTTTACTAATTCCTTAGTATACTAAATATACGTCATTAAGACGTATGAACTTTGGTAGCAAATTTGCCGTGCTAGGTGGGGAGGTAGCGGTGCCCTGAACCTGCAATCCGCTCTAGCAGGACTGAACTCCTACCCGAGGCTGTCTAACTGTAGGGCCTGTCTTACACAAGTGGTGTTGACGTTTGGGTCCTGCGCAATGGGAATCCATGAACCATGTCAGGTCCGGAAGGAAGCAGCATTAAGTGGAATCTCTCATGTGCCGCAGGGGTGCCTGAGCTGAGCTAACTATGTAAGCAACGCCTATGGTTAGCAGTCGAAGGTAGGTGCACGGCAGTTACTTACATAATAGCAATTTAAACATCCTATGTTAAGGATGTTTTTTTTATAGTAAAAGAAAAGGGAAATAAGGTATAATAAAAAGACGGATGTTTTGTAAAGTGTTGCTAATAAATTTGAAATGTAACTATGCAACTAAACAATAGGGAAAATTGTTGAAGGGGGAGTATTATTTAATGGCTTATCAAGCATTGTATCGTGTATGGCGGCCACAAAACTTTGAAGATGTAGTCGGACAACAACATGTAACAAAAACGTTACAAAACGCCCTCTTACAACAAAAAATTTCCCATGCCTATTTATTTACCGGACCTAGGGGAACAGGAAAAACAAGTGCCGCAAAAATTTTAGCTAAGGCAGTAAATTGTCCGAATAGGAAAGCGGCAGAGCCTTGTAATGAATGTTCTATTTGTAAGAGCATCACGGATGGATCAAATCCGGATGTAATCGAAATCGATGCTGCATCCAATAACGGTGTTGAAGAAATTCGTGATATTCGCGATAAAGTCAAATATACACCAAACATGTCTACATTCAAGGTATATATTATAGATGAAGTTCATATGTTATCCATTGGTGCGTTTAACGCATTGCTAAAAACTTTAGAGGAACCGCCAAAGCATGTAATTTTCATATTAGCAACTACGGAACCCCATAAAATACCGTTAACGATTATTTCCCGGTGTCAACGTTTTGATTTTAAGCGGATTTCTCCCCAAAAAATTGCTGAGCATATGGGTTCTATTATTGACGACTATGGGTATGAATATGATCAACAAGCATTGGAACTGATAGCAAGAGCTTCTGATGGCGGGATGCGGGATGCGTTAAGTTTACTGGACCAAACCATTTCCTTCAGTCAAGGAAGAATAAGTATTGAAGATGCACTCGTTATAACGGGTTCTGTATCACAACAAATATTACATCAAATTGCCGGTTCGATTCTTGAAAAAAATCCGCAAGCAGCATTAACTTTTTTACATACACTATTAGGAGAGGGAAAAGATCCGGTCCGAATTATTGAAGATATGATTCAATATTTCCGGGATATACTTGTATACAAAAATTCCCCGGGCACGCAAGATTTTTTGGAACGTGTAATTGTCGATGAAGATTTTCAAAGATTGGCGGAACAATTTGATTCTGATGAAATTTATGAAATCATTAATAGGTTTAATCAAGTTCAACAAGAAATGAAATGGACAAATCATCCTAAAATTATTCTGGAAGTTTGTTTTGTCCAATTATGCCAAGCAAACTTTCGGAATCAACAAGGAGCTGTTTCCTCTGATTTGATGACACAACTACAAGAGAAAATTGCTTACCTGGAAGATCAAATTCAGCAATTGCAAGTACAAGGCATTAGTGAAGGACAAACATCAGAGGAAAGTAATAACAAGCAAAAACAAACAAAGACAGTTAAGCATACATTTAAAGCTCCGGTTGGTAAAATAGAAAATGTATTAGCAAATGCGACAAAGCAAAATTTGCAACAAATCAAAAACAACTGGGGGTCGATTTTGGAAAACTTGAAGAAGTCACATGCTGCATTGTTAAATGATGCTGAACCAGTTGCGGCGTCATCCCAAGGCTGTGTTATCAAGTTTAAATATGAAATTCATTGTCAAATGGCAATAAATAATGGAGAATTTATTAGTACATTAACTAGTTTGCTTCAAAAAGTTACTGGAGATCCAATAGAAGTAATTGGTGTTCCCGAAAATCAGTGGCTGGAAATCCGTCAGTCTTTTTTAAATGAACATCGAGACCTTGTTAAAGATCAAAAGAAATCAGACAATAGCGGTGACCCCCTGATAGATGAAGCAATTAAATTATTTGGTGAAGATTTACTGGAAATAAGAGATTAACATTGGAGGTAAAATTATGCGTGGAATGGGAAATATGCAAAATATGATGAAACAAATGCAAAAAATGCAAAAGAAAATGGCAGAAGCACAAGAAAAATTAGGTGAAGAAAGAATTGAAGGAACTGCAGGCGGTGGAGCCGTATCTGTCGTTATTTCGGGACATAAAGAGGTATTGGAAGTAAAGATAGATGAAGCAGTTGTTGATCCCGAAGATATTGAAACACTTCAAGACTTGATAGTTATCGCTACAAACGATGCATTGACAAAAGCGGACGAACTGACTTCCCGAACAATGGGGCAATTTACCAAAGGTTTGAACATCCCTGGTCTATTTTAATGGAGAAGAAAGGTAAAAATACTGGTAAAAACGATGGATAAGTTTTATCCCCTAGCTCCTGGTGGCCAGCGCTTTTCTTAATAGGAGGCCTAATTTGAATGTATTATCCAGAACCGATTAGTAAGCTGATTGATAGCTTTATGAAACTTCCCGGAATTGGTCCGAAAACTGCTTCACGATTAGCCTTTTTTGTATTAACAATGAAGGAAGAAACGGTATTGGATTTTGCTAAAGCACTTATCAATGCAAAAAGGGATTTGACATATTGTTCTGTTTGCGGTCATATTACGGATCGAGAACCTTGTTATATTTGCAGTGATCAAAGTCGTGATCGCTCAGTTGTGTGCGTGGTTCAAGATTCTAAAGATGTAATCGCAATGGAAAAGATGAAGGAGTATCATGGGTTATATCATGTTTTGCAAGGTTCAATTTCTCCTATGGAAGGTGTTGGACCTGAAGATATTAACATCCCAAGTTTACTTAAAAGGCTCCAAAATGAAGAAATTAAAGAACTGATATTGGCTACGAATCCAAATATTGAAGGTGAAGCAACGGCAATGTATATATCAAAATTAGTAAAACCGTCCGGTATTAAAGTTACTCGAATTGCTCACGGATTACCTGTGGGAGGAGATTTAGAATATGCGGATGAAGTAACATTGTCGAAAGCGCTTGAAGGAAGAAGAGAATTATAATATTTTTTCTTTGTTAACGGAAAAATAAAGGTAAACGTCAATTTGTGGGGTTTTTCTTTATCCCCATTGATTGTAGGAAGTACACAATAAATAATGATCCCACGTCTTTATGGCAATGCGGTGTGTGACCAATAGTGTTGTGATCCGAACCAATTGGCCTTTTGCAGTAAGTCCCTCTCCCATCCGGTTTCTTCATGAACTCGAATTTTAAGGTGGGCATTTGACTTGCTAATAAGAGTGGGATATAAAAAGGATTGATTTTTAAGGGGGAGTACAAGTGCTCTTTAAACGTAAAGGGTCACTAAAAAGGGAATATGATAATAAGCTTTTGTTTCAAATAGAAGAATTAAAACAGAAATGGAAAAATGAAAAAAGTCTGTACGATAAATCTTTTGATATGAATGATGATTTTAAGCACCAGGTGGAACTTACAGAATTGAAGTATTTATACTTATTTAGGGAAGCCAAGGCCAGGCAATTAAAAATATTTGATAAAAATAAGTGATATGAAAAGAACTGTTTTCTTTTAGGGATTATGTAACCTAAATAGGTAATGGTTCTTTTTTTGTGGATTTCAACATAAATATTTTAATGGTACAAGCATTAATTTACGGAGGGATTATATGGAGCCTTCATTAGTAATTGGAATTATCGGAGGAATAATTGTGCTTCTCCTATTATTTGGTACACCGCTGAAATTATTTCGCTTTTTTGGTCAAAGTATTATAAAAATATTGATTGGTGCTTTATTATTATTTTTTCTTAATGCGTTCGGCAGTAATTTCGGTATCCATGTACCTATCAATTTAATTACAGCAACAATTTCAGGGTTTTTAGGAATACCCGGTGTATGTGCGCTAACTGTCATTCAATTATGGATTATTTAAGCCTATATTCCATATATGACTAAGGTTGACAAAACTATCCTGTTATCGGACATTTTTACGTAATTGGTCGATAAATTAGTCTATAAGGGGAATGAAAGAAATCGAGGAAATTTTTGTGTGAGATTGACAAACAATTGATTACTTGATAGTATAGAAAGGTCGTTAAATTAGGAACTTGAAAACAGAACAAGACAAAGCGGTGCGGATGTATCACGACCTTTCTAAAGGAATGGAAGACGAAAGCGACTCGAGGTACTGCTGACGAAGCGTTCCTTATGTCCAACGACGTACGGACTGGCCTGTGAAAAGCGCAACGTTCTGTTATAACGCCGGCAACTTTGAAGGCGCAATAAATATTGAATATGGGCCTGTAGCTCAGCTGGTTAGAGCGCACGCCTGATAAGCGTGAGGTCGATGGTTCAAGTCCATTCAGGCCCATCATATTCATAAAAAAACTTGGGACACGTCATCTCAAAGTTTTTACGAGTCAATACCAGTTTTAAATAAATAGCCGGGGCCTTAGCTCAGCTGGGAGAGCGCCTGCTTTGCACGCAGGAGGTCAGCGGTTCGATCCCGCTAGGCTCCATTAAACGAAAATAAACTAATTACGAAATTACATGGTCAAAAGCCAGTAGTAGGTTCGGTAGTGATAAAGAGAAGGTCATCAACGAACAGATCCTGAACTCGGAAGGTAAGTTTCCTTAGCCCTGATGGTAGGGAAGGTTCTCCCTTAGCGAGAGCAGGACGTTGCCGGGCATATAAAGGACAGTGGATTTTCACTGTCCTTTTTTGTACGTTAAGAAATATAAATTTCCAGCAAAGAAGCGAATTCGATGTAGTTGGAAATTTTAAGAATGAAGTATAAGTGCTCTTGCGGCTTTGCCATCGCCAAAAGGCTCGGCAGTCGCCGTGTTTTCTTTAAATGAAAGAATAAAATTTGGAAAAAATTTTTTGAAATGGACTCAACTAACATTCATTTTATGTGGGAAACGTTCAATTTTTGACAACGAACCCTATTTACGCAGACACTTTTGGTGAGATGCACTCATTTTAGTCGGCGAACCCTATTCTCATCGAAAATTTTTACCCCAATCCGACCTTTTTTGTTTTACCTTTTTACCTGGCGTTGAATAAGGCAAACAATTCTCCACATAAAATATATATATAACGGACAATTAGCTAGAAAAATTGATTTCATAATAATAAATTGAATAATTTCTAGGTTAAGAGGGCATAATGCATATATGGAGGTGGAGGAATGATGGAAAAACTGAATGGGGAAACTTGTATTATTTGTGAGCAACAGAAGCAAAATGGATTTCATTTATATACATCATTTATTTGTATTGATTGTGAAAGAGAGATGGTTCAGACAGATACGGATCATCCGCTTTATAAATTTTATTTACAACAATTAAGTAAAGTGAGTCAAAAACAAATATTATCTTAGAAAAATAAAAAAGCAGATTAATCCTTAATTTTAGATTTCACTGTATAGTAGATTATACTTTAATTGTAATCAAATAAACGCTTGGAGATGTTCCAAGCGTTTCAATTATTTTATAAAAATAATTTGATCAAAAAATTGATGTTTGCCCTTATTGATGTATACTTGAATTATTAATATAAACATAGTTTGTTTTATAGGTGGAGGAGTCATATGGTAAAGGGTACGTTCATCACAGTTGAAGGTCCTGATGGTGCAGGAAAGACAACTGTTTTAAATATAATTGCGGAAGAATTGGCGGCTGAAGGTTATCCTATTGTGCAGACAAGAGAACCCGGTGGAAGCCCCATTGCTGAAAAAATTCGGCAAATCATTTTAGATAAAAAACATACGGAAATGGACCCGAGGACAGAGGCGTTACTTTATGCTGCTGCAAGGAGACAACATTTAATAGAAAAAATCATTCCTGCATTAGAAAAAGGAAATATTGTTTTATGTGATCGATTCATTGATGCTTCAATTGTATATCAAGGTTTCGCAAGGAAAATTGGCATTGATGAAGTTTTGAAGATTAATCGTTTTGCCATTGAAAATACGATGCCTGATTTAACAATTTACTTTGATATAGAACCGAAAATCGGCTTGGAACGAATTCAAAAACATCGTCAAGGGGAAATGAATCGACTTGATTTAGAAACAATGGAGTTTCATAAAATGGTGAGAGAAGGATATTTGCAATTATTAGATCGGTTTCCCGACAGGATTAAGAAAGTTATGGCCGATCGACCGATTGAAGAGGTTAAAACAGAGGCAAAAAAATTAATTCTTTCACTGTTAGTAAAAAGATAACAATCCCGGTGGAAAATATTTTTTAACAGAAACGGATTCTAAACATAAATTATAATTAAGGCTAATGCCCAATTTTGGAATAACTGGAAACAGTAAAAATGGAAACAGAATATTTATTTCTTTCATGTGTTATTGGTATAATGGAAGTAAGAATCAGCCGGAATTTTAGGCAAGGGGGGATTAAGTTGAAACTAATATTGGCAGTCGTCCAAGACCAAGATAGTAATCGTTTATTAAATGCATTAATGGATCATAATTTTCGGGTGACAAAATTGGCGACAACGGGTGGATTTTTAAAATCGGGTAATACGACATTTATTATCGGTACGGAAGATATTCGAGTTGATAAAGCCCTGCAAATTATTAAGGATAACTGCAGATCAAGAGATCAATTAGTTGCGCCTGTTTCACCGATGGGAGGGAATGCTGATTCGTATATTCCTTATCCGGTTGAAGTAGAAGTTGGCGGTGCGACAGTATTTGTTTTACCTGTTGAACAATTTTTCCAGTATTAAAAATCAGGCAATCGGGGGTCCGGTTGCTTTCATTCTATTTTGAGTACGTGACCTCCTTTTGAAGGCAATACGTTTTGGGGTCGTTTGTAAGGGGGAATCAATTTGAAAGTTAATCAAAATCTTCATCTTTCACCGGAGTCGCTTCAAAAAGATATAAAGTTTCAAGGGCAAGGAAGCATAAACTTTCAAGAACTAATAAAAATGCAGAATGAAAAATTACAATCAGGAAATCTCCATGCGCTACTATCAGAAATCGAGAAAGCCGGAGATCGTTTAGCAAAATCGCGAAACTTTCGAGATTTAACCAAATATAAAAATTTGATCCAAAATTTTATTAAAGAAGCGGTCAATTTAGGAATCGGATTAAAGAAATCAAATACGTGGGACAGCGGAGGTCAAAGTCGCATTTTGCAAATCATTGAAAAAATAGATAAAAAAATTATCGAGTTAACCGATGAAATTTTAACAAAGGAAACGGAAAATATAAAAATTTTAAGTATTATCGGGGAAATAAAAGGATTAATTGTCAATTTATATACATGATGAATTGACAAGTAAATCCAGCTCCAACCGATTACTTGATATACTTAAAAAATATTTTTTAAAAATAACTGCACCACATAAAAAATGTAAGAGGGAAAAATATGAGTGATTTAAATGTAAGGACTTGGGATGAATTAGAAAAATACCAACCAACCGTCATGAAGATGCTCAAACAAATAATAATAAAAAATCGGATCGCTCATGCTTACCTTTTTGAAGGGATGAAAGGGACGGGAAAAAAAGAAATCGGCTTATTACTCGCAAAAGCTTTATTTTGTGAACAGTCCTTTGAAGGATATAAACCATGTGAAAACTGCCCCCAATGTAAGCGAATCAATCACGGGAATCACCCAGACATCCATTTGGTCGAGCCTGACGGGAATTCAATTAAAAAAGAACAAATATATTTTTTACAACAGGAATTTTCAAAAAAAGCGGTAGAGTCGAATCGAAAATTTTATATGATTATTCATGCTGATAAAATGACGACAAATGCAGCCAATAGCTTACTAAAATTTCTGGAAGAGCCCGGACAAAATACAACAGCCATTTTAGTAACCGAACAAATACAAAAAATATTACCGACTATTTTTTCCAGATGCCAACATATTACTTTTTATCCATTACCGAAACCGGAACTCATTAAAGCGTTAATCAATCACGGGGTTAAGAAGGATCGTGCTCCTTTACTTGCCAATTTAACAAACAGTCTGGACGAAGCATTACAAATGAATGAAGACCAATGGTTTTTACAAGCCAGAGATTTAGTGTTAAAATTATATGAAATCAAGACGAAACAAACGATTATGGATACGCTCCTGTTTTTGCAGACAGACTGGTTGCCGCTGTTTAAATCAAGGGAGCAGATCGATGTCGGTCTGGACATGTTACTCTTTATCTATAAAGATTTACTATATATACAGTTAGAAAAAGTGACAGAAGTTGTCTATCCGGATTATTACGCTGAATGGCAAAAGAATGCGCTTAAGGTATCCGGTAATCGGTTAACAGAACAAATCTCCCTTATTTTGGACGCAAAAAGGAGATTACAATCTAATGTCAATGGATTACTGTTAATGGAGCAGCTGATGATTAAGTTATAGGAGGGATCAGCTTTTGTATAATGTTGTTGGTGTTCGCTTTAAGAAGGCGGGAAAAATCTATTTCTTTGACCCGGATGGGATTGTCATTGAAAGAGGTCAGTTTGTCGTTGTCGAAACAGCAAGAGGAATTGAATTTGGAAATGTTGTGATTGCGAATAAACTTGTTGATGAAGACGATGTTGTTCTGCCTTTAAAAAAAGTTCTCCGTGTTGCCGATGAAAAAGATTATCTCCAAGTTGAGGAAAACCGGAGTGCGGCAAAGGAAGCTTTCAATATTTGTATGCAAAAGATATCGGAGCATTCGCTTGAGATGAAACTTGTTGATGTGGAATATACATTTGATCGTAATAAAATTATCTTTTATTTCACTGCAGAAGGTCGAGTAGATTTTCGTGAACTTGTGAAAGATTTAGCCGCTATTTTTAAAACGAGGATTGAACTTAGGCAGATTGGTGTTCGTGATGAGGCAAAAATGCTTGGTGGAATTGGACCGTGCGGAAGGATGCTATGCTGTTCAACATTTTTAGGTGACTTCGATCCGGTTTCAATTAAAATGGCAAAAGATCAAAATTTATCGTTGAATCCAACGAAGATCTCCGGCTTATGCGGAAGGCTTATGTGTTGCTTAAAGTATGAAAATGATGACTATGAAAATGCAAAAGAACAATTACCGGATTTAGGAGAATTTATTTATACTTCCCACGGCAACGGTAAAGTGGTCGGTTTGAATTTGGTAGAGCAAGTGATTCAAATTGAATTGATGGAGCAAAATAAGGTCATTGAATATACGTTGGATGAAATGATTGAAGAAGGTGTAATTTCTTCTAAAGCCGCGGATTGACGAGGTGGAACCAAATGAATAAAAAAGAGTTGTTTGATTCGGTGTCAAACATGGAGCAGAGGATCGGGGAACTATATAAACAGTTAGGTGAATTAAAACAAAATTTGGCTCAAATCATCGAAGAAAATCACTCGCTGAAACTAGAAAATGAGCATTTACGGAAACGGATGGAAGAAATTGCCTTTCAAAAAGAGGCGAACCAAGAAAAAGAAGAAAATCAAAAGAACCAAACCGATCGAAAAAACTCCTTGGATATTGGAGAAGGTTATGATAACTTGGCCAGATTGTATAATGAAGGATTCCATATATGTAATTTACAATTTGGCAGTTTAAGAAAAGAAGGAGATTGCATGTTCTGTTTATCATTTTTAAATAAAAAGTAGTAACTTCGCCTTCCCGAATCAAGGAAGGTTTTTTCATAGGGTAGAAAGAAGAAAAATACTGGTTAAAAACGTTGGATTATTTAGCTCCACAAGGGAAGCGATGATAGCAAAACGATTTGAATATCGTCAATGGCATTTTCTGCTAGAGACGGCAAAAAAAGTACGAAAACAGCTTAATAAACATATTTTTGGAGGACTGCATGGTTTTTTTACGTGAAGATGAGCGTCTCGATTATTTGCTGGCTGAAGATTTACGGATTATTCAAAGCCCGTCGGTATTTGCCTTCTCTTTAGATGCGGTATTATTGGCGAAATTTGCTTATTTGCCTATCCAAAAAGGGAATATTATCGACCTTTGCACAGGAAACGGTGTTATTCCCCTTTTGATAAGCACGAGAACAAAGGCAAATATTACAGGGGTAGAAATTCAAGAAAGATTATATGATATGGCAAAAAGAAGCATAGAATATAACAAGCTCGATCATAAAATTCAAATCATTCATGGTGATTTGAAAGAGATGCCCGGGAAATTAGGTTACAACCAATTTGATGTCGTCACTTGTAATCCCCCTTACTTTCCTGTAACGGAGCGGACAATTATCAATGAAAGTGAATATTTTGCTATTGCAAGACACGAATTATATTGCACATTAGAAGATGTTGTGAAAGTGAGCAGCCAACTTGTGAAACCCGGAGGAAAAGCCGCTTTTGTTCATCGGCCGGATCGTCTTTTGGAAATTTTGGAATGGATGAAAAAATATAAGTTGGAGCCAAAACGGTTGCAATTCGTTTATCCAAAATCAGGTAAAGAAGCAAACACCATTTTAATTGAGGGGATAAAGGATGGAAAACCAAGTTTGAAAATTCTCCCACCATTGTTTGTTTATCAAAATAACGGCGATTATACGGAAGAAGTGAAAAAAATTCTATATGGAGACAAATAAATTTTATTTTTATGTTTTACAATGTGCAGACGGCAGCTTTTACGGAGGCTATTCTGTTGATTTAGAACGGCGGATTGAACAACATAATGCCGGAAAAGGGGCAAAATATACCCGGGGCCGGACACCGGTCAAACTTATTTATTCTGAATGTTTTTGGTCAAAAAGTGAAGCAATGAAAGCGGAGTATCGGTTTAAAAAGCTGACAAGAAAGAAAAAAGAGGCGTTTTTGAAGGAGTTTTGTACAAGTGAACATACAAAAAAGTTTTCTTAAGGATAAAGGAATATTATATATTGTTCCGACCCCTATTGGAAATTTGGAAGATATGACCTTTCGAGCCATTCGCATTTTGAAAGAAGTCGACTTAATCGCAGCGGAAGATACGAGGAACACAAAGAAATTAATGAATTATTTTGACATTCCAACAAATTTAACAAGCTATCATGAGCATAATAAAGAGTCGAGCGGTAAGTACCTCATTGAGCAATTACTGGAAGGGAAAACGGTCGCTTTGGTTAGTGATGCAGGAATGCCGGCTATTTCGGACCCGGGTTATGAATTGGTCCATCAAGCCGTGAACAAAGGAATACCGGTTGTCTCCATACCGGGGGCCAATGCTGCATTAACCGCCTTAACCGCTTCCGGAATTCGTCCTCAACCCTTTTATTTTTATGGCTTTTTATCGAGAAAGAAAAAGGAGCGGGACGATGAATTAAAAAAATTAAAAGCTATGGATGCAACACTTATTTTTTATGAGGCACCCCATCGGTTAACAGAAACCGTTCAAGCATTGTATGAAGTTTTTGGGAAAAGACAAGCGGCTATTTGTCGGGAACTTACAAAAAAGTATGAGGAGTTTATTCGTGGTTCTCTTGCAGAACTGGTTGATTGGGTAAACAAGAATGAAATACGTGGTGAGTTTTGTATTGTTGTTGAAGGAAACCCGGAAACAGGCACAAACTCACAGGAAGATATATTTTGGCATTCAATGGATGTTATTGAACATGTAGACTATTACATAAATTTGGGGGACCCGTCCAAAGAAGCAATAAAAAAAGCAGCAAAAGATCGCGGGTTGCAGAAAAGGGATGTTTATCATTTATACCATGTAAAAAAGGTGGAGAAGAGTGACAGAAACAATTTCATGGAATGACATGTTAAAAAGAGAGGAAATGAGGGACAGAAAAAAGGGCGATTTTACCGGGCCCTTTTAGTTTATACGTTAAGAAAGTATAAATTTCCAGCAAAGAAGCGAATTCGACGTAGTGGGAAATTTTAAGAATTAAGTATAAGTGCTCTTGCGGCTTTGCCATCGCCTAAAGGCTCGGCAGTCGCCGAGTTTTCTTTAAACAATAATTTTCAGAAAAGGATGCGAATTCGACTGAGAAGGAAGTTTTGTTAATTATAGGCACAGTTGGGATATCACAGCCCAAAAAATTTTATATTTTTGTTGATTTCGCATCACGAGTTGCCAAAAGTCTCGGACGCCAAAATTTTTCCCTATCTATTTATCTAATTCAAATGAACGTTTAATTTCGTTAATCAATTTTTCTGCACCGTTTCGACTTAAAACAATTTTACCGTCGGCCAACACATGATTTTCATCTGAGATTTCACCTGTTATCATACAGGTCTTATTGGGTTTATATTTTTTCAGAACGATATTATCATTCTCAACATAGATTTCTAATGAATCATTTTCACTAATACCTAACGTCCGACGTAATTCGATTGGAATGACAACACGACCCAGTTCATCAACCTTTCTAACAATCCCTGTCGATTTCATAATATTTCCCCTCTCGAAAAGTAGTCACTTATCATTTTCCAATAAATTTTCTGCAATGTACCCTATTTCCTATAATTTTACCAATCCTTGTAAATAGCGTCAATAAAAAGGCTGTTATATGATAGAATGGAAGCAACAGTTTTTTTACCATCTTGCTTTTGTTATGACTATATATGCTCAATAGCAAACAAATATATATGAGAATTAACGATTAGTTGCACTTTTTCCGTTTTTTATGTATATTTTTTTCATATAAGCGGTTAAGATAAGATTATCATTCATCTTAAATACCAATGATAAAATTTTATTTAGCTCTCGGCCGCAACCTGAGGGCGTTTTCTTTACAGTATTAGAAAATATAAAATACTGGTCAAAAACTTTGGACAAGGTTTGATTATCTGGTTGTCCGGGTTCCAAAAGAGAAGCTATGAAAACAGTACTTGCGCTTTTCTTTATTTCAAGAAGTGAGGAGATACATAATGGCTGAAAAGAAAACATTTTATATTACAACACCTATTTATTACCCGAGCGGCAAATTACATATTGGAAATGCCTACTCAACGATTGCTTGTGATGTCGTGGCACGCTATAAACGGATGCGGGGATATGATGTATTTTATTTAACCGGTTCAGATGAACATGGACAAAAGATTGAAAAGAAAGCTAATGAATTAGGGATCACACCGCAAGCATACGTAGACGGAATGGCAAAAGATATGCAAGATTTATGGAAACGCTTGGATATTTCGAACACAAAATTTATTCGAACAACGGATGAGGAGCATGTAAAAGCGGTTCAACAAATTTTTGAACAACTTTTAGCCCAAGGAGATATCTACTTGGGGGAATATGAAGGGTGGTATTCGGTTTCGGATGAAGAATATTTTACCGAAACACAATTAGCTGAAGTTTACCGGGATGAAAACGGCAAAGTCATTGGCGGAAAGGCTCCGAGTGGTCATGAAGTAGAACTTGTCAAAGAAGAGTCCTATTTCTTTAAAATGAGTAAGTATGCCGATCGTCTATTACAATATTATGAAGAGCACCCTGATTTTATTCAACCGGCTTCTAGAAAAAATGAAATGATTAATAACTTTATTAAACCCGGTTTAGAAGATTTAGCTGTTTCCCGGACATCATTCAAGTGGGGAATTCCGGTAAAAAGTAACCCGAAACATGTTGTCTATGTGTGGATTGATGCGTTAGCAAACTATATTACCGCTCTTGGGTATGGCTCTGATGATGATTCTAACTTTAAAAAATATTGGCCGGCAGATGTTCATATGGTGGGGAAAGAAATTGTCCGTTTCCATACGATTTATTGGCCGATCATGTTAATGGCACTGGGATTACCGCTTCCGAAAAAGGTATTTGGCCACGGTTGGTTATTAATGAAAGATGGAAAAATGTCAAAATCAAAAGGGAATGTTGTTTATCCGGATATGTTAGTGGATCGTTACGGACTAGATGCCGTACGCTATTATTTAATGCGTGAAGTCAGTTTCGGCAGTGACGGCGTATTTACACCGGAAGACTTTATTAATCGTATAAATTATGATTTGGCAAATGATCTCGGAAATCTATTGAATCGGACAATTGCGATGATCTCGCAATACTTTGACGGGACGATTCCTGCCTATCAAGGTTCAACGACTGAATTTGAAAAGTCATTATTACAAGCCAACATCGACGGAATTCGGAATTATGAAGAAGCGATGGAAAATATGGAATTCTCCGTTGCTCTATCATCTGTTTGGCAAATGATTGGTCGCGCCAATAAATTTATTGATGAAACGATGCCATGGAAGTTAGCAAAAGATGAAACAAAACAGGAAGAACTAAAAAGTGTGCTGGCTCACCTGGCTGAAACATTGCGTAGAGTTGCGGTTTTATTACAACCATTCATTACGCAGGCACCGAAGAAAATGTTTGCCCAATTGAACATTCAAGATGAACATTTACAATCTTGGGATAGCTTAAAAGAGTTCGGTCAAATTCCGGCAGGTACAAAGGTGAAAAAAGCTGAACCAATCTTCCCGCGTTTGGAGCATGCCAAAGAAGTAGCGTATATTCAGGAGCAAATGAAAGGGGCAGCATCGAAGCAGGAAGAGGCAGAAAAACCGGAAACTTTACCGGAAATTACGATTGATGATTTTGCAAAAATAGATCTCCGTGTGGCAAAAGTTATTGCTTGTGAACCGGTGAAAAAGGCAAATAAATTACTGAAACTGCAACTTGATTTAGGCTATGAGAAACGGCAAGTGGTTTCAGGAATCGCTGAATTTTACAAACCGGAAGATCTGGTTGGCAAAAAAGTCATTTGTATTACGAATTTAAAACCGGTGAAATTACGTGGCGAATTATCACAAGGAATGATTTTAGCCGGTGAAAAAGACGGTATTCTTTCCTTGGCAACCGTTGATGAAAAACTACCAATTGGTGCGATAGTGAAGTAATCGTAAAAAAAATATAATTTATAAAAAAGCTGCCTGAACTTTTGAACAATTCATGTCCCCGCTTTTTTGGGGAATGATAATACTCGGGCAGTTTTTTTTTGACTTAAGTGAGATGACGTAAGTGGGGTCGCCTTCTTATCATTATAATATAGTATAAAATACAAGTAATTAACTTTGAGTTAGTTTTATTATATAAATCAGAGTGCCAGCGACTGAAAAACTAACTTCCCCCTCTCTAAAAAACTTTCACTTTCTCTTCGTGCGATGTTAATTCAAGGGAAAAATTCAAAGTTTTTCTATACCGTAGCATATTTGACGAGTGGATGTTCAGCTTTCTCACTGCGAAGGATCGTATTCCAATAAGTCGATACAAGGCTTTAAAGCACTGCAAAAGAAACTTGGTATCGAAATGGATAGAATATATGGACAAAATAAAGTAAAGGCATTGGCAATAGTGGGGCTATTAATGAAGCAGGCAACAACAAGCAACAAAATTCTTCCCACATCCTCTCTTCTGGCATTTTTAAGGCAAACAAGTCGTTGAGAAGTGACGGTTTTCCGAAGTATAGGAGGTGCGCACTGGCTGTACTTTTTATTTCCCGGATACAGGGACAAATAATAACGGCATAAATAGCTATTACGGACGGAAGAAAGAAGATTAAGTAGACAATTTCAGCTGATGTGCGTGCAATATAAACGGAATTTACGGACCAAAAACGAAAATTAAAACTATATTAAAAAAATATTGAAACAATACCGAAACAATACCGAAACAATACTGAAACAATACCGAAACAATACTTATACTAATCTTTTATTATATAAGAAAACTAAATTTATAAAATTATCAAAAAAATACTTGCTTATAGTTGGTTTATATGTTAATATATAACTTGTAAATAGAATAAACTATAGGTGGTTGTTTTTGGTATGAAAAGTATGAAGGCTAGGGTGATAATTATTCTTTCAGTGTTTGCACTCCTAACCTCAGTAGTACTAACTATGCCAGCGGCTACAGCTCAGGCAAAAAATTCAACAGAAAGTTTGATTAATCATCAAGAAGTTAGCAATGTCGTGCAAAATGTTGATGAAAAAGACATAGAAAAAGCGAAAAAGTTTGTAAAAGAAGCATTGAAACTTAATAATGATTTTACGTATTCTGTAGACCGTCAAAAAGCACTCCAAATTGGTTTTTCTGTAGAACAGGTAACAAATATGGCGATATTTTTTGAAAACTTACCAGTAGAACAAGTGAAATTTTTAGAGAGTGGGAAACAAATTCCGATAAAAGGCGATAAACAAATCAAACCTATGATTGCGCCTGCGTTACCTTGGCTTGTATATATTTCACTGCAAGATCTAATTGCTGTATTAACAGCTTTGGGATTGGCTGGTGTTGCTAAAAAGTTTTTAGAAGACATTTATACATATGGGATCAAAGAAGCATGCAAAAAGTTTTCAAAAAAACATGAGAAGATTAAAAACTTCTGTGAAAATAATGGATATCCCACGAAATAAAAAAGGCTCCTGGAAATATTCTAGGAGCCTTTTATAAATAAATCGTACATAAAACCGCAAAAACAGCTATAGTAAAGTAATCACTATCATCCAGTTTTTTCCCGTCTTTAACAAAGAGATTCAAAGCCCAATATAGTTTTGTACCCTCAACCGTTTTTGTAATCAATTTTTTGCTGATACTGTAGTACATTACTTTATAGAGGGCGAATGCAATTGTACCTAACAAATAAAACAAGATAAACTTACCAAAAATCAAAAGCATGGTAGATCATTCCCCCAATTTAAATTCTTTAACCAATAACTTAATTTTAGCAAAAATGTTTACAATAGAAAAGAAAACGTTTGGAACATTTATAACCTCTTCACCTGTAAAATAAGGAATTTTTTGTATATACACAACTCCTTACTTGGGGGTTATATTTATTCCTGATTTTGACAGTCCAAAGAACAAAAACTCCCCGAAAACAGCGGTATAATCCTTTTTTTGAAAGGTTTTTTATTTTTTTTACTTAACGGAGATACTTGGATAAGGGTCGGAATGAAATCCCTTTGTGCCTAAATTAAAAAGAATCTGTTACATATTTGAAACAATTCTATGTTAAGGTTATAACGGACAAAAAAGGACTTCATTCTTCTTTAATACATGACCCTGCTGATTTGCTGAGAAATAATGGAATTGATGGTTCTTGATTATAGGCCATCCAATATATTAAAGGAGAATTAACGATGTTGTTTGATACACATGCTCATTTAAATGCAGCTGATTTTACAGATGATTTGGAAGAAGTGATTGAAAGAGCCGGCAATGTTGGTGTTTCCGATATTGTTGTTGTTGGCTTCGATCGCCCAACGATTGAAAGAACAATGGAACTAGTTGAGAAATATGACCATATATATGGGTGTATCGGCTGGCATCCGGTTGATGCTGTCGATTGCACCGAGGAAGATTTACAATGGATTGAACAATTATGCAAACATCCCAAAATCGTTGCTTATGGAGAAATTGGCCTTGATTATCACTGGGATAAATCACCAAAAGATGTTCAGCAAAGATTATTTCGGAAACAAATCCGTTTGGCGAAAAAATTACGTCTTCCAATCGTAATCCATACGAGGGATGCCATGGAAGATACGGTTACAATTTTAAAAGAAGAGCATGCGGAAGAAATTGGCGGGATTATGCACTGCTTTAGCGGTAGCGTAGAGACGGCAAAAGAATGTATAAAAATGAATTTTTACATTTCATTAGGTGGTCCGGTTACATTCAAAAATGCAAAAAGGCCAAAAGCAGTGGCGAAAGAGATTCCGCTTGACCGAATTTTAATTGAAACGGATTGCCCGTATTTGGCTCCACATCCATACAGAGGAAAAAGAAATGAGCCGGCATATGTAAAACTAGTAGCCGAGCAAATTGCTGATATAAAAGGGATTTCTTTTAAAGAATTGGCAGAAGCAACAACGAAAAATGCGAAATTACTTTTCGGCATAGAGTGACAAAAGCAAAGGGGGTTAGACAAATTTTCATCAAATTTGCCACAATCCCCTATCAAAAAGAAAAACTGTGTCGATAAGATTTTCTTTTTGAAAGTAGGAATATATGCAATAATGTGGAACATAGATTTATATAGTAGTAGCCATCCCTTCTCAAATTAATTCTCTTGTAAGGTACGCACCCCAGAAAAGGAGGTTCATGCATGAAATTTACGAAAATGAAGGACCTGTACACCAACATTTTTAGAAGAAATAAAGCATTGATTTTAATTGCTAGTTTCTTAGTCATCGCCTCACTAACAGGTCTTTTCATTTACCAAGGAACGAAGAAAAATGTTTCCTTGACGTTAAACGGCAATAAGAAAGAGATAAAGACACATGCAGAAACGGTTCATGAGTTATTAGGTGAATTAAAAATCAATTACAAAAAACAAGACTATCTATCACCATCTGTCAATGCAAAAGTAAAAGACAATATGCAAATTGTTTGGAAACCTGCATGTATGGTGATATTAAAACTTAATGGAGAAGAGAAGAAGGTATGGACTACAACAAAAACGGTGAAGGAGTTTTTGGCAGAAAGTGAAATTGCTATTAAAGAACAGGATCAATTAAGTATTCCGCTCGAAGCGAAAATAAAACAAGGTTTAATAATTAATTTAGATACAGCTTTTCAAGTTGTCGTAAACGATGGAGGAGAAGAGCGGACGGTATGGTCTACTTCGACTACGGTCGCTGACTTTTTAGAACAACAAGGAATTAAACTAAATGAACTTGATCGTGTTGAACCAGGTTTAGATCAAATGATTGGGGAAAATGTTCCTATAAACATCGTCAGGGTTGAAAAGGTCACCGATGTAGTGGAAGAACCACTTGAGTTTGCTACCGTTACACAAAAGGACAGCAACTTAGAATCCGGGAAACAGCAAGTTGTTCAAGAGGGAAAAACCGGCAAAGTGCAAAAGACATATGAGGTTATTTTAGAAAACGGGCAAGAGGTTTCCAAAACATTAATTAGTGAAAATGTGATGGAAAATGCAACAGATAAAATTGTCGCAGTTGGGACAAAGGAAATGACACAACTGGTTTCCCGCGGTACGGAGACAGGGAAAGAGTTTTATGTTAGTTCCACCGCCTATACTGCTTCCTGTAACGGTTGTTCCGGAAAAACAGCAACGGGGATTGATCTTCATGCAAACCCGGGGGCAAAAATTATTGCTGTCGATCCGAGCGTCATTCCTTTAGGGACAAAAGTATACGTGGAGGGGTATGGCTATGCGATAGCTGCCGATACCGGGACTCGTATTAAAGGGAATAAAATTGATGTCTTTTTTGCCTCACAAAGCGATGCGTACCGTTGGGGGCAAAGAACCGTAAAAATTAAAATTCTTCAATAGTTAGGCAGAGGGAACACTCCCTCTGCGTTTTACTTTTCTATGGAAAAATATCATAATAGAAATTGCGATATTTATATGTGGTTAACAATGGAGGAATTATGAAAATAAAGGAAATTATTGTTGTTGAAGGAAAAGATGACACTGTTGCCATTAAACGGGCGATTGATGCGGATACAATTGAAACGAATGGTTCTGCAATAAATGAGGAAACTTTGAGAAAAATCGAATTGGCTGCGGAAAAACGCGGAGTCATTATTTTTACCGACCCTGATTTCCCGGGTGAGAAAATAAGAAAAACCATTACTGATCGCATACCAAATTGTAAACATGCTTTTTTAGCAAAACATGAAGCAAGAGATAAATTAGGAAGAGGGATTGGTGTAGAACATGCCTCCCCGGAAGCGATCCGTACTGCTTTGAAAGATGCTCATCGGATGGAAATAGAGCCCGAAGAGAAAATTACAAAAGAAGACTTAGTTTACTATCGTCTCATTGGGGATGCATCTTCAAAATGGAGAAGGGAAAGATTAGGGGAGCTTCTAAAAATTGGATATACAAACGGAAAGCAATTGCATAAGCGACTAAACATGTTTCAAATATCAAGAGAGTTATTTTTAGAAGCGATCAATAAAATTTTTCAGGAGGAACAAAATGGATAGAGATATCGCCACACCACTACGAACGAGGGCAATCCTGGAAAAGTACGGATTTACTTTTAAAAAGAGCCTTGGGCAAAATTTTTTAATCGATACAAATATTTTAAATAATATTGTAGACCATGCTGAAATTACTTCGGAGAGCGGGGTCATTGAGATAGGTGCAGGAATTGGTGCTCTTACAGAACAATTGGCAAAAAGATGTAAAAAAGTACTTTCTTTTGAAATTGACCAGAGATTGCTTCCGGTCTTAGAAGATACGTTGTCGCCATATCCTCATGTCTCAATTGTTCACCAAGATTTCCTGAAGGCCGATGTTCATCAAGCAATTGAAACCTATCTTCAAGAGGTGAAGGATATCGCTATTGTTGCCAATCTCCCGTATTATGTTACAACCCCGATTATTATGAAATGTCTAGAGGACCATTTGCCATTTCGATCCATGGTTATTATGATGCAAAAAGAGGTAGGCAGCCGAATCACTGCAAAGCCTAGAACAAAAGATTACGGCTCTTTAACAATAGCCATTCAATATTATACAACGGCTGAAATTGTCATGAATGTACCAAAAACGGTTTTTATTCCGCAACCAAATGTGGATTCGGTGGTTGTGAAATTGACGAAAAGAGATCAGCCTGTTGTCGCTGTCAAGGATGAACAATTCTTTTTCAATATTGTCAAATTTAGTTTTGCCCAGAGAAGGAAGACAATTTTAAATAATTTGGTTAGCCAGCTTGAAAATGGCAAAGAGAAAAAGGCGCGGATTATGGCTGCATTAGAAAAGGCAGAGATTGATCCGACGAGAAGAGGGGAAACTTTAACAATTGAAGAATTTGCAAAATTAAGTGATGGACTACTTCCATATTTTGCATAATATTAAAATGGTCAGGTTGTCGGGAAAAAATGAAAAACGGCAACCTTTTTTACGTTAAGCTCAAGTTTCAACGAGGTTGCCAATAAGACGTAGTTGGTAATTTAAGGTTTCAGGATAAGGGACAAAAACAGTTTTGAGTGAATTTATCGTCCTGCTAAATATTCATACACCCTGTGGTTTTTGTTTGCATATCTTATAAAAGCCTTTTTATTTTAAGACATGGAGTGAAGGCCATGGGATAAAAATCAATCAAATAGTGGGTAGAAAATCATATAAATGTGATATTCCGTTTCGGGTAATCCGAGTATATGAGGAGCGAGGTCGTACTTTTGCGCTCTTATATGGAGAGGATATTCGACTAATTGCCGATGCACCGATTGAGGACTTAATCGTCCTTGATACCCGTATGAAAAATGAACTTTTGGCCCCGTTCCGTGAATTGGAAGAGCAATCCTTATACTTATTTCGCCAAGATTATCAAGCTGTTCTTGAAAAACAGGAGTATGAAACCTCGCTTGGTTATAATACGGACTTTCAATTGTTTCAAATTCCCGGAAGAGTGTTACATGTCGATGGAGATCCAAATTACTTAAAAAAATGTTTAGCGATGTATCGGAAAATTGGTGTTCCGGTTTCAGGTTTTTACTGTGATGAAAAAAATATGCCTGATCAAGTCCCCCAATGGGTCGATGAGTTTCGACCTGATATATTGGTTATTACGGGTCATGATGCGTATTCTCAGCAAAAAGGTAAAAAAAGTGATATTAATTCGTATCGTCATTCAAAAGACTTTGTCCTGACAGTGAAGAAAATAAGAAATAAATATCCAAATTTAGATCAATTAATTATTTTTGCCGGTGCGTGTCAATCACATTTTGAATCGTTAATTGCAGCCGGAGCTAATTTTGCGAGTTCGCCGGCAAGGGTAAATATCCATGCTTTAGATCCCGTCTATATCGTTTCAAAGTTAAGTTATACCCCGTTTACGGAGCGTGTCCATGTATGGGAAATATTACGGAACACTATTACCGGGGAAAAAGGTGTCGGTGGGATTGAAACAAAAGGTGTCTTAAGAATGGGGATGCCATATCATCCAAAATTTGACTAAATCCGTTGTTTTATCCCACTCATAACGGCTGGTTAAAATGCCTACCTCAAGAATGAAATCAATGAGGAAGATAGGCGGGAGAGAATTCCCTCATACATTTGAGGGAATTTTTTACACTCAGTGGGGATAAGGATTTCCCCGTTGATTGAAATCTCACTTTATCCTTTCGAAATGAATGACTGGAATCATCTGATCTCCGTTACTGTAAAAAAATTTTTTCTTTAGTGAAATTAATGAACAATGGGTACATAAAATTATGAAAAATCGGTAAGAATAATGGGGTCGAAAAAAGTTGAAAAATGACATAAAAGTTATTGACAAACATTTTTTATCCTTGATATAATTTTAGTTTTATCCTTGACAAAAACCTGTAAATTTGTTATCATAGGGCTTAGTGAGGTGTAGAAGATATGCCAAGAACATTGTCAGATATTAAAAAAAGTCTTGATGGAAATTTAGGGAAACGTCTTATGTTAAAAGCTAACGGTGGACGAAAAAAAACGATTGAACGAACAGGTGTATTAGCTGAAACATATCCAGCCGTTTTTGTTATTGAATTAGATCAAGATGAGAATTCATTTGAACGAGTATCTTACAGTTATGCGGATATTTTAACACAGACTGTACAACTTACATTTTATGAAGACAAGCAAGAGTTAGTATAGTAGGCAGTTACCTTTGGGTTACTGCCTTTTTTATACGTTAAGAATATATAAATTTCCAGCAAAGAAGCGAATTCGACGTAGTTGGACATTTTAAGAATTAAGTATAAGTGCTCTTGCGGCTCTGCCGTCGCCTGAATGCTCGGCAGTCGCCGAGTTTTCTTTATTTGTTTTATTTGGAATGCTTGGTTGTTATTACCGGGTATGCTAAATGTATTTCAGATTAAACTATACATGTCACAGTATGAGAGGGGTTGTCGTTGTGGGTAGGAGAAGAGGAATCATGTCTGAAGAAATGAAAGTAGAATTGGCCAAAGAGCTTGGTTTCTACGATGTCGTTGAAAAAGAAGGATGGGGCGGCATTCGGGCAAGAGATGCAGGAAATATGGTAAAACGTGCCATAGAGATTGCGGAAGAGCAGATGAAAAATCGGCAGTAATTCTTCAAAGTCCACCATATGAACAACAAAATTTACTGTGACAACATCCGAGGTCTTATCCTCGGATTTTTATATGCCTTTCGTATGAGGAAAATATTTCCTGAGTTTAGTGAAGTATTTCACTTGAAAAAATAATCATTAAATACTTCCCCCTTAACACGATTCGTTTCTTTTGCTGTTATATGGTAAAATAATACAAAATTATACATAATGTTTAAAAGTAGGTGGACGTGTTGAAACTTCTTGTAAAAGCTCCAGCAAAAATAAACCTCTCGTTGGATGTCCTCTACAAGCGTACTGATGGATATCATGAATTGGAAATGGTCATGACAACCGTTGATTTGGCTGATCGCCTGGAACTGGAGTTACTTAATGATGATCGGATTGTTATTCATTCGCAAACTCGGTTTGTTCCCGACGATGATCGAAACTTGGCATATAAGGCGGCAAAGTTATTGAAGGATCGCTTTAATATAAAGTCCGGTGCTTCCATTACGATTGAGAAAAACATCCCTGTTGCAGCCGGACTTGCCGGGGGAAGCAGTGATGCAGCTGCTGTTCTGAGAGGGATGAATAAACTATGGGATTTAAGACTTACTTTGGATGAACTGGCCGAACTCGGGGCGGAAATTGGTTCAGATGTTTCATTTTGTGTCTATGGTGGAACGGCATTAGCAAAAGGAAGGGGAGAAATCATAACACCGTTACCGCCGCCGCCTAATTGTTGGGTCGTCTTGGCAAAACCGGCAATAGGTGTTTCCACGGCGGAAGTTTACGAACATCTGAATCTAAATGGAGTCATTCATCCGAATACAAAAGCAATGGTAGATGCAATCTATCAAGGTGATTACCATGGAATATGCGCCAATCTAAGCAATGTTCTTGAATCAGTGACATTCAAATATTTTCCGAAAGTAAAACATTTGAAAGACGATATGAAAAGGTTTGGTGCGGATGCGGTATTAATGAGTGGGAGCGGACCAACCGTATTTGCTCTTGTCCAGCACGATTCCAGAATGCAGAGACTTTATAATGGACTGAGGGGTTATTGTCATCAAGTTTATGCTGTACGGTTATTAGGTAAACGAAATGAATTCAGTTAAAGAGAATTTGGTACCCTGATATATTTTGGGTATCTTGATAAAATACGAATATTAGTATATCATATTTATATTATTATTCGGATTTATGGAGGTGAACGTATGAGTTGGAAAAGAAGTGAACGACTAATTGACATGACGAATTATCTGTTAAACCATCCAAGAGACTTGATCTCATTAACTTTTTTTTCCGAAAGGTATCAAGCGGCGAAGTCATCGATAAGTGAGGATTTAACCATACTAAAGGAAATATTTGATCTACAAGGGATCGGGAAACTGGTGACGATTCCGGGAGCAAGCGGAGGAGTTAAGTATTATGTAAAAGTGAAACAAGACCTGGTAAAACCTTTTGTTGCTGATTTATGCCAGTTAATTGCAGAACCTGATCGTCTTTTACCCGGCGGTTACTTATATTTGGCTGATATAGTCGGCAACCCAATGATTATGGATCAAGTGGGGCGGATGTTTGCATCAAAATTCTGTGATGAACCAATTGATGCGGTTATGACTGTAGCGACTAAAGGGATTCCATTAGCATATGCAACCGCAAGATTTTTAAATGTCCCGGTCGTTATTGTTCGTAAAGATGCAAAAATAACAGAAGGCTCAACGGTAAGTATCAATTATGTAACAGGATCAAGTAAGAGAATCCAGACAATGCTTTTGGCGAAAAAGAGTTTGAAAGAGGGTTCTCGGGTGTTAATCGTCGATGATTTCATGAAAGCCGGCGGGACCATACGCGGGATGATTAGTTTGTTGGATGAATTTCAAGCGAGTTATGCCGGTATTGCTGTTCTTGTTGAATCAGAAGAGGTGGAAGATCGACTGGTTGATCAGTACATATCGATTGTCAAATTATCAAATGTCGATGTCCAGGAAAAAAGAATTTCTGTACATGAAGGTAATTACTTTACTAAATAAATTTGATTCCGCGCTTAGCGGCAAGATTTGTGGGAAAGGGAATTCCCACTTGCATCCGGATGTATTCAACTAACAAACGGCTTCACTTTATTGCTGTTATTTTTATAAAAATTTAAATTTATTTATCATAAGGATGTTATAGTTGAATTTACATAAAAAATTAAAAAAATTTCCTTAGTTTAAGAAGGAATCTAAAAAAATTTGTAGAATCTATTATTAAGTCTACTTTAAGGTGGTGAAACGAATGGAAGTAACAGATGTACGATTACGGAGAGTGAATACGGACGGGAGAATGAAGGCGATTGCTTCAATTACATTGGATAATGAATTTGTCGTCCATGATATCCGTGTTATTGACGGCAATAACGGATTGTTTGTTGCTATGCCAAGCAAGCGTACGCCGGACGGTGAATTTAGAGATATTGCCCATCCGATCAACTCTACTACAAGAGGAAAGATACAAGAAGCGGTGTTATCTGAGTACCATCGTTTAGGAGAAGTAGAAGTAGAGTTGGAAGAAGCCGGGGCATCCTGAAAAAAATAACAACCGAGAGCCTACAAGTGTGTAAGGCTCTTTTTTTGTTTCCCGCTTATTAGGCTTCCAATCATTACCAAAACATATCCTGTTTATTCATTCACTAAGGTCACGAAAAGACCTATACTTGAAGTTTTAAAGATTGGCAATTGCACAGATGGATAGAAAATGACCGATCCCTGTTGATTTGGGAGGTTACGATACGACTATCCAAGTGTTCCATAAGGATGTGTCATAGGTAGTTTGTGTTCTTTTTCATTACTCGATGATCGAGCCGCTCGTTGAAGTTTTGCAATATTTTCAAGCAAATCCTTCCTTGAAATATGGTCTTGATTGAGATATATTCAATAGTGGATAAAAAGGTAAAAGTGGAGGGTGCATATGTCCAAGAAGTATGTAATAGTTTTAGCAGCAGGTCAAGGAACCCGAATGAAATCAAAACTTTATAAAGTATTGCATCCTGTTTGTGGGAAACCAATGGTTAGGCATGTCATTGATGAATTGAAACAAATAGGTGCTGACCAAATCATTACGGTTGTCGGCCATGGTGCAGATGAGGTCAAAAATGAATTAAAAGATGACTCGGAATTTGTCTTACAAGAACAACAATTAGGTACGGCACATGCTGTTATGCAAGCAAGGGATTTATTGCAGGATAAAGAAGGTCTTACTCTTGTCGTTTGTGGTGACACGCCTTTGTTGAAAGCTGACACGATCAAAGCGATGATTGACTATCATATCAACAATCATTCAAAGGCAACAATTCTTACTGCAGTTGCAGAAGATCCCACCGGTTATGGTCGTGTTATTAGAAACGAGCAAGGGTATGTGGAAAAAATTGTCGAGCATAAAGATGCGTCCGATGAGGAAAAAGCAGTAAAGGAAATAAATGCAGGAACCTATTGCTTTGATAATGCATCCTTATTTCATGCTTTACAAAAAGTGACAAATAATAATGCACAAAATGAATATTATTTGCCGGATGTTATTGGAATTTTAAAAGACGCGGGACAAACGGTAACAGCTTTTACAACAAATGATTTTACCGAAATATTTGGTATCAACGATCGAGTAGCTTTAGCTCAGGCAGGTAAAATTATGCAACAAAGAATCAATGAAAAACATATGCGTAACGGTGTAACCATTATTGATCCGGAGCAAACTTATATCGATGCAACGGTAGTAATCGGTCAGGATACAGTCATATATCCCGGCACAATGGTGAAAGGGAATACGGTTATTGGTACAGATTGCATCATCGGTCCTAATTCTGAAATATTAAACTGCGATATTGGCAATCGGACGTCAATTCGTCAATCTGTCACACATGACAGCAAGATTGGTTCAGACGTTCAAATCGGTCCATTTGCACATATCAGACCGCAATCTCTTATTCATGATGAAGTTCGTATCGGCAACTTTGTCGAAATTAAAAAGACGGAATTTGGTAGAAAAAGTAAAGCGTCACATTTATCCTATATAGGTGATGCTAATGTAGGCAGCAATGTAAATATCGGATGTGGCTCAATTACTGTTAATTATGATGGTGTAAATAAATTTAAAACAATCATAAAAGATGGTGCGTTCATCGGATGCAACTCGAACTTAGTTGCTCCGGTAGAAATCGGTGAGGGTGCATATGTAGCAGCCGGTTCAACAATAACGGACAATGTACCGGGAGATTCGTTATCCATTGCCCGCGCACGGCAGGTTAATAAGGAAAATTATGTGAAAAATCGAATGAAAAAAGGTTAACCAGGAGGTTCATCATGTCTAACCAGTACCCAGATAAAAAGTTGAAATTATTTTCGTTAAATTCCAATCGGGAGTTGGCAAGTGAAATTGCCGAAGAGATTGGGGTCAGTCTTGGAAAATGTACTGTTAACCGTTTTAGCGACGGAGAAGTTCAAATCAATATTGAAGAAAGTATTCGCGGTTGTGATGTTTTTGTTGTTCAATCGACAAGTAATCCGGTTAATGAACATTTAATGGAATTATTGATCATGATTGATGCGTTAAAAAGAGCTTCTGCAAGAAAAATCAATGTAGTTATGCCTTATTACGGGTATGCACGCCAAGATAGAAAGGCTCGGTCCCGGGAACCAATTACTGCTAAACTTGTTGCAAATTTATTAGAAACTGCCGGAACTTCCCGCATGATTACTTTGGATTTGCACGCTCCTCAAATTCAAGGGTTTTTTGACATTCCAATTGACCATTTAATGGGTGTACCTATTTTAGCTGAGTACTTTGAAAATAAAAATTTTGACGATATCGTCGTTGTTTCCCCTGATCACGGTGGTGTTGTCCGTGCACGAAAAATGGCCGATCGTCTAAAAGCGCCGATTGCAATTATCGATAAACGGCGTCCAAGACCAAATGTAGCAGAAGTAATGAATATTATCGGGAATATTGAAGGAAAAACAGCTATAATCATTGATGATATTATCGATACAGCCGGTACGATTACACTTGCGGCAAATGCACTCGTTGAACAAGGTGCTTGTGAAGTTTATGCTTGTTGTACACATCCGGTTTTATCCGGGCCGGCAATTGAACGGATTGCACATTCCAAAATAAAAGAACTTGTTATAACCAACTCCATTCCTTTAAGTGAGGAAAAAAGGATAGAAAAAATTAAACAATTATCTGTTGCCCCTTTAATAGGTGAAGCAATTGTACGGGTATTTGAACACCGCTCGGTAAGTGATTTGTTTTAATCCTATAAGTTAATGCATTAGACATATGATTGGCGATCGTTTGATTATTAATACCAAGTTTTGGACATATTATAATTGTAGATTTGAACGAAAAAAAGAGGTGTCCAAAACAATGGAAGCAGTTTTATATGCACAAGAAAGATCAAAAGAAACGAGAGCTACTCTGAATTCATTGCGGGAAAATGGAAATATTCCGGCAATCTTATATGGAAAAAATGTAAGTAATGCACCGATTTCAGTTGAGAAATTGGATTTCAAAAAACAATTCAACGAAATTGGTAAAAATGGTATATTTACCATTGATGTTGACGGAAAAAGACAGCAGGCCATTGTGAGAAATTATGAAGTTGATCCGATTACAAGAGAAATTATTCATATTGATTTTTTAGCTGTAAATTCATTAAGTGTAATAACAGCGGATGTCCGCATTGTTTTAGTTAATGATGCGGAAGGTGTAAAAGACGGTGGTGTCCTTCAGCAGTCAATGTTCGATTTGTCGGTCACTACCAATGTAAATCGTTTTCCGGATGCAATTGAAGTAGATGTAACCCATTTACAAGTAGGTGAAACGATAACAGTTGGTAAAATAAGGCAGCAATATCCATTTGAAATAAATCATGAGAATGATGAGGTAATTGCTTCTATTTTACCGCCAAGACAAGAGGAAGAAATCAGTACCGGTGAAGAACAAGAGCCGGGTATACCGGAAAACTTGGAAGGTAGGGAAGAATAGGTTAGGAGGGTTGCTCCATGGCTGGTTCTTTTTTAAGGAATGTCGATGTACTACGTTGAAATCCTTAAAAGAAAATCGAACTAGTAATAATGGACAGCCCCTCTTTCAGTGATTAGGAAACATTTACCTAAAGATGCAACTCAGATATTTTCTGGGAATCTCTACATTCGCCGGATGCAATGGAAGCGGTCTAAAGGCCATTTAAAGTAAATTAACAGAAAAAATTACGGCTTGATTGACGACCGGAGATGATTCCTCAATCAAGAGGAGGGCATTGGAGTGAAATTAATTGTCGGTTTAGGCAATCCGGGGAAACAATATGAAGAAACGAGACATAATATCGGTTTTAAAGTTATTGATAAATTAGTGGAAAAGTGGAATATTCCTTTGAATGAGGCAAAATTTCAAAGCTTGTTCGGTAAAGGGATGGTCAACGGGGAAAAAGTCATTATATTAAAACCTATGACGTATATGAATCTTTCCGGTGAAGCAGTTCGGGCAATTATGGATTATTATCAAATTTCCCATGAAAACTTACTTGTTATTTACGACGAACTGGATTTGCCACCCGGGAAAATCCGTCTCCGTTATAAAGGAAGCGCGGCTGGTCATAACGGCATAAAATCGATCATTAAGTTAATCGGGACTAAAGAATTTAATCGAATTCGAATCGGGATTGGCAAACCACAACCGGGTGTTGAAGTTGTTGACTATGTTTTGGGAAAATTCATAAATGACGAAAAACCAATTATGGCAGAAGTAATTGAGAAAAGTGCCCAAGCGTGTGAAACATGGCTCGAGAAACCATTTATTGAGGTTATGAATATATATAATAGGTGAAATGAGTAGGAAAGAAAATTTATTATTGTTATAGTAAAAATAAGAGAATAAACTATCCTTGGACGGTAAATAATAAATATAAACATAAATAAATTCATTTACCATTCAAGGGGTGCATAAGATGAGTATCCATTATGTTTGTCGTTATTGTGGTACCAAAATTGGAACTCTAGAAAATAAAATAATTGACTATGAGACATTGGGTTTTCATAAATTAACCGAAAGTGAACGGATGAACATGATTCAATATGAACCGGACGGAAATATCCAAGTAAAAAGTATTTGCGAAGATTGCCATGAATCCTTTACAATAAATCCAAGTAATTATGAACATGACTATATTATCCATTAGCTTTGGAGATCCAAAGCATTTTTCTGTTTATCCCACTTTTAGCGGGCAATAATTTGCTGCCTGCATACATCCGACTCGTTCGGAGGGCCTTAAGTAAATGAAAGAAAAAGGTGGAAGATGAGTGAGGCGGCTGAGGAAGTGCCAAATAATCTCGCTAAACACTGTATTTAGATGAATTTTCGGGTTTTATCATACTATATATTGTGTTAGTAAATCTATTCAAGTAGTTTTTCAGTGACCTCAAGATGAGTGCCGTAAATGTCCGATCGGTTTAACTAACCATCAGTGTTACCACTGATGGAAGTTTCACTTTATGAGAAAATCGGCAACAATTTGTGTAAAGGTTGCCGACTTTACTCTTTGATTTGCAGTGAAAGTTAGACAAACATGTACTTATCACCATTCATAATAGATGACACCAAGAGAAGGAGAGGAGGCAAAAGAATGAGAGGGTTATTAACCACTTTAATGCAAAAAGACGACATTGCGTCGATTACAAGCGGAATAAATGAAGGATTAAACGAACAACTTGTTGCCGGTTTATCTAATTCGGCTAGAACCGTATTTATGGCTAGTATTTATCAAAAGATGAATATGCCTCTTCTGATCATCACTTATAATTTATTGCAAGCACAAAAGCTATATGAAGATTTGGTTCATCTTATATCAGATGAAGTATTCATATATCCGGCAAATGAATTGACAATCGCCGACCTGGGCATATCCAGTCCTGAATTACGTTCGCAGCGAATTGAAGCATTAAATTTTTTGAATAGCAACAAAAAGGGTGTAGTTATAGCGCCCATCGCCGGTATAAGAAGAATTTTACCCCCAAAAGCAATATGGGCTGAACATATCATTCAGTGGCAATTGGATGATGAAATTAATCTGGAACAATCCATTCAAAAATTTGTCCAAATGGGTTACGTACGTTCAGAAATGGTTACTGCACCCGGGGAGTTCAGTGTTCGTGGCGGTATTATTGACATTTATTCATTGACAGAAAGCAATCCGATTCGAATTGAGCTGTTTGACAATGTCATTGATTCCATCCGGTATTTTTCTATCGATAACCAACGCTCTATGGAAAAACTTTCGGAAGTGACAATTGGCCCGGCAACAGAAATCATTTTAGAGCCGGATCATCTTCAACGAATAGCGGATAAACTTGAAAAAGCTCTGGCTGATAGTTTAAAGAAAATAAAAGATGAAAAGGTAAAAGAATCTCTTGTTACCCAAACCGAACATGAAATTGAGCAGCTGCAATCCGGACAAATTCCTGATGAGATTTTTAAATATCTATCATTTGCCTACGAAAAACCAGGAAGTTTACTAGACTATATAAGTGAAAATTCCATCGTATTTATGGATGAAATCAGTAGAGTTAGTGAAATGAAAGAAACACTTGATAAGGAAGAAGCTGAATGGCACACAAATTTATTGGATGAAGGAAAAGTTATTCATTCGGTAACAATCAGCCATGATGTATGGAAAATCTTACATGGTTCGAAAAAACCGATTGTTTATTATTCACTTTTTTTACGTCATATTCAACATACAAGTCCGCAAAATATATTAAATTTATCCAGTAAACAAATGCAAAATTTCCACGGACAAATGAACGTGTTGAAATCAGAAATGGAACGTTGGAAAAAAAGCGGATATACAGTTATTTTTTTAGGGGCGGATGATAGTCGGACAGAGAAAATTGAAAGTGTTTTAGCGGATTACTCAATTGAAGCGGTAAATAATTGGGACGGCGAACAGCTAATTATAGGAAAGACGCAAATTATAAAAGGACAGTTAAACAGCGGATTTGAATTCCCGATGGAGAAAATAGCCGTTATTACTGAGGGAGAATTATTTAATAAAAAGGTAAAAAAACATTCTCACCGAACACAAAAAATTTCCAATGCAGAACGGATTAAAAGTTATTCGGAGCTCAATATCGGGGATTACGTAGTTCATGTGAATCACGGGATTGGTAAGTATTTAGGAATTGAAACGCTGGAAATTAACGGAATCCATAAAGACTATATGAAAATTAAATATCAAGGTACTGACAAGCTTTACGTTCCTGTTGAACAAATTAATCTTGTACAAAAATATGTCGGTACGGAAGGAAAAGAACCAAAGCTGTATAAACTGGGCGGATCTGAATGGAAGCGCGTAAAGAGAAAGGTTGAATCTTCTGTTCAGGATATTGCTGAGGATTTAATTAAATTGTATGCAGAACGTGAAGCCTCTGTTGGGTATGCCTTTTCTCCGGATACTGAATTACAACGGGAATTTGAAGCAACATTTCCATATAAAGAAACGCAAGATCAATTACGGTCAATTGCCGAAATTAAAAAAGATATGGAGAGACCGCGCCCAATGGATCGGCTTTTATGTGGCGATGTTGGTTACGGCAAAACTGAGGTGGCATTACGGGCTGCTTTTAAAGCAATTTGTGACGGCAAACAAGTGGCTTTTCTTGTACCAACAACGATTTTGGCACAGCAACACTATGAAACAATGCGGGAGAGATTTCAAGATTATCCGATTAAAATTGGTGTATTAAGTCGCTTTCGTACACGTAAAGATCAGCAGGAGACGATTAAAGGTCTGAAAAATGGAACCGTTGATATTATTGTTGGTACCCATCGCTTATTATCTAAAGATATTACTTATCATGACCTTGGACTATTAATCATTGATGAAGAGCAAAGATTTGGTGTAACTCATAAAGAAAAAATTAAAAAATTAAAAACAAATGTGGATGTCTTAACGTTAACCGCAACACCAATTCCGAGGACACTCCATATGTCTTTACTGGGCGTTCGTGACCTGTCCGTTATTGAAACACCGCCGGAAAATCGTTTTCCTATCCAAACATATGTTATGGAAATGAACCCCGGTCTTGTAAAAGAGGCTATTGAAAGAGAGTTGGCCAGACACGGTCAAATTTACTATGTTTATAATAATATTGATGATATTGACCGGAAAGTTGAGGAACTATCCATGCTTGTACCAGATGCCAGATTTATTTATGCGCATGGAAGAATGAATGCAATGGAACTGGAAAATGTTATGTTAAGCTTTTTAAATGGTGAAGCAGATGTATTAGTTAGTACGACCATTATTGAAACGGGAGTAGATATCCCGAATGTCAACACATTAATCGTAGAAAATGCAGATCGTATGGGTCTTTCCCAACTTTATCAATTACGAGGTCGAGTCGGACGGTCTAACCGGGTCGCCTATGCGTATTTTACTTACAGTAAAGATAAAGTCCTTACTGAGGTAGCCGAAAAGAGATTACAAACCATTAAGGAGTTTACTGAATTAGGTTCAGGATTTAAAATAGCAATGCGTGATCTATCCATACGCGGGACGGGAAATTTGTTGGGGGCACAACAACATGGGTTTATCGAATCAGTTGGATTTGATCTTTATTCACAAATGTTGAAAGAAGCGATAGAAAAACGAAAAGGTGACGAACCCGACAAACAAGATTTTCCGGTTGAAATTGATCTTCAAATAGACGCTTATATACCGGATCAATATATTCATGACGGTTACCAAAAGATTGAAATGTATAAACGGTTCCGGGCAATTGCTAACATGGAAGATATACATGAATTGCAAGATGAAATGGTTGATCGATATGGAGATTATCCGGAAGAAGTAAATAATTTATTTTTGATTTCCGAGATTAAAATTTACGCCAAACAGGCAGGAATTGAATTGATTAAAAAGGATAAAGATGGAATTCATCTGATCTTTACTGAAACGGTAACGAAAGACATTCAAATTAAAGACATTGTGGAACTATGTAAACCATATGGTCGCATGGTAGGTTACGGTATGGAAGGGGAAAAGTTTAAAATCGTTATCTATAACAATAGTCAAATCGAACAAGATTGGTTCTCTACTCTTGAATCGATTTTAAAAGGATTACCGCAAACCGTTGAACGGGAAGTAAAAACAGTATCATAATAGAATATGGTGTATAGGCTAACCTCCTTTTGTGTAATTTTCTGAATTGACTTTAACTTATTTGTCAATAAAGGGGTTAGCCCTTTTTATTGTATAAGAAACCAAAATAGTGGCGAAAATCATATAGAAACTGATGGAACGAATCCAAATGAATACAAGAAAGAATTATGTTTAGTGTTTTTATAAAAAGAGGATAAATTATACTGTACAGTTGTTTCCAGTATTTCCAATTATTCTTACTATAAGAAAAAGTTTTAGTTTGTGTATAGAACTTACCATATGAAAGATAATAATTGTATATAAGGATGATGATTCCATTTACACTTGGTATTCCGCTTGGTCGGGCCTTGTTTTGGAATAATATATCCGTTCGTAACTGTGACATCAGCAAGAAAATCATCATAAGAAAGAGAGGCAACTTAAGATGAAGGCAACTGGTATTGTACGTCGAATTGATGATTTAGGTCGTGTTGTAATACCAAAGGAAATTAGGAGAACCTTACGAATTCGTGAAGGAGACCCGTTAGAAATTTTTGTTGACCGTGATGGGGAAGTGATCTTAAAAAAATATTCTCCAATCAGTGAATTAGGTGATTTTTCCAAGGAATATGCAGAGGCTTTATTTGACAGCCTTGGGAGTACCGTTTTAATTTGTGATCGTGATTCGGTTATTGCTGTAGCAGGGGGGTCGAAAAAAGAGTACTTAAACAAAAATATTAGCGAGTCTGTAGAGAAGGTCATGGCCGATCGATCCACCGTTTTAGAAACGAATGAAACCACGATTTCGCTTGTGGAAGGCAATGAAGAAACATTGACTTCCTATACGATCAGCCCAATTATTGCTAACGGTGACCCAATTGGTACAGTTATTATAATGTCTAAGGATAATACATTAGGTGAAGTCGAAAAAAAAGCAGCCGAGACAGCCGCAGGATTTTTAGCAAGACAAATGGAACAATAAAGTGATCTTAATCAGCGGGAATTTTTCCGGTGAATAGCGGTCTTTTAAGTCTTGAGGTTGGAGCTTGACTACCCTATGATGGCTATTCATCCCCTGATTAGGGGCGGGGGATGATATGGTCACTACATAAGGTGGATAAAAAACTTAATTGAGATAAATATTTTTTAGGAAGGCAGGAAGTCTGTCTTCTTTTATTGTTTTATAATAAAATGGAGGTTGGTATTATTTATTGCCTTTTGTTCCACTAACATCCGAGGGGAAAGCCCCTATTTATGAGAGTCTCATTATTATTTAGCAGGTGTATTTATGAAAAAGGAGAAAGATAATTCGAAAAAGCTATTGCTGAAAGGGACAGCGATCCTTTCAGTAGCGGGATTATTATCAAAAATATTAAGTGCTGTTTATCGTGTACCGTTTCAAAATATTGTTGGAGATGTTGGCTTTTACATATATCAGCAAGTATACCCGTTTTATGGGATAGCGGTTTCTTTTGCCACATACGGATTTCCTGTTGTTATTTCAAAATTGTATGCGGAAAAGATTAGTATAGGTGATACAAGAGCAGCAAAAAAAATAATATTTCCGGCATTTGTTTCTGTTTCAACGATTTGCCTTCTTATATTCCTTGTCATTTATTTTGGTTCAGCATTTTTTGCCGGACTGATGGGGGATCCCCGGTTAGAACCTTTGTTGAAGATGGTGTCCTTAACCTTTTTAATTATTCCGCTCGTATCTGTTATGCGGGGGCATTTTCAAGGCCAAGGATTTATGGCGCCGACTGCAATCTCTCAACTGGGGGAACAAATTGTCCGGGTTTCTCTTATTCTGATTTTGGCCTTTCTTTTAACTGCCAAAGGTTTTACATTGTACGGGATCGGAAAATGGACGATGTTTGCTTCAGTGGTTGGAAGTTTATGCGGGGCAATGATTTTAGTTGCATTTTTTATCCATCATAATCACCAAAGTCAAATACATTTTTGGAATAGCATTAAAGGTTCTGTTAAAATTATGAAAATGGTATGGACGGAAGGGATTGCCGTCTGCATAAGCAGTTTAACGCTATTATTATTTCAGTTGGCAGACTCTTTTCAAATGGTTCCTTTACTAAAAGAAAGCGGAATGGCTTTAAAACAAGCACAAGTGATGAAGGGGATTTATGATCGGGGTCAACCGTTAGTACAGCTGGGAATGGTTTTAGCCATATCTTTGTCATTGTCTGTTGTCCCTTTTGTTGCTGCGATGAAAAGAAAAAGTGAAGAAATGACGGGCTATATTCGCTTTGCTTTTCAAATTAGCCTTCTTGTCAGTTCTGCTGCGACAACCGGTTTGATTTTGATTATGAATGATTTGAATGTGATGTTATTTGAAAACGAATGGGGTTCAAATGTTTTGCGCATATTTGTACTAGTTGTTTTTTTCGCGACAATTTGTACAACCATCATATCAGTTTTGCAAGGACTTGATATTACATATTTTCCGGCATATATTGTGATTGTGGGATTTTTTATGAAGCTCTTATTAAATCGGTTTTTTATACTTGAATTGGGTACGATGGGTGCGGCGATTGCCAGTAATCTTGCCTTGTTGCTGATGGCTGTAATATTAATATATCGTTTACGAAAAACCATTGATACTCGACTGGTCAATTGGCGCTTTGTGATCGTTTTAATAAAATCATTAACAATTATGACGATCACGATTTCTTTATTTTTTATGATTAGCCGAGTTTTTGCTCCTCTTTTTCACGGAGTCCGTCTCTTTTCCGCTTTTGTTGCCATATGTGCTGCTGTGATTGGGGCGGTTGTCTTTTTCATCTCGATTATCCGTGGCTGTATTTTTTCCAAAGAAGAAATAATCCTTTTACCATTCGGAAGCAGACTTCAATTTTTGTTAAAAGAAGGAAGGGTTAACCGTGACTAAAATTATTATTGTTGGGCTTGGGGCTGGTGATATTAATCAACTTCCCCTAGGTGTTTATAACTTATTGAAAAATGATTATCTATTGTTTTTACGGACAAAAGAACATCCCGTTGTTGAGAGCCTTGAACAGGAAGGAGTTGCCTATTTTTCCTTTGATGCGATTTATGAGAAGAATCAACAATTTACGGATGTGTACGAGGAAATTGTTGAGAAATTATTTTCGGAAGCTTCGGATAAAGATATCGTGTACGCTGTTCCAGGGGCTCCTATAGTTGCGGAGAGGACGGTTCAATTATTACTTGAACGCGGGGAAGAGATGGGGATTGAAATTGAATTGGCTGGTGGACAAAGTTTCCTCGATGCATTGTTTCAAGCAGTCCGGATTGACCCAATTGAAGGTTTCCAGCTGTTGGATGGAACAAATTTCAGTAAATATAATGTTCAGTTGACGCAACATATGATTATCGCGCAAGTATATGATCAAATGGTTGCATCAAATGTAAAATTGGAATTAATGGAGTTAGTACCCGACACATATGAAATCTATATTGTGGCAAATGCGGGCAGTGCCGCTGAATCTGTAAAAAAAGTACCTTTATATCTACTGGATCATGAATTTTCATTCAGTAATTTAACGAGTTTATATATCCCACCGGTAAAAGATGAAAGGATTCTTTATAAAAATTTTACTTATTTGCGGCAAGTAGTAGCTACTTTAAGAAGTCCCAACGGATGTCCGTGGGATCGGGAACAAACACATCAATCGTTAAAAAAATATTTAATTGAAGAGGCGTATGAATTGCTTGAAGCGATTGATGAAAATGATGATGACCATATGGTTGAAGAACTCGGTGACGTTTTATTACAAATCATGCTGCATGCTCAAATTGGTGAAGATGAAGGATACTTTACCATTGATGATGTTATCGAAGCAATCACTAGTAAAATGATCCGCCGACATCCCCATGTATTCGGCGATAAAGCCGCAAAAACGGTCGATGAAGTTTTGTCGAATTGGCAAGACATTAAGCAAAACGAAGAAGGAAGAGAAGAAACACGATTTGCCGCGGTTAAAAAAGGGTTGCCGGCACTTTTACAAGCCTATGAACTGCAAAAAATGGCGAAAAGTTTTGGTTTTGATTGGCAGGAAATTGAACCGGTCATCGAGAAATTAAAAGAAGAGTTAGATGAATGGCTAATAGAAGTTAACAGTGGGGTTAATAAAGACGCAATTGAACTGGAGTATGGTGATCTGCTTTTTTCGATGGTAAATATAGCCAGGTTCCTGTCCATTCATCCGGAAGAAGCACTGATTCGCGCCAATCAAAAATTTGTAAGACGGTTTCAATACATCGAGGAAAAAATAAATAAAGCCGGAAAACAATTCTCGGATTATACGTTGGAAGAACTGGATTCGTTTTGGAATGAAGCGAAAGAAAGTGGTTTGTAAGCAACAACAAAGAAAGGACTGGACAAATTTATGAGGTTAGATAAATTTTTAAAAGTATCCCGATTGATAAAAAGGCGAACTTTGGCAAAAGAAGTGGCGGACCAGGGAAGAATTTTAATCAATGGAAAAACAGCTAAAGCAAGTTCCGAAGTCAATGTCGGGGATGAATTAGAAATCAGATTTGGACAAAGACTTATGACCGTGAAGATTGAAAAATTGCAAGAAACAACACGAAAAGAAGATGCGGATTCAATGTATACCGTTATGAAAGATGAGCGGATAAATCAAGAAAACTAATAAATAAAATAGCTTTTTACATTCCTGTCTATTTCATTTAGGTTTGTCCCCCAATGCTAATTTCTGTTCTAATCTAGAACGGACGAGCATAACTATTTTATAAGAATGAGAACAAGATTGAATCGGGGGATGAATGGTGAACCAATATTATGATCAATCGAAAAATCAAAAACCTGTCGTGCAAGATCATGATGTAATTATGAGAGGACGTAAAACTCTGGATATAACAGGTGTGAAGCAAGTAGAAAGCTTCGATAATGAAGAATTCCTATTAGAAACGGTCATGGGTTATTTAGCTATTCGCGGTCAAAATCTACAAATGAAAAACTTGGATGTGGATAAAGGGATAGTTTCTATCAAAGGTAAAATATTTGACCTCGTCTACCTAGAAGATCACCAGGGAGATAAAGCTAAGGGATTCTTTAGCAAGTTGTTCAAATGAGTCTAACAGTACAATTTTACACAATGCTAGCCATGGTTGGAATGGGCAGTTACTTTGGGGCGGCTTTGGACACGTATAGCCGCTTATTTAACCGTTCAAAAAGAAATGTCATTGTACGAGGCATGAACGATATTTTATTTTGGATAGTACAAGCGCTCATTACCTTTTATATCCTTTACCTGGTAAATAATGGTGAAATACGCTTTTATATTTTTTTAGCTCTTCTTTGCGGTTTTGCTTTTTATCAAAGTCTGCTAAAAAATTTATATAATCGGCTGCTTGAGTGGTTGATCCAGCTATTGGTTCGCACATACCGACTCGGAGTAAAACTGTTCAGTAATGTGATTATAAAGCCGGTCGTTATGTTCTTTACATTCATATTTACAATAATTGTCGTGCTGGGGAAGTTCACTCTGCAAATTTTTTTATTTTTAGTAAAAATCCTGAGGGTTCTTCTTAAAATTGTTCTTAAACCATTTACTTATTTAGGAAAATATATCTGGAAAGCTGTACCAAAATCGTTTAAAATAAAAGGGAGTCATTTTTTTAAAAGAATTTCTAATTCTCTAAAATGGATAATGGATGTAATCAATAAATTAAAAAGGCGTTAAAAAGAGGAGGCTTAAGTGAATGAGTACTGAACGAAGCAGAGTTCCGATATTGAACGAGACTTATAAAAGTCATCAAGAACAGCATAGTATCTATATAAAAAGGAGAAAAAAATTACTCATTCGCAGGCTGACTTTGTTTTTTGTCTTTGTTGCCATTGTCTCCTATACATTAATTAAAACTTTGTATACCCAAGCCTCTGTCCTGAACGAAAAGCAGGATCAGTTAAAGGAAGTACAAGCTGAGTATAATCAAATCAAAGAAAACCAGGAAATTTTAAAAGAAAATATCACCAAATTACAAGATGATGAATATGTTGGTAAATATGCCCGTCAAGAATATTATCTGTCCGACGAGGGTGAAATTATTTTCTCCATTCCTGATAAAGAAGTTGATGATTCGGTTGATTGACACTTAAAACCGATTTTGTCTATAATATACATAGGTGTATTTTTTTATTACTTTAAGGAGGAAGTTTCTTTTTATGTCAATTGAAGTAGGCAGCAAGTTACAGGGTAAAGTAACAGGGATTACTAATTTCGGTGCATTTGTCGAGCTGCCAGAGGGCTCAACAGGATTAGTCCATATTAGCGAAGTCGCAGACACTTATGTAAAAGACATTAATGAATTTCTAAAAGTCGGCGATCAAGTGGAAGTAAAGGTCATGAATGTTGAGAAGGACGGCAAAATTGGTTTATCTATTAAAAAGGCAAAGGACAGACCGGCGAAAAATAGTGGTCGTCCACGTCAAGGGAAAAACCATGACCGCAATTCACAAGAGAATTTTGAACAAAAAATGGCGCGTTTCTTGAAAGATAGTGAAGACCGCCTGGCCTCGTTAAAGCGCAATACTGAATCAAAAAGAGGAGGTAGAGGTGCGAGAAGAGGTTAACTTGCTGTCTGTATAATAGCCTATTTGCAAGTTGCTCTGAATTTTCTAGTTATTATATTGTATTTATAAGCTAAGCAAAGGTCGCTTTTGAAATAAAGGGTTGTCTCATATGAGGCAGCCTTTTTTATTTTGTCAGTAAAAATAATGTTGCACAGCCTCTAGTCAAGTTTCATTGTCCAGTTTTACAAGGAAAACTAGGACAGCAAAACATTCTCTTTTTAAAAAAGTAGAAAAATATAAATGTCGAAAAATGAACAGTGTGGAGAATGTCGAACTGTTTATAACTGATGAGGGTAAAGAACTATTGCTTCATTTTTATGAAAGGGAAGAAAAATAAGCTGACGAAATTTGTTTGCTTATCTATGATTAGGTAGACAATTGTCGAAATATTTTTATATTTACTCTTTCTTTTTTGACAAAATTTTATCTTGCCATCGTCTATAATAATCAAAAAATGAGCTAGGGGTGTTTGTGATGGGAAAAATTCAAGGTAGTTTTGTTGAGCCCATTCAGGAAAGAAAGATGGTGGATGCAAAGTTTTTCTTTTATAGTTTACTAGAATCAATGAAAAATCATTTGGAGACATTATTTATAAAACGGGGACTTCTCCTCTTTATTTTCGGTTTTATGCTTGGACGAGCCTTTATTTTGTCTGTATTATCACCGTTTAGTTTGCCTTTTTTTGCAGCTGCTTATTTTATCCGAAAAGATAAATCACCACAAATATTTATAGGAATTGTGGCCGGTGCCTTAACCATATCATTGGGTAACGCGGTTTACGCTTTTATGATTATAAGTTTATTTCTTGTCGGTCATAAATTGGTGAACCGGTTTGTTCGAAATCAGACAACGTTAATCCCGATCTTAGTGTTTTTGTCCATATTAATCGGCAGGCTATCATGGCATTATGTTGAAACACAGGATATCACCATTTACCATGCATTAATGACGACTGTTGAAGCAGGTCTTGCTTTTGTTTTAACATTGATATTTTTGCAAAGTATTCCGCTATTATCCTTATCGAAAAGAAGACAAGCGCTAAAAACGGAAGAACTGGTTTGTTTAATTATTTTAATCGCCTCAATGATGACAGGAGCAATGGGGTGGATGATTGAAGGTATCGCCGTATCTCATATTTTGGCTCGTTATCTTGTTTTAATTTTTGCTTTTACAGCAGGTGCAACTGTCGGTTCCACAGTCGGTGTTGTCACCGGTTTGATTTTTGGACTTGCTGATATCAACAGCTTTCCTGAAATGAGTTTATTAGCCTTTGCCGGTTTGTTGGGTGGTTTGTTAAAAGATGGGAAAAAGATTGGCGCCGGCTTTGGCCTGGTTGTTTCCACTTTATTGTTGGGACTGTATGGAAATGGAACAACCTCCATTTTGACCAGCTTGTATGAGTCATTTTTTGCATTAATTCTATTTATGTTAACACCGGTATTTTATACGAATAAAATTGCCAAGCATATACCGGGGACAACTGAGTACTCGGCCGAACAACAAGCATATATCCGGAAGATAAGGGACGCAACAGCCAGGAGAGTGGAACAATTTTCTTCCATCTTCCAAGCACTGGCCATGAGCTTTCGAAAGCAGGAAAATCATGAACGATCCGATCCGGAGGCAGAAATAGATTATTTCTTTGCCAATGTTACAGCGAAAACTTGCCAAACTTGTTTTAAGAAGGAAAAGTGCTGGGCGCTTAACAACTACAATAAAACATATGATGCAATGAAGGGAATTATGCTGGAATTGGAGAAAAAAAATGCGCTATCCAAACGAACGATTCGGAATTTGGAACATATCTGCACAAGGAGCGGAAAGGTAATCGATACGATCCAAAATGAGTTACATTATCATCATGCGAATAAAAAATTAAAACAGCAAATTAGTGAAAGCCGGAAATTAGTGGCTGAACAGTTATATGGCGTCTCGAAAGTTATGGCCAGTTTTGCCAATGAGATTCAAAGGGAAAGGGAAAACCTGGAAAAGCAGGAGGATCAGTTATTCGATGCGCTACAATCATTTGGAATCGAAGTGGATCATATTGAAATTTACAGTCTGGAACAAGGAAATGTTGATATTGATATAACCATTCCATATTGCGGCGGAATGGGCCAATGTGAAAAATTAATAGCCCCGCTTTTGTCCGATATTTTACATGAGCAAGTTACCGTATATAAAGAAGAATGTGCAAGCCATGAGCATGATTATTGTTATGCAACTTTCCGTTCCGCCAAGCGTTTTGTGGTTGATACGGGCGTGGCTTTTGCCGCGAAAAACGGCGGTTTCGTTTCCGGTGACAGTTATACTATGATTGAAATTGGTGCAGGGAAATACGCATTAGCCATTAGTGATGGCATGGGCAACGGGGAACGTGCTTATTTAGAAAGTAAGGAAACTTTAAATTTATTGAAAAAAATTCTTCAGTCAGGTATTGATGAGGAGGTGGCCATTAAATCAATCAATTCCATTCTTTCTTTACGCACAACTGATGAGGTTTATGCAACACTGGATTTAGCGATAGTAGATTTGCAGGATGCCAAGTCTAAATTCATTAAAGTTGGTTCGACCCCGAGTTTTATTAAGCGGGGTGATCAGGTCATAAAAGTTCAAGCAAGCAACTTACCGATAGGAATCATTCAAGAATTTGAAGTCGACGTTGTTAGCGAACAATTAAAAGCAGGCGATTTGCTGATTATGATGAGCGACGGGATTTTTGAGGGGCCAAGGCATATCGAAAATATCGATCTATGGTTAAAACGAAAAATACTAGAATTACAAACAGATGATCCGCAAGCGGTAGCTGACATTATAATGGAAGAAGTAATTCGCTCCAGTGATGGGTATATAGATGATGATATGACTGTTTTGGTTGCAAAAATAAAGCATAACAATCCGAAATGGAAGCCTATACCTGCCATTTCATTAAGGAAAGGAGCATAAAAATAGTGTCTATACGTATGAGGTCGGAAAGGAGGGAAAAATTCAAGGAAGGGCTATCCGGGGCCGTCCCTTTTCATATATACTTTTTAAGATAGCCATTTAAGCAAGCCAATCTGTTTTCGACTGATCGGACTCAGATTGTACGAGGCTAAACCTGTTATCTACGGTTTTCATTAAATGATATTTTTATATAGACAATGTATATATCCTCTCCAATCAGGCAAAGATGGTAAAAAGTAATTTGGAGGGGATTTGAATGAAAACGGGGACAATTAAACAAATTTTGTTAATCACTGACGGTTGTTCAAATCATGGTGAAGATCCGGTGGCAATGGCTGCCCTGGCAAGAGAGTTCGGAATTACTGTTAACGTCATTGGTGTCATGGAAAATGATATTATAGATGAACAAGGGGTTCGTGAAATTGAAGGGATTGCCCGGCAAGGTGGCGGGGTCAGCCAAATTGTTTATTCTCAAGTACTATCACAAACCGTTCAAATGGTTACTAGGAAAGCGATGACCCAAACATTACAAGGAGTTGTCAATCAAGAATTAAGACAAATTTTAGGAAATCAAGCCAGCTTAGAAAATCTGCCGCCGGAAAAACGCGGAGAAGTTCTTGAAGTAGTAGATGAACTAAACGAAACAGTTGATTTGGAAGTACTCATTCTTGTTGATACAAGTGCCAGCATGAAACATAAATTACCGACTGTAAAAGAAGCATTGCTCGATTTATCTTTAAGTTTAAATGCTCGAATGGGAAATAACCAATTTTCACTCTTTATATTTCCCGGGAAAGGAAATGAAGTGGAAAAACTACTGGACTGGACACCGAAATTAGAATCTTTAACGACTGTTTTCGCAAAGTTAAATCCGAGTGGCATGACACCAACCGGGCCGGCATTAAAAGAAGCGATCACATATTTTAAGGAAAAACATTCGGTAAGGGGATACCTGTCACGTCATGATGATGAATTCTATGAAGAGTCCATTTAATTTTGCATCCGGAACAATTATTCAAGGGAAATGGCATCACAATCGCTATACAATTATTAGGGAGCTGGGTCGAGGCGCAAACGGAATTGTATATTTAGCTGATTGGAACGGAAAAAAAGTGGCCATAAAAGTCAGTGATAACCATGTGACCATTACTTCTGAAGTCAATGTTCTGAAATCTTTTACCAAGGCCCAGGGGGTTTCCCTCGGGCCTTCTTTATTCGATGTGGATGATTGGATTCATAATGGCTCGCAAATATCCTTTTATGTTATGGAGTATATTGCCGGAACAGATTTATTAACATTCATTAAGCAAAATGGTACAACGTGGTTGCCGGTTTTAATATCGCAACTACTGACCGACCTTGACTACCTGCATAAAAACGGTTGGGTTTTTGGAGATTTAAAACCGGAAAATTTACTTGTTACAAAATCACCGGTTAAAATTCGTTGTATTGATGTTGGCGGAACAACGATGCAAGGGAGAGCAATTAAAGAGTTTACCGAGTTTTTTGACCGGGGCTATTGGGGACTTGGCTCGAGGCGTGCAGAACCTTCTTATGATCTTTTTGCAGTTGCCATGATTGTCATCAACCTGTTTTATCCAAAACGGTTTCAAAAACATGGTGTTGGTATTGAACAGTTGAAAAAGGCCATTCAGGATGTGAAAGAGTTAAGACAATATCGTCCAATATTATTGAAAGCATTGGCCGGAAAATATAGTAGTGCCACAGAGATGAAAAAAGAATTGTTAAAATTAATTCATTTTCCATCTGCACATCATCAGACAACACCGAAGTATCAAACAAACAAAAATCAAAGAGCGCAGACCAATAATACTAGAACGAGACGTAAGAAACAAAAGAATAAACATGGTATATTGGAAACAATCCTAATTGTGTCAATTGTGTGTATTATATACGCCTTTTATATTTTTGAACAAATCATGTAAGGATATTGCCAAGAAAAAATGTTTTAAAAAATAAATTCAATAAGGTAAAATATAAAATAAGCGTGCCACAGAAAGAGGATTGTCAAGGAAATGAATGATTTTGATGCGAAAGTAAAAAAATTTATCATAAAACATCAATTAATTCCGGATGAATCCCATATATTAATTGGGGTTTCGGGGGGACCGGATTCCTTGGCTCTTTTGCATTTTCTGAAAAGGATTCAAGAGGAAATGCAGCTGAAACTCACTGTTGCTCATGTTGATCATATGTTTCGGGGAGAAGAGTCCTATGAAGACATGAAGTATGTAGAAAAGATTTGTCGCGAATGGAATATCCCGTTTCAAGGGGAGCGCATAAATGTCCCAAAAGAAATTAAGAAAAGAAAGTCTGCAAGTTCAGAAGCGGTCGCCAGAGAACTGCGTTATACATATTTTGCATCAATAATGGAAAAATATCATATTCCGATTTTGGCACTTGCCCATCATGGTGATGACCAAATTGAAACCATCTTAATGCGGTTAACAAGAGGAACTACATCAAAGGCGGCAGGTATACAAGTAAAACGTCCTTTTGCCGATGGAGTAGTCATTCGACCTTTTCTATGTGTAACAAAAAATGAAATAGAAAAATATCTGGAGCATTATCGACTACAACCCGTTTATGATCCGACGAACAAATCGGATATTTATACACGAAATCGTTATCGAAAATATATTTTGCCATTTTTAAAAAAAGAAAACCCTAATGTCCATGTGCATTTTCAACGATTTAGTGAACAATTAATGGAAGATGAAAAATATTTAATGGAGCTAACAAAGGAAACATATAATAAAATTGTTATTGAGGAAAAAGTTGGACTTACATTATCGATAAAATTGGGTGTTTTTCTAGAAAGTCCTTTGCCTTTACAAAGGAGATGTATTCATCTAATATTAAACTATCTCTATCAAAATCGGCTGCCTGAAAACCTATCGGCTAACCATATAGATGCCATAATCGAGTTAATAAAAAGTCCGAATCCATCCGGTGAATTGCATCTGCCGGATAAACTTAAAGTTTATCGGTCCTATGAAAAATGTATTTTCACGTTTTCCTTAGAAAAAATTGAACCATATATATATACTTGGCAGGAAGGTGAAACAATCACTTTCCCTAATGGATCTCAGTTGAAAATGTTTGTTGCAGATGATGAAGTAAGGGTTGGAAATGAATATTTTATATTAGATGATAACACAACTTTCCCTTTATATGTACGGTCAAGGAAAAACGGTGATCGAATTCGTCTCAAAGGAATGAAAGGATCGAAAAAAATCAAATCACTATTTATCGATAATAAAATTCCGATTCCGGACAGGGATACATGGCCGATTGTCACCGATCGACAAGGCGAAATATTATGGGTACCGTTATTGAAAAAATCCAAGTACGAATCATCTCGAATGATTAAGGGGAAAACATTGATATTACAATACATAAAACAGTCAGACTTCTGGGAGGAGCAAGGTTAATGAATCAAGATATTGAAAGAGTGCTAATTGGAGAAGCAGAGATTCAGTCCAAGATCCGTGAGATCGCAGCCATTCTTACCGAAGAATATAAAGATCGTTTCCCGTTAGTAGTCGGTGTATTAAAGGGTGCATTGCCGTTTATGGCCGATTTAATAAAAAATATGGATACATACTTGGAAATTGATTTTATGGATGTATCAAGCTACCACGGGGGAACGGTTTCCAGTGGAGAAGTAAAGATTCTTAAGGATTTAGATACTTCCGTTGAAGGTCGGGATATATTGATTGTTGAAGATATCATTGACAGTGGGTTAACATTAAAGTACTTAGTTGACCTATTTCATTATCGGAAGGCAAATTCTATTAAAATTGTCACGCTTCTTGATAAACCAGAAGGAAGGAAAGTTGATCTAAAGGCAGATTTATCCGGATTTATCATCCCAAATGAATTTGTTGTCGGCTTTGGACTCGATTATGAGGAAAAGTATAGAAATCTCCCGTATATCGGGGTGTTAAAACCAGAAGTATATAGTAAGGAGGACTAAAGGAGATTTCGTTTAAAAGAGTGATTTAATTAAAGTTTTTTTAAAATAAATGGTATGGTTTACAATATATAGAGTAAGATCCAAAAAGAAAGCAGAATGCCTTGTCATGCATTCATTTACTATGATACTATGTAATAAGTTTGTTTCCCTTTGAGAGGAGGTCAAGGATGAATCGGATATTTAGAAATACTGTTTTTTACTTGCTTGTATTGTTAGTTTTAATCGGAGTAATTAGCATATTCACAGGCGGGCAAGAAACAAATGAAAAAATGACATATAATGAGTTCATCACACATCTTGAAAAAGGTGATGTGGAGAAATTTACTGCACAACCTGAAAGACAGGTTTACTTGATTACTGGTAAATTGAAAAACGCTGAAAATAATCAAGGCTTTACTGTAAATGTTTGGAACAGTCCAACAACATTAGAAAGAATTGAAAGTGCAGCAAACCAAACAAATACTAACTTTGAATTTGCAATGGCGAAAGAGACGAGCGGATGGGTTCAATTATTGACCTCAATGATTCCGTTCATTATTTTAATTTTCTTCATTTTCTTCTTGTTAAATCAATCCCAAGGCGGCGGCGGTCGTGTCATGAACTTTGGGAAAAGCAAGGCGAAATTATATAATGATGAAAAGAAGAAAGTCCGTTTTAAAGATGTAGCCGGTGCTGATGAGGAAAAACAAGAGCTGGTTGAAGTCGTTGAATTCCTAAAAGATCCACGGAAATTCTCAGAACTAGGTGCAAGAATTCCAAAAGGCGTATTGCTCGTTGGTCCTCCGGGAACAGGTAAAACACTTTTAGCCCGTGCTGTAGCAGGAGAGGCCGGGGTCCCGTTCTTCTCAATCAGTGGTTCGGACTTTGTTGAAATGTTTGTCGGCGTCGGTGCTTCCCGTGTGCGTGACTTATTTGAAAATGCGAAGAAAAATGCACCATGTATCATTTTTATCGACGAAATTGATGCGGTCGGTCGACAACGTGGCGCAGGACTTGGCGGCGGTCACGATGAACGTGAACAAACCTTGAACCAATTGCTGGTAGAAATGGATGGATTCAGTGCGAATGAAGGGATTATCATTATTGCTGCTACGAATAGACCGGATATTTTAGACCCTGCATTATTGCGTCCTGGTCGATTTGACAGACAAATAACCGTTGACCGTCCGGATGTAAAAGGGCGTGAAGCAGTACTGCGTGTACATGCCAGAAATAAACCGCTTGATGCATCTGTAGATTTAAAAACAATCGCAATGCGTACACCGGGTTTTTCCGGAGCGGATTTGGAAAACTTATTGAATGAAGCTGCACTAGTAGCGGCAAGAGCAAATAAAAAGAAAATTGATATGAATGATATCGATGAGGCAACTGACCGAGTAATTGCAGGTCCGGCGAAGAAATCTCGTGTCATCTCTGAAAAAGAACGGAATATTGTCGCATACCATGAAAGTGGTCATACCGTTATCGGACTTGTTCTGGATGAAGCAGACATGGTTCATAAAGTAACGATTGTTCCGCGTGGGCAAGCAGGTGGTTATGCTGTTATGTTACCGAAAGAAGATCGCTATTTTATGACAACACCGGAATTGAAAGATAAGATTACCGGTCTTTTAGGTGGTCGTGTAGCAGAAGAAATTATATTTGGTGAAGTAAGTACAGGTGCTTCCAACGACTTTCAACGCGCCACAGAGATTGCTCGTCGAATGGTAACGGAATTTGGAATGAGTGAAAAATTAGGACCATTGCAATTCGGTCAAACGCACGGTCAAGTCTTTTTAGGAAGAGATATTAATAACGATCCAAACTATTCTGATAAAATTGCTTATGAAATAGATACAGAAATCCAAAGAATTATCAAAGAATGTTATGAAAAGGCAAGACAGATCTTAACAGAAAAGAGAGATAAATTAGAAGTTATTGCACAAGCACTCCTAAAAGTTGAAACACTTGATGCCAAGCAAATTCGCCATTTATATGACCATGGTCGCCTTCCGGATGAAGAAGAAGGAAAAACGGAAGAAGTCGTTAAGCCATGGGAAATAAAAAACAATGAAAAGTCTGATGTAAAAATTAATATTTCACCAAAAGAAAGTCCGTTCCAAGCGGATGAAGAGCAAAAACCAGAATAATATTGAAAAAATAAGCTGCCCTAGCCGTCAGCTTATTTTTTTTACAGAATGAGAAAGTGTTTTGGCCAAAAACTTAGATAAGTTTTGCTGCCTGGTTCCGGGACCTTGCAGTTTTCTTACCGGGAATAGACTTTAAAACGTTTTTCTTTAAGTAGATTTTATGGTAATATTTCTTTGATTATCGTGAATTGCTTATCCCCTCTCTTACTGGGATTTATACAAACTCATTCTAATACATAAAAAGTTGGTGAAAATATGATTTTAGTTCTTGATGTGGGGAATACAAATATCGTATTGGGTGTGTATGAAAAAGATGAATTGAAACATTATTGGCGAATTGCAACGAACAGGAATAGTACGGAGGATGAATATGGTCTATTGATAAAATCATTATTTGAGCATGAAGGTACATCCTGTCAAGATATTAAAGGGATTATTATTTCATCTGTTGTTCCGCCAATTATGAATGCTTTAGAAAGAATGTGCACAAAATACTTTGGAATAGAGCCGTTAATTGTTGGACCGGGAATCAAAACCGGATTAAATATAAAATACGAAAACCCAAAAGAAGTGGGGGCCGATCGGATTGTTAATGCTGTAGCAGCCATTCATGCATACGGAAGTCCGTTAATTATTATCGACTTCGGTACAGCAACAACCTATTGTTTTATTGATGAACAGGGACGATATATGGGTGGTGCCATTGCTCCGGGTATTAACATTTCGACAGAGGCACTGTATACAAAGGCGGCAAAATTACCAAGAATTGAAATTGTCCCCCCAAGTAATATTGTAGGGAAAAATACGATTGAAGCGATGCAGTCCGGAATTATTTACGGCTATGTCGGACAGGTTGAGGGGATTGTCTCGCGTATGAAAGCGCAGGCGAAAAAGCAGCCGAAAGTCATTGCCACAGGCGGTTTAGCCAATTTAATTGCACAGGAAGCAAAAATTATTGATATCGTTGACCCTTTACTAACGTTAAAAGGCTTGCATTTGATCTATAAACGAAATATGTGAACCGTTTATTTTGCACATCCGAATGACAATATGGAAGGAGAACACCAATGGATGATTATTTAGTAAAAGCAATTGGCTGTAACGGAGAAGTGCGGGCATACGCAATCCGATCAACGAATACAGTAAGTGAAGCACAAAGAAGACATGATACATGGGCGACAGCTTCTGCGGCACTTGGTCGAACAATCACAGCAGCTGCAATGATGGGGTCGATGCTTAAGGGAGACAGTCGTATTACTGTAAAAGTAGAGGGAGATGGCCCGCTTGGCGTAATACTGGTAGATGCAGATACGGTTGGAGATGTCCGCGGCTATGTTGCCAATCCCCATGTTGATTTTGAAGTAAATGAACTAGGCAAACTTGATGTAAGAAGAGCCGTCGGTACAAACGGCACGTTAACGGTTGTGAAAGATTTAGGACTACGGGAAAAATTTTCAGGGCAAGTCCCGATCGTTTCCGGTGAAATAGGGGAAGATTTTACTTACTATTTTGCAACATCTGAACAAGTACCTTCAGCTGTGGGAGTAGGGGTACTGGTAAATCCTGATCATTCCATATTGGCAAGCGGGGGATTTATTTTACAGATGATGCCCGGAGCAACGGACCAAACGATTTCAAAGATCGAAAATCACTTAAAAACGATCAAACCAATTTCAACATTAATTAAGGAAGGGTTAACCCCTGAGGAAATATTAGCTGAATTGTTGGGAAAAGAGAATGTCGAAATTCTGGAAACAGTACCGGTTAAATTTCAGTGTACCTGTTCAAAGGAACGTTTCGGGAATGCATTAATCAGTCTGGGAAAACAGGAACTGCAAGAAATGATTGATGAAGACGGGCAAGCAGAAGTCCAATGTCATTTTTGCAATGAAAAGTATTTATTTACAAGAAATGAATTAGAGAAATTAAAACAGCGGACAGAGGAAAAGTCCAGTAAGTGACAAATGATGAGTCAGGCCTTTACACCCGATTTTAACAGGATATAGGTTTACGGCGGATTTTACGTAAAATAAACCATATCGTATATTTTGAGCGTAAGTTTTTTAGGGGAGATAAGCCTCTTGGTATAAAAAAGTGGGAATAATATTAAGAATAAATTGACAAGAGGCTTTGTTTCGAGCTAAAATAAGATTAATCCAATTAATATACTAGGAATTAGGGGTGTAAACATGTCAAAATATGTTAATTCAATTACGGAATTAATCGGTCGTACGCCAATAGTTAAATTAAATCATGTTGGTGATGAAAATTCAGGTGAAGTATTTGTCAAACTGGAATACTTCAATCCGGGGAGCAGTGTGAAAGATCGGATTGCTTTAGCGATGATTGAAGATGCTGAGAAAAAAGGATTACTTAAAGAAGGCGATACGATTATTGAACCGACAAGTGGAAACACCGGAATCGGGCTGGCAATGGTGGCCGCTGCAAAAGGGTATAAAGCTGTTTTAGTTATGCCTGAAACAATGAGTATTGAACGGCGAAACTTACTGCGGGCCTATGGTGCAGAGCTGGTACTTACACCGGGACCTGAAGGCATGAAAGGCGCGGTAAACAAAGCAACTGAATTAGCAAAAGAAAATGGGTATTTTATGCCGCAACAATTTGAAAACGGAGCAAATCCGGAAGTTCATAAATTAACAACCGGTCCTGAAATTGTTGAACAAATGGGTGATCAATTAGACGCATTTATTGCCGGGATTGGAACAGGCGGAACCATTACAGGTGCCGGTCAAGTTTTAAAAGAACAATATCCGGGTATAAAAATCTATGCTGTAGAGCCAAAAGACTCACCAATCTTGTCCGGGGGAAAACCGGGACCACATAAAATTCAAGGAATCGGAGCTAACTTTGTTCCTGAAGTATTGGATACACAAATCTATGATGAAGTTATCCAAATTTCCACGGAGGAAGCTTTTGAAGCAGCTCGTAATGTAGCCCGTCATGAAGGGATTCTTGGCGGAATTTCTGCCGGTGCTGCGATTGCTGCGGCTATTCAAGTGGCGAAAAAGCTCGGTAAAGGGAAAAAAGTATTAGCGATTGTGCCAGATAACGGTGAACGTTACTTAAGTACGGCGTTATATCAATTTGAATAAATTTCTACTAACATCTCTCAAATCCTTTGTTGTTTGTTGTCTGCCGGTAACTGCAATGTATTCATGACAATCGTTTTTTTGATTGAGGAATATTGCATTTTACCGGGTACGGACAACTTTTTTGTTTTTATCGCAATGTATGGCGATTTTTACCATAAATATAGGCTATTTCTGTGCTAACCGTTCTGTATATTTTGGCATAACTTGATAATTTGATAAAATGGTAATAGTTTTTGTAACGGGAAGGTGGCTCAATCATGCAAGCTGGGAAATATGAACTGAATTTTAAAGAAAAAACATATATAATGGGGATTTTAAATGTAACACCGGATTCGTTTTCTGATGGCGGGAAATTTTACGAAAACACTTCCGCCATTGAACACGCAAAAGAAATGGTTATTTACGGTGCAGACATTATTGATATTGGCGGCGAGTCAACAAGGCCGGGCTTTGCACCTGTTTCGGTAAAGGAAGAAATAAATCGAGTAACTCCTATCATACAACATTTGGCTCCAACAATTGATGTTCCTTTATCTATTGATACATATAAGGCAGAAACCGCAAACGCAGCGATTGAAGCCGGTGCTCATATAATAAATGACATTTGGGGGGCAAAAAAGGATCCGGAGATTGCCGATGTGGCCGCTCAACATCATGTTCCCATTATTTTAACTCATAATCGGGAAAAGATAGATTATGAGTCATTTATACGAGACAGCTTATTTGATTTATATGAAAGCATTACAATTTGTAAAAAACGGGGCGTACAGGATGATCAAATTATCCTTGATCCGGGTATTGGCTTTGGAAAAACTTATGAACAAAACGTTGAAATGATGCAAAACCTTGATTTATTAGTTGGACTAGGATATCCTGTTCTTTTAGGTACATCAAGAAAGTCAATGATTGGATATGCACTTGACCTGCCAGTTTCTGAAAGGATGGAAGGCACCGGAGCTACGATCTGCTATGGTATTATGAAAGGATGTCAAATTATTCGTGTTCATGATGTAAAAGAAATGGCAAGAATGGCAAAGATGATGGATATTTTAATTAACGGTGTCAAGTCATCTGTCAATTAAAATCAAGAAATGTGGGGAAATCGATGGATCGGATTTATTTAAATCAAATGGAGTTTTATGGATACCATGGTGCATTACCGGAAGAAAATCGCCTCGGTCAACGTTTTATTGTAGATTTGGTCGTTGAATTGAACTTGCAAAAGGCCGGAAAAACAGATGATTTAAAGGAAACGGTCAATTATGCCGAATTATATGAACTATGCAAGGATATTGTGGAGAATCGAAAATTTAAACTGATTGAAGCCGTTTCTGAAAAAATTGCCGATGAAGTGCTGCTTCAGTTTCCAAAAATTGAAAGGTGCACGATAAAAGTGACCAAGCCGGATCCGCCGATACCTGGTCACTATCGATCCGTAGCCGTTGAAATGACAAGAACAAGAAATAAACTTGGTTAAGTATTAGTAGGCGCCGAGTATAAATTTTTCATCCTTGAAAAGCAAAATGACAAGTGGTTTGAAAAGGTAGTCTGTTTTTCCATGACATATTTTCAAGAATGATTATTTTTTGAAAAAGTTAATTGAAGACAAATAGCGGGAAGATGGTAAAATGAAGAATAGATCGTTTCTTTCTCTTGGGTCTAACTTAGGTAAGCGAGAAGACTCCCTTTATAATGCTATTAAACAATTAGAAGATTCCGGACATATCACAGTCGTAAACTATTCATCGATTTATGAAACGGATCCGGTCAGCTATACAGAGCAAAACTCTTTTCTAAATATGGTGATAGAAATAGCGACGGATTACCAACCGACAGTGTTATTGGAATCTTGCCTTGAAATAGAAAAACGGATGGGGAGAACACGAATCATACGCTGGGGTCCTCGAAATATTGATATCGATATTCTATTATTTAATGATCAAAGGATTGAAACGGAAAAACTTCAAATTCCTCATCCGAGAATGGGGGATCGGGCATTTGTTCTCGTCCCTCTCCAAGAAATCGATTCGGAAATAATAATACCTGGGATTAATCAAACAATTAATGATATGGTTGAGAGGTTATCTACTAAAGGAGTTAGATTATGGAAACAGAAATCTGGGGAAGACGTATACGAGCTTTTCGGAAATTGAAAGGTTTCACGCAAAAGGAGTTAGCGGATGAACTGGGGATATCTGTTTCTGTTCTTGGAGAAGTTGAACGAGGGACAAGATATCCATCATCGGAATTAATGTCATGCATTGCTAGAATATTGAATATAAAGATGAATGAATTAATACCCGGCAATTGTAATAGAAGGAATAGAAAATGATAAATAGGAGAAATAACGACAGCTTTACATTTAAGCTGATTTTACTGCCTTTGTTTTGAGAGTGAGTAAGTGAGGGTATGAAAGGAAAACAGGAAGTAACGGCGCCGGTTTTACTCCTATGAGAATGAGCCTTTGTGACATCAAAACAGAGGGTGAACGTATTTACTCGTTTGACAAGTGGATGTTTTTTCACCTATAATTACTTTTGTATGCTTTACTGCCAGTAAGATAAGATACTGGCAGTTTTCCTATTTTCTAAAGCTATCTATTTCTCGTAACTAAATGAATGATAAAAAGAACGGGAAGTATATTGGCATGTAATCAATGACAAAGATTTTTCAAGAAACTTCTTTGCTGGAATTTTTTACATAAATAATTTTGAAATTAAATGATGGAGATGATTGGGAATGAGTCATGAAGAGTTAAATGACCAATTAATTGTTCGGCGTGAAAAGATGGAAGAATTACGTGCAAAAGGGATTGATCCTTTTGGTAAACGTTTTGATAGAACACATAGTGCGATGGACCTCAAAAATGCCTATGGCGAAATGGAAAATGAAGAATTAGAAAGTAAAGAAATACGTGTCCAATTAGCGGGACGGATTATGACAAAAAGAGGTAAGGGGAAGGTCGGTTTTGCCCATATTCAAGATGTGACCGGACAAATTCAAATCTATGTCCGTAAAGATACCATTGGCGACGACCAGTATGCTATTTTTAAGACAGCCGATTTAGGAGATATAGTCGGAGTAAAAGGGATTGTATTTAAAACACACGTGGGTGAATTATCTATTAAAGTGGATGACTTCCAAATTCTAACAAAGGCTTTACGCCCATTACCTGATAAATTCCATGGGTTGAAAGATGTCGAACAACGATATCGTCAACGGTATTTGGATCTTATTGTAAACCCGGAAAGTAAAGACATTTTTGTTACCCGCAGCAAAGTAATTCAATCGATTCGCCGATTTTTGGATAATAAAGGGTACCTTGAAGTAGAGACACCAATGATGCACACCATTCCGGGCGGGGCTGCTGCACGTCCGTTTATTACTCATCATAATGCATTGGATATTGACTTATACATGCGTATTGCCCTTGAATTACATTTAAAACGGCTTATTGTCGGCGGGCTGGAAAAAGTGTACGAGATTGGCCGTGTGTTCCGAAATGAAGGTGTTTCGACCCGACATAATCCGGAATTTACAATGCTTGAACTATATGAAGCATATGCAGACTTTCATGATATTATGAATCTGACGGAAGATATGATTGTTCATGTTGCTCAAGAAGTGTTAGGCACGACAAATATCCAATATGGTGAATATAATGTTGATTTAACACCAAAGTGGAAAAGAATCCATATGGTCGATGCCGTTAAAGAATATGTAGGGGTTGACTTTTGGCAGGAAATGACTGTGGAAGAAGCACGTATCTTAGCTAAAGAACATGGGATAGAAATCACTGAACATATGGAAGTTGGTCATATTATTAATGAATTCTTTGAGCAAAAAGTGGAAGAAAAACTGATTCAACCGACATTTGTCTACGGTCATCCTGTGGAGATATCACCTTTAGCGAAGAAAAATGCAGACGACCCTCGTTTCACGGATCGTTTTGAACTGTTCATCGTTGCTCGTGAACATGCGAATGCATTTACAGAATTAAATGATCCGATTGATCAAAGGGAAAGATTCGAAGCCCAAGTAAAAGAACGCAGCCAAGGAAATGATGAGGCCCATGTAATGGATGAAGATTTTATCGAAGCATTGGAATACGGGATGCCTCCAACAGGTGGACTTGGGATTGGTATTGATCGTTTAATCATGTTCTTGACGAATGCACCTTCCATCCGGGACGTATTGCTCTTCCCAACTATGCGTCAACGATAACAAATAATTTAAATCAGGCTGCCTTCGATGAGATCAATAGAAGGTGGTCTTTTTTTATACGTTAAGAAAGTATAAATTTCCAGCAAAGAAGCGAATTCGACGTAGTTGGAAATTTTAAGAATTAAGTATAAGTGCAACTACGGCTCTGCTTTCGCCTAAAGGCTCGGCAATCGCCGAGTTTTCTTTATATTTTTCAACCGAATAGCCGTTTATTTAGCTAAATAAAATAGATAAAGATCCTATGATTAATCTAAAGTTCATGGTATGAGTTAAATTATTGTAGGCAGAATGATTTATTTTATCCCCCTTTTGGTGAATGAAAGTTAGGGCATTCACTTATCGATTTACTGACTTTATATCCTATATGCTATAATGAAATAAATGAAAAATTTAGACAAGATTTTTTAATTTGGATGGCGTCTTACATGGAAGTAGTTTGCCAATAAGGGCGACCGGAATATTTGCTGTCGGTTTTGGCACGGCGGATAAATTGATGGATCCAGATCTCCGGGGAGAGGAGACTCAGGAGTTTTCGTTTATTATTTTTGAAAGCGCCTAACTTTTAAAAAATAAAGGATGAGTGTGTATGGTAACTATTTCTGATGTGGCGAAACTGGCACATGTTTCAAAAATGACTGTATCAAGAGTTATTAACCACCCAGAACAAGTCAGTGATGATTTGAAAAAATTGGTTTATGATGCAATGGAAAAGTTAAACTATGTACCGAATTATGCCGCGCGTGCACTGGTATCGAACCGTACTCAAGTAATCAAGTTCCTTATTTTGGAAGAAATGGATACAACCGAACCTTACTACATGAACTTATTGGCCGGAATTGCCAAAGAATTAGACAGGAACTACTATAGTTTCCAGTTGGTTACACGGAAATCGATGGATATTGGCCAGTGTGATGGTATGATTGCTACAGGCGTCCGCAGTTATGATTATGATACAATCTTAAAGGAATTCTCTAAGCCGATTATTTTGTTTGGCCAAAGTGACAGAGGGTATGATTTTATCGATGTGGACAATGAAAAAGGTATGCGGCTTACGACTAGGCACGTAGTTAGTTTAGGATTCGAAAAAATTTACTTTTTCGGAATTGATTTACAGGAACCGTTTATGTCTGCAAGGCTGAAAGGTTATTTGGATACGGTTAACTCATATGGATTACCAAATTATTTGTACAGGATGAAAAACAGTTCGAGAGTAGCCGAAAGAAATGCGAAAGAAATCTTGTCCAATTGGAAAGAAAAATGTGCATTTGTTTGTGCGAGTGACCGGATTGCCCTAGGTGTAATCAGGGCTGCGCAGTCATTGCAGTTACAGATTCCCGATCAGGTTGCGGTTACAGGATTTGACGGCGTTTTTCTGGACCGGATTTCTTCTCCTCATATTACAACAATTCGTCAGCCGGTTGTCGAGATGGGGGAAGCCTGCGCCCGTATGCTGTTAAAAAAAATTCAGGAAGATGGCAAGTCACAAGGGCATCGGTTTTTTGAACCTGAACTGCTCGTGCGTCCGTCAACAGTTCATGTATAGGGCGGCCTCCGAAACAGGCTGCTTTTTATTTTCTATCATCAAAGCCATGTCGGATAAAGGTGAAAAGACTGCGATATGAAAAAACCGGGTTGTTGCCCGGTTTTTAAAATATTTACCGAAAGAATATTTCATCCAATCTTCGTCATTCACTTGTCAAGACTAAAAGCAGGTAATGCGGTAAGCCGGTGAGCAGTATGGCCTCTTGTTAAATTTTGTTACCGCTAACATGAACATAACAGCTGTTATTCAATTATAGGAGATGGTACGCTAAAAGGAGTATGGAGTTAATCAGGGTAATGTTGATGAGATCCGAATATTTATGCTTATTTTCTCACATATTATGCATACATACTAGAATGAATGTGTCCATCAATCGAAATTAACTATTTTCAGCGGTCTTTCGTAGCCTATTTTATATGGGGATGTTTGCATAATATTTATAGAATGAAGCGACTCTTATTGTTACCATGGTTTACTTCATCAAAACAACTAAGGTGAGGAGGAACAATCATGGAATTAGCCGGAATTTTTCACCATCCATTCAGTGCGGATGCATATGTATATGACAAAGAAACGATGCATCTGAAGTTACGTACAAAAAAGAAGGATATTGCCGTAGTTCTACTTATTTGGGGTGATCCTTATTTATTTAAAAAGAATGAATCAGGGGAATATCACTGGCAGTATGAACAGCTAACAATGACAAAGGTTACAGAAACGGAAGCACATGATTACTGGTTTGCAGAAGTAAGACCACCGCATCGCCGCTTACAATATGCTTTTTTACTTACCGACCTGGATGGCAATCACATTTTTTACGGCGGTCGTGGCTTTTATCCGCCAAATGAAGATACACTAAATGTTCCTGATTATTATTTTAAATTTCCCTTTATGCATGGAACGGATATGTTTAAAGCACCGGAATGGGTTAAGTCAACGGTTTGGTACCAAATTTTCCCCGAGCGATTTGCAAACGGAAACCCGGATATCTCCCCAAAAAATGCTTTGCCTTGGGGGAGTAAAGACCCTGGCGTAAACGACTTTTTTGGCGGGGACTTGCAGGGGATTATCAACCATTTGGACTATTTGAGTGACCTTGGGATTAATGGAATTTATTTGACACCGATTTTTGAGGCACCATCCAATCATAAATATGATACAATTGACTATTTTGCCATCGACCCGCATTTTGGAGACAAGGAAACCTTCCGTAAACTTGTGAAAGAGGCACACAAACGGGGGATACGGATTATGCTCGATGCCGTATTCAATCACATTGGAAAAAACTCGAAGCAATGGCAGGATGTATTGAAAAACGAAGAAAACTCAATATATAAGGATTGGTTCCACATCCATTCTTTCCCGGTTCGTGAAGGAGAAAACGGCAATATTGACGGGCAAGATACACTCTCCTTCGATACATTCGCTTTTACAACGAGCATGCCGAAACTCAATACAGCCAACCCGGAAGTACAAAAATATCTACTTGATATTGCAACTTATTGGATTCGGGAATTTGATATTGACGGTTGGCGACTCGATGTGGCCAATGAAGTTGACCATACTTTCTGGAAAACTTTTCATCAGACGGTGGTAAAAGAAAAACCGGATCTTTTTATTCTCGGTGAAATATGGCATGATTCTTGGCCTTGGCTTTTAGGCGATGAATTCCATTCCGTGATGAATTATCCGTTCACACAGACGATTAGTGAATATTTTGTGGAAGAAAAAATATCTGCGGAAAAAATGATGTATAGCATCAATCAACAGTTTATGCATTATATGAAGTCAAACAATGAAGTCCTGTTTAATATGCTCGACAGTCATGATACACCGAGAATTTTGACCAAATGCGGCGGTGATAAACAAAAAGCTAAACTTGCCCTTGCATTTATGTTCGCACACACTGGAACGCCATGCATTTATTACGGGACAGAAGTCGGCATAGATGGCGGCGCTGATCCACTCTGCCGAAAATGTATGGTGTGGGAGGAAGACAAACAGGATCACGACATGCTCACCTTTATGAAAAAACTAATCCGGTTCCGTAAAGATTATCAATCGACATTGACATACGGCGATCTGATCTGGCTGAAAAATGAAAACGATAAAGAAGTGATCTGCTTCTTACGGAAAGACAAAAACCATACGTTACTATTTGCCTTTAATCGGTCCGCGGCGGAACAGTCCATTCCATGGAGTGATCTGAATGTGGATAATTCAAACTCTGTCAAAAATATTTGGGAAAATAAACCCGTTCAGGAAGATATACTTGTGCTTGCTCCTAAGCAATTTACTATTTTGGAAATAATAAATTAACTTTTCTCTATCTTGACGGCAGGTCTTGTGAAGTTTCTTATCCTTCAGTCAAGTCGAAGAAACCCCACTGACGGTAGTTTCCTAAAACAGCTGCTCTGCTCTCACCTAAGGGTTAGGCAGTCGCAGAGTTTTTATATCCTAACTCTACCAGACGATTGAAAGTGGGGTTATATTTTGTTAACGGTAACAGGGAAATTAACGTTGTAAACGTTTCCTGACGTCAACTATAATGAGGTTGTAATAAAAAAGGGAGGTTAAAAAAATGAAAGTGTTAAAGAAGCTGTTTGTCCTCACACTAATTTTTAGTATTACTTTTGCTTTATCCGCATGTGGAGGAAAGAAAGAAACAAACGACAATTCCTCTTCAGATAGCGGTGGCAAAAAAACGCTCACCGTTTCCGTTGAAGAAAAATATGCAGACTATATTAACAGTATTAAGGGGGATTTTGAAAAACAAAATGATGTCACTGTAAAAATTGTGAAAAAGCCGATGTTTGAACAGCTTGAAGCTCTTCCGCTTGATGGGCCGGCAGGAAAAGCACCGGATGTTATGCTTGCTGCTTATGACCGTATTGGCGGGCTTGGCCAACAGGGTCACCTACTTGAGCTTAGTAAGGAAGATGTAAGTGCTTTTGACGAAAAAGATCAACAGCAAGTCACAATTGATAATAAATATTACGGTGTCCCATTTGTTATCGAAACACTTGTACTCTATTACAATAAGGATCTAATCTCTTCACCTCCGCAAACTTTTTCTGACCTCGAAGAACTGGCAAAGGACAGTAAATATGCTTTTGAATCCGAATCTGGCAAAAATACCGGTTTCCTAGCAAAATGGACAGATTTCTACTTTAGCTATGGTCTATTGGCTGGTTACGGTGGTTATGTCTTCGGAGATAATGGAACAAATACGAAAGATATTGGTTTAAACAATGAAGGTTCCGTGGAAGCTATTACCTATGCGACACACTGGCTTCAAGATATATGGCCAAAAGGGATGAAAGATGTCAAAAGTTCCGGTGACTTTGTAACGGAAGTATTCACTAAAGGTAAAGCAGCAGCTATTATTGACGGACCATGGTCGGCTGAAAATTTCAAGAAGGCAAACTTGAATTTCGGAATAGCCCCAATCCCAACACTTCCAAATGGCAATGAATATCAACCGTTTGCAGGAGGAAAAGGCTGGGTCGCCTCCAACTATACAAATGAACCGGAATTGGCAAAAAAATGGATTAATTATGTAACAAATGAAGATAACAACTACAAGTTCTTTGAAGAATATAATGAAATTCCGGCAAATCCAGCTGCCCGTGAAAAAGCAGCAGGCACAGATAACGAATTGGCAAAAGCCGTCATCGAACAATATAAATCTGCTCAGCCAATGCCAAATATTCCTGAAATGGCCGAAGTTTGGACCGGCATGGAATCAATCATGTATGACGCCGCTTCTGGAAAGAAAACACCGCAAGAAGCAGCCGATGCAGCTGTAAAAATTATTAAAGACAATATTGCTCAGAAGTATTCTAAATAAAAATTTTATTCCACTCCAGATGGGGTTTTCCCCATCTGGCTTTCAAATTAGCAAGTTTAATGGAAATGAGGTACAAAAAATGGAAATCGATCAAAATAAGCTGAAGAATGTCCGTAAAGCCGGTTTATATTCCTTGATTCCTGGCCTCGGTCAGTTTTACAACAAACAGCCTTTTAAAGGAGTCATCTTCATAGCAATATTTCTTCTTTTCGTCTTCCAAATGGCTATTGCTGGTATTCCGGCTTTAACTGGTTTTATCACATTAGGGACAACGCCGCGGGTTGATCATTCACTATTTTTGCTTATAAAAGGTTCATTGCAAATCATTGTCATTCTATTGTTTTTTGTATTTTATTTTTTGAACATCTATGATGCGAGACGTGTAGCTACAATATGGAATGTGAAAGGAAAAGCCAACACCACGGCCAAAGCTATTTTAAAAAATGCTTGGGATTCGGGTTTTCCTTATTTATTAACAATTCCGGCCTATCTTGCTATGACGTTTGTTATCATATTTCCTGTACTAGTAACTTTATTTACCGCTTTTACCAATTATGATTTTTATCATATTCCGCCATTCAAGTTGATTGACTGGGTCGGACTAAAAAACTTTTTAAATATTTTTTCTCTCAGTTCGTATCGTGAAACTTTTACAAGTGTGTTCAGCTGGACAATCATTTGGACATTATGTGCCACAACCGGTCAAATTGTGCTTGGGATATTAACAGCGATTGTGGCCAACCAAGATTTCATTAAAGGCAGACGTTTGTTCCGGATTATCTTTTTACTTCCATGGGCGATACCCGCATTCATTACCATCATGAGTTTTTCCAATATTTTTAACGACAGTATCGGTGCCATTAATACCCAAGTTATTCCAGCAATTAACCACCTGTTATTTACAGATATTCCGGCGATCTCTTGGAAAACAGATCCGTTTTGGACGAAAGTAGCTTTAATCATAATCCAAACATGGCTTGGTTTCCCATATATTTTTGTAATGGTTACAGGCGTTTTACAGTCAATACCAGGGGATTTATATGAAGCGGCACGGATTGACGGTGCAAATTTCTGGCAAAAGTTTTGGAGGATAACATTACCGATGATTTTGTTTGCAACTGCGCCAGTTCTGATTACACAGTACACTTTTAACTTCAATAACTTCTCTATTATTTATCTCTTTAATAATGGCGGACCAGGCAGTGTCGGTTCCGGAGCGGGGTCAACTGATATTTTAATTTCCTGGATTTATAAACTGACAACCGGTACCTCACCGCAATACGCAATGGCAGCCGCGATTACGCTAATGATTTCTTTTATTGTAATTGGCGTCTCGCTAATCGCCTTTAAGAAAACGAATGCATTTGGCAATGAGGAGATGATGTAACATGGGAGAGTTCATGAAAAGCCAAAAATTTGCCCGCTTTTGCAATCGGTTTTTCACATATGCATTTTTATTATTATTAAGCTTGATTATTATTTATCCATTGTTAATTACCGTTTCCACAGCTTTCAGGGAAGCGAATATTGTTTCTTTCCAGTTGGATTTACATTCTAACTGGACGCTGGATAATTTTCGCGAGCTGTTTACAAATACGTTGTATAAAAATTGGTATATAAATACGCTCATTATTGCAGTTGCCACAATGGTACTTCAAGTCGTAATTGTGACGCTTGCCGGCTACACTTACAGTCGTTACCGTTTTAAGGGTAGGAAATACAGTTTAGTCTTTTTCCTGATTATACAAATGGTTCCAACGATGGCTGCATTAACGGCATTCTATGTATTGGCAAATATTTTAAATGCCTTGGATACTTACTGGTTTTTAACGCTCCTTTATGTCGGTGGCGGAATTCCAATGAATACATGGTTGATGAAAGGATATTTTGATACTGTACCGCGTGATTTGGATGAATCAGCAAGAATCGATGGTGCGGGGCATTTAAGAGTATTTTGGCAAATCGTCCTTCCGCTTGTAAAGCCAATGCTCGCCGTTCAAGCGCTTTGGGCATTTATGGGTCCTTTCGGGGATTTCTTGTTAGCAAAATTTTTGCTCAGGACACCGGAACATTTAACAGTTGCAGTTGGGCTGCAACAGTTTATTTCCAATCCAACTGATCAAAAAGTGACCTTGTTTGCTGCAGGTGCTTTTTTAGCCGCCCTGCCGATTTGTATTTTATTTTTCTTCCTGCAAAAAAACTTTGTGTCCGGACTGACTTCCGGTGGCACAAAAGGGTAGTTATTATCCCTTGATGAATCTTTTAAAAAGTGTGGGGTTATAGATGGAACAGATTCAAAGATTCCCTGTCAACTATTTTGCAAATATATTTTCACCGGTAAAAATGTATCGGCACAGAGGAGATCTTGGTTGGTTGAAAATTGCGCTCGTGTTTATTTTCTTAAATGCTTGCCTGATTGCACCGCTCTCATTATCTTTTGCTCGTACGGAAAGTTTTGAGTTAGGAAAAATCATGCCAAATTTATATGAAGCGGTCAAGACCGGTTATTCCGGCCCGGCTGTTAACATGAAGATTAACAATGGCATTCTTCAAGCTCAAGCCTATGAATTGGTTGACGGGGATACACTTATTTCCATTAATGCAAACAAGGATTTTTCTGTTTCCGGTGATCAGTATCATAAAAAAGTTGATCATTATAAAAATGCACTCGTTTTTCAAAAAAACCGGCTGATCTTGACTGACGAAAACGGGTTTGGCTTTTCGGTACGCTATCCGCAAAATAACGCAGGAAAAAAAGTTCACAGTGGAGACGATCTTGCCGCTTTTGCAGGAGAGCTCTGGTTTCAGCAATTCAAAGTTAACCTCATTCCGTTAATTTCAGGTTCCATGTTGGCCATGCTCTTTTCAAGTAATTTTGTTTTAATGGGTGCGGTGTCTCTTATACTTTGGTTGACAAAGTTTTCAAGTTACTCCGGTATCCAAACTTTTAAACAGGCAGCAACCATAACAATGTTTGCTGCAGGATGCCCTTCAATTCTAGCCATGATTGCCGGCTTTGCAGGTGCTAATATTACTGTGCTATTAATGATTCAATCTTTAGGGATTGTTATTATCATTGCATTTATCTTTTTTAGGACTAAGTTTTTATCAGAAGAAAGTATGAATTAATCAGATGTTGATAAGGAGGCCCTTTTATGTATTACAACCGGCTTTTTGATGTGGATGAATGGACATTAAAAACTACACAGCTTCACCGGGAACATATTCGACTGCAAGAAAGCCTCACCTCTTTGGGTAACGGCTATATGGGTATGCGCGGCAATTTTGAAGAGACTTATTCCGGTGACCATCACCAAGGAACCTATATTGCAGGGATATGGTTTCCCGATAAAACTAGGGTTGGCTGGTGGAAAATCGGTTATCCGGACTACTTTGGCAAAGTCATCAACGCTATCAACCTTGTTGGGTTACGTATATGGATTGATCAGGAAGAAATTGATCTATTTATTGATCACCTTGAACAATTTCAACTAGAACTTGATATGAAAAAAGCAGTTTTGCGTCATTCCTACATTGTCAAAAAGCCCGGAAAAATGGTCAAAATTGAAATAGAACGTTTTTTCAGCATTGTTCATAAAGAAATTGCGGCTATCCGGTTCCGTGCAACGAATCTTGGAAAACCGGCTACCATCAAGTTGATGCCGTATTTGGATGGAAATGTAAAAAATGAAGACGCGAATTATGATGAGATGTTTTGGACGGACATCCATTCCGAAGTGAACGAAAAGCGGGCAGCTGTTATTACGGAAACGATTGAAAACCCGTTCGGTGTTCCCCGTTTTACTGTTGCAGCTACGATGGGATGCAGAACGGATGCAATTTTGACTACCCATCAAGCAAAGCCGTTATATGCTGAACAAATTTATGAAAAAGAGTTAGGGGAAAACGAATCTCTTCACTTAGAAAAAATTATTGCTGTTACAACAAGTAGAGACTATGAAAAAGAGCTATTGTTATCCCGTGCGTATGAATTACTCGACCAAGCATTAGAAAGCGGGTATGAAGAATTATTCCAAGAACACGCGGCAGCATGGCAAAAACGATGGGATAAAGCTGATGTCCGTATTGTCGGAGATCCGGAAGCACAGCAAGGCATCCGCTTCAATTTATTCCAACTCTTTTCCACCTATTATGGAGATGATCCAAGATTAAACATTGGTCCAAAAGGTTTTACCGGTGAAAAATACGGAGGTGCCACTTATTGGGATACGGAAGCGTATGCTGTGCCGATGTATCTTTCTGTCGCATCTCCGGAAGTAACGAGGAACTTGCTGCTTTACCGTTACAATCATCTTCCGCAAGCTTACGAAAATGCGAAAAAACTCGGGCTCAAAGGTGCTCTATATCCAATGGTCACATTCACAGGGATTGAATGTCACAATGAATGGGAAATAACTTTTGAAGAAATCCACCGAAATGGCGCAATTGCGTATGCGGTTTATAATTATGTTAATTATACCGGGGATAAGGAGTATATTAACCAATATGGAATTGATGTCCTAGTTGGGATCAGCCGCTTTTTTGCCGACCGAGTTCATTTCTCGGAACGAAAGCAAAAATACATGATTCATGGTGTAACTGGACCGAATGAATATGAAAACAATGTTAACAACAACTGGTATACAAACCGGATTGCTGTCTGGACGCTTAAATTTACAATCGCATCACTCGATAAAATTGGAAAAGATAAAAAAACGTCGCTTAATATTACGGAAAAAGAACTGACCCAATGGCGTGATATTATCGACCGGATGTACTTTCCGTATGATGAAAAACTCGGTATTTTTCTACAACAGGATGGTTTTTTAGACAAGCCGATTCAACCGGTCAGTGCCATACCGAGAGAAGATCTACCACTCAACCAGCATTGGTCTTGGGACCGTATTTTGCGTTCTTGCTATATTAAGCAGGCCGATGTACTACAAGGATTTTATTTCTTTAATGATGAGTTTACAATGGAAGAGAAGCAGCGGCATTTTGAATTTTACGAACCGTTAACCGTCCATGAATCGAGTCTTTCCCCTTGTGTCCATGCTATTTTAGCTGCTGAACTCAGGAAAGAGGACAAAGCGGTGGAGCTGTATAAACGGACATCTCGACTCGATTTGGATAACTATAACCATGATACAGAAGACGGGCTGCATATTACGTCGATGACCGGAAGTTGGCTTGCAATCGTCCATGGTTTTGCTGGTATGCGTACGTTCAATGAAACATTGTCTTTTGCCCCATTTTTACCAAGAATTTGGGATGCGTATGCATTTAAAATTAATTACCGGAATCGTCTCCTAGAAGTAAAAGTAAACAAAAGGCACGTAACGGTTTCCTTGCTTGAAGGGGAACCGCTCGAATTAAAACTATTTGGGGAGCCTATCTATTTAACAAATACCGATACGAAGGAGTATGTGTGACCTTGATAGAATGGTGGAAAAAAGCAGTTGTCTATCAAATTTATCCTCGCAGTTTCTATGATACAAACGGCGACGGAATTGGTGATTTGCAAGGAATTATTGAAAAGTTGGATTATTTAAAAGAACTTGGCATTGACTGTATTTGGATCAGTCCTGTGTACGACTCCCCACAGGATGACAATGGTTATGACATCCGCGACTACCGCAAGATTGATAAAATGTTCGGGACAAACGAAGACATGGACCGGCTGCTTGCTGAGGCCCACGCACGGGGTATTAAAGTAGTCATGGACCTCGTCGTTAACCATACATCTGATGAACATTTCTGGTTTGTGGAAAGCAGGAAGTCAAAAGATAATCCGTATCGCGATTTTTATTTCTGGAAGGATCCAAAGCCGGATGGTTCCCCGCCAAATAACTGGGGATCGATGTTTTCCGGTTCCGCATGGGAATATGATGAAAAAACCGGGCAATACTATTTGCATTATTTTAGCAAGAAACAGCCTGATTTAAATTGGGAAAATGAAAAAGTTCGGAAAGAAGTATATGATTTGATGAAATACTGGATGGACAAAGGGGTCGATGGCTGGCGAATGGATGTTATCGGTTCTATTTCGAAATTTCTCGATTTTCCCGATTATGAACTTCCTAAGGGCCAAAAATACGGTGTTGGCAAATACCATGCAAACGGTCCTCGTCTCCATGAGTTTATCCAAGAGATGAACCGTGAAGTGCTGTCAAAGTATGATTGTATGACTGTCGGTGAAGCAATCGGATCCGATGTTGAAATCGCCAAAATGTACACAGGTGCCGACCGCCATGAACTGAACATGATTTTCAACTTTGAACATATGGATGTTGATACAATGCCGGGCAGTTCGGCGGGGAAATGGGCATTGAAACCATTCGATCTGATTGAATTAAAGCAAATACTCTCCCGCTGGCAGTATGCACTTTCGGATACAGGATGGAATGCGTTATATTTTGAAAACCACGATCAGGCACGTGTCGTGTCGCGTTGGGGAAATGATACAAACTACCGCATTGAGTGTGCCAAAGCGTTTGCAACGATTTTACACGGGTTAAAAGGAACGCCTTTTATTTATCAAGGGGAAGAAATCGGAATGGTGAACGCTAAGTTAAAGTTAGCAGAATATGACGATATTGAAATACGAAACGCCTACAGAGAACTTGTTGTGGAAAATCAAATTATGTCGGAGGACGAATTTTTAACAGCCGTCAGGAAAAAGGGACGCGATAATGCACGGACGCCGATGCAGTGGGACGACACTCCGCATGGCGGCTTTACAACCGGAACGCCATGGTTGAAGGTGAATCCCCGTTATCCGGAAATTAACGTTACCAAAGCACTTGCTGATCCGAACTCGATTTTTTATTACTATCAATCGTTAATTAAGTTGCGCCATACATATGATGTGTTTGTGGACGGACGGTATGAATTGTTGTTACCAAATCATCCCTACTTATACGTGTATACGCGAGAAAATGAGTCGGAGAAATTGCTCATCGCCGCCAATATCAGCGAGCATACGGTAAGTTTTGAAAAACCTGAGGGAAATTGGGGCTTGTTGCTTGGAAACTATGATGATACGGAAAACATTACATTATTCCGCCCATACGAAGCTGCAATTTATTATATGGAGAAATGAACGGAGGGGTTGTTCCTGAAATGATGACAGGATGAGGAAAGAGTGCAGGAGCTTCTCCCCAAGCCAGGAATTCTTCAATGTCACATGTTGTTCCTGATTTATGAAGGGGACAGTGCGAGGCCGCTGAGGAAGTGCGAAATAATTCTGCTAAACATCGTATTTAGATGTATTTCTGTGTTTTATCATACTAAATATTGTATTAGTAAATCTATTCAAATAGTTTCGGTGGCCTCGAACAGTAGGGGTGACATCAATTTGTGAAACGTTTAATAAGTGGGCTGTTCTTGAAATGATGACAGGAACAGCCCCTCTTACACTTTCTACGATCGGTTTCGGTTTAATTAAATTAAATTAAAGCACTTGGGAATCCTTCTTCAAATTTAGTATCGTTGCATACATAAACTCCAAGATTTCAGGAGTGCTTTCACTTTTTTATGTATTTTTCTCAAAAAACGGTGATTAAACAAAAACTGATAAAACAAAAATATGGTTGATGCAAAAAGGCCTATTGAAAAAAATATCCACTACTTATATCTATTAGGAACAAAAATTGTGCTTTTTGTATATGATTTATAGAAATATTGGCTTTTTGAGTGGTAACCATAAATATGATTAGCACCCAAAAAGGTTTTATGGAAAAATTTTAGCCAATATATTTATCAAGACACAATGTGTTGTGATCTGAGCGTTAGTTTTTTTATAAAAGGGGCTTTTTGGGCGGTAACCTAAATATAATATAAATTAGTGATTTCAGAAAAAAAGAACTTTAATTGTTCTATTGCAAATATATTTTAATCGTGTTAAATTATAATACGTTGTTCAATAAATGAAAGCAAGTCACTAAGATGCTTGGTATCTTGTAAACCTAATTTTGCTGTTATGAAAGACAGAAAAATTAAAGACTACTATATTATTTCAAATGCAGTGCTTTAAATGAAACTCAAAAAAGTTGTTGACAAGTTGTAAGTTATCTTGCTATAATAGTAAAGTTGCTTTTGAAACATTAATAAATTGAACCTTGAAAACTGAACAAGACAAAGCGTTTTAATAAACCATTTAAGTCAGTTTTAATTTTGAGCAATCAACTCTTTTTTGGAGAGTTTGATCCTGGCTCAGGACGAACGCTGGCGGCGTGCCTAATACATGCAAGTCGAGCGAACCAATAAGAAGCTTGCTTTTTGTTGGTTAGCGGCGGACGGGTGAGTAACACGTGGGTAACCTGCCTGTAAGACCGGGATAACTCCGGGAAACCGGTGCTAATACCGGATAGATTATCTTTCCGCCTGGAGAGATAAGGAAAGATGGCTATTGCCATCACTTACAGATGGGCCCGCGGCGCATTAGCTAGTTGGTGAGGTAACGGCTCACCAAGGCGACGATGCGTAGCCGACCTGAGAGGGTGATCGGCCACACTGGGACTGAGACACGGCCCAGACTCCTACGGGAGGCAGCAGTAGGGAATCTTCCGCAATGGACGAAAGTCTGACGGAGCAACGCCGCGTGAGCGAAGAAGGTCTTCGGATCGTAAAGCTCTGTTGTTAGGGAAGAACAAGTATCGGAGGAAATGCCGGTACCTTGACGGTACCTGACGAGAAAGCCACGGCTAACTACGTGCCAGCAGCCGCGGTAATACGTAGGTGGCAAGCGTTGTCCGGATTTATTGGGCGTAAAGCGCGCGCAGGCGGTCCTTTAAGTCTGATGTGAAATCTTGCGGCTCAACCGCAAGCGGTCATTGGAAACTGGGGGACTTGAGTGCAGAAGAGGAAAGCGGAATTCCACGTGTAGCGGTGAAATGCGTAGAGATGTGGAGGAACACCAGTGGCGAAGGCGGCTTTCTGGTCTGTAACTGACGCTGAGGCGCGAAAGCGTGGGGAGCAAACAGGATTAGATACCCTGGTAGTCCACGCCGTAAACGATGAGTGCTAAGTGTTGGAGGGTTTCCGCCTTTCAGTGCTGCAGCTAACGCATTAAGCACTCCGCCTGGGGAGTACGGTCGCAAGACTGAAACTCAAAGGAATTGACGGGGGCCCGCACAAGCGGTGGAGCATGTGGTTTAATTCGAAGCAACGCGAAGAACCTTACCAGGTCTTGACATCTCCTGACCGCCCTGGAGACAGGGTCTTCCCTTCGGGGACAGGATGACAGGTGGTGCATGGTTGTCGTCAGCTCGTGTCGTGAGATGTTGGGTTAAGTCCCGCAACGAGCGCAACCCTTGGTTCTAGTTGCCAGCATTCAGTTGGGCACTCTAGAGCGACTGCCGGCGACAAGTCGGAGGAAGGTGGGGATGACGTCAAATCATCATGCCCCTTATGACCTGGGCTACACACGTGCTACAATGGATGGTACAAAGGGCAGCGAAGCGGCGACGCATAAGCGAATCCCAGAAAACCATTCTCAGTTCGGATTGCAGGCTGCAACTCGCCTGCATGAAGCCGGAATCGCTAGTAATCGCGGATCAGCATGCCGCGGTGAATACGTTCCCGGGCCTTGTACACACCGCCCGTCACACCACGAGAGTTTGTAACACCCGAAGTCGGTGAGGTAACCGCAAGGAGCCAGCCGCCGAAGGTGGGACAGATGATTGGGGTGAAGTCGTAACAAGGTAGCCGTATCGGAAGGTGCGGCTGGATCACCTCCTTTCTAAGGAAAACGAAAGGCTGAGGCGACTCAAGTAAAATCACAGATTTTACTTTGCGAGGTAATGCTGACGAAGCGTTCCTTATGCTCAGCGACGTACAAACTGGAACACGCCGCAATGAGATAAAGGAAACACGACGAGGTAACGAGTCGATGTTGACTTATCGTAGTGGAGGCGGGTGAAGTTTGCTAGTCGCTAGAAGCCGAAGCTAGACAAATAAACCGAGTAAACATTAAAATGGATGTAATGATCGCTCATTACTGAAATTTATATCTTTTTAACGGTTAAGTTAGAAAGGGCGCACGGTGGATGCCTTGGCACTAGGAGCCGATGAAGGACGGGACTAACACCGATATGCTTCGGGGAGCTGTAAGTAAGCTTTGATCCGGAGATTTCCGAATGGGGAAACCCCCTCTTCGTAATGGAAGAGGATCCTTATCTGAATTCATAGGGTAAGGAAGGCACACCCAGGGAACTGAAACATCTAAGTACCTGGAGGAAGAGAAAGAAATTTCGATTCCCTGAGTAGCGGCGAGCGAAACGGGAAGAGCCCAAACCAAGAGGCTTGCCTCTTGGGGTTGTAGGACACTCAATACGGAGTGATAAAAGAACGGAGTAGATGAAGCGATCTGGAAAGGTCCGTCAGAGAAGGTAACAACCCTGTAATTGAAACTCTCGTTCTCTCCTGAGTGGATCCTGAGTACGGCGGAACACGTGAAATTCCGTCGGAAGCTGGGAGGACCATCTCCCAAGGCTAAATACTCCCTAGTGACCGATAGTGAACCAGTACCGTGAGGGAAAGGTGAAAAGTACCCCGGAAGGGGAGTGAAAGAGTACCTGAAACCGTGTGCTTACAAGTAGTCAGAGCACAATTATGTGTGATGGCGTGCCTTTTGTAGAATGAACCGGCGAGTTACGATCCTATGCAAGGTTAAAGTGGAAACTGGAGCCGTAGCGAAAGCGAGTCTGAATAGGGCGAATAAGTATAGGGTCGTAGACCCGAAACCAGGTGATCTACCCATGTCCAGGGTGAAGGTAAGGTAACACTTACTGGAGGCCCGGACCCACGCACGTTGAAAAGTGCGGGGATGAGGTGTGGGTAGCGGAGAAATTCCAATCGAACTTGGAGATAGCTGGTTCTCTCCGAAATAGCTTTAGGGCTAGCCTCAAGATAAGAGTATTGGAGGTAGAGCACTGTTTGGACTAGGGGCTTTCATCGGGTTACC
>NZ_CP155467.1:102500-105000 GCF_039654145.1 Caldifermentibacillus hisashii
GCGTACCGATCGAGTCGCTTCTTGAATAATCATACTGAGATCGGGACGTCGTAGATGCCCCAGTGAGGTAGCGGCTATTGCTGTAATAACGCAAATATAATAACGAGCCATTAGCTCAGTCGGTAGAGCATCTGACTTTTAATCAGAGGGTCGGAGGTTCGAATCCTCCATGGCTCACTATTGCTGGAGTAGCGGAATTGGTAGATGTACCAATCAGACTTAGAATTTGGCACCGTAAGGTGTGGGGGTTCGGTCCCCTTCACCTGTGTTTTGACTTTATGCGGAAGTAGTTCAGTGGTAGAACACCACCTTGCCAAGGTGGGGGTCGCGGGTTCGAATCCCGTCTTCCGCTCTAGAATATTGCCGGGGTGGCGGAACTGGCAGACGCACAGGACTTAAAATCCTGCGGTAGGTGACTACCGTACCGGTTCGATTCCGGTCCTCGGCATCATTAAGTGCGCCCGTAGCTCAATTGGATAGAGCGTCTGACTACGGATCAGAAGGTTATGGGTTCGACTCCTATCGGGCGCGTTTTTAAATACGGGAAGTAGCTCAGCTTGGTAGAGCACATGGTTTGGGACCATGGGGTCGCAGGTTCAAATCCTGTCTTCCCGACATGTTAAATAAAAACTTGGGGCCTTAGCTCAGCTGGGAGAGCGCCTGCTTTGCACGCAGGAGGTCAGCGGTTCGATCCCGCTAGGCTCCACCAACGAAAAAAGTTGTTGACAAAGCACAAGTTACTTTGGTATAGTAATAAAGTTGCTTTTGAAACATTAATAAATTGAACCTTGAAAACTGAACAAGACAAAGCGTTTTAATAAACCATTTAAGTCAGTTTTAATTTTGAGCAATCAACTCTTTTTTGGAGAGTTTGATCCTGGCTCAGGACGAACGCTGGCGGCGTGCCTAATACATGCAAGTCGAGCGAACCAATAAGAAGCTTGCTTTTTGTTGGTTAGCGGCGGACGGGTGAGTAACACGTGGGTAACCTGCCTGTAAGACCGGGATAACTCCGGGAAACCGGTGCTAATACCGGATAGATTATCTTTCCGCCTGGAGAGATAAGGAAAGATGGCTATTGCCATCACTTACAGATGGGCCCGCGGCGCATTAGCTAGTTGGTGAGGTAACGGCTCACCAAGGCGACGATGCGTAGCCGACCTGAGAGGGTGATCGGCCACACTGGGACTGAGACACGGCCCAGACTCCTACGGGAGGCAGCAGTAGGGAATCTTCCGCAATGGACGAAAGTCTGACGGAGCAACGCCGCGTGAGCGAAGAAGGTCTTCGGATCGTAAAGCTCTGTTGTTAGGGAAGAACAAGTATCGGAGGAAATGCCGGTACCTTGACGGTACCTGACGAGAAAGCCACGGCTAACTACGTGCCAGCAGCCGCGGTAATACGTAGGTGGCAAGCGTTGTCCGGATTTATTGGGCGTAAAGCGCGCGCAGGCGGTCCTTTAAGTCTGATGTGAAATCTTGCGGCTCAACCGCAAGCGGTCATTGGAAACTGGGGGACTTGAGTGCAGAAGAGGAAAGCGGAATTCCACGTGTAGCGGTGAAATGCGTAGAGATGTGGAGGAACACCAGTGGCGAAGGCGGCTTTCTGGTCTGTAACTGACGCTGAGGCGCGAAAGCGTGGGGAGCAAACAGGATTAGATACCCTGGTAGTCCACGCCGTAAACGATGAGTGCTAAGTGTTGGAGGGTTTCCGCCTTTCAGTGCTGCAGCTAACGCATTAAGCACTCCGCCTGGGGAGTACGGTCGCAAGACTGAAACTCAAAGGAATTGACGGGGGCCCGCACAAGCGGTGGAGCATGTGGTTTAATTCGAAGCAACGCGAAGAACCTTACCAGGTCTTGACATCTCCTGACCGCCCTGGAGACAGGGTCTTCCCTTCGGGGACAGGATGACAGGTGGTGCATGGTTGTCGTCAGCTCGTGTCGTGAGATGTTGGGTTAAGTCCCGCAACGAGCGCAACCCTTGGTTCTAGTTGCCAGCATTCAGTTGGGCACTCTAGAGCGACTGCCGGCGACAAGTCGGAGGAAGGTGGGGATGACGTCAAATCATCATGCCCCTTATGACCTGGGCTACACACGTGCTACAATGGATGGTACAAAGGGCAGCGAAGCGGCGACGCATAAGCGAATCCCAGAAAACCATTCTCAGTTCGGATTGCAGGCTGCAACTCGCCTGCATGAAGCCGGAATCGCTAGTAATCGCGGATCAGCATGCCGCGGTGAATACGTTCCCGGGCCTTGTACACACCGCCCGTCACACCACGAGAGTTTGTAACACCCGAAGTCGGTGAGGTAACCGCAAGGAGCCAGCCGCCGAAGGTGGGACAGATGATTGGGGTGAAGTCGTAACAAGGTAGCCGTATCGGAAGGTGCGGCTGGATCACCTCCTTTCTAAGGAAAACGAAAGGCTGAGGCGACTCAAGTAAAATCACAGATTTTACTTTGCGAGGTAATGCTGACGAAGCGTTCCTTATGCTCAGC
>NZ_CP155467.1:110000-177500 GCF_039654145.1 Caldifermentibacillus hisashii
GTTGCTATTATTTCGTATTTCTTAATTCGAGATACTCCTCAATCTGTTGGATTACCTCCAATTGAAGAATACCGAAATGATTATCCAACAAAAACGCGAGAAACATTTGAAAAGGAGCTGACAACGAAGGAGATCTTATTTAAATATGTATTAAACAATAAGTGGGTTTGGGCGATAGCATTTGCGAATATTTTTGTTTATTTTGTACGCTATGGCGTTCTTGACTGGGCACCGATGTACTTAAGTGAAGAAAAAGGTTTTGATATGGATAAATCTAGTATTGCCTACTTCTTATATGAATGGGCTGGTATTCCAGGTACGTTATTATGTGGTTGGATTTCAGATAAGGTATTTAAAGGGCGCCGTGGACCCGCAGGCTTTGTCTTTATTCTTGGAGTTTTAGTTGCTGTTCTTGTGTACTGGTTTAATCCAGCAGGAAAGCCGATTATTGATATGGCTTGTCTAATTGCAATAGGATTTTTAATTTACGGACCTGTTATGTTAATTGGTTTACAAGCACTTGATTTTGTACCTAAAAAAGCTGCAGGAACCGCTGCTGGTTTAACCGGATTATTCGGATACCTAGGTGGCACAGTAACTGCAAATGCTTTAATGGGTGTCCTTGTAGATGCAGCGGGATGGAACGCAGGTTTTATATTGTTAACGATATCATGTGTACTCGCAGCAGTTGTTTTTGCATTTACATGGAATGTTCGTGGACAGGAAATTGTTAAAAACTAATTATTAAATCAATTTAGAAATATCCCTGTTTTAAAAAAGTTAATTCAGGTTTCGATTTGGAGAGATCTTAAGAATAAAGGCATAAAAGGATCGCAGTATTTACCAATCAAGTTTATGCTTTCTTAAGATCTCTTTTGCCAATGACATTTACCAAAATCAGTTTTAAAAAAAGAATGAAACCATTTTTCATAATCTCAAACCTTAGAAAACGTCTCATGCTCTGAATAATTTCCCCGAAACCCCAAGAAATTGAAATAACTTTTACCCGGACTTTAAAAAGTCTTTCCCAAAAACTTATCGCTCAAAAAATGTGTTTAGCATTTTTCAAGGAATCATCGTGAAAGACAACTTTTCAATCAAATCATGTGCTATTTTATGTAAACAATGTTTAGAAGGTACTTTCAAAGGCAACAAATAAATTATAAATGAAAATGGTTATTTGGTTTGCGATTCATAATAAAAAAATATATAATAAATTAAAGTCAAATATAGTCAAAGTCAATAGTTAATAATATAATTGATTATAGGAACTTCTGTTGTTTTTGAAAATAATACAAAGAGGTTTTTGGAGGGAGGAAACCTTGAGAAATATTTCGGATATCATTGAGGAATATTTAAAGCAAATATTAGAGATGAGTGAAGAAGAAATATTAGAAATTAAACGCAGTGAGATTGCCAGTAAATTTCAATGTGTTCCTTCACAGATCAATTACGTTATTAATACAAGATTTACCCTTGAACGCGGCTATTTAGTTGAGAGTAAACGTGGCGGTGGCGGATATATTCGGATTATTAAAGTTAGACCGAATAGTAAGAAACACCTTATCGACCAATTGTTTGCGATCATTGGTAATCAAATTCCTCAATCTTCTGCTACAGATATCATAAATCGATTACGAAAAGAAGGAGTTATTAATGAACGTGAAGAAAAAATAATGTTAAGTGCACTGGATCGTTCAGTAATTTATTTAGACTTGCCCGAACGAGATTTAATAAGGGCAAGAATTTTAAAAGCAATGTTATTAACTCTAAAGTATGAATAATATCATAAGGCAGGGGAACTAAGTTGATATGTCAAGAGTGTCAAAAAAGGACTGCAACCTTGCATTTTACAAAGATTATTAATGGGGAAAAAACGGAAATACACCTTTGTGAACATTGTGCACAAGAAAAAGGTACAGAGTTTATGATTAGTGGTACTTCCGGATTTGCAATTAATAATTTATTAGCAGGATTATTCAATTTGAACTCGAATATAGAACAATTAAATCAAAATAATCCGATCCAATCCGGCGAAATTATTCAATGTGACAGATGTGGAATGACATTAAATCAAATTTTGAATATTGGACGTTTCGGATGTGCACATTGCTATAAAGCATTTCAAGAACAATTAAATCCACTTTTAAGAAGACTCCATGGAGGAAATTGGAAACATAATGGAAAAATCCCTCAACGTTCCGGTGGAGTCCTGAACATCCGGAAGAAAATTGATATCTTAAAAGAAACGTTACAAACCTTAGTTGCTAAGGAAGAATTTGAAAAAGCCGCTGAAGTAAGGGATGAAATTCGCCTTTATGAGAAACAATTGCAAGAGGGGGGCGAATAAACTATGTCAATCGAACGGTTTATAAATCAATCGATAAGTTCCTGGATGAATGCAGATGGTCCCCAGGCTGACATTATTTTGACTTCCAGAATTCGTCTGGCAAGAAATTTAAAAGATTACTTATTCCCAACCATTTTTACAAAAGAGGAAGCTGACAAAGTCCTAAAACAAGTTGAATCTGTTATTCCACTTTTAAATTTGCATCCGCTAAAAGATGCGGAATTGTTAAAAATGGAAGAACTTCAACCTTTACAGAAACAAGTGTTAGTGGAAAAACATTTAATTAGTCCAAGTTTAGCCGATCAGTCTATTACCGGTGCATGTCTGTTATCGCAAAATGAAGAAATTAGTATTATGATTAATGAAGAGGATCATATTCGAATACAATGTATTTTATCAGGATTGCAATTACAAGCAGCTCTTGATCTTGCTAATGCGGTTGATGACCAGCTTGAACAGCACTTGGATTATGCGTTTAATGAAGTGCGTGGTTATTTAACAAGTTGTCCGACAAATGTTGGAACAGGACTTCGGGCTTCTGTTATGCTGCATCTCCCCGGTTTGGTCATGACACAACAAATGAGACAGTTGATTCCATCTATTAATCAACTTGGTTTAGTTGTCCGGGGGATTTATGGAGAAGGGAGCGAGGCTTTAGGCAATATCTTCCAAATTTCCAATCAAATTACATTGGGAAAATCCGAACAGGATATTATCATAGACTTAAATGATGTGGTTCAACAGATTGTTAATCAGGAGCGTGCGGCCAGAGAAGCGATTATTAAAACATCCGGTGTTCAATTAGAAGATAAAATTTATCGTTCATTAGGGGTACTAATGAACAGCAGGATTATTGAAACAAAGGAAGCGGCTCAATGTCTGTCCGATGTGCGCCTTGGCATTGATATCGGATATATAAAAAATATCTCAAGGAATATTTTGAATGAGTTAATGATTCTTACACAACCCGGTTTTTTACAACTTTATGCAGGTGGAGGACTTAGGCCATTTGAGCGAGATGTAAGGAGGGCAACGATGATTCGTGAACGCCTCCAAATGGAAAATAACAACTGATAAGGAGGTAAATATATGCTATTTGGACGATTTACTGAAAGAGCACAAAAGGTATTGGCACTTTCCCAGGAAGAAGCCATCCGTTTAAAACATGTGAATGTAGGGACCGAACATATTTTGTTAGGATTAGTCCGGGAAGGTGAAGGGATTGCTGCTAAAGCTTTGTTTGGAATTGGATTAACTCCGGAAAAAATACAAAAAGAAGTGGAAAATTTAATTGGTGTTGGCAAAGAATTAACACAAACTCCCCAATATACGCCGAGAGCGAAAAAGGTTATTGAACTATCCATGGATGAAGCAAGAAAACTCGGGCATTCCTATGTCGGAACGGAACATATTCTTCTCGGGTTAATTAGAGAAGGAGAAGGTGTGGCTGCACGTGTACTTAGCAATCTTGGCGTAAGTTTAAATAAAGCACGGCAACAAGTTCTTCAGCTGTTAGGTAACAGTGATTCGGGTGCTTCTAATGGGAGTGTAACGAATGTAAACACACCAACTTTGGATAGTCTTGCCAGAGATTTAACACAAGTGGCAAGGGACGGCAATCTCGATCCTGTTATTGGTCGCAGTAAAGAAATTCAACGGGTTATTGAAGTATTAAGCCGTCGAACAAAAAACAACCCGGTCTTAATTGGTGAACCCGGTGTCGGAAAAACGGCGATTGCGGAAGGACTGGCACAACAAATTGTCAACAATGAGGTGCCGGAAATTTTACGTAATAAACGGGTAATGACCTTAGATATGGGGACCGTTGTTGCCGGAACGAAATATCGCGGAGAATTTGAGGATCGTCTCAAAAAAGTAATGGACGAAATTCGTCAGGCCGGAAATATTATTCTATTTATCGATGAATTGCATACGTTAATTGGCGCGGGTGGTGCTGAAGGTGCAATTGACGCATCCAATATTTTAAAACCTTCGTTGGCACGTGGTGAATTGCAGTGTATCGGTGCAACGACCCTTGATGAATATAGAAAATATATTGAAAAAGACGCAGCACTAGAACGAAGATTCCAACCGATCATGGTCGATGAGCCAACAGTAGAAGAATCTATTCAAATTTTACAAGGACTTCGTGACCGGTATGAGGCTCACCACCGGGTAGCGATTACCGACGACGCAATTGTAGCTGCTGTAACTCTTTCTGATCGATATATTTCCGACCGTTTTTTACCGGATAAGGCCATCGACGTCATTGATGAAGCCGGTTCAAAAGTTCGTCTCCGTAGCTTTACGACACCGCCAAACTTAAAAGAATTAGAAGTAAAGCTGGATGAAGTTCGGAAAGAAAAAGATGCGGCGGTTCAAAGTCAGGAATTTGAAAAAGCTGCATCATTAAGGGATATGGAACAAAGACTCCGTGAGCAACTTGAAGAAACAAAGAAAATATGGAAAGAAAAACAAGGAAAAGAGAACAGCCAAGTTACTGTTGAAGACGTCGCAAGCGTAGTGTCTAGCTGGACAGGGATTCCGGTATCAAAAATTGCAGAAACAGAGACAGAAAAATTATTGAAACTGGAAGAAATTCTTCATAATCGTGTCGTAGGCCAAACGGAGGCGGTTAAAGCTATTGCCAAAGCTGTACGAAGAGCAAGAGCCGGACTAAAGGATCCGAAGCGTCCAATCGGTTCATTTATTTTCTTAGGTCCTACCGGTGTTGGTAAGACCGAATTAGCAAGGGCTTTAGCTGAAGCAATGTTCGGTGACGAAGATGCAATGATTCGGATTGATATGAGTGAGTACATGGAGAAACACTCCACATCACGTCTTGTCGGCTCACCACCGGGATATGTCGGTTATGATGAAGGCGGTCAATTGACTGAAAAAGTAAGACGAAAACCCTACTCCGTTATTTTGCTGGATGAAATTGAAAAGGCACATCCGGATGTATTTAATATTTTATTACAAGTATTAGAAGATGGACGTCTTACCGATTCGAAAGGAAGAACGGTTGATTTCAGGAATACAATAGTAATCATGACTTCTAATATCGGAGTAGAGTCATTGAAAAGAAATAAGTATGTTGGATTCAGTGTCCAAGATGGAAATCAAGATTATAAAGACATGAAAGATCGTGTCATGGAAGAGTTAAAGCGGGCTTTCCGTCCGGAATTTTTGAACCGGGTTGATGAGATTATTGTATTCCACTCTCTTGAAAGGGAACATTTGAAAAAAATTGTTGACTTGCTTCTGGAATCATTAAAGAAACAATTAAAAGAGCAAGGTGTCGAATTAACATTAACAGATTCGGCTAAAGAAAAAATTACAGAAGTAGGCTATGATCCGGAATACGGGGCAAGACCTTTACGCCGTGCGATTCAAAAACATGTTGAAGATTTACTATCTGAGGAATTATTAAGAGGAACAGTGAAGCCCGGTCAACATGTTACTGTGGATGTTGAAGAGGATGAATTTAAAGTAAAAGCAAGTGTATACTCTTAATGAATATCAGTTGAAGGAATAAACATTAGGAGGCAACTTTTCTAAATACAACTTTAGTAGGTTGCCTCGTTTCCTTATATATGGGAAAATAAGGTAGAAAAATACAAAAATATAACAATGTTTTTATATTAAGGGGAAAATAATATAGATGGCTAAAGTGAAAACAAAATTTATTTGTCATTCTTGCGGCTATGAATCACCAAAATGGTTAGGGCGCTGTCCGAACTGTCAACAATGGAATACATTTGTTGAAGAGATTCAGGAAGTAACAGGCAATCGCCATGCCGGATTTTCTCATCATTCACCATTGACATCGGATCGAAAGGCGGTTCCTCTTACAACGGTTGAATCTAAAGAGGAAACGCGGGTTTTAACTAATTCAGTTGAATTGAATCGTGTTTTAGGCGGTGGGATTGTCAATGGCTCACTCGTGTTAATCGGTGGAGATCCCGGGATTGGGAAATCAACATTACTTTTACAAGTTTCCAACCAGTTGGCTACCAAAGGATTGAAAGTACTGTATATATCAGGTGAAGAATCTGTAAAACAAACAAAAATGCGTGCTGATCGTTTAGGAATAACAAGCGGCAATTTATACGTACTTTCGGAAACGGATATGTTGTTTATTGAACAAACAATTCAAGAAATCAAACCGGATTTTACAGTAATTGACTCCATCCAAACGATATACCACCCGGATGTGACCTCTGCTCCAGGTTCCGTTTCTCAAGTTAGGGAATGTACGAGTGGAATGATGAGAATAGCCAAAACAAGTGGGATTCCGATATTCATTGTGGGGCATGTAACGAAGGAGGGGGCTATTGCCGGTCCAAGAGTTTTAGAACATATGGTTGATACGGTTCTTTATTTTGAAGGGGAACGACATCATTCATTTCGAATTTTACGTGCGGTAAAAAACCGTTTTGGCTCTACAAATGAAATTGGTATATTTGAAATGAAAGAAGAGGGTTTAAATGATGTTGCCAATCCGTCAGAAGTTTTTTTAGAAGAACGCTCAATGGGTTCTTCGGGTTCAACCGTAGTTGCATCAATGGAAGGCACCAGACCGATTTTAGTTGAAGTCCAATCCTTAATTTCGCCATCAACATTTGGAAATCCTCGCAGAATGGCAACTGGAATCGATTATAATCGTGTTTCTTTACTCATGGCCGTTTTAGAAAAACGTGTTGGGATGTTATTGCAAAACCAAGACGCCTATTTGAAAGCAGCTGGTGGGGTAAAATTAGATGAACCGGCCATCGACTTAGCTATTGCTATTAGTATAGCTTCCAGTTTCAGGGACACACCGACACGGGCAACCGATTGTTTTATCGGTGAAGTCGGATTAACAGGTGAAATTAGAAGAGTATCACGAATCGAACAGAGGGTAAGGGAAGCAGCAAAGTTAGGATTTAAAAGAATAATAATTCCCCGGAACAATATAGGTGGCTGGGAAATTAACCAACCTATTCAAATTATTGGGGTAGCGACGATTAATGAAGCACTTCAAGCTGCATTCGATTAAGGAACGATCTGTTTTCTTAATATAAGGAACAATAAGTTGTTTCGGGTGCCCTTACATTTTTTGATAGATTCTGTTGGAAAATAACTATTTCATTCTGATTACATTTAAAAAATAAATCTGTTATATAACGTTTCAAAAATTAGTAATTGTTTATAATGTATATTATACGAGGAGGTGAGTTTATGCTTACACGTATTGTCCAAACTTGTTTCCTGTTTGTAGGAGGAACATTAGGTGTTCTGTTTTTACCGTTTTTATATCATCTGACAAACCTAGATCAGTTTGCACTTGTTGATAACCCTTTTGTATCTGCAATCCTAGGAGCTATTATCTTTTATCTTATCACTTTTTGGGCTGTTAAATATGTTGTGAATTTTATTAAGTGGGTCGAGGAATCATTAATAAAAGCGCCAATTTTGGATTTACTGTTCGGAACAATAGGATTAATACTCGGATTGGTTGTAGCGTTTTTGATTAGTTATGCCTTAAATGCTGTATTCTTACCTGTTCTTAATGAAATTGCCCCGATTATCTTGACTTTGCTTTTTGGCTATCTGGGTTTCCAAGTAGGTTTTAAAAAGCGGGATGAACTATTAAGTATTTTCCAAAATCGGGCAAATAAGAAAAAAGTAGCAGATGGTAATACCCAAAAAGGTAGTGGTCAATTAAAAATTTTAGATACTAGTGTCATTATTGACGGCCGAATTGCGGATATTTGTCAGACAGGTTTTTTGGAAGGGACCATTGTGATTCCCCAATTTGTTTTAGAAGAACTGCAACATATTGCTGATTCATCAGATGTTCTAAAGCGAAACCGCGGCAGAAGAGGGCTTGATATTTTAAATAAAATCCAAAAAGAGCTTCCCATTAAAGTGGAAATATATGAAGGGGATTTTGAAGATATCCAAGAGGTTGACAGCAAGCTGGTAAAATTGGCTAAATTAACAAATGGTACAGTGGTTACCAATGACTTTAATTTAAATAAAGTATGCGAGCTTCAACAAGTAAACGTGCTAAATATTAATGACTTGGCTAATGCGGTTAAACCGGTCGTTCTTCCGGGTGAAGAAATGATTGTTCAAGTAATTAAAGACGGGAAGGAACACAACCAAGGAATTGCCTATCTTGATGACGGAACGATGATTGTTGTTGAAGAAGGACGTAATCATATAGGTAAAACAATTAATGTTCTCGTAACAAGTGTATTGCAAACATCTGCGGGTCGAATGATATTTGCCAAGCCCAAATTATTAGAGAAAGCATTATAGATTAATGAAAGGAGGATCCAATTTGAATTATGATCCTCCTTATTTTATTATATTAAGAAAAGGCTGGTTTAAAATTTTGTTGCTATTGGATGCAGAAGCGGATACATAAAACTTGAAATCGTTCCTGAGGTTAGAAGTGATTAAAAGTTATTTTTCAATCAAAATGCAACAATCTTACAGAAAAGAGTCAAAATATAGAGGATCAGGGGAAGTATACGAATGGAATATCATGTTGTCATCCCGGCAGCAGGTACGGGGAAACGAATGGGTATGGAAAAAAACAAATTGCTTGTTCATATTGATGAAATACCGGTACTTGTACATACCTTGAAAATTTTTGAAAAGGACAATTGGTGTAAATCCATTACACTCGTTATTCATAAACAGGATCGAAAAGAAATAAGGGACTTGGTTGAGCAATTTCAATTAAGAAAAATTGCGGCTATGGTAGAAGGAGGCAGTGAACGGCAACAGAGCGTATATAAAGGATTGCAACAGCTGCAAAATGAATGCATTGTGCTTATACATGACGGGGCAAGACCGTTTGTAAAGCAAAAATATCTTCATCAACTGGTTGAAAAGGCAAATCACTACGGGGGAGCGGTGTTGGCTGTTCCGGTAAAAGATACAATCAAAAAAGTGAGGAACCGTATTGTTGAGGAAACGATTGATCGTTCAACATTATGGTCGATCCAAACGCCTCAAGCATTTCAACTCCATTTAATCATGAATGCCCATAAAAAGGCTGAAGAAGATGGATATATAGGGACAGATGATGCTAGTTTGTTAGAAAGATTTGGAGGAAAAGTTGTTGTCGTTGAAGGAGATTATGAAAATTTTAAAATAACCACACCGGAGGATTTAATTTTTGCCAATGCAATTATTCAAAGACAAAAAGGGAATGAATAACAGGAAAAGGAGAGATTGGCTTGTTGCGTGTTGGACAAGGATATGATGTTCACCAGTTAGTTGCAGGACGTCCGTTAATTATTGGCGGGGTACATATCCCGTATGAAAAAGGGCTTTTGGGGCATTCAGATGCGGATGTTTTATTACATGCAGTGACAGATGCGTGTTTAGGAGCGGTTGGTTTAGGTGATATCGGCAGTTATTTCCCGGACAATGATGATGCTTATAAAAATGCAGACTCCGCTGTTTTATTGAAAAATGTTTGGGAAATGATTAAAGATAAAGGTTACCAACTGGTAAATATTGATGCCACTATTATTGCACAAAAGCCGAAAATGGCACCCTATATTGAATTAATGAAAACAAATATCGCCTCTATTCTGGAAGCTGAACGAGAACAAATAAATGTTAAAGCAACAACTACGGAAAAGCTCGGATTTACAGGAAGAGAGGAAGGGATTGCCTCATTGGCTGTCGTTTTGTTAGAAAAGGTTTAAAATAATTCAAGTTAAGATGATAACAAATCTCTGTTTTTGTTGTAAAATAAGTAAAGTTAACGATAGTAAAATCGTATTGATAAATAATTGGAGGTAAATTTAAATGAGCGACATACGCGTTCGATATGCACCGAGCCCAACCGGTCATTTACATATCGGAAATGCAAGAACGGCACTTTTTAATTATTTATTTGCCCGTAATCAAAAGGGTCAATTTATTATTCGGATAGAGGATACGGACCAAAAGCGGAATATTGTCGGCGGGGAAGAAAGTCAGCTAAAATATTTAAAATGGCTTGGTATGGACTGGGATGAAAGTGTTGATGTCGGTGGTGAATATGGACCGTATCGGCAATCAGAACGACTCGACATTTATAAAAAATATTATGAGGATTTACTGGAAAAAGGATTAGCCTATAAGTGTTATTGCACGGAAGAAGAATTAGAAAAAGAACGGGAAGAACAAATTGCCCGTGGAGAAGCACCGCGTTATTCCGGTAAATGCCGTCATTTAACAAAAGAAGATCAGGCTAGACTTGAAGCGGAGGGACGAAAACCAAGTATTCGTTTCCGTGTCCCGGAAGGAAAAGTTTATCGCTTCAATGATATCGTCAAGGGGGAAGTTTCCTTTGCGTCTGAAGATATCGGGGATTTTGTCATTGTCAAAAAAGACGGGATGCCGTTATACAATTTTGCTGTGGCTATTGATGATCATTTAATGAAAATCAGTCATGTTCTTCGCGGTGACGATCATATTTCCAATACACCGAAACAATTAATGATTTATGAAGCGTTTGGATGGGAACCTCCAACTTTTGGACATATGACATTGATTGTTAATGAAAATCATAAAAAATTGAGTAAACGGGATGAATCGATTATTCAATTTATCGAACAATACGAAGCGCTCGGCTATTTACCGGAAGCATTATTTAATTTTATTGCATTATTAGGCTGGTCACCGGTTGGAGAAGAGGAAATTTTCTCCAAGGAAGAGTTAATCGAGATATTCGACCCGGCTCGCCTCTCCAAATCACCTGCTGTTTTTGACAGACAAAAATTGATTTGGATGAATAACCAATACATGAAAAAACTTCCGGTTGAAAAAGTTGTACAATTGGCATTGCCACATTTAGTGAACGCAGGACGTGTTCCTGAAAATCCAAGCCCCGAACAATTGGAAATGGTGAATAAACTGGTTGCTCTTTATCAAGAACAAATGAGTTATGGGGCGGAGATTGTTTCATTGTCCGAGCTTTTCTTCAAAGAGGAAATCAGCTATGATGAAACTGGAAAAGCAATCTTAAGTGAAGAACAAGTACCTGAAGTATTACGGGCATTTTTACAAGAACTGGAGGATTTAGAGCCATTCGAAGCTGCGGAAATTAAAGCTGCAATCAAACGGGTTCAAAAAGCGACCGGTCAAAAAGGTAAAAAATTGTTTATGCCAATCCGTGTTGCTGTTACAGGTCAAGAACATGGACCGGAACTACCGAATACAATCGAGTTATTAGGCAAAGAAACAGTAAAAAAACGGATCCAAAACATTTTAAGTTAACTTTTTTATAAAAATGTAATATAGTAAATGTACAAAGAGAATAAAATGAAAGCTGTGACGGGGAGAAGTAAATAATGATACTTTTTCAGAGAGGATCACATAAGCTGAGAGTGGTCTAAAGTTATGGTTATTGAAATGCACCCCGGAGTCCTTTGTTGAAACAATCATTGGAGTAGGTAAAGGCGGCATCCTACCGTTATTAGGACAGAGTTGGGACCATAAACCTTCATTTGCTGTTTCTATAAAATTGGTCCAAACAGAGTGGAACCGCGCAAAATTAGCGTCTCTGTCCTTGTGACAGGGGCGTTTTTAATTTTTAGAAAAGCAAAAAGGGAGAGAGATTCTAGCCAAAGAGGGTGAGATGATGTTTAAAAGGATGAAAGAAGATATTGAAGTTGTTTTTGATCAGGACCCTGCAGCCAGGAGTTATGTGGAAGTAATTTTGACCTACTCAGGATTACATGCCATTTGGTTCCATCGGATTGCTCATTGGTTTTTTAAGAAAAAATTATTTTTTGTGGCTAGATTTATTTCACAATTCAGCCGGTTTTTGACCGGTATTGAAATCCACCCGGGAGCAAAAATCGGTCGACGCCTTTTCATCGATCATGGGATGGGTGTAGTTATTGGGGAAACTTGCGAAATTGGCGATAATGTAACCATTTATCAAGGTGTAACACTTGGAGGGACAGGTAAAGAAAAAGGGAAAAGACACCCGACATTGAAAGATAATGTGCTGGTTGCTACCGGTGCGAAAGTGCTCGGCTCAATCACCATTGGCGAAAATTCAAAAATTGGTGCCGGTTCGGTCGTATTAAAAGATGTTCCTCCGAACGCAACTGTGGTAGGAATTCCCGGGCATGTAGTTGTTCAAGATGGTGTGAAAATAAAGAAAGATCTGAATCATACGGACTTGCCTGATCCGATAGCCGACATTTGCAAATCGATGCAACAACAAATAAATGAACTCAAAGATGAAATCGAACGGCTAAAGAAGGAAAGGAGTTTAGAAGATGTCCATTCGAATTTACAATACATTGACGCAGAAAAAAGAAGTGTTTAAACCGATAGAAGAAGGAAAAGTAAAGATGTATGTGTGCGGGCCGACCGTTTATAATTATATTCATATCGGCAATGCACGGCCCGCGATCGTTTTTGATACGGTACGTCGCTATTTAGAGTTTCGTGGTTATGAAGTGAAGTATGTATCGAATTTTACCGATGTGGATGATCGAATTATCAAAGCAGCGAACGAAAATAATGAAGATGTGTTTTCTTTGGCCGACCGGTTTATCCGGGCTTATTTTGAAGATATCGCTGCTCTCGGATGCCTCAAGGCTGCACATCATCCGCGGGTTACTGAAAATATGGATATTATCATCCATTTTATTAAAGGCCTCATTGATAAAGATTTTGCTTATGAATCGGATGGGGATGTGTATTTTCGGACGAAGAAATTCCAAGAATACGGAAAGTTATCTCATCAATCAATTGATGATTTACGACTTGGTGCAAGAATTGAAGTAGGCGAGAAAAAACAGGACCCGCTGGATTTTGCTCTTTGGAAAGCGGCAAAACCCGGTGAAGTATACTGGGAAAGTCCATGGGGAAAAGGCCGACCGGGTTGGCATATTGAATGCTCGGCAATGGCAAGGGAATATCTCGGTGATACGATTGATATTCATGCCGGGGGGCAGGATTTGACATTTCCACACCATGAAAATGAAATCGCTCAATCGGAAAGTTTAACGGGAAAACCTTTTGCAAATTATTGGATGCATAATGGCTATATTAATATTGATAACGAAAAAATGTCCAAATCGTTAGGAAACTTTGTGCTTGTTCATGACATTATTACGCAGCATGACCCGAATGTATTACGCTTTTTTATGCTGTCGGTTCATTACCGGCATCCGATTAATTACAGTGAAGAATTATTGAACAACGCAAAATCAGCATTGGAACGCTTACAAACGTCGTACCAAAACTTAAAACATCGCTTGGAGGCGAGTACAAACTTAGTAGAAGATGACCAAAAATGGCTCGATCAAATTGCAAACTTCCATAATCAATTTATTGAGGAAATGGATGATGACTTTAATACAGCCAATGCAATATCGGTTCTGTTTGAGGTATCCAAGTTGGCAAATTATTATTTGATGGAAAAAAATACATCGCCAGTTGTGATTCGTAAATTTTTAGAGACATTTGAACAATTTTTTAATGTTTTAGGATTGGAACTGACCAAAGACCAATTACTGGATGAGGAAATTGAACAATTGATTACAAAAAGAAATGAAGCGAGAAAAAATCGTGATTTTCATACAGCCGATCAAATTCGTGACCAATTAAAAGAGATGAACATCGTTTTGGAAGATACCCCTCAAGGAACGCGTTGGAAAAGGAGTTAACGTATGCTGATAAGTGATTATGTTCGAGACCCAAAAAGCTTAAATAGTCTTGCCCTTGCCTACATGGGTGACGCCGTCTATGAAGTATATGTCAGGCGTCACTTATTAAAAAAAGGGGAAGTAAAACCGAATATCTTACAGAAAAAAGCGATTCAATATGTATCGGCAAAAGCACAAAACTTTATTATCCATGCTTTTATTAACGATGAATATCTGACTGAAGAGGAATTGGCCGTTGTCAAAAGAGGAAGAAATGCGAAAAGTCATACAACCCCTAAAAATACGGATGTTCAAACCTATCGTTATAGCACTGCCTTTGAAGCATTGCTTGGGTATCATTTTCTCTCGCAAAACTTCCTTCGTTTGGAGGAATTAATCCAGCAAGCTTTTATGAAAGTAGAAGAAAGAATAGGTGATCAACATGGATGATTTTATTATTGGAAAAAATCCTGTTTTGGAGGCAATCAAGGCAAAGCGGGATATAAATAAAATATGGATAGGCGAAGGTTCCCAAAAAGGGGCGATGCAACCAATTATTAAAGCGGCAAAGGAAAATCAATTAATTATTCAGTTTGTACCTAGAAGAAAGCTTGATGAAATGGTGGACGGCAACCATCAAGGAGTAGTTGCTCAAGTTGCCGCTTATCAATATTATGAACTTGATGAACTGTTCAGAAGGGCAGAAGAGCAAAATGAACCCCCTTTTTTCCTCATCTTGGATGAAATTGAAGATCCGCATAATTTGGGCTCCATTATGCGTACGGCAGATGCCTGCGGGGTCCATGGCATCATTATTCCAAAACGAAGATCAGTTGGTTTGACAGCAACTGTGGCAAAGGCTTCGACCGGAGCAATTGAGCATATTCCTGTTGTAAGAGTAACAAATATTACCCGGATCATAGATGAACTGAAAGAAAAAGGAGTATGGATTGCCGGAACAGATGCCAAAGGAGACATGGATTACCGGGATGTTGATGGAGTCTTGCCGATTGCCCTTATCATCGGCAGTGAAGGAAAAGGGATCAGCCGATTACATAAAGAAAAATGTGATTTTCTTCTGCAATTACCAATGAGAGGTCATGTCACTTCCTTGAATGCATCGGTAGCAGCGGCACTGCTAATGTATGAAATTTATCGAAAACGTAGTCCGTTAAGGTAAAACCCATGGATATTCTTATTGTTGATGGATATAACATGATCGGAGCATGGCCAGAATTGCAGAAATTAAAGAATAAAGATTTAGCAGCTGCAAGGGATTTACTAATTGAAAAAATGGCTGAATACCAAGGGTTTACCGGAGTCAAAGTCATCATTGTTTTTGATGCCTATATTGTAAAAGGCTTAGAACGGAAATATAGAAATTTTAATATCGAGATTATTTTTACTAAGGAAAAGGAAACGGCAGACGAAAGAATTGAAAAATTGGCTAATCAGTTGGTTAACCGTACAACAAAAGTATTTGTCGCGACATCTGATTATGCTGAGCAAGGGCAAATTTTTGGCAAGGGAGCATTTCGTAAATCTGCCCGGGAATTGTATAATGAAATTAAAGAAATAGAAAAAAAGATTTCAAAAAATGTGGATGAAATTAAGCATGAACGGCCAATTTCCAAAATACCTTTAACGAAGGAAGTGCTTGATTTTTTTGAAAGATTCAGAAGAGGCGAATGAATGATGTTGACGCTATAAAAATTGCTAATGTATAATGTACCTAACAACTGAGTGGCCGGGGTGATGTTCTTGAGGGAAAAGGGTAAAATATACGGTAATCTTCAGTTTGGCAATATGGATGATGAGCAACTCGTTGAAATGGTTCACAAAGGAGATAGTGAGGCACTTGATTATTTAATCCATAAATATCGTCAGTTCGTCCGAGCCAAAGCAAGATCGTATTTTTTAATTGGTGCTGACCGTGAAGACATTGTTCAGGAAGGTATGATCGGATTATTTAAGGCCATCCGGGATTATAAAGATGATAAGTCGTCGTCTTTTAAAGCGTTTGCGGAATTGTGCATTACAAGGCAAATTATTACGGCAATTAAAACGGCAACGCGGCAAAAGCATATTCCCCTCAATTCTTATGTATCATTGGACAAGCCTGTCTATGACGAAGAATCAGATCGGACTTTAATGGATATGTTGACAGAAACAAAATCATTGGATCCGGAAGAGCTAATTATTAATCAGGAAGAATTTGATCATATTGAAATAAAAATGGCAGAGTTGTTAAGTGACTTGGAGCGGGAAGTTTTAGCATTATATTTGGACGGGCAATCCTATCAGGAAATTTCCGGAGAGTTGAATCGACATGTCAAGTCAATTGATAATGCTTTACAAAGAGTGAAACGGAAACTGGAAAAATACTTAGAATCCAGGGAAACGCCGATGAAGGGTTTCTAATTTTATAGAATAAGAATAAAACATCCGGGTCAATAACTTTGGACTAGTTTTATTGTTCAGTCCACAAGAAAAACCGCGACAGGACATTCAAGAGACATTGACATAATAACCGGTTACATGTTAAAGTTTGAAAGATAGAGTAGTTTAGATTAAAGATTGATGGTGTGTGTAGATGCCTAAAAAAATAGTATTAGCATGTTCGGTATGTGGGTGTAGGAATTACCGGACGACGGAAACAAATGATAGCAAAGACGAACGTCTGGAGTTAAAAAAATATTGTCCAAAATGCCAAACACATACAGTTCATAGACAAGCATAAACCTAGTAATTTCCCAATTTTGGAGGTTTGACATGCAAAGGATCAGCAAGTTTTTCCATAATGTTATCGTAGAAATGCGTAAAGTTCGATGGCCGCACCGGAAAGAATTGACCAAGTATACGATTACTGTAATTACAACACTTATCTTTTTTACAATTTTTTTCACTTTAGTAGATCTAGGTTTAACACAAATTATTGAGTTATTACCTTAATAAGTGAATAACATGTTCATCCTTTGTTATAATGGTAATGAACAGTGTAAAACCCGGTTGTCGGGTTTTTTCATTATACGTTAGTAAAGTATAAATTTCCAGCTAGGATGAGAATTCGCTTGTGGCGGGAAATTTTAAGTTTTCAATATAAGTGCACAAGGAATGCTGTGTAGAGCAAGGAAGGCTTCGAAAGCATAGGCTCCGCAGTTGAAAGAACAATGACTTTTCCAACGAATAAATCGTAGCCGAAAAATTATATTTTTTTCGGTGATCGACGAGTCACGAGTCGTTCATAAAGGCTCGGACGCTTAAGTTTTCTTTATCTTATATTTTGATTTAGGGAGGGAAGGACATATAGTCCTCTTCAATGGAAAAAAATTGGTATGTTGTTCATACGTATTCAGGGTATGAAAATAAAGTGAAGGCAAATTTGGAAAAACGGGTTGAAACGATGGGGATGGAAGATAAAATCTTTCGTGTGATCGTCCCGGAAGAAGAAGAGACAGAAATAAAAAACGGAAAATCCAAAGTCGTAAAGAAAAAAGTATTTCCGGGTTATGTGTTAGTGGAACTGATCATGACAGATGATTCCTGGTATGTTGTCCGTAATACTCCTGGAGTAACAGGCTTTGTTGGTTCAACCGGTTCCGGCTCAAAACCGATACCGTTATTACCGGAAGAGGTTAGCGCACTTTTAAAACGGATGGGTATTGAAGAAAAACGTATTGAGGTTGATCTGGAAGTAGGGGACACTGTAAAAGTAATTGAAGGGCCATTTGCCAACTTTACAGCTTCTGTTGAAGATATCGACCGTGCTAAGGCAAAAATCAAAGTACTAGTGAATATGTTTGGCCGGGATACGCCGGTAGAATTAGACTTTTCACAAATTGAAAAAATATAATAACGAATAGCTTGAAAAATGTCTTGAAATTTGATACTATTTTTAAGTCGGTATGTCTCTTTATTGAGATTGACAGTGTTTTAGTGCTGTTGTAAGATATATGCTATTGAATGAGTGGGAGGGCATAGACCCATTTACCACATCACGGACTTAAGGAGGTGTGTCTCGTGGCAAAAAAAGTCATCAAAGTAGTGAAACTGCAAATTCCAGCAGGTAAAGCAAATCCTGCGCCACCAGTCGGTCCTGCATTAGGTCAAGCTGGCGTTAACATAATGGGATTTTGTAAAGAATTCAACGCTCGTACAGCTGATCAAGCTGGTTTGATTATACCGGTAGAAATTACAGTCTTTGAAGACCGTTCGTTTACTTTTATTACGAAAACACCACCTGCTGCTGTACTTCTCAAAAAAGCAGCTGGTATTGAATCTGGTTCCGGTGAACCAAACAGTAAAAAAGTTGCGACAGTTAAACGTGATAAAGTGCGTGAAATTGCTGAAACAAAAATGCCTGACTTAAATGCAGCAAGTGTTGAAGCAGCCATGAAAATGGTTGAAGGTACTGCACGCAGCATGGGTATTGTGATTGAAGATTAATTGTTTCATGAAGAGTATGGGGTTGCGGCAACAGTGTTTATTTTCAAGTCGCAACCTCTATTCGTGGGAGGTCCCAACCGTTAAAACCACAGTTAAGGAGGATTATTATGGCTAAAAGAGGTAAAAAATATATTGAAGCTGTAAAGCTGATTGATCGTTCAAAAGCATATGATGCAAAAGAAGCAATTGAACTATTGAAAAAAACAAGTTATGTAAAATTTGACGCATCGGTAGAAGTTGCATTTCGCTTAGGCATTGACCCTAGAAAAAATGACCAACAAATCCGTGGAGCAGTTGTTCTTCCAAACGGAACCGGTAAAACGCAACGTGTGCTAGTTTTTGCGAAAGGTGATAAGGCAAAAGAAGCAGAAGCTGCCGGAGCTGACTATGTAGGTGATGCAGATTATATTAATAAAATTCAACAAGGTTGGTTTGAATTTGATGTAATCGTCGCAACACCTGATATGATGGCAGAAGTTGGGAAATTGGGTCGTGTGTTAGGTCCGAAAGGCTTAATGCCAAACCCGAAGACAGGTACGGTTACATTTGATGTTACACGTGCTGTAAATGAAATTAAAGCAGGGAAAGTTGAATATCGTGCAGATAAAGCAGGAAATGTCCATGTTCCAATTGGAAAAATTTCCTTTGACAATGATAAACTTCTCGAAAACTTAGCTACTATTGTTGAAACAATTAATAAAGCGAAACCTGCTGCCGCAAAAGGCACTTATATAAAAAATGTAACAATCAGTTCAACAATGGGACCTGGAATTAAACTTGACCCAACAACTGTTTAAAAATGACAGTTGACTGATAAAGCATATATATGTTATGATTTTTTTCGTAAATGAAATAAAAGCATTTATACCGTAGACAGTAGGTGCTCCTCAAGAGCTTAATTTCCTACCGAGGTAATAAACATAGATCGTATGATTACCAGGATTTCGAATGTCGAAAAGACTGGCTATGTAAACCTCCTTGTCTACCGGCAAGGAGGTTTTTTGGTAGACAGGCCGGTATAGATGTGATAATCATCAACTGGGAGGTGTAGGTATGTCTAGTGCTGTTGAACAAAAGAAACAGTTAGTGGAAGAAATTGCTGAAAAACTAAAAAACAGTGTTTCAACCATTGTTGTTGACTATCGCGGATTGAATGTTGCTGAGGTAACAGAACTGCGGAAACAACTTCGTGAAGCAGGGGTTGAATTTAAAGTTTATAAAAACTCTTTAACCCGCAGAGCTGCTGAAGCTGTTGATTTAAACGGTTTAACTGAAGTTTTAACAGGTCCGAATGCCATTGCGTTCAGTAATGAAGACGTTGTGGCTCCTGCAAAAATTTTAAATAACTTTGCAAAAGAACATGAAGCATTAGAAATGAAAGCAGGCGTTATTGAAGGAAAAGTATCTTCGGTTGAGGAAATTAAAGCTCTTGCTGAACTTCCTTCAAGAGAAGGTTTACTCTCTATGTTGCTTAGCGTTCTTCAAGCTCCAATCCGCAACTTTGCGCTTGTTACAAAGGCAGTTGCTGATCAAAAAGAAGAACAAAGTGCATAATTCAATAAAGATTGCATGATTTAAACTTTTTAATGTTTCTTAATGCAAGAGATTAGGGTTCGTTCGGTTTAAAAACATTCGATTATTTAATATGAAAATTATCAAATTAGGAGGAAAAACTGATGACGAAAGAACAAATTATTGAAGCTGTAAAAAATATGTCAGTTTTAGAATTAAACGATTTAGTAAAAGCAATTGAAGAAGAGTTTGGTGTAACTGCTGCTGCTCCTGTAGCTGTAGTTGGCGGAGCTGCTCCTGGAGCTGCTGGTGATGAAAAAACTGAATTTGATGTTGTTTTAACTGAAGCCGGTGCTCAAAAAATTAAAGTTATTAAAGTGGTTCGTGAAATCACAGGTCTTGGACTTAAAGAAGCAAAAGATCTTGTTGACAACACACCAAAACCAGTTAAAGAAGGTGCTTCTAAAGAAGAAGCAGAAGAAATTAAAGCAAAACTTGAAGAAGTTGGAGCAGGCGTTGAAGTTAAATAATTTACTTGAGCAAGTTCATCTCGGATTGATTATATAAAATAAAAAAAGCTCGCTGACAATAGCGAGCTTTTTTCACAAAACTTTCCCCCTTCCTACCTAGAACTGAATTGAGGTGATGATCATGGTTGATCATTATTATTCCCATAAACCAGATGTAGCCAGTGATCCGAAATATTGGTCTTGTCAGCTAAAAGGATACCTGTTTCGCTTTAAAACGGACCGTGGTGTGTTTTCGAAAAATGAGGTAGACTATGGATCAAAATTGCTTATCGACACATTTATACCCCCGGATGTTGATGGAACCATACTTGATGTTGGATGCGGTTATGGTCCAATCGGTTTGGCGCTCGCACGTTCCTATCCAAACAGACAAATACATATGATAGATATTAATGAGAGAGCCATTCGGCTGGCGAAAGAAAATGCGGAACAAAATCACATTGATAATGTAAACATTTTTGAAAGTGATGTTTTTGAAAATGTGATTGAGCATAACTATGCAGCAATCGTAACTAACCCTCCAATCCGTGCCGGTAAAAAAGTAGTGATAGAAATCATAGAAAAAAGCTATCAGCATTTATGCGATGGCGGTGAATTTTGGGTTGTTATCCAAAAGAAGCAGGGCGCCCCATCGGCAAAAAAAGTGATGGAAGAAATATATGATGAGGTGAAAATTGCAAAACGGGATAAAGGATATTATATTTTAAAGGCAAAAAAATTTGACTCTGATTAATGCATATGTTAATATAATTTAATGCCAATATGTATTTACCTATATAACCAATTTTTCCATAATTATTCGTATATTTTTATGGAAAAATGGGGAAAATAGTATAAATAAGACTAGATTTTTTGTGGTTTTCAAAGGAAACCCTTTTTTCTTTTTACAATAACTTAGTAAGAGCATTTCAATGATTTTTGGCATTTTCAAAACGTTTGATTTGAGGGGTGAATCAGTTGACAGGTCAACTAGTTCAATATGGACGGCACCGCAAGCGGAGAAGTTATGCGAGAATACGTGAAGTTTTAGAATTACCGAATCTTGTTGAAATTCAAACCGCATCATACAAATGGTTTTTTGATGAAGGTTTGCGGGAAATGTTTCAGGATATTTCCCCGATAGAGGATTTTACGGGTAATTTGTCTCTTGAGTTCATTGACTATGAATTGGGAGAACCAAAGTACTCTGTTGATGAAGCAAAAGAACGTGATGTTACATATGCAGCACCACTGAGGGTAAAAGTTCGGTTAGTTAATAAGGAAACTGGGGAAGTAAAGGACCAGGATGTGTTCATGGGTGATTTTCCGCTTATGACAGAAACAGGTACCTTTATTATTAATGGTGCTGAACGGGTCATTGTCTCCCAATTGGTTCGTTCCCCCAGTGTCTATTATAATGCAAAAGTTGATAAGAATGGTAGAAGTGGTTTCAGTGCAACTGTAATACCAAACCGTGGTGCTTGGCTCGAATATGAAACCGATGCGAAAGATGTTGTTTACGTTCGCATCGATCGTACGCGAAAACTTCCGGTTACAGTATTATTACGTGCTTTAGGATTTGGTTCAGATCAAGAGATCATTGATTTAATAGGTGATAATGAGTTTTTGCGAAATACGCTGGAAAAAGATAATACCGATAGCACGGAAAAAGCATTAATAGAAATATATGAGCGCTTGCGGCCGGGTGAACCGCCAACCGTTGAAAATGCAAAGAGTTTATTGATCTCACGTTTTTTCGACCCAAAACGGTATGATTTAGCCAATGTTGGGCGCTATAAAATGAACAAGAAATTAAATATTTCCAATCGTTTGTTTGGGCAAACCTTGGCTGAAACACTCGCTGATCCCGAAACCGGAGAAATTGTTGCTGAAAAAGGGACAGTATTAGATCGACGTACTTTGGATCGACTTATTCCTTATATCGAAAAAGGAATTGGTTTTAAACGATTTAATCCGACCGGCGGCGTTTTGGAAGAAGAAATTTTAATCCAATCCATTCGAGTTTATGCTCCAAATGATGATGAGAATAAAGAAATTAATATTATTGGGAATGCAGGTATAAAGGAAAAAATTAAACATATCACACCGGCAGATATTATTTCGTCTATTAGTTATTTCTTCAATTTGCTTCATCAAGTTGGTAGAACGGACGATATTGATCATCTGGGTAATCGCCGGATTCGCTCTGTTGGTGAATTATTACAAAACCAATTCCGTATCGGTTTATCAAGAATGGAACGGGTTGTCCGTGAAAGAATGTCGATTCAAGATACGAACACAATTACACCACAGCAACTCATTAATATTCGCCCGGTAATTGCGGCAATCAAAGAGTTTTTTGGCAGTTCTCAGCTGTCACAATTCATGGACCAAACGAACCCGTTAGCTGAACTTACCAATAAAAGACGTTTATCCGCTCTTGGACCGGGTGGTTTGACACGAGAACGGGCAAGTATGGAAGTACGGGACGTTCACTATTCACACTATGGAAGAATGTGCCCGATTGAAACACCTGAAGGTCCGAACATTGGGTTAATCAACTCGCTTTCCACGTATGCGAAAGTGAATAAATTTGGCTTTATTGAAGCACCGTATCGCAAGGTTAATCACGAGACTGGTAAGGTTACTAATGAAATTCATTACATGACAGCGGATGAAGAAGATAACTATGTTGTCGCTCAGGCGAATGCGAAAGTGGATGACGAAGGGAACTTCTTGGAAAAAGAAGTTTTTGCAAGATTCCGTGGTGAAAACTTAGTTGTTTCAGTTGACCGTGTCGATTATATCGATGTTTCTCCTAAACAAGTCGTTTCCGTTGCGACTGCTTGTATTCCGTTCCTTGAAAACGATGACTCTAACCGCGCTTTGATGGGAGCAAACATGCAGCGTCAAGCTGTTCCGTTACTTGTTCCTGAAGCACCAATTGTAGGTACGGGAATGGAACATGTCAGTGCTCGTGATTCAGGGGCGGCAGTTATTTGTAAACATGATGGTATCGTTGAACATGTTGAAGGCGATCAAATTCGTGTTCGTCGTATTTCAACAATTGATGGTCAAGAAGTTCGCGGTGACTTGGATCGTTATAAAGTTCATAAATTTGATCGTTCCAATAATGGAATGAGCTTTAACCAGAGACCAATTGTCAAGGTCGGTGATCGTGTCAAAAAAGGTGAAATTTTGGCCGATGGACCTTCCATGGAAAAAGGGGAATTGGCTTTGGGACGAAATGTACTGGTTGCTTTCATGACATGGGAAGGTTACAACTATGAAGATGCGATCGTCATGAGTGAACGTCTGGTGAAAGATGATGTATATACTTCTATTCATATTGAAGAGTATGAATCTGAATCCAGGGATACAAAACTAGGGCCTGAAGAAATCACGAGAGATATTCCGAATGTTGGGGAAGATGCTCTTCGAAATCTTGATGAGCGTGGAATCATCCGCATTGGAGCAGAAGTGAAAGATGGCGATCTTCTCGTTGGGAAGGTAACACCAAAAGGAGTTACGGAATTAACTGCTGAAGAAAGACTTCTACATGCGATCTTTGGTGAAAAAGCAAGGGAAGTTCGAGATACCTCTCTGCGCGTTCCACATGGCGGCGGCGGAATTGTTCTTGATGTAAAAGTATTCAATAGGGAAGACGGCGATGAACTGCCACCTGGAGTTAATCAATTAGTTCGGGTATATATTGTACAAAAACGGAAAATCCGTGTTGGCGATAAAATGGCCGGACGACATGGGAATAAAGGGGTTATTTCACGCATTCTTCCGGAAGAAGATATGCCGTACTTACCTGATGGAACCCCTGTTGATATCATGCTAAATCCATTAGGTGTGCCGTCACGGATGAACATTGGGCAAGTTTTAGAGTTGCATTTAGGGATTGCTGCAAAGAAACTTGGCATCCATGTTGCTACACCGGTCTTTGACGGTGCAACCGAAGATGATGTGTGGGATACGTTGGAGGAAGCCGGTCTTGCCCGTGACGGTAAAACCATTCTTTATGACGGTAGAACTGGTGAACCGTTTGATAACCGTGTATCTGTCGGTATCATGTATATGATTAAACTGGCACATATGGTTGACGACAAATTGCATGCTCGCTCAACAGGTCCTTACTCGTTAGTTACCCAACAACCGCTGGGCGGAAAAGCACAGTTTGGTGGACAACGGTTTGGTGAAATGGAAGTGTGGGCTTTAGAAGCCTATGGAGCGGCATATACGCTTCAAGAAATCTTAACCGTTAAGTCGGACGATATTGTTGGTCGGGTAAAAACATACGAAGCTATCGTTAAAGGCGAGAATGTTCCTGAACCGGGTGTTCCGGAATCTTTCAAAGTGTTGATGAAAGAATTGCAAAGTTTAGGTTTGGATGTCAAAATCCTTTCCGGAAACCAACAGGAAATTGACATGAAGGACTTAGAAGATGATGATGATTTTCAACAAGCTGATGCTTTAAATATACAATCCGAAAACAATAATCAAGAATCTGAAAAAGTAGGTGTCACCGAGTAAAAAAAGAAAAAAACTCAATACTTACAGATCTCAATTTTAAATCGAGAGCCTGTGTATTGGGTTTTTCTTTCCCTGAAATGAACCAAATTGGGAATTACCCTTATGAATAGGAGGTCGACCCCTTGCTAGACGTAAATAACTTTGAATATATGAAAATTGGTTTGGCTTCACCGGATAAAATTCGTTCATGGTCACACGGTGAAGTCAAAAAACCGGAAACAATCAACTATCGCACATTAAAACCGGAAAAAGACGGTCTATTTTGTGAACGGATTTTTGGTCCGACAAAAGATTGGGAATGCCATTGCGGTAAATACAAACGAGTAAGATATAAAGGTGTTGTCTGTGATCGCTGCGGTGTTGAAGTGACCCGTTCAAAAGTTCGTCGGGAAAGAATGGGGCATATTGAACTGGCAGCTCCGATATCACATATATGGTATTTTAAAGGAATTCCAAGCCGGATGGGGCTTGTGCTGGACATGTCTCCGAGAGCACTTGAGGAAGTTATTTATTTCGCCTCATATGTCGTTACAGAACCGGGAAATACAACATTAGAAAAGAAACAATTACTATCTGAAAAAGAGTACCGTTCTTATCGGGAAAAATATGGCAATAAATTCCAAGCCGGAATGGGTGCAGAAGCAATTAAAAAACTTCTCCAAGATGTCGATCTTGAAAAGGAAAGTGCCACTTTAAGGGAAGAGCTAAAAACTGCTCAAGGACAAAGAAGAACCCGTGCGATTAAACGGTTGGAAGTTATTGAGGCCTTCCGTAATTCAGGGAACGATCCTTCATGGATGGTTCTTGATGTTCTACCCGTTATCCCGCCTGAATTACGTCCAATGGTCCAACTGGATGGCGGTCGTTTCGCCACTTCTGACTTAAATGATTTATATCGTCGGGTAATTAACAGAAATAACCGGCTGAAACGTTTATTAGATCTTGGTGCTCCCAGCATTATCGTTCAAAATGAAAAACGGATGCTGCAAGAAGCTGTCGATGCGTTAATTGATAACGGTCGTCGCGGCAGACCGGTAACAGGCCCGGGAAATCGTCCGTTAAAATCTTTATCCCATATGTTAAAAGGAAAACAAGGTCGATTCCGTCAAAACTTGCTCGGAAAACGTGTTGACTATTCGGGGCGTTCTGTTATCGTTGTCGGTCCAAACTTAAAAATGTATCAATGCGGTTTGCCGAAAGAAATGGCCATTGAATTATTTAAGCCGTTTGTCATGAAAGAACTTGTTGCCAAAGGCTTAGCTCACAATATTAAATCAGCAAAACGGAAAATAGAACGGCTCAGTCCGGAAATCTGGGATGTGTTGGAAGAAGTTATTAAAGAACACCCGGTCTTATTGAATCGTGCCCCAACACTACATAGATTGGGAATTCAAGCATTTGAGCCAACATTGGTGGAAGGTCGTGCCATTCGTTTGCACCCGTTAGTCTGTACGGCTTACAACGCGGACTTTGACGGTGACCAAATGGCTGTCCATGTTCCGCTATCTGCTGAAGCCCAAGCGGAAGCACGTTTACTCATGCTTGCTGCTCAAAACATCTTGAATCCGAAAGACGGAAAACCGGTTGTTACACCTTCCCAAGATATGGTGCTAGGTAACTATTATTTAACATTAGAAAGAAAAGGGGCAATCGGTGAAGGAATGGTCTTCAAAGATCGGGAAGAAGCACTCATTGCTTACCAAAACGGATATGTCCATTTACACACAAGGGTAGCGGTTCATGCCGGTTCGTTGAAAAACCCAACATTTACCGAAAAGCAAAACAAAAAATTGCTATTAACAACGGTTGGGAAATTAATTTTCAATGAAATTTTACCGAAATCTTTCCCATATATAAATGAGCCGACAACTTCAAATTTGGAAGAAAAGACACCTGCAAAGTATTTTGTTGACCCTTCTGCAAATATTAAGGAAATCCTTGAAGAAAGAGAATTGATTTCTCCATTCAAGAAAGGCTATTTAGGAAAAATTATTGCGGAAGTGTTTAAACGGTACAAAATAACCGCAACATCAAAAATGCTTGATCGCATGAAAGATCTCGGTTTTAAATATTCAACAAAAGCAGGTATTACCATTAGTATTGCGGATATCACTGTACTTCCACAAAAATATGAAATCTTGGAAGATGCCCAAAGAAAAGTTGATAATGTACAAAAACAATTCCGGAGAGGTTTAATAACGGAAGATGAACGCTATGATCGTGTCATTTCCATCTGGAGTGCGGCAAAAGATGAAATTCAAGGAAAACTGATGGAATCGTTGGATAAATTCAATCCGATCTTTATGATGAGTGATTCCGGTGCCCGGGGTAATGCGTCGAACTTTACCCAACTTGCCGGTATGCGTGGCTTGATGGCGAACCCGGCCGGGCGAATCATTGAGTTGCCAATTAAATCAAGTTTCCGTGAAGGCTTGACTGTTCAAGAATACTTTATCTCTACCCATGGTGCCCGGAAAGGTCTGGCGGATACTGCACTTAAGACGGCAGACTCGGGTTATTTAACGAGACGTCTCGTAGATGTCGCCCAAGATGTCATTATTCGAGAAGAAGACTGTGGAACAGATCGCGGAATTTACGTTTCTGCAATCATGGATGGAACAGAGATTATCGAACCGCTGGAAGAACGCTTAATCGGACGTTACTCCAGGAAAACCGTAAGACATCCGGAAACAAATAAAGTGATCGTGGGACAAAATGAGTTAATTACTGAAGACATTGCCAAAGAAATTGTAAAAGCAGGAATTACTTCTGTTTGGATTCGTTCTGCATTTACATGTAATACAAAACATGGTGTATGTAAAAAATGTTATGGATATAACTTGGCTACAGGACAGGAAGTTGAAGTCGGTGAAGCAGTTGGAATTATTGCTGCCCAATCAATTGGTGAACCGGGAACGCAGTTGACGATGCGTACGTTCCACACCGGTGGGGTTGCCGGGGATGATATTACCCAAGGTCTTCCTCGTGTTCAAGAGCTTTTTGAAGCACGGAATCCAAAAGGTCAAGCCGTTATTACTGAAATCGACGGTGAAATCACTTCAATAAGCGAAGGAAAAGATCGTCAACAAGAAATTGTTGTTTCCGGTAGTATTGAAACAAGGACATACAATGCACCATATACAGCCCGCTTAAAAGTTGCTGTGGGTGATATGGTTAAACGGGGTCAAGAATTAACAGAAGGTTCGATTGATCCGAAAGAACTATTAAAGGTAACAGATGTTCAAACTGTTCAACAATATTTATTGCATGAGGTACAACGTGTTTACCGGATGCAAGGGGTTGAAATCGGCGATAAACATATCGAAGTAATGGTTCGTCAGATGTTACGTAAGGTTCGAGTGATCGATTCAGGAGAAACAGATGTTTTACCGGGTACGCTAATGGATATCCATCAATTTACCGAAGCGAACAAAAAAGCATTGCTTGAAGGGAAAAATCCGGCAACCGGAAAACCTGTACTGCTCGGAATTACGAAAGCCTCTCTTGAAACTGACTCATTCTTGTCGGCGGCATCATTCCAAGAAACAACCCGTGTTCTTACTGATGCAGCCATTAAAGGAAAACAAGATGAATTACTCGGCTTAAAGGAGAATGTTATTATCGGGAAACTTGTTCCAGCCGGTACAGGAATGCAAGTATATCGGAAAACTAAGTTCAAAAAAATGAAAGATATTGAAGAACCGGTAATTGTCGAATAAAAATGAAACGTGCCGGGATCAGTCCGAACGGATCCCGGCCCATATAAAAATATTCAATTAACAACTTGACTTTTAATTTTTATGGTGCTAATATATTCAAGGTGCTCCTAATCATCCTGTTGCTTTGGAGGATATATAAGATGTCTTATGAAAAAGTAAAACAGGCCAGGAATATAAAAATAGGAACAAAGCAAACTTTGAAAGCTCTGAAGTCGGGCTCTGTTCATGAAGTGATCGTTGCTAGCGATGCCGATAAGAAACTCATATCGGAAATTGTTAAAATTGCGAATGAGGCAAATGTGCCAATTATCTATGTAGATTCCATGGAGAAACTTGGAAAAGCGTGTGGTATAGACGTGCGTGCTGCAACAGTTGCTATTATGAATTAAATATTACTGTAGTTAATTATTTAACTACAAAATTATTTTTGCCCAAAAATGAATCACCTGGATGTGTGGGCTTAAAAAACCAAGAAGGGAGGAAAAAATCATGCCTACAATTAATCAATTAGTTCGTAAACCACGTAAAGCGATTGTTGAAAAGTCAAAATCTCCTGCACTAAACAAGGGTTATAACAGTTTTAAAAAGGAACAAACGAACCTTGCATCACCTCAAAAACGCGGTGTATGTACACGTGTAGGGACGATGACACCGAAAAAACCAAACTCCGCACTTCGTAAATATGCTCGTGTTCGGCTAACGAACGGAATCGAAGTAACAGCTTATATTCCCGGGATCGGACATAATTTACAAGAACACAGTGTTGTGTTAATCCGTGGCGGACGTGTAAAAGACTTACCTGGGGTACGTTACCATATCGTTCGTGGAGCGTTAGATACGGCAGGAGTAGAAAACCGTAAACAAGGTCGTTCGAAATACGGTACAAAACGTCCGAAAGAGAAGAAATAATAAACCATTTTTAAGTTGATTATCTTTTGAAAGGAGGAATAAGGTAATGCCACGTAAAGGCCCAGTTGCGAAAAGAGATGTGTTACCGGATCCGATTTATAATTCAAAACTAGTAACACGTTTAGTAAATAAAATTATGATTGATGGAAAAAGAGGAAAAGCTCAAACAATCCTTTATAAAGCATTTGATATTATCCGTGAGCGGACCGGAAAAGAGCCAATGGAAGTTTTCGAACAAGCTCTTAAAAATGTTATGCCGGTATTAGAAGTAAGAGCCCGCCGTGTAGGTGGTGCGAACTATCAAGTGCCTGTAGAAGTTCGTCCTGACCGTCGAACAACATTAGGTTTACGCTGGTTAGTAAACTATGCTCGTCTTCGCGGAGAAAAAACAATGGAAGAACGTTTAGCCAACGAAATCATGGATGCTGCAAATAATACAGGTGCTTCCGTGAAAAAACGTGAAGATACACATAAAATGGCTGAAGCAAACAAAGCGTTTGCTCACTATCGTTGGTAATTCATTACTTCTATTATTAAGTATACGATTTTTGCAATTAACTTTTTAATAATTATAACAAGGAAGGAGAAATATGGATGCCAAGAGAGTTCTCCTTAGAAAACACTCGTAATATTGGAATCATGGCACATATCGATGCAGGAAAAACAACAACAACCGAACGCATCCTATTTTACACTGGCCGGATCCATAAAATTGGTGAAACCCATGAAGGTGCTTCCCAAATGGACTGGATGGAGCAAGAACAAGAACGGGGGATTACCATTACTTCTGCTGCTACGACAGCACAATGGAAAGGTCACCGTGTAAATATTATCGACACCCCGGGACACGTAGACTTCACTGTTGAAGTTGAACGTTCCTTACGTGTACTAGACGGTGCAGTGACTGTTCTTGACGCCCAATCCGGTGTTGAACCACAAACAGAAACTGTATGGCGTCAAGCAACAACATACGGGGTACCGAGAATTGTTTTTGTAAATAAAATGGATAAAATCGGGGCCAATTTCTTGTATTCAGTCGATACACTTCATGATCGTTTGCAAGCAAATGCCCATGCGATTCAGTTGCCGATGGGTGCCGAAGATCAATTCAACGGTATCATCGATTTAGTTGAAATGAAAGCTGTATTTTATGCAAATGATCTTGGTACTGAAATTACTGATGGAGAAATTCCTGACGAGTATAAAGACCAAGCTGAGGAATATCGCAACAAATTAATTGAGGCTGTTGCTGAACTTGATGAAGACTTAATGATGAAATATCTTGAAGGTGAAGAAATTACAGTTGAAGAACTGAAAGCAGGTATTCGTAAAGCAACTTTAAGTGTTGAGTTCTTCCCGGTACTTTGCGGTTCAGCGTTTAAAAACAAAGGTGTTCAGTTGATGCTGGATGCAGTAGTCGACTATCTGCCATCACCGATTGACATACCTTCTATCAAAGGTATTATTCCGGATACGGATGAAGATGTTGAACGTCATGCAGATGACGATGAGCCTTTCTCTGCATTAGCATTTAAAGTAATGACCGATCCATATGTTGGTAAACTGACATTCTTCCGTGTTTACTCGGGTACATTGCAATCCGGCTCTTATGTACTGAACTCTACAAAAGGGAAACGTGAGCGGATTGGGCGTATTCTGCAAATGCACGCAAATCACCGTCAAGAAATTCCAGAAGTTCATGCCGGCGACATTGCTGCAGCGGTTGGTTTGAAAGATACAACAACCGGCGATACCCTTTGTGATGAAAAAAATCCGGTTATTTTAGAATCTATGGAATTCCCGGAACCGGTCATCTCTGTTGCGATTGAACCAAAATCGAAAGCTGACCAAGACAAGATGAGTACAGCATTACAAAAACTTCAAGAAGAAGACCCGACATTCCGTGCACATACAGACCAAGAAACAGGTCAAACCATCATCGAAGGTATGGGTGAACTTCACCTTGATATTATCGTCGATCGTATGCGCCGTGAATTTAAGGTAGAAGCAAATGTGGGTGCTCCACAAGTTGCATATCGTGAAACATTTACTACTTCAGCTCAAGTTGAAGGGAAGTTTGTTCGCCAATCCGGTGGACGTGGACAATATGGTCACGTTTGGATCGAGTTCTCACCGAATGAACAAGGTAAAGGCTTTGAATTTGAAAATGCAATTGTCGGTGGGGTTGTTCCACGCGAATATATACCAGCCGTTCAAGCAGGACTTGAAGATGCAATGAAAAACGGTGTCATTGCCGGTTATCCTTTAGTTGACATTAAAGCAAAATTATTTGATGGTTCTTATCATGATGTTGACTCTAGCGAAATGGCATTTAAAGTTGCGGCTTCACTTGCTTTGAAAAATGCCGCTAAAAAATGTAACCCTGTATTACTGGAACCAATTATGAGAGTGGAAGTTGTTATTCCGGAAGAATACTTGGGCGATATTATGGGCGATATTACTTCTCGTCGTGGTCGCGTTGAGGGAATGGAAGCCCGGGGGAACGCACAAGTTGTTCGTGCAATGGTTCCTCTTGCCGAAATGTTTGGATATGCAACCTCATTGCGTTCCAACACACAAGGACGCGGTACTTTTACAATGTTTACGGATCACTATGAAGAAGTACCAAAATCAATTGCTGAAGAAATAATTAAAAAAAATAGCGGTCAATAATTGATTTTGTAAAGTGAATCTTGTATAACTACTATTGAAGGTTACAAATGCGATGGAAATGGTTTAACCACCTTTCCAGAGCTACATAATATATTTTGTAAATTTTAAAATTAAAGGAGGATATATCCTAATGGCTAAAGCTAAATATGATCGTTCAAAACCACATGTTAATATTGGTACTATCGGACACGTTGACCATGGTAAAACTACTTTAACTGCAGCAATTACTGCTGTTCTTGCAAAACAAGGGAAAGCAGAAGCTCGTGCATATGACCAAATCGACGGTGCTCCTGAAGAAAAAGCTCGTGGAATCACGATTTCTACTGCACACGTTGAATATGAAACTGACAAACGGCACTATGCACACGTTGACTGCCCAGGACATGCTGACTATGTTAAAAACATGATTACTGGTGCAGCTCAAATGGACGGAGCAATCCTTGTTGTATCTGCTGCTGACGGTCCAATGCCACAAACTCGTGAACACATTCTTCTTTCTCGTCAAGTAGGTGTTCCCTACATCGTTGTATTTTTAAACAAATGCGATATGGTTGACGATGAAGAATTATTAGAATTAGTTGAAATGGAAGTTCGTGACCTGTTATCAGAATATGACTTCCCGGGTGATGATATCCCTGTTATTAAAGGTTCTGCTTTAAAAGCTCTTGAAGGAGACGCAGAATGGGAAGGTAAAATCCTTGAATTAATGGAAGCTGTTGATGAATACATTCCAACTCCACAACGTGAAACTGATAAACCATTTATGATGCCGGTTGAAGATGTATTCTCAATCACTGGTCGTGGTACAGTTGCAACCGGTCGTGTAGAACGCGGTGAGTTAAAAGTTGGTGACGTTGTTGAAATCGTTGGTCTTTCAGAAGAACCAAAACAAACAACTGTAACTGGTGTTGAAATGTTCCGTAAATTATTAGACCAAGCAGAAGCCGGTGACAATATCGGTGCACTTCTTCGTGGGGTTGCTCGTGATGAAGTTGAACGTGGTCAAGTACTTGCTAAACCAGGAACAATTACACCACATACAAAATTTAAAGCACAAGTTTACGTATTAACAAAAGAAGAAGGTGGACGTCATACTCCATTCTTCTCAAACTATCGTCCGCAATTCTATTTCCGTACAACAGATGTTACAGGCATCATTGAATTACCTGAAGGCGTAGAAATGGTTATGCCTGGCGACAATGTTGAAATGACAGTAGAATTGATTGCACCGATCGCTATTGAAGAAGGTACAAAATTCTCAATTCGCGAAGGTGGACGTACAGTCGGAGCAGGCTCTGTTGCTTCTATCGAAAAATAAAAATCATTTCGATCAGACGAAAGACGGGTAGATAATCTATCCGTCTTGTTTTTTTAAACAAAAAATTTCAAGCAGATGTATGGCTTCAAATTATTATCAAAAGTTACCATGCTAATGATGTTGAAAAAAGGTTATGTTCTATGTATAATAGTAGAGGTTTTGTTACAGATAACTTTGGAAAAAGGTTGCATTCGTTATACTTTTTATGTATAATATCAAATGTTGACTTTTATTAGCGATGAAGTGAGAGGTTGCTGACACACCCGGCCGCTTTGCCATGGCATGTGTGCAGGAAATTTTCATGGAGAAGTCTAGCAATTAGGCGAAAAGGAGGGAAAATAATGGCAAAACAAAAGATTCGTATCCGATTAAAAGCATATGATCATCGTATTCTTGATCAATCAGCAGAAAAGATTGTGGAAACCGCAAAACGTTCCGGAGCATCAGTAAGTGGTCCGATTCCGTTGCCAACTGAAAAATCAGTTTATACCATTTTACGTGCGGTACACAAATATAAAGATTCCCGAGAACAATTCGAAATGCGTACACATAAACGTTTGATCGACATCGTGAATCCAACTCCACAAACTGTTGATGCTTTGATGAGATTGGATTTACCATCCGGTGTTGATATTGAAATTAAATTATAATCAATTCACTTTAAAATTTAGGAGGTGTGACTGATGACCAAAGGAATCTTAGGAAGAAAAATTGGTATGACTCAAATTTTCTTGGAAAACGGCGATCTTATCCCTGTTACAGTTGTTGACGTAACACCTAACGTCGTTCTTCAAAAGAAAACTGTTGAAACAGACGGTTATAATGCAATTCAATTAGGTTATGAAGATAAACCTGAAAGATTGGCAAATCAGCCCGAAAAAGGCCATGTTGCCAAAGCAAATACCGCTCCTAAGCGCTTCATCAGTGAAATTAGAGATGTAAATATAGAAGAATATGAAATTGGTCAAGAAGTCAAAGCAGATATTTTTCAAGAAGGTACGATTGTCGATGTAACCGGAATTTCCAAAGGGAAAGGATTCCAAGGTGCTATTAAACGGCACGGACAATCACGTGGACCAATGTCACACGGTTCTCGTTATCATCGTCGTCCTGGTTCAATGGGGCCAATAGCTCCAAACCGTGTATTCAAATCTAAAGAATTACCGGGTCGTATGGGTGGAGAACAAATTACCATTCAAAACCTGGAAATTGTCAAGGTGGATACAGATAGAAACCTTCTATTAATTAAAGGAAATGTTCCTGGTCCAAAAAAATCATTCTTGAAAATTAGAACGGCGATAAAAGCAAAGTAAATTAAAGAGGAAAGGAGGACATAGGAATGCCAAAAGTAACTGTGTATAACCAAGCCGGATCACAAGTCGGAGAAATCGAACTGAATGATTCCGTATTTGGTATTGAACCGAATAAACATGTCATGTCAGAAGTGATCATTAGTTTGCGAGCTTCTCAGAGACAAGGAACTGCAAAAGTAAAAAATCGTTCCGAAGTTCGCGGCGGTGGTCGTAAACCATGGAGACAAAAAGGAACAGGCCGTGCTCGTCAAGGCTCAATTCGCGCACCTCAATGGCGTGGGGGTGGTACAGTATTTGGCCCAGTACCGCGTAGTTATGCATATAAACTTCCGAAAAAGGTGCGTCGCTTAGCATTAAAATCGGCTTTATCAACAAAAGTACAAGAAAACAATATTGTGATACTTGATCAATTAACATTTGAAGCACCAAAGACAAAAGATTTTGTAACTGTTCTAAAAAATCTGTCAGTGGATACAAAAGCACTTATTGTAACAAGTGATACTAATGAAAATGCAGTATTATCTGCGCGAAATATCCCTGGTGTAAAAGTTGTCAGCTCAAATGCGGTTAATGTATTAGATATTATTGGTCATGAAAAGTTAATCATGACAGAAGATGCTGCCAGAAAAGTAGAGGAGGTGCTAGCATAATGGATGCACGTGATGTAATCAAGCGCCCCGTCATTACTGAACGCTCTATGAACGATTTGAACGATAGAAAATATACATTTGAAGTAGATGTCAGAGCGAATAAAACCCAAGTAAAACAAGCCGTTGAAGAAATTTTCGGTGTTAAAGTAGAAAAAGTTAACATTATGAACTACAAAGGTAAGTTCAAAAGAATGGGCAGATATACCGGTTTTACAAATAAACGTAGAAAAGCAATTGTCAAATTAACGGAAGATAGTCAAGAGATTGAAATCTTTCAAGCTTAAGTAATTGAAAAGGAGGGAAAATAAATGGCGATTAAACATTATAAACCTACCTCAAATGGTCGGCGTAATATGACGGTTTCCGATTTTGCGGAAATTACTACAGATAAACCGGAAAAATCATTGTTACGTCCGTTAAACAAAAAGGCAGGCCGTAATAACCAAGGTAAGTTAACTGTTCGTCACCAAGGCGGTGGACATAAACGCCAATACCGTGTGATTGATTTTAAACGTAACAAAGATGGCATACTCGGACGCGTTGCCACTATTGAATATGATCCGAATCGATCTGCAAATATCGCCTTAATCCATTATCATGATGGAGAAAAAAGATATATTCTTGCACCAAAAGGATTAGAAGTCGGAATGGATATTGAATCCGGTCCGGATGCGGATATTAAAGTTGGAAATGCTCTACCTTTGGCAAACATTCCGGTTGGTACCGTAATTCATAACATTGAATTAAAACCCGGAAAAGGCGGTCAATTAGTTCGTTCTGCCGGAGCAAGTGCACAAGTGCTCGGTAAAGAAGGCAAATATGTACTAGTTCGCTTAACATCCGGTGAAGTTCGTATGGTTCTTGGTACTTGCCGTGCAACAGTCGGTCAAGTTGGAAATGAACAACATGAACTTATAAATATCGGTAAAGCAGGTCGTTCCCGCTGGTTAGGCAAACGCCCAACTGTACGCGGATCTGTAATGAACCCGAATGACCATCCACACGGTGGTGGTGAAGGTAAAGCTCCTGTTGGACGTAAATCTCCAATGACTCCTTGGGGTAAACCTGCACTTGGATATAAAACTCGTAAGAAAAATAATAAGTCAGATAAGTTTATCGTACGTCGTCGTAAAAAATAAAATGATTTGGCTACGGTTCGATGATAGAACCGTAGGGCAATTAAGAAGGGAGGTTCAAACATGGGTCGTAGCTTAAAAAAGGGTCCTTTTGCAGATGAACATCTTCTGAAAAAAGTAGATGTATTAAATGAAAGTGGTAAAAAACAAGTAATTAAAACATGGTCTCGTCGTTCAACGATTTTCCCGTCATTTGTAGGGCATACGATTGCAGTATATGATGGACGTAAACATGTACCGGTTTACATTACCGAAGATATGGTGGGTCATAAACTTGGTGAATTTGCACCAACTCGTACTTATAAAGGCCATGCCGGTGATGATAAGAAAACAAGACGTTAATGAGAGGAGGGCAAATCCATGGAAGCTAAAGCTGTTGCTAGAACAGTTCGTATTGCACCTCGTAAAGCTCGCTTAGTCGTTGATCTAATTCGAGGAAAACAAGTCGGTGAAGCAATTTCTATTTTAAAATTCACACCTAAAGCTGCATCCCCAATCGTTGAAAAAGTATTAAATTCTGCTATTGCGAATGCTGAACATAACTACGAAATGGATGTAAACAATTTAGTTGTTTCAAAAGCATATGTTGACGAAGGTCCGACATTGAAACGTTTCCGTCCGCGTGCACAAGGACGTGCTTCACAAATTAATAAACGTACTAGCCATATTACAATTGTGCTATCAGAAAAAAAGGAGGGATAATGAGTGGGTCAAAAAGTTAATCCTATCGGTTTGCGTGTCGGGATTATTCGTGATTGGGAATCCAAATGGTACGCAGATAAAGATTATGCAGAACTATTACATGAAGATATTAAAATTCGTGAATATATTTATAATCGCCTCAAAGATGCTGCAGTATCCGGCGTTGAAATTGAACGTGCGGCAAACCGTGTAAATATTACCATCCATACAGCGAAACCGGGAATGGTCATCGGTAAAGGTGGTTCCGAAGTTGAAGCATTACGAAAAGCGTTAAATGCAATTACGGGTAAAAAGGTGCATATTAACATTGTTGAAATTAAAAAGGCAGATCTTGATGCAAAACTGGTTGCTGAAAATATTGCACGTCAATTAGAAAACCGTGTTTCATTCCGTCGTGCGCAAAAACAAGCAATTCAAAGAACGATGCGTGCAGGTGCAAAAGGTATCAGAACAATGGTATCCGGACGTCTTGGCGGAGCTGATATTGCACGTGCCGAACACTATAGTGAAGGAACGGTGCCACTTCATACTTTACGTGCAGACATCGATTATGCACATGCAGAAGCGGATACAACTTACGGTAAACTTGGTGTAAAAGTTTGGATCTATCGTGGTGAAGTTCTTCCTGCGAAGAAAAATTCCGAGGAAGGAGGAAAATAATAATGTTAATGCCTAAACGTGTAAAATATCGTCGTGAACATCGTGGGAAAATGCGTGGCCGTGCGAAAGGCGGTACTGAAGTTGCGTTCGGTGAATACGGCCTGCAAGCACTTGAAGCTTCATGGATTACAAACCGTCAAATTGAAGCAGCACGTATTGCGATGACTCGTTATATGAAACGTGGCGGTAAAGTTTGGATTAAAATTTTTCCGCATAAACCATATACTGCAAAACCGCTTGAAGTTCGGATGGGTTCCGGTAAAGGTGCTCCTGAAGGCTGGGTGGCAGTTGTAAAACCTGGTAAAATATTGTTTGAAATTGCCGGAGTTTCTGAAGAAGTTGCTCGTGAGGCATTGCGTCTAGCATCTCATAAACTTCCGATTAAATGTAAGTTTGTAAAAAGAGAAGAAATTGGTGGTGAAGTAAATGAAAGCTAAAGAAATTCGTGATTTAACCACTACCGAAATTGAACAAAAAATTAAGTCGTTAAAAGAAGAACTTTTCAATCTTCGCTTCCAATTGGCGACCGGTCAACTTGAAAATACTGCTCGTATAAGGGAAGTACGTAAATCCATTGCACGTATGAAAACTGTCATCCGTGAAAGAGAGATCGGCATTAACAACTAATACTAGGGAGGAGGTAAGGTAATGAGTGAACGCAACCAACGTAAAGTTTATACAGGGCGTGTTGTTTCAGATAAAATGGATAAAACCATTACCGTTTTAGTTGAAACATATAAAAAACATCCTCTTTATGGTAAACGCGTGAAATATTCGAAAAAATTTAAAGCCCATGATGAGTTGAACGAAGCAAAAGTTGGCGATATTGTTCAAATCATGGAAACTCGTCCGCTTTCTGCAACAAAACGTTTTCGTTTAGTAAAAGTTGTTGAAAAAGCTGTTATTATTTAATTTCCAATAGAACGTATTGTTTCCGAAGGGAGGTTTCATTTATGATTCAACAAGAAACTCGTTTGAAAGTTGCTGATAATTCAGGAGCACGCGAAGTCTTAACGATTAAAGTATTAGGCGGATCCGGCCGTAAATATGCGAATATCGGTGACGTGATTGTCGCAACTGTTAAACAAGCAACACCAGGAGGCGTTGTTAAAAAAGGTGATGTAGTTAAAGCAGTTGTTGTACGTACAAAACGTGGTGTACGGCGCAGTGACGGTACTTATATCCGTTTTGATGAAAATGCTTGTGTCATAATCCGTGACGATAAAAGCCCGCGCGGCACCCGTATTTTTGGACCTGTTGCACGTGAACTTCGTGATAACAACTTTATGAAGATTGTCTCACTTGCTCCGGAAGTTCTTTAATTTTAAAAAGATTTATGCCTTTTAAGGAGGTGCGAATGATGCATGTAAAAAAAGGTGATAAAGTGATGGTTATTTCCGGTAAAGATAAAGGCAAGACAGGTATTGTTTTAGCCGCCTATCCTAAAAAAGACCGGGTGATTGTAGAAAATGTAAATATTGTTAAAAAGCATGCAAAACCATCTCAAGATAATCCTCAAGGTGGAATTATAAACATGGAAGCTGCCATTCATGTTTCTAACGTTATGCCGATTGATCCTAAGACCGGTGAACCAACTCGTGTTGGTTATCAAGTAATAGATGGTAAAAAAGTACGTATTGCCAAAAAATCAGGTGCGGTATTAGATAAATAATTCGTGGTGAAGAAAGGAGGTACACATGATGAACCGCCTAAAAGAAAAATATATAAAAGAAATCGTTCCAAGTTTAATGAGTAAATTTAACTATAAATCTGTCATGCAAGTTCCTAAACTTGAAAAAATTGTTGTCAATATGGGTGTTGGAGATGCCGTTCAAAACTCAAAAGCATTGGATAATGCTGTAGAGGAATTAACACTAATTACCGGTCAAAAACCGGTAGTAACCAGAGCGAAAAAATCAATCGCAGGTTTCCGTCTTCGTGAAGGAATGCCGATTGGCGCCAAAGTTACTCTTCGTGGTGAACGGATGTATGATTTTCTTGATAAATTAGTTTCTGTTTCATTACCTCGTGTACGTGATTTCCGTGGAGTTTCAAAAAATGCGTTTGACGGTCGCGGTAATTACACTCTAGGGATTAAAGAACAATTAATTTTCCCTGAAATTGATTATGATAAAGTTGCCAAAGTACGCGGTATGGACATTGTTATTGTTACAACTGCAAATACTGATGAAGAATCTCGTGAGCTATTAACTCAATTAGGAATGCCGTTCAAAAAGTAATCGAAAAAGGAGGCGAAACCGTGGCTAAAAAATCAATGATTGTGAAACAAAAACGTCAACCAAAATTTAAAGTTCAAGAATATACACGCTGTGAACGTTGTGGCCGTCCACATTCCGTATATCGCAAATTTAAATTATGCCGTATTTGTTTCCGTGAATTAGCTTATAAAGGTCAAATTCCTGGTGTTAAAAAAGCAAGTTGGTAAAACCCGTTTCGAAAGGAGGTAAATGGTATGGTAATGACAGATCCAATTGCAGATTTATTAACTCGTATTCGTAATGCGAATATGGTACGTCACGATAGTTTAGAAGTATCTGCTTCGAAAATTAAAAAAGAAATTGCAGAAATTTTGAAACGTGAAGGATTCGTTCGTGATGTTGAATATATCGATGACAACAAACAAGGGATCATTCGTATTTTCTTAAAATACGGTCCAAACAACGAACGTGTTATAACCGGTCTAAAGCGTATAAGCAAACCTGGCTTACGTGTGTACGCAAAAGCTGATGAAGTACCAAAAGTATTGAACGGATTAGGTATTGCTATTATCTCAACATCATCAGGTGTAATTACGGATAAAGAAGCGCGTGCACGTAAAGTAGGCGGAGAAGTTTTAGCATACGTTTGGTAATCTAGGTATGAATGGAGGTGTATTTTAATGTCACGTATCGGTAAAAAACCTATCGAAGTTCCTGCAGGTGTCACGGTGACACTTAACGGAAATAGAGTAACTGTAAAAGGACCTAAAGGGGAATTAAGCAGAGAGTTTAATAAAGACATAACGATCACTGTTGAAGATAATGTTGTAACCGTCACTCGTCCATCTGATTCCAAAGAACATCGGACAGTTCACGGTACTACCCGTGCAATCCTTGCAAATATGGTTGAAGGAGTTTCAAAAGGTTTTGAAAAATCTCTTGAACTGATTGGGGTTGGATATCGGGCACAAAAACAAGGGAATAAACTTGTTTTAAGTGTTGGTTATTCTCATCCTGTAGAGATCACTCCGGAAAATGGGCTTGAAATTGATGTTCCATCCAATACCCAAATCGTTGTGAAAGGTATTGACAAGGAACAAGTTGGGGCATTAGCGGCAAATATTAGAGATGTCCGTCCGCCTGAACCATATAAAGGTAAAGGTATTCGCTATGTTGGTGAATATGTCCGTCGAAAAGAAGGTAAGACTGGTAAATAAGGATAAACGTTTTAGAAGGGAGTGACACACATGATTATAAAACCTGATAAAAATGCGGTTCGCAGAAAAAGACATACACGCATTCGTGCAAAAATATCCGGTACTCCTGAACGTCCGAGACTCACTGTCTTTCGTTCAAACAAACATATTTATGCACAATTAATCGATGATACGAAGGGTGTAACTGTAGCAAGTGCATCAACTTTAGATAAGGAAATTAATTTAGAATCAACCAGCAATATTGAAGCAGCTGCAAAAGTAGGCGAGTTGGTGGCTAAACGTGCGTTAGAAAAAGGTTATAAGTCGGTTGTTTTTGATCGTAGTGGTTATCTGTATCATGGTCGGATTCAAGCTTTAGCAGATTCAGCACGGGAAACCGGTCTGGAATTTTAATAGAAAAAGGAGGGAAAATTTATGCGTCGTATTGATCCATCAAAACTTGAACTTGAAGAACGTGTAGTTACTGTTAACCGCGTGGCTAAAGTTGTTAAAGGTGGTCGCCGCTTCCGTTTCACAGCGCTTGTTGTTGTAGGTGACAAGAATGGCCATGTAGGATTTGGAACAGGGAAAGCTCAAGAAGTTCCGGATGCAATTCGTAAAGCAGTAGAAGATGCTAAGAAAAACTTAGTGGAAGTTCCTCGCGTTGGTACTACCATTCCTCATGAGGTAATCGGAAACTTCGGAGCTGGAAAAATTCTTTTGAAGCCTGCTCATGAAGGTACCGGAGTTATCGCAGGCGGTCCTGTACGTGCCGTGCTAGAACTAGCTGGAATTTCTGATATTTTATCAAAATCACTAGGATCTAACACACCAATTAATATGGTACGAGCTACAATGGACGGAATTCATCAATTAAAACGTGCTGAGGACGTAGCGAAATTACGTAATAAATCAGTTGAAGAATTGTTAGGATAAGGAGGGAAATCAGATGGCTAAAACTTTAGAAATTACCCTCACCAAAAGCCTTATTGGTCGTCCAAAAGACCAGAGAGAGACTGTTAAAGCATTGGGTTTACGCAAAATGCATCAAACGGTTGTAAAAGAAGATAATGCTGCGATTCGCGGTATGATTAATAAAGTGTCACATTTAGTTTCGGTAAAAGAATAATAATTGCGTTTTAACAAAGGAGGTGCCAACATGAAACTACATGAATTGCAATTGAACGAAGGATCCCGTAAAAGTCGGAAACGTGTCGGTCGCGGTACTGGTAGCGGTCACGGAAAAACAAGTACACGTGGTCAAAAAGGTCAAAATGCTCGTTCAGGCGGTGGTGTCCGTTTAGGTTTTGAAGGTGGACAAATGCCGTTATTCCAACGTTTACCAAAACGTGGGTTTACAAACATCAATCGGAAAGAATATGCAGTTGTAAACTTAGATGCCTTAAATCGTTTTGAGGATGGAACTGAAGTAACACCTGAGCTCTTACTTGAAACCGGCGTTGTAAGCAATCAAAAATCCGGAATCAAGATTTTAGCAAAAGGAACCGTTGAGAAAAAGTTAACCGTTAAGGCTCATAAATTTTCCGCTGCTGCAAAAGAAGCAATTGAAGCTGCAGGTGGCAAAACCGAGGTGGTTTGATGTTCCGGACATTCTCCAATTTTATGCGTGTACGAGACATAAGAAATAAAATTATTTTTACCTTGTTGATGTTAATCATCTTCAGAATTGGCACATTCATTCCTGTACCGGGGGTTAATGCCGAGGCATTAAACTTTGGATCACAAGCAAATGCATTTGGTGTATTGAATATCTTTGGCGGTGGAGCGTTAAAAAACTTCTCTATTTTAGCGATGGGGATTATGCCCTATATTACTGCTTCTATCATTATGCAGTTATTACAAATGGATGTTGTTCCAAAGTTGACGGAATGGTCAAAACAGGGTGAAGTCGGCCGTAAAAAAATCGCCCAAGTTACCCGTTACGCTACAATAATTCTTGGTTTCATTCAAGCTTTGGGAATGTCTTACGGTTTTAATGCATATGTTGGTGGACTTTTGATAGAAGATAATTCAGTCGCAAATCATCTCTTGATTGCACTTGTACTGACAGCCGGCACTGCCTTTTTACTTTGGTTGGGCGAATTGATTACCGCAAAAGGTGTAGGAAATGGTATATCCATTATCATTTTTGCCGGTATCGTTTCTGCTTTCCCGTCAATGATTAATCAAATCTATGCTTCTCAATTTGAAAATGCCGGTGAGCAATTATTTATCCGTATTTTGATTGCGTTGCTACTAGTTTTCTTAATTTTAGCGATCGTTGTTGGTGTTATTTTTATCCAACAAGCAGTACGGAAAATACCAATTCAATATGCAAAAAGAGTGGCCGGGCAAAATACAGTTGGCGGTAATTCCTCTCATATTCCGCTGAAGGTAAATTCTGCAGGGGTTATCCCAATTATTTTCGCTGTATCATTCTTAATTACACCACCGACAATTGCATCTTTTTTTGGTGATAATAAGGTAACGCGATGGATTACCGAATGGTTTAATTATTCCCATCCGTTTGGAATGAGCATTTACGTAATTTTAATTATTGCATTTACGTATTTTTATGCGTTTATTCAAGTGAACCCTGAACAACTGGCAGATAATTTAAAGAAACAGGGCGCATACGTACCCGGACATAGACCCGGTAAACAAACCCAAGATTACTTTACAGGTGTTTTATATCGTCTCACCTTTGTAGGTTCGATCTTCCTGGCAATTGTTGCGATTTTACCTGTTATTTTCACGGGAATCGGGAATTTACCGTCCAGTGTTCGAATTGGCGGAACAAGTTTATTGATCGTTATTGGTGTTGCTCTTGAAACGACGAAACAGCTTGAGGCACAACTTGTCAAACGTCATTATAAAGGGTTTTTAAAATAGGATAGGGTTTAGGAACGTCCATCCAGGAGTTCCTATAATCCTAAACTTTAGGGGGAATTCAAGTGAATTTAATTTTAATGGGTTTGCCTGGTGCCGGTAAGGGGACTCAAGCAGAAAAAATTGTTCAAAAATATCAAATCCCTCATATTTCAACAGGTGATATGTTTCGTCAAGCAATAAAAGATGGAACAGAACTAGGCTTAAAGGCAAAATCCTATATGGATAAAGGTGAATTGGTTCCAGATGAAGTTACGGTTGGCATTGTAAGAGAACGCTTATCAAAATCGGATTGCCAAGCCGGTTTTTTACTCGACGGATTTCCGAGAACTGTCCAACAAGCAGAAAGCCTTGATCAAATATTGAATGATTTAAATAAAAAAATCGATTATTGCATTCACATTAACGTTGATAAAAATATATTGATGGAACGTTTGACAGGTCGCCGTATCTGTAAATCATGCGGGGCAACCTATCACCTTGTATTTAACCCGCCGCAAGTGGCAAATACATGCGACAAATGTGGTGGCGAGCTTTACCAACGTCCGGATGATCATGCAGAAACCGTACAAAACCGCTTGGATGTCAATGTAAAACAAATGAAGCCGTTACTTGATTTTTATGCCTCTAAAGATGTGCTAAAAACCATTAATGGTGTCCAAGAAATTAATAAAGTTTTTGAAGAGATTGATAAGCTGCTTGCCGGTTTAAAATAAAATACTTTTAGCCATAATGTTGATAGAATATTTTTGTTAACTTTTTTCTCCGTTGGCAAAAATTTTTTCGTGATTTATTAGGAGAATCATTGTATAATGTTTATTTGTGTATAGTATTCTGTTTCCCTTAAGCAGGTGGTTTCTATGGAGAATAGGTATCCTGCACATATTGGTCGAATTGTCTGTGAAACCAGAGGGAGAAACGCTGGTGTTTTCTCTGTCATTGTAGGTCAAATCGACAATAAACTTGTATTAATTGCGGATGGGGATAAGCGAAAGTTTGATCGTCCCAAGAAGAAAAATATAAATCATTTACATTTATACAATTATGTTTCCCCTGAAGTAAAAAACAGTATTTTACAAACAGGTCGGGTAACTGACGGAAAACTGCGATATGCCTTGCATACATTCCGGTCATTTTACTTGGCTCGCGAGGAGGGAACACATTAATGGCCAAAGACGACGTGATTGAAGTCGAAGGTACTGTCATTGAAACTTTGCCGAATGCAATGTTCAAAGTTGAGTTGGAAAATGGGCATACGGTACTTGCTCATGTTTCCGGTAAGATTCGTATGCACTTCATTCGGATTTTGCCGGGTGATAAAGTTACTGTTGAATTATCACCTTATGATTTAACGAGAGGAAGAATTACTTATCGTTTTAAATAAGGTACTCCGAAAAGTTAAGGAGGTAAAAAGCAAATGAAAGTGAGACCATCTGTAAAACCTATTTGCGAAAAATGTAAAGTTATTCGCAGAAAAGGAAAAGTTATGGTAATTTGTGAAAATCCTAAACATAAACAAAAACAAGGATAATTAAAGGAGGTGCTCAAGTATGGCACGTATTGCAGGTGTAGATATTCCAAGAGATAAACGCATCGTCATTTCTTTAACATATATCTACGGTATTGGTAAATCAACTGCTCAAAAAATCTTAGCAGAAGCCGGTGTTTCTGAAGACACTAGAGTTCGTGACCTCACAGAAGAGGAAATTAATAAAATTCGTGACCTGGTAGACAGATTAAAAGTTGAAGGTGACCTTCGCCGTGAAGTATCCTTAAACATCAAACGTTTAATGGAAATCGGTTCATACCGTGGATTACGTCATCGTCGCGGATTGCCTGTACGTGGACAAAATACGAAGAACAATGCTCGTACACGTAAAGGTCCACGTAAGACAGTCGCTAATAAGAAAAAATAATAGGTAAAGGAGGTTTTGTAAAATGGCTCGTAAAACAAATACACGTAAACGTCGTGTGAAAAAGAATATAGAATCAGGTGTAGCACATATTCGTTCTACATTTAATAATACAATCGTTACAATTACGGATATTCATGGGAATGCAGTTTCTTGGTCAAGTGCCGGTGCCCTTGGTTTCAAAGGCTCTCGTAAATCCACTCCATTTGCTGCACAAATGGCAGCTGAGGCAGCAGCAAAAGCATCAATGGAACACGGAATGAGATCTTTAGAAGTAAATGTTAAAGGTCCAGGGGCAGGACGTGAAGCAGCAATCCGTGCACTGCAGGCTGCAGGTCTCGAAGTTACAGCTATTAAGGATGTGACTCCGGTACCTCATAACGGTTGCCGTCCGCCAAAACGTCGTCGTGTATAATTTTTGTGTATAGAAATCGTATCGCCCGTCTATAATGGGTTATGATACAGTAAACAAATTTTTAGAAAACCAAAATGTTGTGCACAAACGGGAATACTTTACAGGGGGAATTTCGGTTAGAATATATTATTCTTGCCGGGGTTTCGACGTTTTGAAGGAGGGTAAATTTGAATGATCGAAATTGAAAAACCGATAATTGAAACAGTTGAGATCAGCGATGACGCCAAGTACGGAAAGTTTGTAGTCGAGCCGCTTGAGCGTGGATATGGTACAACTTTGGGTAACTCCTTACGTCGTATCCTGCTATCCTCACTTCCTGGTGCCGCTGTCACATCTATTCAAATAGATGGAGTGCTACATGAGTTTTCAACTATTGAAGGCGTCGTGGAGGATGTAACTACAATCATCTTGAATTTAAAAAAATTAGCGTTAAAAATTTATTCCGATGAAGAAAAAACGCTTGAAATCGACATGAGTGGTGCGGGAGTTGTAACAGCAGCTGATATTAATCATGATAGTGATGTTGAAATTTTAAATCCTGATTTATACATTGCCGAATTAGCAGCAAACGGGAAACTACGGATGCGTTTAACAGCCAAAAATGGGCGCGGCTATACGGTTGCCGATGATAATAAACGAGAAGATCAACCAATTGGTGTGATTCCAATTGATTCGATTTATACTCCTGTTTCAAAAGTTTCTTATTTTGTTGAGAATACGCGTATTGGTCAATCAGCGGATTATGATAAATTAACGTTAGAAGTTTGGACAGATGGGAGTATTGGTCCAAAAGAGGCTATCTCCTTGGCTGCAAAAATTATGATGGAGCATCTGAATATTTTTGTTGACTTAACAGATGAGGCACAGCATGCTGAAATTATGGTAGAAAAAGAGGAAGACCAAAAAGAGAAAGTGCTTGAAATGACCATTGAAGAACTTGATCTTTCGGTTCGTTCTTATAACTGTCTAAAACGTGCAGGAATTAACACTGTTCAGGAATTAGCGAATAAAACAGAAGAAGATATGATGAAAGTTCGTAACCTTGGACGAAAATCTTTAGAAGAAGTAAAGGCAAAATTAGAAGAACTCGGTTTGTCCTTACGTAAGGACGATTAATGAAAACCGGTAATTTGAAGGAATTTACTTCAAAAAGGAGGGAAACAACATGGGCTACAGAAAATTAGGACGTACAAGCGATCAGCGTAAAGCTTTGTTACGTGACTTAGCAACTGATCTTATTATTAATGAACGCATTCAAACGACTGAAACTCGTGCGAAAGAATTACGTTCCGTTATTGAAAAATTAGTTACTTTAGGTAAACGCGGAGATCTTCATGCACGTCGTCAAGCAGCTGCCTTCGTTCGTAAAGAAGTTGCAGATGATGAATCAAATAAAGATGCGTTACAAAAATTATTCTCAGATATTGCACTTCGTTATGAGGATCGACAAGGTGGATATACAAGAATTCTTAAAGTGGGACCTCGCCGTGGTGATAGTGCACCGATGGCCATTATTGAATTCGTTGACTAATTGAATGATGTTGTTTTATGGAGATTTTCCTCATGTTAACAACATATGCAAAGAGGGCAGTAAGGGATTGTACTGAATTCTGCCCTTTTTCCATAAATAATTTGTACTCAAAAAGGATTGACGGGAAATTTCTTGAATCGTATTTATTTTGGCTTAAAATATTGTATGTTAAGCATATATTTTTTAGTAAATTTATTTTTGGATGCGGTTCATCAAGATCCTGTTTTGAAAAATTGAGTTTAACGGATGATACTGAAAAAAAGCGAGTGTTACGATAAAGGGAAAAGTCCTTTGTCTAGCTCTGGTACCCTTTCTAATTACGGATACATTTTATAATCTTACGCTGTAAAAAACTTAAAAGAATAATGGTTCGTTTGAGCAATATGACTGCGCATGGAAAGGGTGCAGGCTTTTTTTTATACATGAAGTATAAATATTCAACAGGGCTTCGACAAGGTTGGAAATTTTTAGAGGACGTAAGCGCATAAGGAAACTTTTGTAAATTTACCTTTAACTCTTTATAATAGAATGAATTTACTGTACTGAAAAATTAGTTGGTTAAATTGAACATTTTCCATTATAATGTTTTTAGCTAAGTCAGTTAGACTGGCTTTTGTATTCCGAGGTGAAATGAAATCCATGGCTAAAGAAATTGTACGGTTCCAAGATGTTACGTTTAAATATGATGAAAATGCCTCTTATGCATTAAACGGTGTCAATTTTTCGGTGTATGAAGGTGAATGGCTGGCGATTGTCGGTCATAACGGATCAGGAAAATCGACCATTGCGAAATTGATGAATGGTCTTATATTTCCCGATTCCGGATCGATTTATGTGAATGGAAAAGAAATCTCTGAAGAAACGGTTTGGGATGTTCGTGATTTGGTTGGGATGGTTTTTCAAAATCCGGATAATCAGTTTGTTGGTACTACAGTTCAAGATGATGTTGCTTTTGGTTTAGAAAATCACGGGATTCCGCGAGAGGAAATGGTGAAACGTGTCCATGACTCACTTGCGAAAGTAAAGATGGACCAATTTCTTAATCAAGAGCCACACCATCTTTCCGGGGGGCAAAAGCAAAGAGTTGCAATTGCCAGTGTTTTAGCATTAAGACCGGCTATTATTATCCTTGATGAGGCGACTTCAATGCTTGATCCGAGGGGAAGAAGTGAAGTACTGGGAACCGTAAGAGAATTGAAAAACCTTAACAATTTAACAATTATTTCGATTACCCATGATTTAGAGGAAGCAGTGAAAGCGGACAGGCTAATTGTCATGAATCGCGGAACTGTTTATGCAGAAGGAACACCTGCGGATATTTTCTTAATGGATGAAAAATTAGTTGAACTGGGGCTGGATATTCCTTTTACTCAAAAACTGATAAAAAAGTTTAAGGAAAATGGATACCATATACCGGATGAAATTCTACATGAAGACAAGTTGGTGGACTATTTATGCAAATTGTTACAAAAGATTTAGAGTATGTTTATCAAAAAGGAACACCATTTGAAAAACGGGCGCTCTTTCATATCAATGTTACGATTCCTTCCCATAGTTACACAGCAGTCATCGGTCATACCGGTTCGGGGAAATCAACCTTATTACAACATTTGAATGGATTATTGCAACCGACAGGAGGAGAAATCCGGATTGGTGATTTGACGGTAACTTCTGAAAAAAAGGGAAAAGGCTTAAAGGGAATCAGGCAAAAAGTCGGTATTGTGTTCCAATTTCCTGAACACCAGCTTTTTGAAGAAACAGTTGAAAAGGATATTTGTTTTGGACCTATGAATTTTGGGGCAACCGAGGAAGAGGCAAGACAACAGGCAAAAACGGCGCTAAAATTAGTGGGTTTGTCGGAAGAACTCCTAAACAAGTCCCCCTTTGACCTTTCCGGTGGTCAAATGCGGAGGGTGGCCATTGCCGGTGTCCTTGCGATGAATCCGGATATTCTTGTTTTGGATGAACCAACTGCGGGGCTTGATCCCCGGGGACGAACGGAAATTATGGAAATGTTTTACCAACTTTATCAGGAAAAAGGGATTTCGATTGTTCTTGTCACCCATAGTATGGAGGAAGCCTCGAAATATGCTGATTCAATTATTATTATGCATAAAGGGACGGTCTATAAAAAGGGGACACCAAAGGAAATATTCTCATCACCGGCTGAATTAATTGATTTAGGTTTAGATGTACCGGAATCGGTTCGTTTTCAATTGAAACTGGAGGATAAAATTGGAAAGGAAATTGCCGAACCGAGCTTATCTATCGATGAGCTGGTTGAAAATATATTTGCTTATATAAAGCGGGTGAACGAGAAATGATGGAGAAAATGATTTTCGGCCGGTATATACCAGTTGATTCACCATTACATAAAATGGATCCCCGTGCGAAGTTATTAACAATAATCATATTCATTGCTGTTGTTTTTCTGGCTGATAATACGTTGACATATGGATTATTGGCGATTTTTACCTTAGCGGCAATATGGCTATCAAATATCCCGATTAAATTTTTATTTAACGGTTTAAAATTTTTGTTTTGGATTATTTTATTCACGTTCTTTTTGCATATATTTTTCACGAAGGAAGGGGATCTCTTATATAAATTTGGTTTTATCGAAATTTATCAAGGAGGTCTGCGTCAGGGGATTTTTATTTCCCTCCGCTTCTTCTTTTTATTACTCGTAACTTCTTTATTAACTTTGACGACAACACCGATTGAAATAACAGACGGGATTGAAAGTTTGCTGAAACCTTTGAAGAAAGTAGGTTTTCCTGTTCATGAATTATCACTGATGATTTCCATTGCTCTTCGTTTTATTCCAACATTAATGGATGAAACAGATAAAATAATGAAAGCACAAATGGCCCGTGGGGTTGATTTTTCAGAAGGTACCATTAAACAACGGGCAAAAGCGGTCGTACCTCTATTAATTCCGCTCTTCATTAATGCATTCAAACGGGCGGAAGAGTTAGCTACAGCAATGGAAGCGAGAGGCTATCGCGGTGGCGAAGGAAGGACGAAATATCGTCTGCTAAAATGGGGGATGATTGACAATATCGCCATACTAACTTTATTCATTTTGACAATTCTATTACTTTTACTTCGCTAGAGTTCTTCTTTAGCGGTACAAAAGCAGGGCTGTGCGCTTTTCTTATTAAAAATTAGCTCGTGTAAAACTGATGGAGACTCGGAGATTATTAGAATGAAAAGATTGAAATGTGTCATCGCCTATGATGGAACTCATTTTGAGGGATATCAAAGACAACCGGAAAAACGAACGATTCAAGGTGAGATTGAAAAAGTGCTGATGAAAATGCATAAAGGGGAAATGATTCCGATTTTTGCTTCTGGAAGAACCGATGCCCATGTACATGCAAAGGGGCAAGTCATCCATTTCGACAGTCCTCTTGAAATACCTGAAGACCGCTGGAAAATTGCACTGAATTCATTACTTCCTTCTGATATTGTTGTTGTAACATCCGAGGAAGTACCGTCTGATTTTCACGCTCGTTTTTCCGTTAAAGGGAAAGAATATCATTATTATATTTCATTAAAAAAAGATCGGGACCCTTTTATGAGAAATTATTATTACCATTTCCCATATCCCCTTCATTTCCAGAAAATGGAAAAAGCTGCAAAATATTTAGTCGGAACCTATGATTTTACCAGCTTTTGTTCAGCGAAAACAGAAGTAAAAGACCGGACTCGTACGGTTGAAAGCTTAACCCTTATTCAAGATGGGGACCAACTGATTGTAAAAATAAAAGGGACCGGATTTTTGTACAATATGGTAAGAATTATTGTTGGTACATTGCTGGAGGTTGGCACAGGGAAACGAGAGCCGGAAGAAATTCCGCGAATTATAGAAGCAAAGGACAGAATGCAAGCAGGAAAAACCGTGCCTGGGCATGGTTTGTACTTATATAAAGTTTACTATTAAATTTGACTGCCGAAATTGGGAGCCCCATTTATTGCCACATACTTTTAGTAACGAAATTAAGTATATTACCTTGACAGCACGTTTCAGAACCGTTATTATATCATATGGTACATTGTTTTTTCCATGATAAGCCCCGGAAACTTATTATGTTGAATATAAACAATTGATGGATATTAGGAGGGTAATCAATGCGTACGACTTATATGGCTAAGCCACAAGAAATTGAACGCAAATGGTACGTTGTTGATGCTGCCGGTCAAACACTTGGACGTTTGGCAAGTGAAGTAGCATCGATTTTACGCGGTAAACATAAACCAACTTATACACCGCATGTAGATACTGGTGATCATGTTATTATTATTAATGCAGAGAAAATTGAATTAACAGGAAACAAATTAGCTGACAAAAAATATTATCGTCATAGTCAGCATCCAGGTGGGTTGAAAGTTCGGACCGCTGATGAAATGCGTACGAACTATCCAGAAAGAATGCTTGAATTGGCTGTGAAAGGCATGCTTCCGAAAAATTCTTTAGGACGTCAAATGTTTAAAAAATTACATGTATATCGTGGCCCGGAACATCCACATCAAGCACAAAAACCTGAAAACTACGAGTTGCGCGGTTAATCTAGAGGAGGGAAATCATTTTGGCAAAAGTACAATATTACGGAACAGGTCGTCGCAAAAGTTCTGTTGCACGTGTTCGATTAGTTCCTGGTGATGGTCGTATCGTTATTAATGATCGTGATATTGAAGAATATATTCCTTTTGCAGCATTGCGTGAAGTTGTTAAACAACCGCTTGTTGCAACGGAAACAGTTGGTCGTTATGATGTATTAGTAAATGTAAATGGCGGCGGTTATACCGGTCAAGCAGGAGCCATTCGTCACGGGATTGCTCGTGCATTGCTTCAAGCGGATCCAGAATATCGCGCTGTTCTAAAACGTGCCGGCTTCTTAACACGTGACGCCCGCATGAAAGAACGTAAAAAATACGGTCTTAAAGGCGCTCGTCGTGCACCTCAGTTCTCAAAACGTTAATCTTGCGTTTCAAGGCTCTTTTCACTATGGTGGAAAGGGTCTTTTTTATGCCTAAAAAGAGCCTGTGACCACATTTTGACCACGAGAATTTTTCTGACCACTTCTGATCACGGTTTAACTAAATTCAATCCTTATTATACATGTCGTACAAGGAAAATTGAATCGAATTGCTACACTGCAAAATTACTTAGAGCCTGCACCAGTTATAATTAAAGCGAAATAGATGTTAAATGGGAAGTAATGCTATAATGAATCAAAGGCAACCTTTCTTTTAGGCGGGATAAAAACTGCACCTCTTGTTAATGAAAAGGACAATGAAGGTGCAGTTTTAGCATTTTAGCCTAAATCATGTCCCGTAACAAAAATATACCCAACTAGGAAAATATTTAACACAATAATAATCACTGTTACAATCCATGCTAGTATGGTGACCCATTTACTGTTTACAAATTCGCCCATTTTTTCTTTGTTACTTGTAAATAGTACTAATGGAACAATGGCAAATGGAAGTTGTAAGCTTAAAATAACTTGACTCCATAGTAGTAAGTCTCCGGTTCCTTTCTCTCCTGCAATCCACGTAACAATAAAAGCAGGAATGACTGCAATAAATCGAGTTATTAATCTTCTTAACCAAGGGGAAATTCGTAAATGGATGAATCCTTCCATTACAATTTGCCCAGTTAATGTTCCGGTAATTGTCGAGTTTTGTCCAGATGCTAATAGTGCTACAGCAAATAATGTGCTCGCAATACCGATACCTAATGTAGGACTAAGCAATTCATATGCGGCTTCGATTTCAGAAACATTTAGTCCTGTACCATAAAATGCAGCTGTACCAAGAATTAAAATAGCTGAGTTAATAAAAAATGCAATTGTAAGCGAAAAGGTTGAGTCTAAGACGGAAAATTTAAGTGCTTCCCTTTTACCTTCTGTTGTACGTTTATATTGCCTTGTTTGTACAATAGATGAATGTAAATATAAGTTATGGGGCATTACGGTAGCACCGAGAATTCCGAGTGAAATAAATAACATATCAGGATTCGTAACAATTTCTGCTTTTGGTAAATAACCGCTGAAAAGTGCAGAAACATTTGGATGAGAAACGACCACCTCAAAAGCAAAGACGCCTAAAATCATAATCATTAGTACGATGACAATGGACTCGATTATTCGAAATCCTTTTTTCTGTAGTAATAATAACAAAATAACATCTAGCGTCGTAATCACAATCCCGATTAATAAAGGAATTTTAAACAATAAATTAAGAGCGATTGCGGAACCAATAACTTCTGCCAAGTCTGTTGCAATAATGGCAAGTTCAGTTAATAACCAAAGAATAATTGCCGTTTTTGCACTGGTAGCTTCCCGTGTAGCTTGTGCTAAATCTCTTCCGGTTACAATTCCGAGTTTAGCTGCAAGAGACTGTAGTAACATTGCTGCTAAGTTAGCAATTAAAATAACGAATAATAATGTATAGCCAAATCGAGCACCACCTGCAATCGACGTTGCCCAGTTACCTGGATCAACATACCCAACAGCAACGAGTGACCCCGGTCCGGCAAATGCAAAAAATTTCTTCCAAAATCCTGCATGTTCTGGAACACGTACTGAATTATTTACTTCCTCTAAACTAATATGTGAACTTTTTTGAATCCATGGTTGTTGCTTTTTTTGTTGTGCATGTACACTCATTTTTCCCACCTCTCAATAGTATGATTTAATCAAATTAAGTTGTGTTAGGGCAACATTGAAGTAAAAAATAAAAGTTGCAATTCAATGTGCAACAGGAATAACAAGTTTACTCTAATAAAGTTATTAATATTATCTACTTGATTATAATAAATCTAATCTGCATTTTTTACAAGTTTTTTATTTTAGTCTTTTTTATAAAAAAATACCAACCTTAACTAGATCACACCCCAAAATCTAGTCTAAACGGGGGCCTTTGGAGTGGAGGACAAAAGAATTATCTAGGCAGGAGAAAATACGGTAGAAAGACTATAAAGGCTGCCTTAAAAATTTACTAAGGCGTTCCCTTTTGAATCACAAAAATTGAAATCGCAATAAAAATAAGGTACGATATTGCAACGATTTCCGCACCTTATTTTTTGTTGATTTATCAATGTTTTTGACATGAGGGATTTAATTTATATGAAATAAGGGACCATTCTAAAGAAAAGGCTCTGTTAAAGTTAGCTGTTGATATAACCTAAAAATAAGGGGTTGTGCAGAAAATGAAAATCCGTAAAAAATGTGATGATTAAGAATGTTGATATACCAAGGTTTTGAAACATGAAAAGGGGGATCCAGAAGTCAAAAATATGCCTTTCTGGACAGCTACTTATTTTCTATTGGTTAAAAAACTCACTTACTGTTTCCTCAGACTTTAGGTGTTCCTGTATCAGTTTCTTTAAGTCTTGTTCATTTTCAAATCCATCCAACTTATTGTTGTACCATTCTTGTATTTTCTCCCTTGTTACGGAGAATTCTTTGTCTGGAAATTTGAAAGTAATCCAATCTACATTTTTGATTAAAGCAAAAAGAAATGTAGAGTTAGTTATAACAGTTTCCTTCATTTCTTTATCTATACTGTTCGTATCAATATCTTTGTACTCCAAAATAATTCCATATGGTTCTTTCTTGGTTTCAAGTGAAATTTGATTTAACTCATTGTTGTATGTCAATTCATTTACAATATTTCCAACTGCACTGTTGTCACCCACATACGAATTCTTATATTGAAACAAATCTGTTTTCGATTTAGCACTTTGACTACAACTAGTCAATAACATCATTAGCGATAACAATGAAATAATACGAATGGTAATTCGCTTCACTATTACACCTCCTTTCATCTAATAATTTCCATCTAATTTTATCATATTCAACAAAACCGCTCCTAATAATTACTTATTTTAACTTGTTCGGTTTAGAGATACAAAAGGTTGGTTATCAAGGTCAAGTTTTACCGGTCCTTGTCGCTTCATGGGTGTTGGCGAAACTTGAACTTTCATTAAAAAAACGGATACCGGATGCCTTTCAGCTGTTATTAGTTGCTCCCATTGCGCTCTTAGTCACCGGATTCATTTCCTTTATCGTCATTGGCCCGGTTACATTTGCCATTGCAAAAGGAATTACATCAGCTGTTGTAGCAATCTTTAAAGCCGCACCGATTTTGGGCGGATTAATATACGGTGGTCTTTATGCACCCCTTGTCATTACAGGGATGCACCATACGTTCTTAGCAGTGGATTTACAACTAATTGGGAGTACCGGAACGACTTTCTTATGGCCGATGGTGGCATTGTCAAATATTGCCCAAGGTTCAGCAGCTCTTGCCATGTTCTTTGTTTTAAAAGAAGAAAAACTTAAAAGCTTATCCGCAACAACTGCTGTATCTGCTTACTTAGGTATCACTGAACCGGCTATGTTTGGTGTAAACTTACGCTATCGTTTTGCATTTATCTCCGCAATTATTGGTTCAGCTCTGGCCGGTGCAATTATTACATTACAGGATGTCCAAGCTCCATCGGTAGGTGTCGGAGGATTACCGGCATTCTTATCAATTTTACCGGGAAGTTGGGGTTCATTCTTTATCGGCATGGCGATTGTCATTATCGTACCTTTTGCCCTAACCTTGTTTTTTGGTAAAGTTCGCAAAGCTCAATGATGACATAATCAATAGAAAAAGAAGTTTCGATTTGCCGAAAACAATAAGGTATTATTAATTGGAATTATATGGAATCATAACCATAGGCACACGAGTTTATTTATCCAAGAATAACAAATTACCTGCATGTACGAGTTTGTTTTGACGATTCCATTCAGCTTTCGGTAAAATAAATATAGGCAAGAGGCTAACGTTCATGGTGCGTTAGCTTTTTTTATACGTTAAAAATGTATAAATTTCCAGCAAAGAAGTGAATTCGACGTAGTGGGAAATTTTACGAATTAAGTATAAGCGCAACTACAGCTCTGCCGTCGCCTGAAGGCTCGGCAGTAGCTGAGTTTTCTTTACAAGAATAGCGGTGATAAACATGTATGAAAACAAATATTTATCGATATATGAAGAGTTAGTTGAAAAAATTCAAAGCGGACAGCTAAAGCCGAATACAAAGTTACCGTCTGAAAATGAACTCGTAAAAGAATATGCGACTTCCCGGGAAACGGTTCGCAAAGCCCTAACAATGCTTTCCCAAAACGGCTACATTCAAAAAATTAGGGGAAAAGGGTCGTATGTACTGGATGTCAGTAAGTATGATTTTCCGATTTCCGGGCTGGTCAGTTTTAAAGAATTGGCGCAAAAAATGGGTAAACCTTGAGGTACAATCGTAAATGAATTTGTGCTCATTTCACCGGATAGTCAATTGCAAAAACAGCTCAATGTAACGGAAAAAGACCCGGTATGGAAGGTCATTCGTACGCGTGTCATGGATGGTGAAAAGATTATATTGGATAAGGACTTTTTTAACAAAAAATATGTTCCTATTTTAACAAAGGAAATTTGCGAAGGATCGATTTATGAATATTTAGAGCAAGATTTAGGATTAAAAATCAGTTTTGCTAAAAAGGAATTTTTTGTAGACGAAACAACAGCGGAAGACCGAATGTTTTTGGATTTAAAGGATGACAAACATATTGTTGTTGTAAAAAACTATGTGTACTTAGATAATGCCAACTTATTTCAATACACGGAGTCACGACATCGACTGGATAAGTTTCGCTTTGTTGATTTTGCACGGAGAGGCCATTGATCGACCGAAAATGAATGGTAAGGAAACTTGGTGAGGCACGACGCATTTAGCCAAAGTAGCATTTCCCATTACATGCGGTTTTAGTCAACTGCAACCCTTTTGGTATAAAAGATTGGTAATTTCCCCCATCCGTACCATAAGTTCTATGGTGATTCCCCGATTCATCGTGTAAACAATATAACAAAGGGGGAATGATACTTGGACATCGAAACGAATATAGATACGTCGTTTTTGACAAGACGCAGAGAAAGACAGATTAAGTTTGAACGTAGCGTTTTGCGGGAATTATCGCTTGCTATATTAAAAAAGAGTGTACAAAATTATTTTGCCGGATTGCTTACAAACAGTGGACTGCTCTTTGATCAAGTGATTGAAGAGGGGTGTTATGATGTGGCACTTGAAGTATATTTGCTGGGAAGCAGTTACAGCCGCTTAGGATATTACGGAAAGCCGATTGAAGAAGTAAAAGCCTCTTCTCTTGAAGAAAGAAGGAATTTCTCGAAAGCGTTGCAGGATTTTATCGCTTATTGGGGAGCAAAGCTTGATGAACAAAATGAGGAAAGATTAGAAAGTCAATGTGATGCTTTTGTTGATCATTGGTTTATGGAAGGATTTGTGAAAGGGAAAATGAAGTATAAAATGCGGCTTCATTAGGTTCCAACTTGCAAATTGATGTTCTAATCCCTTGCTCTTGTCCATATATATGTAAGGACAGGCAAGGGGGAATATTATGAAGAAAAAATGGGTATTCATCAGTATATTATCGGTAGCCATTGGTTTTTTCATTTATCTTATACAAGAACGGTTTTTGGAGCGAAATGCATGGGATGCTTGGAATCTCCCTTTGACAGGCAAAATTATTTATATTGACCCCGGACATGGTGGTGTAGATGGGGGAGCGGAAAATGGAGAAGCAGTCGAAAAAGATATTGCATTATCGATTTCAAAGATGCTGCGGGATTATTTGCAACAACAAGGTGCACTCGTGCTAATGACCCGGGAAAAGGATATTGACCTTGCTGATGAAGATACAAAGGGATTGAGCAGGAGAAAAACCGAAGACTTGCATCGCCGTGTAGAATTAATTAATGAATCAAAAGCGGACTATTATATAAGCATTCACCTGAACTCGATTCCGTCATCAAGGTGGTACGGTGCCCAAACCTTTTATCATGAAAAATATATTGAAAATAAAATTGCTGCTGAAATGATTCAAGAAAGGCTACGGGAAAATTTAGATACAAAACGAGAGGCGAAATCCATCAGTCATGTTTATTTAATGAAAAAAGCAAAAAAACCGGGTGTCCTAGTTGAAGTAGGTTTCCTGTCAAATCCGGCAGAACGGGAAAAATTATTATCGGAAGAATATCAAGAAAAAGTAGCAGCATCGATTTATGAAGGAATTATTCGTTATTTTACTGAGGAAAGAGAACATAAAGTAAAAATGGAAAAAGAAAAAGAGGACGATTAAATAATGAAAACAGGGGAGCCTTTGGCGAGAAGAGAGCCGTCGTAAGCGAAAAAACATTTTCGCTTACGAGGTAATGCTACCGAAGCCTCTCTAATCACCGAAAAAGTATAAAATTTTTTCGGCTGCGTTGTTTTCCCGCGAAGCTTTCCTTGTTCATCGAAAACGAAAATTTTTTTCGGCTGTTATCTATTCCTTTGATGCTTTCTTTGAGCGCTGTTACTTAAAACTTAAAATTACCTGCAACAAGCAAATTCAAGTATCCTTGCTGGAAATTTATAACTTTACGTAACAATAGCCCTTTGTCAATTGCAAAGGGTTTCTCTATTTGTGTGATTTAGCTTATAATAGAAGGGACAACTTGTTAAAAAGGGTGGCGAAGAGATGCTTTCAGAAAATCAAGTCAGAGAACTATTGGAAAAGATGGAAGATCCATTTTTACATAAGACATTAAAAGAAACAAATGGCATTGTTGAAATTAAGATAAAAGAAGAAAAGCAACATGTCAGTGTCAAGTTGGCGATTGCAAAAACCGGAACCGGGGAGCAAATTCAACTGCAATCAAATGTGGTTAAAGCACTTAAAGATGCCGGGTTTGCAACAGTTGGTTTGCGCTTTACTCAATTGCCGGATGAGGTCATTGAAAAATTATATCCGGAAGCAGGGGAAAATATCGGTTTAGCCCCGAGCAAAAATACGACGGTCATTGCTATTGCCAGTGGAAAAGGCGGCGTCGGAAAATCAACCGTTTCGGTCAACTTGGCGGTCTCACTGGCCAGACTAGGCAAAAAAGTCGGGTTGATTGATGCAGATATTTACGGTTTCAGTGTTCCGGATATGATGGGAATCATTGACCGACCGGTAGTTCGCGGGGATAAAATCATTCCGGTCGATCGATTTGGTGTTAAAGTCATTTCCATGGCCTTTTTCGTTGAAGATAATGCACCGGTTATTTGGCGCGGTCCGATGCTTGGAAAAATGTTGACGAGTTTCTTCAAAGAGGTTGAGTGGGGGGAGGATTTCGATTATTTACTGCTTGATTTACCTCCGGGAACGGGTGACGTAGCCCTTGATGTTCACCAAATGTTACCGACTTGTAAAGAAATCATTGTAACGACCCCGCACCCGACAGCAGCCTTTGTTGCAGCAAGAGCGGGTGCGATGGCTATTACAACGAACCATGATGTCATTGGTGTCATTGAGAACATGTCCTACTTTGAAAGTCAGAAAACCGGAGAAAAAGAATATATTTTCGGTCACGGTGGAGGCGAAAAATTAGCAGAAGAATTAAAGGTACCTTTACTTGGAAAGATTCCTCTTGGTCAACCTGACTGGAGTGACGAGGAATTTGCGCCATCCGTTTATCAAATAAAGCATCCGATTGGGAAAATTTATTTTAAAATTGCAGAAAAAATTATCGATTTACTTGAGAATAATAAATAGCTAAAAAGGCTGAACAATTTAGATGTTCAGCCTTTTACATGATTATAACGGCGGTCTGGAAACCCGCCAAGTTTTTTGCTTAATAAGACAGGTCCGATGTGTTCAACTAATCCATGGTAAATCAAAAATGCACACAGAAAGATGAGTGCCCACATGTGTCCGATTGGTTCAATAAATAATTCGCGGGGAAATGACCCGCGGATTAAAAATTCAGTAGATCCTTTATTTTTTTCCTTCTTTTGCGGCCTTCTGTAAAATTTCCTGGATTTTTGCCTGGTATTCAGGACTTTCGAATGTCTCGGATATGACGCTTTTCAAATGTTTTCGGTATTCATTACTTTTTAAGAGATCCGCCAGTTCTTTTTCTAATTCCGGATCATGTAAAACTTCAATTAATTTAGACCGATATTCCGGATCGTTTATCAAACTTTTTAATACCGCTTGATTTTCTTCTGCCATGCTATCAGCAAATGCCTTGGAAAATTCCGGATCTTTAAAGGCAGATTTCCAAAATTCTTTTCCATCATCCGATAATAATGTAGTTTTTATCGCATCATTCACAGCAGTGTTATCCATGACAAGTTGTGATTTAAATGGTTCTTCTGCTAATACGTCTTTTAACGCTTTTTTCCCATCATCGGTTTTTAAAATATCAACAACCATCTTTTTGGTTTGGTCATAATCCAATTCTTCTGCACCCTGAGCTTGCGTTGAGCATCCGGCCAATATGAAAAAACAAACAAATAGGAGCGGAATAATTTGCTTCTTATACATATTTGTAGCTCCTTTCATCCTTTTTCTATTCATTAGAATGTTGATTTTCCTAATAAAATATACTTAAGGAGAAAGGGTAGATTTTTCATGATTTGGTTGATAAAATAAGGTTACAAATTGTTTTAGAAAAATTAAAAATTAACGGGGCATTTAGTTGAACAAGGGGGCAAGTTTATGAATTCAAGAAATTGGGTTCGATTTTTTATACATACGTTACTATTAGGTGGAGTTATTACCATTTTTACCGGTTTTGCGGTCCAGTGGGAAAAATATAAACCGCTTTTCCTTGATTTTGACATATTGGAAATTATTTCAATAGCAATCTGGCTTTTGGGAGTTGGCTTCATTTTTAGTGTAATCAGTCAGATGGGGTATTTTGCCTACTTAACTATTCACCGGTTTGGATTAGGTTTTTTTCGATCGCTGTGGAATCCGGTCCAGCTCGTTGTGATTGCCTTTGTATTATTTGATTTTATTTACTTTCGTTATAAAGAGTTTGCCGGTGAAAATGAAAGTATCTGGCCTTATTTATTGGTAGCATTATTCTTATTACTAATCGGAATTGTTATCGCTTACTTAAAGGCGAAACAGTCGGATAAGCACGCTTTTGTTCCCGGGTTATTTTTCATGGTTTGTGTTACTATTATCGAATGGGTACCTGTCCTAAGGGTAAACAATCATGATTGGCTCTATTTAATGCTTTATCCTTTATTAATTTGTAATGCCTATCAACTGTTAATGCTGCCCAAGTATATTGAGCGTTCAAAAGTAGAAAGACCGGTAATAAGAAAAGAACAACAAATGACCGTGCATAAATAGCATGGAAGGCTGCGGTGGACGTGGTTAATTGAATTATGGGTGAATCTGGCCTTGGGGGTAACGGAATTTACTTGTTAGGGTTAAATAGCCTAAAGTCGCAAACATGTATAAGGAGCTGCAGGAAATGATATATATCTATCCGAGCAGCTCTTACTAATTTTTTGTTTAAAACGCCGGCATTTTCGGATATCACAACAGGTGCTTATTCCATGACTTCAATTCTTTTGGTGTAAAATAGGAACGTTTTCGAAATAACGGATGTTTATTCCATTCAAATTTTTTTGTTTTTAACATGAGCGATTGTGTGAATTATAAGAACTTATATAATTGGAAATTAAGCAGTAACAAGTACCTAGTTCATCATTCAATTTCCTTAGTATTTGCATTCCCTTCAATTAACATATCCGATACAGTTGTTAATGATAAATGTTTATTTTTTAGCAAATTAATGATTTCCGGTAAAGCAACGGCAGTCTGTTTTGCAGAATCTGATGCATGGAATAAAATGATGTCTCCCTTTTTGGCTTGAGATACATTCTCGACAATTTTCGTTACACCCGGGTTTTTCCAATCCTTTGAATCAATACTCCAATGGACAACAGAGTACCCAAGTTGATCAGCAATTTTAACAAAACGGCTGTCAAAATGACCGGATGGTGCACGTACCAATTTTTTATGTTTTACATTCAATTTTTTCATTGCTTCTTCTGCTTTTAAAAGATCTTGTCGAATTTTAACGTCTTCAATATCATCATATTCCAAATAATCATAGCCTAATAAACCAATATCATAACCTGCTTTGACGATTTTTTCCACTATATTCGGGTGTTGTTCTGCCCAAGATCCGGACAAGAAAAAAGTTGCCGATTTTACATTATTCTCCACCAAAAGGTCAATAATTGGTTCCGCCTTTGTATTTCCCCAACTAATATTGAAGGTCAATGCCACACCGTTTTTTCCTTTATATATTGCCTTTGGACCATCCGAAGTAGAAAACACACCAAAGGAGAAGTTTTGAATATAGAGAAACCAGGCAGAGACAAAAGATGTAAGAATGATGATGGTCAACTGCTTTAATTTTTTCCCATTCAGGACAAAAAAATAATTCATAAGGCACCCTCCTAACTTGTCTACTCAAAAGTATGCTTGGACAAAAAGAATTATGTCAGGGAAGGATAAATTCCTTATTCTTTATAAAAAGTAATATGGGAATATCATAAAATCATGAAAAGGGCAAATAATAACAAGTACAGAATAATATTAACTGATGAGGTGGATTATGATTGGACTGCTAGTAAATCATAAGGAAGTAGAGGAACTTATGTATATGTTAAAAAGGGAGATGGACGAAATATTATTTGATTTTTCCGATGAACGGATTAACCATGTTGTAAAGAGAGGAATGGAGGAAAGGTATCATATTTTATTTTCATTATTTAAAAGAATTGCCCCACCGAATGAATGTATACCATATATTCGAAAAGCAACATATAATACAAAATCAGAATCAGGCAAGGTAAGTAAAAAAATTCAATATGATATTCAAAACTAGAAAGTTGTCACATCTTAGTCTGTATTCGGGGAAAAATCGAAATATGTGGAGACACATCGACGTATAAAAAATGACCATATATGTGGACTAGTCCCTTAAGTTATTGTTAAACGTGGCTCTAGAAAAACAAGCTGAGAATATTTGTAGACTTGTTTGTACCCTTTAGGATAGAGATAATCGACATGTGAAAAAGCGAAAATATAAATGATATTCATAAGCAAAAATGTGGATAAGACAACGAAATATTTATCGAAAACTGGCTAAATAAAACAGGTAAGTATCAAAAATGAAGCAACTTTTATCAAAAATGCAATACATTACTTTTTATGAAGAATACTTCGGTCAACACCTAAGCCCCGTTTTCAAATGAACTATGTTTAAAATACAAGATATGATTTTAAATGCAAATAATAGCTTGTTCAGTATAAAAATTTTTGTAAAACCTTTTATTGCTAATCAGGGGATGCTAAACGGAATATGTTGATTTCATTTATGGCAATTTATGGGTGAAAAGCTTGAATATAAGTGAACGTGATTCTCATAAAGAAATTAAAAATTCAGGTGTAGGGATAATTAGCATTTTCTTGCAAATTCTTGCCATTTATACCGAAGTTTATGGCCTGAGCTTTGATACAAAAAGCCTCTATCGTTCAAACAACCCCTAATTTTAATCTGGAAAAATTGGTACATTGTAAGTATATAATTGAAGTTAAACAATTTCATGTGATTTCAATAATTAAATGTACATTTTTGATTGTATAAGGATTGTATACCTGTCATTATAATGAAGCGATTTATGGACTGTTGATAGGGTTATACTGTTGAAATGAAAATGATTTAATTTCGTTTATTTATATGTCAGGTTTTTATGGATCCTTCAAATAGATGACCTGTATTATAGATCGTAAAAGCTTTAGCAAAAAATTGTTGACATAGTTAGTATTAGGTGGTATATTATAAAAGTCGCCCGATAAAATACGGCATATGAATTAAATAATTATTCGGGTGAAAATAAAAACTGTTGACAAAGTTATTGATAGATGATAAAATAATTATTGTCGCTAAAAATTGAACCTTGAAAACTGAACAAGACAAAGCGTTTTAATAAACCATTTAAGTCAGTTTTAATTTTGAGCAATCAACTCTTTTTTGGAGAGTTTGATCCTGGCTCAGGACGAACGCTGGCGGCGTGCCTAATACATGCAAGTCGAGCGAACCAATAAGAAGCTTGCTTTTTGTTGGTTAGCGGCGGACGGGTGAGTAACACGTGGGTAACCTGCCTGTAAGACCGGGATAACTCCGGGAAACCGGTGCTAATACCGGATAGATTATCTTTCCGCCTGGAGAGATAAGGAAAGATGGCTTTTGCCATCACTTACAGATGGGCCCGCGGCGCATTAGCTAGTTGGTGAGGTAACGGCTCACCAAGGCGACGATGCGTAGCCGACCTGAGAGGGTGATCGGCCACACTGGGACTGAGACACGGCCCAGACTCCTACGGGAGGCAGCAGTAGGGAATCTTCCGCAATGGACGAAAGTCTGACGGAGCAACGCCGCGTGAGCGAAGAAGGTCTTCGGATCGTAAAGCTCTGTTGTTAGGGAAGAACAAGTATCGGAGGAAATGCCGGTACCTTGACGGTACCTGACGAGAAAGCCACGGCTAACTACGTGCCAGCAGCCGCGGTAATACGTAGGTGGCAAGCGTTGTCCGGATTTATTGGGCGTAAAGCGCGCGCAGGCGGTCCTTTAAGTCTGATGTGAAATCTTGCGGCTCAACCGCAAGCGGTCATTGGAAACTGGGGGACTTGAGTGCAGAAGAGGAAAGCGGAATTCCACGTGTAGCGGTGAAATGCGTAGAGATGTGGAGGAACACCAGTGGCGAAGGCGGCTTTCTGGTCTGTAACTGACGCTGAGGCGCGAAAGCGTGGGGAGCAAACAGGATTAGATACCCTGGTAGTCCACGCCGTAAACGATGAGTGCTAAGTGTTGGAGGGTTTCCGCCCTTCAGTGCTGCAGCTAACGCATTAAGCACTCCGCCTGGGGAGTACGGTCGCAAGACTGAAACTCAAAGGAATTGACGGGGGCCCGCACAAGCGGTGGAGCATGTGGTTTAATTCGAAGCAACGCGAAGAACCTTACCAGGTCTTGACATCTCCTGACCGCCCTGGAGACAGGGTCTTCCCTTCGGGGACAGGATGACAGGTGGTGCATGGTTGTCGTCAGCTCGTGTCGTGAGATGTTGGGTTAAGTCCCGCAACGAGCGCAACCCTTGGTTCTAGTTGCCAGCATTCAGTTGGGCACTCTAGAGCGACTGCCGGCGACAAGTCGGAGGAAGGTGGGGATGACGTCAAATCATCATGCCCCTTATGACCTGGGCTACACACGTGCTACAATGGATGGTACAAAGGGCAGCGAAGCCGCGAGGTGGAGCGAATCCCAGAAAACCATTCTCAGTTCGGATTGCAGGCTGCAACTCGCCTGCATGAAGCCGGAATCGCTAGTAATCGCGGATCAGCATGCCGCGGTGAATACGTTCCCGGGCCTTGTACACACCGCCCGTCACACCACGAGAGTTTGTAACACCCGAAGTCGGTGAGGTAACCGCAAGGAGCCAGCCGCCGAAGGTGGGACAGATGATTGGGGTGAAGTCGTAACAAGGTAGCCGTATCGGAAGGTGCGGCTGGATCACCTCCTTTCTAAGGAAAACGAAAGGCTGAGGCGACTGCCCAGCGACGTACGGACTGGACTGAATCCGCAGGAGATAAAGGAAACACCGTGAGGCGGTAGCCGAATTGATGTTGACTTATCGTACGGAGGATGAAGGAAGTCTCGCTAGTCGCTAGGACAGGGAAGCTGCGATAGCATCCGCATCGCACGAAGAAAATGCGATAGCATTTTTGAGGAGCCGAAGCTAGACAACTTATGGAACACACGTTCAAGTGTGACAAACGTCTTTGTCTTGTCAGTTTTGAGGGTTCAATACTCTCAATCATTATTTGTTCTTTGAAAACTAGATAACAATGTAAGGCGAAAAGAAAAGCTGAGGCGACTCAAGTAAAATCACAGATTTTACTTTGCGAGGTAATGCTGACGAAGCGTTCCTTATGCTCAGCGACGTACAAACTGGAACACGCCGCAATGAGATAAAGGAAACACGACGAGGTAACGAGTCGATGTTGACTTATCGTAGTGGAGGCGGGTGAAGTTTGCTAGTCGCTAGAAGCCGAAGCTAGACAAATAAACCGAGTAAACATTAAAATGGATGTAATGATCGCTCATTACTGAAATTTATATCTTTTTAACGGTTAAGTTAGAAAGGGCGCACGGTGGATGCCTTGGCACTAGGAGCCGATGAAGGACGGGACTAACACCGATATGCTTCGGGGAGCTGTAAGTAAGCTTTGATCCGGAGATTTCCGAATGGGGAAACCCCCTCTTCGTAA
>NZ_CP155467.1:180000-557500 GCF_039654145.1 Caldifermentibacillus hisashii
TTCGGTCCCTATCCGTCGTGGGCGCAGGAAATTTGAGAGGAGCTGTCCTTAGTACGAGAGGACCGGGATGGACGCACCGCTGGTGTACCAGTTGTCTTGCCAAAGGCATCGCTGGGTAGCTATGTGCGGAAGGGATAAGTGCTGAAAGCATCTAAGCATGAAGCCCCCCTCGAGATGAAATTTCCCATTCCTTTATGGAAGTAAGAACCCTTGAAGATGACAAGGTTGATAGGTCCGAGGTGGAAGCACGGTGACGTGTGGAGCTGACGGATACTAATCGTTCGAGGACTTAACCTATTAGAATTTATTTACTCGGGAAGTAGCCTTACGTTATCTAGTTTTGAGAGAATGAAGTATGTGTTGCAAACTCACATATTATTTAGTATAATAAAAAATGTCATTGATAATTGTCTGGTAATAATGGCGAGAAGGTCACACCCGTTCCCATCCCGAACACGGAAGTTAAGCTTCTCAGCGCCGATGGTAGTGAAGGCCTTGCCTTTGCGAGAGTAGGACGTTGCCAGGCATGTTTTATATTCTAATGTTATTACAAAGATTTCCTTTTGAAGGACCATAACTTTAGTCGTGTAGAATCTTTGGAACATTATTTATTAAATAAGTTGAAAATTGACTTAAAACATTTATTATTTACAAAAGGTAATTTTTAAAAGATAAACTAGTGGTAAAATTTTATTGTTCCGCAGTAGCTCAGTGGTAGAGCAATCGGCTGTTAACCGATCGGTCGTAGGTTCGAATCCTACCTGCGGAGCCATGCTTCCATAGCTCAGCAGGTAGAGCACTTCCATGGTAAGGAAGAGGTCATCGGTTCGAGCCCGATTGGAAGCTTTTTAATAGTGTAAATTAAATGCGGTTTCGGTATTTATTCGAAACCGCTTGTTTTTATAACTTGATATGGATATCTTTAACATGTTTCAAAAAAGTATATAAAAAACCCACCTTTTAAATGCTACCTTCGTCCTAATGCCTTCAAATTATTAGTCCAGTAAGACAGATTAACATTTAAGGAATAAGATAAATATCAGAAAATAAAAACTTACTATCTTCTCTTTACAATCATGCGCATTCTTTATATAATAATAAGCGTCAACTTGCGTGAGTAATTTATTGTGGCCCCTTGGTCAAGCGGTTAAGACACCGCCCTTTCACGGCGGTAACACGGGTTCGAATCCCGTAGGGGTCACCATTTGGAGGTTTAGCTCAGCTGGGAGAGCACTTGCCTTACAAGCAAGGGGTCGGCGGTTCGATCCCGTCAACCTCCACCACTTTTTCTTTTAAAAATAATATTGACCAATATTATTACTCTTTAACAAGTTTTTACCAAGTATGTTGGTTTGCTTTGATACACAAATTTTGCTAAAACGAGAAAAGGATTAGGTCAATAAAAGAAATCTTTATTAAAGACACAAAGTTATTTGCCGACTTAGCTCAACTGGTAGAGCAACTGAATCGTAATCAGTAGGTTGCGGGTTCAAGTCCTGCAGTCGGCATAGCTCCATAATTAACATAAATGGAGGGGTAGCGAAGTGGCTAAACGCGGCGGACTGTAAATCCGCTCCCTCAGGGTTCGGCGGTTCGAATCCGTCCCCCTCCACCATAAAAACATATTGGGCTATAGCCAAGCGGTAAGGCAACGGACTTTGACTCCGTGATTCGTTGGTTCGAATCCAGCTAGCCCAGTCATTTTATTCAAAAGATAAAAAATTTATGATGTTAAAGGGAGTAAATTTGTTTTTATCTTAATTTAAAAAATTTGTGCGGAAGTAGTTTAGTGGTAGAACATCACCTTCCCAAGGTGAGGGTCGCGGGTTCGAGTCCCGTCTTCCGCTTATATTGCGAAAAACATTAAAAAAGGCGAATCTTGAATATTCAAGGGTCGTTTTTTTGTGGAACAATTTTTTATCGTTCCACAGGCAACTAATAGGCAATTTCCTATTTTTCGGTTCGACATAACCACTATAAAAACTAAATAAGAAACGAATCCGTGGAAAAAATAGATTCAGACATGTGCCAAACTATCCTTAAGAAAAGCCTAAGCGATCAAAATTAATTAACAACCACATCAAACTGTCCTTAAGAAGTGATCTCGCTTGCCGGACAAAATACGGTCAGAGTGGCGCTAAACTGTTACACTTTCAATTATTATATGTCCATAAGTAAATATGAATTTACTGAAGTTCTGTGGGATAAACCCAATAATCTCTTTTGTTCAAGTTGATATTTTTGTGCTTTTTCAGTGACCTTACTACGGATTTTTCAAACGAGAAAGCCCATCGTCTTTAGACATGGGATGATAGTGAGTCTTGCAATTTCAGTTGTGATGTAATTTGGTTAATGAACAGGTTTTGAAACGAGCCTTAGACGAACGTTAAAGTGGCACAACAGTGCGAGCTTTGTTCGTGAAAGTCTTATCGAAATAAACCAGTGTCTCTATGTTGTAATTATTCATTAGAAATAATGAATAATTAGAGTATAGAAGAAGTTTGCGTAGATAAGAACCTGCCGATTTTAGTCGTACAGAGTTTCAGAAACACTAATCATGAAGAGGTAATACTGCTAAAGTATTATTCGTTAGTCAAGTATCGATGCCTGGTTATGAAGAAATCTGATAATGAGAACAATTTCCTGTATTCTCTAAGGTAAAGACCCTATAAACCCAATTACATTCTAAGGATATTTGTAATTTTCCGTAATTAAGAGTTTTTGGAATGACCGTTCCTTGTTGACAAGAACAAAAACCGTTACAAACATGGTGTCCCTTCAGTTGTTTTATGACAAGATCTTGATAGACCTATCCACCGGTAAAGATGCTTCGTTTCATGCCGGGTACAAAAATTGCAAGTCAAAAAGAAGGGATTTCTATAATGTAGTTTGCAGAGATATTCTAAGGACGATTCCCCTGGCAAAATTGACTGTAAAAAAAGTGATTTCCTCTTAGCTAAATGTGTCCTCGCTTTTTAAAAATTTTTCACGCTCTTCAATTAATTTTTTAAATTCCTCAATATCTTCAAGGGTGGCTTTATTCTTGATGAAACTGCGCGCTCGGGATCGTGCACTAATATAGTTAGCATAATCCTTATTTTTTTCTTGCCACTTCTTATTTGCCTCGGTTTGTTTTTTGGGCATGAAGTTTATCCCTCTCTTTCAGCCATTTTTTAACGATTGGTAAAGATACCTGTTTAAACACCGGATTAGTTACAACCATACAGCCTTAAAGCTGCGAAACATCAGAAAAAGGCACCCAGGGATAAGGAAGCATACCAAATCCGCATGACTTAATTATAAATATAACTACTTGCGAAAAAAATACAACTAAGAAAGTGATTTTTGCTAAATGAAGGGCTAAGAAATAATTTGCCCAAAATAATTTTATCACACAATTTATTTACTTTTTAGCAGCAAAAGAGCTAAAAAGTACGCAGTTTTATCGCCCTAAATATGGGCCAAAAACGCTGTAATTACAATGTTCCAGACGGTTTTCAGTGTCAAACTTGAGAAAGGAATCTACGAAAGCATTCCTTTCCTTTTCTTATAATAATTTTTCCTTGATTGCTATAATAAAAGTGTTTATTTATACCATTTTTTGCTAGGTTGAGTCATCGCTTGAAGGCATTTACAATATGTTTTAGGGGGGTAGAAAAAGATGAGAGGAAAAATTTCAATTGTGGGAGCACCGATGGATTTAGGGCAATTACGCAGGGGTGTCGATATGGGTCCGAGTGCAATCCGTTATGCGGGGGTCGTTGAAAGGCTGGAATCCCTGGGTTACCAAGTGAATGATTTAGGAGATATTGAGATTGGTAGAGATCGATTGACAACAGATCCTTTAACAGGGTTGCGAAACTTAGAAGCGGTTGTCCAAGCGAGTACAAAAATTGCAGATAAAGTCGACAAAATCATGAAAGAAGGTTCCTTTCCACTCGTACTTGGCGGAGACCATAGTATTGCGATTGGAACACTTGCCGGCATTTCAAAATATTTTAAAAGACTCGGGGTTATCTGGTTTGATGCTCATGGAGATTTAAATACACCGGAAACTTCACCATCGGGAAATATTCATGGCATGTCCCTAGCGGTCAGTCTTGGATTAGGTGAAACGACGCTTACGCAAATTGGTGGCTATTGTCCAAAAATTCAACCTGAGAATATCGTCATTATTGGTGCCAGATCATTAGATGAAGGTGAAAAAAGATTAATTAAAGAAAAAGGAATCAAAGTATATACCATGCATGAAATTGATCGTCTGGGCATTCCAAAAGTTATAGAAGAAACGATTGCATATTTTAAAGATCGTACAGATGGTGTTCATCTTTCATTAGATTTAGACGGGTTAGATCCACTTTATGCACCGGGTGTCGGCACTCCGGTAGAAGGCGGCTTGAATTACCGGGAAAGTCATTTGGCTATGGAAATGTTTTTTGAATCGGAAATGATTACGTCAGCGGAATTCGTTGAAGTGAATCCTATATTAGATGAGAAGAATAAAACGGGGATACTTGCCGTCGGATTAATGGCCTCGCTTTTTGGTGAAAGTCTATTATGAATCAGCAAAATAACCGTAAATTTTATATAATTAGTGATTAAGGGTTCTCATTTTAAAAATTAGATGGGGACCCATTTATTTTACATGTACGCCCGTATAAATTTTGAGGTAAGGATCCAAATTCCACATAACAGGTAACGGCCGGCGTGATTTTCCCGACTTTGACAGTAAAAAAGATAAAAACTCCTTGAAAACAGCGTTAGGTCAACATTTTCAAGGAGTTAAATATTTTTTTGAATGTAGATATGCATAAAACTATTTACAATAAGGCTTTTTTAGATTATTATAAAATTAGTTCTTAAAATTTACTATACTAAATTTTTATAAAAAAATCAATGCATATCTACTTGCATATATACATAACAAAAACTATAATACAGGCTGAAAACATTGTTAAATCCACGTTTTCAGCCTTTTGTTTTTTTGTAACTGTCAAAGTCGGGAGGTAAGGATCCAAATTCCACATAACAGGTAACGGCCGGCGTGATTTTTGTGACGACGGAAAGTACAAATTTCCGGAAATGATACAAATCTCATGTAACAGGTAACCACCGCGATTTTTTTACACCATAAGTAAAAATTTCCAATAATAATACATATCCCATGTAGCAGGCAACTCCAAGTGTTTTCCTAATTGTATATAAAGAAAATTTCTAGTTTTCCCCTCAATAAAAAAATAATTCATAGTATAATAAGATTAATGAAACTTTTCTTTTGCTGTTTCGTAAAATAAATAGCCGCATAGAGCGGAGGGTTATGAATGGATGAGTTTGTGAAATCACGGATAAAACAAGTGCGAAAAGGGGACCAAAATGCGTTTGGGGAGATCGTTGAATTATACAAAGATAAAGTATTTCAACTTTGCTTCCGAATGTTGGGGAATTCTCACGAGGCTGAAGATATTTCACAAGAGGCTTTTATACGTGCATATATAAATATTGAACGATATAATATTGACAGAAAATTTTCCACGTGGTTATATCGTATTGCAACCAATTTATGTATCGACCGGATCAGGAAAAAGAAACCTGATTATTATTTAGATGCTGAAGTGGCAGGAACAGAAGGGTTGACCTTATATTCACAAATACCCGCCAGCCAACTTGCACCCGATGAAGAGGTTTCAAAAATTGAATTGCAAGAAATCATTCAAAATGAAATTCTAAAATTGCCGGAAAAATATCGGGCAGTCATTGTTTTAAAATATATCGAAGAACTCCCCCTATTGGAAATTAGTAAGATTTTGGATCTTCCCATTGGAACTGTCAAAACGAGAATACATAGAGGGAGAGAAGCTCTTCGCAAACAACTCCGGCATATTTGAGTGAGGTGAAAACCTTTGAATCGATGTCCTGAAATAATAACTGAATATATGCATGAATATTTAGATGGGGAAATTTTACCGGAACATAAAAACATATTAACCGTACATTTAAAATCTTGTGCCGACTGCCGCCAACATTTTCAGGAACTTGAAAAATCCATTGCTTTAGTAAAAAGTATCTCACATGTTCAAGCACCGGCAGATTTTACGCAAAAAGTGCTGATGAATTTACCGAAAGAAAAGAAAAAAGTAAGTGTGAAACGATGGTTCTCAAGACATCCGGTATTAACGGCTGCAAGTATCTATTCCATATTTATGGCTGCAAGTTTATTGTCTCATTGGTCAGGGGATGACTTTTCTGTTACAAAAAACCCTGATTTAGTCATTGAGAATAACACAGCTATCGTGCCTGAAGGAGAGACGGTTACAGGAGATATTGTTGTAAAAAATGGCGATATCCGTATTGACGGAAAAGTTGACGGTAGTGTAACAGTCATTAACGGGGAAATCGTTAATGGAGAATCATATATGGCCTCGGCCGGTCAGGTTACAGGCGATATTGTGGAGATTAATGAGGCATTTGAGTGGTTATGGTATCAAATGAAACATATATTTGAAAGTACCATGAACATGTTAACGGGTAAGGAATAATAAATCCGTTGATAAAGGTCCTTTCTTACACGGATGATCTTACCAAGTGGAAATCTTATGGTTGTGATCAAGCGTGTTCAAAGACCTTTTTTTATGTAAAGAAAGAACAAAAGCAATTTTAGTCAAATTGGAACTTTTTGGATATAAAATAAACGCACACGGAAAGCTTCGAAATCTTTCCGTGTGCTTTTCTTTTTGCAAGTATTAGTTGGTTTTCATACATTTGGAGATGGTCTTCTGCAAAAAATGGTGAAAAAAATTTCTGTTGTTATGAGTTATGGTATAATAAAAAAATATGATATACAGTAAAATACTTAGTAACCCCCATACTTGTATATCGTTAACTGAATGTCTATTAAAGGATAAAAAAGCTAATCAAATTAGAATGATATATCACTTTTACAACGTTTCAGTTCCAGGGTAAGTGAATAAAGGGGAAATTGTTGCCTGTACGCTCAACAAACAAAATCTTTGTCAATCATGTTCACGTTTAGAATATAGGATATAATAGGGGTATGTGGACTGATTTGTTTGTTGAAAAAGGCATCTTGTTGGTTGTCAATTTTGCCTATGGAATGTATGTGGACAAATTTACTTGTTAAAAGGATGGATTGAAACGTTTTTGCATAGATAATTGGAGGAAGGTTTTTATGCCATTTGCTGATTTTTTTGCCGATTTTACGATTGTTGATTATATAGCGAGTGTTGTTGATATTCTAGTTGTATGGTACCTAATTTATAAAATATTTATGGTTGTCAGGGGAACGAAGGCTGTTCAATTAATCAACGGAATATTTATTATCCTTATTTTACGTGGTTTGAGTAATATAATTGGATTAAGAACTTTGGAATGGTTAATGGAACAGGTGATTGAATGGGGCTTTCTGGCAATCATTATTATTTTCCAACCTGAATTACGGCGTGCCCTAGAACAACTGGGTCGTGGCCGAATTTTTACAAGGCAAAGACAAAAAGAGGAAGAAAAGCAAGAACAAATTGTAAATGCCATCGTAAAAGCTTGCGAGTATATGGCGAAGAGGCGGATTGGTGCCTTAATATCAATTGCCCAAGAGACCGGAATGAATGATTATATTGAAACTGGCATACCGATGAATGCAAAAGTTACATCGGAACTTCTAATCAATACATTTATTCCCAACACGCCCTTACATGATGGGGCAGTGATCATTCAAGACGATGAGATTAAAGCGGCAGCCTGTTATTTGCCTTTATCAGAAAGTCCGTTTATTTCAAAGGAACTTGGTACAAGGCACAGAGCAGCTGTTGGAATTAGTGAAGTTACCGATAGTATTACCGTCGTTGTCTCAGAGGAAACAGGAGGGATTTCATTAACGAAAAATGGAGAACTTCACAGAGAAATTAAACTAGAACAGCTCCGGAGCATGTTAACCGAAAAGTTAGTAAAACCTTTGGAACCCCAAACCACAAGTAATCTTTGGAGCAAGTGGGTGAAAAAGAGGTGATAAAAGATGGATAAATTTTTAAATAAATTAATGGAAAGCAAATGGTTTGTCCGGGGTCTTGCCTTAGTACTGGCTTTACTCTTATATATAACAGCTTATATAGACCAAATGGGTCCTGCATCAGGTGCCGCCAGGGATAATACAACCACGGAAACGATAGAGGATGTACCTGTTGTTTTATATTATGATGAAGAAAATTTTGTCGTCACCGGTGCTCCACAAACTGTTGACGTCATTGTTGAGGGCAATAGCAGTTTAGTTAAATCGGCTAAAAATTTGAGGGATTTTACAGTTTATCTTGATTTGACCAAGGCAGAAATAGGTACACAGAGGGTGAAATTCCAAGTTCGTGATATTTCGGATAAATTAACTGTCTCTATAAAACCTGAAGCAGTGAATGTAAATGTTCAAGAAAAAGTAACAAAGGAATTCACTGTTGATATACAGTTTAATAAAGCTCTTCTGGAAGATGGCTACCAAGCAGAGGAACCGGTTATAAAACCAAAAAAAGTTAAAATTACAGGCGGAAAAGATGTCATTGATCAAATCAATTATGTAAAAGCAATTGTTGAGCGAAATGAGGTTATTGATAGAACGTTTACTCAAAAAGCGAGTGTATCCGTTCTTGACCAAAACTTAAATAAACTAAACGTACAGGTAGAACCGGCCGAAGTGGAAGTCACAATTCCGGTTAAAAGCCCACAAAAAACGGTACCTGTTGTTATTAAACAACAAGGAACACCGAAAGAGGGGGTAAGCATTAAAAATATTGAACCGGCTGTACGAGAAGTTGTTCTATATGGAAGACAAAGTGCATTAGATAAAATTTCAAGTATCGAAATTCCGGTAAATGTGGCTAATATTTCGGGTGATCAGGAACTAACAATTCCAATCACTTTAGGAAATGGGATAACCGCTGTGACACCTGAAGCAATTAATGTAAAAGTGACGACTGAAACGAAAGAAACAAGGACGATTAAAAATGTCCCGGTAAACTATACCGGATTAAGTAATCAATATGCACTTGATTTCCTTGATCCGGATAACGGACAAGTCGATATTGATGTAATCGGGACACCGGAAGTTTTACAAAATATAAATGTTGCCAGTTTTAATCTGACCGTTAATGCGGAAGGGTTAACTGAAGGAGAACATGAGCTGAAAATTCAGGCAGAGGGTCCTGATTCGATAGATTGGAAACTTAAACGAACAACAGTAAAAGTAAAAATTACAGCTGAAGGATAATAGAAGAGCCGGAAAGTTGAGTTATCACCGGTTAATGATTGGAAAAAAGGAGAGAGTTTTTATGGGTAAGTATTTTGGTACTGATGGAGTTAGAGGAGTTGCAAATAGTGAGCTGACACCGGAATTGGCATTTAAATTAGGACGCTATGGCGGATATGTTTTAACGAAAGATGCGGAACGTCCAAAAGTCTTGATTGGACGGGACACTCGCATATCCGGTCACATGCTGGAAGGTGCGCTCGTGGCCGGGCTGCTTTCAATCGGTGTTGAAGTAATGCGATTAGGTGTTATTACAACTCCGGGTGTTGCTTACTTAACGAAGGCCTTGAGTGCACATGCCGGCGTAATGATCTCAGCCTCCCACAATCCGGTTGAAGACAATGGAATCAAGTTCTTTGGTCCTGACGGGTTTAAACTAACAGATGATCAAGAAGCAGAAATTGAACAATATCTTGATATGAATGAAGACAATTTACCAAGACCAGTAGGAAAGGATCTTGGTGTCGTGAATGATTACTTTGAAGGCGGGCAAAAGTACATACAATATTTAAAACAGACCGTCGATGAAGATTTTTCCGGAATTCATATTGCACTCGATTGCGCCAATGGATCGACTTCATCTTTAGCAAACTATTTATTTGCCGATTTAGACGCCGATTTATCAACAATGGGTGCATCACCGGATGGTTTAAATATCAATGATAGAGTTGGGTCAACCCACCCTGACGCCCTTAAAAAATTTGTTGTTGAAAAAGGAGCGGATGTCGGTTTGGCATTTGACGGAGACGGGGACCGGTTGATTGCGGTTGATGAAAAAGGCGAAATTGTTGATGGCGACCAAATTATGTACATTTGTGCCAAGTATATGAAAAATGAAGGCAGACTGAAACAACAAACTGTCGTCTCAACTGTCATGAGTAACCTTGGTTTCTATAAGGCATTAGAAGCACTTGAGATTGAGAGTGTTCGGACAGATGTAGGAGATCGCTATGTTGTAGAGGAAATGAAAAAGAATGGCTATAATCTTGGAGGCGAGCAATCCGGGCATATTATTTTCCTTGACTATAATACAACAGGTGACGGAATGTTAACAGGACTGCAATTGATAAATATTTTAAAACAAACGAACAAGCCGTTATCGGAGCTTGCAAAAGAAATGAAAAAATACCCGCAGAAACTCGTCAATATCCGGGTGACCGATAAACATCACGTAACCGAAAATGAAAAGGTAAAGGCCGTAATTGAAGAGGTAGAAAAAGAAATGGCAGGAAACGGACGAGTTCTTGTCCGACCATCCGGTACAGAACCACTCGTGCGTGTCATGGTAGAAGCACCGGGCGAACAGGAATGTGAAGCTTATGTGAATAGAATTACCGCTGTTGTAAAAGAAGAAATGGGAATACGTGAATAACACGGTTGTAAAAAAATCTAAGCGATTGTAAAAAAGCAGAACGCGATTTACTTTTAACATATGCATAAAGGAACGGTTCAATTCCTTTATGCATATATTTTATTATCCGCTCTTTTTGGCATTTAAAAAAAAGTAACTTCAGTCCTTACCGGATTTCAACGATCCTATGAACGCCAAGGTAAAGCATGTGAATAATTTCCCTATTGACTAAAAAGAGTGGATTGAATTATGATGAATATGTCCTGTTAATTTTTTGGAGGAAAGGAGGATCGTATAAGTCAGTTTAATAAAGCGCCAGAACTAGTAAAGGTCCCATTTCACTCAAGGACTGGAGAGTTTATCAGTCAGAATGTTTCTGTGCTTGTATATTCCTTTGTCAAACAGGGTATGCACGTATCTTGATGAAGAAAGATTCATGAATGATAAACTAATGGGAACCGTAATACTAGTTGACGAGGAGAAGGTTTATCGAGTTTTTCGGCGGATACCTTCCGACTTTGCGCATAGTCGAGATTTCTCTCTAAAACAAAGAGGTGACTTTTTGGACAAAGGAGAGAAAAATGCGCCATTACAAATGGAGATAAGGGGGCAAGATGTCCCTATAAAATCCATATATAGTTGACCTCTTGCCCCCGGACATTAGGAGGCTGGAAACTATGTGTGGAATAGTTGGTTATATCGGTAATAAGGACGCTAAGGAAATTTTATTAAAAGGACTAGAAAAACTTGAATATAGAGGATACGATTCTGCCGGGATTGCCGTTTTAAATGAAGAAGGAGTCCATCTTTTTAAAGAAAAAGGACGGATTGCTGATTTACGATTTATTGTTAATGAACAAGTAAAGGCAAACGTTGGAATCGGTCATACTCGTTGGGCAACTCACGGGAAACCAAGCAAAGTAAATGCTCACCCGCATCAAAGTGCAACGGGACGGTTTACAATCGTGCACAACGGAGTAATTGAAAACTACGAACAATTAAAAGCGGAATATTTGTCGGATATCTCACTAAAAAGTGACACCGATACGGAAGTCGTTGTTCAATTAGTTGAGAAATTTGTCAATGATGGATATGCTGTTCAAGAAGCTTTCCAAAAGACGTTGAAAATATTAAAAGGATCTTATGCTCTAGCTTTACTTGACGAAGAAAATAAAGATGTTATTTATGTTGCAAAAAATAAAAGCCCGCTACTTGTCGGTCTAGGTAACGGCTTCAATGTGGTCGCATCGGATGCCTTGGCAATGTTACAAGTTACAAAAGAATTTCTGGAACTAATGGATCAAGAAATGGTTATTGTCACGCGTGAAAATGTGGAAATTTTTGACTTAGATGGCAGAAAAGTAGAACGAAAACCGTTTATTGCTGAATTAGATGCCAGTGATATTGAAAAGGGTACGTATCCCCACTATATGTTAAAAGAAATTGATGAACAGCCATTTGTTATTCGGACAATTATTCAAAAGTATTCCAATGATAATGGTGAATTGGTTATTGATCAAAATATTCTTGGAGCCATTAATCAAGCAGACCGGCTCTATATTATTGCGGCTGGAACGAGTTATCATGCCGGTATGGTCGGGAAAAATATAATTGAACGGTTGGCAAAAATTCCGACTGAAGTACATGTGGCCAGTGAATTTGGTTACAACATGCCATTGTTATCGGAAAAACCATTGTTTATTTTTATCTCACAGAGCGGAGAAACAGCAGACAGCCGTGCCGTTCTTGTTCAAATTAAGAAAATGGGTTATCAAGCATTGACCATTACGAATGTTCCCGGGTCTACGTTATCTCGTGAGGCAGATTATACATTGTTGCTTCACGCCGGTCCGGAAATCGCTGTTGCATCGACAAAAGCTTATACGGCACAAGTGGCGGTGTTGTCCATCTTGGCTGAGGTTGTTGCAAGAAGCAAAGGTCTGGCCATTGATGTGGATCTCGTCCATGAACTTGGCATTGTTGCGAGTGCCATGGAGGAACTTTGTGATACGAGAGATGCATTTGAACAAATCGCAAGTGACTATTTGTCTTTTGCTCGTAGCAGCTTCTTTATCGGTCGTACGTTAGACTATGCCGTTTGCTTAGAAGGTGCCTTGAAGTTGAAGGAAATTTCCTATATTCAGGCTGAAGGTTTTGCCGGTGGAGAATTGAAACACGGTCCTATTGCCTTGATTGAAGAAGGCACACCGGTCTTTGTCTTATCAACTCAAGAGAACGTTAATTTGCCAATTCGCGGTAATGTAAAAGAAGTTGCGGCCCGTGGTGCTAATGCGTGTATCATTTCTATGAAAGGACTGGAAATGGACGGTGACCGTTTCGTCTTACCGCAAGTGCATGAATTATTAACACCTCTTATCTCTGTTGTACCAATGCAATTTATCGCATATTACGCCGCCCTTCACCGCGGCTGCGACGTTGACAAACCACGCAACCTCGCAAAATCAGTGACGGTGGAATAATCAGTTGGCCCTCTTGGACATAACAAGGGGGCTCTGTTGTTTCCATATCTTCCTGCTACTTTCTCGTATCTTCCTGTTATTTTCTTCTTCCCTCTGTAATAAAGTCGGTACCCATGTAATAAAGTTGGTATCGGAAGCGGAAGAAGCAAGAGAAGAAACGGGCGGGAAGTGGATATGTATCAAGAGGCAATCGGGATTATTTCCCAACAAGAAATCAATAAAATTTCGGGCTGGATCCAATAAGGGTTCAGCTCTTTTTCTTTTATCCAATACCCCTTCAATTCCTTGTCTACTAAAGGTTTTAAGCATTCTTTCTCTATTCTTTTCTTTCTATTCCATTGTTTTCCTCTTTTAGGTTGGGAAATTATTTTCCATAATGGAATCCGTTCAGAATTGATCTTAAATTACAATATTAAATGCAACGCTTTCTGAAAAACCAATGGGTGGTTAGTGACAGGCAAAATGAATGGGTTCTACAAGAACAAAAAATTACAAATATCTCTCATATTCAGCGTCAACTCCCCTCATTTATTGAAGAAAACCATGATATCCATAAATGTTTGTGTATGGGAGAACCACAATTAATTAATCAGCTTGAATCAACATTAAAGGATAAATTCCCTAATTTAACTATCTATAAGTCAAAGGATACCTATTTAGAAATCATGTCAGGTAACGCTTCGAAGTCTAATGCTATTAAAAAGCTAGAGAACCTATATCAAATTACAAATCAGGAAATCATGGCCATTGGAGATAATTTTAATGATATGGATAGGTTAAAATATGCAGGTTCAGGTGTTGCGATGGGGAATGTACCAGAGGAGGTAAAAAAAATCGCTGATGAGGTCACTTTGAGTAATAATGAGGATGGTCTAAAACATATTTTACAAAAGTATTTTGAGTAAAAGTAAGGCATAAAAATAAAATTAATTATCAAATGATGGAGGTTTTCTTTCCTCCGCTATTTTATAGAATTCGATGAAAAAAATTTTGGATCAAGTTGACGCGGCATATGAACGAGTTTTAGCTTCCAATGTATAGTATCGATTCGTAATTGACTTTAGTACAATGTTAATAGTTGGGAAAGCGGTGATTGCCATTGAAAAAAATTGTTACTGTATATATTACGCTTATATTTTTATTAATCGGTTGTTCTTCAAATAATCAACAAACTACAGTGCATAATAGAAATGAGCAAAACAAACCAAAAAGTCAGTAAGAAAATGATGAATTAGAAGTGATTGCGGAAAATCTCGACGTTCCTTGGTCAATTGAAAGAATGAATGATACCTTCTATCTGACTGAAAGATCTGGATCCGTAATCCTCAAGGAATTACTTGGTTGCCTGATGGAACACTATTTGCTAGTGAGCACGGAAACAGCGCCAATGATGAAATAAATAGAATTGAAGCCGGTCAAAATTACGGTTGGCCAATTATTGAAGGGTATGAAGAACAAGATGGAATGGTTTCACCGCTATTCACCTCTGGGGATGAGTCAACTTGGGCACCGTCTGGAATGGGTTATCATAACGGTAAATTGTATGTTTCCGCATTAAGAGGAACTGCCGTTTTAGAATTTGACCTTGAAACAGGTGAATATCGTGAAGTTATTACAGATCTGGGCAGAATTCGACATGTGCTTATTGAAGGTGGTAACCTTTTCTTCATTAGTAATAATTCAGATGGGCGAGGAAATCCACAAAAAAATGACGATAAGTTATACCGCATCTCACTTTCAAAAAATTAGTTTATCGGTGGAGATTTGAGTAAAGTAAACAGAACCGAGGCAAAGCAACCTTTTAGGTACCAACTTAATATGCCTACAGGCGTAAAAGAGGATCCTTGGGTTTGGATAAAAACAGTTTAATACATATATCATGGTAATAAAGCAGAGAATTCTTGTCTCTGCTTTATAAAAAGATAATTTTTGGCTTATAAATTATAGTAATTTCTCATTTTAGGGAAGTGCATAATAACCTTTGTGAATTTATGTTCCTCAGATTCGATCGTAATATCATGCCCTAATTTTTTTGCCAATTGTTTAGCCAGATATAGTCCGATTCCGGTAGATTTGGCATAGCTTCTTCCAATCGAGCCGGTAAATCCTCTTTCAAAGACTCGATTAATATCTTCTGGTTTGATACCAATGCCATTATCTTCAATGATTAGCCTTTTTTCTTTACTATCTTCATCAAATTGAATGGCGATTTTACCATTCTCATCTGTGTATTTTAAGGAATTTGCTATGATTTGATCGATGACAAACCCGAGCCACTTATTATCACTTTGAACAAATTGCTCTTTCGTTTCCATATAAAAGTGAATGCCTTTAGATATAAATAATTTTGCATATTTTTTCACGCTATTTTTAATGATTTGATTTACATGTACTTCCGTGATGAAGTAATCCTTTGAAAACGAATCAATACGGGAATAATAAAGTGCTTGCTCAATATAGTTATCAATCTTATTAAGTTCGTCCTCGAATTTATCGGCAAGTAATTCAGTTGACATATCATCACTATTTTCAATTAATAACCGGCTTGCAGCAATGGGTATCTTAACTTCATGAATCCAAGATATAATGAATTCTTGATGCTCACGTTTTTCATCATACAATGTCTGAAGCTCATTGGTATAGTTTTGATAAATTTTTTTAAAAAGGTCAAGAAATTGCTTTTGTTGATAAGTTTGGGCTTTGGGTAGCATTGCTAATATTTCTTCATGTTGACTTTCAATAATTTCAGTTAATTGTTGAAAAAACTTTTTCCGATAAAAATAGCTAATAGTTGTATAGAGGAGTGCAAAAAAGAAACAACTAATATTTATGTACAAAATATTGCTCCCTATCTCTTGATGATTGCCACCTAAAAACATAATTAAAGAAACAAATGTCATGATGATTAAATAAAATACCCAGAAATAACGTTTATCTTTTATATATTCAAAAAAGCTCATTGGATTATGTATCCCTCACCTTTTTTGGTTGTAATAAAATTCTTTTTTCCAAGTTCATCGATTTTTTTCCTGAGACGAGCGATATTTACGGTTAACGTATTATCATCTACAAAGTTTTCATCTTTCCAAAGGCTTCGCATGATTTTTTTTCGGTTAACGACGGATCCTTTATTTTGCAGGAGTAGCTTAAGAATAAGAAATTCTGTCTTTGTCAACTCCACGCTTTTATCTCCATAAAGTAGTTTCCAATCTTTCAAGTTCAATATGATTCCCTCATGTTCAAGTACGTTTGGTTCTGTATCCGTATACGAATAGGACCTACGCAATAGAGCATTGATTTTAGCCAATAGAACATCCGTATCAAAAGGTTTTTGGATAAAGTCGTCACCGCCCATGTTCATGGCCATCACCATATCCATTGCTGTATTACGGGAAGAAATAAAAATTATCGGTACTTGTGAAACTTCTCTAATTTTATTGCACCAGTGAAATCCATTGAAAAATGGTAAGTTTATGTCTAATAACAGAAGGTGAGGTTTTTCGTTTAAAAATGCTTCCAATACATGATCAAACTCCTCTAGTTTTATAACTTCAAAGTTCCATTTTTCTAGCATTTCACCTAACAAATCCCGAATCGTATGATCGTCTTCTACAATCATAATTTTCATAGGCCAAACTCCTGTTTCATTAATGTATTTAGTATTTGATTGATATCAAGAAACATGCATCTGTTCACTCAACTTTATCTTATCATATAAAATCTTTCGCATTAGTGACAAAAATGTAAGGTTTACCGTTTGACTTGTAAGGTTACATAAAGCGAGTTCCGTTTACAATAGAACATGTGATAGAAAGAATTCTTTTTGGGGGAAAAATTAAATGAAAACAATAGTCGATGCAAAACGAATCAAAAAAGTATATGGGGCAAGAGGAAATGTTTTTACAGCACTTGATGATATCGATTTAACGGTTCAAGAAGGGGAATTTGTAGGAATTATGGGGCCTTCAGGTGCCGGAAAATCAACATTGCTGAATATTTTAGCAACGATTGATGAGCCGACATCGGGTGAGGTTACCATTGATGGAACAAGCATCACCAAGATGAGTGAAGAACAATTATCTGCCTTTCGTCGGGATAAACTTGGCTTTATTTTTCAAGATTATAATTTGTTAGATACGCTAACGGTAAAAGAAAATATTGTACTTCCATTAGCTTTAGCAAAAATAAATGTGAATGATTTAGAAAGAAGAGTTCGTGAAGTAGCGGATAAGTTTGGAATCAGTTCTATTTTAGAAAAATATCCGTATCAAATCTCTGGTGGTCAAAAACAGCGCACAGCTGCTTGTCGTGCAATCGTAGCAAAACCAAGTTTAATCCTGGCAGATGAACCGACCGGAGCGCTAGATTCCAAGTCCGCGACAGATTTGTTAGAAAGTCTAAAGGATTTGAGTGAACAAGATAAAGCAACGATCCTTATGGTTACCCACGATCCGTTTGCTGCAAGTTACTGCCAGCGAGTCCTTTTTATTAAAGACGGTAAACTATTCACGGAACTAGTAAAAGGAAAGGAACACCGCAAAGACTATTTCAACAAATTGTTGGATGTATTGTCGGCACTTGGGGGTGGAGCAAATGACGTTATTTAGTTTAGCAAAGAAAAATATTAAGGGAAATATTAGTAATTATCTCGTCTACTTTGTATCGTTAGTGTTCAGTATGGTTATCTACTATACCTTTGTATCGTTACAGTATAGTAAAGAAATTCAAGAAAGTATTGAGTTGTCGGATACGATGAGTTTCATGTTTTTGGTATCATCCTTCATGTTAATTTTGTTCGTAGCGATTTTTATTTTTTATTCGAATTCATTTTTTACGAGAAAAAGGAAAAAGGAAATCGGGTTGTACTCAATGCTCGGGCTACGTAAAAAAACAATTGCAAAAATGTTGTTTTATGAGAACTTAATCATGGGATTAATTGCATTATTTATTGGACTTATTTTTGGGACATTGTTATCAAAATTGTTTGCCATGATATTAATCATGCTAATGGGTTCAACCGTTGAAGTTGATTTTGGCATATCAGTTCTAGCCATTATCCAAACAGTCATTGTATTTTTAATTATCATTTTAATGACATCCATTCAAGGTTATCGTTTGATTTATCGTTATAAATTAATTGAGTTATTTCAGGCGGAGAAACAAGGAGAAAAAGAAATAAAAGCGTCATTTCTATCAGCCATCACTGGAGTTGTTTTGTTAGCAGTTAGTTATTGGCTTATTTTAAGACCATTTCCCGATGAACTAGACGGAGCATATTTGCTGAAAAACTATGGTCCTGCCCTAATAGCTTTAGTTATTGGTACTCTGCTTTTTTTCCAATCTGTCATCGTCTATTTACTGAAGTTTTCTAAAAAAAATAAGCCGTTTTATTATAGAGGAACGAAGCTAATAGAAGTATCTCAAATTTTGTTTCGGGTTCGGGGGAATGCTCGTACTTTTACGGTTATTGCGTTATTGAGTGCAGCAACGATTAGTTTTTTTGGTGCAACATACAGCGGCTATTATAGCAATGAAAAAAATGCGGAAGAAATGGTTCCGTTTAGCTACAGTCATTTATCAAAAGAGGAGGACTTCGATCATCAAGTAAAGAAAGTGATTGAAGCTGATAAAAGCCATCCAATCATTGCACAACTTGATATTCCGGTTATTGAGGACAATGGTAAGCTTTCATTTTCACTGGATTACGAAATAAACCCGATAAAATTAATCTCAGAAAGCACCTTTAATGAAGCATCAAAGGGTTTGAACAGGAATGAAACGGTGTCACTATCAGGAAACCAAGTAGCAGTAATCAAGCCGAGGTTAACAGAATATACGGAAGCGGATTTTAAAGGAGAAAAATTAATTTTAAAATTACCTCAAGAAAATCGAAAACTAACAATCAAAACGATGCTTGAAGGAAGTGTTTTGCCCTTTGATTATCCTGATTTCTTTGTCGTTGTAAGTGATGAAACATTTGATGAACTTGCCAAAAAGAATGCACCATTAGTATATAAAGTATATGAAGTGGAAGATGAGGCCATGGCAAAGGAAACATCTAAAGAAGTAAATAAGCTTATTGAGGGAGATTTCCAGTCTCATTCATCATTTTATATGGAATATAAGGAAGGAAAAGAAGGAAATGCATTAACTCTATTTATATTCGGATTTTTAGGATTGGTATTTTTAGCTGCAACGGGGAGTATTATTTACTTCAAACAATTAACGGAGGCAAACGAGGCAAAGAAGAATTATGAAATTTTAAGAAAAATCGGTGTTAGTAAAAAGGATATTCGTAAATCCATCAAGAAACAGACGCTATTTGTATTTGGCTTGCCTTTAATAGTAGGACTCATTCATAGTAGTGCTCTGTTGAGTTTTATTAGTAATTTTATATCCAGTTTAATAGGAGCGAGTATTATAATCCCGATTCTTACGGCTATGTTAGCTTTTGTTGTTATATATACCGGATATTATATCTTGACGGCGAACACGTATGACAAAATTGTGAATAAGTAGAATCAAGGCATGACTCATTAACCAACATGTAAATTTTTTATAAAAACGGATAAAAACCAGTACAAGTAATAAGCTAGTACTGAGGTGAATGCCATGGGTGGTAAGAAAAATGAAATGAAGTTTTTATATGGATTACTTATCCTTTCCATTGGATTCTTGCCCGTCCTTATGAAACGTCCGCCTAAAAAGGACTGGCTGTTTGCATATATGTTTAACGCAATTACGAATATTATTTTAGACAAATGGGTTACATCGAGCTTACTTTTCTTCGTATTAATTTTAAGTCGTTAGTTACAAGGGCGGTGGTATCACTGTTCAGGAAATTTAAGACTTAGGGAAGATCAGGGATTAGGGGCACTCCCAATCCCATTTATAATAAATCGAACAATATGATCAATTTCTTCATCGTTTAGATATTGACGATTTAGTAAGGCAAAACGTGAAATGAAGAAACCAAATACAGTTGTAGCTAACACATTTATAATCTGGGAAATGGGAAGATCAATGACTTCACCTCGCTTTTGGAAAACGTCGATAACCTTTGCTAAACGTGGTGAAGCCTGTTCGAATATATAAGGAAGTAGTTCATTTTTCAACTCTTCTTTATAAATCATTTCCTTGATGAAGACTTGGAATATTTCCTGGTTATCTAAAAGAAAATGCGTACGATTTTTCAAAAACTTTCTTAAAAACTCTTCAAAGGATATATTATCAGTCATCAGTTCTTCAAATAATTCATCTGCCATTGAGGGGAAAAGCTCTTTTAAGAACGGAACCATGATCGATAATAATAAGTTTTCTTTTGTTCCATAATGTTTAAAAATTGTTCCTTCCGCTACTCCCGCAAGTTTAGCAATTTCTGCTGTCGCTGTATTCGAATATCCTTTTTCTGCAAACAGCGAAATGGCTACTTCCATAATTTTCTTTTGCTTGGCTGTTTGGTTATCGGATTTCTGGATAATTTCCGCCATTTTATTCAATAAATTACTATTTCCCATTTCAGTCACCATCCTTTTTACAGTTTACGATACTTCTTGAGGGCAAACAAATTACATACAATAAATACTGCGGCAAAAGCCAATAAAATGTATAAATTCTGGCTTATGTCGGATAGGGATAATCCTTTATACATGACACCTTTTAAAGCATCAGCAGCATAGTACAACGGCATAAATTTAGCAAAGACCTGCAACCAGTCGACCATTCCTTCAATGGAAAAAATACCCGAAAAGAAAATTTGTGGAACGATGACTAATGGAATAAACTGAACCATTTGAAACTCGGAATTTGCAAAGGAAGACAATAAAATTCCGAGCGACAATGCAACAAGAGCTACAATAACATTGATTAAGATAACATTCCAAATGGAACCAACTAAAACGATATCTAGCACATAAATCGCAAATAGGACAATCACAATCGTTTGTAAAAAGGCTAATAGACCGTAGCCGATTAAATAGGCTGCAACAATCTCGCCTCTTTTAATCGGTGTTGCCATTAAACGCTCCAAAGTTCCGGTTGTTCTTTCATTTAATAAGCCGATGCCGGAAATTAAAAAAACAAAAAAGAAAACGAAAAACCCAACTAACATAGGACTAAACGTATCGAATAGTTCAGTGTCACTGCTTCCATATACATATTTTGTTTGAATGATCGCATCTTGAAGTTGCTTCCTCTGGATATTATTTGTGTCCAAGAGTTGTAATTGAGCTCGTTTGTTAAATATTTGCCGTACTTTCATTTCTAAATTTTTGGCTACCGTTGGGTTATCGTTAAGTAATGTTAATGTTGCTTTTTCCCCTTTTACTTCTAATAATCCGTCTAAATCATATTTCAACATGACCTCATCCGTGTTGGAAACCCCTTCATAATTTTTGACAACGATGTCTGCCTCTTTTAAAGATTGAATGATTTGCTTGTTCCCATTTTCGATTCCTAAAACAGGATTCACTGTTTTCCCGTTAAAGACGAGGTCCATCAGTGTTAGTATTAATAAAGGGGCGATAAATAGCAGGGCTAAAGTCCGTTTATCTCGTAAAATTTGCAACAAGATTCTTTTAATAAGCGCTATCGTTCTCATTTTACATCCTCCCCGCTGCCAAAAATACGTCATTTAAGTTATCGGCCGCATATTGTTTTTTCAATTGTTCGGGTGTTCCGGTCGCAATGAGTGAGCCTTCGCGAATCATGGAAATATAATCGCATTTTTCTGCCTCATCCATGACATGGGTCGTAACAATAATCGTTTTTCCGTCCTCATTTTTTAATCGGAGTAGTTCATTCCAAATACTTTCTCTTAATTCGGGATCAATGCCGACTGTTGGTTCATCTAAAATGAGTACTTTCGGATTTTGAATTAGAGCAATGGCGAGTGATAATCGGCGTTTCATCCCCCCGGAATAGGCTGATACCTTTTTATTTAGGTCTGATGTTAAGTTGACTAATTCCGCAGCATATTCAATTCTACGTAACCGTTCCCCTTTGTTTAATTTATAAAGGGAAGCGAAGAACGTTAAATTTTCCTTACCGGTCAGTTGGTTGTACAAGGCATCGGATTGAGCCATATACCCAATTTCTTGTAAAATGGGCAAATTCGGCATTTTTTCACCTAACAAATAAATTGCCCCTTGATCAGGCACTTCCATTCCGACAATCATTTTAACGAGTGTCGTTTTTCCTGCCCCGGATGGCCCGATGAAACCATAAATATTTCCTTCCTGTATGTCAAAATGAATGTCTTTTAAGATAGTTTTTTTACCAAAGCTTTTACTAACATTTTGAATGGATATGGATGGATTCATTAATTATGTTCCTCCTTTTAAAAAGTGAGTACTCAATCACTATAAATCAAAGTATATGAATGTTTTTATAAAAAGTCAACAAAAAAGTGAGTGAGTACTCAAAATTTCCCTGCACTGTCATTTTTTTGGAAAGAAGGATACTCACTAGGAGTAGGGTTAACTGAATCGATGGTGGAAGCTGGTTATTTGGAAAAAGAGGAAAAGGAGTTTAAAGTGACTCCCAAAGGTGAACAATTTTTCGCAGACTTCGGTATAGATATAGCTGTGATAAGAAAAAAGCGTCGATCCTTTTCTCGTGCTTGTCTGGATTGGAGCGAACGACAACATCATCTTGCAGGTGCTTTAGGTGAGCAACTTGCCAGTCGTCTTTTTGAATTAGAATGGATTGTTCGCTTACCAAAGACACGTGCAGTCAAAATTACTGAAAAAGGAAGGGCAGGGTTAAGGGACTATTTTCATCTCTCTGTTTAAAAAGTTCGACACGGTATTGTAGTACTATATTCAATATGCTTACTCAAGAAGTGCCTGTTTGTAAAAATGAGGGTCTTTAATTTTATATTTGGGAGTTTTTCTATATAATTTTTAAAAGACCTATAAGATGACGTCCTTATTTAAAGAAACTCTTAATGTGGCACCTTACTGGGCTGAAACACAGAACATAGAAAGTGAACGGAGGGATGACTTATGACGATTTACCGTTTTGACATCGATTTGCTTTATTTCATCTTCCTTTTTAGAAACCCTATATTTTTTCCTACCAAGAAATTTAAAATAGTTATTTGCATCAGCAAGTGACAATATTTCTAAAGCTTGAACAGGAAAAGATCTAAGCGATTCACAATCAACAATTTTCTCAGCAATCAACCATTCAAAGAAGTTTTTAAACATTTCGGACATAATTAAATAAGGTGAGGGATGGGCGAACATCCAATTTGTCATCTACATATTTTTCAACAAAAAATGGCATTTCCTTTAATAAATTCCTTCATAATATTCATGTTGCTTAGAGATAGCCAAAAATCACCTCACTATATAGAAACTATTGTTCGTATAATACGTATTTTACGAATAATATAATAGACTTAAATAATACTAATTTGGTATAATTAAAAGAGACTAGAAATAATTTCTAGTCTCTACGTTTTACTAGCTCAGCCCTGCCTTTAACGGTAGCGGGGAAAAGCTAATTCCCGTTCACTGTATTAGCAGCTCTGCCTAAACGGTAGCGGAGAAACTAATACATCTTATCTATTATAATACATAAATTTCATTGACTAGTCAATGATTAAAATTTTTGGGGTATGAGGATATGAACTATCTAATTTATTTTGATGAATCTAATAAAATTGATCAGTTTAACAAAAAATTTTCTTATTATGGGGCTTACGGAGGTACAGATTCCTCTTTAGCTTCTATAGTAAAAAAGGTTTATGCAATTAATAAGGAAAATAATTCAAAAAGTGAATTGCATTTTCGTGAGTACACCAAGGATAGACACATAAAAAAGTATTTTAAAACTTTACACACTGTTATAAATGAGAATGTAAGAATAAATATTTTGATTGTTAATAATGAAGTTGCTCTTAGGTCAGCGGAAAAGATTGAATTAAATACTGAAGAATTAAGGGAATTATTCTATATAAAAATTCCTGAACGCTTATTTTATGGCTTAACGTGAGATTTTTCACATATAGAAAGTGATGAGGAATTAGTAAATGTTAAAATAAAAATTGATAGAAACTACGAATATGACAAAATCAAATTAAACAATAAACTTATTGAACAAATGAACGCTCATTCCGCATACAGAAATAAAAATTACCGCGTTAGAAAAGTTATCTCACACGACTCCGAAAAATCGATACCTTTGCAAATTATTGATACCTTTATAGGAATAGTCGTGTTTCTATTAGAGAAAAGTTACTTGGTTGATAGTGATGTTTCGAAAATAAAAAGTGATTTGATTTATAGATTTTTAATAGAGGGTGATAATCTAATACGTTTTCAAAATCAAATTAGATTATTTGAATGGACTGGTAACGAGGAATTAACTCAAATTAATATAGCTGAACACCTTTCCCCTTTCGTCATTCATAAAACATCCTTTGATACTCATGAAATGGCAAGAGTTCAAGATATTCTATATAAGAATCCCAATATAACAACTAAAGGATTAAGAGAAGAATTAGGTTATCCCAATACAATGCTACGTCTATTATTGGGATATAAGGACGAATTATATGGTTCAGGGAGAAATAGCTTTTTAATAAAATAAACCTAGGGGTTTAAAAAAGATAATTCAAGGCGCTTTATTCTATTAAACTAAAAACATCTGGAGAGAAAAATATGTCTTAAGGCGCCATAGCAGCTGTTACTAAAGCTGAGCCACAAATAGCGGCTACATGACTAGTAATATCGGATAAACAATCAAATAAGAAGCTATTTGTCATATTAACCACCACCTGATTTCTTTTAGCCTTAAAAAGTAACTGCAATACTATAAATAGGAAAAAAAAAGCTGCTAATGGTCCCAGGCTAAATGGCCACTTAAAACATATTACAAATATTATAGCATTTTTACTGTGAACAAACTAAATTTTCATATTTTAGATACATTAAACCATCAAAGCAAAGAATTATAGAAAGGAGTAAATTATAACCCATGCTCTTAACGGAACAGTAGTAACAAGTTTTATAGATAAAAAATAAAAGAAAACGTTTTTGTGCACTCATCTTTACAACCCCAAAATATTTTAGTAAACTAACTAAAGTATTATTAGTCAGGAGGCGTACCATCATGGAAGATAGTAAAATTGACCAGTTCCTTACGCATTGGCGGTATATTAACCGGTATCTTCGGGAAGGACGGTTGGCAAATGAAGATAAGAAGGTTACTCGTTTACAATGGGTACTGTTACGGCATGTCGGCAGGTCCGGGCAGTGCACGATGGGAAGCCTTGCCGAACATTTCAACGTCAGTATGAGCACGGTCTCGCAAATGATCGACCGGCTTGAAAAATGGGGATATGCTCGTCGCGTGACATCAGTCCAAGATGGCCGTGTGAAAATGGTGTCCCTTACCGAAAAAGGAGAAAAAATCATTCGGGAAGCAAAAACAGCTTATCACCAACAGTTGAGTAATGGATTAAGCAGATTTTCAGAAGAGGAACAGGAAATGTTTATTGGATTTTTACAGCGACTAGCTGACAATTTAAAGGATTTGTCAAAAGACGATCCTCAGATGGATAAAAAAGCGTAGGCAAAAATGATTTCCGCAAAGATAAAAGGTGGAATGAACGATGCAATTTTTTGTATAAAAGAAAACCCTACGCTAGACGTAGGATTCAGGAAAGCTTTCAGCAAGGTATTAAAAAATGCCCCTCTTGGTGTTAAAATAAATATTGGTGTAGAGGATTTTATGTGGATACAGTAGGTAGAAACAAGAAGGTAATAGAAGAATATATACGAAATCAAATACAAGATGATATAGTTGCGGATCAATTAAGTATGGAGGAATTTATTGATCTGTTCACTTGTGAAGAAAGGAAGAAGAAGAACAAGAGGAAATAGAAAGAACCCTTTAGGGTTAGGTTGGGGAGTAGTGCGGTTGGCGAACCGTCAGTGCCCTTTTTAGGGTTGGCCAGTAACAAAGGATTTCAGCCGAAGAACAAACCACCCGTGAGAACGGGTGGTTTTGATTACAACCAGATAAGGGTATTTGTAAACATATGGAAAAGGTGTTGATTTTTTGCAGTATATGTCGAAATTTTCTGGTTTATCCACCGATTTGAACGTGATATACTTGTTATAGACAAGATAAATAATAAATGAGTAATTTTTACACAAATAAATAATTAAACGATATATTAAATTGATAATGTCAAAAGTTCTATGAAAAACGGATAAGCAGACAAGTTTTATTCTGAAACATGCTGGTTAACTGCAGCCATTTGCCCTTGACAAACATGCCAATGGTATAGGATAGGTTAACAAGGGAGAGGGGAACTAAAAATAGGCATGATAAATGCGTCTTCTTTCATGGAATTTTAAATTATCGGTCATTAAGGTATGTCAAGGTTCCCTTCCCAAATGGCTAGTTTGAAGCTCAAGCCTCTCAAGGGCTCAACGAAAGATAAATTTGGGCGGTTTGTTTTTCTTGAAGCGATTGTTGAGAGCTGGCTCAATATTTTTGTCTAGCGTGCATACATATGTGGCAATTTGGAAAAGCTCTGGGGTCATGACAGGTACTTTATTCTCGAGTAAGGCATGTGCCTGAGGAAATTAAAATATGCCACAAATAAAGTCACATAGGATACAATTCATACAGTTCCCTTTTAGAACCAAAGCCATAAGTAGCATTGTAATTCCCTTTGAAGGTCCGGTTTAGGCGCTCAATAATTTGTTTAAGCTGCCGATATTCAGTCGAAACAGGATCCTCATTGGTTTCTTCTAGAACATTATTAAGCAGTTCTTGATAATCAAGTTTTTTAGGAGTTTCAACAAGCGGAAGCTCATCCGCCTGAATTTTTGGTAGGGCTTGTTTATCGTTTTTTTCTTCGGGTTTATCAAACATTCCCTTAACGATTAATCGAGTCTGTAAAATTTTGATTATCCCACCTTGGTACTTGATAAATTCAAATAAATAGGTTAATAATTGAGGGTTACAGAATTGTTCACTCCAATCTTAGTGATTTTGTGTGTGGTAACCACAATTAACCATAGATTTTAGGGGGTAGCAAGCCTTTTTTTAATCTCTTTATAAATCACTGATTGTTAACCTATTTAAAATAAAAACTTTTGACTATACGTAAATTAATAGAGGGAGGAAATTATGAAAAAATATTACTTTAGCACTCTGTTGTTAGTGGTTTTTCTATTGATTCCTTTGACTGCTTTTGCTGATGAATTCGACAGCCAAAACGACTCCCATCCTTATGACATGGTGAATTCCAAAGGAGAAGTCATCAAGTATGAAGATTATATGAAGAAATTAAATGCATCTTCATCTGTCAAAATGAATGAAAATTATAATGGAAATGGTAAAATTCTACCAGAAAGAAAGCTGCCAAATTACAAAAAATATAAACCCTATAAAATTTTAGATTCCTCAGTCCCTAGTGAAGCAATTCAACAATTATTTACTCCTTACGTTGTCATTGGACAAGATGGTCGTAGAGTCGTAGAAGATGCAACCGTGTCCCCTTTTAAACAAATCTCTTACATAGAGTTAGAATGGGCTGATGGGTGGGGATGGTGTACGGGGACATTAATTGGGAAAGACACTGTTTTAACAAATGGACATTGTGTAGTTGATCCTGATACACACCAAGGAATTAGAGGTGCTTATGTATTTCCAGGATTAAATAACAATCATTACAGGTATGGAGCTTATGAAGTAGTAGATTACTTTGTGACTAGCCATTGGATTAACACAGGAGATTCCGCTCAAGACTTTGCTGTTCTAAAATTAGCCCCATATTATGGCAATAATGCTGGTGATGTTGCTGGTTACCTTCCAATAAAACAAGTAACCAATATTGCAAATCAAACAATTAAGGTATATGGGTATCCCTCCGATAAAATCAGTAATACAGGAACATATTCTCAATGGGGAATGTCTGGATCTGTGGAGAGAGAGGATACTAGTCTAGCATTCTATCAATTAGATACTTTTAATGGTCAATCCGGCTCGGCATTGTTAAATAATGCAAATGAAATTGTTGGTGTTCATAGAGGTGGATATTCCTTTACTGATGGACAGACCTTCAATGGTGGACCTAAAATGATAAAACCGGTTTATGACTTTATAAGGGCTACACAATAAATATATATTCAATCTAACTCCCTTCTTGGGAGTTTTTTATATTAGTATAAAACTTATTAGTCTTAATTATTTAATTTCCCAGATAATTCCTAGAACCCTTGATACAACGCAGGTTAAATTGATTTTTTACTTCCAAGAATATCTGCGTAACTAATTCAAAGGATGGTACATACGCTCAATATGATTAGATGTCATTGGCAGCTGCTTATATGACAGTTGTTATCGTAATAATACTGGAGAATAAAGGCAGGCCCATTGGATGCCTACTTATTTTAAAAATCACAATCTGGAATAAAGTGGAAATTTACGATATTAACTTTCCTTAAATGATATTTAATGTTTAATTCCAAAAATGCTTTTTTTATTTCTTTTGGAAGTTGCGTGAAGTAATCTTTATTCGTTATCATATAGGTGACATTTTTCTTTCGTAATTTGGTTCAGTCACCTATATTTTGCCAATGAGAAGAGGTGCCTTTTTTATGCTTTCATCAAAAAATCAAGCAGAAATTTTATTTAGGATAAACCTAGTTATTTCAAGTATCTAAAATAAATTTTTAACTGCGAAAGTTGAGTAAAATAAATATATCCTTATGACCACATACCAATGTATATCGCAAAAATTTCTAGAAATAGTAATGATGAGGTTTGTTTTTACTTTCTAAAAAATCGTGTTGATTATATGAAAGATTTAATCAAAGGTTTAGGACATCAATTTTCTGCCCCATTAATAAAAACTAAGTACCCTCCATATGAATCTTCAATTCAAAAAGCGATGAAAAAAATGGATAAAAGGAAAGAATGATGTGAAGTTTTACCTTATTAGATAATCAACAAGAAAGGAGAACTTTATGAAAAGAATAATAACAATACTCATCTCATTAATAGTTTTGGCTATGTTTTGGTATCTTGGGGATCTAAGTCAGCAAACTAAAGTTATAGAAGGAGCTGTAACAAAAGAAGGTATAATAGTAATTAATAAAGGTAACGTCTATCTTGTTGAAGATACTAACTTTACTAAAGAGGATGCTAAAGACCTTTTAATTGATGAAATTATAGGAAAATATAATGTTTCTAAGTTATATATAAGTAATAGTTCATCTATAAAGAATATTGAAAATGGAGATAAGGTAAAAATTTGGTACTATGAAATACAAGAATCAGTACCAGCAAAAATTAGAGTAGTAAAAGTTGAAAAAATATAAAAAAGCAATTACCACAATATTATTTTATGTTTAAATTAGACCCCATTGTCAAGACAACTTTTTTGCAAATTTAAGGTGCATTGATTTTGCTCCTTCCCATCTAGCCAACCCAACATTTTATGTTGTAGTTTCTGTCAAGGGCGTAATTTTCCTTGACAGGTCTAGGCACATAAAAGATAGTTTTTCAAAGATGGGAGGGGTAATGACGAACCTGCTTTATTAAAAAAGATAGATGATGACGTTTTAAAATCAAGCGATTGCTGAGGGTGCTTGTGATTATAAAATTCGATGTTGAAGTGTAGATTCCGTTTACTTAAATTTGTACCAGGATAAACAGCTTGGATACCCATTTCTCACATATGACGTTGAACTCTTTTGCTATTGATATTCACTCCTTCTTTGGGAAAACGGTGCTGTTATCCTACGGGACCTAAAAATGGATATTTTTTATAGACTTCATCAAACTGATGTTTGATGGCACCTTCTTCAGCTGAAGGCTCAACCGGTTTATAATAAAGGCTTGGACGATTGAATCCTAACTGTTCCGCCTGTTTGGTAATAGGAAGTCCTGAGTCTTGCCACTCAACCATATGAATATCACCAACAGTTGAGTAATGGGTTAAGCAGATTTTCAGAAGACGAGCAGGAAATGTTTATTGGATTTTTACAGCGATTGGCTGACAATTTAAAGGATTTATCAAATGACGATCATCAGATGGATAAAAAAGCGTAGGCAAAAATGATTTCCGCAAAGATAAAAGGTGGAATGAACGATGCAATTTTTAAAAAAGTATGTCAAAAAATACTGGATACTCTTTTGTACGGCTGTTTTCTTTTTAATATGTGAAGCGCTCTGCGATTTGATGCAGCCGATGATGATGTCGAAAATCATTGATGTCGGCGTGGCACACAAAAACATGGAGTACGTGTTAAAGATGGGTGGCTTGATGTTATTGATCACTGCGTGCGGAGCGGTTGCCGCTTCATTAAGGAGCATACTCGCAAGCATCGTGTCACAAAACTTTGGGGCCGAATTACGGTCGGATTTGTTCCGGAAAATCCAGACGCTTTCTTTCCAAAGCATTAATGAATTTGACCGGGCTTCACTTATTACAAGGCTCACCAATGACGTCACCCAGGTACAGAACTTTATCAACGGCTTAATGCGAATTTTTGTCAAAGCCCCGCTATTGGCAATTGGCGCTTTAATTATGGCAGTCCGGCTTGACCCGCAGCTTTCTGTGGTGCTGGCAGTTGTTGTACCGATTGTTATCATTTTTATTATAACGAACATGAGACTGGGTTTTCCGCTGTTTATGAAAGTGCAAAAAGCGCTGGACCGCGTGAACGGCATCATGAGAGAATATTTATCCGGTGTCCGTGTCGTGAAAGCTTTTAACCGGTTTCAATTTGAAGTGGAAAAGTTCAGCGTGGCAAACCGCCACCTGCAAGAACGCTCGACGTCTTCCATCCGGATGATGTCTATCTTCAGCCCGGCGATCCTGCTTACGGTCAATTTCGGCATTGTCGCCATTTTATGGATGGGTGGCTTCGGGGTTAACAATGGAACGATGCAAGTCGGTCATATTATTGCTTTTATCAATTATATGACGCAAATTTCAACCTCGCTAATGATGATTTCCATGGTGTTTAACATGTTTGTCCGGGCAAGAGCCTCCACTTTTCGGATCGGGGAAGTATTTGCCGTAGAAGAAAACACCTCCTGGAACAGCCTGAAACATGAAGTAACAGGTGAAAGAGGGAGAATTGATTTTGAAAATGTCACATTTTCCTATACCGGACAGGTGCAGGATGCGGTTTTGAAAAATATCACGTTTACCATTTATCCGGGTGAAACTGTCGGCATTATCGGCTCAACCGGATCAGGAAAAAGCACACTGGTGAATCTCATTCCTCGCTTTTACGATGTAACGGGTGGAACCCTTAAAGTGGATGGTGTTGATGTCCGACGTTTTCACCCGCATGATCTGCGTGAAAAAATCGCGATCGTTCCGCAGAAAAACATTCTTTTTACCGGCAGTGTCCGTGAAAATATCCAATGGGGAAATGAACGGGCGGGGATGGATGAGATCGAACAGGCTGCGAGACTGGCTGAAGCACATGACTTTATTTCAGACGCACCTGAAGGCTACGATACGATGATTGGGCAGAGCGGCGTCAACTTTTCCGGGGGACAGAAGCAGCGCATCTCGATTGCCCGCGCATTGGTGAGACATCCGGAAATCCTCATTCTTGACGATAGTACAAGTGCGGTGGATGTTGCAACAGAGATGCGGATCAAAGCAGCGTTGAAGAAGTATGCGAAAGGGCTAACATGCCTTTTGATTGCCCAGCGCATTACTTCTGTGATGGACACGGACAAAATTATCGTATTGGATGAAGGGGAAGTTGCAGGCTTGGGAACGCATGAGGAGCTTCTTGAAAAATGCCGGGTTTATCAAGAAATTTACCAATCGCAAATCGGTAAGGAAGTATTGTAAGATGGCGGGAAAAACGAACGGATATAAAGGAAATCAGGCACCGGCGCCTATTTTGCCGATGGGCCGTCCGGGCGGGGGAGGAGCAGCACGGTTCAGAGGGCCGGCCGAGAAACCAAAGAATTTTAAAGGGACGTTAAACAGGCTTTGGGCCTATTTTGGCAAAGAAAGAAACTGGCTGTCTATCATTCTTGTATTTATTGTGGCGGACTCTATACTTACATTGTGCATTCCCTATTTCATCGGTAGAGCCGTTGACGCCATGTCACCGGGTAGAAAGGTTAATTTTAACCTACTGGAAATCATGATTTTTGTTCTTGCAGCGGCTTATATCGCAGACGCTGTGTTGACTTTTTTACAAGGCTGGCTGATGGCCGGTGTTTCGCAACGGATTGTACGGCGTTTGCGTAGTCATCTGTTTCAAAAACTGCAAAAACTCCCGGTTGCTTTTTTTGACGCCAGAACCCACGGTGAATTGATGAGCCGCTTGTCGAATGACATTGACAACGTTAGCAATACGATTTCTCAATCGACGACGCAACTTATGTCGGGGGTCATTGCCCTAGTCGGGACACTAATCATGATGATTATTTTAAGCCCGGTTTTAACGATCGCAAGTCTGTGTACGGTTCCGCTTGTGTTTTTGCTGACACGAACGATTGCCAAGCGAACTTCAGTGCTGTTTAAAAATAACCAAGCGGAACTCGGTCGGCTAAACGGGCATATTGAAGAAACGATTTCAGGGATAGAGGTAGTCAAAGCTTTTAACCATGAAGAAAAGGCAATCCAGGAGTTTGAAGAGGTGAATCAGTCCTTACTTAAGGTCGGGCTGAGGGCGCAAATTTGGACCGGGTTTCTTATGCCGCTCATGAACGTGATTAACAACTTTGGCTTTGCGATGATTGCAGTTGTCGGCGGGGTTCTGGCTTTGAACAATATGATTACCGTTGGCGTAATCGCGAGTTTCCTGACATATTCCCGACAGTTTGTGCAGCCGCTCAATAATTTGGCGAATATTTTTAACGTCCTTCAGTCAGGGGTTGCCGGAGCTGAGCGGGTATTTGAGATACTGGATGAAAAAGAAGAACCGGACGATTCGAAAGATGCCGCCACGCTCCAAGATCCAAAAGGCCATGTTGTGTTTGAACATGTCAGCTTTGGGTATCGCGAGGATGTGCCGATTATAAAAAATATCAGCTTTGAGGCAAAGCCGGGAACGCGTACAGCGCTGGTCGGGCCTACCGGAGCCGGAAAAACGACGATTGTAAACCTTTTAACCAGGTTTTATGATGTCACGGAAGGCCGGATTTTCATTGATGGCAAGGATATCCGGGCATATACACGAGACAGTCTGAGAAGAAGTTTTGGTTTTGTCCTTCAGGATACGTATTTATTTTCAGGCACCATCAAGGAAAATATCAAATACGGAAATCCTGAGGCAACGGATGAGGAAGTTGAAGAAGCAGCAAGGCTCGCCCATGCGGATATTTTCATCAACCGGATGCCAGATAAATATGAAACCGTTTTGTCGGAAAACGGTGGCAACTTGAGTCAGGGGCAGCGCCAGCTTTTGGCAATCGCAAGGGTTTTTCTAGCAAAACCGGCTTTGCTTATATTGGATGAGGCTACGAGCAGTATTGATACACGGACAGAACGGTATATCCAGGATGCGCTCCTTTCGATTATGGAGGGCCGGACAAGTTTTATCATCGCCCACCGCCTCAATACGATTCGCGACGCTGATAACATCATGGTGATCGACCACGGGCAAATTATTGAACAAGGCAACCATGATGAACTAATGGCACGCCGTGGCAGCTATTATCATATGTTTTATAACCAATTTAAAAATGTAGAAGAGGCATAGTGGTAATGCCTGTGCCTCGCCGTAATTTGTTAAATAGGAAAGACAGATGTAGCCATTTAATTGTTACGGTAATAAGGGTTTAAGGGCCCTATGTCAGTTAAAAAAGAAAAAGAAATGCCTATATAGAATGAACGAAGCATGGTTACTCTGTTGCCTGCTGCAAAAGTCATCATTATGCAAACTATACTTGGCCTTCATGTAAAAACTAAAGTTCCTTTTATATAGCTAAAATTTTTCAATCCATATTAAATTTTAACTTTGTCGGAACTTGTGAAAAAATAAAATGGGTTACAGTTTGTGCAATTGGGCTTACTTCATCAATAAATTTTTCAGCGTCTGCGAAAGTTTCAAACTGCATTTTTAACATATAACAAGCACAACCTGCGATTCGATAACAAAATTCTACGTTTGGAAGTTTATCTATATAGTCCTTAAAAGACTTATAGTCACCATTTCTAACCGTTGCTTCAATAATGCACTGGATGGGTAAATCTAATTTCTCATAATCAACTTCTATCGTATATTTTTTTATAATTCCAAATGATTCCATTTGCCTTACTCGTTCCGTAACTGATGGGGAGGAAAGATTCACTCTTCTGCCAAGCTCACTCATGGATAAACGACTGTTGTTACATAATTCATCTATAATTTTTTTATCAATCTCATCTATTTTCATTTTTAAAGTTTTCCTCCTATAATTGTTAATATTGTAAAGAGTTCATTTGATAAGTGTTATAAATTTAATGTAAATTAATTTTTTTGTTTTATATAATTAATTTACATTAAATATAACAGGGAGGGACTTGTATGGCAAGAATTGTTGAATCTAATTTCGGGGAAACACCTTTTCAAAGACTATTGGGGCATAATCAGGATGTAATGGTAAGATGGAGTCAGTTAGGCGACGTGTTGGAAAAAGATGGAAAACTAACAGCTAAATTAAAGGAACAAGTAAGGAGAACATTAGCTCAAAGGAACGGTTGTGAGTATTGTAAGGCCAAAGGAAAACCGGATCCTGCCCAGTTTGATGAAAAAACATCTGTTGCAGTAGGATTTGCGGAAGTCTTTTTATACCAAAAGGGTGAGATAGCGGATTCAACTTTTGATGTTTTGAAGGAATATTTCAATGAAGAGGAAATAAGTGAGCTATGTGCTTTTATCTCTTTTACGACTGCTTCACAATATTTTGGTGCAATGATGAAATTAAAACCTGAAAATAAACAATAGAATTTTTCAACAAATGGTAGCTTTTTTTATTAAGATGACGTCTTTTTTAGTCAAATTCTAGATCAACACAATCTCCTGAATGGAAGATCCACACGGCCGGAACGATACGAAGGAGTCTGGCTAGTATAGCGACTATTTAAGGAGATTGGAATTCAAAAAAAGCCATTTTATATGATAATTAAATTGAGGTGATATAGTTGTTTGTGAAAGGTCTTAATCATTTTCTATTTTCAGTTTCTGATTTGGAAAAATCCATAGTTTTACCAAGATGTATTTGATGCTAAATTACTGGTTAAAGGGAGAAGTACTGCATATTTTGATTTGAATGGCATGTGGTTGGCACTAAATTTAGAGAGAAATATTCCTCGAGATGAAATAAGTCAGTCATACACTCATGTTGCTTTTTCAATTGATGAAGCTGATTTTGATAGTGTATATAATAAAATAAAGAATGTATGTTTACTTACTGTTACAAACTGCATGTTATGGCTGTTTCGATTCGTAAGATGGGTCTTAAAGTTTTGTCACCTCCTTCCAACATATTCCTCTATAGCTTAGTATCGTAAATATTCAGATCCGTAAACGAGATTCTTTTCTAAAATAATAAAAACTAAAGTATTTAGATAAAGTGTCGATAAATTAAATAGATATGGGAAAAATTGTCAAAATGTGGGATGCGCGACATGCAATAATTTCCTTTTTATATTCCCAACAAGCTTGCAAGCTAATATTCACTTTTTAACGCGGCGTAAATTGAAATTTTATCAGAGGATATATAGGTCAAAAGAACCGGTGATTTTAATGTAGATAGTTGACATTAAGAGAAGATTCTTTGGAAATATAATGTTATTGCGTATAAAAAGGACTTTGACTATGATCACTTTGGAAGCAGCTACTGACAGCATGATTTTCACTTGATCCACCGGAGGATTAACTTAAAACAAGCGGGGGGTACAGACTTTTGAAAGTAATTAAAGCTATAGCTATGATTGCTAGTTTCCCGTTGTTTCTTACCCCTTATCCAAGGTCATCTCGAAAAGTCTCCCTATTCAGTATGTTTTTCAGAAATTAGGGGGTACCTCCCATTTCTAACTAGTTTTATACAGATAATAAAAAATCAATCTTAAGTGGTGTTTTTAAATTTATATACGGGGAAGGTTGGTTATGAAATTTGTAAAAAAATCATTAAAAAACAAGTTGTTTTTTACAATATCAATTTTCATCATCTTTATTTTTGCGGTATTAACTGTATTACAAATTCATCAAGTATACCAAACACTAGATAATGATTTAGAAAAGGAATTAAAGAGCGTTGGTATTTTAACGGCGATGCAATTAGATCCGAAAGACCTTTCAAAATTAGAAAAAGTCAAAAACAGCAAAGACAAGATTTTTATCGAAAATCAGAAATTACTCGATAAGATCTTAAAACAACAAGGAACAATGAGTTGGAGCTATATATGGAAAATAGACGGAGACGATGTCTTCACAATTGGTTTTACAAGTAATTTAAATGAGATTTATAAAGCCGGGGAAAAATTTGATAATCTTGCAGAAGTTCATTTAACAACAGCAAAAGCTGCTATCAAAAGTGGTCAAGCAGAGGTTACCCCGATATTTGAAGACCCGTACGGTAGCTGGAGAACTGTATTTGTTCCTTTAAAAGACAGTGCAGGTGAAATATTCGGAGTGATTGGAATCGATTATTCTGCAGACTATATTAATCAAATCCTATTAAATGCGATTATCAAACAAGTGATTGTAGCGATTGCCGGTTTAGTCATTCTTTTATTAGCATTGCAATTTACGATTTCACGGCTTTTTAAACCGTTAAATAAACTAGTATCTGCAGCTGATAAAGTGGCTAAAGGTGATCTGTCTTCAGTACAATTTAATGCAACAGATGATGAAATTGGTAAGTTATCGTTCTCTATTCAAAAAATGATTCATAATTTGCAACGAATGATCACAAATATTCGCAATACGTCCAATCAACTTGCTGAGTCTTCCGAACAATTATCTGCCAATTCAAATGAGGCATTTCAATTTTCCAATATGGTATCTAATGAAATAGAAAAAGTGGCGGGTAGTTCAGAAGCGACTTTAAAAACAACAAAAGAATGTGCTCAGGCAATTGATGAATCTGCACAAGGTATCCAAAAAATTGCGGAATCAGCTTCAAGTGTTGCTGATAATTCTGCGCAAGTCTCAAATGAGGCGAAAAAGGGAAATGAGGTTGTTCAAAATCTTATCAATCAAATGAATTTAATCAGCCAGTCTGTCGATCTAATTGAAGAGACCATCGGCAGATTAAACAATAATTCAAAACGAATAATTGAGTTTGTTAACTTCATTACGGAAGTGGCTGATCAAACAAATCTGCTTGCTTTAAATGCTGCAATTGAAGCTGCTCGGGCCGGGGAACATGGTAAAGGTTTTGCTGTTGTGGCAGAAGAAGTGAGAAAACTTGCGGAACAATCGGCAAATTCAGCCGGTGAAATTTCTCAGCTTATTCAAATTATTCTTGAGGACTCCAAAGCATCAGTAGAAGCGACGGCTAAAGGAAAAGAAAATGTAAATATCGGGCATACATATACGAATGAAGCCGGTAAACTTTTTGGCCGAATTTTATCTTCAATCGAAGCAGTGGCAGCACAAATTCAAGAAATTTCGGCTGCTTCTCAACAAATGTCGGCAGCTACTGAGGAAGTTGCAGCGTCAGTTAGTGATATGGAACAAATGGCGGAACAATCAGCTGAGTATTCTAAAAACGTTACGATGTCTACAAAAAAACAATTACAATCGATGGAAACCATTGAAGATACTTCTACTGAACTAGGAAAAGTATCGGAACAATTGCAAGTACTTATCAAAGAATTTAAGTTGGAGGAAAAATAATGGATTTACTACTTAAGGGGAAAAATGTCGTTGTAACCGGTGGAAGCCGAGGAATAGGCAAGGCCATCGTATTGGAATTTGCAAAAGAAGGAGCCAATGTATTTATCAATTACTTTGGCGATGAAAACGAAGCTGAGGCTGTGCGTTTAGAAGCTGAAAAAATGAGTGTACAGGCAATATCAGGTCATTTTGATGTTTCTTCTTCGTCGGATGTAGAAAAAATGTATCAAAAAGTTGATCAGTACTTTGATCAGATCGATGTGTTGGTAAACAATGCCGGGATTGCTTATTCTTCATCGATTGTAGAGATGTCAGATGAAGATTGGGACAGAATGATTAAAGTTCACCTTTACGGGACATTTTATAATGCCCGTGAAGCAGTAAAGCGGATGAAAAAATTAAATCAAGGGAAAATCATTAATATTTCTTCTGATTTAGGCAGTTTAGGTTGTGAAGAATATACACACTATTCAGCAGCAAAGGGCGGCATTAATGCTTTTACAAAAGCTTTGGCCCGTGAACTTGCCCCAAATATATTAGTAAATGCAGTTGCGCCAAGCGGGACGCTGACAAGTTTGTTGGAAGCTTTTGGAGAAAATTATGTAGAAGAAGAATCAGCAAAGTATCCTTTAAAAAGGCTGGCAAAGCCCGAGGAAATTGCAAAAACGGTTGTTTTTTTAGCTTCAAAACATGCTGACTTTTACACCGGACAAATTATCGGCCCAAATGGTGGAGTTGTTATGAACGGTTAAATTTTTCTTGGAGGAATTACAAATTGAATATATTCATATTTTTTATTTATATTCTCTTTATCTACTATATCGGTTTTAAAGGCTACAAAAGAATTAAAAGTGCAGAAGATTTGATTGTTGCCGGATGGAGTATGCCACTTCCTGTTGTAACAGGAAGCCTTGTGGCCGCCTTATTGGCAGCACCGTTCTTTTTTGCTGCGGTTGGTTCAGGTTATACATCCGGAGGGTTCGAAGGTACGGCAACCATGGCTGGTCTGGGAACTTGCATGGTTTTAGGCGCCTTAATATGGACAAAACCATTAAGGAGATTGAAAGGTTGGACGATTGCGGATTATTATGGGATAAGATTTGGTAGCAAAAAGCTAGGTGCTTATACAGGTACGGTTATGGCCACCGCTTTCGGTTTTTTTAATGCCGGTGCATTAACAGTTGGAGGTACTTATATTATTCAGAGCCTCTGCCAAAATAAAAAATATACCCTTGAGCGAGGCTCTGGAAAATTAATTATCTCGTTTTTTGCCTTTTCTTCCAGATTTTTAAATTTAATAAAAATAAAATGGCTATTTTTCTCCAAAAAAGGGCATACGTATCCTGCCTTCACAAAATGGGTTTTTTTCACTGCCCTTTGTGGAAAGGAGACGCTGCATTTGACTTATTCACATATCCACCTGTGAATAACTTAATTCAGTCGATGGCGTGTCCATCCACAATTGGCCTTTCCTGTCTGATGATACGCCATATTTGCCATGATATGCATAGATATCATGCAACGATCCACATGCGCTTCAACTGCCTGTTTTCCACGCTTGTGAACACGACGGAGACTATATCCGTCTTTTAGAATGCCAAAGATTCGTTCGATGATCGTTCTGGCACTATATAACACTTTAAATTTCCGCCCATGTTGGGGCAACTCGACGTCTACTTGAGGCGCTTGATCAAAGTCCAGCCGAAATACTCTTCCTTGTGCTGCCCCATTACAACATTCCACGTGATTCGACAGCGGGCAGGTGAGTCCTTCTTGCCTAGCATTTGGATGAAATACAGGACAAGTGTAAATATATTGCCCCTTTTCCCGATCAGATCCTCTAAGGTCCATTTTATGTTCACTGATACAGATGGGGGTGCCGTACCGATTGATTTTTTCAATTCCCCGGGCGGAAGTTGGTTTATCTTTACGGTTCCGTGGGTTGATGGGTGCCACCAATTTCGCCTGTAATACGTCCTTTGTCACTTTTTGATTTTCCGGCGTTTGGTAGATTCCATCTGCCAAGATAAAGTCCAACTGCTCAGCCATCTCGGGGTGCTCCGCCTTAAACGTCTCCAATGTCGTTTCTAATGTTTTCCCATCAGGTGTATTTCCTTTGAATACTTCCCGCGTCAAAGGCAAGCCGGATTTCACCCCGCATACCATTGATAATTTATGCGCAATATAGGAGACTGCATTGCTTTTACGCATCACCCCTGCGTTATCATCTGTAAGGATTCTGGGGCAATCGCAATCACCTTTGCAAGAACACGTCTTCCTTGTTTTATTCAACGTTGCTTCTGCCTCTATATGTGATGTATCCACGGCGACTGCTTTCTCAAAAGTTTCAACCACGCCTTCCCTTTTATTATATTCAACCACCAATAGCCGGGCTTTTTCCCAAAGATCATTTGTTGTCATGATTTGATCAAAGCGAGCAAAGGAACGGTAGCTCGGAATTTTCTCCGTAAATCCACACATGGCGGCAAATAGCGGGTTTGATTTCACTTGTAAATAGACACTTTCAACCATCACTTCAATATATTGTAAAGAGGCCAGTTCAAAAGCACGAAAAAAGGGCATGAAAGGATGCGGTTTTCTCCCGGCAGGAGAGGAATGAAATAAGGAAGACGTAGACTTATCTTCTTCCTCCGGTATTGAAAATAGTGCTGGTTGTATTTCATTAAAATGATCATGTGCTCTTTCCTTTTTTAGGTGCAAATATAAAAAGGTGTAGTAATCTCGTTCAACCGGTTTAAAAATCTCCCATGGAAAACACATGGCCGGAATGACAAAGGGTATATCGGCATAGTCTTGCCAATTGTGGGGAATCAAATTTTGTTGTATTGATAAATCTCTGGTTTGTGTTAGAATAGAAGTAGTCATGAAATCACTCCTTGGATACTGGATATTGGGTAGTACTTATATCTTACCAAAGGAGTGACTTTCATGGCACTTTTTTTTCAAAAATAATTATGTTTTTCCATTTTACAATATTTACCAGGGGAATGAGTAGCCTAATCTATTAAAACTCGTCTAAAACCGACTGAAATGGAAAAATTCAGATATTGATAATAAGCGAATTTATCCACTGAAATTAAAACTCACCATTTTTTCTTTTATACTTGTCATAATATTCGTGCAAATACCTTTTTCTATAGTGGAATAAATCCACGATCTTTAATTGTCTGACTGCCTACTGCTTCAGGAGATACAGCATTTTGGCAAAGGCTCTCAAAATATATTTCACCTTGATTTTCTTCCTGCTGCGATATTATTTGTCAGCTTAACGGTTATATATTCCGTGATTGGCGGGCTTTGGGCAGTAGCATATACAGAAGTCGTACAAGGTATTTTTGCAATTATTGGTATTCTAGGCATTGCTGGGGTTATCTTTTTTTCCTACGGAGATATTACATTTCAGAATGATTGGTGGAATGTAAATAAACTGTTTAGCAAGGGAGGAGCAGAGTTTTGGTCGCTTTACTTAGTCCTAGCTCTTGGGGATATTCCCGCGGGCGATTTGGGACAAAGGGTGGCAGCAGCCAAAAATCCCCGGGTTGCCTATATGAGCATGATTATAGCTGGTCTGATTATCATCGCCATTAGTTGGTTGCCGGGTATGATCGGAGAGGCATTTAAAACGATTTTCCCAAATAGCAAAAATCCGGAGACATTAATGCTTATCTTTGCAGAAGGCTATTTCCCGCCAGTCATTTCCGCTATTTTCTTAACATCTATGGCTGCGATGGGAATGTCAACGTTAGCTGCATGTTATGTAGCTTCTTCCGGTATAGTCACGAAAAATATTTATCTGGATTTTATTAATTCGAATCCTAATCCAAAAACATTATTGTTCTTTTCTCGTTTGTGCATTGTTATAAGTGCACTTTTAGGATTGATTCTTGCAATTAGTTTTCAAAAGGTCATAGATTTGGCTTATTTAGCATGGGATATCGTTTTTGTTACCATATTTTGGCCTTTGGTGTTGGGGCCATTCTGGAAACGACTGACGTCTCAAGCAGTTTGGGCCAGTATATCGGTTGGTTTAATTTACTATATAATGGCTTCCATATTTGGTGTACCCGGTATTCAAACGACATCTCAGGGTTTTATTGGATTATTGAGTGAACTATGGCTTATGCCGGTATTCTCAGGGGTTGTTATTTCCGGAATAACCATTGTTGTCGTCAGCTTACTTACCAAACCCAATGATGAGGTATTAAAGATGTACGAGTTACAAAACGACAAATCACTCGACCTTATTGAACATAAAGATAGTAGAGAAGGAAAGATTAAGGTAAAAGAAGCATAAAAACGTTGTTATTGGTGGAAATGCTTACCTATTTTCTACATATAAAAGAATGTTTTGTTGATAAATAAGCTGTAGGGGTGTCCATTGGATACCCTTTTTCATATTGTAAAACTTTGTAAAACATTCATTTAGATAGGACTCCAATGGTAAAATATAGAGAGGAGACACTATATTCAAAAGAAACAAAAGGAAGAGAAACCATGACTAATAAAGAAAAAAGTGCTGAGTTAGTTAGTAAATGGGTTCATGTATTTAGTTGCCCTGTTTGTAATAGTCCAATGAAGGTTGTGGATTTAAAAAGTCTCATTTGTTTAAACAATCATACGTTTGATTTTGCGAAACAAGGCTATGTAAACATGATGACCCGCTCTGTAGACAGCCATTACGATAAAAAACTGTTTGAAGCAAGGCAAAAAATTATTATGGAAAGTAATTTATATAAACCGCTGCATGCGTGGGTTGCGCATGTAATAAAGGAACATTTGAAACTTACTAAGGGTCCAGTTATGGTTTTTGATGCCGGATGTGGGGAAGGTTCGCATTTGCAAAGGATTATCGCTGAATGTAAGAATGAAGCGATAACAGGGTTAGGTTTAGATATTTCAAAGGAAGGGATTCGAATGGCAGCCGGCAATTACGAAGACTCCATTTGGCTCGTTGGAGATTTAGCGAATTCACCATTGGCAGATCATTCATGCTATGTCATCCTGAATATCCTTTCTCCCGCAAATTATTTTGAATTTAAAAGAATATTAGTTCCTGATGGTCTCATTGTGAAAGTTGTCCCGCGTGCCAATTATCTTGAAGAACTTAGGGAGGCATTTTACGATAATACAGATAAAAGTGTTTATAACAATAATGAAACGGTATCGCTTTTTAAACAGCATTTTCATTTGGTGGATATAATTAGCCTAAACTATACCAAGGAACTAACCAAAACAGAGTTAACCAATTTCGTTCAGATGACTCCTTTGACCTGGAACTTGAACAGGGAACAATTGGATAAATTTACAAATCAGGGTACTACTAAGATAACCATTGATTTAGATATTTTGGTTGGAATGAATAAGCAGACGAAAAGAGAAGAAGAGTAAAAAATAATCTTTTTACAAGGAGAGAATAACCTTGAGGCAACCTTCTTTATTTGAGAACGACAATGACCAAAGTCGTCCCTTGGCCAGTAGAGTGCGTCCTCAAAGTTTAGACGAATTCGTTGGACAAAAGCATCTGATAGGTAAAGGAAAAGTTCTTAGGGAAATGATTGAACATGACCGTGTTTCTTCCATGATCTTCTGGGGTCCCCCCGGAGTAGGGAAGACAACATTGGCGAAAATTATTGCAAATCAAACACAATCGGAATTTATTATTTTAGTGCTGTCACCAGTGGGATTAAAGATATTCGAAATGTAATGAAAGAAGCTGAAGAACGCCGACAATTAGGCGAAAAGACAATTTTGTTTATCGATGAGATCCACCGATTCAATAAAGCACAGCAAGATGCCTTTTTACCATATGTGGAGAATGGTAGCATTATCCTTATCGGTGCAACCACTGAGAATCCGTCATTTGAAGTCAATTCGGCCTTGTTATCGAGAACTAAAGTTTTTGTCCTTCATAAATTAACGAGTAGTGAAATCGTGGAATTATTAAAACAAGCCATCGTAAATCCCAATGGGTATGGTCTTCAAAAGGTAGAAATTGATGATCAAACCTTATCGGCCATTGCAGAGTTTTCTGATGGGGATGCCCGTACTGCATTGAATACGCTGGAAATGGCTGTTTTAAATGGAAATAAGCAGGAAGATTCCATCATCATTAGGAAAGAAGACCTTTCCCAAATTATCAACAGAAAATCATTATTGTACGACAAAAATGGTGAAGAACATTATAATATAATCTCCGCCTTGCACAAGTCTATGCGAAATAGTGATGTGAATGCGGCAATCTATTGGTTATCACGAATGTTGGAAGCTGGGGAAGATCCTCTCTTTATTGCGCGAAGGTTGGTCAGATTTGCAAGTGAAGATATCGGTTTAGCAGACAATCGAGCTTTAGAAATTGCGGTATCTGTTTTTCAAGCATGTCAATTTATTGGTATGCCTGAATGTAATGTACACTTAACCCAAGCTGTAATTTATCTTTCACTGGCACCAAAATCAAATTCAGCATATTTAGCTTATATGAGCGCAAAGAAAGATGCACTGAACTCAATGAATGAACCTGTTCCCCTCCATTTACGCAATGCACCTACCAAGTTGATGAAAGATTTAAATTACGGGAAAGGATATAAATACGCTCATGATACAGAAGAAAAATTAACGACGATGCAGACGATGCCGGATTCGTTAGCAGGTCATGAGTATTACCATCCGACAAATCAAGGCTCAGAGGCCAGATTCAGACAAAGACTTGAAGAAATCTCAGAATGGCATAAAAGGAACCGTAAATCGTAGTGTGAACGAATGAGTTAAACAATACTAACCACTGCAACAATGTTATTCTGATTCGATGTTGAAAAACGGAAAAAAATGAATACGAGGGAGAGGTTGGATTTAATACCGGATATTTATATGCTCGGTTCTAGTAATAGGGAATGCAGTTTGCTTCACACTAAGGAGCTCCATGGGTTATTTAGAAGATATTCTAAGGCTGTGGCAGAAAGTCTCAGGGTTAAGTATCCGGATTACGATGAAGCCATTACAAAGTATACGCAACAAATTTATCATACATTGAACAAGTAGGGATTTTTGTAAGTGGACAGAATGATATAGACATTACAGATATTTTGCCCGGGTAAGATGGATGGGCATCACTCACTTATAAAGTGTCTAACCAAAATCATAGATATTTTCTGAAGATATATGAAAAAAGCAATGATCAAAAGTAACTTTAATGGCCTTCTGTCATAGGGAGCCTTTATTGTAAAGTATACATACGACAAATTAAGATTAAGGACGGATAACATGATCAGAGAATATAGAAAAGCAGAAATTGATATATTAGTAGATATATGGTATCAAAGTTCATTAATAGCACATGATTTTATTGATAAGGATTATTGGAAATCAAAAAGAGAAGAAATGAAGGAAAAATATCTCCCAATGTCTGAAAACTATGTTATAAGTAAAAATGCAGAAATTATGGGCTTCATTTCAATGGTAGATAATTATCTGGCTGCCCTTTTTATCAAAGCAAAGTACCAGGGGGAAGGACATGGAAAAGAATTATTAAATTTTATAAAAAAACACAGGAAAAATATCCAACTAAAAGTGTTCAAGAAGAATAACAAGGCAGTAAACTTTTATTTACGAAATGGCTTTGTAATCAAAGAAGAATTATTGGACGAAGAGACTTCTGAGAAGGAGTTTTTAATGGAATGGGAGGACAATTCAAAGTAACACAAAAATAATGAGTTGATCTTCCAAATGGGGCAGAAACAACGATTAATTTTGACGGACTTATTTTTATACCCAAGCAGTGTAATTTAACAATCACAACAAAAATTAAACAATCTTTATCCTTCACCATCCTTATTTGAGGGTGGTGAAATGCGTATTTCGGCTTCTGAATTAAATTACTCGTAATTGAACCGATTGTAATGAGCATAAATAGTCGGGTATGATGTAATTTCTCCTGTTATGCTATAAGTGAAAGGAGGGTTGGATAATGGATATGTTAAAGGGGATGAACATGGCATTAAACTATATAGAAGAAAATTTGGATAACCATATTGACTTAAAAGAAGTCGCAAAAAGAGCTTATTGCTCTGAGTATCATTTCAAACGGCTATTTTCTCTTCTATCTGGTATCACGTTATCAGAGTATATCCGTAGACGACGATTAACAGTAGCTGCATTAGAATTAAAGGATAAGCATGTAAAAGTGATTGATATAGCATTCAAATATGGTTACCAATCTCCAGATGCCTTTTCCCGAGCATTTCAGAGTTTTCATGGTGTTATTCCAACCCTAGCTAGAAACCCAGAGTAAAACCTAAAAGCATATCCAAGAATGTATTTTCAATTAACTATTCAGGGAGGTGTCGAAATGAAATATCGTATTGTAGAAAAAGAACCGTTTAAAGTTGTCGGGGTAAAATATACAGTCGAGATGATTAATCAAATACTTTCACCTACGTACGAAGATATGATAGCGGCTATTAGTGATACCCAAATGAAAGAAATGGAGTCCATTTCCAATAAAGAACCTTATGGAATTGTTCATGTAACAGTTAACTACTCAGAAGATAGTGAAGGAAATGCGACTTTTGACCAATATATCGGAGCAGTCACAACGAATGAAGATACGTATGGATATTCAACAATAGAAATCCCTACATTTTTATGGGCAATTTTTGAAGTGGATGGGGACTGGCAACAAGTTGAAGAAACTTGGAAAAGGATATATTCCGAATGGTTACCGTCATCTTCCTATGAACTGGCAGAAGGACCTGAAATGCTAGTTAGCAAAGATCAGAAAAGTGAAATTTGGATTGCTGTCAGGAAAAAAGGTTAATAGCTCAAGGGTAGTTGATAAATAAACAACTTGAATTTCGCAACCCAAAGACGGGTGGGTTTTCGTCGACAAAAAAGGGACTTCCACGGGGCCACTGAAAAACTATTTGAATAGATTCACTAATACAATATATAGTATAAAAAATCCGAGAATACATCTAAATATTGTGTTTAGCAAGATTATTTCGTACTTTTTCAGTGTCCTCACCTCCACGCCCAAAATGTCAACTGAAATGGGTCCCGCCGACAAAAAAGAAATTCACGCCCAAAATTTGCGACTAGAAAGGGTTTCGTTGATTTGATTGTTTTTCTATGGTGCCAACCTTAAGTAAACAATATATTAATAAAAGGTGTCTTCTTATGGATAATATTAAATAAGAATGTTCTAACCAATCGCCACGAAATAGGTTAATCTCGAGATACGATAACGTTTGTCGAATTAACTCCTTTTTACTGATACACGGGGATACCATAATAAGTTATTTTTTTGTCTTATAATAATCAAATTATCAAGTATTGCAGTTTGATGTTCTTCGCTATATTTAACTTTGTTTTCTAATAATAATCAGTTGGCCAAGTAAAGCGACTAATACAAAGCAACCGGCAGCATAGGGCAGATCAGTTGGTGCTAAACCGGCAGCCATGGCAATCCCCCCTGATGTTGAACCTATCGCACTACCAAGATAATTTGCTGAACTGTTTAATGCAACAGCAGCTTTGTCATGTTGAGGTTGTGAGCGCAGTAATGCATGTTGTTGTGGTGCTTGTGAAGCCCAGCCCATGGCACCCCAAAGAAAAATTGGTAAATATGCAAGAGTAGGAAATTTAAGTGCATATGGCAGAGTAAATATTCCTAACATCAATATAGCTAGAATCCCAGCCATAAGAAATGCTGGACGCCCAGTTCTATCTATTAAAGTGCCGATTGAAAAACTCCCCACAACACCGCCAATGCCCCATGCCCACAAATATGGGGTAAGATTCGTTATACCTCCAAGATTCTTTAAGATTGACGCAATATACGTATAGAGACCTAAGCTTGCAATACTGGTTAAAAGTGTGATACCAATGATCGCTAACACATATTTATTTGTCATCATTGTAAAACGCTGTCGTAATGACGGTGGAGCTTCCGCTGAAACTTTAGGGAACAAAATCATAATTCCAATTGTGGCGAAAAAACCAATGATTGTAACTGACCAAAGCGTCCCTTGCCAACCTAATTGTTTAGCTGCAATTAATCCGAGGGGTACACCTACCACAGTCCCCATACTCATGCCTCCCAAAACAAAGCCAAGGGCACGGCCCCGTTTTTGTTCAGAAACAAGCGACGCGGCCGCAGCTGATGCCATTGGTGAAAAAAGCCCGGCTCCAATACCTGCAACAGCGCGTGCGATAAGCAAAAATGGGAAATTTGCTGCAAGGGCACTAGCGCCATTTGCAATAGAGAATACACCAAGCGCCAATACTAAGATTACACGAACCGGTTTCCCTGCCAGTAATGTTGCAAAAATAGGAGCAGCCAATGCATAACAAAGAGTAAATATACTTACAACTTGACCTGCTTGTGAAGCGTTTATTTTTAATGTTTCACTGATTTCAGGTAATAGACCAGCTACCACATAGGCATCAAATCCGAGAGCAAACATTCCTATAGTGAGAAGAAATACATTTCGCATAGCAATCCCCCATATCTATTTTTTGGTTTTCTTTTTTCCATTTATAATGTTGATTTTTGTTTAAAACCAACGGAACATTGTACATTAGGATATAAAGAAATGTTATAATGGGATAAACGTCGATATCTAAGAGATTACCATACAGTAATTGATCATGGAACAACCGTTATTTTAGGTGGGTATAACAAAGTGTTATAACAGTGGAGTGAGTAAAATGAATTTAGAGTGGCTGCAAAGCTTTTCGGAAGCAGCAAAGCGAAAAAGTTTTTCTAAAGCTGCCCAAGCTATTAATCTAACACAACCGGCCTTAAGCAAGCATATTCGTAATCTAGAAGAAGAACTTGAGGTTATATTGTTTCACAGAACGACTTCCGGTATTGAACTGACAGAAGCCGGTGAACGTTTCTATTTCCGAATTACGCCTATTATTGCTGAACTAACTGGAATTCGTCAAGAACTAAAACAATATAGCAGGAATAACCCTATAGCAATAGGTAGTCTGCCTAGTGTAGCGACTTATTATTTACCGTCAAAAATGAAAGGACAGAAACTGCTGGACAGACCTCTGTCATTAATGATTCAAAATACTTCCGGTGAACTGATTCAGTCCTTACAGGAAGGTAGACTTGACGCTATCTTTGTGGATACTTTGGATACCGGGGAGTCATTGTGGAGCTATGAGTTGTTTGCCGAACCTTACTATGCAGTTTTTCCTATAGGGCATCGATTTCAATCGAAAAAAGCGGTTGAACTCGCTGAATTGTACAATGAACCATTAATTGTTCATCAAGCTCCCTGTGATACAAGAAAGCATATTATTGAGCAAATGGAATTGTTCGGCCACAAGCCTAACATAATAAGTGAAGTCGCTTTCGGAGATTTTATCTATGGAGCAGTCATGGCTGGAATGGGAATAACGATAGTACCAGAAATCGTAGCAAAGAATATCAGTCACCTCAAACTTTTTGTTTTACCAATTAATAATTTTGGTAGAAAAAGGACAGTTTCATTAGTGACAAAAAGTAAAAAACTTGGATCAAAATTATATCAAATTTTATCGGAGACCAGTTAAGATTCTCCCAATTTTCCCAAAAGATATCCATGATAATGAAAAAACACTTGGATAGTTATTATCAAGACCTAAATTGTAAAAAGTTAGATAAATTAATGGACATAACATATTTTATCTATACTAATATGTTATGTCCTTTTTAAACTAACTAATTCACAACCTGATACTTAAGTTGATTTTTTCGTAAACTTGTTCTTTTCCTCTTCTTTTATGGACTTTGCAATTACTTCACATTTTTTTATAGCCCAAATGTAATGATTAGAAGTGTTTGCTGCAAAATAGCTGTATAAGTTACTTGTTTTAGTCCATTTATAATATTTTTTTGTTATGATTTCTTCATTAGTATGTGATTTAATTAGATCCATTACTCTTTCATGACTTAACTTCAACTTTTTTATAGCTTGATTTAATGTCACATCTTGGTAGTTTTCCCAAATTTGTTTATTAAGTTGCTCGATAGTTCTCCATTTATAACCAGGTGCTGGCATAAAAGGAATATCTCCATCCATCCCCTCTCGATACCACCTCTCAAGCATTGCGTGCCATTCATACAGATGCATTAATACATCACGATAATTTTTGTCTCTTTCTTGAGTTTCAATAGAAATGGTCCTTTTTCTGCTGGGTACTGATTCAATTATTTCAAGTAATGATTTAAAACTTTTGTCGCTCTCCAATAACAGATTTTCTTTTTCACTTTTCACTATCATTAAAATTCCCCTTTTTTACTATTTCTGCTATTTTTAATACCTAACTTTCTTTTTATCCAATCATGTCTACCGAAGATAATATGTCCTTATTTGGAGGGGTATCTGAAACTTTGGACAAGTATAAGGACATTTTAACGGATACAATGATTAAGTAGTGTGAAAGAGTCAGGTACTTTTTCTTAACAAAGTAGAGTTTGTTGCAGAAATCTAATTGTGTTAAGTAAAATAATCAACAGTGTCTGGCTCCTAAGGGTAAATTACTGGGAGCAGACACGATGTTCAAAGAAACTACGTTCACATCATCAAATGGTTATAATTGAAAGAGTGTCAGGAAAATTTTGGTCTGTACTTATAAATTTTTCCCAATTTCTTTCACTTCATCGAGACTCAGCTTCACCATTTTTGCCACTTTTTCAACTGAAAAACCTTCCCGTAACAGCTCAGCAGCTAAATTCCTTTTTTCTTCCATTTTTCCTTTTTCAATTCCTTTTTCAAATCCTTCTTCCCTCACAGTTTTAAAATATTCAGCAAGTGTAGGTGCTTCTTTAATTTTTTCAGAATACAGCATATGTTTTGCCTCCTTTTCAATGTTAATCGATAAGTCTTTCGTTAATTGTTTTGTCAGCTCATGAGGAAGATACAGTAAATAGTCAATGAAGTAGAAAAGAGCTTCCGCATAAATAGATTTAAGATTTGGGTTGGTTAAGATAAAGTCTTTTAACAATTTTTTCTTTACTTCATATCGTTTATGATAGTTCTTCTCCGTTTGATGAAGGTAAATGCCTGCCAAAACTGCAATGGCAAAAGGGTTCGTTGATTTTTTCAAAGAAGGAATATCCTCTTCATTAAACTTATAAGTATTGAAGCGATACGTAAGTTCAGTGCCGTAAAAGGAATATTGGAACGGCTGCGGATTGTTGGATTTAGACAAATCGGTCAAAATTGCAATGGAATAAATGTTTTCTTGGAAGCGATCAAACAAACGATAAAAATAAGTAAACATTCGCCTAGAAAAGTCCGGATCCTTTTTTCCTTGGATTTCTATGTGAATGAATACATATTTTTCTTCCCCGTTTTTCAAGGAAACCTTTACAATTTTGTCTGCGATTTTTTTTCCTTTATTATGTTCAATGATGACTTTGTGCAGTTCTTGTTCGAGAAAGACAATTCCTTTTCCAAAATCAATGGCCTCATACAAATCCGGTGCAAAGAATAAAATAAATTCCTCAAACAGTTCACTGATAATTTTCTTCCAAAGTGCGTCATAATCAGTTCCGGGTGAATAGATCACCCTTTTCTCCAGAACAAGTACTTCTCCCATTATTTTACCCCATCCTTTGATAAATTTGAATTATTAATCATATTATACACGATAAGAACATTTGTTTCCATAAAAATTTTTCGACATTTTATTAACGATAACTTACCCAATGCTTTTCCTGTAGCGATTTTTTAATTTTTTCCATTGGTTCCTTGTTCATTGAAATATTTCTCCTGCCATATGAGAAAAAATATAGATAGAGTCAATTAATTCATTTAGGAAAAACTAATTATAAAACATTAAATTTATTTACAAGGTGAAAAAAATTGAACAACTATACGAATGACAACACTGCTAGACGCTATAAGGCTCATGTAAGCATTTTTGGAACGACTCAACTTCATTTACGCAATCCCTACATCATTGCTTGGTGGTCGGCAGCATTCCCGGGGTTTGGTCATATGATTTTATCAAAATATCTTCGGGGATTTGCTTTATTTATCTGGGAAATAGTTGTAAATATTGAAGCAAATATTAATTTATCCATGATTTATTCATTCCAGGGACATATTGACTTAGCTAAAGAAGTATTAAACCCTAGGTGGCTTCTCATGTATATTCCGGTTTATCTCTTTGGTATTTGGGACTGTTATCGAACCGCAGTGGACATGAATCGGGTATATCTCTTAGCGGAACAGGAGAATCACCGTTTTAATTCATTTTCACTTGGAGCGCTTGAAATAAATTACTTAGATAAACGAAATCCGTTTTTGTCGATAATATGGTCACTATTTATACCAAGGCTTGGACAACTATATATTCACAAGATTTTAACTGCTTTTTTATCATCATTGGATTAGTCGTTTTTTATTATTTTTCACATTTTCAAGAAGCTGTTTTGTTGTTGCTTTTAGGAAAGGTTCAGGAGGCTACCTCTGTATTAAAACCTGAATGGCTTTTATTTCTCCCATCTCATTATGGTTTTGCCATGTATGATTCCTATGTTAATACGGTTGAAAATAACAAACTTTTTGATAAAGAACTTAAAGATTACTTAAAAGAAAAATACCAGAATAACAATTTTCACATAAAAAAGATCAAAAAGTGAAGTGATGAATATGCAATTGTTTTCAACTTTTGAATGTAATCAATATGTGGAAATGGCAATTTCTACATTAGAGAAAAACGGAATTTTAAAAGAAAATATATTTGCTGTTCCGCTGGATAATCGGACTGAGGATCGAAAAGTTTTTGATACGATTCACCGTTCAGACGGCATATCATTTTTATCGATATAGGCGTTGCGATGGCAACCGCTTTCTCGGTAATTGGTGCAAGTATCGGATTTAAATTGACTTGGGGACCAATCTATTGGGGACTAATTAGTGCATTTGTAGGTTTTGTTCTTGGGTTCGTCATTCGATTATTTATTGAATTAATTTTAAAAAAGAGGAAAAGAGTCCGCAAAGGGAGGCACTCGCAAATCATTCTCATCATTGATTGTGAAGAGGCAAAAGCTGAGTTAGTTGAAAGTATTCTTTGGGACCATTTTGCGCTAGGTGTCGCAAAAATTTAGGATTTAACGGTCTTTTATCTCTTATTGAAATGAGGGGGTGAGTGACCATATTTTTATGCAATTTAAAACTATACATATCGTGGTCAATTTATCCCACCTTACCGGAGAGTCAAGACCCTACCCCAATATTCTGGGTTTTCAAAGAAGGATAGGCGGAAGACGGGCTGCTCTAAAGGTTCGATCGGATAAACTAACCATCAGTGGGGATGAAGAAAATTACCACTAATGGAAGTTCCACTTTATTATGTCCAAAGTTCTTGACATATTCATTCAGGTTGTTATAGAATATAAATGTCCAAAACTATAGACATAGGTGATACGATTGAAAAATAAAATAAAAGCAATACGGAAGAAACTTGGGATCACACAAGAACAGCTTGCCGAAGATTGTGGGGTAGTAAGACAAACGATAAACTGTATCGAGAATAATAAATATGATCCTACATTGGAACTGGCATTTAAATTATCAAAAACACTAAATGTAAAGGTAGATGAATTGTTTATTTATGAGTAAATTTCGTCCAGAATATATAATTACGATGAAAGATATTGTAAGGGAAGGCAATCCTATTCTAAATCAAGTAACAGAAGAAGTTACAATACCTCCTTCCGAGGAAGATAAAGAAACACTCATTTGTATGATGAATTTCTTGAAAAATAGCCAAGACCCTGTTCTGGTAAATAAGTATAAACTACGTGCAGGTGTAGGCTTATCGGCAAATCAGATTGGTTTGAATAAGCGTATGTTTGTAGCTTTTTTAACGGATGAGAAAGGGATTCAACATGAATATACACTTATAAATCCGAAAATTATTAGCCATTCGGTATCGATGATTTATTTGCCGCAAAGCGAAGGATGCCTCTCCGTTGATCGGGAAATTAAAGGGTTTGTTCCAAGATATGAGCGAATTAAAGTGAAAGGTTTTAATTTGGAGGGCGAGGAAATCGAATTAAAACTCAGTGGGTATCCTTCTATTGTTGTTCAGCATGAGATCGACCATCTAAATGGAATTATGTTTTATGATCGTATTAATAAAGAAAATCCATTCCAGTTACCGGAGAACTGTAAAAGTTTATACTGAAATTTATCCCAATCTCGTCACCAATTTTAGGTGGTGAACGGCCATTTATGACGACGAAATCCAATCTCGTCACCAATTTGATGAGGGAAACGGCCAATTTTGACGACGAGATTTGCTCTCGTCACCATTTTGGGGTGAGTAATGGTCAATTTTGACGACGAAACGTATTCTCGTCACCATTTTGAGGGGGAATTGCCCAATATTGACGACGAACCCCATTCTCGTCGCCATTTTGGGGCGAGAAACACTCAATTTTGACGACGAAACGTATTCTCGTCACCATTTTGAGGGGGAAACGCCCAATATTGACGACGAACCCCATTCTCGTCGCCATTTTGGGGCGAGAAACACTCAATTTTGGCGACGAGAATCGCTCTCGTCACCAATTTTAGGTGGAAAACGGCCATTTATGACGACGAGACCCGTTCTCGTCGCCATTTTGATGTGAAAAACATTCAATTTTGACGGTGAAACCCATTCTCACCGATATTTTTAGGCGCGGAACACTCATATTTGCCGATGAGCCCTTTCTCGCTAGTAATTTTAATGCTCAAGGGGCTGTCCAAAAAGTAAACATCAAAAAGTAAACCTTTTATATAATCCAAATTGTATTAACCTAAAGTAGGCTGTCCGAAAGCAAATAGCAATTAAAAATAACTTGAAATATCTTGCAGTTATATGTTATAGTCTATTTATCTTTAAAGAAATGGAGGATTTCCTAGTGATTGATAGTATAAGACTACGTTACCAATCTTTGAACCGTTAATTGAATACGTTCAAAGGCTCTGCTTGTGTAGCCGGGTAAATGGGATTAGTCTGCCTATCGATAGGAAACCTTTATTTTGCGGATATTTGTAAAAAGTGGGGGACGGATCTGCCCTCTTTTTTTCTGTCTTCAAAAAATGTCCTGTTCAAAGGTTAACTAATAAACTGTAGGTCTGATGATTTGGCAAAGACTGGCCAAAAGGGTATATTCTATCCTTTTCTTTCGTGAAGGCAACAGTCAAATTGTGCAAAAACCAATATCCATTTACTTTCAAGCACAGGTGGGATGCCTGTGTTTTTCTGTTTTCATTCTATCTTGACCGACCACACCCTCAAGCAGTCGCGGTGCAGAAAAACTGATTCGGGACAAAGTTAAAGATGGCGTGTAAATTTCGTGATTTTAAAAAATATCAAAAGTATGTCTTTCTTTCTTGAAAATGTTTACTGTAAACTGAAAAGGGAAAATTTTACACCGTTATAAAAAGCTTTTTCTAATAGGGGAGAAAAAATTTTTAAAAAAAGAAATGGGTTGATAGTGGATGAACAGCGCAACACATAATGATAAAAGCAATTGGTACAAGAATATTGTTCTCTTTTTAAGTAGCCAGGCGATCTCATTATTCGGCTCGTCCTTGGTTCAGTATGCCATGATGTGGTATATCACGTTATCAACAGAATCCGGTGTGATGATGACGATTTATATCATTTGCGGTTTTATTCCAACATTTATTTTGTCGCCGGTAGCGGGTGTATGGGCTGATCGTTATAACAGAAAAATGCTGATTGTACTTTCAGATGGTCTCATTGCCCTAGCAACACTTATTCTAGCCATTCTCTTTTTAATGGGGTTTGATGATATTTGGTTGCTATTTTTAATGGCAGCAATTCGCGCTTTTGGGACCGGCATACAAACCCCGGCAGTCGGTGCGATTTTGCCGCAGATTGTTCCAAAAAATAAATTGACAAAAGTGAACGGAATCAATGGAAGTATTCAAGCTATTATTATGTTTGTATCACCATTGGTTAGTGCTGCTCTATTAGGAATGGCAACGATGGAAATTATCTTCTTTATTGATGTCGTAACAGCAGCCATTGCGATTGGAACACTACTTATCTTTTTAAAGATTCCTTTACATGAAAAGGCCAAGGACAAACAAACAACAAGCTACTTAAGTGATTTTAAATTAGGTTTGCAATATGTGAATAGTCATGACTTTCTCAAGAAGTTCTTCTTGTTCTTTGCTCTCTTCATGGTATTAATGGCGCCGGCTTCCTTTTTAACGCCACTACAGGTTGCACGCAGTTTTGGTGATGATGTGTGGCGGCTAACTGCCATTGAAATTGTCTTTTCCATTGGTATGATGGCGGGTGGGGCAATCATTGCTTCGTGGGGAGGCTTTTCAAATAAAGTAAAGACAATGGGATTTGCTACAGTAATCATGGGCGTTTGTACATTCGCATTAGGAAGTGTTCCAAACTTTTGGATCTATTTATTTTTCATGGGTGTATTCGGAGTGGCCATGCCTATTTTAAATACACCGGCTACCGTATTATTACAGGAAAAAATTGAAGAAGATTATTTAGGAAGAGTTTTCGGGGTGATGGGGATGATTTCAACTTCCATGATGCCAATTGGAATGCTGATATTCGGTCCGCTTGCCGACATGGTAAAAATTGAATGGCTACTGATTGGAACAGGAGCATTTATTATGTGTTTATCGCTATTATTAGTCAAGAACCATGTGCTAATTGAAGCGGGAAAATCAAGTGGGTGAACAGGAGAGGCTGTCAGAGGAATCTCTGCAGGAAGGAAGCACACAGGATAAAGAAAACTCGGCAATCGTCGAGTTTTCTTTATAAAAATAGGGTATTGCACGGTTGAGAATATAATATTATCTTTGAATCTCATTGGCTATTGCCATCTCATCGGGATTTATAAAAAAACCGAGATCATTCGTGAAGTATGAGAGTTTCAGTTATTTTTTGGAGTATTTTGATGGATAAATGTTACATATTTAAAAAACAGCAATGTGAGGGATTGAATGAATAAATAGAATGTAAATGAATAGGTTGGCTTCCATCCTTTATAAATAAACACTTTGAAATAGGATGATAGCCATTCAAAGGCAGTTCCAAAAGTAGACCATATGACAATATAAACAGCAATCCAATATCCTTTTATACGAAGCCGGTCATAAAAATATACAAAAAAATAACCGGTGGGGGCAACTAATACATATGTGAAAATATCGAAAAGGTCATAGTATGGCGAATTCATAATATCGTATAAGTCTATCCTTGGCGTCGATAAAATATGATCCGCAAACCGCGCGATTGTCGAGGAAAAAAGCATAATAAGGATTGTGACGCTAAGAGGGAATCTTTTTGGTAGTAAATGGAGCACGGAAAAGGCGATGAACATACAAATTAGAACAAACCATTCATTGATATCAAAGGAGTTAGGAAGTTTCATCAGGTCTGGATCCCCTCTTTCTTTAAAATGGAACGAAACCATTGCTGGCAGAAATAAGTTGTCAATAGGATTCCAAAGAGTGAAATCAAGGTTTTTTGATAATTCCAGTTAATAAAGGTGATGACTCCTAATTGAACAAATAGAAATTCTGCTGCCCAAAATATGAAAAACACAAAAACGCTTAAGACAATTTTTTTTAGTTTTGATTTTACACTGCAAAAGAGGTTTAGGTAGCCAATGCAAATAAGTGGTTCAAATATCAGTTCATAGAGCCTGAATAAGATTTCTAACTTCATGTCGCCTTCAATTTTAAAAGCACCCAAGTTAACACCAATAATCGAAAAATAGCTTGATAGGAGGAAGGCAAGTACAAAATAGTTGAAAATATTGACAATTATATGAAATTTTTTCTTGATGGAAAAAAATAAGATAAGGAAAATCAGGTATACATCAATGACAAATTCCATTGTTCTTTTCATTCCCTTATAAAATGTTCTTTATGATTTCCGGTGGTTCGTTTAGATTTTTCGAGAATTGATCCAAAAAATTTTAATAAAGGATTTATTTTAGATAAAAAAGTTGGCTGAATAACCCGCCAAATACTATAAAGCTTATAGGGTATTTTTTCATTTTTATTCCTATTTTATGCGGAAATAATCCGATAACTTAGTTTTTATGTTTACTTTTGAACAGAAAGAAAAACCACCATATGAACAGGAACAGATACCCTATAATTGAAAAAATAGCCCAACTAGCACCTTTTTGCAATTGACTTACTAAATGTTCAAATTCATTCATTTCTTCTGCTCTTCCAAGACTGTTAATGAAGGCAACTATTGGAATGGTCACAGTGAACACAATGGTTAGAAAGGGCAAAATCTTTCCTTTCTTTTTCACTATGCTGTATATCGCCGTTCCTAATGTTGATAAGAGAAATAAGTAATATAATACCCAGAACCAATTTGGCAAAGTTTCCCAATACATAAATACCCTCCTTAAAAATTTCAAATTCATTTCTGTAAGCTCACTTTAACAGAAATATAACTTAACATAAATGTATATGACAAAAACAATAATCTATTAAAAAGGATCCATTACCTGTCCATGAATGATGAAGGATTAATCAAATAACGAAAATGGAATATGAATGAAAAACGATTATTGATTATACTTGACAGTCGTAGTACTATGGCTTACAATAATTAAAAAGGTGAGGAAAGAATACCTCGCCTAAAAAAAGCAAAAAACCTACGACAGCCGTAGTACTTTGATAAGCGAAAAGATGGTGAGAGTATGGGAGGACAAATATCAAGTGATATGCTGCGCGGACACACGGATACAATTGTGTTAGCGAGTCTCTTGGATCGTGACCGCTACGGGTTTGAAATTTATAATCGTGTGTTGCAGAAAACCAATCATTTGTACGAATTAAAAGAAACAACACTTTATTCCAGTTACAAACGTCTTGAGAAAGAGGGTTACATCGAATCCTATTGGGGTGATGAAACACAAGGCGGTCGCAGAAAGTATTATCATATCACCGAGCGGGGGAGGGAACTATACCGGCAAAAACTCGAGGATTATGAGTTTACCAAGAAGATCTTGGAACGATTATTTATGGAGGTATAAATTATGGAACTAAAAGAATTTATTGATAAAGCATTTGAAAAATATGAAGAGTCACCGGAACTGATTGATTTTAAAGAGGAATTATTAACAAATCTTCAAGATCGTTTGAAGAGTTTAGAAGCGAACGGAATCAAACGTACAGACGCATTAAGACAAATACAAATAGAATTTGCAGATATTAACAAAATTGCTGATGAAATGAGTTTAGAGAAAAAGAAAGAGGTATTTGAAATGCGATACATGTCATTGCGAAATTTTGTTACAAAGACACGTGCCGCCATTTATACCATTCTGGGCGTCCTTACTGTATTTGCAATCATTATTTCCTGCTTTAGTTATCTTTTTTTAGGCAAAGTTGATGCTGTAACAGGTGTTATGATGTTGTTTTTAGCCGTTCCTTTAGCAGGGTTTGTCTATATGGGCTTAACACAGGAAACAGCAACTCGCAACCCAATGCGACCAATGCGTGCCGCAATTTATGCTGTTGCAGTCTTTGTTTTCTTATTTGGAGTCATTCTTGTACCAATCGGCCCAATGTCAATATTCGGTGAAGCTAAATCATTAGAAGGTGCTTTAGCGGTTTTAATTCCTTTTGCCTTACCAAGTCTCGGTGTGATCACATTTTTAGTGATTACAGAACCCGAACATCGGAAGGCATGGGTATTAAAAGAAGCCGAAAAACAAAATGAATGGGCAAAGAACTTTGAAACATCCGGTAATGCGCAAACGTTTGGCATCATGACGGCAGCGCTTTGGATTTTAGCGATTGGTGCCTTTATTCTTTTACTGATTATGAAATTATGGGTTTTCAGCTGGATTCCATTTGTTGTAGCACTGGCTCTGATGATGGTCCTACTCGCATATTATATGAAAAAATAAAAAAACAAGCTGAAGGAAATGAATTTGTCTGAGATTCATTTCCTTTTTACACGTTAATATATAGAAAGCCTGCTGAAATTCGGCTGGATTATTGAAAAGGTATTTCTTATATGCTATATTATGAACATACTTATTAAAGATGTTTAATAAGTTTTTTGCTGGAGACTTTTTAAATACATTTAATAAATGGACGTAAGGTGGTGACAGTTGTGAAAGTTACTCCAAAATCGTTAAGCACGGTTATTCTTCCCGCTATTCGAAAATCTCTTTTAGAACTTGGGAGTGCAACAAAGGTCGAGCTTAGCGAACATTTACAAATTAGTTTCCCGACTATAAGCAAGTTTTTGACCCAGATGGAGAAGAATGGAGAAGTTATTTCAGTTGGTTTAGATAAATCCAGTGGCGGGAGAAGAGCAAAAAGATATCGATATAATCCTGATTACATGCTTGGGCTGGCTATTTTCTTAGAAAGGACCGAGACAATTTATACTATTTTTAATTGTGCGGGAGAAATAAAGAAACAAGGAAAGGCACCAAGTGTATTAATCGATAATGGGATATACACATTAACTAAGTTCATCGAAAAAGTAATAAAGGCTAATTCGTCAAAAATAAGTTCAATTGCCATCGGGGTTCCGGGTTCGGTTGAAAATGGTCGAATTTTTTATATACCGGGATATGAGCAGTTTCAAAATCTTGATCTAAAAGGGTATATTGAAGATTCTTTTTCGATACCTGTCGTTGTTGAGAACGATATGAATGCTGCTGTACTAGGGTTTAGCTATAATAATCGAATTGAGGAGAATCAATCTCTTGTCTATTTGTATTCCGGGCAAAATGGACCGGGTGCAGGATTGATGATTAATGGTGATGTCGTGCGGGGAAGTACCTTTTTTGCAGGAGAAATTTCATTTGTCCCTCAGTATGATGAACGAAATTTTAGTCAGGCGTTAAAAGATGGAAGTAACTCTAGTCAGTTTACTAATTTTGAAAGTAATCAGATTGATGCTATTAGTAGGTTAGTAGCCACATTTACCGCAATTATGAATCCACATACGATTATTTTTTGTAGAGATGAAGTTGAAAAAGAGGTTATAGACAAAATTGCCATTGATAGCGCAAAATATATCCCTTCTGAACATCTTCCCGAGCTAACAATCAGTGATTGGAAACAAGATTACTTGTATGGATTACAAAAGCTTTGCCTTGATCTTATGATGAACAAATAGTGTATATGTTTTCTCAATACTTTTTAATGTCATTTAATAAGTGTATCTCTTTTGGTAGATTTTAAGCAGGAAATAAACGAAATTGGGAAAAGGTGAAAAAATGCATAAGCGAGGGTTACATGATGACAACATTTCTTTTAATCATTATTTATTTGGCTTTTATCAGCCTGGGCTTACCTGATTCCTTGTTGGGAGCAGCATGGCCGGTAATGCAATCGGATTTTGGCGCACCAATTGAGACGGCCGGATACCTGTTTATGACGATTGCAGGGGGTACGATTCTCTCCAGTTTAGTTAGCGGAAAGGTGTTGAAACGATTTGGCACAGGCAAAGTCACATTTGTCAGCGTATTAATGACTGCTTGTGCGTTACTCGGCTTTTACTTTGCTCCATCCATTATTTGGCTTTTTCTTTGTGCCATCCCACTTGGTATGGGAGCGGGTGCTGTTGATTCGGGATTAAATGATTATGTAGCGACCCATTATAAAGCCCATCATATGAGTTGGTTGCATTGTTTTTGGGGAGTCGGTGCAACACTTGGTCCTGTTATCATGGCCCAATATATTTCAAATCAAAATTGGGGTAAAGGGTATCTCACTATATCAGGACTTCAATTCATATTAGTCGTCATCCTTTTGTTCACCTTGCCTTTATGGAACAAAGTAAATAGCCATATTACTATAAATAAAGAGCCGGAAGAGCCAAAGGGAGTTTCTTTTAAGGAAAACGTTGAGAAGGTAAGACCTTTACAAACGAATGGTGTTAAATTAGCCTTGGCATCCTTCTTTTTTTATTGTGCGGTTGAAGCGACAGTGGGTCTGTGGGGAAGCAGTTTCTTGGTAAATGTGAAAGGGTTAACAGCGGCAACTGCTGCCGAATGGGTTTCCTTTTATTATGCAGGAATCACGATTGGTAGATTAATAACGGGCTTTGTCACCTTTAAAATGTCGAACCAGATGCTTATCCGGATGGGGCAAATCATCGCATTAACCGGTGCCATTCTTCTCGTTTTACCACTGCCATCCTTCTTCTCGGTTGCAGGTTTTATTGTTGTGGGATTGGGACTAGCTCCAATCTTTCCGTGCATGTTGCATGAAACACCGGCACGTTTTGGGAAAAAGCATTCACAGGCCATTATGGGTTATCAAATGGCGGTTGCTTATACCGGAAGTACATTTATGCCACCACTCTTTGGGTTCATTGCATCACATACAACAGTCGCACTTTTCCCGATTTGTACGGTTATATTTGTGGTAGCAATGGTTCTCAGTTCCGAAAAATTGAATCGGGTACTGAAAAAGAAACTATTAATAAATAACAAGAATAAAAGTTCAACGGCAATCTAGTCATTGATTGCGAGATGGTTATGAAACACTGAAAAAGTGGTTGCTCTGATTAATGAATTTAGGTTTTAAAAATATAAAGTAAGTAGAAGAAGGGGGTTGTCAACATACAGTAGAAGATTTCCTTCATGATGTTCAATCATTAACTTTTTCAGCTGCTTTGAGGGTTATTTAAAATTTGTCACGGAAGAGGTACTGATATGATTAAATTAGTGCTAACGGATATGGACGGAACATTCTTGAACAATAGCGGTGACTTTAACAGGGAATTATACAAAGATGTCAAAAAAATCATGGAAGAAAAAGGAGTCATTTTTGCCCCGGTTACCGGCAAACAATGCGAGCGTGTAGAAGAGTTATTTGGTGATGATGCAAAGGATTTTTGGATTTTGGGTGATAGTGCAACTCGGATCAAGCATAATGGGAAATTTGTTTATGAATCGTTGCTTAGTAATAAATTAGGACTGGAAATGATTCGTTTGCTTGAGAAAATAAGTTTGGAACATACGATAATTGCATGTACAAGAAACGGTGCGGTCATAAAAGATAATATTCCTCAAGAAGAAGCGGCTATTGTGAGAAGATCCTATGCCCAAGTAATGCAAGTGTCTGATTTGAATGAGGTGACTGAGGACTTTGTTAAGATTACTGTTCATGATCCGGCGCATAGATGTTTTGAAACTAGGGAAAAATTATCTTGCTTTTTTGAGTCAGCTTATATTGTCGCATCAGAAGCCGCTTGGATTGACATAGCCAATGTGAATGTTCATAAGGGCACAACCGTTGCACATTTACAGCAGCTATTGAATGTAACTCCGGAAGAAACAATGGCATTTGGCGATGGTTACAATGATATCGAGCTTATGGAGCGGGCCGTCTATAGCTTTGCAGTCCGAAATGCTGTTCAGGAATTAAAAGATGCTGCAAATTTCATTACCCGTTCCAACGAAGAAGATGCGGTCATGAAAACAATCATGCAAATTTTATCTTTACAGAAATGATAAAAAGGGGGAAATGAATCTTGCTTATTTTACGGATTTGAGAAGGAGGGGGTTGACTTCCCCTCTTTGTCTCGTCGCCATTTTGGGGCGGGGAATGCCCAATTTTGGAGACGAGGCCTGTTCTCGTCACCGTTTTGAGGTGAAAAACACTCAATTTTGACGACGAAACGTATTCTCGTCGCCAATTTGAGGAGAGAAATGCTGTTTTTTGGCGACGAGGCCAGTTCTCGTCACCATTTTGAGGTGAAAAACGCTCAATTTTGACGACGAAAGGCATTCTCGTCGCCAATTTGAGGTGAAAAAAGCACTATTTTGGCGACGAGCCTCTTTCTCGTCACCGTTTTTGGTCGGGAAACTTCATTTTTTGGCGACGAGGCCAGTTCTCGTCACCAATTTGAGGTAAAAAACGCTCAATTTTGACGACGAAACGTATTCTCGTCGCCATTTTTAGGTAAAAAACGCCCAATTTTGACGACGAAACGTATTCTCGTCGCCATTTTGAGGTAAAAAGCGCTCAATTTTGACGACGAAACGCGTTCTCGTCGCCGTTTTGAGGCAGGAAACGCCCAATTTCGACGACGAAACGTATTCTCGTCGCCAATTTGAGGCGGAAAACACTCAATTTTGACGACGAACCCCAATCCCGTCACCATTTTGAGGTGAAAAGCGCTCAATTTTGACGACGAAACGCCTTCTCGTCGCCATTTTGGGGCGGGGAATGCTGTTTTTTGGCGACGAGACCGAATCTCGTCACCAATTTGAGGAGAAGAAAGCCAATTTTTGATGACGAAACCGAATCTCGTCGTCGTTTTGAGGCAGGAAAGGCCCAATTTTGACGACGAAACGTATTCTCGTCGCCAATTTGAGGAGAGAAATGCTGTTTTTTGACGACGAGGCCGAATCTCGTCACCAATTTGAGGTAAAAAACGCTCAATTTTGACGACGAAACGCTTTCTCGTCGCCATTTTGAGGGAAAAAACGGCCAATTTTGACGACGAAACGTATTCTCGTCGCCAATTTGAGGAGAGAAATGCTGTTTTTTGGCGACGAGGTCCAATCTCGTTGCTAATTTTGACCGAGTTTACAACGATAAAGTTTCTTGGTATTAGGTGGCTGAACGTTTTCTAATATGATAAGGTTAAAAATGAAAACAGTTTACCAACTCCCATCAATCACTTCCCCTTTTTAAACCCTTCCTGCTCCAAATAGTTCGTAGCGCCATTATAGGTTGGGAATGTACCGTCCAATAGTTCACCGGCAAAGGTATTCCAAAGGTCCAGTTCTGCGTCATACTGGAGTGTCAACGTATTACCGTGCTCATCTTTCCATATTTCTTCATTAAACGGTTTTGCCGATAGCGATTGTATTGATAAGCGAATGATATTGCGCAGTTCTTCTTCGGTAAAGTCCCGAATATTAACCATTCCCTTGTCATCCATTGGATAATCATGAGGGAAAAGTCCTGCATAAACAAAACCATTGCCGTTCGGATGCAAATGATAAACGACTGTCTTTTTTTCTTGGACACTCTCCTCATAATGGAAATTCACTCGTTTTAGCGAAACATCCTTCCTTGTAAGTTCCGGGAAAGATTCAATAATCGCAAGTTTTTCTTCAAATGTAAACATAGGCCCTCCTGAATTTTTTTCTTTTATCATTCCTGTAAAATATAGCACTTAAACATATATTTTAACAATAAATGGAAAATTAAACTATTTTTCACATTAAACTGTAATTTTAAATCAGGCATAATTTTGCCATAGAATATCCTTTCAAATTATTAACAGTGGCTTTCTTTATTATCAATAGTTAATCATTTATCATTATGTTAAAAAACCAAAAAGTAGTTTAAGCTTTAAGTACCATATGATGTGTCATACAAATCATTCCTTCCGCTGAACAGATGCTTGCAATGAAAATATTATCGGCTAGACCGGAACCATATTAAGATTTTGCGATGCTGAAATTCTTATCCGGTATCTTCAATTGAAACTTTAGAAGAAGTTATTCAAATATTTGATGGAAGGAAGTTTTTAGGTGATCGGCAAAAATGTTTCTCAATTATGTTGGAAAGGATTTGAATAAGCATTGGAGAGAATTTTCAATATAATTCATGCAGAAGACTTCAACCTTGCCCTAACCAATTTGCTATTGACTTTTATTCAAGTAATTACGAAAAGTATTTCGAGGAACTAATATTCACTGAAGAAGAGATAGAAAAATTAAATAAGGAAGAATTAGAGAAATTAACCAAGGTGGTGGCAATTATCGAATATATTGGGAACAGGCAACCAAAGGCAAAATTATATGATTGGATTTATTCGGATAAACTAAAACTGGAAGAACCATATACACCCGGATTGGAAAAAGAAACATTTGAAAGGGTTAGAAGGATTATTCAGCACCGAAAGAATTTGCGTCAAGAAATGTCTTTTATGATGAGAAAACCTTGAACCCATTTTAAAAACGGATGGTGCATTTCGCCCATTTAAGATGAGGAAATGCACCTTTTTTGAACAACTAATTCTGATACTAAAATTCTCTGTTTTTATAGAAGGTTAGTGATAATAAATAGGATAGTACGAAAATGAATATAGTTGGTAAAAGAATCACAAATATGGCTTCTATATTCGATAAACTTGATAAGATAAATAGAGACCTTGGATTATTTTCGGTCATATAAGAAATCAATGCTGAACCGCCAAAAATCAGGAGAAAGAATAGCAGTGAATTAATCATTCTCGATTTCAAAAAACCATATTTAAAAATTACCGGAAATGAAATGGAACAATATAAAACAGAAACGATAATTGAACCTGCCATTCCGGTAAGTGAAAAAGGAATAGGTTGCAGCGGTAACTTTAATATATCAACGACTAGATAGATGAGTAAATTTATCAAGATGGCAAAGGCTGCAAATACAATTACAGATAAATATTTAGCCAATACAATTGTATTTCTTTTAATCGGTAAGCTAATTAACATTTTGTCGCTATTATTTTTATCATCTATTGCACTTGAACCTAAAGCCAACAAATAGGTTACACCAAGTACCCCGATTAAAAGTCCGGGTGCACCTATTTTGGAAAAGAAAAGTGAAAAAAACAGAATAAACACAATGGAAAGCAAAACAGATTTTTTTTGAACAAGAAGGTCCTTTTTAATAAGATGATACATTTTGTCCACTCCCTTTCGTGGAAAATAATAAAATATCTTCTAATGTTGGTTTTTCAATCATCACTTGATTCCCAAATCGGTCCAGTAGTTCTTTTTTATCATTATAGAGCCCTTTAAAGCCAAATTTATTTTGTTCGACTCCGATGAAAGAAAGGTTTGTCGCAGTTTCAAGAAATTCTTTATTCCCTTTGACAATGGCATACTGTTCCAACAATTCATCCATTGGTTTGCTTAAGATTATTTCGCCATTATTTATAATGGTGATATAGTCGGCGATTTTTTCCAGATCGGATGTAATGTGTGTAGAGAAAAATATCGCTTTGTTTTCATCTTCCATTAAAGAGCGTAAAATGTGCAATAATTCACTTCGGATCAGAGGATCGAGGCCGGATGTAGGTTCATCCATAATCAGCAGTTCTGCGTGATGGGACAAGGCGATGGCCAGTGAAAACTTCATCTTCATTCCTTTTGATAATTGTTTTATTTGCTTATTTAACGGTAAACCAAACTTTTTCACATATGTTAAAAACGCATTTTCATCCCAATTTTTATAAAATGGACGAATGATATTTTTCATTTCTTTAACGGTTAACTCTTCGTAAAAATGATTTTCGTCATAAACAAACCCGATTTTTTCTTTAATTTGTAGTTCATCTTTTATATGATCGAACCCAAAAATTTTAATTTCGCCGCTATCTTTTTTAATTAAGTTCATGATTAATCTAATGGTTGTGCTTTTTCCTGCACCGTTCGGACCGATAAAACCCATGACAAAGCCACGATCTAAAGAGATATTTATATTTTTTAATGAAAAATCCTTGTAATGTTTGGAGACATTGTTTATTTCAAGAATCTTATTCAAGTTGTTCACCCCTCGTATAAAAGTTCTAAAATTTTTTTCAATTCTTCCAGCGACATCCCGATTAACTTTGCTTCTGTGATTGTCTCGCTCAGTTTTTGTTCGATCATTTTCATTTTGTTTTCTTTTAAAATATTTGCGTTAACTGGTGCGACATAAGAACCTTTCCCTGCAACAGTCACTATAAATTCATCTTTCTCTAATTCGTCATAAGCGCGTTTTGTCGTAATCACACTGATTTCCAGTTCTTTCGCCAAGCTCCTGATGGATGGTAAAGCCTGGCCTTCTTTTAGGTCGCCGGTAAGAATTTGACTTTTGATTTGGTTGATAATTTGAAGATAGATGGGTTCGTTTGCGGAATTTGAAATAATAATATTCACAAAAGAGATCACTTCTTTCGTTATTACTGTATATGTACAGTATATACAGTTTGAGTTAGTATGTCAAACTAAAAATGATCGAACATTTTTATGCAAAACTTGGAGACCGTAAAAGAGTTTTGATACTTATTTCTAGTTAGTTGCCCCATCAAACAGACCACTTTCCATAAAGCAATATTCAACTGTTATGGTACAATATAATAAAAGAATATAATGGATTTCCAAGGGGATTAAAGTCGATGGATGCAATTAATCAAAGTCCAGAAAAATTAACCTATAAAGAATATGCAACATGAGCGGAAGGAAAAAGATGTGAAGTTTTAGATGGGGTAATTATCAGTATGGATCCATCTGTTTCACCAAAACATCAAGAAGTATCGATGCAACTTTCAATTGAATTTGGTTCTTACCTTCGAGGAAAGTGTTGTAAAGTTTTTGCAGGAGATATTGATGTATACTTATTTGAAGACAAAAAAGGGTAGGATAGTGAAAAAGTAAAGAATTGGGTCATACCTGATATGGTTATTGTATGTGACCCGGATAAAATAAAAAAGCACGGAATTGTTGGTGCCCCCGATTTTGCACTTGAAATTCTTTCCCCGTCTTCAGCAAAAATTGATCATATGGTCAAAAGATGGGCCTATTCAAAAGCGGGCGTGAAAGAATATTGGATTGTAGATCCGGCCAACCAACTGGTCGAAGTCTATCTATTAAAAGAAGCTGTTTTAGAATTAGAAAATGTCTATACAAAAGAGGACTCAGTCCATGTTCACGTCCTGGAAAATTTAAATATTGATTTAGCCAATATTTTCCCTGAAACATAAAACTTCTTAAACATTATACTTGAAAATGAATCAAAATATAGAAGAGAGACACCGCGAATGAAAAGGGGTGTGTTTTCTAACCCCTTAAATGTACCGAAAATTAAAAATGACAAATTTCGTCGATATGATGAGCCAATATCGAGATAATCTGCTCTTTTGTCAGTCTTGTTGGGTTCAAGATGGCGTGAATAGCCAATCCGTCAATTAATGCACACAATCTCTCCGTTTCCAAATCTTTGTCGATCTCTTTTTTTAGAAATTGCGCCCGATCCAGTGAATCCAACAGCTTTTGAATCCCCTCCAAAATCCCATCATTTTGGCTTTCCCTGTTTCCTTTATTGCGGAAAAATAATACAAATTCAAGCCAAACCTCCATTTCAGCTCTTGTCGTTTCATTTGTCGGAACAATTTCCAAAAGCATCTGTAAAACCATTTCCTTTGGCGGCAAGTTTTTTAAAGCAATTTTTTCAACCCGTTCAGACACTCTCTCTTTCACCAAATCCATTGCGTAAATTAACAATTCTTCCTGGGTGGAGAAATAGTGTCTGAGAGCGCCTAATGATAGCCCCGCTTTCCTTGCAATATTTCGTACTGTCGCCCCTTTCATTCCTTGCTCTAAAATAACTTGCCAAGTCGCTTCAGCAATTGCTTTTTTTCTATTATCATGATCAACAATTTTTGGCATACTATCAGTTTACCATAAAAATTTAAATAATACACTTGTATTAAATAAAAATGTTTGTTATGATTTATTTAGCACATCTGTATTAAAAAATGCTCGTGCCCAGTGCTTGGGAAAAATCGATTTCAAAATTTTTCCCCTGTATTTTTATTCTTATTTTGTAAAAAAGGTGATGGAAATGAATTGGATAATTTGGTTAATAATTGCTTGTGAAATCGGCTTTTGGGTTTTTATTTTACTTGGGTTGAGTTTCCGTTATTTATTGAAGAAGGAGAAGCTGGGTTTCATCTTTTTGGCACTAACACCTGTTGTAGACCTGATCTTGTTAATTGCTGCAACTTTCGACCTTTATAGCGGGACGCCGGCAACAAAAGCTCATGCACTCGCAGCTATCTATATTGGTATTTCTGTTGGATTTGGAAAAAGCATGATTCGTTGGGCTGATGAGCATTTTCAGTACTATATCACAAAAACCGGACCAAAACCGGTTAAATTATATGGATTACAATTTGCCAAACAGAATTTGAAAAGCTGGGGGCGTCATCTTCTTTCGTACTTAATTGGGGCAAGTTTAATTGGAATTATTTACTATTTTATTAATGACTATGAACGGACAAAGGCGCTTATTCAAGTACTGGGGATTTGGTCGCTTGTTTTAATCATTGATTTACTTATTTCCCTTTCCTATTTTGTATTCCCAAGACAACCAGGAAAACCAACAATATAAAACTAATCTAATGACACTTTTAGAAAACAAGGAACCCCTCCTAGAGGACAGTTCCTTTTATTTTTGTAACCGTTTTGTCTGCAAATTGTCGGAATGATTTTACGGAATGATAAAATCACAACGTATGAATTACCAAATATATGCACCTTCACAAGTATTTGCCTGTGGTTCGTAATAACAATGTTGTTTATATTGTCCCGTAAATGGCTGATTATACCACGTAGGTGGACATGGGGCATAGGGATTAAAATACCAAAGGGCATATTTGGAAGGATGTTCTCGCCAATAGTCTAAGGTTAGTTTGGCTAATCTCCTTTCTACACTTCTTGCCGGATTATAAAATACATTTCCTTTTTGAACGGCTTCAAAAGAATAATTTCCACCCTGCACTTGAAAAATTACTTGTCGGATTGTTCGCAAACCTCGGAAATCTAAACAGTTTGCTTTTAACCGATTGACAATAACATTACCAACCATCAACATCCCGAGTCGACCTTCCCCCTCTGCTTCCGCCCTCATCATCCTTGCCACTAAATCCACATCACTGCTTGTATACTGTACTCTTGGCACTCTGATCACCTCTAAAAAATTGTATGAAAAAAAACAACAAACATGCGGATTTTCATTTTTTCATAAGGAATGCTTTTTATTTTTGGTGATAATGTGATTTTCAATAAAAATACAATGAAAATTAATAAATATTTATTGAAAAACAATAAATATCATGCTAAAATCAAATTCGATCATAAATATGTGAGGTGTTTTAAATGAATCGAGGATCAACACTCTTTTTAAAGGTAGCGGTTATTCTTATTGGAGTTCCGGTTCTTACTTTGTGTATATTTGGCTTGTCGTGGTTACCAAATCATCCGGTAAATCCGGATTACAACCATATCCTATATCCGATTATTACCGGCATATATGTATCCGTTATACCGTTTTTCATTGCTTTGTATCAGGCTTTAAAACTTTTAGGTCATATTGACAAGAATCAAGCTTTCTCTGAATTATCGGTAAGATCGCTCAAGAATATTAAATTTTGTGCCATGACAATCAGTGGTTTGTATGTAGTTGTCTTGCCATTCGTTTATCTTTTAGCAGAATTAGATGATGCGCCGGGTCTGATACTCATTGATATGGTCATTATTTTTGCTGCAATGGTGATTACTGTCTTTGCAGCGGTTCTCCAAAGACTTTTACAAGAAGCGATTGATATAAAAACAGAAAATGATTTAACGGTCTAGGGGTGAAAACAATGGCGATTATTGTAAATATTGATGTGATGCTGGCGAAGAGGAAAATGAGTGTTACAGAACTTTCAGAGCGGGTTGGAATAACGATGGCAAATCTCTCTATTTTAAAAAATGGAAAAGCAAAGGCGATTCGGTTTTCAACTTTAGAGGCGATTTGTAAGGCTTTAGATTGTCAGCCCGGGGATATTCTCGAATACCGAAGTGATGAAGACACTCAAAATGAATGAAGAAGGAATAGAAAACGAAAAACCTAAGCAGAAACAAGAATTTGACTAGCCACTAGACTTACAGTTATTTACACCATTTTCAATATAGACTTACGATTGTTCGGAAACAGCCAAAGGAGGCACCGGTGATGAGAGCCCTAAAACAATTGATTCGTTTTGGTTGGGAACAAGCCCTATCCTGTATATTTCCTGTTGTCATTTTTTCCTCTTTAGCGATTACCCAAATGCTGCCCTTACCGTTTTTACCACGGTATGACTGGTTGCTGATTATCTGCCTCCTCATGCAATGGTGGATGGTACATTCCGGACTCGAAACAAAGGATGAACTAAAGGTAATTACCATGTTCCACTTGATTGGACTTGCGCTGGAGATTTTCAAGGTACATATGGGCTCGTGGTCTTATCCAGAGGAGGGCTATGTCAAAATTTTTGGCGTACCATTGTATAGCGGATTCATGTATGCCAGTGTAGCAAAGTTATCTTTGTCAAGCGTGGCGGAGATTGAAGGTTGAACTGATTAAGTGGCCGCCGTTTTCGGTCGTTGTCCCTCTTGCTGCTGCGATTTATTTAAATTTTTTTACCCACCATTATTGGGTTGATGTTCGGTGGTGGCTGTCCGGGCTTGTCCTAATCGTCTTTTGGCGGTCATGGGTTATGTTTCAAGTGAACGGAACCCGCTACCGTATGCCACTCACACTTTCTTTTATACTCATCGGATTTTTCATTTGGATTGCTGAGAATATTGCCACGTTCTTTGGCGCTTGGCAATATCCAGACCAAACAGATGCTTGGAGTCTCGTTCACCTGGGAAAAATCAGCTCATGGCTGTTATTAGTAATTGTCAGCTTTCTGATTGTTGCGACGTTAAAGCAGGTGAAAGGAAAAAGCTCCACTAGTATAGGCACAAATCAGTATTTTTAAATCAAAAAAGATATACCTTACTTTTTTGTAAGAAATGGAATGAATATGTAAGGAAAAGCAATGGCTGACTAAGAACGCTACCCCTTATAATCGATATGAAATGATTTGTTCAATCTCATTTAAAGAAGAAAACAAATTCAAGAGATATGTAGGGTGTTCAAAATATAAGACTAACTGCATGAGAATGAGTCAAATTCAAAAATGGTATTCCTTAAAAGAGGTCTGGACCTTATTTTTTAACGTAAATGAAAGATCAGTTGTAAAATTACACCAAAGATTCCATTGATTATAAAATTCCATTCCATTGACAAATCGTTTTTTTAAAATAAAATAGAAAATATGTGGCTTTTGAAAGAGAGCGGGTCGGGCGAGGGAAAACTGAATAGAAGGAGTAAAATGTTTCAATTAAAACAACATGATACGACTGTTAAGCAGGAATTAGCAGCAGGATTAACCGGTTTTTTTACCATTGTTTATATTATTGCTGTGAATTCGCTCATTTTATCAGAGGCTGGTATTCCACTGGAAGGGGCAATGTTGGGTACGATCCTGACCTCATTTGTCGGGTGTTTACTGATGGGGATTTGGGCTAATGCACCGATATTAGTCGTTCCGGGCATGGGGATTAATGCCATGTTTACCTATACACTTGTACAATCCATGGGGCTAAGTTGGCAGGAAGCTCTCGGCGTAACAGTCATCTCTGGACTCATTTTTGCACTGATTTCATTCACTTCCTTAACGACGATTATTAGTAACGGAATTCCCGGAATATTGAAGGAAGCAATTAATATCGGAATCGGTCTTTTCCTCATGCTTATTGGACTGGAAAAAGGTCATTTAGTTGAACGTGGAGACCTGTCAATCATTTCTTTAGGAAACTTGAGTGATCCCAATGTTATTGCTACGATCTTAACATTAATCATTGCGTTAATTTTATTTATTCGCAATGTAAAAGGGAACTTTTTATGGACAATCCTTATTGGAACAGGCATCGCATTCTTATTTGGTATTTTGCCTTCAGGGACTAATGATTCTTTATCATTAGAAGGTTATAGTGAAGTGTTCGGATCATTTTCTTTAGAGCATTGGGCATCTTTTCCGTTTCTAATTGCCGTATTTTCTGTAACGATGGTTGTCATCTTTGAAAATATTGGCTTGATTTCCGGTCATATGAAACTGGCAAATCACCCGGAAAAATTTAAAAAGGCATTTCAGGCAAATGGTATTTCAGTAATGTTGTCTGGAATCTTTGGTTCAAGCCCAACTGTATCGACTGCTGAATCTACTGCAGCTATTGCAGCAGGTGGACGGACAGGTTTAACTGCGATTACAACCGGATTTTTATTTTTGGGAGTAACTTTTTTCATTCCGTACATGAATATGGTTCCTTCCAATGCGATTGCACCTGTACTAATTATCATTGGTGGTCTAATGGTGCAAAATATTCGTAACTTAGACCTTCATGATTTAACGGAGTCTTTTCCGGCAATTTTTATTATGATTATGATTCCTTTCACATACAGTATTGCAGATGGTATTGCCATTGGCTTTATTTTTTATGCGATTTTGAAATTAACTACAGGGAAAGCAAAGCGAGTTTCAGTGACGCTTTATATAATAGCCGGTTTATTTCTTTTAAATTTTATCTTTCAATTTGTAAGTTAGACCTCCGAGATTTCGGAGGTTTTTCTATTTGACAAGAAACCGTACAATCTGTAGTTGGGTATAAATTACTCTCACATCCAAATTTTTATTGAAATCAAAAACTCAGTATGGTAGGATACTAGATGTAGTTTGTTTTCCGTTCGTATAATACTAAATATAGTGATTTGAGTTATGGTGACAGTATTTGTCTGAAAAGGGAATCCAGTTCGAATCTGGAGCTGCCCCCGCAACTGTTCGTGTGGACGAATAAGCAATCCACTGTATCACTCATCTTTTGCGGTGATATGGGAAGGGCTTTAGTAGGAAGAAGCACAAGCCAGGAGACCTGCCGTAACTTGACGTTTCGTTTCTTCGGGGTGTGAGAAGGTGAAACGATGGAGAAGCTTATTTCATGCTGCCTTTCTATCGTTTTTTACCGCCGTTCATCCCGAGCGTGAACGGTTTTTTATTTACCCAAAACTAGCGATAGACAGGAGAGCATAGAAAATGAGTATAAGAAACAAACAAGAGACTGTTTGCGATTTTCCTTTACATTCGTTAAATGAGATTGTTTTTTCACGCAATCATGATCTCATTCAAGAAAATGCAAATATGGACGGTTCTTCACCGATGGGACAAATGTCAAAAATCTCATCTGAGGTCAGTAAGTTTTATGCAAAACAAATGATGCTAAGTGAAGAGGTAACAAAGGCGATTGATGATAATTTTATTTATCCCCATGATCTTGACTTTATGGTGACGGGTACGACCACCTGCTGTCAGATTCCGTTGGGTGAGGTATTAAAGGGTGGATTTAATACCGGTCATGGTTATATGCGTGAACCGAATGATATTAGCAGTGCCATGGCATTAGCGGCGATTATTTTTCAATCAAATCAAAACATGCAGCATGGCGGGCAAAGTTATCCGATGTTTGATTATGACCTTGCGCCTTACATTGATAAAACATTCCAAAAAAATATCAACCGTTTGAAAAGTTATTCCACCTGCTATACAGAAGAAGAGCTTGAAGCATTGGCCTGGAAAGAAACCAACCGAGATGTGTACCAAGCGTGTGAAGCTTTCATCCATAATTGTAATTCAATGCATTCTCGTGGAGGCGGACAAGTTCCGTTTGTATCTATTAATTACGGTACTGATACATCCAGGGCAGGCCGCTTGCTAATAAAAAATATGTTGTTGGCAACGAAAGCCGGACTCGGCAAGGGGGAGACACCAATTTTTCCGATTCAAATTTTTAAAATGAAAAAAGGGATCAATTTCGAGCCCGGAGAACCAAACTATGATTTATACAAATTAGCGCTTGAAACGACAGCAAAACGCTTATTTCCAAACTTTAGTTTTATAGATTCTACGTTCAATTGCCCATACTATGACGGAACCCCGGAATCGGAAATTGCCTATATGGGTTGCCGTACCCGAGTGATGGCAAATCGTCATGGTGATGAAAATAGTATTCGTCGCGGAAATTTATCTTTTACGTCTATTAATCTTGTAAAAATTGCGTTGATTGCTAAAGATGAATGTGATTATTTTAACATACTGGATCACTATATCAATCTCGTAATTAAACAACTGTTAGAGCGGTTTGATTTTCAGGCAAAAAAGCAGGCAAAGCATTTCCCTTTTTTATATGGTCAGCATATTTGGAAGGATAGCGAAAACTTAAAACCTGACGATGAAGTAGGAGAAGTATTAAAGCATGGAACATTAAGTGTAGGTTTCATTGGATTGGCTGAAGCACTGGTTGCATTAACGGGCAAACATCATGGTGAATCAAAGGAATCCTATCAATTAGGGTATCGCATTGTTCAGCATATGCGGGCAAAAGTAGACGAAGCAAGTGAAAAATACAATTTAAATTTCTCCTTAATTGCCACCCCGGCAGAAGGGTTATCAGGGAAATTTACCCGGAATGATCAAAAGGAGTTTGGGAAAATTCCCGGAGTGACGGACCGATCCTATTATACGAATTCATTCCATATCCCTGTTTACTATAAAATCAAGGCGATTGATAAAATAAAAATTGAAGGCTCCTTTCATAAACTATGTAATGGTGGCCATATTACTTATATTGAGTGTGATGGAGATGTATCCAAAAATATTCATGCATTAGATCGATTAGTAAAAGCCATGGCACAATATGATATTGGCTATGGTGCCATTAATCATCCGGTTGACCAGTGCGGCGTCTGCGGTTATTCGGGAATCATTGATAACGAATGTCCGGTTTGCCATAATTCGGATGAAAATAAGATTGGGCGGATTAGACGAATAACCGGTTACTTAGTTGGCGATATGAAAAGATGGAATTCAGCTAAACGGGCAGAAGAAAGCGAAAGGGTTAAACATCAATGAAAGTCATGAATATTATCCATGATTCCGTTGTTGACGGTGAAGGTTTACGGACAGTTATCTTTTTTGCAGGCTGCCCGCACTTCTGCAAGGGATGCCATAATCCGAGAAGTTGGAATATCAATAATGGAACAGAGATGTCAGTTGAAGAAGTAGTTGAGGAAGTGGCCAGTAATCCACTGACCGATGTAACCTTATCCGGCGGGGAACCCTTTTTTCAGGTGGAAGAAGTGTGCAAAGTGGCGAAACGATTAAAGGAATTAGGAAAAAATATATGGATCTATACAGGCTTTACATTCGAACAACTCCTCGCATCGCGTGACCCGTATATACATGAATTACTCGGTTATTGCGATGTTCTTGTTGATGGACCGTTTATTCTGGCAGAAAGGGATTTAACTTTACCATTTCGTGGAAGTAGAAATCAGCGTATCATCGACTTAACAAAGAAGGACGAGAGGAAAAGAAAGTAGTATCGTCATTAGGTTAACATGGGGGCTCCGGGCTCCTATTAAGTTAGCTGTTTTGATTGTAGGTAACTTCCATTTTCCTTGATTGGAGCCCCTCTTTAAATATCTTTTGATTATTTGGGTATATTTTGATTGAGAAAACTAGTTTTAATTATTAAGGTTTAATTCTTTTTTTCATATTGATTATCATGACTTCTTGGTGGTGTTACTTTATATGGACGCATCATTTCATAATCTTCGTGTTCCAAAATATGACAATGCCATACGTAATCACCATCGTATGGGGCAAAACGCATAATGATGCGAGTAATTTGACCTGCTGGGGCCATTACTGTATCTTTCCAGCCTCTTTCATTTGCTGGAGGTGGCACGGCGGGACCTGTGAATTGAATTTCCCCTGTTTGATTGTACAGATTCAAATCAAATGGTCTACGATCAAGAATTTGAAACTGTACTAAATGGATGTGAATAGGGTGAGCAAATGCCGTCAAGTTCATCAATGACCAAATTTCCGTTGCATGAAGATGAGGAAATTCAGTTACAGGATCTGACCATCTTTTATTATTAAGGAGTAGAACTGGACGACCAAATTCATCAGTTTGGGCTGTTAATTTCATCGTTCGGATTTTTGATACATCGAACGGTGAGAATCTTGGAACCCTTGATAAAACTCTTGGAATTTTTGTCTTATCTGGATTGGCTATTGGTTTTGTTACACGAAATTGCATAATCTCATTTGTTTCATCATCTGGATCAGCATCCGGACCAAGGTCATTTTTTAATGTTATGGTTTGTCCTGTAAATTGTGAAAAGTCAATAATTAAATCTGCGCGTTCAGCAGGCTCAAGGGCTAGCACATCAAGACGAACTGGGTTCTGTAATAATCCACCATCCGTACCAATTTGAATCATCGTTGCTCCATTATCGAAATAGAACTGATAGGCCCTTGTATTGGAGGCGTTCAATAGACGAAAACGGTATTTTCTTGGTTCTACTTCAAAATAAGGCCAAACTTTTCCGTTAACTACAATTGTATCACCAACAAAGGCAGGGACAACGGAAGGATTTGGTAAGTTTGCGGAAGGATTATTTGGCTGGATTGGATAAAATAAGGAACCATCTTCATTAAAGGTTCGGTCTGTGACAATAAGCGGAATTTCATATGCTCCTCGTGGTAAATTCAGCCTTTTTTCCTCGTGCCCCCGGAGGATGTACATTCCAACAAGGCCAGCATATACATTGAGTCTGGTAATACCTGAAGCGTGGTCATGGTACCAAAGGGTTGCTCCCCTTTGTTTATTTGGATAATCGTAAATTTTCTTTTTAAAGACAGGACCAACCTCTTGAAAATGGTTTGTAAACCAGGCATCCGGATAGCCATCACTCTCAGGTTCCGTTTCACTTCCGTGTAAATGCACGACCGTCCGCACTTCCGGCATATTTTCATGATGAAGGATGGTTTTATCTACCGGAAGAAAATGCTCGTTAGGTAAGTTATTTTGCCAAAGAATACGTATGTTTTCTCCTTCATAAGCCTCGATAATTGGTCCCGGGAATTGACCATTATAGCCCCATAATCTTGTCGGTGGTAAATCTCGGTGAAGTTTTTGGTAAAATTCTTCCATTGTAATTTCATAATAAAAATGAGCATCTTTTTGCTCCCTTAGTTGCAAAAATTCCGGAACCGATAGCGGATCTACAAATTTTTCTAATCTGCTTGTCATTTCGACACCAGCCTTTACACATTTTTTACATAAATATGTAATGCAATGATAGGTGGACTCCGGCGAATAACTTGGATTGAAGATATTTTTATTTTAGGTCGGATTTAATTTGTAGGTGATTATGAAAATTCCATGGATTGTTTGGTTAATCTCTTGCTAAAAACTGAAAATGGTTACTTTGAATTAAAAATCATTTATAATGTAAGTTATCAAGGTCAAGATTTAGGTGGTGGGAGAAATGGGTATTTGTAAAGAAGTCTTTTATAATTTGTTAGATTCCTTAAATAATAAATATCAGAATTTAGTCGTTTAATCTTTTATTTACAAATGATACCACTTTGACAAACTTTTTGTAAGGGGAGAGTCAAATGAATAGTGTATTCTCAATACTAGCTGCTATAGGCGTAGTAATCCATTTCATATTCAAATATGATGACATACTTTCGAAACTAAGCAAAAGGCAAAAATTTGGCGTTTTTATTTCTTATTTCTCTACGATACTACTTGCAGGAATTTGTATATATTACGGAGGTGCATTTTTAACGGAACCTATTCAAAATGGGGTCATAAAATTTTTCATTCGTCTTACAATCGTTTTGGTTACACTATGGCTGGCCGTCTCCATATTAAACCAGGTATTACATAAGATTACAAAAGGAATTTTTCCGAAAATCACATAAGGGAATTTATGAGTGATGTTTCTATTTTTAGTGGAAACGTTTTACATGATTAAAAAGAGTGAAACCATAATAATTGAAGTTTCGTAGATAAGTAATGAAACATATAGTGAAATTTCCATCAGTGAGGATCTTACTGCCCAAGGTGGGATAAATAAGGGAACATAGGAATCACTTATAAGTCAAAATGCTTGAGAGGGGATATGTAAATGGATGAAAGAATACAAGAATTGATTGATTTTACAAAGGCGAAATTTGGGTTAGATGATTACTACTTAGAACGACATGGCATTTCTCGTAACGTCAATATTTTTAATGAAACAATCTATACATTTGATATGGAGTGGTTTCCGAAACATATAGCCAAACCGGACGACGACTCTAATCCGGATGGGACAGCAGTCATTGAAATTAATTTGAATACAGGTAAGTTTGATAGTGTTATTTTTGTCATGGGAAAAACCTATGCAAGAGACGGAATTGCTTTTCCCAATATGGATTCCAATGAAATCATCAAATGGATTGAAGAGGAAACAGGATTGATATACGGGAAACAATTTCAATTACGAAGGCAACAAGAAAGGGAATTTTATTTTGAAGGATGCATTGATGGTATTGCTGTTTCACCAGGTGCATTTATTGAGGTTAATCTGGATCAGGATGGAAAACTAACCTTGTTCTCTGTTACGGGACCATTTCCTTCCAAAAATATGGTCATTGAAGAGACTTATCACCTTTCCCTTGAAAAAATCGAACATTTGGCAAAAGAACAATTGAAGCTGATTGAATATCCTTCCGACGAACAGAAAAAAATAATCCCTGTTTATGGAGTGGAAGAAATCTTTGTTACGAATGACGGCAGATCAACTATACCATATGGACTGGATGATTCCCCCTATGTAAGGATCGATGAAATTATCGTTTGGGATGAACCAATGAATGAACCGTTTGAAAGAAAAGAAATACGTTGGTTTGAGGATATAACAGCAGAGCAAGCATTTTCAAATGAGCCAAGTCCTGATTCATTCCCAATTACAAAGGAAGAACAAGATAGATGTGTACAGTCTGTAAAGGACTTTTTACGTCAGGTTTACCCGAATGATACGGGAAAATGGCTGCTTAAAACACTTAAACGCAATAAAGGATATATTCATGCAACAGTTAGGGCTAACTACCGGGACGACGGTGTATTTCAAAGAAAATTAGAAATCATCATTGACGCAAATCGTTTTCAAGCCGTCAATTACTTGGATAACGAAATGATGTTGCGAATTTTCGATCAATTTCAGGCACCTGATGAAGTAACGGTCACGAAAGAGGAAGCTTTTGAAAAAATCAAAGAATGGTTTGAGTTAAAGCCTGTTTATATCTATGATTTTGAACAAAAACAATATGTTTTATGTGGGAAAATAGATTGTCAATATGGAGTAAACGCAGCCAGTGGTGAAGTGATATTGTTGGATGAATTGATATGAAGCCAAAGATGAGGCAGTTGAATGATTGATTTGACGGAAGTCCCTCTTGAATAGAGCAAAATGAGCTGGATATTTTTTAAACGAATTGATTTAACCCTGCTACTTGGCAGGGTTTTTGGCGCGGAGCATTTGTTGTCAATAAAAAGTCGATCCTCGATAGTTGTCTTTTTTGCATTCATTCATGTAAAAGAATAAGCCATCAGTATGACTAAAAATTCCGGTTTATTATAAAAATAAGTAATACGAACAAAAATAATTGAAAAGGATCGAATATTTATGAGAGCTGTATCCGCTTTATTTTCAATCCTTATGCCGGGGTTTGGACAAATTTATAATGGTCAAATTAAAAAGGGTATCTTTCTTTTAGTAGTAGAACATTTTGATAATATGTTGGGGAAAATAAATCGTTCTATTCAGCTGGATTTTAACGGTTTTCATCAAGAAGCATTGGCTACAGTCATTTATGATGCTATGCTATTTTATCCGGGTTTTTATGTTTATACCGTTTGGGATGCTTGGTTTTATGCAAAAGAGGGGGCTGATAAGGGGAAAACTGCCATTCCATTTATAATTGGCGGTTTTTTAGGGGAGTTTGGGGCGATTTTTGCATCAAAATTGCCATTCCCAACCCTTATCTGTGGTCTACTTATGATTATTCCTATGCTAATTGGGATGGTCATATTTCGAAATCAATAACAAATCTCATTCAAGAGTTAAATGACATTTATTAATTCAACTTTTAACAGTAAGTCTTATACTTCCATTTTCAAGGTCTTAAGGTAGGTTGCCTTGTTCATCATCTACTGTCTTTCCGTCTGTTTTCATCGAGTTAACGAAGTCCGAATTATTTAAGAGGGAATCTATTGGTTATATGTCAGAATAAAAAAAATTTCTTATATAGGGCGATAAATTTGTAAATGTCCAAAACTAAAAATATTCCTTGACCCAGAGAAATATAGGTACTAAAATTAAATTAATGACCGGTCATAATTTTAGAAGGGGAGGAAATTGAATGAGTCTTAGGAAAAATATTATTCAGTCGTTTTTGTTGTAGCGATGTTAATGTCATTTATTTCAGTCAGTGCATTGGCTAACAATTCCAGTGATACTAGTTTTGTGTTCAATTTTCCAATCGGAACTAGTGTAACCTATACAGATGCAAGAGCAAAGGTAGATAATTCATCAGCTTACATGAAGTTGCAACGACTTGTAGGGGGGACATCGCCGTCATACACTGCCTCTGTCGTACGCGAAAACTATAGTAATTTTTCAAAGGTTTGGTATTACACTTTTAACAAAAATAATATGCTTCCTCGCTATTTAATGTTTAGTTTAAAGCTTCCCAAAGCTGTCTATACTGGGTAATACTACTAAATTACCTGGGGTGATAGTCTTATGAAAAACTTTGAAGAAGAGTATAATGTATTCCAAGATGCGTTAGAAATACCTAAACCTTGGTATGTTTTCCATAATGAATTAGCTAAAGAAGAAAATACCTTACACATTTATATTGAATATCAATCAGGAGCGGAATTTTCTTGTCCTAATTGCGGTAAAACGGGATGTAAAGTTCATGATATACAAGATCAAGACAGGACTTGGAGACATCTAAATTTTTGGCAATATAAGACCATTCTCCATGCCAGAATGCCACGAGTAAAATGTGAGTCATGCGGTAAAATACGTACGGTTGAAAGTGTTAAAGGATGATAAGCAGTTATTCCCGCCATATCAGGGTGCACCATTATTACGCGAGGAAACGGCCGAACGGTATCCGGAAATTGTAAAGGCACTAAACAAATTAGCCGGAAGAATTACCGATGAGGAAATGAGAGAAATGAATTACCAAGTGAATGTTAAAGGGAAAAATCCGTATGAGGTAGCAAGGAGTTACTTGGAAAAAGAAAATCTATTAAAGTAAATACTACAATCCTATAGAAAAGGGTATTCTCATATGGGGGAATTTTTAAGGGCAAGTAGATGAAGAATGTTTACTTGCCTGTGTTTTTTTATTTTGGTTGCCAAAAAATGGTAATTCTCGGCCATAATGATGACGAGAAAGGATCTCATCGCCAGAAAAATGAGTTTCCGGCCAAAAAAAGACGACGAGAACGGGTTTCGTCGCCAAAAATGAGTGTTTCCCGGCTCAAAAAGCCGACGAGAGAGGATCTCGTCGCCAGAAAAATGAGTTTCCAGCCAAAAAAAGCCGACGAGAACGGGTCTCGTCGCCAAAAAAGTGAGTTTCCGGCCAAAAAAAGACGACGAGAACGGGTTTCGTCGCCAAAAATGAGTGTTTCCCGGCTCAAAAAGCCGACGAGAGAGGATCTCGTCGCCAGAAAAATGAGTTTCCAGCCAAAAAAAGCCGACGAGAACGGGTCTCGTCGCCAAAAAAGTGAGTTTCCAGCCAAAAAAAGCCGACGAGAACGGGTTTCGTCGCCAAAAAAAGAAGTTTTCCGAGTAAAAAAGACGACGAGATAAAAAGAGAATTTCTTGCCCAAAATTAGTGATAAGAAGGAATGTTAGTCGCTAAGGATTCAGGACGTACATTTAGTCCACACCATTCTTGCAAAAGGATGGATTTTTTTCCTTGAATAAATAAGTTATTTGGCTCTTTGCTCATAATTAAGCGCATGTACATTATTTTTTCGATGAACTCCATATAAAATGAATAAAAGAATGAACCAGACCGGGGTCAGTAGTAAAGCCATTCGAGTTACTTCGGAAAAATACATGATAACTAAGATGATAGCAAAAAAAGCTAAGACAACGTAATTTATGAATGGTGTTAATGGCGCTTTAAAGATAGACTTATTGTGCAAATCCGGCCGTGATTTCATATAGCGAATATGTGAAATTAAAATGATGCTCCAAACCCAAATAAAACAAATGGCGCTAATCGTTGTTACAATGCTAAATGCTTGTTGAGGGATGAGCTTACTCAGAAGTGCACCGACGGAAAGAACGACTGCAGAGATCCATAAAGCATTACTAGGCACATGATTTTTACTTAATTTTGCAAAGGTAGCCGGTCCTTGTTCATGTCTACTTAAGTTGTACAAAATCCTGCTGGTAGAAAACAACCCACTATTACATGCAGAAGCTGCTGATGTTAATACAACAAAATTAATAACGCCTGCTGCAACCGGAATTCCTACCAAACTGAATACTTGTACAAAAGGGCTGTTCGATGCATTTAACTGTTCCCAAGGGTTAATGGTCAAGATGATAAAAAGGGCACCGACATAGAAGAATAAAATGCGTAACGGGATCTTATTAATAGCCGACGGAATATTTTTTTTCGGATTGCTCGTTTCCGCAGCTGAAACTCCGACTAATTCTACGCCAACAAAGGCGAATACGACCATTTGGAAGGAAAATAGAAATCCGCTGATTCCATTTGGAAATAGGCCGCCATGTTCCCAAAGATTTTTCACGGTAATTGCCCCGTTATCCGATTCAAAACCAACGACGAGCATAACAATACCAATAATAATTAATGCTAAAATTGTAATGACTTTAATTAATGCGAACCAAAACTCCAACTCTCCAAAAAGCTTGACTGTCAATAAATTCAATCCTAGTAAAATGATTAAACAAATTAGTGCAGGAACCCATTGGGGAATATCAAACCAATACCGGATATAGACACCAACCGCAATAATATCCGCCATCGCTGTCATAATCCAACAAAACCAATAGGTCCAACCGGTAACATAACTTGCCCATGGTCCAATATAATCATTGGAGAAATCCGTAAACGATTGATATCCGGCATTTGATAATAGAAGTTCACCCAAAGCTCTCATAACAAAGAATATCGCAATTCCAACAACTAAATAAGCAAAAATGATGGACGGTCCCGCCAATTGAATTGCTTTCCCCGATCCTAAAAATAACCCTGTTCCAATCGTCCCTCCAATTGCAATTAGTTGGACATGTCTGTTTTTCAAGTCTCTCTTTAGTTCTTGTTTTTGTTCAGCCACATTTCATACCTCCTGAAAATTACTTTCGTGAAATAACTCACACCAAAATCTATTAAAAAAATACAATTAAGAGGGTTGCTACAAAAAACAAAAAGAGATTGGATTTCTCCAACCTCTTGGCAAATAGAAAAGAATAACAAATAGTCATTACTCGTTACCCTTCTGTCCTTTTGCCTGAGATTGTGAACCCTTCGGCGCCGCTAATTTAGCGATCTCTCCAGAAGCTGCTCCTGCTTTAGTGTGACCCAAAGCATTCTTCGCTAGCTTACTATTCATTTGTATAAATTTGATTTGACGTTAGCTTTTCACTCAATGCACAAACTTCAAATATACACAGAGCAATTGTTTACCTCTACACCTAAAAATATCTTAATATAATTTAAAATTTTACTAGCAATATATTAATTGTCAATAAAAATGGAAACTTGACACAAAATGTTGCGAAATGGTTATCGGAGGTTAGAGGCTTATGGATAAAATTACATGAACGTTTCACATATTAGCGTTTCAGGCTATTGTTCTATCAGGTTGGAAATGATTTAGAAAAATCATTCTTTATCATGAATAATAATAAACAAACGTTTCAAGATGGGTTACAATTAATTAATGAAAGTAGAGAGATATTTTTTGCATAAAGATTAATATGAAATGTTTGAGGGAGGAATTGTTTTGATTGGTGCGATTATTGGCGATATTGTTGGATCTCGTTTTGAGTTCAATAATCATCGAAACAAGAATTTCAAACTTTTTGCAGAAGATTGCCATGTAACCGATGATAGTATTATGACGCTTGCTATTGCTAAGGCGATTATGGAGACAGAGAGGGCCATTAATAAAGATTATGAAAAAAATGGCTACTACTCTCTCCTTGAGGAAATGTCGGTACGGTATATGCAGGAAATCGGACGGAAGTATCCTGATTGTGGTTATGGATATAGATTTAATCAATGGGTTTTTTGTGCGAATCCTGAACCTTATAACAGTTTTGGAAATGGGGCTGCCATGCGGATAAGTCCGGTGGGATTCATTGCAAGGACAGAAAGTGAAGCGTGCAAGTTATCTGAAATTGTCACAGGTGTAACTCATAACCATGAGGAAGGATTGAAAGGTGCTGAGGCTACAGCAGTGGCAATCTTTATGGCATGGAATGGATGTACTAAAAGTGAAATACGAAATAAAATTAACAGTTCCTATTATCCTTTAAATTTTACTATTGGTGGAATCAGGGACAGCTACCAGTTTAATGAGACATGCCAAGAAACAGTCCCTCAAGCTATCGCAGCTTTTTTAGAATCCGGTTCCTTTGAAGATGCCATTCGTACTGCGATTTCAGTCGGCGGTGATAGTGACACGCTGGCGGCTATTACCGGTGCTATAGCAGAAGCTTATTACGGAGTCCCGGAAATTCTTAGAAAGAAAGCGTTAACTTATTTAGATGATGAATTGCGTGCGATTTATGATGAATGGTGTGAATTTACCGAAGCTGGGCACCCACATAGCAAGTTTAAAATGCTCACGAAATATATCGGGAAACTATCTGATCGTGCGTATTTTGGTGATTGGGTTTTTGATGATGAAAATGATGGGAGTTCTGAACACCCGAAACAAATGCCGTTTGTAAAATATGATGAGCTGGTAAAAATGTTTGTTGATGAATTCTATCAATTTTCACAAAGTCATCCGGAATATAAACTGATGAAATATCATTTAATTTTAGAGGATTACGGGGTTCAACCGAATACAGCGGGTTTGCGAGATGCAAAGGTAGAATTACTAGATGCGCAATGTATCTTAGCAATGATTATGTGTATCATTCGGTTTGAGCGATTTGGTGAAGGATTACTACTTAATTTTTTTAAAGAAGGTATTATATTAAAATGGTTGAAACGTCTCAAAACAATTGACGACTCTGACATTGATTCGAACCCGGCAAATATTCCTAATCAATCTTCCAAGGATAAATGATTTTCGTTATTTTTATAATCGTAGCTAATTTGGTACAATCTGTTTCCGAGAACTGTTCTCATGGGCAAAACCATCTGAAAAAGGGTACGAACAGCCCCCGGAATTTCTCTCTCGAAGACAAAATAAACCTTAATAATCATATCTCCAACACAAATTGCATAATTTAATGTTGTCATCTTAAAAGTATGCTAAGGTTAATATTTATCAATTTCGAAAACTAGGATAATATGATATGATGTTTAGCACCCAAAAAGCTCATTTTTCAAAAACATTTACGCTCAAATGACAATATATTGTGTCTTGATAAAAATTGTTAGTACTATATTTGGCGCAAATCTTTCCTTAAAACCTTTTTGGGTGATAACCATATGATTGGTTTGAAATATTTTTAATTACAACGAAGGGGATAAGGGGGTACTTGTTCTTGGAAAAATTAATAAATAAAGTAGCTGTTGTTACAGGAGCAGCACAAGGAATTGGCGCAAGCATTGTTGAGCGGCTTTTTGCAGATGGTGCTACTGTCGTGTGTCTTGATGTAAACTTGGATAAGTTGAAAGAATCTATTTTAAAAATAGATAAAACGGGTGAACGTGCCATATCGCTAAAATGCGATGTGTCCAATCAGGAAGAAGTTAATCAAGTTTTTGATCAAATTTATGAAAAACTCGGCAAAGTTGATATTCTAGTAAATAATGCCGGCATTGTCAGGGATGCGTTTTTTCATAAAATGACACCGGAGCAATGGCATGCGGTCATCAATGTCAACTTAAATAGTATGTTCTATACATGCCAAGCCGTCATTCCAAAAATGAGGAAACAAGAATATGGAAAGATCGTAAATATTTCATCAACCTCAAGCTGGGGGAATATGGGACAGGCAAATTACAGTGCAGCAAAAGCCGGTGTCATCGGTTTGACAAGAACGCTAGCGAAAGAAAATGGGGCAAAAAATATTACAGTAAATGCAATTGCGCCGGGTCAAATTGATACCGATATGACAAGAAATATTCCGGAAAATATTAAGATGATGGGTATTATGTTGACGCCTGCCGGAAGAATGGGAAATCCATCTGTAGTGGCATCGGTCGTTTCGTTTTTAGCATCGGATGATTCCAGTTTTGTTAACGGAGAATGTATTAGTGTCAGCGGTGGGTTTTTAATGCCGTAATGAGTGAATGTTCACTCATACCAAATGGATGAAAACGCGATATAGGGGCTGATTAGGTTGGTTCAAAAGGGGTTATCTATAAAAGGTGCGGAATTTTTAGTGGCACAAATAGAGGGCGAATCTATCTTTACACCAGAAGACTTAACAGACGAACAGAAGATGATTGCAGCCACGGCAAAACAGTTTGTTGAAGAAAAAGTGATTCCCAAAAATGCAGATATTGAGAGTCAAGATTTTGATTGTGTCGTAAAGTTAATGCGCCAAGCCGGGGAATTGGGGTTGCTGGCTCACAGTGTACCGGAAAAATATGGCGGACTTGGTCTTGATAAAATATCAAAAGGAATTGTCGGAGAATATGTCGGACGGACCGGTGCTTATGGGGTAGCACATTCCAACCATACGTGCATCGCGACTTTACCGATTACCTATTTTGGTACGGAAGAACAAAAGGCAAAATATTTACCAAAGTTGGCGTCCGGTGAATATATTGGTGCGTATTGTTTAACGGAACCTTCCGCCGGGTCCGACGCTTTAAGTGCAAAAACAACAGCCGTACGAAATGAGGCAGGGACGCATTATATTTTAAACGGCAGTAAGCAATTTATTACGAACGCTGCTTTTTCCGATACGTTTATTGTCTACGCAAAGGTGAATGATGAAAAATTTACAGCATTTATTGTTGAAAAGGATTTTCCCGGTTTAATCATTGGTCCTGAGGAAAACAAAATGGGGATAAAAGGCTCCTCAACTTGCTCGGTAATATTCGACAATTGTCTTGTCCCGGTTGAAAATGTACTTGGTGAAATTGGGCGTGGTCATGTAATCGCTTTAAATGTGTTGAATCTTGGCCGTTTCAATCTTGGAGCGGCATGTATGGGTGGCGCCAAATCGACATTGGAGCTGGCTCTTAAATATACAAATGAACGAATTCAGTTTGGTCGGACGCTTTCTTCATTTTCGGCCACACAGGAAAAACTGGCTACGATGGCAGCTCGTATTTATGCTGCGGAATCCGTACAATATCGGACAGCGGGTTTGTTAGAAGATGCACTAGGTGACCTTTATGATGAAACAGACCATAAAGTGATTGAGAAGCGGTTGTCAGAATATGCCGTCGAGTGTGCCGTTTGCAAGGTATTCGGCTCGGAAACATTGGATCAAGTGGCGGATGAAGCACTCCAATTACATGGCGGTTATGGTTTTATAAAAGACTACCACATTGAACAAGTGTACCGCGACTCCAGAATAAACCGGATTTTTGAAGGAACCAATGAAATCAACCGATTGTTAATTCCGGGATTTTTATTTAAAAGAGCAGCTCAAGGCCAGTTCAACCTTGAAGCACTGATTAACCGAGTGATTAAAGAAGCAACAGGCACGAAGAAAAAGCTTGATGGACCTCTTGCCCGTGAAAGAGAAATGATTCAATCGATTCGGCGGGTGTTTTTGCTACTGGCCGGGGGCGTTTATTTGAAATATGGGCTGGAGTTGGAGCGCGAACAAGAGTCGATTATGAAATTGGCCGATATTGCCATCTATTTGTATGCAGCCGAATCAGCGGTACTCAGGACTTTGAAAGCGGTAAAGAAAAATGGTTTGCCAAAAGAACAACTAAAAGAAAGTCTCGCTGTTTGTTTTGTCGATGAAGTGCTTTTGAAAGTAGAATCATTGGCACGGCAACTCATGGGTGGAATCGGGGTTGATGCCGAAAAAACAGCTGAATTGATAAAAAAAGAACTCGCTCAATATCCAATGCAATTAACTTTTGAAAAGAAGCGAGAAATTGCAGCCCGATATATCGAGGCTGAAAAATATATTTCATAAGGGGATGTTTAGTAATGAGTGAACAGGTGACAAACGCTTCACTGGCAGAAATTAAACAGTATATTGAAAAAGAATTAAATGAAAATCCGGCGCCGATTGCTGATGTAAATGTCGTTTATCAGTTTGACCTTACCGGAGATGAAGAGGATTCCTTCCAACTTAAGCTAAACGGAGGACAGGCCATAGTTGTTCCGACAAGCGAAACGACAGCGGATTGTACATTAGTTATGTCAGCGGACAGTTTTCGGAAATTTTTAACCGGGAAGTTAAGCGGAACAGTCGCCTTCATGACAGGTAAATTAAAAATCAAAGGCGAATTAGCCAAAGCGATGAAATTGGAGCAGATTTTAAAACAGTATAATATAAACGGATAAGCTTCTGGTGGAAGTTTCAAAATAAAATCTGTAAACCCAAGGATGAAGTAAAGCCATTCTTGGGATTTTTTACGTTAAGAAATCAATATGGAGGCTTTATCAAAATCAATGTGCTTAGGAAAAAGTACTCGTATTGAAGGGCTCTCTATATATTAAGTGGACATAACCGTGCTATTTCTAGAGACCGCTGAAAAAGTCCTGAATTGCTTAAAACCATATTTAGATGTATTTTTGTGGTCTATCCTACTATTGAGTAAGCGAACTTGTTCGAATCGTTTTTCAGTGGCCTCCAATTTTTAATAGAAATTTTTTTAAAAGCAGAAGGATTTTTGGCGAAATTGGTCGAATAAATCATTAAATCCGCTCTCCATCCGAAATTCCTTGCTCTTTTCTCCTGAATTTGTTTTACTTTCATCCTATTTTGTACCAAATCCAACAATAGAATTTTTCTTCTAAATTAAGTTTTAAAAATTCAGTTAATAGCTTTATTAGATTTTAAAATTCATGTATAATTATATTAGTTGAAAGGAATGGTTGCATTAAAATATGGTACGACAAACGCCATTTAATTGGTTAAAGCCAAAAAATGATTTTGTCTTAAAATTGATACTTGGCAGTGAGAATGATCAATCAAAAGAACTGTTATTAGCGTTTTTAAATGATTTTCTATATGTGCCTGCGTTGCAAAGTTTTACTTCTGTAGAAATATTAAACCCAATCATCAATAAACAAAGTATCTATGATAAAGGCTCTATTTTGGATATTAAGGCGAAAGTTCCCGGCTATGGATATATTAATATTGAAATGCAATTAACGAACCATAATAATATGCATAAACGCTCTCTGTATTATGCGTCCAAATTAATTGAAAATCAATTATTTGTAAGTGATGAGTATACTAAGGTAGAACGGGTTGTGGCAATTAATTTATTGGACTTTCCATTTTTTTCTTCTACTCCTTATCATAGTTGTTTTCGGTTAATGGAAGAAAGACGGCATGAGCTATTCCCTGATCTTTTGCAGTTACATTTTACTGAAATGCCGAAGTTTATTCGACAAGATCAAGCGGGGAAAATCCCAATGAATGATCGAAAGGCAAAATAGATACGCTTTTTGACAAATGAAGATGATACGAGGTGGTTTGAGATGGCAAAACAAGACCCGGTAATGGAAAAGATGGTGGAATCATTAAGAGTAGCAAGCCTGGACCCGGAAGCAAGGGAATTGTATGAAGCCCGTGCAAAAGCATTGAAAGATCTCAACTCAATTCGCGGAGAAGCGAGGCGGGAAGGGATAGCGGAAGGGATAAAAGAAGGACTAGAGAAAGGGCTAAAAGAGGGGAAAAGAGAGGCAAGTCGAGAACTAGCGAAAAAAATGCTAAGAAAAGGATTTGAAGTATCCGACATCATGGAAATGACAGAGTTAACAGAAACGGAAATAGAAAAACTAATGGTTGAGATAAATAATCACTAAGTACGGAAGCAAAGGCGTGTGTAAATGCAAAGCACAGCCGAGGGAATTGAAAAAATGAGCTAAACAGTAATTACAGTGGCGTTAATTTAATGGCTGAATGAAGTCCGGAAGCATAATGAATTGTTTGACATCGGGCTTCTGTGGGTATGTTTCCTAAGTTAAGAATCTACCTGACTTATGGGCTGGCTTCAACCAACCAAGGCTATTTTTTCTTCACCCCGTTGTCAAGCTGTACTTGATATTGGATACCGGAATGATAATGAAAACACAATCAGAAATTAAGGTTGAAGAACGTCTTAATTTCTTTTTCACTCTTTTTCTCCTTTTGATTATTGATGTATCTGAACTTTTAATACAACCGGACATTTAAATAATAGGGAAATTATTGCTCTCGGTGAAAGATAGTTTAGACTCAAATATAGGATACCATATCATCAGGTTAATTTCACGTTTTTTTTGGAATTTTCCAAACAACTTATTTGAGGTATTCCCATTAAAATAAACGCACTTCAATCGGTTACGCATAACAAATAACCGTGGGACCATGATGTTTCAATGAAGTCTTACGGTTACGTTCAATAATTCTCTCCTATCTACTTATAAATCCTTGAAATTAGAAATGAAATTCCGATGATCCACTTTAGCACAAATTTCACGTCAACGACTTAGCTATCTGAGGTTGATTTCCTGTTATACGGAAGGACGTGCAAGATAACTTTATTCAAATAAGTGATTTTGCTCTGCGATTTTTAATCGGTTGTATAAAAGCATTTCGGTTTTTCCATAAAAGAATAGAGAAGTTGCCTAACCAAGTCCAAAGCATAAATTTCGGATAATGTTTATAAAATAAATAGAATAACAGAATAAAGAATCCAACGGTTGTCTGAATCCCGTCCTCATTACTTGATGTTTTCCCGCCTTTTTTTATTATTTTTGTTAGGATAAAAAAGAAGGCTAAGATAAGTGCATAAATGAAGGAGGCACGAAATTGAGTTAAGGCGCTCCATACGCCAAAGGTAACGGCTAAACTTTTCCCGCCGCTAAATTTTAAAAACGGGGAAAATGCATGCCCTAGGATTGGTGCCAATGCAATCGGAATCAGCTCAAACCCTGTTTCGTTGCCCGTTTGTAAAATAAAATAGATCGGTACATAACCCTTGAGAAAATCAAGAGCAATTCCTAACAAACCAAATTGAAAACCGGCCTCTTTCCACAAATTTGCCGCCCCGGGATTACCATCTCCTGTTTCTCGTATATTCATTTTCAATAAACAGCCAATCCAGTAAGAAAACATGAGTGAGCCACTAAAAAATCCGATGAGTGTCCAAACAACTGTCAAGATTGATCACCCCTTCCAACCTGAATGTACCTGCCCTTCCAGATCACTTTTTTACGAAATACAGATTGGTACAGAGAGTAGACAATGACTGCAAGGAAAAAGAGCATCGATAGAAAATGAAAGCATGGATGGACGATGCCAAAGCTTCCAATATAATGGTTGATATAGAATATTTGAATGGCAAAACAAATATAACCGATCAGTAACGGAATGAAATACTTGGATCCGAAAAAAAGGAAACAAAATTGTGATGATACCAGCCCAATAATCCATAGAATAATAGAGGAGAGTGTCAATGGATGAAGAGAAGATGTACTTAAGATAGCCCCCTTGGCAAACCCCTCCAGTTCGCTTTTTATCCCGTTTGGGTACATACGAAAGGAAACAAGATCAGTCCCAATATAGTTGGAAACTTTTATTCTGGCATTTTGAAACAAGGCGCCCAAATTCAAATCGTCCAGCATTTCAGACCGAATCATTTGGTGACCGCCCACTTTCTCATAATCGTCTCGAGTCGTTACAATACAAGCGCCATAGAGTCCTTTTTGAAGATTGTTTTTTTCAAAGGGGGAAGTGAAAGAAAATGCCCCTAATATATTTAGCACCATTGCAAATTTTTCATAAAATTTTTCTGCCCTGTGATAAGGGACAACAGATAAAACACCACTCTGTCTCTTTTGTGCTGATATAAGAGATTGTATGGCGTTTTCAGCAAGTTGAATATCGGCATCAAGAAAAAGTAAAATATCTCCGCTTGATCGTAAATAACCATTCCAAACGGCCCAATTTTTCCCTGTCCAACCCGCTGGCAGAGGAGGTGCTGTAAAGGTAGTGACACCATATTCTTCAGCGATATGTTTAGTCTGATCTTGTGAATGATCATCAATAACGATAATTTCATCCGGTTGAACAGATTGGTTAAATAGAGAATCAAGTAAATTTGGTAGATTCTTTTCCTCGTTTCTGGCAGGAATAATAACGGAAATTTTTCCATGCTCGATATCACTATTCTCGTTGTAGGGAATGGTACTTTTTTTAAATAGAATCATGCCGGATATCATCCCGATTGGAAGGATAAGGATACATAAAATTAGTCCTAACATGTTTTTCCACTTCCTAAAAAGTTAATTTGTATAATAATATTCTACACCATCCAAAAGTTGGCAGCCATTCCGCTTTTCCCCACCATATAGTAAAATAAACCGCTGAGGCAAAAAATGTCCAGCGGTTAAAACTTAGCTCTGATATTTTTTAATTAAATCAACAAAAGCATCGACAAATGATTGAAGAAATTGAATCGTATCTTGCTTGTTTATTTTGCCATTTTCATCAAATAGAGTGGCTACATTAGCGATATAGGCTTCCGGTTGTTGAACAGTCGGCATATTTAAGACAACGAGTGATTGGCGTAAATGATGGTTGGCACCAAATGCACTTAAGTTACCCGGAGATTGACTAATAACAGCAGCCGGTTTTCCGTCCCATACACTTTTGCCATAAGGACGGGAACCAACGTCTAATGCGTTTTTCAATACAGCCGGCACAGAGCGGTTGTATTCAGGAGTTATAAATAAAACTGCATTAATCTCTTTTATTTTATTACGGAATGTCGTATATTCAGCCGGCACATTGTTATAATCGTCAAAATCTTGATTGTACAACGGCAGATTTCCAATTTCAACAATTTCCGTTTCATAACCTTCAGGAAATAGAGCGGACACATTTTCAGCTAATTTCCTGGAGAAAGATTCCTTCCGTAAAGATCCAATTAAAATCCCTATTTTTACCATTTTGTGTTCCTCCTTTTATTTCTATATCGAAATAATTATATTTAAGTTTATCCTAAAATGTCAAAAAACATAACTTATGTAAGAAAAATAAATGCAACCAATTCTAGACAATATAATATCGAAAAATGGTAGAAACCACTTTCAATATTTCTCCTTCATTGGTAAAATAACATTATAGGAAATATTTTTTCAGTAATTTTATTATAAAAAGTAATTTTTTTTCACAAGATTTTGGATAAACTACTTATTATATATGTTCGTAGAGGAGATCGAAAACACATGACAGACACAAATTATTATGTAGGTGTCGATATTGGTACAACAAGTACAAAAGCGGTATTATTCGGTGAGCATGGCAAGGTAATCCAAATGCAACATGTAGAATATCCGCTCTATAGTCCGGCCCCGTCGATTGCCGAACAAGATCCGGATGAGATTTTTCAAGCGGTTCTCCATTCGATTAGAGAAGTCATTCGTCAAGCTGCAATCGATTCTGCAAAAATTCAACTGGTATCCTTTAGTTCCGCCATGCACAGTTTAATTTTAGTTGATGACAAAGGAAAACCATTAACCCGTTGCATTACCTGGGCAGATAGCCGGGCAACCAAATGGGCTGATAAAATCAAAAAAGAGCTGAACGGGCTTGAAATCTATAAAAGGACAGGTACGCCAATCCATCCGATGTCTCCGCTCGCAAAAATTACCTGGCTCAAATCTGACCATCATGAACTTTTTGCAAAGGCAAGCAAATTTATCGGAATCAAGGAGTACGTTTTTTATAAACTTTTTCATGAATATATTATTGATTACTCAATTGCCTCTGCGACCGGTCTTTTTAACTTGGAACAACTGGCTTGGGATAAAGAGGCGTTACAGGTCGCCGGCATTTCAGAAGCACAATTATCCAAACCGGTACCTACCACTTTTGTGAAACGGGGACTTAAACAAGAACTGGCAGCTGAACTGGGCTTATCTTCTGACACGCCATTTATCATTGGAGCAAGTGATGGTGTTCTATCCAATCTCGGTGTTGGTGCGATTGATCGAGGTGTTGTTGCTGTTACAATCGGGACGAGCGGTGCCATTCGGACAGTTACGAATAGGCCGGTGACAGATCCGAAAGGCCGGATTTTCTGTTATGCACTGACGGAAAACCACTGGGTCGTTGGTGGACCGGTCAATAACGGCGGGATGACTTTCCGATGGGTACGTGATGAACTTGCTTCCAGTGAAGTGGAAACTGCGAAACGGCTGGGTATCGACCCGTATGATGTTCTGACGAAAATCGCATCACGGGTCAAACCGGGTGCGGACGGACTTCTCTTCCATCCTTATTTGGCCGGCGAACGTGCACCACTGTGGAATGCCAATGCCAAAGGATCGTTTTTTGGTCTCGGACTTCATCATAAAAAAGAACATATGATAAGAGCTGTCTTGGAAGGAGTTATTTTTAACCTTTACACAGTTATGTTGGCCCTTCAAGAATTAATAGGGGTACCAAATAAAATTCATGCGACAGGGGGTTTTGCCAGATCGGATTTGTGGCGGCAAATGTTGGCAGATATTTTCAACCATGAAGTAATTATTCCGGAAAGCTTTGAAAGCTCTTGCTTAGGGGCCATTGTTCTCGGTATGTATGCGTTAGGTAAAATCGACGACTTCTCGATTATTTCGGAATGGATCGGAACCACCCATGCCCATCAACCAAAGGAAGAGAATGTTGAAATTTATGAGGATCTTATCCCGATTTTTATCCGAGTATCCCGTTTGTTGGAAAGTGAATACGACGAAATAACCAAGTTCCAGCAAAAATGGGTGTAGAAATTAATACGATATGTGCTGTGTTCCTCAATACTTGTCCTTCATCTATACTTAAAGATTTGGTGAAGGACTTTTTGTTTGAGTAATTTTTTTTCGAGAAATGTGTGTCTCCGTTACCTCCACATTGCTATTTTGCTGCAAATATGCATTGAGTAGTCCATTGCAAATACCGGTGGTCGGTGTCGAAAAAGAAGTCAAAACATTTATATTATAAGGGTTTATAAAATCTATGCGTAAAATTTGCGTAAAATGATCAAAAATAAGCAGGTAGACTCTATCTTAGCTGTTTTAAAAATATTAAAATAGTTGAATTCAACAAAATGTCCCATTAAATTCCCTAATTAAAAGCAATATTAATTATGTGACATAATATTTCTCTTTTTCAAAAACCATGATAAAATTTATTATATGATTAGCACCCAAAAAGGTTTTAAGGAAAGATTTGCGCCAAATATAGTACTAACAATTTTTATCAAGACACAATATATTGTCATTTGAGCGTGAATGTTTTTGAAAAATGGGCTTTTTGGGTGATAACCATTATATTGAACAAAGAGAGGGATATCTGTGAATTGGGATATTATTACAACAATTGTAGTACCTTTATTAGTTGGGTTAGTACCTGCAATAATTTCATTTTATTCCGCAAGATATCAAGCAAATAAATCATTAGAAGCAGAAATTAAAAAAATAAAAGAACAACATAATTTTGAAATGCGGAAAATTAAAGCTGATTTGATGCCGAAATAAAAAAATTAAAAATGGAATTAGAAAAGCAAGCGGAACTTTATGAAAAAAATGCTCAATCTGATATTGTAAAAGAAATCTTTACTCAAATGCTTAAAGGCGACAATCCTTTTGAAAATCTTGCTGTTGGATTAAATGAATTCGAAAGGATAAAAAAATTGAAATGGCACCAAATCAAAGTAAAAGTAATGGTAAGTATAAACGTCATTCTAAACGAAGAAAAAATAGACATCTCAAATATGAGAAGTCATTTTTCAAATAATAGTATTTCAATATTTATATTAAATTAGGATAATCTTAAGAATGCTAACCGAAGACCATTTGGGTTTTTCTGTAAAAACTTGAAAGAATTATTTAAATAGAATTTTTCTATTTTATCAATAGGTTCATACTCTACACATACAATTCTCATGCCTATTGTTCTATAAACGATCTTGCAATTTTCTAATGCTAATCTTAAAATTTCAGATCCTGGAATAATACCTTTATACTGATCTGCCCTACCTAGTTGTGCAATTAAAATGGTACTGACTGATAAAGCGTGTTTATTAAAGGCAATCTTTTGTCTTACAGATTTCGAAACACCTTCTGCAAATTCAAACTGCTTATTCATCAAAGTAAAATAACCAATTATGTCGTTGTTATTCTCTTCATCAATTATAATGAATGTTCGAGTCATTCCCCTTTTTTCATTTTCAATAGATTGATTCTTTAAGAAGTTTTCCACCCCAGAGTTTAATGAACACGAAAAAGAGGAGAGATAATCTCGTACCTCGCTCTCCTCACCAGCTTCTATAAGACTTGATAAACTTATTACTTGCATTTTCTGCTTTTAAGTACGTTTGAAGCATGAGCAATTCTGTCTTTATCACTTAAATAAAGATCATTAAACTCATTACTTTTGGGTAATTTTATTGGAGAGGCGGAAATAATTCTTTTAGCTGCTTGTTCATCCAATATATACTGTTCAGTAAGAGCTAAAACAGCCATTTCATTTTCCTCCTTATCATTTTCCATAAACCTCACCACTTCTCAAAATAATGTAGTGGTATAGTATAGGACCATTCTTAATTATATTATACATTCATACAAAGTAATTTACAACAGAGTCATAAAATAGGTATGTGGCAAGTTTTTCTCGATAGTATTTAAATATTGGGTTTTTCAAGACACTCTTTTTTGTACGCTTTTCGGCTACTTCGCTTCGCTTGCTCTCCTGGATAAGTGGCAATAATTTTTCAAATTAATGCCCAGACTGAAATTAAAACCCAAGAATTTTGCTTAAATGCCCCATTGCCGATGATAGGCTAATGCTAATAAAAAATAGAAAACATGCCATTAACTTTTTCATGGTAAATTCCCTTTCTGTCTATATCATACGGGGAAAAGGGGGGAAAGTTTCATGTATCCTATGAACTCCTAAATACAAGGGAGATCTCTTTCCAAAAGAAAGTGTGTATTTCTAACATAATACTATTAATACAATAGCAATACCTTTTCCACTTGTTTTACTATTGAGGTTATGTTAAACTTTAAAAAAGTTTAAACTTCTTTTTGACTAAGTTTAAAGGGGAGACTTCTTTTGGGGGATACACAAACAATAAAAGAAACGATTGAAATGTGTTTTCATTCACTATCAAAAAAGCAGCAAAAGGTTGCAAGTTTTGTACTAAATAATCCGACATATGTTGCTACACACTCAGCAGCTGAGGTTGGTATGAAGGCGGAGACAAGTGAAACAACCGTTATCCGTTTTTGTTACGCACTTGGATTGACAGGTTATGCTCAATTACAAAGGGAAATTACCTTATTTGTTTTTAATCAAACAACGGCTAGTACGCTTGGTAATTACTTTTCATCCAAAAAAGAACTTTTTAATGACCAACAACTAATCGAAAAGGCAATAGGGAAAGATATAGTTAGAATTAACAGAATATTTGAACAGGTCGATAAACAAATGTTTTTTAAAGTAACCAAGCAATTACATGAAGCAAAAAATATTTATGTGATGGGAGTTGGTGCTTCACGATTCGCTGCAGAATGGTTGCATTTTACAATGAGTATTCTTCGGCCAAATGTATCGATAATCCAAGCTAAAACACCTGAATTTACTCGAATCATGCAGGAAATAACGGACGAATCGACTGTCATCGTGATCTCACTACATCGTTATTTTAAAGAACCGCTTCAAATAGCTGAAGTTTTACACAAACGGGGGATTCCGGTTATTGGGATTACTGATTCAAAGTTAGCACCGATTCATGAGCATTGTTCACAAGCTTTCGTATTAGAACAGACAGAAAAATCAACCATTGACTTGATGCCTGCACTAATATCCTTCCTCAATTTATTAGTAACAGGGATGATGTCATTTGATCCTGAATATTATAACGAACAACGATTACATTATGATGATCCTAACAACAGTTTTATCGCAGAATAATGGAGTTGAAAAAAATGTTGGTACAAAAATTAGCGGAAAGGTTACAACCTATTTTTAACCATTTACATGAAAACCCAGAAATCAGTTGGAATGAAGTAGAAACAACAAAATACATTAAGAGTTTTCTCAAATCGGAAAACTTAAAACCAAAAACCTTTGAAAATATGACTGGATTATATGTGGATATTGGTAAAGGAACACCTCGAGTTGGATTCAGAACAGATATGGATGCTCTTTGGCAAGAAGTCGATGGAAAATTTCAAGCAAACCATTCTTGTGGTCATGATGGACATATGACGGTGGCACTTGGCGTAGTTCTTTTATTAAAAGATTTGGCGCCAACACTTCCAGGGGCAGTCCGTATTATTTTCCAACCTGCTGAGGAAAAAGCGCAAGGAGCAAAAGCAATGGTCGAACAAGGTGTTGTTGACTCGTTGCAATTTTTATATGGTGCACATGTCCGTCCTCTTGTTGAACTTAAGGATGGAACGTTTGCACCAGCCTTACATCACGGAGCAGCTAAGCTTTTCTCAGGTAAAATTCAAGGTGTAGAAGCGCATGGGGCACGGCCGGAAGAGGGGAAAAATGCGATTGAAATAGCATCTGCAATCATTGATGGGCTAAAGCGTATTTGGATTAGTCCTACAGAGCAAGCCTCCATCAAAATGACTCAGCTACACGCTGGTGGCACCGCGACAAACATTATCCCAGCAAATGCCACATTCAGCATTGATGCACGTGCACAAACCAATGCCACCATGGAGGTATTAACAAGCGGCTTCGAAAAGGTTATTACTGCAGTAAGCATGATGTATGATGTATCCATTCCTTATCAAGTTGACGCACATGTTGCTGCAGCTCAGGTCGATGACACAGCAAAAATGATTTTAAAGGAAGCCATTATCGATGTAATAGGGGAGGAAAACTGTGCACAAGAAGTAATTACACCTGGTGGAGAAGATTTTCACTTTTATACCTTCTTGAAGCCACAACTAAAAACGACGATGCTAGGGATTGGCTGCGGTGTTACACCAGGACTACATCATCCAAACATGGTGTTTAACCAAGATAGACTATCAACAAGTTCAGTAATTATAACGCGGGCACTTGTGTTAACACTAGAATATTTAGAAAAGGGTGAAAAGTTATGATTAACATTTGCGAACTAAAAACAATGAATGAAATGGAACAAGTTCAGGAACTTGAACGAAAGGTTTGGGGAATGGACCCCGTTTTACCAACGCATCAAACACTGACAGCAGTAAAAAACGGCGGTATAATCATTGGTGCCTTTGACGGAGAGAAATTAGTTGGTTTTAGCTATGGATTTTCCGGATTTCAAAATGGGAAGAGTTATCTATGTTCTCACATGCTTGGGATTGATGAAGCATATCGTTCACAAGGCATTGGTGAAATGCTGAAGCGAAGTCAATGCAAAGTTGCTATAGAAAAGGGCTATTCCTTGATAAAGTGGACTTATGACCCACTTGAGACAAGAAATGCTTTTCTCAATCTAACGAAATTAAATGGTATATGCAATACATATATTGAAAATTGCTATGGAGAAATGAATGATAACCTTAACCAAGGTCTCCCATCCGATCGCTTTGAAGTTCATTGGTATGTAAAAAGCCCGCATGTAGTTGAAAAACATGTTCCAAACATACAAAGTATCTTACCTCTGAATACACTAGCATTTAATGAAAAGGGACAACCTGTCTGTATTACAGAGCAAGAAAACGAATTAACAGGCCAAGCATATTCCATAACTGTCCCAAAGGATTTTCAGGGTTTAAAAGCAGTCAGCGAAGATCTTGCGCTGGATTGGCGACTAAAGACACGCAGACTTTTTCAAAAACTTTTCCATGCTGGCTATGCAGCGGTACAATTAGAAAAGCATGATACAAATGGTAAATATATTTTTATTAAAAAAGACACATTAGAACTTGGAGGAGAATAACTGTGAAAATTACAGATATCACGATTCGTCATTTAAAAATGACGATGAAAAGCCCTTTTACGACTAGCTTTGGAACATTTAAGGATAAGGAATTCTTACTGCTGGAAGCAAAAAATGAAGATGGAACCGTTGGCTGGGGGGAATCTGTTGCATTTAATGCCCCTTGGTATAACGAAGAAACCTTAAAAACAAACTGGCATATGTTGGAGGATTTTTTAATACCACTGATCTTAAATAAGGAAATAAAACATCCAGATGAAGTGAATCAAATGTTTGCTCCGATTCGCAAAAATAACATGGCAAAGTCCACAATTGAAGGTGCCATATGGGATATATACGCTCAACAAACGAACCAATCCCTTGCTCAAGCCCTGGGAGGAACGAAAGATAAAATTGAAGTTGGGATCAGTATTGGTATTCAAAACTCGATTGATGAATTACTGCGTGTTGTCGATGGTTTTTTAAAGGAAGGTTATAAACGGATTAAAGTAAAGATTAAGCCAGGTTGGGATGTAGACGTGATACGTTCCTTACGTGAACACTTCCCAAATGTACCAATTATGGCTGATGCAAACTCTGCTTATCGTTTAAAAGACATCGACCTTTTAAAACAGCTGGATGAATTTGACTTAATGATGATTGAACAACCGTTAGCATCAGACGATATTATCGACCATGCACAGTTGCAAAAGGAATTGAAAACTCCAATTTGTTTAGATGAAAGCATCCATTCTTTGGAAGATGCGCGAAAGGCTATAGAGCTGGGAAGTACAAAAATAATTAATATTAAAATTGGACGAGTTGGAGGACTCACAGAAGCGAAGAAAATTCATGATTATTGTGAAGAAAAGGGTGTTCCCGTTTGGTGCGGTGGTATGCTTGAATCAGGTATTGGGCGTAGCCATAATATTGCTTTAACAACTTTGTCAAACTTTATCCTACCGGGGGATACAGCTGGTTCTAACCGCTATTGGGAAAAAGATATCATTCGCCCTGAAGTTGTTGCAACAGATGGGTATATTGATGTTCCACAAACACCAGGTATCGGTTATGAAGTAGACCGCGAAACGGTTGAAGCCTATACCGTAGCAAAAAAAGAATATAGATCAGGAGGAACCACCGTATGAAAAAAAGCTTTCAAATTGGTAGTGCCTTTGTCGGATTAATCGTTGGGGCTGGATTTGCCTCTGGACAAGAAGTCATGCAATATTTCACAAGTTTTGGTATTTGGGGGACTGTTGGTGGTTTACTTGCCACCCTCCTTTTCATTTTTTTAGGGTATACATTTGCTCAGCTGGGAACAGATTTACAAGCAACTTCACATAAAAGTGTCATTTATCATATTGGCGGTCGCTATCTTGGTCCTATTCTTGATATTTTAATTACATTTTTCTTATTTGGTGTAGCCGTTGTTATGTTTGCTGGATCTGGGTCTACCTTTCAGCAAATCTTCGGTATTGATACAAGGGTTGGTAGTATGATAATGATTGTCCTCACTATTCTAACGCTATTATTAAATACGACAAAAATTATTAATATTATTGCGATGATAACACCATATTTGTTGACGATTATTTTTATCATTTTAATCTATTCGATTTTTACTATGGATCTATCATTTCCTGAGGCAGATACAATGGCAAAAGTTCAAGCTTCTGCAGCACCCAACTGGATTATAGGTGCCTTTCTCTATGTATCTTATAATTTAGCTGCAGGTGCCGCATTACTCATCGTGATGAGCGGCGGAGTTAAAGACAGAAAAGTTGCTGGGATGGGTGGTATTCTTGGTGGTGTGATGTTGGGAGGATTAATTATCCTTATCCATATTGGAATGTTTGCGAAAATAGATGTTATAGCGGGAGCAGATATGCCGACATTGGCACTTGCGGAACAAATTCATCCAGTCGTTGGAATATTAATGGCTATAGCTTTACTAGGCATGATCTATAATACAGCTGTCGGGATGCTCTATTCCTTTATTGTACGATTCATTGCACCTGATAGTAAGATGTATAAACCTAGCGTAGTGATTATCGGTTTACTTGGGTATGTTTTAAGTCTAGTTGGTTTTACAACACTTGTAGGAAAAGTATATGCAACAATGGGGTATTTAGGATTCGCTTTAATGATTGCAGCAGTGATTGCCTGGTTCAAGAAAAGAAAACCAGAAAAGATAGAAACAAGGGTAAGTCAAAATTTCTAAATAATTTAAAACTTCATCTAATTGAAAACTAGTTCTAGTGTCCGGATTACCTAAACTTTTATCCCGCCTTAACGGGCAGTAAGACCCTTAACGAGAAATTTTGAGCGGGGTACTCAGCTGCCTGATTCTGGCGGGTTACTATTTTAGTGGGGAAGGAAAGGAAGCCCCACTAAATGAGACCACTGAAAAAGTATTTGCTTTTCGTAATTAATGAGCACATTTATCGATATATCGTAAATCAAAAAAGTCAATTGTCTACATATAATAGGTAATTGGCTTCTACTTTTCTATATACCAATTTTTTCAGTGGACTCCCACTGAATAGCGTTTCACTTAATTAGATTTTAATGATTTTTTTGTATGTAAGTAAATCTACTTAAAAATAAAATAATTATCAAATTTTACTACCAATATTTTATTTTTCAACTTCATGGCCGCCGAATTCATTTCGTAATGCGGCGACAATTTTTCCTGCGAACGTATCTTCTTCCAACGAACGATAGCGCATCATTAATGCTAGGGTGATAACCGGAGCCGGGACTTGAAGATCAAGGGCTGTTTCCACCGTCCATTTTCCTTCCCCGGATGAATGCACGATTCCTTTTATTTCGTCTAATTTCGCATCTTTTGAAAAAGCATCTTCTATAAGTTCCATTAACCAAGAACGAACAACCGATCCATTATTCCAGTTTTTTGCCACCTTTTCATAATCATAATTAAATTCACTTTTATGCAAAACTTCAAACCCTTCTGCAATAGCCTGCATCATACCGTACTCCACACCGTTATGCACCATTTTTAAGAAATGCCCGCTGCCGTGTTTGCCACAATATAAGTAGCCATCTTTTACACAAGCATCTTTAAAAATTGTTTCAACCGATTGGAAAACTGATTCCTCACCGCCAATCATCATACATGCACCATGTCTTGCACCGGAAATCCCGCCGCTTGTCCCGACATCAAGAAAATGAATGCCAAGCTTCTTTAATTCTTCAGCCCGGGCGATGGAATCTTTGTATTTGGAATTTCCACCATCAATAATGATATCATTCTCCTTCAATAATCCTTTTAATTCATTGATAACATTGGACGTTATTTCACCAGCCGGAACCATTACCCAAACGACTTTTGGGCTGGACAGCAGGGAAACTAGTTCAGAGATCGAGTTTGCCCCCGTTCCACCATCCTTTTTAAAATTTTCAACTGCTTCTGAATGAATATCATAAGCAATCACATCATGATGATGATCTCTTAAATTTAATGCTAAATTATAACCCATTTTTCCTAAACCAACTAAACCAATTTGCATTTTTTATTGCTCCTTTCAATGTTTGTGAGTAAAAATTTTTGTAAAATATAATTACTAAAAGAAATATTTTTTCATTAACAAAATGTGTTATACTATAGGCAAAATATCTTATTGCGAGGGATTATCCATGTCAAAAAATTGTTTAGGACAAATCCGCTCCCATTATGCACGCTTAAGTGAAAAAGAGAAAAAGATTGCGGATTATATTTTAAATAACCCTGAAAACATTATTCATAATACAATCAATGATGTTGCCGAAGATTTAAATGTTGCCGATGCTACAGTCTTTCGCTTTTGTAAACGAATCGGATTTAAAGGCTTTCAAGCAATGAAAATCACACTTGCTGCTGAAATTATTGAACCGATTCAACAAATCCATGAAGAAATTAGTGAATCAGATGATGAAAGAACAGTCATGGAAAAAGTTTTTCAATCAAATATTCATACATTAAAAAGTACGTTAAACTTAATTGATGAAACCGCTATTGAGCAGGCTGTAGATTTACTGCTAAATGCCGGTCGGGTTGACTTTTATGGTACAGGCGGGTCAGCCGTCATTGCCATGGATGCTTACCATAAGTTTATTCGTACCGGTATCAAGGTATTTACCTTTATGGATTCCCATTTTCAAATTATGTCAGCCTCCCAACTGACAAAACATGATGTGGCCGTTGTTATTTCACATTCCGGTACAAATAAAGATACGATCAATATTTTAAAAACAGCAAAGAAAAATGGAGCGAAAATCATCGGGATAACCGGTTACCCGAAATCGCCGCTTGCCAAAAATTCTGATGTCGTTCTATATACGAGCGCTGAAGAAACGGAATACCGGTCAGAAGCCTTGTCTTCACGGATTGCCCAATTGAGTCTAATTGATGCCCTCTACGTCAATGTTATGAAATTAAATAAAGAAAAAGCGAAAAAATCTTTAGACAAAATAAGGGAAGCGATCGTCGTTACAAGATTATAACGGATAGAATCAAGTATTGTTAATACCAAAGTTCCTAGCCTCGCCTTATATACGCTGTAACAAAATTATAATGGATAGAAGTTAATTCCGTTTTTCTTTTACCAGAAAGAAAGCGCAATAGCAATGGACAAAATCCCTTCGTTAACAAGGGATTCTATCATTTTCAAGCGGCTGCTTATGGACTTAAATAAATATGTCTAAAACGAAAGCACCGATAAAAGCGACAAATGAGAGAATTGTTTCTAGGACTGTCCATGTTTTAAACGTTTCTTTAATCGATAAGCCTAAATATTCCTTTACCATCCAGAAACCGGCATCATTGACATGAGAGAACATGAGCGATCCGGCACCGGTAACAATAACAAGTAATTCTAAATTAACACCTGTCATATTAGCGATGATCGGGGAAACAATTCCGGCTGCGGTGGTCAATGCCACGGTAGCTGAACCGGTTGCAATCCGGATTAACCCGGCAATAAGGAAAGCTAACACAAGCGGTGATAAAGAGAGATTTTCTGCCATCTTTCCGATAGTCTCACCTACACCGCTATCAATCAAAACTTGTTTAAATCCACCTCCAGCACCAATAATTAAAATAATTGAGCCAACCGGCAAAATACATTCATCAACAAACTTCTTAATTTGATTACGTCCTATTCCTTGACGAAAACCGAGGAAATAGAAAGCGGCAAAGCATGAAATTAACAAGGCGATTAATGGACTTCCAATGAACTCAAGAAATTTCACACCGTTTTCAGGCAACTCTATGAACGGTGCAAATGTTCCTAATACCATTAAAATGACCGGCATTAAAATGGATAGGAAAGAAATACCGACACCTGGTAATTTTTTTGATTGTGATTCATCCACTTGAATTAAGCCGGATTCACCGGATGGGGTCACCCGTGTACTAATAAATTTTGCATATAAAGGTCCACCGATGATACCTGCCGGAATAGCGATGAATAGGGAATATAACAGAACTCTTCCAAGATTGGCATCATAAATGCCGATAGCTGCCACTGCACCCGGATGTGGCGGGACAAGCCCATGAACGATGGATAATCCCGCAATGGCCGGCAAACTGATTAATAATAGATTTTTCTTTGTTGCTTGTTGAATCGAGATCACTAAAGGGAGCAAAATTAAAATGCCGACTTCAAAAAATACCGGTATCCCAATAATAAATCCTGAAGCGAACATCGCCCATGGCAATTTCTTTTCCCCAAAGATTTTCACAAAATAATTGGCGATTTGCAATCCGGCTCCTGATTCCGACAACATTTTTCCCAGAATGGTTCCAAGTGCCAAAATCCCGACTAAATGGCCTAAAACGCCACCAACCCCGGTTTCGTATGCTTTAACAATTTTATCCCAAGACATTCCGGTAAAAATGGCTAAAAACAAACTGGCAATAGTCAAACTGATAAATGCATGCCATTTAAACCATGAAACCACTAAAATAACGATAACAATCGATAAAAGCGTAATGATTAATATATATGCATCCATGAATAAGCCGCCTTTCTTGTTGAAAAATGTGAAAGCATCTTCAGTACATCCTAAGTATACGAAAAAATATTTCACAAATCAATTACTTTTATGAAAAAAATTTTATTAATTATTAATTGGCATGAGTAGAATGGGTTTTTAGATAGGATGCCCGTTTCAGGCTAAATTATGTCTATGAACTAGTTATTTGGCACAACATATGTATACTATTGTATATAGAAGGGATGGCGAAAATGCGAGTGAAAGGAAAAAAATGAACCTTCTCTCATCGCTAATTTTGGACGAGGGAGCCCTTTTTTTGACGACGGGATTTGTTCTCGTCACCAATTAGAGGCGGGAAATGCAAATTTTTGGGCGAAGAGCCCCAATCTCGCCACCGTTTTTAGGCGAAAAATACTCTATTTTGACGATGAGATCCGTTCTCGTCACCATATAGAGGTGAGTAACCTTCTTTTTTGACGACAAACCAGCCTTCATCACCAATTCGAGGTGAGAGAAAGTAATACTAACGGAATTTGGCAAATCCCCTCCTCCTGACAGCAAGATTTCATATGAACTTGACTGATAGTATCATAAATTTATATAATAAGGTCAATCGGTCTAATTGTCTGAAATTTTGGAAATAAATTGCAGAAAATAGGGGGGATTTGATGAAATATGATGTCATTGTCGTCGGGGCAGGGTTGGCCGGTTTGGTTGCAACCGTAGAAATGGCAGATGCCGGAAAAAAAGTTTTACTACTGGACCAAGAGCCGGAAAATTATTTAGGAGGTCAAGCTTGGTGGTCGTTTGGCGGATTATTCTTAGTAGATTCTCCGGAGCAAAGGCGGCTGGGGATAAAAGATTCCAGAGAACTGGCTTGGCAAGACTGGCTTGGTACTGCCGGATTTGATCGGGAAGATGATCAAGATTATTGGGGGAAAAAATGGGCTGAGGCTTACGTCGATTTTGCCGCTGGAGAAAAAAGGTCTTGGCTTCACAAAATGGGCGTGCGTTTTTTCCCGGTCGTTGGGTGGGCTGAACGTGGTGGACATTTAGCTACCGGTCACGGCAATTCCGTCCCTCGCTTTCATATTGTATGGGGAACCGGACCGGCGTTGGTTGCCCCTTTTGAGAGAAAAGTTCGGGAATATATGAAATCAGGTTCGGTTCATTATTTTCCTCGTCATCAAGTCGATCATCTTTTAAAAGAAAATGGCGCTGTTGTAGGTGTAGCCGGTTCTGTTCTGATTCCGAGCACAACAGAGCGGGGAGAAGACACCGAAAGAGAGATTATTGACTATTTTGAATATCGGGCCCAGGTTGTATTAGTAGCTAGTGGAGGAATTGGCGGGAACCATGATTTAGTTCGTAAAAATTGGCCTGAGCGACTGGGATCTCCGCCTAAACATATGTTATCCGGCGTTCCTGCTCATGTAGACGGAAGAATGCTTGCCATTACGGAAGAAGCGGGGGGACGGATTGTGAACCGGGATCGGATGTGGCATTACACGGAAGGAATAAAAAACTGGAACCCAATTTGGTCCAACCACGGAATTCGAATTTTACCCGGACCTTCCTCCATTTGGCTTGACGCAAAAGGTAAGCGTTTTCCTATCCCTAATTTACCGGGATTTGACACGCTCAGCACACTGGAAGCTATTCAAAAAACCGGCTATGATTATTCGTGGTTTATTTTAACGGAAAAAATTATTGAAAAAGAGTTCGCACTGTCAGGCTCGGAGCAAAATCCGGATCTTACAGATAAAAGTATCCGGAAAGTACTGGCCAGAGCTTTGCCAGGTGCCCCCGAACCCGTCCAAGCTTTCATGGATAAAGGAGAAGATTTTATTATTGCCAATAATTTGCAAGACCTTGTAGCCGGGATGAACCGTTTGACTGGTGAAAATCTATTAAACTACAAGGAAATTGAATATCAAATGAAGGCAAGGGATCGGGAAATGGATAATAAATTTACAAAAGATTTACAGGTAACGGCTATCCGGGGACACCGCAATTATTTTGGCGACAAATTGATTCGAGTAGCTCCACCACACAAAATTCTTGACCCGAAAAATGGCCCGCTCATTGCTGTACGGCTTCATATTTTAAGCAGAAAAACATTAGGCGGCCTGCAAACTGATTTATCTGGAAGGGTTTTAGATTCCTCGGGTCAAGCCATCCCCGGTTTGTATGCAGCAGGGGAGGTCTCCGGATTTGGCGGCGGTGGTGTCCATGGTTATCGTGCTCTTGAGGGGACTTTTCTTGGTGGCTGTCTTTTCACGGGGCGAACGGCTGGCAGGGCGATAGCAGCTGAACTAAATTAATCATGTAAAGTAATATTCCATCGGCCATCAAACTGTATTCAAGGAGCGGCAACATAGCAGCTGACCAAAGTTAATCGTAATTGTGCTAAATAACATTTGATAAAAATAACCTGACCCGGTTCTATTTTTCAGCCGGGTTTCTTTTTGAAAAAATTTACTGTAAGGGGTAATTAGCAAATTATCAATTGGTAAAATTCTAATGCTTTTCGATTATTTTTTTGTTGGTAACCAGAAACATGACGCACAATTTTTTGAAAAAACCAGCTATAAAAATACCAGATTTAAAAGGGTTTTCAGCCGTACATATGGAATATATTTAGTAACTGGGACTTTGAATTAAACTGAAATCAGCGAGAAAATGGAATGGGGGAAGTAACGATGCCGAACAAAGAGATGTTATTAGTACCGGGGCCGACTCCGGTGGTGGATTCAATCTATGAAGCGATGGCGAAAGAAACATGGGGACATACAGATCCGAGGTTTGCACATATTTTTAAGCGGGCCATTGAATCGACAAAAGAAATGCTAAAAACAGATGGGGATGTTTTTATTGTTGCCGGGTCTGGAACCCTCGCAATGGAAATGGCACTCGTAAACACAGTGGCGGCCGGGGAAAAATTATTAGTCATTAGTCACGGTTATTTTGGCGACCGGTTTATCAAACTAGGGCAAGCGTATGGGATTGATATCGATGTGTTACAAAGCGAATGGGGGAAGCAGGTGTCCCCGGAAGCTGTTGAAAAAAAGTTAGCCGGGGCAAATTATAAAGCGGTAACCATTACCCATGCTGACACTTCAACAGGAGTAGCTGCGGATCTGGATACACTGCTGCCGATTATCAAAAAGCATGGAGCACTTGTCATATTGGACGGTGTTTGTGCAACCGGTGCAATGGAGGAGGATATGAGCAAATCCTACGGTGGTCCTGATGACAAAATTGATGTTGTTTTGACCGGTTCGCAAAAAGCAATTGGTGTGCCACCGGGACTTGCCATTGTTGCCTTTAATCAAAGCGCATTAGCCGCACGTGAAAAACTGGCGAAGGTTCCTGCTTATTATTGTGACATCTATAATTGGCTACCAATTATGGCGGATCCGACAAAGTATTTTGCCACACCACCAGTGAATATGATTTATGGTTATGCCGAGGGAATCCGTCTTGTTTTGGAAGAAGGTATGGAAAAGCGGTACGCCCGTCATAAAGCATATGGAAAAGCAGTCCGAGCAGCTTTAACAGCATACGGGATGAAGCCATTAGCCGAGGAAAAAGCGGCTGCCGCAACATTAAGCTGCATCCTTTATCCGGATGGAATAAAAGATAGCGAGTTCCGCTCCAAACTCGCCAGTAAAGGGGTTGTCGTAGCAGGCGCACTGGCTTACCTTTCCGGAAAAGCATTCCGTATTGGCCATATGGGTAATACTACGAAAGATATGTTGGAAGAAGCAATCAAGTTAATTGGAGAAACTTTGATTGACTTAGGTCATCCTGCAAATATAGAAAAAGCGCTAACATTATTTGCAGAGCATTTTTCAACATCTGTGCGATAAGTATTGGTTTAATTTTGCGCTTCCGGTCAGGAAATCTCCGGCCAGGATATGTCCTGTGATATTGAAGATAAACAGGCATTTTCACAGTTTTCTCTACTTATACACATGAAGTATTTAAAAATAGGGAAAACTTTTCTTTGATTATGAAAGGAGGAAGTTTCATGACAAAGAAATACAATAAAGGAAGTAACAATCAAAATTCACCAGAATTACATGGACAAACGCCGGTTAGTGGAGATAATAGCAAGGGAAATAAACGGAATGTAAAAGAACAAATTGATAAAACGGATGATGAAAATTAAATTATATTTGCTTATTTTTTGCTAATAGCAGAAGTAATGCGAAAAGCCGACTTTCGAAATAGGAGTCGGCTCCCTTAGGTTTCAAATAAGAAAAGTAAAATTTTATAGACACTAAGAATAAAAATAACATAACGCCATATTCGTTAGCAGCCTTTTTTTGTATAATAAACTTGATTTTCTAATACATAATGATTGGATAGGTTTGTATCTTTTGTTATCAACTTTCCTCGGTTTCGTGGTTAAAGCAATAACTGGGTTTGGCAATACTTTGTGATGGGGTCGTTGTTTTCCTTCGCTGTGCCTAACCGGGTAACGACTTATTCCAACAAAATTATTTTTACTAGGGAAAAACTTACGAAGCCGATGATTTTATAGGTGGTATGAAAATGAACAAGTTTACCGAAAGAACAATTAAGATTATTCTCTCAATACCTGCAGGCAAAATAATGACATATGGTCAAATTGCCAGACTTGCCGGAAATCCGCGGGCAGCTAGGCAAGTTGTCCGTATTTTGCACGCAATAAGTCATATCCATCATCTCCCATGGCATCGTGTAGTCAATGCAAAAGGTGAAATTGCAATTAAAGATGACGAATCAAGATTTATTCAAGTTGCATTGTTAAAGAAAGAAGGGGTCGAGTTTGATGGGAATGGCCGGATTTTAATGGAAAAATATCTCAACGAACCGGACGAGATTGATTTCAGGGAGAAAGGCTCTTGAAATTAGTTTTGCACATAATTCCATACTCAATGTACTGCCTAGATTGAATTTTTAATATAACCCCAAAATTTAAAGAAGAAACAGCAATGCACCACTTAGATTGACTTTCGAATATAACCCCCATATTCAAAGAGGAAACAGCATTGGACTGCTTGGATTGATTTTTTGAACTTAATCCCACACGCATTAATCACAAACAGAAAAAACCGGGAACAATGCCCGGTTCTTCTTTTGTCAAAAAAACTTCTTTTTCCAAAAAATAACTGCTGTCACTGAAGATAAAACAAAAGACAAGATGATCGCAAATAGGAATGAATGTTGGTAATTTTGGAAGGGAATTGCAACGTTCATCCCATAAAAACTTGCAACCATTGTCGGAATTGCCATGATAATCGTTATGGACGTCAATAATTTCATGACATTATTCACATTATTTGATATGACTGAGGCAAATGCGTCCATCATACTGCTTAAAATATTCGTATACGTATCGGCCATTTCGATCGCCTGTTGATGTTCAATAATGACATCTTCCAACAGTTCTTGATCATCTTCATACATTTTTAAATAATTGCCTCTGAGTATTTTTTGCATTACATAATTGTTTGATTTCAAGGAAGTTGTAAAATAAACTAAGCTTTTTTCTAAGTTTAATAACGAAAAGAGTTCTTTATTTTTCATCGATTCATGCAGTTGTTTTTCAATTGTGTCTGATAGTTTGCTGATTTGTTTTAAATACTTCAGGTAAGAGGTTGCCATGAAATACAGGATTTGTAAGGAAAATCTTGTTTTTTTGTAAGTAAAGAAGTTTTTAAGTTTATTTTTTGTGAAACTTTGTAAAATCGGATTGTCTTTTAAACAAACAGTGATGAAGCAACCTTTTGTAAAAATAATGCCCAATGGAATGGTGTCATAAATCATATTATTATGCTCATCCATGGAAGCGAGGGGAATATTGACAATAATCAAGATGTTTCCTTCATCCTTTTCAATCCGGGAACGTTCCTCTTCATCCAATGGATCCTTTAAAAATTCAATTGGTAAATCTAATTCGTTTGATAGTTTAATAATTTCATCTTCTGTAGGTGAAATTAAATTGACCCAACATCCTCGGGTAATTTCATTTTTTTCCTCCAGAACGCCAAGTTCATCGGATAAATAAATTTTTAACATTTTCTTACCTCCTCATTTTCGAGAAAGTCAAAAAATGCCCCCAAGTATAGTTGAATTTTTATCAGTATTCAACCATGGTTGGACCGGGCAATTCATGACTTTCCCGTTAATCTGTCCGGGTCTGGGGTCGTCGCTTATTTGACTACTCATAAAAATTCAACTCCTTTTTTCATCGATACGAAAGTACTATACTATCATACCCCCATAAATCTTGGTTGTAAACAGTGGGTTTAAAAAGAGGTTTTCAATTACAGAATCGGTAGCGCCTTGCCAAAAATTAACGACGAGAAGGGATCTCGTCGCCAAAAAATGCGGTTTTGCGACTCAAAAAGACGACGAGAAGTGGTCTCGTCGCCAAAATATAGTGTTTTCCGTCTAAAAACGACGACGAGAAAGGGTTTCGTCGCCAAAAAGTGAGGTTTCGTGGCTCAAAACGACGACGAGAAGTGGCCACGTCGCCAAAAAAGAAGGTTTCCCGCCTCCAAACGACGACGAGAAGTGGTCTCGCCGCCAAAAAGTGGAGTTTCTCGACTCAAAATGGTGACGAGAACAGGTGTCATCGCTAAAAATTGCCATTTCACGCCTCAAAAATGCCGACGAGAACTATATTATACTTTTACCGTTCCTCTCATATAGTCAATCGTTTGTTTCAGTCCATCATAATAAGATGTTCGAGGTAGCGGGCCGATTCGTCTTTCAAATTTTTCGCCTGATAACACAACCGGATCTTCATTCAAGTAAAACAATTCAACTACTTCACGCATCATTGGGTTAAATAATCCGAGCATTTGAATCATTGATTTTGTAACCGTAAAGACTTTTTTATTATATCCGGTTAACTCTCGAATAATCTTGACTATTTCCTCTCCTGTAATGACACTGTGTCCGGGAATATTCCACTCTTCCCCATAGCTTGTTTCATTTAAGGCAAGTTCCACCAGCGCTTTAGCACCATCCGGGGTGAAAATGAACTCTCTTGCAATCTTTTGATTCCCTATGTAGATGGACGGTTTATTTGCCAAGGCCCTCTGTAAGGTATAATGAAGAAGTGTATTTTCAGCATTTGGTCCATAAAAATCAGGAAAGTGAGCAATAAAAGATTTATTATTTGCTTGCATGACCATGTTTGCCACTTGAAGTCGAATATTTCCCTTCTTCGTATGTGGATTTTTCGGTGTTTGTTCATTTACCTTTATACCGGGATTCTTCCCATATGCATAAATATTATCAACCAAGGCTAATTTAATGTTCTTCGTTTCGGTAACTTGAACAACTTGACCGATAAAGTTGACAAGTTTTTCTTCCCACTCAGGATAGGGAATATTTGCTGCTTGAAAAATAATGTCCACATTTGCTGCAGCTTCCATCAAATCCTCTAATTTAAAAATATCACCTGTAAAAATCGTCACATTTTGCTTAGCACTGAAAAGTGTCTCTAGCTTCTTTTTTGTCCGTGCAAAAGCGATAACTTCGATTCCCCTGTCAGTCAACTCGTTCACAATAGAATACCCCATACCCCCGGATGCGCCCAAAACTAATGCTCTTTTCATAAAGATTCCTCCTAAAATTTTATTAACCACTGGTCAAATGTTATTAAAAAAATTTGTAATCACCCCAAAAGCCCATTATTCAAAAAAGAACGCTCAATTTACAATGTATTGAAACTCGATAAATCTAAATAACATTATTTTTGACGGAATTTTCCGATAAAATCTTTGGGGGTGCTAATCACAAAATTGATTTCAACAAAAAGTTGACATGAAACTGAGCTAATTGTTCCACTTCATTATAAGAAACAACATGGCGAATATAATGTGTCACAAATCCGTGTAAGGAAAGGAAGATACACCAAATTTCTTGAATCGATAATTTTCCATCACTTAGTAGAGATAATGCTTGGGCAAATTTATCATAACTTTTATTTGGTCCCTGATTAATAAAGTTTAATACATCTTCTTCTTTAATTAAAAACATGATTTCGTAATGATTTTGATAAGTTAATCCAAATTTAATAAACCCTAACATAATTTTTTTCAATTTTTCTGTGGAATGGAGATCTTCATTCATAATATGATCTAAAACCTGGTCTAACATTTGAAAATGTTCTTCGACGAGTGCATAAAATAGCTCTGCTTTATTTTTAAAATGATAGTAAATTGCCCCATGACTGCAATTCAATTCTTTCGCAACTTGTCTCATTGATACATGTTGATAACCTTTTGTCACAAATAATTCCCGTGCCCGGTCCATAATCATTTCCCTTGAAAGCTCTTGTTCAGCGGATTTTCTTGGCGCCATTAGTATCCTCCTTATTAACCACTGGTCAATTAAAGTTTAGTTGAAAATATGAAAATTGTCAATTAAATAAATCGATAACCTTTTACTTTGGTACAGCCAATAAGTAAACAATTTTCTTCTCAACCGCAAAGACTATGCTTTGAAGGACCCAACCAGCTATACGTAAAACCTAAAATATGAACGTATAAGAAAGTCAGCAACTATAGTCATAGATGCTGACAGCCCCATTTCAAGAATCAAATTAGTTACGGACTGATTGTGTTTGGTTTTTTGATTGGAAAAACCATTTCATCATTGGGGGTGTAACAACGGTCGTTATAATAACAACAGCGATGGACGAAGCATATAAATCTTGGGTAATTAAATTTGCTGATAAGCCCATTGTCGCTACGATTAATGCAACTTCACCCCGGGAAACCATTGCCGAACCAATTCCCATTGAGCTATTCCAACCAAATCCGGATAGTTTAGCACCAAGTCCCGCACCTACAAATTTAGTTAAGATCGCCAATATACTAAGGAGAATAATCGTACCTAAATGATCGAGAATACCTATAAACTCCGCCGAAATACCAATATAGGCAAAAAATACGGGAACAAAAATCGAGTAACTAATCGTTTCCACTTTTTCAAAAACTTCATGCTTGAATTTGGTCAGGCTAATGGCTATACCGGCAATATAAGCTCCAATAATATTAGCAACCCCCGTGTATTCAGCTGCAAATGAATAGACAAAACAAATAAACAAAGCAGTTGAAATTACCGTTTCACTAACCGGTAACTTTGTAAAATGATTCATTACCCATGGGACTACTTTCCAAGCAATTACAATAGCTACAGCAAAGAACAATACTTTCTTTATTACTAATGTTGTTAACGATATATCCCCGCCACCAACAAAACTCATTAAGAAGGCTAAAATGATCATGACAACAACATCATCAATAACGGCTGCCCCTAATATAGTCGTACCTTCAGGAGTTTTTAACTGATTCAGTTCTTTTAGGGTTTGAACAGAAATACTTACACTTGTCGCTGATAACATAACACCTAAAAACCAAGATTGTAAGTTCGTTAAATCCATTATTGCTCCTGCAAGATATCCTAAAAATAACGGGACGATAATTCCGCTGAAACCCACAATGGTTGATGACTTACCGGAACGTTTAAATTCATCAAGATCCGTTTCTAGTCCGGCGATGAACATGAGCAGGATAACACCAATTGTACTAAATGTTGATAGTGTATCTGACGCGCTGATTAATCCGAATACAGAAGGCCCTAATAAAATCCCGACAATGATTTCTCCCAATACGGAAGGTTGACCAAACTTTATACTCAGGCTTCCCGCAAGTTTGGCTGCAAAAATAATGAGTGCTAATTGAAGAATAAACATAAGATTCCACCTTTCCCTATTTTATTAAAATTCCCATCTACCTTTTTTGTAAACCCGAAATCTTGCGCAGGGGGCTTAAGATCAGGATAAAAACATACAAAAAGAGCCTGTTACTAAGGGTATACTTATCCCTTGGTGACAGACTCCTCCTAATTGTACTTCTACATATTCAATTGTATTTCTATATTCGTTTCGTTTATATATTGGTATCCTATCATAAAAAATCAAGGAAATAAAGTAAAAAACAATCTCTTTAATGGATGCTCATGAAAAATCTGGATTACAATCGGTATAGTGAAAAACATTGACTAATCAACCAAAGTAATCCTCGTTTAGAACAAAGACAATGGTCCATTATTCGCGGATCTGAACGCCCACCACCTCCTTAAACAATCAGAGGAGTGTAGGAGATAGGCTATTTGTCACTTTTTATATAATTACAACTCATCAAACCCGTTCAAATCCCCGACTTTGGTGTATTGGCGGGATTTTTGTTCAAAAAAGTCGGTTTTTGTATCATCGAAATTGTCAATATAGGCACGGATCCATTTCATCGGATTTTCGGTATGATCCGAAAATAAATCACTTAATCCTAATAAACGAAGCATTTTGTTGGCTCGGTATTTAATATAGCCCTCCATTTCCACTAAATCAATCCCGTCAATGTCGGACAAAACATAACGACTCCAAATCGTTTCTTGCTCAACGGCATATTGAAACTGTTCATAAACCCAGTCGGTAAATTGCTCTGTATTATACGCAGGGTTTTCCGCCAGTGTTGCTCGAAACAGCTCACTTATAAATTTACCGTGCTGCAATTCATCCCGATTTATATAAGAAATCATTGTCGATGTACCGACCATTTTTTGCTGTCTTGCCAAATGATAAAAGAAGGCAAAACCGGAATAAAAGAATAAACCTTCAAGTAAAGAGCTGTAAACCATCGTTTTTAACACATGTATAATGGTCGGTTCAGCCGCAAAGGTATTATATACATCCATAATTCGTTCATTCCGTTTTAATAAAACCGGATCCCGCCGACCGGTTTCAAATGATTCCAATTGCCGGTCAAATGTCGTAACCGATGACAACACATAGGCGTAACTGTGATTATGCTCGCTTTCTTGGTCGGCAATTGTTGCCATAATTGATTTTACCGATGGATCGGTGGCAAAATCGGCAATCCGCATCGCAATATCGGTTTGCGGTCCGTCCAATGTAGCCAATAAGCCAATAATCTTCAAAAAAGCTTCTTGTTCGGCCTCGGAAAGTTGGGGAAATTGTTTAATGTCATGCGTCATATCGACTTCACTTGCCCGCCAGAATAACGCGCGAATTTGTTCCCGATAATCATAGAAATGCGGATAAGCGAGATCATTCCAATTTAATATTCCGCTTGCTTTTCCGCCAAACAAAGCCGTCGATTTATTTGGATTTTCCGGTTCTAAAACTTTTACTTTATTAAGTATTGCTGACAATAGTTGACAACTCCTTCTGTCCATTGGATTACTTTCCCTTCTTGGGTACCCCGCGGACTTTGTTCAATTTTTAACGGAGGCAGGGGGGAAGCATAAAACTTCGCCAATTTGTCCGCAGCTTTACAAAACAAATCATCCCCGCCAAATTGTGTGTCACCGGTGCCAAAAACAAAGACATTTTCCGGTTTATAGCCCAGTTGATAAACAAAGTCCTTAACGATTTTGGGAGTAGCTCCTTTTGCCCATGTAAAACTCCCCAAAAACAGTGCATCAAACATGGAAGGGTCCGGTATCGAGAGGTTTCGATTTGTGATTCGATACATGTCTACCGTTGCCCCTTCTTCCGATAAATTGCCGGAGATTAGTTCAGCCACTTCTTTTGTATTCCCGCTGAAACTTGCATAGCAAACCATAGCGCGCATTCATTGTCATCTCCTTCAATGTTTGTCAATATGATTCAAACAACATTTAGAAATTAAGAGGCACACCATTCGCACTCCTCGATATCCGTGGCAGTTGAACGGACGTAATAGGTTGACTTTATCCCTGATTTCCAAGCTTGTAAGTGTAAGTCCAGTAAAATTTGCGCTTTAATTGTATGTGGTACATAAAAATTAAATGAAATTGATTGATCAATATGGCGAGTGCGCGCTGCATTTTGCTTAATTGACCAGCGTTGATCGACAATATATGCGGATCGCCGATAAATATCATATGTTCGATGGTCCAAGTCAGGGGCAACAACCGGCAATTTATAATCTTTCTTTTCCTCATAGTAAAACGGTTTAAAGATCGGGTCGATACTCGCTGTAGAGCCGGCGATAACCGAAGTACTTGAGTTGGGTGCGACTGCCATCAAGTAACCGTTACGAATGCCGTATTTTTTCACATTAAGCATAATGTCGTTCCATTTCCCGGCGTTGTCTCCGGTCAGATAGCCTCGATCTTGGAAATAAGCTCCTGTCTGCCAATCACTACCTTCAAAAAGTGGATACGCTCCTTTTTCTTTTGCTAAGTCTGCGCTGGCCTTTATTGTCAACATGGCAATTTTTTCATATAATTGATCAGCCAATTGAACAGCTTCATCTGATTCCCAATGAATCCCTTTAAGCGCCAATAAATGATGCCAGCCAAATGTACCGAGTCCGATAGAACGATATTTTTTATTCGTGGCCGTGGCCTGTTTGACTTCAATTGTGTTCAAATCAATGACATTATCAAGCATCCGAACTTGAATCGGAATGAGTCGATCAAGTACATCGTCCGGAACGGCTTTTCCCAAATTGACTGAGGATAGATTACATACAACCATATCGCCAACTTTTTTATAGGTAATGATTGTATCGCCGTCAATCGTTTCATTATATTGAACGGTTGGTGACATATTTTGCATAATTTCGGTACAAAGATTGCTGGAATAAATCATGCCGGCATGTTTATTTGGGTTTTTTCGGTTTACCTCATCCCGATAAAACATAAACGGCGTACCGGTCTCAAGTTGTGACTTCATCATTCGTATCATAATTTGGATCGCCGGAACTTTTGTTTTCGAAAGGGCATCATTTTCTACACACTGAAAATATTTTTTTCGGAATGAACCTTCTCCTTTTTTCTCATCATAAAAATCTTCCATGCGAAATCCCATGACTTTTTCCACTTCAAGCGGATCAAATAAGTACCAGTCTCCTCTTTTCTCCACTTGTTCCATAAAAAGGTCAGGAATACAAACACCGATAAAAATATCGTGGGCACGCTGTCTTTCGTCACCATTATTTAATTTCAGGTCTAAAAAGGAAAGAATATCGGCATGCCAAACATCAAGGTAAACGGCAACAGCTCCTTTTCGCCGCCCAAGCTGATCGACACTAACCGCTGTGTTATTCAGCTGTTTAATCCAAGGAATAACACCGGACGATGCTCCTTTAAACCCTTTAATGGAACTTCCTCGACTCCGTACTTTCCCAATATAAACGCCAATTCCACCACCACTTTTTGAAAGTCTTGCTACATCGGTGTTTGAGTTATAAATATCAATCAATGAATCTTCTACGGTATCAATAAAACAACTGGATAATTGACCGTAAGAGAGTCCGGCGTTTGCCAAAGTCGGGGTTGCCACAGTCATATACAGATTCGATAATGCCCAGTAAGCTTCACGTACGAGTACAGAGCGTAATTCTTTCGGTTCGTCTTGCATAAGAAATAAAGCAATCGTAAGCCAACGTTCCTGAGGTAATTCATACGTATTTTTCTCATGGTCCGTGACTAAATATCTCGTAGCTAATGTGTGTAAACCAATATAGTCAAAAAGAAAATCACGTTCCGGCTCAATGATTTTTGCTAATTCCATGATTTCTTGTTTTGTATATTTTTCTAGTATTTTTGGAGAATAAATGCCTTTATCAACGAGTATTTTTTGTAAATGGTAATAGTCTCCATATTTTTGTTCTGCCGGATAGCCGCGGTTCTTGCTTGCTTTTTTATACAGCTGGTCAAGATAAAATCGTGCAGCTATATAGGACCAGGCACGATTTGCTTCATCAACGTTTTCAAGCGCAGTGGTAATGAATAATTTCGTTAATTGATCGGAGTTTATATTTTTCTTGAATTCAACACTTCGAAAAATTTTTTCTTTATACTCGGTTGTGTCAATGGCGGGAAAAGGGTTTGTCATTTGATCAATGATGGCCGCCAATTCTTTTTGATTGATTCCTTCATGTTCTAGTGTAGTTGTTGCCATAAAATCATCCTCCAATTAAACTAAAAAAATCCGCTCAAGGGAAGCGGATTAAACGATAGAAAGAAGCATACATAAAGTATCTTACTATCGTTTCATCTCCTTATCCCCCGAAGAATTGAAACTTGAACAAGTTATGGCAGGTCTCCTGACTTATGCTTCATCCTACTTAGATTCCTTCCCGCATCAAAGGAGATGCAGTGGTTTATATCCTTTCGTCGCAGTTACAGTTGCGGGGACAGTTCCGGATTTTCACCGGATTCCCTATTAAGCTTCTAAAAGCACCTTAACTTGCTAGTTTTCAATATATTGTGTATTTAATGGACTGGTTAATACTTTATATAGTATTGTAATGATAATAACATGAATTTGAATTGAAGGCAACAACTGGAAAACGAATGATAGAAAAATTCTTTTCCTGATTGATGGGCAGTCTTTCGCATACATAATATTTGTATTTAAGATAAGCTACACTAATTTCGAGTCATAGTTTTTACAGACAAAACAATTATTCGAACGGAGACCACTGAAAAAGTGCGTAATAATCTTGCTAAACACCGTATTTAGATATATTATCGGGTTTTATCATACTATATATGTTAGTATATCTTTTTAAATAGTTTTTCAATGGCCTTATTCGAACGTCTCTTCCGGCTTTAAATACTTGGCAAGCAAACCATGTTTTGGCGATAATAAGTAACTGGCTAAAAAGATAAGCCCGGTTGCAAATGCCATAGACCCGGAAATTGAAGTATCAATCCAAGCAGCAATAAAATATCCGATGACGGCGGAAGCGACTCCAAATAATCCGCTGATAACAAGCATCATGTGCAGTCGATCGGTCCAAAGATATGCGGAGGCTGCCGGGGTAATTAACATCGCAACGACCATAATCGCCCCAACCGCGTCAAAGGAAGCCACCGTTGTAATTGAAACCAGACTCATAAACAGATAGTGCATAAAAAGAACCGGTATCCCGACACTTGCGGCAAGTCCGGGATCGAAAGTGGTAATTTTCCATTCTTTATAGAAAGCGATAATAAATAATAAAACAACAAAAAACACGAGAGTTAAGATGGCTGCAGCTTTTGGAATGCTTCCCACGATTGGCAACGTAATTCTATTCCAGGGAATAAATGTGATTTCCCCCATTAAAGCATGCTGGACATCCAAATGGGCATTTCCGACAAAAGCTTCAATTAAAATAACCCCGATGGCAAAAAGGGTTGTGAATACAATTCCAATGGCCGCCTCTTGCTGCACATCTAAAGAGTTGAGCCATTGGACAAACAAGGCGGTCATAAGTCCTGCAATAATGGCACCGATGAGCATATGGACTCCGGTCAGTTCTTGCGTAATAATAAATGCAACAACAATACCAAGTAAAACGGTATGGCTAATAGCGTCAGCCATCATGGCCATTTTCCGTAAAATTAAAAAGACACCGATCAAACCGCATGATAAACCGACTAAAGATGCTGTCAAAATAATCCAGGCGGTGTATGTCATTCTATTGAACCTCCTTTTTCAAAACAGAGGTGGGGATTGATTGGATGATTTCCTGTTTTTTATGGTGCTTCATTTGCCAATATTGAACAAGAATTCCTTTTTCTTTTCCAAAAATTAACGAGATGATAAAAAAGCTCGCTGCCAAAACAACAATAAATGGTCCTGTTGGCCAACCGTTGCCGATTGCACTAATAAGCGTACCAATCGTACCGGATGCACCGCCAAATAGGGCTGAAATGATAACCATCGCTTGAAAAGAATGTGTCCAATAACGGGCACTGACTGCCGGAATAATAAGAAGTGCTGCGATAAGGATAACACCGACTGCTTGAATACCAACGACAATGGTTGTTACCAGAAGAATCGTATACACAACATCCATTCCTTTTAACGGCAAACCGAGCCCACTGGCAAACTGGCGATCAAATAAATAGATTTTCCATTCCTTAAATCCAATAACAACAATTGAAACAACCAAAATGGCAAGAATGGACATTGTCCACACATCTGATTGCACCATGGAAGCGGATTGACCCAGGATAAAGTTATTTAAGCCGCTTTGGTTCCCGCTTGTTCGGTTAGCGATCGTTAAAAGCATAATCCCAAAGCCGTAAAAGATTGATAAAATCATCCCCATTGCCGTATCTTCTTTAATTCTTGTTGAAGAGCGAATGCCTTGGATAAAAAATGCTCCGATAACTGCACTAATCGCTGCCCCGGTAATTAGAACAAATAAATGTTTTACTTTAAACAAGAGAAAGGCAATGATAACACCGGGAAGGGCGGCATGGGCAAGGGCGTCGCTCATTAAACTTTGCCGTTTCCAATAAGCAAGGGAGCCGATCGTCCCGGCTGCAATCCCTAATATTGCTGTACTCAATAAAACCCATTGTGTATTACTGTTTAACAGGATGGACCACATTTCCTATTCTCCCCCCGATCAAACGGATACTGCCGCCATAAGTAGTGGCTATATTATCCTCTGTATAAACGTCATTTGTTTTGCCATGCTTAATGACCGTGCGATTTAAGAAAAGTACATGGTCAAAATAATCTGCAACAGTCTGTAAATCATGATGAACAACCATCACTGTTTTCCCTGCCGCTTTAAGTTCATCCAGTATTTTCATAATGGCCCGTTCGGTAGCGGCGTCGACTCCGGCTAACGGTTCATCCATGAAATAGATGTCTGCATTTTGTACTAACGCACGGGCTAAAAATACCCGCTGCTGTTGTCCCCCGGAAAGTTGGCTGATTTGCCGGTTGGCATAATCAGCCATGCCCATTTTGTCCAAAGCCTCAAAAGCCATTCTTTGATGGGTTTTCGTCGGGCGTCGCAGCCAACCGATTTGACCGTATAATCCCATCATCACTACATCAAGTGCAATGGTCGGGAAATCCCAATCAACAGACCCTCTTTGCGGGACATAGCCAATCCGTTTTTTCATTTTTTTATAAGTGGAACCAAAAAAATGAACTTCGCCGGATAAAACCGGATGGAGCGCTAACATCGTTTTTATTAAAGTCGATTTCCCGGCTCCGTTTGGCCCAACAATACCCGTTAATGAACCCGCCTCTACTTGAAAATTGACATCTCGTAAAACCGTATTTTTTTGATAAGCGGCCGTTAAATTTTTGACTTCAAGGACGACTTCATTCATTTGTATTTGAGCCTCCTTTTAATGCGGTGTAAATTGTATCGATATTATGGCGATACATTCCTAGATACGTTCCTTCTTCCGTACCGGCTTTCCCCATCGCATCCGAGAAAAGTTCTCCTCCTAATTGAATAGGAACTCCTTGTTTTTTGGCTCCTTCAATAACAGCTTTGATGGAGCTCTCATTAATACTACTTTCAACAAAAACTGCCGGTACTTTATACTTAACAATGGTATCGATGGTATTTTGAATATCGGATATCCCGATTTCTCCATCTGTGCTAAGCCCTTGCAAGCCGACCACTTTCATATGATGCATACGTCCGAAATACCCGAAAGCATCATGTGCGGTCACAAGAATGCGCTGCTCTTCAGGAATTTCCGTAAGTTTCTTAGCGTCCTCTTTCAATTGCTGCAGTTTTTCAAAATACTTCACCTTATTTTCCTCAAAATAACTTGCATTTTCAGGAGAATATTCCTTTAATTGATCCACTGCTGCATCTAAAGCTTGTTGCCAAAGATCAATGTCAAACCAAATATGTGGGTCCACAGCATTATTTTCATCATGCAAAAGTTTCGATTTATCAATTGTTTCTCCGATGGCCAGTACAGATTTGGATTTTTCAATTTCTTCAAATATGTCAACCATATTTGCTTCCAGATGAAGACCGTTATAAAAGACGACATCGGCATTCTCAAGCGTCTGAATATCCCCGTGGGTTGCCTGGTATAAGTGAGGGTCAACAGAAGGCCCCATCAAACTTTTGACTTCCACGCGGTCTCCGCCAATAACGGAAAGTGGCTCACCAATTTGTGCAATCGTTGTGACAACAGTAATTTTTTTATTGTTATCCTTCCCTGCATTTTTTTGTTCGTTGTTTGTTGCTGACTTGTCGTTACAAGCAGCAAGTAAAAATGTGCAACATAATAAAATAATCCCCCAAAATTTTTTAGAAAAAGTAATCATGTTTCCTTCCTCCCCATTTTTTGCATTAGGCAAACTTTATTTATTATATACAATATATATGTGTACAACCAATTTTGTCAACGCTTATTTTTATTAATTCAAATATTTTTACCATAGGAAACTTGTAAAACAGTTTCATTCAAGGGTTAAACGAGAATAATCATTGACCTTGAACATATATTTTTGATCGAAACAAGATTGAGGCCTATTTTTTACCATCTTACTTGGAACCGGATCAATTAGCGACAGCAGGGAAAAAATTTGTGAAAAAACCGGTGTTTGGACGGGAAGGAAACACGGTGGAAATTTATGGGCCGAACGGAACGAAGATAATGGAGGATGCCGGGAAGGATTATACAAATTATCCAAGTTTGTATCAGGAATTTGTTGAACTGCCTGTGCGGGAGTTTCAATCGCTGAAAGGAAGACAGCTGGGACATTATATCATCGGCAGTTTCCTATTGAACGGCAGGGCAGGAGCTCTCGGGATTCGTATTGGGAATGCCATTACCGATAACCTGTCCTACTTTTTGCCGGTGGGGATGGGAACCTAAAAGTTATGGTTATTTAAGCGACTGGATACAAATAATATGGTTTCCTTTTATTCGTACTCCTATAAACATTTTGCAAAAAGTAATTTCAATTCGACATTTTAAAACACCCCAGAGGCTGGTTATAGATAAAATTAATATAAATTTAACTTTGCGTTTATGGTAAAATTGAACTATCAAAACAGTCGTGGTAGGAGCGCTCAGTATAATGTCTAAAGGAATTATTGATAACAAACAAACCGGTTTAGTCGGTACAATCCAAAAGAAAATTTTTTAAATAAAGTAGAGTTGCTGTATAAAGAAAATTCACCGGAATTTATATATTGCGTAACCCTTTATAATCTATTCAAGGATTTTTTGGATGGTAACCGGGATTTTCGTGCGTTACAGGGAAAAACCGGATTTGAAAATACTATCATTTGGAATAAATTCTATAACTTCCAAAAAGATGGTGTAGTAAGGGCTATAAATAAAATTGAAACATATGGTGGTTGCATAATTGCGGGTAGTGTAGGTCTCGGGAAAACATTCGAAGCCTTGGTAGTACATGAAGCAGCTGAAGAATTATTGAATTATATGCATTATTCAATAAGGAAACAAACAAAGGAAGAAAAATGGAGTATTATAAAGAACTACTTGTTTGGGGTAAACCTATCGTTTCTGATTTCCTTCAATCCATACAATACAACTAATCAAATTAAATTTCAACAACTTTTATGAATTCTATAAAGACATTGATATAGCCGTAGAGGCATTTGAAAACACGAAAACGATTGGAACCTTCAAGATCATTAAAGATGCTAAACAAAGAAAAGCCCAACAAGCATTAATCCAGCAAATCCAAGAAATTGAACAAACAATAACACGATTAAAAACTGCAATAAAAAAGGAATCGCAATTTAATAAAAAGGTTGAGTTAAATATTAACGTTCAACAATTAATAAAAGAGTTGGAACAGATAAAGAAGCAATTATTGAGGTAAAGGAGAAATGAGGCATGGAAAAGCTTGACGGTAAATCACTTGATCTTACAAAAGAAAATATCAATGCATTAAAGCAACTGTTTCCTGAAGTGATCACAGAAGGGAAGGTTGATTTTGATAAGTTGAAGCTAGTTTTAGGGGAAGAAATTGAAACGAATAATGAAAGATACGAATTCACATGGCACGGTAAAGCACAAAGCTTGAAATTAGCGCAAACACCTTCAACTGGAACATTACGACCAGATAAGGAATCAAGTAAGAATTGGGATACAACAGAAAATCTTTACATTGAAGGGGATAATTTGGAAGTATTAAAACTTCTTCAGAAATCCTATTTTGGTAAGGTTAAATTGATATACATTGACCCTCCATACAATACAGGAAATGATTTTATTTACCCAGATGATTTCCGAGATAATATTCAAAATTATAAAGAAATAACCAAACAAAATATGAAAGCAAATACAGAATCTAATGGTAGGTACCATACTGATTGGTTGAATATGATGTATCCCCGTTTAAAGTTAGCACGAAATTTGCTTTCAGAAGATGGAGTTATTTTTATAAGCATCGACGATAGTGAATAAGAAAAGTTAAAAATGATATGTAATGAAATTATTGGAGAAGATAACTTTCTTGCTCAAGTCATTTGGGAAAGAGCATATGCACCTGTAAATTTAAAAAAGAATTTTTCAGTAAGTCATGACTATATACTTGTCTATGCCAAAAAGGCTCGGACGCACGAGTTTTTTAATGGAAAAAATATCTAATGCAATTCCGCAATTAGTTTTGCGGAAAATTGCAAATAAGTTTGCGGTGAAATTTATGGAAAAATATGCAAGAATTTAGTATACGACCAAGAACCCTCTTGATACTCCATCATAGAACTTTTCTGTCTCCCATCACTTTAATAAACCGAGGAATAGGCCACACAAATGGAGGAAATCGAATGGATTCACAGTTAAAAGAACTAATTGATTTGGCAAAAACAACATTTGGATTAAATCACTATTATTTACAAAGATATGAGTTCTATCGGAGTGTAAATACCATTAATGAGACGGTTTATACATTATCCATGGAGTGGTTTCCTAATCATATAACTGTACATGAGGATGATGAGACGAACCCAAATGGTGCAGCCGGTATTGAAATAAATGTGAAAAGTCGTAAATTTACGCGTGCCATTTTTGCAGGAGGTATTTCATATGCAGAGGATGGAGTTAAGTTTAGCCATCTTAATATGGAAGCCATCATAAAATGGATTGAGGATAAAACAGGACTCATGTACGGAATACAATTCCAATTGAAAAGAGAACAAGAAGGCGAACTTACTTTTATGGCATGCCTTGATGGTGTTGATGTTTCACCGCCAGGATATATTGACATCAAATTTAATGAAGAAGGAAAGCTCACTTTATTTTCTATAAATGGTCAATTTCCTTCAAAAGAGCCGGTAAAAGAAGAAAACTACTCCCTTTCTCTTGATCAATTAGAAGATTTGAAAATGGAACAATTGAAATTGATTGAATACCCCTCCTATGAACAAAAAAAATTATATCCTATATATGGATTGGAAGAGATTTTTGTTACAAATGATGGGGGAGCTACGATTCCATTTGAATTTTTTGCGGATGAAAGATATTTTTTGACAATGGAACAAACGATTTTTTGGGATGAACCTATTAATGAACCTTTTCAAGCGAAAGAGATAAAATGGATTGAAGATATTTTAGCAGAACAAGCATTTTCATGTGAGCCTTCTCCCGATTCATTCCCCATTACTGGGGAAGAACAAGAGAAATGTATAAAGGCAGTTACAGATTTTTTGCGGCAGGAGTATCCAAGTGATTCAGGAAATTGGGTACTAAAACATCTTTATCGGGATAAAGGGTATATTCACGCTACACTGAAAGCCGTTAAACAAGAATATCAAGTGTTTCAACGGAAAATAAAGGTTTGGATTGATCCAAAGAGCTTTCAAGCTGTAAATTATATGGATAGCGAACTGATGCTAAAACCCCTTGACGACTTTCAACGGCCTGATAAAGTAACGATTTCAAAAGAAGAAGCGTTTGAAAAACTGAGAGACTTATTTGAGCTGAAACCTTACTATGTATATGACTTTAAACAAAAACAATATGTTTTATGTGGAAAATTAGATTGTAAGTACGGAGTGAATGCAGCGAACGGTGAAGTCATTGCATTAGATGATTTATAGTTAATTTTGGGGCTTTTTCTCCAGCGCGTTAACACGTTAAAACTTAATACATTGGGAGACAGGCACTTGTTAAAGTTTAATGTTGATATTAACGATAAAATAAGAACTCCAATTATCTGGAAGTTTTGTTTTGTAGTAGTGTCTTATTCGACTAAAGCCCCGTTAGTTCAGTAAAGTTATTAAATGATTCCACTATTTTTCCCGAATTCTATAAGTGCACCATATGGGTCTCATTCCAACCCTAATGCTTTACAACACCATGTTCCGTTTTCACTCTTTTTTTGAGAAAATATCTGAAGTAATTCCACAATTAGTTTTGCGGAAAGTTGCAAATAAGTTTGCGGTGAAATCTATGAAAAAATATGTAAGAATTATAGTATACGGGCAAGATTTCTCTTGATACTCCATCATAGAACTTTTTAAAAGAAGATTAGTGGTAAAGTTTAATAATTGAACTGTTACCGATCCACAAACCGTTAAGCAAGGGCTGCTGAATAAACAAAAAAATAATAGGTGAAAGATTTTCGGGGTTTTTGTCGAATAGAATAGTGTAAGAATTTAACTAAAGGCCTTTGGAGGTTATTATGGTGTTTTAAAAGAGCCAAAGTCAACGAACATGATTTTTTTACCAAAAACTTAATATAAAGGAGCGAATTAAATGATTATAAAGGCACTGGATTATTTAACACCTATTTTTCTTATTGGTGTTGGTGTTTATCTATTGATCAAAAACGAATCTACAGCGAGTTCGTTAATGGTCATTGCTGGAGGTGTAATATGTTTAGCACTGGCAATATATAGAAATAATTCGAAAAATAAAGGATGACCGTTTACACACTGTTTTAAAAATTAGTGTCACTGAATTTATTTTAATTAAAAAATCAATGAGATATAACTCAGAACCATGTATGAAACACGTTTCACAATATCTGAACTGACGGAGAAAGAAAACACATAAGAAAGAGTGTGAAAATGAGCAAGCTTTTTAATTTTAATAAATCCATTATATTTGAAAATAATAATTTCAGAAATTTGTGGTTTGCGCGAACAATTTCTTACTTTGGTGATTCGCTATATAATATCGCGCTTATGTGGCTGGTCTACGAGAAAACATGATCTGCCTTCCACGTAGGACTAATATTAGTTGCAAAGTTTCTACCACAATTATTATTCAGTATGATATTTGGCGTATGGATTGATAAATAGAATCGAAAATGGTTAATGCAAATCTCGGACTTCATCCAAGCTTTCACAACTGGTGTCTTTGCGGTTTTACTATTCGTAGATGTTTTCGAATTACAATATATTTATTTTATTACAATTATCTTATCCTTATGTAATAACTTGTTTGGCATTTCAAATACATCCATACTTCCGGAATTGGTCAAAAAGGATTTGTTAATTACCGCGAATTCTTTACTGTCAACTTCTCAACAAGTAGCAAGACTTGTCGGTTCCACAGTTGGCGGTATATTAATTGCGTATACAGGTGAAGCTACCGTCATTGCCATTAATGCCATAACATTTTTTGTATCACTCGCTTTTATTCAATTCATTCGATATGAATATACGCCAAATCAACAAGAGGGAGTGAAGCATTCATTAATTAACGATATTGTCGAAGGGTTCACTTGGCTCAAGAAAGAAAGAGCGCTAGTGACTTTAATTCTAATAGGTATGCTAAGTAATGTTGCGTTAGGCCCGACCAATGTACTCCCTCCAATGTTAATAAAAGAAGACTTTAATGGAACGGCTGCCGCTCTTGGGGTATTTGATTCATTTATCGGAATTGGATTGCTGGCTGGGGCTGTATTTGTTGGTATCGTTTCTCCTAAAAAAATCGGGATGTGGTTTTCTTTCGGTTTGGGTATGCAAAGTATAGGGATGTTCGTTATATCTTTTTCTCCCAATTTAATTTTTGCTAATTTAGGCAATTTGATATTGGGTATCGCTATCATTATAACCAACATACCGATGAGTACATTTTTTCAAGTTATGGTACCGACAAATATGCGTGGTCGTATCAATAGTATAAGTTCTGTTTCATTCAATTTTTCAATACCTATTACATATGGGGTCGTAGGTATTTTGGCTGATAAAATAGGTGCTCAAGAAGTTTATGCAATTGGAACAGCTATTCTATTTATATGTGTTGTTTTGGCATTTACAAACAAAGAGCTGGTGAAATCATTTATTGGTGCGGATGAAGGAAAGAAGCAGGAACAGGTTGAAAGGAATCTATAAAAATTTTATCCTGATAAATTAAACAAGGTTATTCATCATTTTAAGAAGGCGTATTTTTAAGGCAAAAGAATGGTGTTTCGTGGCTATTCAGAAAATGAAGCTTTTCCTATATGGGTTCGCCGTAAATCAACGCAAACCAGGCGCTTTTTGGTGTATAAAATTTTCGTGTCAGCTAATTATCACTATCTATAAGGCTGATATATCCCTGGCAACCAGCTTGAAAGTGAAAAGCAATAGATTTAAAATTAAGAATAATATATACTTATGAATAAATGAAAAGGAGGGGGACGCAATGGAAGATCTTTATCGGTTTCGTCACCGGCTGCGTGTTCGTTATTCCGAAATTGACGGTCAAAAGATTGTTTTTAACGCACATTACTTAACGTACCTAGATATTGCGATTGCTGCGTATTTTGAAGAAGGTTTAGGACTTGATTTACATGGTATGGCAGAGGAAGGCAAGTTTGATTTTGTTGTAGCAAAAACAACATTGGAGTATAAAGACTCTGCTAGGCTGGGTGATTGGCTTAATATTTGGGTTCGGTTAAAAAAACTTGGCCGCACCAGTTTCACAATGGAATTTAAAATTACGAGAGAAGGGGAAAATAATCCGATTGTTTTAGCAGAAATTATTTATGTCAGTTATAATCCGGAAACAAAAACTTCGCAGCCTGTCCCAACATTTTTACGGGAAAAAATGGAAGCATTTGAAAGCGGTGTTATAGCCGACTAGGAAAAAACAAAATAGAAAAAATTGTCTTTCATGAATGATTTGCACATTATCATCTTTTATAAATTTTGGACTATCGTATCATCATAGAATTATTGGCTTTTGTTAGGGTTACCGGTTCATTTTATCTCATTGAGCAAGGAGTTCCCATAAAGGATTATTGGCTTTTGTTAAGTTGACCTTTCTATCCAAATGTGGAGGAGATTCTACCGGTATGGGCTTTTGTCAGGGATTTGCCACGGGGATTCAAAGTTTCATCTTGGGTGGTGCCGAGTTAGAAGCAGCAAGGACGGCTAATGAATCTATCTTAAGTGCATAAAAATTAAGAAGGCTGCCACCATTATTTTCTGCTGTTTAATGCAGTATGAATGGGTAAGCCTTCTTATGAGTCATTATAAGTTGGTTAGTCGATCGGGCAAGTTGTTGATTGATTGGATGACTTGATCGAGCTTTGTTTCAATTCGGTAAAGGAGAATCAAGGTCACAACAATCGGAAAACCGACTTCCCCGATTAATGAATACCATTCAGTCATTCTCTTTCCCTCCAAAATTTAATAGAAAGGAAAGCCGAGGAAGTACGCAATGTACTAGACCCGGCTTCCGTCAGATTATAGATTCCAGGCTGTTTATAAACTGAATACTTCTGTGTTCTTGCTAATTTTTCTTGCTTCTTTAATCGATGCTAAAGAGGCACCGCTTGATGTTTCAAAAACATTGGCTGTCAAAATTTGATTCATAACATTGCGAATGATTTCCTCGTTTAAATCGTCTTTCGGGTCATTTACTGTAATGCGAACCGTTTTTCCATCAGTCGCCAAAAAAACAAGTTCTAAATTTGTCTCCATCTACTTTCCTCCTCGCTATTTTGTTGTTTTTTACTATTAAGCGTAAATTTCCTTTTTGTCGTCGCGTTCAACGGTATAAAACGGCAAATTTGACAGGGAAGCTAAGGCTGTTGCTGCTTGGTGAATTTGATCATCCGTGCTGGTTGTTTTCACGTTATTATAGCTTTTTGCTTTATATACCGGTTCCCCTTTTTGATTCAGGCCATTTTCATAAAGGACACGGAAGCTTGTTTTTACAATATTTGCTTTTGCCATCTCTATCACCTCCTCCCTTCATTTTTGTTATAGAAGGTTTTGCAAAAAATGGTCATCGTTTTTAAAAAATTTTTTTGAAGTAGCATAAAACTTTGATTAGTGGGAGGTAATGCTTGTAGTAGTACGAACGGCATGTTTAGAGGTTGATCGGTACCGATTGTTCTTGAGAGCGAATCTCGTGGCCGCTTTTTCATCACCGCTTAATTATATTTTTACAGTAAAAAAAGCCGGCTCAATAGAACCGACTTCCAACAAACTTAATCAAAATTATCCTTTTAAAAATCCCGGTTGGGCAAAACTGGGGTTCGGATACTTATAAAAGCCTTCTCCTGTTTCGCGCCCAAGTTTTCCTTTATCAATGTATTCCCTCTTTAATAATTCAGCAAGCTTCATAAACTCTTCATTACCCGTTGCTTCGGCTTTTGCCAATGTAATATTATACGCTGTTCTTATTCCTACTACATCGAGGATCGCAAATGGTCCAAGTGGAGCTCCGGTGGCAATCATCCATGTTTTGTCAATTGTTTCAGGATCGGAAACTTCTTTTACCAATAACATTTGAGCAGCTTCCAAAAATGGAACTAATAAAGAATTTAAAATATAACCCGGTTGTTCCTTATATAAAGGTAAAGCGACCATTCCAATTGCTTTAGCAAATTCAATTATTTGATCAAAATATTGCATGTCTGTACCGGGATGTTTCATAACTTCTGCGGTATTATTTTTCCAAATTTCATTGGCAAAGTGCAGAGCCAAGAATTTTTCCGGACGTCCTGTTGCTTCAGCAAATTGGCTCGGTAATAAGGTTGAAGAGTTTGTCACAAAGACAGTTTTATCGGGTGCAACCGCCGCCAATTTTTTATAAAAATCGACTTTAATTTCAACTCGTTCCGGAACAGCTTCAATGACAAGATCAGCATCTTTAACCGCTTCAGCTAAATCACTATAAAATGAAAGACGATCGTAAGCAGCATCGACTTCTTCTTGAGTTGCCTTTAAATCTTCTTGATAACGAGGTTTTAGTTTCTTGATTCTCTCTTTTGCCAGTTCCAATGCTTCATCGTTAATATCGTAGACAGAAACTTGAAATCCGTGAAAAGCAGTTTGGTAGGCAATTTGGCTGCCCAATACTCCACTTCCGGCGACTGTAATATTTTTGTAGTTCATCAGAATGCCCCTTTCTGTATAGCCGAGATTTGTATATTACTAGAATTGCAAGTGCTTACAATTATGTGATTAAATGGAATCAACCACTATAAACATTGTACAACTTTCACATTCTTTTTGTCTATTATTCTGTTTGGCGATAAAAATGAATAGGGAATCTGGAAAAATTCGGCAACGGGAACAGCCTCCAATATAATGAAACCTTGAAGAGATTTAACCGTATATATGTTAAGAATTGATGATTGAGGTGGGGACCTGTGTCTAACTTTCAACGTCCAAAAATACGTATTCCGAAAACAAAAAGTGAGTGGGTTTGGGATGTCATCGGTTATACTGCTTACATTGGTTCAATCGTATTTTTGTTGACCATCTGGAATCGGCTTCCGGATCAAGTGCCGGCTCATTTTAATTTAGCCGGTGAAGTGGATCGGTGGGGGTCAAAATGGGAGTTAATTATCTTACCGATTATTGGCGGGATAACACTGATTATTATGCAATTTTTGGAAAAACATCCGGAAGTGCATAATTATCCGAGCCGGTTAAATGAATCCAACGCACCGCAATTTTATTTACTAAGCAGAAAAATGTTGAATCAGGTTAAGAATATGTGTTCGCTTATTTTTACTGCGATTATATTAGAATCTGTAACCATCGCATTAAAATGGGGTAAGGGATTTGGTGTATGGTTTTTGCCCGTTCTTATCATTGCTGCCTTCATCCCGCTCATTATCGGGTTAATACAACAGCGTAAGATTAAGTAGGACTATCTTCTTGGCTAATCAAGAAGATAGTCCGACAAGAGGTGGATTATGAGAATAGTTTGCGAATTTCCTAGCTGTCTCGAACATAGCGCCACTTGAATGAACAGAATAGTTTGCGAATGTCCTAGCTGTCTCGAACAGCGTCACTTGAATGAACAGAGCAGTTTTGGAAATGGCCATTCCTTCTCGACCATAGCGTCAATTGAATGAACAGAACAGTTTTCGAAACGCTCTTGCCGCCTCAACCATAGCCTCACTTGAGTAGTTTCCGATAGGCTTTTGCCACTTCGAACGGGTCATTTGCTTTCATAATCCCGGAAACGACCGCAATGCCGGCAATGTTTTTACCGCCTAGCATTGAGACATTTTCTAAGTTGATTCCGCCAATGGCTACTGCCGGAATTTGAATTGTTTCTAAGATTTTGTCCAGCATTCCGGGTGGGAGCACCTTTGCATCTGCTTTTGAAGTAGTTGGAAATACAGCGCCAACTCCGACATAGTTCGCCCCGTTTAATTCTGCTTCACGAGCTTCCTCAGGATTGCCGACAGATACGCCAACAATCATTGATAAGGGAATGATTTTTCTTATCGCCGGAGCGGGGAGGTCGCTCTGTCCGACATGTACCCCATCTGCTCCGACAGCCAAGGCAATATCAACGCGATCATTTATAATTAGCGGTATTTGATATTTTTCCGTTAACTCCCTCAGTTTTACAGCCTTTTCATAAAAGACTTTACCGTTCCCGGATTTTTCCCTCAGTTGGACAATGGTTACCCCGCCTTGAATAGCCAACTCCACTTTCTTAAGCAGTTCATCTTTGGGCAGTGTTTCATCGGTTACTAAATAGAGACGATAATCGATAGTCATAAGATCACCCCGGTTAATTTGGAAAGATTCATATGTTTATATAATGAAAGATTTTCAAAATTAGAGACGGCATCGATTAAGTTTACTCGAAAAGTACCTAGTCCCAAATGACCCTCCAAGTTATTTTTTGCTACCTCTCCTGCAATCCCCATAACTGCCATCCCGGCGATACTTGCAGCTAACCAATCATCGGTAACGGCTGCAAAAGAGGCAATGAGCGCAGTACTCATACAACCCGTTCCGGTAACTTTTGTCAATAAAAGATCGCCATTACGTAACCCGTAAGTCGTTTTTCCATCAGAAATAATATCTGTTTCGCCGCTAATCACAGTAGTCACGGAATACATATTAGCGGTAGTTTCTGCGATTACCTGTTTACTTTCGGCGACATCCCCGGCATCGACGCCCCTTGTTTTGACCTCGTCATTTATAAGGGCATTGATTTCTGAAACATTTCCGCGAACGATGGCGACATCAACTTTTTCAAAAAAATCACGAATCACTCGGGTTCGGTATGGCGTCGCACCCGCTCCAACGGGATCAACAACAACCGGAATTCCTTTCTTGTTTGCTGTTTTTCCTGCTATTAACATGGCTTCATACATTCCATCATTAATTGTGCCAAAGTTAATCACAACCGCATCTGCTAAGTTTGCCATATCACGAACATCGTTTTTTCCTGTTGTCATAACAGGTGATGCCCCAATTGCCAATGTCACATTTGCACAGTCGTTAATTGTTACATTATTTGTCATTTGGTGGATTAGCGGATTTTTTTGCTGAACCTTGGTTAATAATGCTTGAAATTTTGATATGTCCATTAAAAAACCACTCCTCGTATAAGTAATAAGGGTTGCTTCACTGAATATTTGGTGAACACCAATTAATCTATGAATAAGTTGCGCCACCTCGCTAACGTTCCATACCTTTACCGCGGTGAACACTTTGAATAAGGCCGGCTACCTAAGTTTTATTGGTTCATAAGATGGGCTCGTTTATATAATTCATAAAAATGGTTGGTTGGTCCATGCCCGTTTCCGAGATCCAAACTATGCTCAATTGCCACTTCAATATAGGCTTTTGCCAATTGCACAGACGTTAATAATGTGTTCCCTTTGGCAAGGTTGGCAGCGATGGCACTGGACAAAGTACAACCGGTTCCGTGCGTATTTTTTGTATGGACACGTTTGCCTTTCACCCAATAGAAATTTTCTCCGTCATAAAAGAGGTCATTCGGGTCGGTGCTTAAGTGTCCGCCTTTTAGCAACACCGACTTTACGCCCAGTTTTTTAAAGGAAATACAAGCACTCTTCATATCCAGTTCGTTTAAAATTTTTTGCTCTGTTAAGATTTCCGCCTCCGGAATATTTGGTGTGATGATATCGGCAAGCGGCATCAGTTCTTCCTTGAGAGCAGAAATTGCATCTTCCGCCAGTAATCGATGTCCACCTTTTGAAACCATGACCGGATCGAGAACAATATGGTTTGGTTGATATTTGGCAAGTGTCTCAGCAACCGTTGTAACAATCGATGGGCTGGACAACATCCCAATTTTGACCGCATCCACTTTAAAATCATCAAAAACAGCCTCAATTTGATCTTGAATGATTTGTTCATCAATATTTTGGACAGAGCGGACTTCAACCGTGTTCTGTGCGGTTATTGCAGTAATGACGGACATTCCGTATACACCGTGTGCGGCAAATGTCTTTAAATCGGCTTGAATTCCCGCCCCGCCGCCTGAATCAGAGCCGGCGATGGTTAATGCTGTTTTCATGGATGATTCCTCCCCATGCTTTATTTTTTTGCAATGCTTTTAATAATACATAGCCGAAGAACGCCCCTGCAAAAGAACTTAACGTGAAGGCAGGGATAAAACCGAAAAGAGTTGCCTCTTGACCGAGTAAGAAAACGGCGATGGGATAACAAGCCAAGGCCCCGAGAATCCCTGTGCCAATAACCTCACCGGCTGCGGCAAAGATAAGCTTATTTGTTTTCGTATAAATATAAGCTGCCAAAAATGCCCCGATCATACTTCCCGGAAAGGCGAAAATACTTCCCGTTCCAAGCAAATTTCGTAAAAGTGAGGAAATAAAGGCTTGTGCAACCGCATAACCGGGCCCGAGCAAAACTGCCGATAGTAAGTTTGCAAAATGTTGTATCGGAAAAATTTTTGCAAAACCTACCGGAATATAAACTAGGCTACTTGAAACAGTTGTCACAGCTGCAATTATTGCGGTTATCGTCATTTTTTGTGTTTTTCTCATGGAATCATCCTTCCCGTTTTTTAGGACGCGAATAAAAAATCAGATTGGCCAGTCTTGTTTTTTCTCATTCATTTCCCAAAATAAATATTCATATTTTGAGGTGATTTGAAAATGCTGCTCTATCGTATGAAGTTCCTCTTCTGATTTTTCGATTGTCAATTCATCGATTAAGTCAATTAACCACTGGGTCCCAGCGCCGAACGTTTCCGAAGAGTAGGTTTCAATCCATTTTTTATAAGGATTTGTCGCCAGCGTTTCTCCATAAGTTGATTTTAATAGTTTCCCAATTTCCCAATAATCCCAAGCACACGGCAATAGACAGGCAACGAGTTCAGCAAGGCTTCCATTGGCTGCCACTTTTCGCATATAACTCGTATAGGCAAGGTTAATTGGTGTTGGTTCAGTTGCTTCTAAATCAGCGCGGGTAATTCCAAACTCGGCAGCGTATTGACGGTGTAGTTCCATTTCGAAATGCAAAGTTTCATGGAGAACCGCAGCAAATTTTGTCATGATTTTAAGGTTATTTGCCTTCTCTACCCCGATAGCAAACAACTTCGCATAGTCAATTAAATATACATAGTCCTGCTTCAGATAAAAGATAAATTTTTCCCGGTCTAATGTTCCGGTTCCCAACCCAACGACAAAAGGATGCTGATGGTTTTTCTCCCAAATCGGTTGAACGTTTTGATAGAGTCGGTTTGAAAAATTTTGCTTCAACAATAATTCCTCCTTGTTTACCGAGGAACCGATTGCTTTGAACCAGCGATCTGTAGGGTCAGTGTAAGTAATGATAAAAATATTGGTAATGAGCTTTATTGTTTAGTTTCCGGTGTCCCTCACTTTTTTAATGAAAAAGGGTCCTGGAAAACTAATCGATCTGAAGGGGAAATAAAAAACCGCCCTCCATGATCGGAAAGCGGTTTGGTAAATTACAAAAATATGTAGATTGTAATTTATTAACCTACTTCCCTCCGCTAGTACGAACTAGATCAGGTTCAAAGGGTACTTCTCAGCCAACCGGCGCCCCTAGTAGAGTTTTATGAATATTCATTTTCATTACTTTTAACATATCATAGTCGGGGACTTTGTGCAACAGGAGATTTATTTTTGATTTCTTGATTTAGGTCAATTTTTTTTGAAAAGGGACATCTTATAATCAACTTGTAAGTAAAATACAGGAGGTAAGAGAAATGAGTATCTTAAGTCCCGAAGAAGCATTGAAAAAAGAATTAGAACAAGATCAAGTGGAACATGATCATCATCATCCGACTGCTGCAGCTATGACGAATCATGTCGTTGCAAATTTGGCCATATTGTGGACAAAGCTTCATCAATATCATTGGTATGTGAAAGGTTCAGAGTTCTTAACACTTCATGAAAAATTTGAACAATTGTATCGTGAAGCGGCAAACTGGTATGATAAAATTGCAGAAACCTTACTTGCAATTGATGCCAAACCTTTTTCGACAACGGAACAAAATATGAAGTACACTTTTTTAGAAGAAAGTGCGGCAAATAAATACTTACCGGCACATGATATGGTTGCTAATATTGTGGATGATTTCCGCATGACCCGGGATGTTGTTCAACGTGCGATCAAATTAGCTAAGGAACAAGACCAACCGGTTTTGGAAGATGTATTAATTGATTTTAAAGGTTATCTCGAAAAAGAAATCTGGATGTTGCAAGCTTTTCTGGGTAAAACGGCCTTAGAAGATGAAGAAGAGTAATCTTATTTTTTATGGGAAATTATGGTAATGATGTTATTATGTGCGACGAGGGAGCCTGTTTTTCACTGGGAACATATTAAACCGGGCTTCCTGTGCGATGAGGAACAGTGAGTTTATTTTTCACGAGGAACAGGTTAATGATGTTATTAAATCAAGCTTTTTGTGCGACGAAGAAGAGTAATCTTATCATTCATGAGAAAGAGGGGATTCAATGGCACATGAACACTGTCATAACCACGCCTCTTGTATCCGGCTCGTGCCCATATTCAACCATTTAGATGACGAACAAATGGATAAAATTGCCGAATCAGCGAAAAAACTGGACTTGAAAAAGGGAGAAATGCTTTTCCATGCCGGTGATGAAGACGACACCTTGTACATCGTCAATAGTGGGAAAATTAGGGTATACCGCCTATCCGACACGGGTAAGGAACAGCTGGTAAGAATTTTGAATCCGGGTGACTTTACCGGGGAGTGGGCCCTTTTTCATCCGGGAGAGGTACATGAAAATTATGCCGAGGCCGTTCAAGATTCATCCGTATGCTTGATTAAACAAAAAGATTTGCAACGGTACTTAACGGAATATCCGCAAATATCTTTAAAAATTATTTCGGAAATGTCGGAGCGGCTAATGAATTCCGAAAAACAAACGATGCAAGTGGCCATTGAAAAGGTAGAATCGCGAATTCTTTCATTTTTAGCTGATTGTGTGGAAAAAGGGGCAGGAAATAGTCCGGTGATCACACTACCAATGGCAAAAAAAGATCTGGCCTCCTATTTAGGTACAACACCGGAAACGATAAGCCGAAAGTTTACTGAGTTGGAGAAACAAGGTTTGATTGAGCAATTGCCAAAGCGGAAAATTAAAATCAATGACTTAGATCAACTTTTGTTATATGGGGAATAGAGGTCCTAAGAACAAATCTTAGGGCTTTTTTCTATATAAAAAACCATTTTCAGTCTCTGCGGTGTGGCCTGACGCTACATGAGGGACCTCAATCGTGCCCTATCCGAATTCAACAGTCCCCCCAGTAATTCACCAATTCCCCCTTGAAATCAACAGTAAAAAAGGAAAATTCAACAGTACTCGGGTATAAATTCAACAATAAAATTGAAAAATTCAACAGCTCACCCAGTGAATTCAACAGTAGAAAAGGAGAAATCACCAGTGTACCCAGCGAATTCAACAGTAGAACCCCTGAATTCACCAGCCCTCCCCTCAAATTCACCAGTCGCCACTTTTAGGCAAGAAGCCTCATTTTTATCGACGAAACATGTTTCACCAATATTGATGAAGGTCAATTTTTTTTCGTCGCCGATTCTTTAAAATAAAGACAAAGATAAATATTGGAGGGATTAAAATGACCGCAAAAATAAATCAACATAAAAACCAGATTACGTGGATTTCGGGAACTTTGATTATCGCCGCAATTCTATCCAAGTTATTTCACTTGAGTGGATTAAGTAACAGTTTCCTCATTATTGCAACTGTAATCGCCATTGTACCTATAGCGATTAAAGCATGGCAGGCAATGATAATGAGAACTTTTAGTATCGAATTACTTGTCTTCATAGCAGTAATTGGAGCGGTTTTTATTCAGGAATATACAGAGTCAGCCGTCGTTACATTCCTATTCTTATTAGGCGACTATCTGGAAGCAAGAACTTTAGAAAAAACACGTTCATCATTAAAAGAACTTGTAGATATGGCACCGCAAGAAGCAATTTTACTACATGCAGACGGTTCTCGGGAGGAAATAGATATTGACTTGGTTGAGGAAGGAAATCGCTTAGTCGTTTTACCCGGCGGAAAAATTCCGGTGGACGGACGTATTGTAAAGGGACATGCACTTATTAATGAAGCTGCGATCACCGGTGAATCCATACCGGCGAATAAAGCGGAAAATGATCGTGTGTATAGCGGTTCTATTCTCGATAACGGGTATATCGAAATCATTGCTGAGAAAGTCGGTGAAGATACGACTTTTGCAAAAATTATTGAACTCGTTGAAGAAGCACAAGAATCAAAATCGAGTGCAGAACGTTTCTTGGATCGTTTTGCCAATTACTATACACCGGCCGTTGTTATTTTATCATTATTTGTTTTCGCATTTACTCGTGACTTACATTTGGCCATTACTTTTCTTGTTATCGCATGCCCGGGTGCTTTAGTAATCGGGGCACCGGTGTCAGCCGTTGCAGGAATCGGGAACGGTGCAAAAAATGGTGTCCTCATAAAGGGCGGTGACATTATGGAGAAATTTGCCAAAGTTGATACCCTTGTCTTTGATAAAACCGGTACCTTAACAAAAGGAAAACCGACAGTAACCGATTTTCACAATTTGACCTCAATGCCGACAAGGAAACTATTAGCGCTTATTGCAAAAGCAGAAACCATTTCTGAACACCATTTAGGTCAGACAATTGTTAAAGAAGCAGAAAAAAACGGAATTGATTTGTCTCGTTTTCAAATAACGGAAAGTGAAGCAATTAAAGGGAACGGGATTACGGCAACCGTAGACGGGTATTCAATTGTTGCCGGGAACCGTAAATTGATGAATGGAAAAGGAATCAAAATTAATTACGGGGCTAGTCTCTATGCAATTGAACGGGAAAAAGCAGGGAATACCGCTATCTTTATCGGAATAAACGGAGAACTGGCTGCCATTATCTCTATTGCGGATCAAATTCGTGATGATGCAAAGGCGGCATTAGCAGATATGCGAGCCAATGGTGTGAAACGAATCATTATGTTAACCGGTGATAACCGCCATACCGCAGAGGCCGTAGCAAATGAACTTGGGATGGATGAATTTCATGCGGAACTGTTGCCAAATGAAAAAGTTGAGTATGTAAAAAAATTGAAGGATCAGGGGGCAATTGTTGCGATGGCCGGAGATGGAATCAATGATGCGCCGGCAATTGCTACAGCAGATATTGGACTGGCGATGGGGGAAGGGGGAACTGATGTCTCAATGGAAACTGCTGATGTTGTATTAATGGCCGATAAGCTCTCCCAATATGCCCATGCTTTTGCCTTATCGAAAGCGACCATTCGGAATATGCGGCAAAACATCTTTATTGCTTTAGCGGTTGTTGTCATCCTTTTACTGGGCGTCTTGGCGGACCAAGTACACCTTGCCGGGGGAATGTTTATTCATGAAGGAAGTGTCCTTGTCGTCATTTTAAATGCCATGCGGTTAATCGGCTTTAAAACAAAAATAGCAAGTGAAGCTGGGAAAACAGACGGCAGGCAGAGAGAAAAATTAGTGGCTTAAGAGAAAACTTGATACCCGTCAATTTTTTTACAAGGGAATTCATATAAAATAAAAGTACAAAATAACAAGGAGGAATGAACATGGCAAAAGCAGTTATGCAATTAGAAACCTTAACTTGTCCATCTTGTATGAAAAAAATTCAAGGGACGCTAGAAAAAATGGACGGGGTTAATCGTGCAAAAGTTCTTTTCAATTCCAGCAAGGCCAAAGTCGAATTCGATGAAAGCATAGTAACCAAAGAAGACCTGAAAAAAATTGTTGAAAAATTAGGGTACCAAGTTTTAAATGTAAAAACAGCGTGATTTCGTGTCGCAAAAAAGCCGGGAAGGAGAAAACCTCTATCCCGGCTTTTGTTTATACATAAAAATTAAGGACTGGCATGTTTAATAAGAAATGATCTTTTTCACATCATCTAAATGATTATAATTAAAAATATTACTCAAAATTAATTCCAATGTTATGACATCAAGTTTCTTTATATCTTCTTTCATTTCCTCTGGCAAACAGCCGAATTTTACTGTCAACAATTGAAGAGCGGTTTTAGATAATGCTTTTGCTTCCCCTCTTTCCATCAGTTCTATACCCTATATTATACAATTTTATCTGGTTCTTCGCCATCATTTCGTGTAACCGTTCGCATAACAGTGGGGTTGAAATGAATTTTATACCTATCTAATCCTAACTGCATGATCTCGTAGTTCAAGAGTTGATAGGGAAATTTGGTAGGGGAGTACACCATAGTGGAGAACCCTCAAAATAAATTGAATTTCACTATTTTTTCATATACTATTAGGTAGATAAAGAAAACTCGGGCGTCCGAGCCTTTAGGCGATGGCAAAGACGCAAGAGCACTTATACTTAATTCTTAAAATTTCCAACTACGTTGAATTCGCTTCTTTGCTGGAAATTTATACTTTCTTAACGTAAAAAATAGAAAAGACAGGTGAATGAATGTGGCTGAGTTTACCCATTTTAATGAAGAGGGCCGGGCAAAAATGGTTGACATTTCGGTTAAAGAAAAAACATCACGAAGAGCGGTTGCAATATCCAGTGTATTAATGAGTAAAGCCGTATACGAAAATATTACCGAAATGAAGAACAAGAAGGGGGATGTGTTGGCGGTTGCTCAAGTTGCCGGTATTATGGGGGCAAAACAAACATCAGCGCTAATCCCGATGTGCCACCCAATCTCCATTACCGGTGTAGATCTTTCGTTTGAGTGGGAACCGGTTGAAGGTGAGCAGTACAAACTGTTAATCCAAGCCGAGGTTAAGACGGTAGGAAGTACAGGGGTGGAAATGGAGGCACTCACTGCCGCTTCGGTTACCGCATTAACCGTCTATGATATGTGTAAAGCGGTAGATAAAGGTATGGTCATCGGCCCGACCTATCTACTAGAAAAAAGCGGCGGCAAAAGTGGAGACTTCAAACGAGGAGAATAATTTAACTAATAAACTGCCCTTAATCAACAAGGGCCGGTTTTTTCACTTTATTTGAGTCAATTTCTGGTCTTGCTTCGATCATTCGTAAAAAACAATAGAATAAAAGAAAATAAGATACTGATTACACAATAGTACCAAGCAGCCGTCATGTTACCAGTTTCAATTGCAAAAAAGATGGCTGTCGGGATTGTTTGCGTGTGGCCCGGAATATTGCCGGCAAACATAAGGGTAGCGCCAAACTCGCCAAATGCCCGTGTAAAACTTAACGCAATTCCCGAAAAAATTGCCCGCGCCGATAAAGGAATTAACTGCCATTTTAACAATTGCCAATTTGATGCCCCGTCGACTTTGGCCGCATCAATAATCGTACGGTCAATGGAGAGAAAGCCGGTTTTCATGGACTGATACATTAATGGAAAAGCAATGACGGAAGCTGCAAGGACGGCTGCCGGGATGGTAAAAATGATACTTCGGCCAATTAGCCATTCAAGAGCTTGACCTATCGGGCTGTTTTTCCCGAAAATGACAATTAAAAGAAATCCGATAACCGTTGGGGGTAGGACTAACGGCAAAAAAATTATCGTTTCGACAGCGGCTCTCCCGCGGAAGTTTTTAAAAATCAGCCAATAGACAGCGATAATTCCGATAAAAAATGTAATGATTGTTGCGACCGTTGCAACAAAAATTGATAATTGCACCGGATACCAAGAAAAACTCATTTTTTATTCACCTAATTTCTGGCAATGGCGAAAAATACAAGGTAAAAATAGATCCCGGGGGCTGCCAACCGTCAAACGTAGTAAGAAAACAAGGACATAACTTTCAATCTCCAACTCTATCAAATCCGTATTTTTTAAATAATTCCATGCTCTCATCACGAAATATAAAGTGGTAAAAATTTTCGGTTGCCTTTTTTTTCGCATTATCGTGCTTATTTCCATCAATAATGCCAAAATAATACTTAATTGGATCATGGGTTGAATCATCAATCCGCTCAACGACCTCAATATGATCTTCACCTAATGTATCACTTACATAAACAATGCCGGCATCGACCGACCTTTCTTTAACAAACGTAAGAACTTGCCGAACGTCCTTTGTATAAACTAAGCGCTCCTGTACATCGCCCCAAATACCAAGATTTTCTAGTGATTGTTTCCCGTAGGTGCCGGCCGGGACCGCATCCGGCGTACCAAGGGCAATTTTTCCATTGGAGTCAAGTAAATCATTGATGGAAGTCAGCTCACCATTTACCGGTTGAATCAATACTAAATGATTTTGCAAAATGGCTTGCCCCTTTTTAATAAATCCAGCTTCATCCAACAGCTTGTAATCTTGTTCTGAGGCTGAAAAAAAGATATCTATCGGTGCTCCTTGTTCAATTTGTTTTCGTAAAGTACCACTGCCGCCAAAGTTATAATTAATTTTAATGTTTGGATATTGATGTTCAAATCCTTCCTTGAGCTCTAAAAGGCTATCGGTCATACTCGCTGCTGCAGATATGGTCAATTCAACTTGATTTCCGCTATCAGCTTTTGGGCTTGTACAACCGGTAAGAATAATCAACAAACTTAATAAAAGTAAATATACTTTCTTAGCCAAAATGATTTACCCCTTTATAAATCTTTATGAATTTCATTAACCGCATGTTTTATTTCCGGTAAAATCAGCTTTTCCATCGCTAATTTCACTGCTCCTGTTGAACCGGGCACCGAGAAGACAATGCGATTATTGGCTATTCCTGCTATGGCACGGGAAAGAATGCTTGCAGAACCGATATCAAATTGATAACTTAAATAACGAAAAATTTCCCCAAAACCGGGCAACTCTTTTTTAAAATATGGACGAATCGCTTCTATTGTTACATCACGCTGAGAAATTCCGGTTCCACCGTTAAAAATGACGGCATCAATCGCATCTTCATGGATGGCAGTCTCCAATGTTTTTTGAATTGACGCAACATCATCCGGAATGATTTCATACATGCCAATATGATGGTTATCAGTTTTCAGCAGTTCAATAATGGTTTGACCGCTTTTATCGGTGTCTTTATTACGCGTGTCACTAACGGTTATCACCGCACAAGTGACCGTTTTGAGCTTGCCTCTGTCATGACAATGTCCCATACGTTTACCTCCAATCTACTTGAGTTCTTCTCCAAATATTGAAACTTCCGGCTGGATATATTGAAAGAAATCAGTTTTCCGGTTAATATTGATGAAAGGTTGTTCTATGTTCATCGGAATGTACCGAATATTGAACTTTCCAAGTAGTTGCTGAACCGATCGTTCTCCATTCTCAAGCATATGTCTGATTTCGTCCTTAATTGAGTAGTTATAGATGGCAATCAATGGTTGCTTTTTCCCTGAAACAATGGGTACAATGCCGTCTATATTTTTATCAATGAATTTTATTAACTGTCCAAAAATCGAAGCTTCTACAAAAGGGACATCAATGGGTGTTACCATATACCATGGGGACGCCCGGTACTCCATCGCAGAATAAAGACCAGCAAGTGGTCCTTGACCTCGAAATTCTTTTACATCATTAATAACTGCCACATTATGTCTATCCCTTTTAAACTTTTCTTGCAAATTCGGTTTGGTAACGATCACAATGGATGAACAGAACGGTTGGATGGCATTGATGGAACACTGGTAAAAAGGTATACCGTCAATTTCAGCAAATGCCTTAGGTGAGCCGAATCGACGTGACTCTCCGCCTGCAAGTACAACGCCTTGGTATATATCGTTCATAACTGTTGCCCCATTTCTGTTGTATTTTTTACTATGACAATATTGTTAACATCCCGAAAGAATTCTACCCGTTGTGATACAATATAGTTATGTTTGTAAACTATCATAGTAAAGGGGGGAGAACCTTTGCAAACTTTGTCCAATAAAAGAGAACGGTTATCTGATGAATTACGGCAATTGTTAAAATCGATCGGAACCGTTCGATCAATCCATGAAGATTCTTATCTCTTCCATCAAGGGATGGATGCGAAAGAAATGTATTTAATCAAATCCGGTTTGATCCAAATTAGTATGCTCTCTTCAGAAGGGGAAGAGATGGTGCTCCGGATTTGTAGAACGGACGACATCGTAGGCGAACTGACCCTCTTTTGTGATGATCCGAAGTATTTACTGAATGCAAAAATCATCGAATCCGGAGAAGTATTTGTCATCAACATTGATAAATTACAAAAAGAATTAATGATCAATCACCATTTGTCCATTGAGACGATGAAATGGGTAAGCAACCATATGAGAAAGTTTCAAACTAAATTACGGGACTTACTGCTCAACGGTAAAAAGGGTGCACTGTATTCAACGCTCATCCGCTTATCTAACAGTTATGGTGTTCAAAGGAATGATGGTATTTTGATTGATATGGCCTTCACCAACCAGGAACTTGCCAGATTTTGCGGTGCAACTAGAGAATATATCAACCGGATGCTTGGCGAGTTAAGAAAAAAAGGAATTCTATCCATCGATTCATCCGGTAAAATCTTGATTAAAAATCTACAATATTTAAAGGAAAAGAATCGTTGTGAAAACTGTCCGGTAGAAATTTGCAATATTGACTGATTGCTGGATTTAGCACTTTGGATGGCTTTTGCCACTGGTCATCAGATAGAATGTAAAACGCCCTCCTCAAACCAGGGTGTCTTTTTATTTATTTTGAAAAATTGTTTCGCTAATCCAATGGCATAGTTTCTTTTCCTCACCTTTCAGAAAAGTCGGTAGAGATGGATGATCCATTGGAAACCAAGTCATCACCGCTAAAATATTTGTTAAAGATTTTAATAGATGCTGATCGTTTTTATTTTTTAGTAAAACAATTTTCGGATAGTTTTCATTTTTAAAGCCTTCCACCACTAAAACTTCCGCACCCAATCGTTGGTAAAAGGGGAGGATTTGCGAAAGTTCCCAACGGCCTTGGTTTGCCAGTTGTAAAATATGTTCGCCGGTTACGCCCGAAACAAAGGCACCTGATGTACGATGTTGTTCACTATCCGTATTGGAAATTCCGGCAGGTTCGCCGCCATGTCCGTGATGTTTTAAGGAAGCAACACGAATACCTTTTGTTGTGAATGTTTCGATAAGGTGACTTGCAAGTGTAGTTTTTCCACTGTTTTTATAACCGACAATTTGAATGATGTTCATCCCGGTTACCCCCCACTGACAGGAGGAATTAAAGCTACAACGTCACCTGCACGGATGACGTCATGATCCAATGCATATTCTTCATTGACCGCAACCATGGTTGTCTCCATTTGCGATAAATGGTAGGATTCTGTCAGAGTTTGCTTTAAATCCTTCACCGTTACTTCTGTAATAGCGAGTTTAAGCTCTCTTTGGCCGATTTCATCTTGCAGGTGGGCAAAAAGTAAAACTGTAATCATTCATTATCACCTTCCATTTTCGGTTTTCCTGTTGGGTAAGCGACATTTTCCAATTGATCACCAATCCATGTTTCACCGTTTTCCCAATGTTCTTTTTTCCAAATAGGGACGATTTGCTTAATACGTTCAATGGCATATTCGTTAGCTTCATAGGCAGCTTTCCGGTGTGGAGAAGAAACGGCGATACATACGGCAATATCGGAAATATCCAGGCGCCCAATGCGATGGGTGATTGCGATCTTTGTATCCGGCCATTTCCTTTGAATCTCGTCTCCAATGGTCTTTAGCATTTTTTCTGCCATCGGGATGTATGCTTGATATTCCAAGTAAAGCGTCCGTTTGCCTTTCGTCCATTCCCGTACCGTCCCGATAAAAGTTGTCATTGCACCGGCGTTTCGGCTTTCGACTTTTTTTATTAATTGGTCAACCTTGATTGGCTCACTCGTGATTTCAAACAATTTTTCTTTCATCACGATTCTCCTTCTTGATCTTCCAGTAATAAACAGGAAACTTCCATTCCTTTTGTAAAACCTCTTGTACCCCCGGGCAAGTTGATAAGCACATTTGCTTCCGCTAAAGAAGAGACGACATTTGATTTGTCCAAACCAATAGGATAAGCAATGATTTTTCCGTTTTCAAAAGATAAGCGGCCTCGGACAAAGCGGTCGAACGGGTTTGGTTTTGGAAAATCGGAACCGAGAGTTGCAATCGTCTTTTTCACTATTGGATTTACACAATGTAGATAGGCACGTATCATCGGACGGGTAAATAATTCGAAGCCGACATAACAGGCCGATGGGTTCCCGGATAGGCCAAATAAGAGTTTCCCGTCCTTCACTGCAACGGTTGTCACACTGCCCGGACGCATACCTACTTTATTGAACAAAACTTCCGCACCAAGTTTTTGATAAATGGCTGGTAAATAGTCATAATCACCGACTGATACGCCGCCTGTTGTAATTAAAAAGTCTACTTTATTTAAGGCGTCGGCCACTTGCCTAAAACAAGTATCAAAATCATCATTGAATTGGCCAAAGTTAACAGGTTTCCCGCCGGCCCGTTCGATTTGGGCTGCGACCATATAGGTATTGCTGTTACGGATTTTCCCGGGTTGGAGTGGTTCATCTACCTTTAATAATTCACTGCCGGTTGCAATAATGCCAATCGCCGGTTTCGTGCTGACCGGAACTTGTTTATAACCGAATGTGGCAAGCAAGGCGACAACACCCGGATTTATATACGTTCCTTTTGGGGCAAGGACGGTGCCTTTTTTTGTATCCTCCCCGATTAAGGAAATATTGTCGCCCGATTTTACTTTCCGTCTCACTTGAATGAAAGGTTTTCCGTCTGTTTCAATTTCGCGCACTAACTCGAGCATGATGACCGCATCGGCACCTTGGGGAATAGCTGCACCGGTCATAATTCGTACCGCTTGCCCCGGTTGCAGCATATAAGGAAATACACTGCCTGCCCCAATTTCACCGACCACTTCCAATTGAACGGGATTTGTGCTTGATGCATGTTCCGTATCCGCTGCAATGATCGCAAATCCGTCATACGGGGAGCGGTTAAAGAAAGGGACATCATGCGTAGCAATCAAATCGTCACCAAGAAACCGGCCAAAACTTTCTTCTATTGGAAGGAATTCGATTGAGCCGCTTTTTTGATAGGCCATTACTCGTTTGATCGCTTCATCCACTTTAATAGGTTTTCGTTTTTCTACCATTTTTGTTCCCACCTAACCGACTAATTGATAGTAAATAGTTTTTGCAATTTCTTTTGAGTTTGTGCCATGGATTAAAGCCCGTCCATCGCGGAAAAATACAATCCGGTATCCTTTATATTCAACAGAAACAAGATATGGATTGGTTTTTACCGGTCCAACCGTTTGTAGACGACCGGCTAAAGTTTCGAATTCATATGCTCGGTTCGAACGGATCTGGACCGTATTTCTGCCGCAAAGCACTTCTGATTTTGTTTGAAACTCATAGTTTAGATGTGGATAGCTTGGTTCATTTCCGCAAGTCGGACAGGTATCTTTTTTTGCACGTGCAACATTGATCATCTGGTACTGGTTATTCCATAAATCAAAGGTGACCAGTTTTGTCCGTAATGCTTCTGTATCTTCAACGAAAAGTTTAAGGGCTTCCGTTGTTTGATGGGCAGCTACCATTTGTACTGCCGGGGAGATGATTCCAACTGAGTCACAGGTGGCGTTCATCGCCGGTGTTATGTCCAGTAAACATTGGAGGCATGGGGTTTCATTGGGGAGAATCGTATAGCTCATCCCCGTACTGCCGACGCATGACCCCATAATCCAAGGAATATTCATTTTGTGGGTAAGATCGTTCAGGGTAAGGCGAATATCAAAATTATCGGTAGCATCCATGATAAGATCAACATTATCCAAGAGCGGGAAAAGGGACTCGCTTGTCGCATCCATTACATATGCATCAATTTTGACCATTGAATTGATGGCATGTAGCCGATTTTTTGCCGCTACTGCTTTTGGTATTTGGTCAAGGCAATCTTGTTCCGTGAATAAGGTTTGCCTTTGCAGATTGCTATATTCGACATAATCGCGGTCGATGATGGTAAGCTTGCCAATGCCGGCTCGAACTAACATTTCCGCATTCGCCGATCCTAATGCCCCGCAACCGACCATGAGCACATGTTTTTCACTAATTTTCTTTTGCCCGGCATCACCAATTGGTTTGAACTGTTTTTGCCGAGAATACCGATCTATCATAGCCGATGCTCCTTTCTGTTGCTGTCCTTTTGTTAATTAACCGCCGATATAGGACATTTCAATTTTTTTCCGGTTTCTTGCCGTCTCTTCTGTTCGTTCATCGGAGTATCTGTCCGTTCTCGCACCCCAAATCTGCATGATCGTTTCAGTCAGCTTATGATCGTCTGCACCGGATCTGAGTAATTGTTTTAAATCAAAGCCGTCTGTGGCAAACAGGCAAGTGTACATTTTTCCATCTGCCGCAAGTCTAGCTCTCGTACAAGTTGAGCAAAATGATTCAGAAACCGAGGTGATAAAACCGACTTCCGTATTTGTCCCTTTGTAACGATATCTTTTTGCCACTTCGCCTATATAGGACGGGTCGACAGGTTCCAATTCATAATGCGCTGAGAGAAGGGTGTAAATTTCTTTTTTCGCCATAACGTTTTTGAGGTCCCAGCCATTTGTAGAGCCAACGTCCATAAATTCAATATATCTTAAAGGGATGTCGTGCTGTTTGAAATATTCAGCCATAGGGAAAATTTCTTGTTCGTTCATTCCTTTTTTCACGACCATGTTTATTTTGATGTTGAGACCGACTTCTTTTGCTTTATGAATTCCTTTTAAAATATGAGTGGAAGGCACACCACTATCATTAATTTGCTGACATAATTTTTCATCAAGGGCATCGAGACTAACATTTATTCGCTTAAGACCGGCATTTTTTAAGTCGCCGGCTAATTTTTCAAGCAGAACGCCATTCGTAGTCAGTCCGATATCTTCCAATCCATCAATTTGTGTCAGCCGCTCGATTAAAAATGTGATGTTTTTTCTTAGAAGCGGTTCGCCACCGGTCAGACGGATTTTTTTTACCCCAAGAGAGACAAAAATTTTTGCCAAACGTTCAATTTCTTCAAAACTAAGGAGTTGTTCTTTCGGCATAAAGGCAAAGTCCCGTCCAAAAACCTCTCTTGGCATGCAATAGCGGCAGCGGAAATTACAACGATCCGTAACAGATATTCGTAAATCATGCATTGGCCTGCCTAATCTATCAGTTAACACCGTCATACGATGATCTCCTTTAATATGACTTCATATATTCATTTTATCTTTTTTTGGGAGTTTCTCTGTAAACTACATCACAATGTCACGAAAAATATGGATAAGCTCTTTTAAAGCATAATCCTTTTTATGATTAGTTTATTTTGGAATGGATAAAGTATGAGTGGGAAATAGAAAAAATCATTTATTTATAAGGATGAATTAAAAAAATTAATCTGTAAGTATAAACTGATTTTTTTGTTTATAATGAAATAATAGTGATATAGATTGAAAGTTTAACATTTATATTTTTTGGGTTTTGAAAGGCAGGTGTATCACTTGCATATGCTTCAAAATAAAAACTTTTTTTAATCTGGATGGCACGAATGATTTCAGGCTTGGGCGATTGGATCTTTCTCATAGCCATGCCACTATATATTTTTGATATTACTAAATCAACTATTGCCACAGGTTCCATGTTTATTATTCAAATGTTACCCCGATTATTATTTGGTTCTATCGCGGGTACATTCGTTGACAAACGAAATAAAAAATGGACTTTAGTTATTGTGGATGTTGTTCGCGCAGTTGCTTTAGCGCTTTTATTTTTTGTTCCTTCAGGTCAATTATGGGCATTTTTAGTTATTGCATTTATTCAAAATCTAGTTGGAACCCTATTCATTCCGGCCCACCGTTCATTATTAGTGGCAACAATTAGCCGGGAAAGATTGGTGGTGGCCAATTCTATTACGGTTGTTAGTGATAATATTATACGTATAATTGGTCCATCAATTGGAGGCGCTTTACTGGGCATTGCCGGGGTAGAGATAGCCATTGCAACAGAAATTTTTTCATATATGATCTCTTCAGTGTTATTATCTTTGGTGGCAGTTAAATCATCTCAACAAAAAGGTGTAGAAACTTCATTAAAACAAAAATGGCTGGAGTTTTGGGGAAATTGGTGGAATGGCTTGAAAGTAGTTGGGACAAATCAATTATATTCCACAATTTTTTTGATGTTTTCCTTCATTTGGTTGGCTCAAGGAATGATTAATGTGCTGTTTGTCCCGTATGTTATAAATGAAATGGGTCAAACATCCGTTGAGTTCGGCTGGATTGAGTCAGTTCAAGGAATTGGCGGATTGATTGGCGGTTATTTGTTGCTAAAGTTAAACAAAAAAGTAGCCCCCTTTCCTCTTATTATTAGTAGCTTACTGGCAAGCGGCGGATTTGCTCTTTTACAATTTAATATTCCCATTTTATTTTTTGTTTTTATCATGAATGCTTTCCTAGGTATTACGGACGTCATTTCCAGTGTTCGGTTGGAAACATTATTGCAAGAACAAGTACCTGAAAACTATATGGGGAGAATCTTTGGTGCTTATAATACTTTAATGGCTTTGACCATGTTAATTGGTATGAGTATCGCAAGTTTTTTAGGTGAAATGATGGGAACGGTCATGTTATTAAATATAAGCGCACTCCTCTTTTTCCTAACTGGAATCGTGGGCTATCGAGCATTAAAACAAAATATGAAAGTGTCGCGACATGGAAAAAACGATTAATCCACAAGACGTTTGGATAAATCGTTTAACGAGTCAAAAACTGATATCTTCCATTTTCTGTGTCGTCCATTGCTTTTTTCATTCTTTGTTTGCCATTTCTCTGTCCAAAAATACGACTTTTTATCAAATGCAACAGGGCGTATAATAATTGGGCCGTTTTGCACTTCCAATGAATATAATTCCGGATAAATGTAAAAAAGGAGTACCCTGAGAAAATCTTCTTTGTACAGACATTCGTTTTAAACAGTGAAGAAGCAATAAACTAGATTCAGTTTTTAAAACCAAATCTAGTTTATCTATTTTTCTTCACTAGTGTTGCATAAATAATGTCATAATTTTCAGATTAATTATTTTCCCAACTTAGGGCCAAAAAAGTAAATACCCAACTAAAGGTGGCTCTATCCATTCAGAATTTATATACAATTAAGACTTGTGCAACAACGGCATTTTAATGATTAAGGGACAGTTTTTCCTTCGATTTTTCGAATCCAAATATGCGCTGGTTTCCACAATGCAGCCCTTAAATAACGACTAATTTGCAAGATTTTACGCTTACTTTTTGTTTCGATTTGTGCGAGGATATGTAAGCAATAAACAATCAGTGCAATAAACACTTGATTTTGAATCGCCCATTCGCTTTGACCGTAAAATTTTTTGATATTGAGATGTTGTTTGATCCATTTAAAAAATAGTTCGATAGTCCAACGTGATTTATACATCTCTGAAATTTCTTCGGCACTCAAATCAAAACGATTCGTGATCAAATGGAGTACATTTCCTTTTGAATCCATTACTTTTAGAAGGCGAAAGTAGTTTTCAGCTCGGTTTTGTGTCGTTCCAATCAAGACCATTTGATCCGATAAAACAGATGAACCCTCGGGTAGTTTAAAATCATAAACCTCCCGTACAACTGCGTTTTTTCGTAGCCTTGAAAGAAAAAAGTAACCATCGTCTGTCAAACGGTCAAATCTTTCGTAGTCTAGATAACCACGGTCAAACACATACATGCATTCCTTGTCGTCCACCATAATCTCAAGCTGACCACGATCGTGTTCGTTTGCCGTTGTTATCACGGCCTTTTCAGGGTAAGAAGTTCCTTTTTCCATAAATACCAGGCGTAAATGTAACTTTACCCCCGCCTTTGTTTTACGGAACTTTGCCCACCTATGATTGGTCAAATTGAGTGGTAATGTGCTTGAATCAATAATTTTTAACGGCATGATTCGTTTTGTGTAGTGTGTTTTAGCGTGAATTTGTCCGACTAGATCAAGGAAAAGCGACTGAAACAGATCTGGATTCATGCCATTTAATCGGCGAGATAGCTGAGAAATACTTATAGAATCAAGGTTTACTGCCTTTTGAAGTTGGTCATCGAAAAGGCAATCGCCCAATGCATGAAGACTTTCAACTTCCTTAAGTTGTGCAAAAAGTAATAATTTAAGAAATGACTCTGTCGTTAATTTTTTTGTATAGAAATCTAATTTCATTGTTTTCACGTTTTCTTCTAAAACTCTCAGATTTATCGGTGAAAACCATTGTCCAAATGAATTTTTTCGTGTAATCTTATCCATGAGCGTTGTCCTTTTTAATGGATTTGGACGGATTACCACCAACTATTTCCATTATAAAGGACTTTTTCTTTGTTTGAAATAATAAAATTGAAGATTTTGGGTATTTTTAATAGTTAATTTAAATTAATGCAACACTAGTGATTTTTCTTTTATAATTATAAATTAACTACTCAACTTTCGCAGACTGAAATTGGCAAATAAGCCTTGATATAGCTAGGAAGGTTGGATATCCACTGTTCTAGTTGACTTTGAATTAATTTTTTGATTTTCTTGTTGGTCTGTTTTATTACATCTTGAAGAAGCTCGATTAACTGCTGCAATGCGACAGCCCAATCAAGTTCATTTACTTCATCACATAGTTCATAAAACAGACCACCAATTGTTCGTTCATCCGTATGACAACGATTCTGCCAAGAGAGTACAATAAAACGTGTAAATACAATCGTTGTATGGGCAATAAGCGCATCATATGAACGACTTTGGAACTCTTTTTCAAGTTTTAAAAGGGATTTGGTTGTCTTAAAGAAAACCTCGATATCCCAGCGCATTCCGTAGATTCGCACAATTTCTTGTTCGGAGAGCGTGCAATCGGTACTAAGGATGGCAAGCCACTCACTTTTCTTATTTCTATTTTGAATGAATACCACTTTAACGGGTGTCCCGTTAGCCATTGTTGTATGAATTGAACGAAGAACTCCTTTCCCGGATGGAACAGGTACAGCTAAGCGATAAAGTTGCTTTAGTGAAACCATTTTATCGTTTACGTTATAGCGTTGTTTTGTTTCTTTAACCATCCCTATGACATCTAATCCTTGATCGACAATCGCTTTAACAAGTGGTGGCAAGGTAAACCAAGAATCCATAAGAACATAGCTGGCTTCGATTCCACTCGTTAATGCACGCTTAATCATATCAGGAATCTGTTCAGGCTCTGTTTGAAGTGCATTTTGTCTACGTTTATAGCCACATGTGCGTTTATCAATGTGATCAGAAATACCATTGATTTGTGACTTTCTCGAACTGACTAAAGAAAAGTCAATTGGCATAAATGTATGGCCATCTGACCAACCCAAAGTAAGCATACGAAAACCTTTATAAAAGCGCATTTTAAGTGAAGCATGATCAAAACAACGAGCGAGCAATTCGACCTTTTTACTGCGATTTCGATCATAGGAAGAATCATCAATAATGAACACTTTTGGTCGTGTTCGATTCGTAAGACTTGCCACTTTTCGAATGGTAAAAGTGCTCAATAGTAATAAAAAGCGGCGCCAGTTGAACGTTGCTTGGTTTAAAAAACGATAAACAGCGTCCTTAGCTGGAAATTGATCTGCTTTCTTTGAATCCAGTAGGGAAAACCAATTTCTATGTTGAAAAATCAAACAAAAAATAAGTTGAAATAAGTAAGAACAGCTAAAGCCAAACGATTTTTTAATTCCTGCTTGGCGTAGATGCTTATTTATTTCAAGCTCAGAAAAAACAGAGTCAAGTTCTTTTGGTAGTTGATTAAATTGGCTATTTTGGTTTATCATATAGGGGACACCTCTTCTGTATGGTAGTGTTTTTCATCAATTACACTATACCAAAGAACGAGGTGTTTTTTCATGATTATTTAAATTTGTCAACGAATATATTTGATAAACTCTGGTTTCAATAAAACCAATGATTAATGCTTATTTTTTAGGTGCGAAAGTTGAGTTAACTATTATATGTTTTATTTAAATATAATACGGCATCATCATCAACTGTATAAAAATCTATGTTACCCAAAGGAGCAACAGCTGTTCCTGATAAATGGAATTCATATTCACCTGCATACATATATGGTAATTCGATGGTGTCCGATAATGTAGATCCGAGAGCTCCTCCACCGGATAAGTCATAAGATCTCCAATAACGATCGTTATAATAGATGGTTAATTTTCCTGTAAAAACCCATGGTTCTAATGTTGCTGGCTTTATTCTCCATGTAATTGTTCGTCCTGCTGCTCCCCAATCAAGTCCAGATGTTCCACCATTTCCATAAAAAGTTTGTAGCGGTTGAATTGTCGGTTCTTCTAATGATTTTTCCGATTCTTCTTTTCCCACTTTAACTTGAAGTGGAAATTCAACTGAGATATCATATGAATTAGATGAATCAGAATTATTTTCGTCTGTGTTTGCAAATGCTGTTAAAGGAATAAATAAAAAGACTAATAATAATAGAGAAAATCTTTTCAAATTTGGCATCCCCCTTAATAGTTGAATTTTATTACAATATAATTGTATCATATTAAACAAGGAGATGATAGTGAATTATGAAAAAAGTGAAAAAAGGGGACTATTTTCCTACAATTATAGCACCTATTGAACTGAATTTTCTTTTATTTGTAAACAAAATATATAATAAGACTTGGTATTCTGTTATAAGCAAGGAAGAATTTATTGACGATTTTGAGAATCATCTTTTAATCTTATGGGATAAAAGGGTAGAAGCTTTAATAAATGACGGAAAATATATAATCAATGAAAGAGTGATTAAAGAAGATATTGAACGATTAGTAAGAAAAAAAGAAACAGCCGAGATTATTATTAAGGAGTTTGAAAACTTTTGGTATAGAATCCCACCTTATGGATTCGGAAGTCTCTTGGAGAGAATTTGTGGAACATTGCAAGTGAGTCAAATTCAAAATCTAATAGGTGATGAGTACAGTAAAATATTATTCATTGTTTTTGATTGTTTGCCAAAGGAATATAGAGCCCAAAACAGTGTGAAAGTGGTTCCATATTCAGAATTTCTTAGATATATATAGGATGGTAAACGTATTTCCGTCTTTTGATTCAATCAAAACCACCCGTGAGAACGGATGGTTTGTTCTGCGGCTGAAAGCCTTCGTTACTGGCCAGCCCTAAAAAGGCACTGACGGTTCGCCAACCGCACTACTCCCACAACTAACCCTTAAAGGGTTTCTTCTATCTCCTCTTGTTCTTCTTCTTTCTCTCTTCACCAGTGATCGGATCAATAAATTCCTCCATACTTAATTGATCCGCAACTATATCATCTTGTATTTGATTTCGTATATATTCTTCTATTACCTTCTTGTTTCTACCTACTGTATCCACATAAAATCCTCTACACCAAAATTTCATATTCCCATACCTATATTTTAAGTTTGCATGCCTATCAAATATCATTAAGCTACTTTTTCCTTTTAGATACCCAACAAATGATGACACACTTATTTTTGGTGGTATACTTACCAACATATGGATATGATCTTTACAAGCTGTTGCCTCGATTATTTCAACACCTTTTGTTTCACATAGTTGCCTTAAGATTTGACCTATATCCTGTTTAATTTTCCCATATATTATCTGCCTTCTATATTTTGGTGCAAAAACTATATGATACTTACAATTCCATTTCGTATGTGCTAAACTATTTAAGTCGGAAGACATAAATGGTCCCTCCTTGGTGCTTAAATTTGGTTGGCGAACCAAAATTTATTTTAACACCAAGAGGGCATACCTCGCTGAAAGCTTTCCTGAACCCTACGCCTAGCGTAGGGTTTTCTTTTATACAAAAAAATTTTTCCTGCATATCGTGGACAGCTTCTAATTTATTACCAACTGTGAAAGTTTAACATTATATTTCATAGATCTTGAAAGGTAGGCGTGTCCTCTCCATATGTTAATCAATGTGCTTTTTGTCCCGTATGTTATTTGCGACATGGAAAAAACGATTAATCCACAAGACGTTTGGATAAACGCTTAACGAGTCAAGAACTGATATCTTCCATTTTCTGTGTCGTCCATTGCTTTTTTCATTCTTTGTTTGCCATTTCTCTGTCCAAAAATACGACTTTTTAGGTTCATCGCAGTTTAGTATGGAAAAAAACTGTCAACAATAATACTACCAATAAAATTGACAAGGTGGTAGTTTGAAAATGACAGAGAATGAATTATTACAAATGGCACTAAATCTCGGTTCTGGATGGAAAGTAGATTATGTTGAATTTAATCCTGATGAAAAAAAATTAAACATATTCATCTCTACGGTAAAAGGAAGTACATTTGAGTGTCCTACCTGCGGGAATCAGGCTCCTATTTACGATCACGGACGTGAACGGATATGGAGGCATTTAAACTTCTTTCAATTTGAAACCTATATTCACGGTAGATTACCTCGTACCTACTGTTCACAATGTAATGGATCACCTAAAACAATAAGACCTAATTGGACACGTGAACGCTCAGGCTTTTCAGTTTACTTTGAAGCATTTGTCATCCTTTTAATGAAAGCCATGCCTGTTAAAAAGGTAGCTAACCTGATAAATGAACATGATACAACCCTTTGGCCAATACTACATCACTATGTGGAAGAAGCTCGTGAAAGAGAAGATTTTTCTTCTGTACAACATGTTGGTTTTGATGAAACATCAAGAAGAAAAGGCCACGAGTATGTCTCTATTTTCATGGATCTTGAAAAACGTAAAGTTATTTCTGTTACAGAAGGCAAAGATCAACATACTTTAAAAGGTTTTAAACAGGATTTAATGGTTCATGGCGGTCACCCGGATAACATAAAAGAATTCAGTATTGATATGTCTCCAGCTTTTATTAAAGGTGTTGAAGAACAATTTCCAAATGCTTCACTGACTTTCGATAAATTTCATGTTATGAAAATGATTAATGAAGCACTAGACGAGACACGGCGTAAAGAGCAAAGAAGCAATCCTGAGTTAAAAAACAGCCGCTATTCATGGATAAAAAATGAAAGCAATTTAAATCCTAAACAAAAAGAAACATTGTTAAAATTAAAAGATCAAGACTTAAAGACAGCGAAAGCATATCAGCTGAAAGTCGCATTTCAACGCTTTTTGGGAGAAGGATATCTCTGAAGCAGAAGCTTATTTGGACGAATGGCTTTCTTGGGCAAGACGTTCCCAGATTCCTGATATGGTTAAAGTAGCCAAAAGCATACACAAGCATCGTGACGGCATCCTTCAATGGTTTAAAAGCCGTATCAATAATGGAATCCTCGAAGCAACAAACGGATTAATTCAAACGGCAAAACGACAAGCAAGAGGATACCGCTCAACCAAAAACTTAATAACGATGATCTATCTTATTGCAGGTGGATTGGATTTAAAGGTAACTGAGTTATCACAGTAACTCCTTCATTTGACTTACAGACCACCTAGTAGTTTCTATTTGGTTTGTCAAGTGCTTTCCTTGACAAGCCAAATAGAAACTACTACCCTTGTAAGTCATCAAATGAAGGTGGTTTCCACTCAAAAATGCGAATACCCACTTTTTATCAAATGCAACAGGGCGTATAATAATTGGGCCGTTTTTAATATGAAATTATTAAATTTAAATGATACCTAAACTTTTGAAAAAATAGTTAATTATTTTAATTTCCTATTGACGGATATTGTTGGAAAAAATATAATATTTTTAAATAAAGTTGTTGGGCAAAACGCAAATTGCATTTGTTAATTTTTTTGGAAAGGAGAGTAGTCTAATCCGGACCACTCTTTTTTATACGTTAAGAAAGTATAAATTTCCAGCAAAGAAGCGAATTCGACGTAGTTGGAAATTTTAAGAATTAAGTATAAGTGCAACTACGGCTCTGCTTTCGCCTAAAGGCTCGGCAATCGCCAAGTTTTCTTTAAAGGAGAAATGAGCATTATGGGAATTTTGGCAAATAAAGCCTTTATGCGGTTTTATACAGGTTTTATAATTTCTGAAATCGGTACGAAAATGTTCTATTTATCGATATTTTGGTTTGTACAAGAAAAAACACAAGAACCATCTTATACAGCTTGGCTTGGACTAGCGATTACAATTCCACAATTATTTATGTTTATATTTGGAGTGTTTGCCGATCGATATAATCGAAGAAAAATTATGATTATAACAGATATTTGCTCTGCCTTAATTCTACTAATGATTACCACTTACACATATGTTATAGAGTTTTCTATTTTATTTATAGCTGTAATGTTCTCTCTTCTGAATATTTGTAATAACATATTTTTTCCAACTTCAAGGGCTTTTATGCCCTCGACTTTACCTGAAGAAAAATTGGTTCTTGGCAATAGTTTATTTGCTACCGGAACCCAAATTTCTACTATTATAGCAAGTACGATAGGTGCCTTTTTATTAAGTAAAGTAAATATTTATCTTTTTTTTATTTTTAACACAATCACCTTTTTGTTTTCTGCTTTTAATTTATTTCTATTACGCTTCGTTTTGCCAAAGGAATCTGTAAATAAGACAGTCCAACCTAAAAACCGTAAAAAAGAAAAGAAATTATTTGCTGTTAAACAGTTCATTAATGATGTAGTTGAGGGTTTTCGTGTGATCAAAAGTTCAAAAATACTATTATTTATGATACCAGGTGTTTTTTTTACGAATATTTTCTTTGTAACATTTATTTATTTAACGCCCGGTTGGTCACAAAAGATCCTCCAATCTGGTCCTGAAGGTTATAGTTTGCTTGAGTTGGGGTTAGGTATAGGGACGTTTTTAGGGGCTTTCGCATCTGGATGGTTTTCAAAATTTATCAATATTAAGCGTGGACAAATTCTTGCTTTTTTATTTCAAAGTACAATCGTTCTTTTCCCGGTATTCCCAATTCTTATCGTCAATGTTTTTATACTCTTTTTATACGGAATTGGTTCAGGTCTGGCAAATGCATATACAATGACTTTAATTCAACATATTATCCCGGACCACCAGAGGGGAAGAGCTTTTGGTACATTGATGTCAATAATGGGAGGCGTTGTTCCAATTGGGACATTTATATGTGGTCTTTTAGTAAATTATATCGGATTAGTTGGAGTTTTTTGGATGTCAGGAATCGTTTGCTCAATCGGTGCATTGATACTAGCATTAACATTTAAGTTTATTCCTATAAAAGAGCAAGATAATAAAAACTTACTCACACAAGTTGAATGAACATCATAATAATTAATAAAAGATATTGGAGGGGATGGCTTACAAGGTTTCTAATAAAGAGAAAGGAACCGTTGAAGGATCCCCCTTATTAAAAACTATTTCGATTTAAATTTCCTTCATTATATTTTTTCGGTGCCTGTCCCCGAACACGTTAATATTTTTATGTGTTGAGGGGTAGGCGCCGTTTATTTTTTCCGGGATATTCTAAAATGAGTCAATGGAGCTGTTCCCTCCCCATTAAAAATTTTTGACAATCTTATGTTCATTTTGCAAAAGGGAATCTATAACACTAATAAAAGGATAATTACAAGGGGGAGTCGAAAATGAGCAAGCTATTAATCAATGAAAGTCCAATTTTAGTTCTACCGACATTAGCGAAAAAGATTGGACTGAATCAGGCGCTGTTTATCCAACAACTTCACTACTGGCTGGCAGATAGCAAGCATACATATGATGGGTATCAATGGGTGTATAACACATACGAGGATTGGCACAGGCAGTTTCCATTTTGGTCCACGAGTACAATCCGGAGAATTATTGGGAAGCTTGAAAGGGAAGGCTTAATCGTTTCCGGAAATTATAATCGTTTTAAGATGGACAAAACCAAATGGTATCGGATTAATTACGAGTATTTGGAGTCGCTGATGGATGAGGATGCGCAACTTTCCGACCTTTGCAGCAAGCGGACTGACACAAGCGACCCAACCGAGCAGCATAACGGCACACACACAGACGCTTCGAACAGTCAAAAAGGAATAAATTTAGGCAAGGCATCGAGCCACCAAACGCAGAACAATCTGACGGGTCAAAACAAACCTAATATAGGCAAGGATGAACAAACGAATGCAAATGTAAGCAAACCGACGAACCAATCGGATACCAACTTAAGCAAACGGACAAACCAATCAGATACCAACTTAAGCAAGCCCACGAACCAAAATGGTGCTAACTTAGGCAATCCGACAAATCAAACTGGCACCAATTTAACCAATCACACTGACCAAACGGTGACCAAATTGACTAAACACAACGACCAAAATAATTCCAACTTGACCACATCGGGTGAGCAAGCTGGTCAGTACGTGGGTGCAAGCTTGGCACTAGCACGAACAAACATAACCAAAGCAATACCAGAGACTACTTCAGAGACTACCCCAGAGAAAAAAAGCGTAGTAATAGTTACGCATGCGCGCGCAGAAGAACAAAACCCATTTACATTTTTCGAACAAAACGGGTTTGGAACCATCAGTGGGTATCTTTTTGAAAAAATACAAGCGTGGTGTGAGGATTTGTCCCAAGAACTTGTTTTAGAAGCGATGAAAATAGCTGTCGAAAGCGGGAATAAAAATTGGAGTTACGTGGAAGGAATTCTTCGCCGGTGGTTTGATAAAGGCTATCAAACCATCAATGAGGTTCGTGCCGCACAAAAGGAATATCGAGAACGACTGGACAAGAGCGCAAAACAAAAACCCCGAATGGAACGGGATATTCCAAGAAACTTTATCCTCGACATGGATGCCGGGGAAGACGAATAGATAGACAGGTCCCGCAGCCTACCTTAACAACATCGACTAAAAATGGGACAAGGGACCTGCCCCTTTGGAGGTGAGCGGATGCATGAGAAAGTGTTTATGGGTTGTTTTAGAATTTTAAACATAAATCTGAAAAGTTATATTCTATTCAATTCTTCTACCAATTCCTTAACTACGAATTTATTTAATATCTCAAAATATTAATCTTTACAAAACCAATCGGAATTTATATAATTAAAGGCACTATTACAATAGCATCAATACTATTTAGATCTTAGGAGGTGATCGTGTGAATAAGAAAAATAGGTGGTATAACAATCAAGCAGTTCCGTGGGTTCTTCCTGTTGTGGTGATTATTCTCTGGCAGGTACTTGGCCAATATAAAATTATTGCATCATCTATTCTTCCAACTCCATTGGAAGTTATCGATGCATCTATTCGACTATGGGAGTCGGGCGAATTACAACAACATATTCTCATTAGTACGCAGCGGGCTTTAACCGGTTTTATCATCGGCGGTTTAATTGGATTTATCCTTGGGTTATTAAATGGAACGGTACTATTTTTTGAAAAAACAACCGATACAACTGTTCAAATGATACGAACCATTCCTCACTTGGCATTAATTCCTCTTGTGATTTTATGGTTTGGGATTGGTGAAAGTGCAAAAGTATTTTTAGTTGCTCTTGGGGTAATGTTCCCAATCTACATAAATACTTTTAACGGGATAAAAAATGTTGATCGAAAATTGATTGAAATGGGTTCGATATACGGACTAACAAAGTGGAAATTATTTTCAAACATTATTTTACCTGGAGCATTGGCATCGATACTCGTCGGAGTCCGTTATGCACTTGGCGTCATGTGGACTTCCTTGATTGTGGCAGAAACGATTGGTACAGATGCCGGAATCGGGTATTTGGCCACAAATGCTCGCGAGTTTATGCAAATGGATATCGTCGTTTTAACCATTGTTGTTTATGCTATATTGGGAAAATTATCTGATGTGATTGCAAAACTCTTTGAACATCAACTACTAAAATGGAATCCTGCTTACAGAAAATAAGCAACCTTTTAATAGACTAAGGGGGTGAAAGAATGTTCACTATTACACTGAAAGATGTGGGTAAAAGCTTCGGTGATAATGAAGTATTGAAAGATATTAATTTATCAATTGAAAGTGGTAGCTTTACAGCGATTGTCGGACGAAGCGGTTGTGGGAAAAGTACATTGCTCCGGATTATCGCTAAATTGGAGGAGATTTCTAAAGGGAGCTTATCGTTTTCAAAAAAGCAAGAAAAAGAACCGAAAATCCGAATTATGTTCCAAGATGACCGACTCATACCTTGGAAAAACATTTTAAAAAACATTGAACTTGGTGCTGTTAATCAAACAGTTGCGAAAGAATCGTTAGAAAAAGTTGGGTTAATTGATAAACAGCGTGACTGGCCGGACCAATTATCTGGCGGGCAAAAACAACGGGTTGCACTCGCCCGTGCACTGGCAAGTAATCCGGATATTTTATTGTTTGATGAACCGCTTGGAGCCCTTGATGCTTTGACGCGGATTGAAATGCAAAATTTGATAGAAAACCTGTGGCACGAGCAACAATTCACCTCCCTTCTTGTTACCCATGATGTAACAGAAGCGGTTCGGTTGGCAGACAGAGTCATTGTTATCGATAAAGGGACAATTCAATTAGATGAAAAAATCAACTTACCACGCCCGCGGGAACGGGATGACAAATTTACATATTACGAACAAAAAATATTAAATCAAATACTAGGGGTGTAAACAGATGAAGAAAACCTTTTTAACCATACTACTAGCTTTATTTGCTACTATTCTAGTGGCATGTGGCAATGATTCTGCTTCAAAAGAAAGTGAAAGTACAAGCGGTGAAAGTAATAATGGTAGTGAAAAAGAAGTTATCACCATAGGTTATCAAAAAGGAAACACATTAAATATTTTAAAAGAACACGGGAACTTGGACGAAGCTTTAAGCGAGGCCGGTTATCAAGTCGAATGGAAGGTCTTCCCTACCGGAACTGTTTTGTTAGAGGCATTAAATACGAATAATATTGATTTTGGTCATGCCTCCGATGGAAATGCAGTATTCATGCAAGCAGGCGGACATCCATTGCACTATGTTGCATCTGAGTCACCTTATCCAGAAGGTGTTGCCTTAGTCGTTAAAGCTGATTCTGATATAAAATCTGTAGAAGACTTTAAAGGAAAAACGATTGGTGTCACGAAAGGCGGAAACCAACACTACTTATTATTGGTTGCTTTAGAACAAGCAGGTATTTCCCAAGATGAAGTCGATATTAAGTTTTATAAAGATGCCGCAGAAGGACTAGCTGCGTTTACAAAAGGTGAATTTGATGTATACGGAACTTGGGATCCATATTTGGCAATTGTAGAAAACACAGTGGAAACACGGACGATTGTGAATGGGTCTGACTTAACTGAAAACCGCACATTCTATTTTGCTACCGAAGAGCTTTTATCTGAAAAAACAGATGTAGTCTCTATTATTCTTGAAGAATTGCAAAATGCTGATCAATGGGCAAACGAAAATAAAGAAGAAATATCTAAAATACTTGCAAAAGAATTAGGCCTAGATGTCGAGCCTATACAACAAGCGAATGAACGCCGGTCATTTGGTGTACAGAAAATTGATGACACCATCACTTTAAGTCAACAACAATTGGCAGATACGTTCTACAAAGCTGGACTTTTAGAAAGTGAAATCAGTGTACAAGAAGCCGTCCAAATTGATGACGCAATAATTCCAGATAATATTCAGTAATTGGGAGGGATTTCAATGACAAAAGAAATAGAAAACACATTTTTATGTTATGGTAATGTCGATGCACCGGTCAAAGTAGAGGTATTTTTGAATCTCGCTTGCCCGTATTGCGCAACGTTTTTCCAAGCAGCAGATGAAATATTGACACCTTATATTGATAACGGGCAAGTTCAATATGTGATTAAACATTATGATAAACCGCGGGAAATGCTGATTTATGGCACATTGGCAAATGCCTTCCTTGACTATAAAGATCCAGTCCGCGTATATGAGTTAATGAAAGAGTTATTTGCAAATCAAAGCAACTGGAGCGAAGCCGATAGCAACTCTATTAAAAAAATGCTCACTGAACAATATGGACTCAAGGAAGAGCCCGATAATATCGAAACAAGCTTAAAAATAACGGCAGAAGCTATTAAACGGAATGTAAAGATGGTTCCAACTGTATTCATCAACGATAAAGAATTCCAATTTCCGGTTGAATTGGATGCAGCACAGTTGAAAAATGAAGTAGTAAAAATATTAAATTAAACAGGCATAATTTTATAACCCGAATATCGACAGTCGAACAGGTTGAAAAATATAATTTACAGGCAATGGGACATCCAAATTTTCTGGATGTCCATTTTTTAAAAAATAAGAAAGTATAAAAATTCAGGTTAAACACTGTGGATTAGTTTTATTGTCTAGCTCCTTTGACTTGCGCTTTTCTTAAGTATGAGCAAGGATTATTATTTTGAAATAAAAAGGCCTAAACTTGTAAAGTGTCCAAAAAATTATTTAAAAAAATTGAAGGATTTTTTGTCTTTTTGTCGAATAAAAATTAAGATAAACATAAAATTCCCCAAAGATTTTCCTTCCTTCATCGTTTTTTTACTGTACTAAGCATCCTAATTTTTTTCAAAGTGACCGAAAATTCCGCTATATTCATTGAAGCCAAAATTTTGTATAATAAATAATGAAAGGAACGAGTTAAGTTACGTATGGTTTATAAACTTCCAATTTTTTGGCTCAAACCAAAAAATGATTTTGTTTTTAAATTCATTTTTGGTCGGGGCACGAAACAATCAAATAAGTTGCTATTGGCATTATTGAATGATGTTTTCAATGTACCAAAAGGCCTGAGTTTAGGAACCGTAGAAATTACTAATCCATTAACGTTTCAAACAAACGTAACAGATCAGTATGCGATTTTGGATATTCGGGCAAAGGTAGCCGGTTTTGGCCATGTCAATCTTGAAATGCAAAGAGTAAATCAAAGAAATATCGACAAAAGGACGTTGTACTACGGAGCAAAATTATTCGAGGAACAATTGGATAAAGGGAATGAATATCGTGACTTAAAAAAAGTGGTAACGATTAATTTTCTTGATTTTTCTTACTTTACGACGGATATGTATCATAGCTGTTACCGGTTAATGGAAAAGCGGACGTTTGAGCCGTATCCGGATTTACTGCAACTTCATTTTATTGAAATGCCGAAGTTTGTCAAGCAAGATAAGGAAAATCTGATTCATACGAATGACCGAATGGCAAAATGGATACGCTTTTTAACAAATGAAGATGATGCGAGGTGGGAAGAGATGGCAAATCAAGACCCGATAATAGAAAATGCGGTAGATATGTTGCGCACAGTAAGTATGGACAGGGAAGCCCGGATGTTAGCGGAAGCCCGTGAAAAAGCATTAAAGGATATAAATTCCATTCGTGGGGAAGCAATGAGAGAAGGAAAAGAGGAAGGAAGAAGAGAAGGAAGAAGAGAAGGAAGAAGAGAAGGAAAAGAGGAAGGCATAAGAGAAGGCATAAAAGAAGGCAAACGGGAAATTGCAAAAAAGATGTTAATGGAAGGTGCAGACATTAATTTTATCGTTAAGATTACAGAGTTAACGGAATCTGAGGTTTTGGAATTGAAGGATGAGTTAAATTGAAAATTAAATGAAAGGAAAACATAGACGAGTAAATGGTTAGAAAAAACTATCATATTACTCGTCTTTTTTATACGTTAAGAAAGTATAAATTTCCAGCAAAGAAGCGAATTCGACGTAGTTGGAAATTTTAAGAATTAAGTATAAGTGCATAAGGAAAGCTTCACTGGAATACATCGCAGCCGAAAAAATTTTATATTTTTTCGGTGAACTACGGCTCTGCTTTCGCCGAGTTTTCTTTATAAGAACATCTGAAAAGGATCCCATGTGTATATGCTAATGTCGGTACCAATTGTGGAAAAAATCGCTTAACGAGTCAAAAACTACTTGCTATACTCATTCAACATACATTCTTCAAGTACCAATAGTTGTTTTACCTCATGAATTAGAAATTTTGGTTGTTCTTTAACTAATTTTTCTTTTTTGTGACTTCCCCATGTAACACCGCAAGAGGCAACACCGGCTGCATGGGCCATCTGCAAATCAAATATTGCATCACCAATCATAACTGTTTCTTCTTTTTTTAAATGATGCAATTTAACCAGTTTTAAAATGCCTTCAGGATGCGGTTTATAATTTGTTACATTATCGGATCCGATGATGTCTTTAAAGTATGTATTAATTTTTAGAGTTTCTAAGTTTCGTAATAAAACATTTGTTTTTTTACTAGAAACAACAAACAATTGTTTCCCTTTTGATTTTAAGTTATTTAGCACTTCAGGAACATTTGGGAAAACCGTAAGTGTATCATTTTCAAAGGCTTTATATTTTTCTCGGAAAATTTGGAGTAGCGATTCGAATGATTCTTCTGTAAATTTGTAATCTGTCATTTCCTTAAATGATACCTCAATAGGAATTCCCATAAAATGTTCAATTTGTTCTGAGCTTGGAACATCCAAACCAAATTCTTTAAAAGCCTCTTGTGTAGCAAGTACACTGCATTTCTTAGAATCAGCCAGTGTACCGTCAAAATCAAAAATATAATTTCTCAAATTTTTCCACCTTCACTTTAACGTATGATATGATTTCTTTTATCATTAAAAAACAAGTATATTATAAAGTATAGTCATTAAAATAAAAAAATTCAATCAACAATTAAACTATTCTCGAGTTTGTAATTTTACCAGCTTATCCTTATAAATCTTCCTCTTTTTCGGTTGATTCGTACGGTTATAGAAGTCAATCATGGCGGCGAGCGCTTCTTCTAAAAGCCCGGTGTCATTTACTTTATCAAGAATCCGAAAGCCTTTTTCATAGGATTGTTCTGCTTTCTTTAAGTCCTTTTCCTCAATATGTTCATAACAATAGCCAAGACGGATATATGCTAACCCTTTTTCTTCCCGGCAGCTTGTAGATACGAGTTTTTCATAAATGGACAAAGCCTCACAATAGTGTTTTAAGGCTTCGTTCAGTTTTTGTTGTTCAAGGTCGTTAAAGGCGATGGCCTGCAACGTGTTTGCATAACTTTTACAATATTTGTGCCCACTAGCTTCCAGACGCTGTAAAAATTCCCGGAAGATCACAAAGGCGGCATCATAATTTTTTTCAAAAGAGTAAATTTTCCCTAAGCCGTAAAGGAACTGCAACCGGATATTCGGAAAGTTTTCCGAAAGCGCCAATCCTTCTTCTAAATAAGACTTTGCCTCAGCTAATTTATCCATTTTGATCAAGATCATCCCGATTTTTGCATACGTGTAAACCACGATGGCATCTGTATTTTGTCTACTTGTTAAAATTTGTCCAAGTGCTTTTTGATAGTAGTTGACTGCTCGTGGGTAATTACCTATATTTTCATCAATTTCACCAAGCATCATAAGCGCCTTGATTATATCTTCATGCCCCGCTTCAAACGTTTCTTCAAATATTTTGAGCGCCTTCATGATTGACGAACGGGCTTGTTTCAGGTTTGTATAATAATAAATTTCTCCAATCTTTAATAATGTGCTGGCAACTTCAGCTTGGTCATTCCTCTTTTGATATTCTTGCAAAAGTTTTTCGTAGGGGAGACGAGCATTTTCAAAATTCTCTATTTTTATATAAGCATTCGAGATGATGTTGATTACATCAAGGGTGACCGGGTGGGTGACCGGATAAATTTTATAAAAATAAGCCAGTGCCTTTTCCATTTGTTTGATACCGCCTTGAATATCATCATCAGCAAAAAAAATATTCCCGAGGCTACGGTAAGTAAGTCCATAGGCTAGGTGGTCATCCGGCCGATTTTTATCAAGCCAATCCAACAGTTTTGCTACGGTCGTCCGTGCTTTTTTCAATTGATTATATTCCGTTTCAAGGGTGATATAAACTAGGTGAGCATCAATGATCACCTTTGCCAGTTCCTTCTGGTCGATAGCGCTAACCATGTTCAACGCTTTTCGGAAACGGCCGGCTGACTCGTCGTAGTTACGGATGCGCCGGTAATATTTTGCGATTGTTACATAGGCTTGGAATTGCAAGTTGACATCAAGGGTGTTTTGACTTAGGGCTTCTAATTGGGCAATCCATTCTTTAGCAGTACGTATGTCGCCATTTGTCAGTTGCTTTTTTACAGCTTCAATGATAGATGAAATTTGGTTGAGGTCCTTTTGCATAATCATGGGAAATATTCCTCCTTATCTGTCAGGTCCAAAGATAAAAAGGGAGCCATATGTTTCCATAGGGCACCCTAATCTTTAAATTTCTCTGACACGCCTTTTGTAAATGACATAATTTCTTGTTAAATAACGGAGCGGGAAGCTAAATGCATGAACCAATCTTGTAAATGGCCAAACGGTATACAGGACAAAGGTAGATAAAATATGAATCTTAAACCAGATTGGAATTCCCGCCATTAATTCCGGTTGAAAGTGAAAGGTAAAGATTCCACGAAACCATGGTGCAATTGTTGTTCGATAATCAAATCCGTGTCCGTCAACATTTAAAGAAGTTGCAGTTAAACCTGTTGCAAGGCACAAGATGACAACCAATAGTGCAACCCAATCACCGGTTGTTGTCGTTTTGAAAATTCGTTTGACACTAATTCTCCTATGTAGCAATAAGAGAATCCCGATGAAGGCAACAATCCCTGCAGGCATCCCTAAAATAATGGCTATCTTATGGTATATATGTTCCGGGATACCAAGTGCTTCGTAAAATTGAATCGGCACTAGAATTCCTGCGACATGTCCACCAAAAACGAAAATAAGACCCCAATGGAACATGAGGGAACCAACGCGTAATCTTTTCTTCTCTAAAATTTCACTCGATTTTGTTGTCCAGCCAAACTGATCTTTTTGGTAACGATATATGAGACCACCGATAAAGATGGTCAGAACGATATAAGGCAATATAGCCCAAAGGAATATATCGAGTCTGCTCACGATGAACCCCCTCCTTTAAAGATTGATTTTTGCCGTTTCCAAGCTAGATTCCGTTTCTATCCATTAATGCAACGAGTGCATCAAGAAGCTGGGCATAAAAACTTTGATTCTCGTGTAATTTATTTCGTATTTCTAGAATTGATCCATAATGATTTTGTAAAAGATCGTTGCTGACATGGATCGGAACATTGCCGCAAAACTCAAGCATAAGCGGTAAGTAATCCGGTAATTCATTGTCCGTTATAGCGAAACCGTGTTCTTTATAAAATTCTTTTAGCTTTAATAGTTCAATTCCCCGTTCCCTTGCTTCACCGGAATTGAAGTAAGTGACATACAGATTCGTTGTTCTGCCAAAATCAAAGTGTTCAATATAATGTTCAATTAATTGATCTTCTGGAGTCTCAGCTAACACATGCAAAAATTGTGATAGAGGAGCCTGAATCTTGGCATCTTGGAAGTTGTCCACTTCAACTTGCAATTCCGGTAGGGTGGTAAGCAATTCCTCATCCGGGTATTGAAAAAGAATTGAAATCAGTTGATAAATTTCTGTTTGATGCATTTATTATTCGCCTCCTTTTTTAGGGGGAGGGCTCCATATTTAAAAGCCCTTTTGTTGAATTAAAATTAAGCGAGAACCCCACAACCACCAGGTCCGCCAGCAAAGTCTAAGCCGCAAGCACCCTGATCATCGTACAAGTCTTGAACTTCTTCTTTATGGCTTTTTGGAATAACGAAGCGATCTTCATATTTGGCAATCGCAAGCAACCGATACATTTGTTTAATGCCATCTTCCGTTAAACCGAGTTCATCAATAATTTCGGTATCAAAAACTTTTCCGGTCGTTTGGGCACGCATGTAACTACGCATCACCGCCATTTTCTTCAAGACAGTCCGAATATGCGCAGTATCACCGGCAGTCAACAGATTGGCTAAGTATTCAATAGGAATCCGCATGTCATCAATGGCCGGAAAAATATCATACCAGTCTGCATTGCTTCCTTTTCCTTCAATCGTGTTCATGATTGGACTTAAAGGCGGGATATACCAAACCATTGGCATCGTGCGATATTCCGGATGAAGCGGCAAAGCAATTTTCCAATCAATAATCATTTTATAGATTGGGGATTTTTGTGCGGCTTCAATCCAGTCCATTGGAATTCCTTCTGCAAGTGCAGCTTGAATGACTTCCGGATCGTTTGGATTTAAAAAGATGCCAAGTTGTGCATGATACAGTTGTTTTTCATCTTCAACGGATGCGGCTTCTTTTACTTTATCTGCATCATAAAGCATTATCCCAATATAACGGATCCGACCGACACAAGTTTCTGAACAAATGGTCGGTTGCCCGTTTTCGATTCTCGGGAAGCATAATGTACATTTTTCTGCTTTGTTTGTTTTCCAGTTAAAATAAACTTTCTTATATGGGCAGCTTGTTACGCAATAACGCCAAGCGCGGCAAGCATTTTGGTCAACCAGAACGATCCCATCTTCATCCCGTTTGTACATCGCACCGGATGGGCAGGAAGAAACACAAGGTGCATTGATGCAATGTTCACAAATCCGCGGTAAGTACATCATGAACACATCTTCAAATTCGGTTTTGATTGATTCTTCCATTTTGACGACGTTTGGGTCACGAAGCCCGGTAATATGTCCGCCGGCTAAATCGTCTTCCCAGTTCGGACCCCATTCAAGGTCCATAAATTCTCCGGTGATAGACGATTTTGCACGGGCAACCGGTTGATGTTTTCGTTCCGGACTATTTGTTAATGTTTCATAGTCATAGTCCCAAGGCTCAAAATAATCATCCAATTCCGGTTGAGCCGGATTGTAAAATAAGTTTAACAGTCGATTTACTTTGGATCCTGATTTTAAAACAAGTTCACCGTCTTTTAGCTCCCAGCCGCCGCGATATTTGTCTTGATCCTCCCATTGTTTCGGGTAACCGATACCGGGTTTTGTTTCGACATTATTCCAGTACATATATTCTGCACCCGGTCGGTTGGTCCACGTGTTTTTGCAGGTGACACTGCATGTATGGCAGCCGATACATTTATCAAGGTTCATAACCATTCCTACTTGTGCCTTAACTTTCAAGCCAGTCAACCTCCTTTAATTTTCTGATAACAACGTTTAAATCACGCTGGTTTCCGGTGGGTCCGTAATAGTTAAACCCGTAACTTAATTGGGCATACCCGCCAATCATATGGGTTGGTTTCATATGAATGCGGGTTGGGCTGTTATGGGTACCGCCACGATTTTGCGTGAGTTTTGTTCCCGGGACATGAATATGACGATCTTGGGCATGGTGCATAAATGCAACGGTTCTCGGGATTCTGTGCGAGACAACTGCCCGGGCAACGACAACCCCATTTCGGTTGAAGCATTCAATCCAATCGTTATCAGCCACGCCAATTTCTTCTGCATCATCTTTGTTTAACCAAATGGTCGGACCGCCACGGAATAGGTTAAGCATTGGTTTCGAGTCAAAATACATCGAATGGATGGACCACTTGTTGTGCGGTGTCAGGTAATTTAATGTAATTTCTTTGCCTTCCGCTTCCGGTCGATTTGAGTTGAATGGCTTTTGGTTCAAAATCGGTTTGTAAACCGCCATCGCTTCCCCGAATTCCTTCATCATGTCATGGTCAAGGAAAAACGATTGTCTTCCGGTAATCGTGCGAAACGGGATCATTTTTTCGACATTCGTTGTAAACGGTGAATACCGCCGGCCATCTTTTTCCGATCCGCTGAATGCAGGGGATGTGATGACTGTTTGTGGTTGTGCGGTTATTTTATCAAAGGTCATCAGGTCGCCTTCACGGTCTAAAGCCAAATCCTTCAGTTCCAAATTCGTTTGCTTTTCTAATGCTTCCCAAGCACGAACGGCAATTTTTCCGTTTGATGTAGATGAGAGGGTAAGCACGGCTTCACAAGCATTTCTTGCGTCACTGATATCCGGACAACCGTCTGCAATTGTGCCATTGTTAATCGTTCCCAGCCGACGTTTCAATTCGTCATATTCCTTTGCCAGACTCCAATTCATCCCTTTACCGCCGGATGGTTGTTTTTCCACATTCGGACCAAGGGCAATCATTTTATTGTAAATTTGTTTGTAATCTCGTTCGACTACATGAATTTGCGGCATTGTTTGCCCCGGGATTGGTTCACATTCGCCTTTTGACCAGTCGCGAATCTTTCCTAAAGGTTGGGCCATTTCGGCAGTAGTGTCGTGCTGTAGAGGAGTGGCCACAACTTCTTTCATCGGTTCCAGGTCAATTTCTTCAGCCATATCGGACACAGCTTTGGCGATCGTTTTAAAAATTTCCCAGTCTGATTTTGCTTCCCATGGTGATGCGACCGCCGGATTAAATGGATGAATAAATGGGTGCATATCGGTACTTGAAAGGTCATGTTTTTCATACCAAGTGGCGGCCGGTAAAATAATATCGGAATAAAGAGCCGTGCCGGACATCCGGAATTCCAAGTTCACAAGTAAATCTACTTTTCCTTCCGGGGCTTCTTCGTGCCAATTAATTTCTTCCGGCCGAATACTGTCTTCATCAGAATTCAGTAAACCGTTGGAGGTACCGAGTAAATACTTTAAGAAATATTCATGGCCTTTTCCAGAACTGGAAATTAAGTTGGCCCGCCAAACAAATAAGTTTCTCGGGAAGTTAACCGGATTATCCGGGTCTTCAATGGCAAATTGCAACTTGCGATCTTTCAATTGTTTTGCGATATACTCACCGATTTCTTCAGTTGTTGTGCAACCTGCCTCAACTGCCTCATTGTATAGGTCAATCCCGTTTTTATTAAAAGTAGGGTAGGACGGTAACCAGCCGAGTCTTGCGGCCAGGACATTATAGTCGGCCGGGTGCTGATATCTTGCTTTTTCCACAGTTGCGGAAGCCAAGTCACTGACCGGATGTTCTTCAAAGCGCCATTGTTCGGTAGCAAAATAGAAGAAAGATGTTCCGTTTTGCAGTTTCGGTGGTCCTTGCCAGTCTTTTGCCATTGCGATGGTGTTCCAGCCTTCTACCGGACGTAATTTCTCTTGTCCGACATAATGAGCCCAACCACCGCCGTTCACGCCTTGTGCACCGACTAAAAGAACGAGATTGACAATGGCACGATAAATCGTGTCCGCGTTGTACCAATGGTTAATGCCGGCACCGACAATAATCATTGAGCGACCTTTCGTATCAATGGCATTTTGGGCAAATTCACGAGCGATTTTTATAACAAGTTCAGCGTCGACTCCGGTAATTTGCTCTTGCCATGCCGGTGTGTATGGCGTGAGGTCTTCATAAGAACTTGCTGCTTCTCCGCCAAGGCCGCGATCAATTCCGTAGTTGGCCAGCATTAGGTCATAAACGGATGTGACATATTCGGTTTTTCCATCGACTTCAATTTTTTTTACAGGGACATTTCGTGGAATTGCTCGCTTTCCTTGTTCATCAAAATATGGCATATCGACTGTAACCACTTCATCTTCCATACCTAAAAAGCTTAAAACAGGTTCAATTGGTTCCTCTGTATGTTCATCAACTAAATGGAGATTCCACTTACCTTGCTCATCCCAGCGAGAGCCCATGGTGCCGTGTGGAATGGAGAAGTCACCGGTTTTTTTGTTAAACATCGCCGGTTTCCATTCATTATTGGCAGAGTCAATACCAAGATCTTTTGCGTTGAGAAATCTGTCTAGTGTGAACGTTCCATTTTTATTTTTTAAAAGAACAGCAAATGGAAGATCGGTATATTTTTTCGCATATTCTTCAAAGTAGGTGGTCCTATTTTGATGGTAAAATTCGTTTAAAATGACATGTCCCATGGCCATCGCAACCGCACCGTCAGTCCCTTGTCTGACCGATAGCCATTCATCGGCAAATTTCGTTGACTCGGCATAATCAGGGCTAACCGAGATGACTTTTGTCCCTTTGTAACGGGCTTCAATTAAGAAGTGGGCATCCGGTGTCCGGGTTAATGGAACGTTTGAACCCCAAGTAATGATGTAGTTTGAGTTATACCAATCCGAGCTTTCCGGTACATCGGTTTGATCCCCCCAAATTTGCGGGGAAGCCGGTGGCAGATCGGCATACCAATCGTAAAAACTTAACATTGGGCCACCCATTAAATGCATGAAGCGGCTTCCGGATGCGTAACTAATCATCGACATCGCCGGAATTGGTGAAAAGCCGACATTTCGATCCGGACCGTACGTTAAAGTTGTGTAAAGAGTAGATGCGGCGATAATTCTTGCGGCTTCATCCCAGCTCGTACGAACAAGGCCGCCCTTTCCACGTGCTTGTTTATATCGTTTGGCTTTTTCTTTATCCTCGACAATCGACTTCCAGGCATCTAACGGATTATCATAGGTAGCGGTTGCTTCCTTCCATAAATCAAGCAGTTTTTTCCGTATGTACGGATACTTCACCCGGAGCGGGCTGTAAATATACCAGGAAAAGCTGGCTCCTCTTGGACAGCCACGTGGTTCAAATTCCGGCATATCCGGGCCTGTTGTCGGGTAATCGAGACTTTGACCTTCCCAAGTGACAATGCCGTCTTTCACAAAAATATTCCAGCTGCATGATCCCGTACAGTTGACACCGTGTGTGGAACGGATGACTTTATCATGCTGCCATCTTCTCCGGTAGACATTTTCCCAATCACGATTGCCGACTTGCAATTGACTATGGTTGTCGGCGTAGGTCTCTACCGGTTTCAAATATTTGAATCTTTGCCAAAGTGGAGAAGCCTTCTTTTTCATCGTAATCCTCCCTTTTTTGTAAAAGTAAGTGTTTTTGTATTTGCTATTATCATTTAACCATTGAGGTAAGTGGTTTCGTTGTGAAGTACATCACAGGAAAGTGGATAATAGTATTTGTAGAGAAGGTTTTGTGAAAAAGTAGAAATTATTACAAGATGAATTTATCTGAGGAAAAAGAGAGTTTGTACGATTTGAATATAACAACTTAAGTTTCGCATCCAAAAGATGGGTGGGTATTTCGCTTTCTCTTCAAAAAATGGTGACGAGAATGGGTTTCGCCGATTTATTGGTTTCCCTAGGTGAGAAACGGAAGAGAACAATAAGAGGCAATCCTTGTCTTTTCATAGTATAAGAAAGTATAAAAATACAGGTAAATAACTCGGGATCAGTTTTATTGTCTAGCTCCGAGCGCCAGCGACTAGCAAACTTCACTCCCCTCCACTACGATAAGTCAACATCGGCTCGTCCCTCACCGTGTTTCCTTTATCTCATTGCGGGGCGCTCCAGTTTGTACGTCGCTAAGCGGGCGCTCTGCGCTTTTCTTCTTATTTTTCAAAAAGTGGTCACAAAATGAACCATATGAACGGTGAAAATGTGATGTACATCACACAAATACCACCTTTTTACCTTTTAAGATAAAGATAAATAAAAACTAAATCCGTTAAATATAAAAAATTTTTAAGAAGGGAAGATTTTTCCGATGAGAAAACCATCGATTCAGTTAACATTGCAAACAGCTTCACTCGTAACGGGCTTTATGATGTGGGTTTTAATTTCATCGTTAATCCCTAGCATTAAGCAAGATATTCCATTAACAGAAAGCCAAGTTTCAATTATTACGGCGATCCCGGTTATTTTAGGCTCGCTTTTACGAATTCCTATTGGTTTTTACACCGATCGTTTTGGTGCACGTAAATTATTTATGATAAGTTTTACTGTATTATTGTTTCCGGTTTTTTATGTTAGCGTGGCAAATTCATTTATTGATTTAGTCATTGGTGGGTTGTTCCTTGGAATTGGCGGAGCAGTTTTTTCTGTTGGTGTTACATCACTGCCAAAATATTATCCGAAAGAAAAGCAAGGTTTTATTAATGGTGTGTATGGGGTAGGCAATGCCGGAACTGCGATTACCACTTTTGGCGCTCCGATTATTGCTCAATCACTTGGATGGCAAAAAACAGCACAACTTTATTTAATTTTATTGCTTATCTTTATCGTTTTTAACTTCATATTTGGCGACCGGAAAGAAGTGAAAGTAAAACAATCAATGGCTGAGCAACTTAAAAGTGTATGCAAAAATACGACTCTCTGGTTTCTAAGCTTGTTTTATTTCATTACATTCGGTGCGTTTGTTGCGTTTACCATGTTCTTACCTAACTTTTTGGTTAACAATTTCAATTTAGATTCAGTTGATGCCGGGATACGGACGGCAGGATTCATTGCACTTGCGACACTTATGCGTCCGATAGGCGGGTTGTTGGCGGATAAATTCAATTCATTTATTATTTTAATGTTTACATTTATCGCGGTGACCTTGTCAGCAGTTATTCTTGCCTTTTCGCCAAATATTGAATTGTTTACGGTAGGTTGTTTGGCTGTGGCATTATTCGTAGGAATTGGTAATGGAACAGTGTTTAAACTTGTCCCGCTTTATTTTTCAAAACAAGCCGGTGTCGTAAATGGAATTGTTTCAGCCATGGGCGGACTTGGTGGTTTTTTCCCGCCGTTAGTTTTAACTGCCGTTCATAATATTACCGGACAATATTCGATCGCATTTATGGCACTTTCCGAAGTAGCGCTGGCCTGTCTCGTTATCGTCGTCTGGTTGTATGAACAAGAGCGTACGGAAAATCACCGAAAATTCATCGGTAAAACAAAAGAATTATGACTTCATTTTATCCCGCCTTTTCGGGCCGTAAAACCACCACACCTATGGCTGAGAGGGGCTTGCCCGTAACTGGTTATTTAACTGGAGCACTACGTTCGGGCCGTAGGGGTGGCGGGTTCAAATCCGTTGCCCGTATATGTCTGGTTATTTCAACGAACAAACAGGGAATAATCGAATTCCCGCTCATTTAAGGTTAACTTGAGCCTTGATGGGTAATGAAGCGATATTGAAAAAAGATGCTGCAAAGTACAGCATCTTTTTTGATATAATTAAAATTAGGGTTTTTAAGGTTTTATTATTCATTGGTTATCGTTTAAGATAGAGATACGATATTTGAAGATTTTATGTAAGGAGTAAGTATGGATAAGAAAAAGAAAGTCACATTAAGTATTTTACTAGCAAATTTATTTTTAGCATTTTTAGGAATTGGTTTAGTTGTTCCTGTTTTACCAACGATAATGAATGAACTGTCAATCAATGGGGCAGTTGTAGGGTATATGGTGGCTGTATTTGCCTTTGTTCAACTTATATCCTCTCCCATTGCCGGCAGATGGGCAGACCGTTATGGACGGAAGCGAATGATTGTAATTGGGTTGGTTATCTTCGGCCTGTCGGAATTTTTATTTGGAATCGGAAAAACAGTGGAAGTCTTATTCCTTTCTCGTATGTTCGGCGGTTTAAGCAGTGCTTTTATCATGCCGGCTGTTACCGCATTTATTGCTGATATTACGACGGCACATGAGAGACCGAAAGCGTTAGGATATATGTCTGCAGCCATTAATACCGGATTTATTATCGGTCCGGGACTCGGTGGTTTTTTAGCTGAATTTAGTGCACGGCTACCGTTTTATGTAGCGGGTTTTTTAGGTGTTTTTGCCGCAATCTTATCCTTTATCCTATTGAAGGAACCGGAAAGATTAGAGGAGACAAAGGTTCCGGAACATTCACAATCCACAACATGGAAAGTCGCGTTTAAACCAATTTACTTCATACCATTGTTATTAATCTTTATTTCTTCATTTGGACTTTCAGCATTTGAGTCGTTATTTAGTCTATTTATTGATCATAAATTTGGATTTTCACCAAAAGATATTGCGATCATTATTATGGGCGGTGGAATCATTGGTGCTGTTGGCCAAGTGTTTTTATTTGATTACTTAACGAAAAAAATTGGAGAAATCCGGTTAATACGTTGGTGTTTCCTGTTTTCCTCCATCGTTGTTTTTGTCATGACCATAGTCAATCATTATTTCTCAATCTTATTGGTCACGTTTATCGTTTTTGCCGGTTTTGACTTAATTCGTCCGGCGGTTACAACGTATTTGTCGAAAGTCGCCGGAAATGATCAAGGATTTATCGGGGGAATGAATTCAACATTTACAAGTTTTGGGAATATATTTGGTCCGATTGTCGGCGGCATGTTATTTGACATTAATTTAAATTTCCCGTACTATTTCTCGACGATTGTGCTAATTATTGGCACAGCAATGGCAATGTATTGGAAAGAGGCTTCAGCTGTAGCCAATAAAAACAGTCAATGACTTTTAATGGAACAAAGAGTATTGGATATGAGCATAAAACAGCCCCACGGCACGATTAATCCGTGGGGTTTACTTCTTTTACCCGTTGCATTCTCTGGTTAAACAGAGTCGGATAGGATAAGAACCCTAATAAAACACTAGTAATAACTGCAGTGGTAAGCAAAAGAAATAAAACTAATAATTGGAATTGTACCGCCTGGATCGGGTCGGCACCGGCGATAATTTGACCGCTCATCATCCCCGGTAACTGAACAAGTCCCATCGTTTTTTGACTTTCAATTGTTGGTATCGTACTTGCCTTAATGGCTGTAATCAATTGCCGATGAATGGCTTGTTTCGGAGTCCCGCCAAGCGACAAAATAAGTTCAATTTCCTCTTCGTAAGCGTGGACTTCCGACGCAAACCGATTAAGAAACAAAATGGCAAGCACCATGGAATTGCCGACCATCATCCCGCTAATTGGAATCAGGTATTGGGCGGTTGGCGGTGTAATCCCGAATCCTAACAAAATCCCTTGTGTTAACAATTCCACAAACAGAAAGGTAAAAATTAATTTGCCGGTAATGCCGGGGATCGATGTTCCTTTTTTACGGGCATTCGCCGTAGCAGCACCGATGATTAGACCAATCATTAAAATAATATATAGATAATCATTGGATGTAAAAACAAAATGTAAAATATATCCCACTGTCAGAAGTTGAATAATCGACCGGACAACGGCAATAATTGTATCTTTTTCTAAACCAAGATTTAATGTTTTCGATAAAATAAGCGGGATAAGAACAAAGATTAGTGAAAGTGTAAGATTTAAAAAGCTCAATTCTCTTCCCCCTTTACAAACAGCTTGACCCGTTCATTTTTCGGCGCTGTTAATACAGAGATATCTCCGGTTTCAACAACTTCCCCGGCTATCATTACCCAGGTATAGTCTGCTACTTTTACAGCTTGATCAAGATTGTGGGTAATCCAAATAATCGTTGTGCCAAATTTTTTATTAATGTTCATAATTAATTCTTCAATGTCTTGTTGGGAGATACGATCAAGGGCAGAGGTAATTTCATCAAGGAGGAGAATCTCTGGGCGGTTCACCAAAGTTCTGGCAATCGATACCTTTTGCCTTTGCCCGCCTGACAAATCCTTTGCACCGTGAGATAAAAACTGTTCCTCTAATCCAACTAAATTCAGTAACCTTTTTGCCTCAGCTTCTTCCAATTGTTTCCCCTGTAATTTTAACGGAAGTGATAAATTATCGAAAACCGTTCCATCAATCATCGTAGCATTTTGCAGGGCCAGTCCAACTTTTCGTCTTAATGTTACCGGGTCATATTCCTTGATATGCTTCTCATTAATAAAAATATCCCCGGAATCCGGTGACTTCAGCCCGTTACACAGGCGAAACAGTGTTGTTTTTCCTGCACCGGACGGCCCGACAAGTGTGGTTATTTTACCTTTTGGGAAAAAACCGGTTATATTTCTTAAAACATGTAAACCATCAACAGAATAGTTCACTTGCTCAAAGCGGATTGCTGGTTTCATACGTGGCCAATCCTTTCTTTTTCCATAGTAATTCATAAATAGTTTATCATTTTTTAAGGGAATCATTTAACATTTCAAATTGGAAAAAACAAATGCGGGCAAAAAAAGACAGCTGAAAAATATGAAGGATGACTTTTTGAATACTGTATCTAGTGTTATTTTTGCGGTTCACCTTACTATATATTGTGTGAGCAATAGTATTTCAGTGACCTCCAAAAAAATTTTGCATTTTGTCGAAAGAATTTTCTAAAAAGGGGTTGCGTTTTCAGAAATCTGTTATATAATAATTAATAAATAAAGATACTGTAGTAATACAAAAACATGAAAGGGGATTTTATAATGAATTGTCCAACTTGTGAAGGGAACGGAGAAATGCCTTGTACTTGCCATTTGGAAAAGAAGTCAAATCATGCTCATTGCGATCATTGTCATGATTCAGGTATTGTTGATTGTTCCCGTTGTAATGGTACAGGATTATTGGATTAAACTTAGGCACTTAGAAATGTTATCGGAATCTGTAAGTCAATCGGCTTCTTTGTAATATAACAGAATTTACTTTACCAACCTCGGGCGGAAAGACTCCCACCTCGATGTGTGAGTATTCAGGTGGGAGATGAATTTCATTGAAAACCAATGCGGTGTACATAACGGATGAATGCTCCAGCGGCGAAGTGGACACGCATCAAGGAATGAAGATTTTAGTTTTAAAACTTCTTTGGAAATCTCCACTGCAACATTCACCGGGATGTAGGTGTGGATGATTTATAGATTCATAGTTCTATATGTGTGGACAAAATTTTACCAAGTATTCAGATGTGACAAAGGGGTGTAGAAATGGAAAGGATTCAGGAAAGACTGCAATATGAAAAATCTGAAATCTTAACAGACGATGCAGCAGCATTTTTAGAGAAATTGCATGAACGTTTTGAAGAAAAAAGAAAATCATTGTTGCAACTCCGTGAAGAATTACAAAAGGAATTTGACCAAGGCAAGAAACCAACATTTTTAGAAGAGACGAAAGCTATTCGTGAAGGGGACTGGACCATTGCACCAATTCCAAAAGATCTGCAAGACAGACGGGTAGAGATTACCGGTCCTGCAGGGGATCCGAAAATGGTCATCAATGCCTTTAACTCGGGAGCAAAAGTATTCATGGCCGATTTTGAGGATGCAAACGCACCGACATTTGCCAATACGATACAAGGGCAGAGGAATTTACGGGATGCTATCCGAAGAACGTTACAGTTTACGGCGCCAAACGGTAAAGTGTATCAATTAAAAGATGAAATGGCCACTTTACTTGTTCGCCCAAGAGGATGGCATATGGTAGAAAAACATTTTTTAATTGATGGGGAGCCAATTTCGGCAAGTCTCTTTGATTTCGGTCTATTTTTCTATCACAATGCAAAAGAATTGATTAAGCGTGGGTCCGGACCTTATTTTTACTTACCGAAATTGGAAAATGCAAAAGAAGCCCGTCTTTGGAATGATGTTTTCGTATTTGCCCAAGAAGAACTTGGCATTCCTCAAGGGACGATTAAAGCAACCGTACTTATCGAAACAATTACAGCAGCATTTGAAGCGGATGAAATCTTGTATGAATTAAAAGAACATAGTGCCGGATTGAATTGCGGTCGTTGGGATTACATTTTTAGTACGATCAAAAAGTTCAGGAAACACCCGGATTTTATATTACCGGACCGTTCCCAAGTGACAATGGAAGTACCGTTTATGCGTGCCTATACACTTTATGTGGCAAAAACTTGCCATAAGCGGAATGCCCCGGCAATCGGCGGAATGGCTGCCCAAATTCCGGTTAAAAATGATGAGGTTGCCAACGCGTCTGCATTTGAAAAGGTGCGCAAGGATAAAGAACGAGAAGTGAAAGACGGCTTCGATGGAAGTTGGGTCGCCCACCCGGGTCTCGTTCCGGTTGCCAAGGAAGTATTTGACCAATATATGCCGCAACCGAACCAAATCGTTCGGAAACGGGATGACATTGAAATTACCGCTGAGCAGCTGGTGGAAGTACCTGAAGGAGACATTACCGAATCCGGACTCCGCACCAATATCAGTGTCGGGATTCAATATATTGAAGCTTGGTTAATGGGAAAAGGGGCGGTTCCACTGTATAACTTGATGGAAGATGCCGCTACTGCTGAAATTTCCCGGGCTCAAGTATGGCAATGGATTCGCCATCCAAAAGGAATATTAAGTGATGGTCGGAAAGTTACGTTTGAGCTGGTTGATCAAATGATTGAGGAAGAATTGGAAAAGATTAAGCAAGAAATTGGTGCAGAACGATTTAAACAAGGCAGATTTGAAGAAGCAACAGCACTATTTAGAGAATTAATCGAGCAGGAAGAGTTCATTGAATTTTTGACCATTCCCGGATATGAAAAGCTGGATTAATTCGTAGTCTATTATTCTTGGTTTTTTTAAAAATTAATATAAATACATTTTCTTAGGAGGAAATCACAATGAGTAGTAAAGCTGAACAAATCCAACAATTAAAAGAGATTTGGAATTCAGAAAGGTTTAAAGGAATTACCCGCCCGTATACGGCAGAAGATGTTGTTCGTCTGCGGGGAAAAGTACTCGTTGAACATACTTTGGCAAAAAGGGGTTCTGAACTTCTTTGGAAACAATTACATGAAGAAGATTATATTCATTCCCTTGGTGCTTTAACCGGTAACCAAGCCGTTCAACAAGTGAAAGCCGGTTTAAAAGCCATTTATGTCAGCGGTTGGCAAGTTGCAGCTGATGCCAACTTGGCCGGACAAATGTATCCGGATCAAAGCTTATATCCGGCAAACAGCGTTCCAAATGTTGTAAAACGGATTAATCAAGCCTTACAGCGTGCTGATGAAATTGACAGCATTGAAGGTCGTGACGATACAAATTGGTTCGTTCCAATTGTTGCTGATGCTGAAGCAGGGTTCGGCGGTGCGTTAAATGTTTATGAATTAATGAAGGCAATGATTGAAGCCGGTGCTGCAGCCGTTCACTTTGAAGATCAATTATCGTCTGAGAAAAAATGCGGCCATTTAGGTGGTAAAGTATTATTACCAACGCAATCTGCCGTTCGTAATTTAATTTCAGCCCGTCTTGCAGCTGATGTATTAAATGTACCGACTGTGTTAATCGCCCGGACAGATGCAAACGCAGCTCAACTATTACAAAGTGATGTAGATCCTTATGATCATGAATTTTTAACAGGTGAGCGTTCGCCGGAAGGATTCTATTATGTACGAGACGGGATAGAGCAAGCTATTTCCCGAGGACTCGCTTATGCACCGTATGCCGACCTGATCTGGTGTGAAACTTCCGAGCCGAATTTGGAAGAAGCAAAACGTTTTGCGGATGCGATTCATGAAAAATTCCCGGGTAAACTGTTGGCGTATAACTGTTCACCATCATTTAACTGGAAGAAAAAATTGCCTGAAAAAACAATTGCCGAGTTCCAAAAAGAAATTGCAAAAATGGGTTACAAGTATCAATTTGTTACTTTGGCCGGCTTCCATACTTTGAACCACAGTATGTTTGAATTGGCTTATGACTACCGTGATCGCGGCATGGCTGCTTATAGTGACTTCCAGCAAAGAGAATTTGCCAGCGAAGATAAAGGTTATACGGCAACAAGACATCAACGTGAAGTTGGAACAGGTTATTTTGATGAAGTAGCCACCATTGTTACCGGTGGTAGCAGCTCAACCACAGCTTTGAAAGGATCAACTGAAGAAGAGCAATTTGTTTAAGATGGTAGTAGCTCGACAACAGCTTGAAATTATCAACTGAAGAAGAGCAAATTGTTTAAGATGGTAGTAGCTCAACTCAGCTTGAAATTATCAACTGAAGAAGAGCAATTTGATTAAGTTTGTCATGTTAGTTCCTCCATTTGGGGACCCTCCATCCCCACATGGTTATCCCTTTTTGTTTGATTTTATAGACACCTCCATGGCTTTTGGAGGTGATTTTTTATATGAGAGGGAAAGTATCAATTTCCTGCAAAGAAGCGAATTCGACGTAGTTGGAAATTTTAACTTGTAAAAAAACTACCGGGATTTGCGTATCATTAAAAAAATCAGTGGAGATGGAAAATCCCCGCTGATAAAGTTTCTTTCTTTAAAGCTTGAATGTACCGATTAGCTTATTCATTTCATCTGCCAGTTTTGCAAGGAGATTTGAACTTTCGGTAATAATCTCCATCGAACTGCTTGTTTGTTGGGAGGAGGCAGAAGTTTGCTCAATACCGGCAGCTGCTTCTTGGGCGGTGGCGGCAATTTCATGAACAGAGACACTCATTTCCTCACTATTGTTGGCAATTTCGGCCAGATTCATTGATATTTGTTTAATATGATTTGCCATTTCAGTAATAGCCAGATTAATCTGTTTAAAACGTTCCTCTGTCATTTTGATCTGTGAAGTGCCCTGTTCAACCTCCGTGTATCCTTCTTCCAACACATCTGTTACCTCACTGACCTCATTTTGAATATTAGCTACAATTCCTGTAATGTCCTTGACGGAAAAAGATACTTGTTCAGCCAGTTTCCTAACTTCATCGGCGACAACTGCAAATCCTTTACCATGTTCTCCGGCCCTTGCTGCTTCTATTGCTGCGTTTAAGGCTAATAGATTCGTTTGGTCGGCAATCTCTTTAATGACGGAAACCAATTTTGATATTTTTTGCGATTCGGTATCAAGTCCTTGAACTTTTTCTACCGTTTGTTTGACAATCGAATCAATTTTTTCCATTTGAGCAGTTGATGAAGACATGAGTCTACCGCCTTCACTGGACATTTCCAAAATATGTTTCGATGTTTGTTCAACCCGGACTCCATTATCATTTGCTGCTTCTACTTTTTCATGGAAAGATTTCATAATCGATGATAAGCGTTCGGCACGATTTGCTTGTGTTTCTGCATTGGCGGCCAAATTTTGCATGGTGACTGCCGTTTGTTCCGCACCTGCTTTTACTTCATTAGCTGACTGGGTTAATTCCTCACTTTGAGAAGTAACGGTATCGGAGACAGATTTAATTTTGGAAATTAATTCCCGCATTTGCAAATTCATCCGATTTGTCGACTGGATAAGATGACCAGTTTCATCAAGTAATTGTGTTTCCAAAGGTTTCCCGCTTAAATTTCCACTCGCAATCAGGTTCATTCGTTCTTCAACAAGCTTAATCGGTTTTGATATGGACTTGCCGGTAAAAAAGGCAACAATAATGCTCGAAATGATTACAATGATAGAAATAATTACACTAATCATCATACTTGTCTGCCCGCTATGTATAATTTGATCGCCCATATCATTTATTTCTTTTTGTCGTTTTTCGGATTGTGTTGAATAAGCGGTAACTAATTCATCGGATAATGGTTCCACTTTTTCAGATAATGTTTTTAAAGCCTGTTCCTCATTTCCCTTTGATAGTTCTGTATATACATCTTGAACAATAACTCTTTCCCAATTTTCTTGTTTAGCAAAAAGATCTTTTACCTCTTTGGACTTGTCGATTTTCAAAATTTGTTCCTGTATGTTTTTACTTTCACCGGTATATTGATTAAACTTTTTACGGTAATCATTATCACCATATAGAATATATCCTCTAACGAGAGCTAATCTTTCGGAAACATTGTATGCCAATTGATCATTCGCAATGACGAATTGAAGTTGTTGATCCACAATATCTTCAGTTTTTTTGTTCGTTGCGTAAAAGGAAAATAGATTATAGACAACTAACAGTGAGCTGATTAGGATAACAACCGTAAAACCGACAATAATTTTCTTGTTAATTGTTTTAAAATTGAAAAAATGTTTCATATTGACACCTCTGTGATAGATTTGATACTGTTTCTGTTTAATCATACATTTCTAACAATAAAGCTAATTTAACTGCTGCTGGAAATATTAAGAATATTCGATGCGTGAATAAGGGCATACTCGAAAGATTCCTTTCATTTGACGATCTACAAGTCGCGATTCGCACGGGTAAAGTAGTATAATAGGAAAAAATAATATGATTAGCATCCAAAAAAGTTTCCGGGTTATATCTGTAAAACATAAAATATGTATTATATAATTGGGTGTTAACCAATGAATAATAATGTTTTCTGAATCAAACAACAATTACGATGTCGAGAAATAATAAAAATGAATTTAATTATAATTATACTTTTTTAATTTAATTCTGGCTAGGAAAAATCTTACAATCCAGTTCGGGTTTTTCTTGATATTTTTTATATGGGCTAAAATAGATGGAGTAATTTTAGCGGACTTGTCGCTATTCCCATGTTTTTTAATAAAGTTTTTACAGAAAAAGTATTAAAGAGGGTCATTTTTTGAGAAATGGAGGATGTGTAGTGTCAAGGTATATCGTAATTGGTGCAGGAATTTTAGGTGCGGCAACTGCCTATCATTTAGCAAAATTGGGCGCCGATGTCGTAGTTGTTGATCGAAAAGACGCGGGTCAGGCAACAGATGCCGCCGCGGGAATGATTTGTCCTTGGTTATCACAAAGAAGGAATAAAGCGTGGTATCGGTTGGCAAAAAAAGGTGCGGCTTATTATCCCCGGCTTATTAAGCAATTACAAGATGATGAGGAACAAGAGACCGGCTATAAACAGGTTGGGGCAATTAGCATTCATACGGATATCGAAAAGTTGAAACAAATGGAAGAACGGGCAAGAATACGGAAAGAAGATGCACCGGAAATAGGGGAAATTACAATGTTAACAGAAGAGGAGACACAAAATATGTTTCCATTGCTGAAAAAGGGATATGCTTCGGTACATATCAGTGGAGCTGCCCGTGTGAATGGTCGAGCATTACGGGATGCATTGTTACGCAGTGCTGAAAAATATGGGGCAAACATAGTAAATGGTTCGGCAGCGTTAGTAAGTGGGAATGGAACTGTTCAAGGTGTTAAGGTTGGTAAGGAATTGATTGCGGGTGATTGTGTGGTAATCACAGCCGGGGCATGGGCAGATGAACTTCTTGCACCGTTGGGAGTCCGCTTGTTAATTACTTATCAAAAAGGTCAAATTGTTCATTTGAAATTGAGAAATCAACTTACTGACTCTTGGCCGGTTGTTATGCCGCCCGGTGACCAAAGTATCTTGGCGTTTGATGGCGGTGAGGTAGTCGTCGGAGCTACCCATGAAAATCATACCGGATTCGACCTTCGTGTAACAGCCGGTGGTCTACATGAAATTTTTTCAAAGGCATTTGAAGTTGCACCGGGTCTTCAAGACGGAGAAGTTATCGATGTCAGAGTCGGCTTCCGTCCGTTTACACCAAATTTTCTCCCGGTTATTGGTGAAGTACCAAGCTATGAAGGGCTTTATTTGGCAAATGGTTTAGGTGCTTCTGGATTAACAATGGCCCCTTTTCTCGGCAGTCAGCTCGCATGTTTAGTGACCGGTCGGGAGTTTGAGATTGATTTGGCGGAGTATGATATCCGGGGTGCTATTGGATGAAGCGAGAGGAAGAGCCGGGTTGAAACATTCGGATTGGTGGTTTGACGCTTGTTTATAAACAGTTGGCGGCTAGTATTGTTGGAGCGTCGGCTGAAAACAACCGGATTGGTGACTTGACGTAACTTCTGAATAAAGTGGCGTCATTGAACGGAGCGGGAGTCGGTTTGAAACGTTATTTTGGAAATTTTAATTTCAGAGTTACATATTAAAAGGGAGTAATGTGAAAATGAGCATGAAAACAAATGCAATGAGAATATTGGATAAAGATAAAATCCCCTATTCAACATTGTCATATGATGCAAATGATGGAAAAATTGATGGCATGGCTGTTGCAGAAAAAGTCGGGCGGCCACCGGAATCCGTTTTTAAAACATTAGTCACCCATCATGAACAAAATCTGTATGTGTTCGTCATTCCGGTTGAAAAAGAATTGGATTTGAAAAAGGCAGCAAAAGCAGCAGGAGAAAAGAAACTGGAAATGTTGCATGTAAAGGACTTGCAAAAATGGACCGGCTATATTCGCGGTGGCTGTTCACCGATTGGAATGAAGAAAAACTACCCAACTTTTATCGATGCCAGTGCTGAACATTTACCGGAAATCGTCGTAAGTGCCGGAAAAATCGGCATGCAAATAGTAATGGACCCGCACCAATTAGCGAATGTAACGCAAGCCCAATTTGCAGAGTTAACGAAATAGATAAAAAGAGAAAAGGCTTAGGTGATGATCCTAAGCCTTCTTTGTAAGATCCGGTTATTCTTTCCCCTCTAATTTTGCTTTCAACAAATCGCCGAGACTTGTGCCAAAGGATTCATCTTTCTTTGTATATTTTTGCAAAAGTTTCCTTTCTTCCCGTTTGTTTACGGCCATTTTCTTTTCCTCGGCTTTTTCAACGATATTGCAATTCCGGCATTGGAAATACAGACCAGCCTTTCCTTCATGAATTTCCATTTTTTTATGACATTGCGGGCATCTTCGGTTGGACAACTTTGGCTCTTTGCGGCGCCGGTATGAGCAATCCAAACTGGAACAGACAAGGAACTTCCCGTCTTTTGTATTCCGCTCTTTCAAAAATGACCCACATTCCGGACATTTCGAACCGGTTAAGTTTGGCGTACGGTATTGTTTGTCACTTTGTTTAATTTCCGAGACGAGCGCCTCTGTTTGCTTGCGAATATTTTTCAAAAACTGTTTCGGATTGGCTTTACCTCGCGCAATCAGTTCCAGTTCCTTTTCCCATTTCGCTGTCAATTCCGGTGATTTCAAGTCCTTATTAACAAGGTCCATTAGCTGACGGCCTTTTTGGGTTGAATAAAACCGACCATTTTGCCGTTCGACGACCTCCGTTTCAACCAAGCGTTCAATGATTTCAGCTCGTGTCGCCGGTGTTCCGAGTCCGTATTTTTCCATTTGCCCGAGTAAATCGGCTTCCGAATAACGGAGCGGGGGCTCTGTCAATCTTTCTTCCATTTGAATGCCCCGGATGGAATCGTTTTGTCCTATTTTTAATGTTTGAAGATTATTGTGTGCCGGTTCTTCCTCATCATGACCTTGAATTTTTTTAAAACCCCAATCTTTAATATTCCTTGCTTTTGCTGTAAAGGTTTCGCCATTTACCTTGAACTGCGCTTGGACCGTTTCATATTTAAACGGCGGATAAAAAATTGTTAAAAAGCGCCGAACAATTAAATCGTAAATCTTCCGCTCATCCGACGACAGATCATTTATATGGACTTTTTCTTCAGTGGGAATAATTGCATGGTGATCTGACACTTTTTCGTTATTAAATACGCGTTTGGCAATCACTTTCCCTCTGTTTGCCAAAAGTGGTTTGACTTCCTCTTTATAGGCGGAAGAAATGCCGGTTAACCGCTCATACATCGTTGCTTCCATATCTGTCGTTAAATAGCGGGAGTCGGTTCTTGGGTAGGTGACATATTTATGTTCCTCATATAATTTTTGTAATACGCTTAACGTCTTTTTGGCGGAAAAACCGTATCGTTTATTCGCATCCCGTTGTAATTCGTTCAGGTCATAAGGAAGCGGCTGTTGTTCTGCTTTTTCTTTTGTGTTGATCTCGGTGACAACGGCTTTTTGACCATTTAGTTTGGTAATCATTTTTTCCGCCTGTTCTTTATCGAATATCCGTTTTTCCCCGTTCTTTTCCCATTCGACTACAAGAGAACCGCATTTTGCTTTGATGACCCAATATTTTTTCGGGACAAATTTTTGAATTTGTTTTTCCCGGTCGATAATGAGTGACAGAGTAGGTGTTTGCACCCGGCCGGCTGAGAGCGGATCCTTGTATTTTGTTGTCAATGCCCGTGATACGTTCAAACCAATGAGCCAATCTGCTTCAGCCCGGCATACAGCGGACTGATACAGATTCTCAAACTGTTCTCCCGGTTTTAACTGGTTAAAACCGTCACGAATGGCCCGGTCTGTGACAGAAGATATCCAAAGTCGTTTGATCGGCTTTCTCCAATGAATTTTTTCAATAATCCAACGGGCAACCAGTTCACCCTCCCGACCGGCATCAGTAGCAATAATAAGGTCCTTTATATCTTGGCGTTTTGCGAGTCCCTCAATTGCTTTAAACTGATGACTTGTCTGCCTGATGACCTTCAAACCCATTTTATCCGGGATGATAGGCAAATCCTCCAGGCGCCAAGTTTTATATTTCGGGTCATAGTTCTCGGGCATTTTTAGTTCCACAAGATGACCAAGGGCCCAAGTAATGATATATTGTTTTCCCACGATATAAGATTTATGTTTTTCACGCAAATCGAGAACACGGGCAATTTCCCGTGCGACACTCGGCTTTTCTGCGATAATTAATGATTTCATCGAATACTCCTTTCAACCTATGTGTTGCTGGAATGAAAAATCTCTTCCTTAATAGTATAGCAAATAATTTGCGTAACAAAATATAGATGTGCCGGTTTCATTGCTTTTACCTTGACAAACTTGCCTAACTGTTAGTATAATTATTTCGATTTCGAGATATTATTATTAAAGGATCTGATACGATGAGTAACAAAAATGTGGAAAGAGACCAAGATGTTTCTTTAAAACTCTTTATCGTATTATCAAGAGCATTTGAAGCAATTGAAAAGCAAATTGTCAAGAATGTCAAGGAATATGGACTGAATTTGACTGAATTTGCCGTTTTGGAATTGCTTTTTCATAAAGGTGATCAACCGATTCAAAAAGTTGGACAAAAAATTTTGCTGGCCTCCAGTAGCATTACCTATGTTATTGATAAATTGGAGAATAAAAGTTATTTAACAAGAAAAGCATGTCCGACTGATCGCCGGGTTATTTATGCTTCGATTACAGACGAGGGTAAAAAATTAATGGAGGATATTTTTCCAAAGCATAAAGAGGCGATGAGCAAAATTATGGGCGGTCTCACCACCCATGAAAAAGAACTAGTTACGGAAAAATTGAAGAAACTAGGGTTGTATGCACAACAATTATAAAAGAAAGCATAGCGGAATCTCCTGCTTTAAAAAGTGGGGGATTTTTTTTATAGGCTTTATACATGAGAAGGTTATGGCGGGAATTAGCTTTATGGACAGTTTGGTGTTTTTTTTGTAAAAATGTCTAGTAGGGCGGATGTAATGGACAGTTTGGTACATTCTATTTGTAAAACTGTCTAATAGGTCGGTTGTAATGGACAGATTGAAGCATTTTATTCGAAAAAATGTCCAATGGAACGAGTCTCATGGACAAATTCGTGCATTTTATATGTAAAATTGTCTAATAGAGCGTGTCTCATGGACAAATTGGTGCCCTTTTAATCGGAAAATGTCTAATAGAGAGGTTGTCATGGACAGTTTGCTGCATTTTATTCGAAAAAATGTCCAATAGAACGAGTCTCATGGACAAATTCGTGCATTTTATATGTAAAATTGTCTAATAGAGCGTGTCTCATGGACAAATTGGTGCCCTTTTAATCGGAAAATGTCTAATAGAGAGGTTGTCATGGACAGTTTGCTGCATTTTATTCGAAAAAATGTCCAATAGAACGAGTCTCATGGACAAATTGGTGCATTTTATATGTAAAATTGTCTAATAGAGCGTGTCTCATGGACAAATTCGTGCCCTTTTAATCGAAAAATGTCTAATAGAGAGGTTGTCATGGACAGTTTGCTGCATTTTATTCGAAAAATTGTCTAATAGAGCGTGTCTCATGGACAAATTGGTGCCCTTTTAATCGAAAAATGTCTAATAGAGAGGTTGTCATGGACAGTTTGCTGCATTTTATTCGAAAAAATGTCCAATAGAACGAGTCTCATGGACAAATTGGTGCATTTTATATGTAAAATTGTCTAATAGAGCGTGTCTCAAGAACATTTTTGTGCTTTTTATTTCCCCCAAATAGTTTAGCCCAAAATACCCGGCTCTTTCTGTAATAAATAATTGAAAATGATTATCAATATCACTATAATGGAAGTGGCTTTAAACGAGCTGTATACAAATAGTGGAAAATACTGAAACTACCAAAAGAAGCAGTATGTTTTTCCGGAAAGGAGATGCACATGGCAAAATCAAAAGCCGATCCAACTTACCAAAAAACACAGGACCATTCCGAATATGTGGAAGTGTGGGAGGATTTTGTAAGCATTAAAGACCTGGTGATTTCTTTCATTATCTGCAGTATCATGACCCTCGGGGCTTATTTACTGGCTCCGAATGATCCGCCTAAACCGTTATTCTTTGGATTGTCGGGTGCATTAATCGGGTTTATTATTTGCAGTGTTATCATAAAACCAAAACGGAATTTAATCGAAACAGAGGAAGGTAAATAGATGGATGTAAATTTACTTATACAAATGCTTATTGCCGCCATTCTCGGTACGGCAATTTATACAATTATTGGCATCGTCCCCGGTACAGATGAAACGGCAGTGATTGCGCCGATAACGTTAGCCATTGTCTTGGCCGGTGTTGAACCGATTGTCGTCCTTACCTTTTATATGGCTGCGGTTATTGCTCATAAATTAACCGATTCGGTGCCGGTAGCCGTTGCCGGGATACCCGGTGGCGTGATGGCGACACCAATGGTTGAGCATGCCCTTGTTTTAAAAAAATATGGACAATCAGAAACGAGTATAAAGAAAATGATGTCCGGTTCCGTAATCGGCACCCTCGTTTCTGTTCCGGTCAGTTTATTATTGGCAAGTGTATTAGTTCCTTTTGCTGAACGGATCAATGAGTATGCCAATCCGATTTTGTTTGCCGGGGCGGTTTTATTGGCATTACTTTCAACGAATCGCTGGTTGTCTTTGATCATCATCATCCCCTTTGCTTTACTGATACAAGGACTAAGACACTTATATTGGGACCTTGGAATTGTACCGGAAAATAAAAATGTGTTTATCTCTTTTTTTCTCGGTATTACCATTGGTCCTGTCATTGTTACATTGCTTGACTTATTAAGTAAAGAAAGAAGAAAACAACTCATCCGCCATCATCATAAAGAAATTATTTTAAAAAAATCAGCAAAAGAGAAAGGATTCCCGAACCCATTTAAAATTTTAACAAAAAAGGAAGTCGGGATGAGCTCAATTGCATCGCTCGTCGGTACCATTACATTTATGTTCAGTGCGGTTGGAGTGACGACGCTTGTTGGCGAATTATTTTCAAAACAAGAAAAAGAACCCGTGAAAAGATCCTCCCTTGCCATTAGTTGTATGGAGGCTCTGGCAAATGCTACCTATATTGCCGGGTCACTAATCCCGTTGATTGCCTTAGGTTTTCCGCTCTCTTCCGTGGCACTCGGCCCTGCCAATCCGTTGTTCAATGCACCGCCTGTATTCACATTGGATCATAATTTGCATCATATTTTATCGTTCACTGATTTTCTTTGGGCGATTTTCATAGGTGTAGGTATTTCTTTATTTTTCACATATGTCATTATTATTAAATACGCCAATGAAATTTGTGCCTTTGTCTTTAAATGGATTCCCCATGAAGCCATTTTGGGATTATTTGTTGCCCTTGTTTTCTTGCTTGCATTTATGGATGCAGGCTGGCTAAATATTGCCGGTGTTTTATTAATCGGGATTGTTTCCGGCACTTTAAGTCGCTATGGCGTTAATTTTGGTGTACAATTTATGGTGTTATATTCTGCACCATGGCTAGTATCCGTTTTAGCCGGGTAGCGGAGAATCCTTTTGAAAGTAGGGAATTGTATTGCATCATTCAGAGAAACGTGCAGTCGGAACAGCTCACAGTAAAGTCATTTTAATCGGAGAACATGCGGTTGTTTACGGTGAGCCGGCGATTGCTCTTCCTTTTCCTACGTTATCGGCAACCTGTATCGTTGAGCATTCTTATGGTAAGATTTTATTTGAAAGTGAAAAATATACAGGTCCACTTGAACGAATTCCTGAACGTATGAAGGGGCTAGCCCTATGTATCAATGAAACTTTATTGGAATTAGGACAAAAACAAGCAAATTTAAAGATAACACTAATATCTAATATTCCGATCGCACGAGGTCTTGGTTCCAGCGCTGCAACAGCCATGGCGATCGTACGCGGGCTTTCCAATTATTTTGCAACTCCACTGACAAAAACAAAATTAAAGACACTTGGTAATATTGCTGAAAAATATGCTCATGGAAATCCGAGTGGTATTGATATGGAAACGGTGTTTAGCGATGTTCCGATTTTGTTTCAAAAAGGCTTTATGCCAAAACCGCTCTTCATCCAAAAACCTTTTTATCTTGTTGTTGCCGATACGGGCGAAATTAGGAATACAAAACTTGCAGTGGCGAGTATTTTAGCAAAACGAAAACAAGACCCGAAGCATATCGAGCATTCGATTCATTTATTAGGTTTATATACGAGAGAAACGAAAGATGTACTGATGGCAGGGGACCTGTCGCGATTAGGTGAATTGTTAAATTTAGCACAGATTGAACTTAAAAACTTAGGCGTTAGTGATGAACCTATTGACCATTTGGTAAACGTTGCAAAAAATGAAGGTGCCCTTGGTGCAAAGTTGACGGGTGCCGGTCGGGGAGGTTGCATCATCGCGTTAGCCGAAAACGGGGACCACGCATCGATGCTATGTAAAAGGTTACGTGAAGCCGGGGCGACGGAGACATGGTTTTTTAAAGTGGAACAAGACAGCGAACAACTGTCCTGTGAAGAATGGGGTGAAAACATTGAAAGCAACCGCTAAGGCCCATACGAATATCGCATTAATTAAATATTGGGGAAAACGGGACGAGTCGTTGATTTTACCCATGAATAGCAGCTTGTCGGTTACACTTGATACATTTTATACCGTTACAACTGTGGAGTTTGATGAAAAGTTGACAGAAGATGTATTTTTTTTAAATGGTGAAAAGGCTGATCATACGGATACAGAGAGAGTTTCGAACTATTTGAGTGCAATTAGAAAATTCGCGAAAAAACATCTATTTGCTGTGGTCCGTTCTGAAAATCATGTCCCGACAGCAGCCGGCTTTGCTTCATCCGCATCGGGTTATGCTGCTTTGGCCGCTGCCGCTACAAAAGCCATTGGTCTGAACTTACACCCACAGGAATTATCCCAATTTGCCCGCCTTGGGTCCGGTTCAGCCTGCCGTTCCATTTATGGCGGCTTTGTTGAATGGCAAAAAGGGGTGAAGGAAGACGGCTCTGATTCTTTTGCCGTTCCGATTTTGCACGAAGATGATTTTCCAATAGCCGTTTTGTCTGTTATGGTAGCCACGAATAGAAAAAAAGTACTAAGTCGTGCCGGCATGAAGCGGACAGTAGAGACTTCCCCTTTTTACCAAGGCTGGTTAGATACGGTCGAGCATGATTTATCAGAATTGAAACATGCACTTGAGCTCCGTGATTTTACTCTGCTTGGTGAAATCGCTGAAAGAAACGCGCTAAAAATGCATGCAACAACATTAGGAGCAAATCCGCCGTTTTATTATTGGCAAAGTGCGACCATGGAAGTGATGGAAGCAGTTCAAAACATGCGTTCACAAGGAATAGAGGCATATTTTACCATGGATGCCGGCCCGAATGTGAAAGTACTTTGTTTGCCGGAAGATGAGCAAAAAGTTTATGATCAATTAAAGCAAATCCCTTCTGTTAAAAAGATTTTCACCTGTCATCCCGGTCCGGGGGTTACTATTTTACCTACTGGAGAAGCGGATGTTTGTTAAGATAGGAAGATGATATATGGAAAAATCGGTTATTCATGTGAAAGTTCCCGGCAAATTATTTATTGCCGGAGAATATGCCGTGCTTGAGCCGAATCAGTTTGCAATCGTAATCGCTGTTAATCGATATATGAAAGGAACTATTGAGGAAGACTCGATTCATACCATTTCTCTTCCGCAAATCGGTTTTCCGGATATTCAATTTAATTTGCAAGATGGCCAAGTCCTTTTCAATCAAGAAGATGAAAAATTAGTTTTTGTAAAAAATGCTTTATCTATTTTTTATCAATTGTTGAAGGAAAACGGGACCCTCCCTCGGCCGTTTCGATTGACAGTAACAAGTGAACTTGACGATGATTCCGGAAAGAAATTCGGTTTAGGTTCGAGTGCTGCGATTGTTGTTACGGTAATTACGGCTTTGTTAAATTTTTATAAGCTGGAAAATATTAGACCGACAAAGGAATGGATTTATAAATTATCCGCCATTGCTCATTATCAAACACAAGGGAATGGCTCTTGTGCCGATATTGCCGCGTCAACCTATGGAGGATGGCTGCATTATCGAATGTTTCGTCCGGAATGGTTGAACCAAGAATTAAAAAAAGGGACAAGTTTAAGCGATTTGTTGAAAATGGACTGGCCGGGTCTTCATATAGAAAGGCTAACGCCGCCTATTGAGATGCATCTTGCTGTCGGTTGGACGAAAAAGGCGGCATCAACGGCATCGATGGTAAAGACGGTTCAACGTATACGAAATGACAACCCTCCTGTTTATAAACGCTTTTTAAAGGAAAGTACGGATGCTGTTACCCGTATCTTGGAAAGTTTTTTGCAAAAGAGTGTGGAAGGTGTCATTGATGGGATCAAGAAAAATCGAATGGCCTTACAAAAACTCGGTGAACATGTTTCTTTTGCGATTGAAACAAAGGAGCTGAAAAAATTAATCGATATTGCCAATAAATACGGAGGTGGCAAGTCGTCAGGAGCCGGAGGTGGCGACTGCGGTATTGCGCTGGTAAAAAACGATGGATTGCTTGAAGCGCTTACCGATGAATGGAAGAAGTCAGGCATTTTCCCTTTGTCACTACAAATTTCTGAACAGGGAGCCGATCCAGCAGAAATCTGATTGTTAGCGGGACAAACTGGACGTATGCAGGAGCCGGCCTATCTGAATAGTTTTGAAATCTGATTGTTAGTTGGACAAATCGGATGTATACAGGAGCCCGCCCATTTGAGTAGTTTTGAAATAAATATATTGAAAAGAGGGTGATTGGTGTGTCTCATGAGATCAATCAGCGAAAATCTGAACATATAAAAATTGTTTTAAATGAAAAAGTAACCGGAACATCAATTACCACCGGATTTGAGTCCGTTCGTTTTATTCATAACGCCTTGCCGGAAATTGATTTTGCAGAAATTTCGCTGGCTACAAGTTTTTTCGGGAAGCCGGTTAAAACACCGTTTTTAATTAGTTCCATGACAGGCGGGGCTCAGATGGCAGAGACCATTAACCGGAATTTGGCGATTGCTGCTAAAGAGCGGGGATGGGTGCTGGCGCTTGGTTCTACTCGGGCACTAATTGAAAGTAAAGACCATCGTGCTTCTTTTCAATTACGAAAATATGCCCCCGATATTCCAATTGTTGCAAATTTAGGTGCGGTTCAATTCAATTATGGTTTCGGTGTCGATGAATGTAAGCAAATTATTGAGATTACTAATGCCGATGTTCTTGTCCTGCATTTGAATAGTATTCAAGAGGTTATACAGCAAGAGGGAAACACGAATTTTAAAGACCTTCTTGGAAAAATTGAAAAATTATGTTCCGGTTTGAATATACCGGTCGGTGTGAAAGAAGTAGGCTGGGGGATTGCCGGCGATGTAGCAAAACGGTTAACCGAAGTCGGTGTGTCTTTTATTGATGTAGCCGGAGCGGGGGGAACTTCTTGGAGTCAAGTAGAAAAATTCCGTTCCAAAGAAAAAATAAAGAAGGAAGCTGCAGAGGCATTCAGTGATTGGGGAATTCCTACGGTTGAATGTATTATGTCCGTCAGGGAACAATTACCGGAACAAACGATCATTGCAAGCGGTGGCATTCGGACCGGTGTCGATGCAGCAAAGGCGATTGCGCTCGGGGCTAATCATGTCGGCATTGCCAGATCGATTTTAAAACAAGCGACAGAATCACCGGAAGCCGTAATGGAAGTCATGGCGACACGAGAACTGGAATTACAAATGGCGATGTTTGGAATAGGAGCTGCCAATATAAAGGAATTAAGGGAAACCAATCGCGTGCTTTTTACTCGATAATAAAACAAAAATGTAAAAAGGCTATTCAGTTCCTTTCCTATTGAATATCAGGGGTGTACTGTAGAATTCCGGGTACGAACTGCAGAATTCCGTACACCTCTTAATGAAAATTTGGGTTTTATTGTTGAATTGGCGGAAACGACTATTGGAATTTAGCAACAGCTAGTAGACCTCTGTAGAAACTAAGTCTACAGGGTCCTTCTAAAGTCTTGCAGTTATGCAGGGTAATCCCAAATAGCTGTTTTCACGAATTTTGTTTTGATTTCGCCAAGCTTGTTGCTGTATTGGCTGTTTGGACATCGATTTGTAATTGGTCTTTTAATGACCGAGGATGATAATAACCTTTTGCAATCATATAGTCACTGATTTGCTCATGAGTATCAATTGCTTGAAATAATTGATTTTCCAATTCCGCCCGTAATTCCGGTGTCGCTGATTCTGTGAGTGCTAAAGCGGTATTGATTACCCCTGATTTTGTAGAAATTAGAAAATCCGTGGCAATGACTTGATCGGTCATCCCCTTCATCCCCATCATGTTTTTAAGAAACTCAAGCATTTTCTCACCACCTTAACTCCATTTAACGTGTTTGAATAGGCTGAAAGATTCAATATCTTTACTGCCCATCCCATCTAATCAAGTTTTCTAAACGTTTTACACCTTCTTCCCCGGCCTTAACATCATTCAGTAAAATTGTTTTTAATTCCTCGTCCTGAACCAGTCCGGACATCAAAGTTGATTTTGATAAGCATAGCGATTTGAAGGTTAACAGTTCATGAAGTTCCAATGTTTCATGAAGGGCTAAAGATTTATTCATATTCCCACCTCGTAAACAAACTTTTTCATACTATGTTGCAAAAAAACGATTCTCATACATAGGAATTTTTGACGAGTTTGGTAAATGTTTCAACTGATGAAAAGATGTTCAATTTTCCATACTAGAAAAAAATGTGTTTAGAGGTGAAGACAATGACTGAACAACAGTTAGCTTTTCATGAAACGATGGATACGCATGAAATTCTCAACTTCAAGACCGTCTGTTTACTGAAGTCAAAACTCATGCAAGGTGTTGTCTTTGATCAAGATTTACGGGCATTAATGGAAAAAGATGTCCAAATGACAATGAAACATATAAAAGAACTTCAAGATTCCTATCTCCATGCAAAATTACAATAGAGGTGAAAAAACATGTTACAAGATTATTTAGACCCGATCAATGCGGTTGGAATGCCTGATCAAATGGATTCCGCGATCGCGATGGAATTTTTAACAACAGTAAAAACCGGTGTGCGAAATTATGCGATTGCGATTACGGAAACTGCAAATCCGGAGCTAAGAAAAAAGTTGAAAGAACAGTTAAAAGAAGGAATTCAGTTACATAGTGAACTATACCAACTAATGATGGAAAAAGAATGGTTTTACCCTTACGATCTGTCTAAACAGTTTGAAATAGATTTACGTGCGTCAGAGTTGGCTGTAAAAATTGCGGAACTTGACCTATTTCCAAAAGATACAGACCGCTTGGGTAATTTTGCGACGCCGTATAATTGAAGGAGGAACAGGCAATGAAAGCTGTCACATATCAAGGTATTAAAGATATTAAGGTAAAAGAAGTGGAAGCTCCCTCGATAAAAAAACGAGATGATATTATCGTTAAAATTACGACAACGGCAATCTGTGGTTCGGATCTTCATTTAATCCACGGAATGATTCCGAATACACCTGAGGATTATATTATCGGGCATGAACCGATGGGGATTGTTGAAGAAGTCGGTCCGGATGTTACGAAAGTCAAAAAAGGAGACCGCGTTATCATTCCTTTTACTGTCGCTTGCGGGGAATGTTGGTTCTGTAAACATGAACTGGAAAGTCAATGTGACAATGCAAATGAGAATGGAGAAATGGGTGGATATTTTGGTTACTCTGGTACAGCCGGCGGTTATCCGGGTGGTCAAGCTGAGTACTTGCGAGTTCCCTATGCGAATTTTACTCCATTCAAAATACCAGAGGGTTCGGAAGTGGAAGACGAAAAATTGGTACTTCTCGCTGATGTTGTCCCTACCGCTTATTGGAGTGTCGATAATGCCGGTGTGAAAGAAGGAGATACGGTTATTGTTTTAGGCTGCGGTCCGATCGGATTAATGGTGCAAAAATTTGCCTGGATGAAAGGGGCCAAACGGGTGATCGCCGTTGACTATATTGATTACCGTCTGGCACATGCGAAACGAACGAATAATGTTGAAATAGTCAATTTTGAAGAGCATGAACACGTCGGAGAATATTTAAAAGAAATCACAAAAGGCGGAGCGGATGTGGTCATCGATGCTGTCGGAATGGACGGGAAAATGAAGCCGCTCGAATTTTTAGCAACCGGTTTGAAGCTTCATGGTGGGGCCATGGGTGCTATTGTTACAGCTGCTCAATGTGTGCGAAAAGGCGGAACGATTCAGTTAACGGGTGTTTACGGTTCCAGATATAATGCCTTCCCACTCGGCGATATTTTTCAACGTAATGTAAGTATCCGTACCGGTCAAGCACCGGTCATCCATTATTTGCCTTACTTATATAATCTCATTGCAAAAGGGGAGTTTAACCCGGCTGATATTGTCACCCATGTTATTCCGATCGATCAAGCCGAACATGGTTATGAGGTATTTGATACAAAAACCGATGGCTGTATAAAAGTTCTTTTGAAACCTTAATATTGTTTTACCAAAAGGATGTCCAACCCATTAGGCATCCTTTTCTTATACATTAAGAGCTTGTTGCGGTAAGTGAAAAAGTGCACAAGGAAAGCTTCGAAAGCATAGGCTTGGCTGTTGAATAAGCATGTCTTTTTTTACATAGCAACCAAAAAAACTTCTTGGTGAACTACGGCTCTGCTTTGCCTTAACGCCCAAACACTCAAATTTTTTTATTCATATTTCAATTGTAGAGATAATGGATAATGATGGTATAATATAATTACGAATGAAAAGTAAAGACTTTTGAGAAACTGTGAACAAATAGTAAATTGGGGGTAAACAAGGTGAATAGAAAATACACCGATGATTCCTTAGCATTACATACCGACTTGTACGAAATCAATATGGTGCAGTCTTATTGGGAAGACGGTATCCATAATAAAAGAGCGGTTTTTGAAGTTTTTTTTCGTAAAATGCCGTTTGGACACGGGTATGCTGTTTTTGCCGGACTCGAAAAAGTAATCGACTATTTACGTAACTTCAAATTTACCGAGAGTGATTTAGCCTATTTACGGGAAATAGGATATCCGGAAGACTTTTTAACGTATCTTAAAACAGTTCGATTTACGGGAACCTTGCGTTCGGTTGTTGAGGGTGAAATCGTTTTTGGCAATGAACCGCTTATCCGTGTCGAGGCACCTTTGGCAGAAGCACAATTAATTGAAACCGCCCTGTTAAACATCGTGAACTATCAAACATTAATTGCCACCAAGGCTTCTCGAATTAAGCAAGTGGTTGGGGATGAACCGGTTGCTGAATTCGGGACAAGACGGGCGCAAGAAATGGATGCCGCAATTTGGGGAGCAAGGGCTGCAGTCATCGGTGGCTGTGATTCAACAAGTAATGTGCGGGCAGGAAAATTATTTGGTATTCCGGTTTCGGGTACACTGGCACATTCCATGGTTCAAGTTTATCATGATGAGTACACCGCTTTTCATAAATATGCCAGCACTCATAAAAATTGTATTTTTCTTGTTGATACGTATGATACGTTAAAATCCGGGGTACCGAATGCAATACGGGTGGCCAAAGAATTAGGGGATCAAATTCGTTTTGTCGGAATTCGGATTGATAGTGGCGACTTGGCTTATTTATCTAAGAAAGCAAGAAAAATGCTTGATGAAGCCGGTTTTCCGGAAGCAAAAATATTCGCTTCTAATGATTTGGATGAACATACAATTATTAATTTAAAAGCCCAAGGTGCACAAATTGATAGTTGGGGTGTCGGTACGAAATTGATCACAGCATTTGATCAACCGGCGTTAGGAGCTGTGTATAAACTCGTTGCGATTGAAGAAGACGGTAAATTAATCGATACGATCAAAATAAGCGGGAATCCGGAGAAGGTAACAACACCCGGTTTGAAAAAAGTTTATCGGATTATTAATAAACAAAATGGCAAGTCAGAAGGAGATTACATTACTTTAGACTGGGAAAATCCGCAAGAGGAAGAGCCGTTAAAAATGTTTCATCCGGTACATACGTTTATTAGTAAATATGTGACTAATTTTGAAGCAGTTGATTTGCATAAAAATATTTTCGTGGATGGTAAGCTCGTTTATGAATTGCCGACGATTAAGGAAATCCAAAATTATGTAAAGAAAAATCTTGATCTGCTGTGGGATGAATATAAACGAATTTTAAATCCAACGCTATATCCGGTTGACTTGAGCCAAGCGTGTTGGGATAATAAGATGGCTAATATTGAAAAAGTAAGGCAAAAAGTAGCGAAATTGAAATATTAGATCAACAAATCATATGAAAGAGGGCTTCCAAAAATGGAGCCCTTTTTCTTTGATACAAACCGGATTTATACATATAAATCTTCAGTTTGAACATCCCATAAAATTAAAGTTGTACAACTTGAAAATAGTTGTACAACCACTTCTAAATCACTATCTCCTAATAAACATTTGCGTCCAGTAATGTCTTCCGGAACCTCCCGCAGCATAACCGACACCGATCTCTGTAAAGTTTGTACTTAAAATATTGGCGCGGTGTCCGGGGCTGTTCATCCAAGCAGTAACGACCACTTGAGGGGTTGCTTGTCCTTGAGCGATGTTCTCACCGGCAGCGCGGAAACGTATTCCAAAGTTATTGATCATTGTAAACGGACTCCCATATGTTGGTGAATTATGAGAGAAATACCCGCGATCTCTCATATCCATACTTTTATATCTGGCTACTCGCGATAGTTCCCAGTTATGGATAAGTGGCTTTAAACCGGCTTTTGCCCGCTCTTGATTGACCAATTGAACGACTTGGGCCTCAACATTTTTTTCCGAAATTTGGGGGATCGTTAGCTTCTGGTTTGGGTAAATGAGAGCCGGATTTTTAATTTGCGGGTTTGCTCTGATTAGTTCACTCAGCCCCACTTGAAACCGAACAGAAATTCTCCACATGCTGTCGCCGGGTTGAACTGTGTATGTAGTCTGACCGTAAGCGATAGAAGGAAAAATCAAAAATAATGTTAGAAACGTAATGATTAGTTTTTTCATCATGTTCACCTCCTGGATATAATGTTCCCTTTTATTTTTTTAAAAATAAGGAAATTCCCTTATAGAAAGGAGAAATTAGGAAAAACTTTGCCTTTCAAAAATTCCGTAGTCGATAATTGTCAAAAAATTTTTTCTTCAACTGGTTGAAAACCATTTCAAATTCTGGTATTGTAGAATAAAATAATATATGAACATTTTGTGAACATTAATTGAATAAAATTTGAACTATGGTTAAAAAATTTGTAAAAATGATGAACAGGGGGGCGAAATGGGTAAAGTATTGATAGGATTTTATTTCATTGTCGGCTTACTTTGTACCGTTTGTGTACTCGGATCGATTATAAAGGGTGAAGTCTTGCTTGTTTCTTGGCTATTGTTAGCCGGTGGTATTAATTTCTTTCTCTTCTATATTGTTTGGAAAGATGAAAAGGCAAAGATGAAGGAAAGAAGAAAGTTAAAATTAGTTCGGACCTATAATTAAATGTAAAATTTGATTTCCACTGTACAAACAGGTGACCCATCATTGTATAGTGGTTTTTTTATTTAAACTACCTGTTACAGGCCCCGTAAAGTTGTAATATGAAGGATTACCCAATTAATCACTATGCACCATTATTTTTGCTAAAAACAAATGGTGCCAAGTTTTGTGCACGCTCCCGTATTCAATCACAACAAAGATGATGGAACAGGGAAAATCTTCCTTAGATTTTAAGTTCATATAGTTATAAACAACATATAAACTGTGTTAAAATGATTAACAGTGATTTATTATTAGGTAAGGAGCGTAATACAAAATGGACTATCGAGTATTGCTTTATTATAAATATGTTCCGATTGAAGACCCGGAAACTTTTACACAAGAGCATTTGAAGTTTTGCAAGGAATTAGGACTTAAAGGGAGAATTCATATCGCTCATGAAGGAATCAACGGGACGGTATCGGGTACGGTGGAACAAACGAATCTTTATATGGATACATTAAGAAAAGATCCCCGCTTTAGTGATATGGTTTTTAAAGTTGATGAAGCTGAAGGCCATGCGTTTAAAAAGATGCATGTCCGCCATCGGAAGGAAATTGTCAGTCTCCGTTTAGATGAAGATATTGATCCGACTGAATTGACGGGAAACTATCTTAAACCGAAAGAATTTTATCAAATGTTGCAAGATCACGATACAATTGTTATCGATGCCAGAAATGATTATGAATATGATTTAGGTCATTTCCGTGGGGCAGTTCGTCCGGACATTAAAGCCTTCCGTGAATTACCTGACTGGATTCGGAAAAATAAAGAAAAATTTCAAGGGAAGAAGATTTTGACTTATTGTACCGGGGGAATCCGTTGTGAAAAATTTTCCGGTTGGCTGAAAAAAGAAGGATTTGAAGAAGTATATCAGCTTCACGGTGGAATTGTTACGTACGGAAAGGACCCTGAGGTAAAGGGAAAGCTGTGGGATGGCAAATGCTATGTCTTTGATGAGCGGATTAGTGTCCCGATCAATCAAGTTGAACATGTCGTCGTTGGTCGTGATTATTTTGACGGAAAGCCGTGCGAGCGTTATGTTAATTGTGCCAATCCGGACTGTAACAAACAAATTCTCTGCTCTAAGGAAAATGAACATAAATATTTACGGGGTTGTTCCCATGAGTGCCGGGTTCATCCGAGAAACTTGTATGTAAAAGAACATGGGTTGACAGAAGAACAAATACGAGAAAGACTAGCTGCAATTGGTGAGGAATACGACAGGAAAAAAGAAGCAACGGTATAAGAAAGCGGCTTATCCCTGGCAGGAAGGGGATAAGCCATTTTTTAACCTTGGTTTTTTAAAAAAATATAGGATGATTGCGGATGGAGAACCGTGGCCCGGATAAGCCGTTTTTTTTAACTCGATTTTTTAAAAAAGGATCCAAACAAGAAAAGGGATAAGAAAAGAACTTAAAATTGCCGATAAAATCATGCCTGCTGAACTGATTGAACCTGTTTCGAGATTATCTTCAAATGCCTTGGCTGTGCCAATTGCGTGGGAGGCGTTACCAAAAGCCATTCCGCGTGCGATTGTATGGTCAAACTTGAAAATTTTAAGTAAGTACGGCCCGATGATTGCCCCGGTAAACCCTGCGATCATAACAAAAACAGCGGTTAATGACGGAATCCCGCCAATCTGACTGGCTATTTGAACAGCGACAGCGGTTGTAATCGACTTGGGAAGCGCCGTAAAAATCATTTCTTTCGTATAACCAAGAAGATTTAAGATTATGTAAACCGTTATCAAATTCAATGTAACGGCCAGAATAATACTAACCAAGACCGGTTGGAAATATTTCAATAAAAGTTCTTTGTATTTATATAAAGGAAAGGCTAACGCCACGACTGTCGGTCCTAATAATTCATGAAGCCATTTGCCCCCATCCATATATGTTTCATAAGGAATATTCAAGCTTACCAATATAATAATAATGATGATGGTCGTTGTTAATGTTGGATTCAAAATCGGGTTTTTATATTTAACGGCAAATTTTTTCGCTGCAAAAAATACGCCAACGGTTAATAAGAACATGCCGACTCCAATACTTATAGTGTTCATGCCAAATGTTTCTCCTTCTCTTTGAATGTAGTTTTCCCCAATTTTTCACAAACAAAAGCAGAAGCGACAAAGACAATGCAGGTACTTACGATTATACCTATGATAAGGAGTATTCCTTTGCCGTGAAAAATGTGAAAATAATTCATCACCCCAACTGTGGCCGGTACGAGATACAAAGGCATAAGCGATAGCAGAAAATTCGCCCCTTGATTCACCCAGGTTTCCGGAAGTATTTTACCGGACAAGCAGAAAAACAATAAAATTAATCCGATAATACTCCCCGGGATCGATAACCGAAAGATATTTTGTAAAACCTCACCAATGATGTAAAAAAAGGTAATCAATAACATTTGCAAAATAAACTTTATGAATTTCATTTCCCGTTCCCCCTTGAAAATCTTCAGAACTGTTAAATAACAGTTACTTCATTTTACACCCTGTATCAATGAAACTCAATCAAAATGTATGGAAAGTGGATGTTCAAAAAGACCGGGAAAAATCTTAAGTTTTCCTCTTCTCACAGACTGCAACCGCCTCTTAGCACATGCACTAAAAAACGGGTCATAATCAACTTGAAGACATTTCTATATTGACGAAGCGCTCTTAAAACATGGACTAAAAAAACGGGTCCCTTTTGGGAAACCCGTTTTTTACACTGTATCATGATAAGTTTAATGAATTGGATGCCCGGCAGTCATAACCCAGATGGAACCAACGACAATGACAACAGCCATGAACACCGCATATACCGTATGGACCACTTTTGTATCGCGATCTTCGCCTTCTGTCATATGCATGAACATAAATAGTTGCAGTCCTGCTTGAGCAACAGCCAACCCGGCAATAATAATCATCACAATACCTGCTGAAAGACCTGTCTTAAAGGCAACGAATAACGTCGCAATGGTTAAAGCAATGGATAATAAAAACCCGACAACATGCGTATAGGGGAAACTATTATGTGACTTGCTGTTCATCTAAATTAACCCCCCTACATAAACAAATGTAAAGATGAAAATCCAAACAACATCAAGGAAGTGCCAATAAATACCCCAAATATGAACTTTACTTGCTGTTATTGGTGTAATTCCTCTTTGCAGCAGCTGGATGATAACCATTATCGCCCAAAAGATACCTAAAGTGACGTGGGCTCCGTGTGTTCCCAGTAAAGTTAACAAACTGGATGTAAATGCACTTGTTTGAATCCCGGCGCCTGCATGAACATAATGGATAAACTCATTAATTTCCATATACAGGAAGCCGCCACCCAATGCTAAAGTAATGATTAACCAAGTAATTAACCCGCGAACATTTCCACGTCGCATTTCATGAATGACTAATCCGGCGGTAAAACTACTTGTTAACAAAAGCATTGTTTGAATGACAACATCTTTTATAACAAAAATTTCCTCTCCAGTCGGCCCGTCAGAGGTTCTTGTATGAAGAACCCCATAGACGGCAAACAATGTTGCAAATAAAATGATTTCTGCCGCGATGAAAATCCAGAAACCTAATATATTTAATTTTCCTTGTTCTGATTGGTATTCTGTCGGTACAGAGTGATTAATCATTTTGCTTTCCATTTCGAATCACCTCTCCATGTACGCTCTTTCTCGATGATTTCTTCAACCGGAACATAGTAACCATCATCGTATTCAAAGGAGCGTTTAATCATTCCTGCAAAGATGAGGAAAGCGGAAATTGCTGCTAAAGGAATCCATTCAAAGACAAGGAAGAATCCTGCAATTAAGAAGGCTGCCCCCATATATACAGGTAATCCGGAATTACTTGGCATATGAATTGGTTTAATTTTATTTGGATCTAATGCAAAGTTATCTTTATTCTTTTTCATTTCCCAATAAGCATCAACATCGGTAACTTCCGGAACAACAGCAAAATTGTAATGCGGAACAGGTGTTGCAGTAGCCCATTCCAGCGTTCTTGCTGTACCCCACGGATCATTTTCTGTTGTCCGTTTTTCGTAACGAATACTCCAGTAAATGTTATAGCAAAGTGCTGCAAAACCGGCAGCAAGGAAAATTGCACCTACTGCAGATAATGCATATAACGGCCATAATCCGGATTCTTCCGAGTAAGTGTACATCCGTCTTGCCGCTCCCTGTAAACCAAGGAAGAACATTGGGAAGAATGTTAAGTTAAATCCAATGTTAAATAACCAGAAATGCCATTTACCGATTCGCTCATTCAATTTGAATCCAAACACTTTTGGCCACCAGTAATAAAGTGCTGCAAATACTGCGTAAACAACACCAGGAATTAATGTGTAATGGAAGTGAGCAACCAAGAACAATGTATTATGATATTGGAAGTCTGCAGCTGCCATTCCGAGCATAACCCCTGTTACCCCACCGATTAAGAACGTAGGGATGAACGCTAATGTCCACATCATTGGTGCTGTAAATTCTATCCGGCCTTTGCGCATAGTAAAGAGCCAGTTAAACATTTTAATACCGGTTGGAACCGCAATTGCCATCGTTGTAATGGAGAACACAGAGTTAACTGCAGGTCCAACGCCCATAGTATAGAAATGGTGAACCCATACAAGCATACTTAAGGCGGAAATAACAACGATTGCCATAACCATTGATGTATAACCATATAAACGTTTCTTTGAAAATGTTGCAACAACTTCCGAGTAAATACCGAATGCCGGTAGAATAACAATATACACTTCCGGGTGACCCCATAACCAGAACAGGTTAGCCCAAAGCATATCCAGACCGCCATCTGCAACGGTAAAGAAGTGTGTACCGAAAATCCGGTCCATTGTTCCCAATAATAATGCAACTGTAAAGATCGGGAAGGCAATGACAATAATTAATGATGTAATTAATGTCGTCCAAGAAAACATTGGCATTCTCATTAATTTCATACCCGGTGCCCGCATCTTCATAATTGTGACGATAAAGTTAATTCCGCTCATCAAAGTACCGATACCGGCAATTTGCAGGGCAACCATGTAAAAGTTATTACCGATTCCGGGTGTAAACTCTTTACCGGCAAGCGGGAAGTATGATGTCCACCCAGCATCCGGGGAGCCACCAACGACAAACGAGAGGTTAAATAGCATTGCACCGGCAAAAGTCAACCAAAAACTTAATAAGTTCAATTGCGGGAATGCCACGTCCCTAGCCCCGATTTGAAGCGGCATGGCAATATTTATAATTCCGATTAACATCGGCATCGCCATGAATAAAATCATGATTACGCCGTGAGTTGTAAAGACTTCATTGTAATGTTGAGCATCTAAAAATGTATTTTCCGGTACGGCTGTTTGGGCTTTCATCATTAAGCCGTCGACACCACCACGGAAGAACATAAGCACACCCATGATGATGTACATAATTCCAATTCGTTTATGGTCAACTGATGTTAACCATTCTGACCAAAGATATTTCCATTTTTTAAAATAAGTTAGGCCAACAACAATACCGACCATTGTCAGTACAATTGCTATTTGTGAACCTAAAATGAGTGGATCGCCAGTGATTAAAATTTTATCCCATTTAATGTCCACTATGGTCACCTCCATGATGATGGTCACTGTTTTCTGTATCGTTGTCTATATCATTATTTTCATCAGTAAAAGTTTTGCCCGGATAACCATGAACACGGTATAATTCAGGATTTAAATATTCTTTAGCATGATGATCCGCATGATCAACCCATTCAAGATGTGTATTTGAAAACGTCTCTCTACCTAAATGTGAAGGTTTGAGTTTTTCTGCATACATTTCTTCTGTTAATTTAGGTGCTTTTTCCTGAACTTCTTTTACCCATTTATCAAAATCCTGTGGAGATTGGGCAAGTACCTCAAATTCCATTTCTTTGAATCCTTTACCATTGAAGTTTGAGTTTCTGCCAAAGTAAGACCCTTCATGATCTGCTACTATATAAAGTTCTGTTTCCATTTTTGCCATCGTGTATTTTTGACCACTTAATGCAGGGATCCAGAATGACTGCATGGTTCCTGCCGATGTCAATTTAAATAGTACAGGACGGTTAACCGGAATATTTACATAGTTAATGGTTTCAATATTTTGTTCCGGATAACTGAATATCCATTTCCAGTCAGCTGAAGTTGCATGGATAACTAATGGTTCTTGGTCTTCATAACCTGCTGGAACTTCTTCCAGATCAAATAAAGTGGTAACGGTTGGAACCATCAGGATGACCACAATGATGAATGGAATAGCTGTCCAAATAATTTCCACAAGATGATTACCTTTTTCTTGCGGTGGTTCATAATCCGCATTATCCGGACGTGCCCGATATTTCCAGACAATATAAACAAACAAGGCAATAACGACAACCATGATAAGTCCAATCCAAACAAGAGACCAGTTAATTAAATCAAGAATTTTTTCAGCTTGCGGTCCTTTTGGGTTGAATACTACCAGTTCAGCCATTTCACAGCCGCTAAGCAGAAACACAAGCATGACTGAGAATACTGATAAAAGCAGGCTTTTCCTTTTTTTCATACGACTCTCCCTTTCTTAGAAGTTGAAATTCATATAATTGCAATAAAGTTATAGACTTGTTCACACTCTTGACTAAATTTGTTCACATTTTAGACAAAAGTGTTAATTATTTCACAAAGTAGACAAAAACTAGATTTGGAAAGGCTTACCTTTGTGATAAATTACAAAATACATTATTACAATATAGTTAACACTACATCTATATTGTAAACTATAACTTTTTAAATGGAAGCCCTAAATTGTTACAAATTAGTTAAGGATAAAATTGTATTTACTATAAACCACATAAAAAGTATAAATTGGGAAAAACCACCATTGACAAGTTGTTGTAGTTGTTTTTAAAACTTTCTGGAAAGGCTAAAAAATATTGCGGATAAAAACTTGTATGAACTGGTTCTACGGAAATTTTACATGAATTTAATAAAAAAATTCATATATTTTGTGAAGAAATAGCAAAATAATCATGATATTCTTTTGAATATCAAATCCTGCCAAGAGGTGATAAAATGGCTTATTTCCATGATGTTGACCGCACAAGACAATTGTTTCACCATAATTGGACTAGGCCGAAACGGATGAAATCGCAAGTGAACGGTCATACAGAAATGTCACAAAATAATATTATTTTGCGGAGTAATGCCAAGGCACATCGATGGTAGGGTAAGTTCTGCGACGAAAGCGAAAGTCGCACAGTCGCAAAAAAGAGGGCAGGAAAACTTTCCTGTCCTTTTTATAGTATAGAAAATCTTAAACCTTAATTCAGCAGTATCCCTGTTGGATTTAATAGTAAGGTAGCTTGATTCAGCAGTATCCCTGTTGGATTCAATAGTAAAGTAGCTTGATTCAGCAGAATCCCGCCCGATTTAACAGTAGGGTACCTTAATCAACAATCCCCCCGTCCAATTCAACAGTAAAAGCCAAAATTCAACAGTTCCCCTACCAAATTCAATAGTAAAAAAAGAAAAATTCGAACACCGAATTCAGATGAAAACCTTCAAACGTCTTCTCATCGGGGTTATGAAATTAACTTCTTTTGTTTTTCTTATTTTTCTTTTAAATATCTTTTCGGACAAGGAATTTGATGGTAAGATTAAAAAAGTGTATGTATCGTGCCAAAGATCATATAATCATGCTGTTGGGTTCTATGGATTAAATACGTACTAAGCGCGATTTTGAAAGATTATCTAAGCTAAATATCATACTTATGTAGTTGGACAATAAAATAAAATATGGACATGTTTATAAAGGTGGAATAAAAATGGAAAATTGGATTACCGGTTTTATGGAACAATTCGGTTATTTTGGTGTATTTTTATTAATATGTTTGGAAAATGTATTTCCTCCTATACCATCGGAGGTCATTCTTACTTTTGGCGGTTTTATGACGACAACAACCAATCTGACTGTGCTTGGTGTTATTTTTGCTGCGACAATTGGATCGGTCTTCGGTGCCGTTATTTTGTATGCGCTCGGTCGTTGGTTAGATGTTGAAAAAATTGAACGAATTGTCGACAAATGGGGTTATCTCTTACGTGTGAAAAAAGAAGATGTTGAAAAGGCGGACCATTGGTTTCAAAAATATGGCTATTGGACTGTTTTTTTCTGTCGGATGGTTCCGTTAATACGTAGTTTGATTTCAATTCCTGCCGGGATGGCACATATGAACTTTCCGTTATTTTTATTTTTTACAACAGCAGGAACGATTATTTGGAACTCCATCCTTGTCACACTTGGGGCAAAACTTGGGGAATCTTGGGAAAAAATTGTTGAATACATGGATATTTATTCGAACATCGTTTATATGCTGATTGCAATAGCGATAATTGCTGTTATCATTTACTTTATCCGCCGTTCAAAAACCCAAAAATAAAGAAAATAAGTTACATATTATGTGATGAAGGAGAATATTTCATGGATTTTCTTATGTTTTTAAAGACGATTATTTTAGGAATGGTTGAAGGATTAACAGAATTTGCACCGGTATCTTCAACCGGACACATGATTATTGTTGATGATCTTTGGCTACAATCAAAAGAGTTTTTAGGTGGACAATATGTAGCCAATACATTTAAAGTTGTAATTCAATTAGGTTCGATACTGGCCGTCGTTGTTGTCATGAAGGATCGTTTTTTGGACTTATTGGGACTGAAGAAGAGATCCTTTAAGATTGGGCAAAAATCAACCGGTCACCTGCGACTTACCCATATAATAGTAGGAATTTTACCGGCCGGGATTTTGGGCGTCCTTTTTGAAGATATCATTGATGAAGTTTTGTTTGGCTATCAGTACGTTGTATATGCATTGATTGCCGGAGCGATTTTAATGATTTTTGCCGATAAATTCAGAGCCAAGCGACCAGCAGCGGAGACGGTCGATCAAATCACATACAAGCAAGCATTATTGATTGGTTTGTTTCAATGTTTATCGTTATGGCCGGGCTTTTCCCGTTCAGGGGCAACAATTTCAGGCGGGGTTTTAATGGGTCTCAGTCACCGAGCTGCAGCGGATTTTACATTTATTATGGCTGTACCGATTATGGCCGGGGCAAGTCTCATTTCGCTAGTGAAAAATTGGCAATATTTTTCCATCGACGCTTTGCCGTTTTTCATTGCCGGCTTCATTAGTGCATTTATTTTTGCATTGATTTCAATTCGTTTCTTCTTAAAACTAATCAATCGCATTAAACTTGTACCGTTTGCCATTTATCGAATTATCTTAGCGGTCCTTTTACTATTATTGGTAAAATAAAAAAACAGCGGTAATGAATTTCCGCTGTTTTTTAATATAGTGATACCGCTTGTGTAGGATCCTCGTAGATTCAATGACAAAATGATAAAAAAAGAAGGGGCTGCTGAAATGAACAAACAAGTCCATTCCGGCAGCCCAAAATCTATATTAAAAAGGAAGGAGAGCCTTGATGTTTTTTATTGTAAGGGTTAAATATGAAAAAACTATGAACAAACTATTAAGCAATCATTAAAAATAAAAAAGACAGTTACTAAAGCGTTATTTGTATGAATTCACCTTGTTTTGAGCCTATTGAAATCGTCATTTGGGTGCCACTTGTAAATCTGAACTTGTGATTTCTTCCATTCAGTCATCTCTTTGGCCGGAAAAATATCTTTTGAAACTAGAATAAAAAAAGTTGATATTTCTGCTCACTCGTTTTAATTTTGATAGTAAGAGTAAAGGTGAAAAGTGGAGCTGATTAAAATGAAAGTTCTCGTAATAGAAGATAATGAAAATGTTTGCTCAATGATTGACATGTTTTTTATTAATGAAGGAATTAATGGAACATTTGTCCATGACGGGAAAGAAGGTTATGAGCGAGCCATGGCGGAAGATTGGGATTTGCTGATTATTGACTGGATGCTGCCGGGAATGGACGGGGTGACGATTTGCCGAAAAATTCGTGAGGAACAAAATAATGTACCGATAATTATTTTGACTGCAAAGGATTCCGAGTCGGATCAAGTACTTGGGCTTGAGATGGGGGCGGATGATTATGTGACAAAACCGTTTAGTCCACTGGCATTAATGGCTCGTATTAAAGCGGTAATGAGAAGAGCCCAATATACGACTCAGGGGGAAGTTCCAAAAGATGTAGTGCAAACGAAGCATTTTAAGGTTAATAAAGAAACAAGGGAAGTCTGGTTAGATGATGAGCAGATCATGAATTTGACACCAAAAGAATTTGATTTATTAATATTCTTCCTTCAACATCCGCGCCAAGTCTTTTCAAGGGAACAAATATTAGACCAAGTTTGGGGTTATCAATTTTACGGCGATGAGCGAACAGTAGATGTTCATATTAAGCGATTAAGAAAAAAACTGGGAAAAGAAAATCAACCCTTTTTTCATACAGTATGGGGGGTTGGTTACAAATTTGATGAGCTGGTGGACAAATGAAAGTAAAATATATGTATCAACAAATGCTCAGCCATCTCGGTATTATTACTGTTGCCTTCCTCATTTTAAGCTTGCTCGTATCTCAATATGTTGAATCGCTCGTTTATAAAAATAAAGAAGAAGAATTGATTTCCTACGGGGAACAAATTTTAAAAGACTTAAATAATAACTTTTTAACAGATACATTCACATTAAATGATTATCAAGACGTTTTGAAAAAGAGAAACATATATTTAACGATGTTTGATTCAAACGGGCAAATTGTTTATCCGATTGATAATAGAAATTTGCAAATTCAATTTACTGAAAAAGAATGGGAACAAATTTCGCAGGGGAAAAGGGTAGTGGTCAATGTTGATTTTAACCGTTTTGAACAGGCGGTATCCCTTGTGATACTCCCTTATAAAAAGGGCGACTATTTATTAGGCGGAATTTTGTTAACAGCTCCCGTCAGCGGAACCCGGGAGATGATTCAAGAGTTTAACAGCTACTTGATCATAACGGTATGCATTGCTTTAGGTATCTCTTTTATCATCAGTTGGTTTCTTTCCAAAATTCATGTACGACGGATTAAACAGCTGCAAAAAGCGACATCTGCGGTTGCACGCGGCGATTACAATGTAACGGTACGCGATTCTGATTTTGATGAAATCGGGGAATTGGCCAGTGATTTTAATAAGATGGTGGGGAAATTGAAAAAGTCGATGGATGAGATTGAAAGTTTGGAAAATCGCAGGCGGCAGTTCATGGCAGACGTATCCCATGAAATGAGAACACCGTTAACGACGATTAGCGGTATCATTGAAGGGTTACGAAACAATATGATCCCTGAAAGTGAAAAGGAAAAAGGACTGGCACTTGTCAGCCAAGAAACGAAACGATTGATCCGGTTAGTCAATGAAAACTTGGATTATGAAAAAATTCGTTCCAACCAAGTGAAATTAAATAAGGAAGAGATTGAACTCATTGATGTTTTTGAGATTATTAAAGATCAGTTAGCGATTCAAGCGGAAGAGCGAAATGACGAAATCGTAGTGGATGTGGAAAACGATACAATGGTTTATGCCGACTATGATAGACTTGTGCAAATTTTGCTAAATATTACCAAAAATAGTATTCAATTTACCGAAAACGGCTTAATTACCCTTCGCGGGAGAGAGGCTGCCGATAGTACCGTCATTGAAATTGAAGATACCGGTATCGGCATTGACCCGAAAGACGTGGAAAATATTTGGCATCGTTTTTACAAAGCGGATATATCAAGAAAAAGCAATCCTTTTGGTGAATTTGGCCTCGGCTTATCTATTGTAAAGCAGTTAGTTTTACTGCATGACGGAAAAATTGATGTAAAAAGTGAAAAAGGAAAGGGAACGAAATTTACCATTTGGTTGCCGGTCAAACCAAATAAGCCCCTTTTAAAAGCTGAGGAATAGATTGTGGCCGGTAAAATCAAGTAGCTCGTTTTTAAAATCAGAGGAATAGAATGTTGCTGGTTAAATTAAGTAGCTTACTTTTAAAATCAAAGGAATAGATAGTGGTCGGTCAAACCAAGTAGTTCACTTTTAAAATCATACGAATAGATTGTGACTGGTCAAATCAAGTAGCTCACTTTTAAAATCACATGATTAGTACCAAAAAGCTGAGTGGGTTTTTTGCGGAAATTTTGCACAAAATAGAGATATACGGGAAAGTTTTTCTGCAAAATGGACAATTTAGAGGTACTTGTCCTATTAACAATGCCGGTTTTGTCATGTTATTTAGTCTGGTACCTTTTGCCGTGTGGTCAATTTTCATGTACGTGCTTATTTATTCAGTCTTGGCCCTTTTACCAAGTTTCGTATGTATTATGCACGTGCCCCCGGTGCAGATTATTTTTTGCACAAGAACAGGTATGGTAAAATAAATTCACTGTTGGAAAAAGAATCAACAAGAAAAGGAAAATGAGGTGCCGAAATGAAAATAGAAGTTTGGTCGGATTTTGTCTGTCCGTTCTGTTATATAGGAAAAAGGCGGTTAGAAATGGCGTTGGATCAATTCCCCTACCGCAATCAAGTGGAAATCGTGTTTAAAAGCTTTGAACTCGACCCGAATGTTGAAACGAACGATTCGATCACCATTGATCAAGCAATAGCAAAAAAATACGGAATCTCAGTAGAAGAAGCCAAAAATGCAAATCAAAATATTATTGACCAGGCAGCTTCGGTTGGGCTAAATTACGATTTTTCTTCCATGTCGCCAACCAACACGTTTAAGGCTCATCGTTTGGCCAAATTTGCCGAAAAAAAAGGCAAGCTTATGGAGATGACGGAAAGATTACTCAAATCTCATTTCATCGAGTCAGGGCGAATTGATGATATGAATACATTAATCCAGCTGGCAGAAGAAGTCGGATTAAATAAAAATGAGGTGAAAGAAGTTTTGGAAAGTGATCAATTTTCCAATGAAGTACGTACAGACGAAATGGAGGCACAAATGTTGGGCGTCCGCGGCGTTCCATTTTTTGTCATTAATCGAAAATATGCCATTTCCGGTGCTCAGCCGACAGAAGTTTTCACAAATGGATTACAAAAAGCTTGGGAAGAAGAACATTTGAGTACAAAACTTCAGCCGCTTGGCAGTGAGAAAGCTGCCAACTGTACTGCGGACGGGTGTGAGCTTCCCGATAAAAACGAAATATAAACAGGAAGGACTATCGCCAAAGAACAAAGCGATAGTCTATTTTTTTAAGAAAGTACAAAATTTCGTCACATCCACATTGCTCACACTGTGGCAGTTTTTAGCGTGGTAGTGATGAGTCGCCTAATGGCAATGAGTCATTTGACCTAGTACGAAATTACTGAAAAGCTATTGTTGGAAAAGCGAAAAGCGCTTAAAATGGAAATTAAGAACCAAATCCGTATCTATGAATATTGCAACGTATGAAAGTCGACAAGACGACTGCTACTACATAATTTTTCCGATCACGTATATCATATTTTATTTGCTTGGTTTAAAAAAGAAGAATATTGGAGGAATGAACAGTGATAAAGTTTTATCGTAATTTAAAGTTTCGTACCAAGTACCGGATTGCTTTGGCAGGTACGATCATCATATTCTTGATCGCTTCAACAATTGTTGGTATAAATCTATTTCATATTCGTTCAGGGATCGATAATCCGGAAATTCAAGCCCAATTAGCCGGTCTGTCTAATATGTTAATTATTTCAGTTATCATAGCGGCGTTAATCGGTGTTGTTCTTCTACACTTGATCAGCAGGGGTATTGAAAGCAGTCTTAAAAAGGTTGCAACGGTGGCAGATGAAATTGCAAACGGGAATTTGCAAATAGCTGATATCAAAATTACTTCAAATGATGAAATTGGTCAATTAGGACAAGCTGTAAACACTTTGAAAGATAATTTGAATACTATGATTACCCAAATTAACTACGTGTCAAATCTGGTGGCAGATAAAAGTAAATTGCTGAAAACGGGTGCTGAAGATATCAAAGCCGGAAGCGAACAAATTGCCACTACGATGGAACAATTATCAGCGGGGTCCGAAAGTCAAGCATCATCTGCAAATGACCTTTTTGAAAAAATGCAAGAGTTTATGGAAACGATTGCGAATGTGGTGTATAAATCACAGGATGTAAAAAACATTTCTGAAAATATGGTTAATATTACGAATGAAGGAAGTCAAAATTTAGAAGTAACGTCACAAAAAATGGGCGAAATCAATAAAAAGTTTAATCAATCATTGCAAATGGTAAAGGGTTTGAATGAGAAAATTAAAAATATAAACCAGTTGATCGTTGTTATTAAAGAAATCGCTGATCAAACGAATCTCTTGGCTTTAAATGCATCGATTGAAGCGGCACGGGCAGGCGAACACGGTCGGGGGTTTGCCGTTGTTGCCGATGAAGTCAGAAAACTGGCCGAACAAGTCAATGCTTCCATCAGTAATATTAATGTCATTTTAAAAGATATTCAAGATGAGTCGAAAAATGTACTTGGATCATTAGAAGAAGGCTATCAATTAGTGGACGATGGTACAGAACAAATGAAGAAAACCGGAGAAGTATTCCAATTAATGTTCGAAACAATAAATAAGGTTGTTGATCAAATCGAGGCGATGTCAAATTCATTATACGATGTTATTGATGATGCCCACCCGATTAGCAATTTACTGGAGTCTATTGTTTCAGTTACACAAGAGTCCGCTGCCGGGATTGAAGAGACTTCAGCAAGTGTACAGGAATCAAATCAATCGATTAAAAACATCCACAGCCATACACTGGAATTAGAAAAAGAAGTAAGTAATCTAAAAGGTGTAATTCAAGAGTTTAATATATAACTTGATAACTTGAGTTCCGTAACTTAGAAAACTAATAAATCGGCGATGCCCGTTTTTCGTCGCTACTTTTGGGTGAGAAATGCTCAATTTTGGCGACGAAACCCAATCTCGTCACCGTTTTTGGTCTGGGAATGCTCAATTTTGGCGACGAAGCCCGTTCTCGTCACCATTTTGGGGTGAGCAAGCTTCAATTTTGACGACGAGATTCATTCTCGTCACCGTTTTAGGTAGAAAAATGCTTAATTTTGGCGACGAGATTCATTCTCGTCGCCGTTTTGGGTAAAAAAATCCCTAATTTTGACGACGAGACTCGTTCTCGTCACCGTTTTGGGGTAAAAAACTCACTTTTTTGACGACGAGACTCGATCTCGTTACCGTTTTTGGTCTGGGAATGCTCAATTTTGGCGACGAGACCCTTTCTCGTCGTCGTTTTGGGTAGAAAAAAGCTTAATTTTGGCGACGAAACCCAATCTCGTCACCACTTTTGGTTGAGAAATGCTTGTTTTTGGCGACGAGGCCCGTTCTCGTCACCACTTTTGGGTGAGAAATGCTTGTTTTTGGCGACGAGATCCTTTCTCGTCGCCGTTTTGGGTAGAAAAATGCTTAATTTTGGCGACGAAACCCAATCTCGTCACCGTTTTTGGTTGAGAAAGCTTCTATTTTGACGACGAGACTCGTTCTCGTCACCGTTTTTGGTCTGGGAATGCTCAATTTTGGCGACGAGACCCTTTCTCGTCGTCGTTTTGGGTAGAAAAAAGCTTAATTTTGGCGGCGAAACCCAATCTCGTCACCGTTTTTGGTTGAGAGAGCTTCTATATTGGCGACGAGATTCATTCTCGCCACCCATCCGTCTCAAATAAATCTGTCCTCAAGCGCAATCAACGTTCAACAGAAACATTCGCTCTTATTCGTCCTTCAGTAAAAACGTCATGCACATATGACCAGATGTTTTTAAAAACAAGTAGATTTTGTAAAAGAAAAAGATAGCAAGCCATGAAAATCCATGATAATTCCTTCAGCCAAAACCTCATGTTCATTTGACCAAAAATTTTTTTACAAAGAATCTATTTTTATTGAAGAAATGTATTGCAAGCTATGAAAAATCATGTATAATAGAAAACTGAATTAGTAAACTTTATGTTTATAAATAGAAAACTTTCTTTACAAAAGGTTTAGTTTTGGTAAACACTAATTTAAATGAGGTAATGTGATGAATCGGGGAATTGGTAAGAAAATCAAAAATTTACGTTTGAAAAAGGGATTGACACAGGAAGAACTAGGTGAACGGACCGATTTAAGTAAAGGGTACATTTCCCAGATCGAGCGAGACTTAAGTTCACCGTCAATCGAGACGTTTTTCGACATCTTAGAAGTGCTCGGTTGTTCACCTAAAGAATTTTTTGATGATAAGGATAATGGTCAAAAAGTGGTCTACGGGGAAGAAGACCAAACCGAGTATATCGACGAAGAAAATGGCTACAAAATTCAGTGGCTTGTACCGGAGTCGAATGAAAATGATATGGAACCGATTATTTTAACCCTCGAACCAAATGGGAAATTTAAAGAGTTTGAACCATCGCTTGCGGAAACGTTTATTTACGTTCTTAAAGGAGAAATAGCCGTGCAGCTGGGGAGAACGACTTATACAGCGAAGGAAGGGGAATCTGTTTATTTCTATGCTTCCAATGAACACCAAATTTTCAATCATCATGATGGGGTTTCAAAAATTTTACTAGTTGCCACCGATTCTTACTTATAAAAATCAAGTTTGGTGGCATTCGCGAGACCACTGAAGAAGTGCTAAAATCACATGCTTAACACCATATTTAGATGTAACTTTGTGGTCTATCCTACTATATATTGAGTGAGTGAACTTATTCGAATTGTTTTTCAGTGGCCCCGGCATTCACTTGGTTGAAGTTTCATTTATAAAATAGCCTAACGTAAAAAACATAAAGGGGGAGCACCAATGACTGAGCAACCGATTATCCGCTTTGAAAATGTAACAAAACAATATGATGATGACCCACCAATATTGGATAATGTAAGTTTTGAAATGGAAAAAGGAAAGTTTTATACCCTTCTTGGTCCATCCGGATGCGGTAAAACAACGATTCTTCGGCTTATTTCCGGATTAATTGAGGCAACGAGCGGGAAAATTTATTTTAAAGATAAATTGATTAACCATGTTCCCGCCAATAAACGGCAGGTGAATACCGTATTTCAGGATTATGCCCTTTTCCCGCATTTGAATGTTTATGAAAATGTCGCTTTCGGCCTTCGTATTAGAAAAATGAAAAATGACGAAATCGATAAAAAGGTCCGAGAAGCTCTTCGTTTTGTAAACTTGGTAGGATTTGAAAACCGGGAAATTAAAGAAATGTCCGGTGGTCAAAGGCAGCGGGTAGCGATTGCCCGTGCAATTGTGAATGAACCGGAAGTCCTGCTTTTGGACGAGCCCCTTTCTGCACTGGATTTGAAACTTCGGACAGAGATGCAATATGAATTACGGGAACTACAACAACGGTTAGGCATTACTTTTGTTTTTGTAACCCATGATCAGGAAGAAGCTCTGGCGATGAGTGACGAAATTTTTGTTATTAATGAAGGGAAAATCCAACAAAAAGGAACACCGAGGGATATTTATGATGAACCGATTAACCGGTTTGTTGCCAATTTTATCGGGGAATCGAATATCATCAAAGGAAAAATGATACGCGACTTTTTGGTGGAATTTGACGGTAAACAATTTGAATGTGTTGACCAAGGTTTTAGCCCCAACGAGCCGGTAGAAGTTGTTATTCGCCCGGAAGATTTAGAGATTACCACTCCGGACCGGGGGAAACTAAATGTAAAAGTGGACACAGTATTATTCCGTGGTGTTCATTATGAGCTATGCAGTTATGATGAAAACGGCAATGAATGGATCATCCATTCGACAAAAAAAGCAGAAATTGGAGCGGAAATCGGCCTTTATTTTGAACCGGAAGCGATTCATGTCATGAGATTTGGGGAAACGGAAGAGGAATTTGATGCAAGACTAGAAAGCTATGATTCCTATGGTGATAAAGATGCAGACTAGAAGCCGAAACTTTTACCTCATTCCTTATGTGATATGGATTGCAATATTTGTGATTATGCCGATTCTGCTCATTGTTTATTATTCATTTTTGGATATTCACGGGAATTTTACACTGGCAAATTACCAAAAATTTTTTACACCGGTTTATTTAAAAATGACATTAAGTTCATTTTGGTATGCCTTGTTAATTACCGCTGTATCTTTGCTTGTGGCCTATCCAACCGCCTTTTTACTAACTAGGACAAAATATAAACAATTATGGTTGTTGTTAATTATTTTGCCTTCCTGGATTAATCTATTGTTAAAGGCTTATTCGTTCATCGGGATTTTTGGAACATACGGTTTTGCTAATGCCCTTTTGGAAGTGTTTGGTATTGGCAAAAAGCAAATTTTATTTACGGATTTCAGCTTTATCTTTGTTTCTGTTTATATTTTTATTCCGTTTATGATTTTACCGATTTTTAATGCATTGGATAAATTAAATCCGTCGTTCATCGATGCCTCGAGGGATTTAGGGGCTTCCGGTTGGACAACTTTTCGTCGGGTGATTTTCCCGTTAACGTTTGATGGTGTGAAGTCCGGATGTCAGGTCGTATTTATTCCAGCCCTTAGTTTGTTCATGTTAACAAGACTTATTGCCGGAAACCGGGTGATTACATTAGGTACAGCTGTGGAACAACATTTTCTCGTTACACAGGACTGGGGCATGGGTTCGACCATTGCAGTGTTCTTAATTATTAGTATGGTGATTATTATGTTGCTAACCGGGAATAAAAAGCGTGGGGGTGTCGGGTGATGAAGAAAAAGAGTCTATCCACCATTTATTTAACAATTGTTTTTTTGATTTTATACGCCCCAATCTTTTATCTAATGTATTATTCATTCAACAGCGGCGGGAAAATGTATGAATTTGAAAGCTTTTCGTTGGAATGGTATAAAGATTTATTTCAAAATACCCGCCTGTTAATTATTGTTCTAAATACAATTATTATTGCGCTATTATCATCTGCTATTTCTACGATTTTGGGTACAATTGGTGCAGTCGGGATTTGGCATTTGAAAAAAAGACAGACGAAAAATGTTTTATTATCGTTAAATAATATTTTAATTGTTAGTCCCGATGTTATCATCGGTGCGTCTTTTTTAATCATGTTTACTATAGTCGGAATTAAGTTGGGATTTTCATCTGTTCTTTTATCTCATATTGCTTTTTCTGTTCCGATCGTCGTGATTATGGTTTTACCGAAGTTACAAGAAATGAGTTCAACCTTGATTGATGCAGCCAAGGATCTTGGAGCGAGTAATTTTAATGTGTTAACAAAGGTGATTTTACCGTATATTACACCGGGTATTTTTGCAGGATTTTTCATGGCACTAACTTATTCATTGGATGATTTTGCGGTTACCTTTTTCGTAACTGGTAATGGCTTTTCCACATTGTCCGTTGAAATCTACTCGATGGCACGACAAGGTGTTTCATTGACCATTAATGCATTGTCAACGATCTTGTTCTTGTTTACGATATTACTTGTCATCGGCTATTATTTCATTTCAAAACGGAATGGTCGAATCATCGGATTGGGGGCAAGAAAATGAAAAAATTAGTTCAAACATTTGCTGTTATTTTCATTGTTTCCTTTGCCCTCATGTTTTGGGTTCAACGTCTAAATGCTTCTGAAGGTTATGCAGGCGGAAACACAATAACGGTGTACAATTGGGGTGAGTATATCGACCCGGATTTAATTAAACAATTTGAAAAGGAAACAGGAATTAAAGTGATTTACGAAACCTTTGATTCGAATGAAGCGATGATGGTGAAGATTCGCCAAGGGGGAACGTCATACGATGTAGCGATGCCGTCCGAATACGCAATTCAAAAAATGAAAGAAGAAGGGTTGTTGCTTAAACTTGATCAATCAAAGCTGCCGAATTTGAAAAATATTGATGAACGGTTTTTAAACCTACCCTTCGATCCGGATAATGAATATTCTGTTCCTTATTTTTGGGGGACGGTTGGGATTGTCTATAATAAAAAAATGCTTGGTGATCGTACCTTTGATAGCTGGAATGACCTGTGGGCTGACGACTTAAAAAATCAAATCTTACTTGTTGACGGAGCTCGTGAAGTCATTGGCTTTGGGTTAAACAGTTTACATTACTCGTTAAATGATAAAAATAAAGTTCATTTACAAGAAGCAAAGGATAAATTAGTAAAGTTGCAACCAAATATTAAGGCAATTGTTGGCGATGAGATCAAAATGTTGTTGGTCAATGAAGAAGCACCGATTGGCGTTATTTGGTCCGGGGACGCAGCGGACATCATGTGGGAAAATGAAAACTTGGACTATGTTGTTCCGGAAGAAGGCTCCAATCTTTGGTTTGACAATATGGTCATTCCGAAAACATCTAAAAATATTGAGGGAGCTCATAAATTTATTAATTTCATGTTGGATGCGGAAGTTGCGGCACAAAATGCGGAATATGTTGGTTACTCGACCCCGAATAAAGCCGCCATGTCCATTCTCCCAGAAGAGACGGTTTCCGATGAGCGGTTCTATCCTTCACCGGAACTGACGGATCGGCTTGAAGTGTATGAAAATTTAGGGCAAGATATGCTTAGCTACTATAATGATCTTTATCTTGAATTTAAAATGCATACAAAATAAAGAAGGTAAGAGTGGTAAAAGGGTCTTAATAAATGGAGCACGAAACTGTCCAAGAGGGCGGTTTTATTGGGCAATTTTTCGTAAAAAGGTACGGAACTGTCCAAGAGGGCCGCTCTTTTGGACAATTTTTTTTAAAAAAAGTACGGAACTGTCCAGTAAAATCGCTCTATTGGACAATTTTCCTTCCAAAAGCCCGAAACTGTCCAATAGAAGGGTTCTCATGGACAAAAAAAGAGGTCAATCAGGAAAAATTGTCCAATAGAAGGGTTCTCATGGACAAAATGGAGGCTCAATCAGGAAAAATTGTCCAATAGAACGGTTCTCATGGACAAAATGGAGGCTCAATCAGGAAAAACTGTCCAATAGAAGGGTTCTCATGGACAAAATGGAGTCTCAATCAGTAAAAACTGTCCAATAGAACGGCTATCATGGACAAAATGGAGTCTCAATCAGGAAAAATTGTCCAATAGAAGGGTTCTCATGGACAAAATGGAGTCTCAATCAGTAAAAACTGTCCAATAGAACGGCTATCATGGACAAAATGGAGTCTCAATCAGGAAAAATTGTCCAATAGAAGGGTTCTCATGGACAAAATGGAGTCTCAATCAGGAAAAACTGTCCAATAGAAGGGTTCTCATGGACAAAATGGAGTCTCAATCAGGAAAAATTGTCCAATAGAAGGGTTCTCATGGACAAAATGGAGTCTCAATCAGTAAAAACTGTCCAATAGAACGGCTATCATGGACAAAATGGAGTCTCAATCAGTAAAAACTGTCCAATAGAACGGCTATCATGGACAAAATGGAGTCTCAATCACGAAAAACTGTCCAATAGAAGGGTTCGTGACCACTGAAAAAAGCCATTTTTTTTATGTAAAATTTGCTGTGTAGTGTAAGAAATTTTCTGTAAATGGTATTTTTTACAATAGAATTTAGATGAATTTTCTGTAAATGGTACTCTTTACCATAGAAATTAGTAAAAATGACAAATGTTTGGATATAATTCGCCTTTTTAGAGGATAGTATGGCGGCTATCCTCTTTAAATTTACTGCCAAGGCTGTGAGCTTGGCTTGTAAGCCCATGCTTTTTAGACCGTACCATTTGGCACGATCTAACCCGTGGAAATTCTTCATTTCGCCATTTTTCCCTTCTTGGCATGCTCTTTTTTTATACTTCTCTTTAAATCCCTCCGATTTCTGTTGTTGACTATACTCATAAAATTCTGGGGTGTTGATTCCGATCCCTAATACTTTCCCGACTGTTTTTCCGGTTATGCAAACTTCTCGCATTGGGCAATTTCTACATTGTTCTCTGTCAAAATAGTAATTATACGTTTCTTTTCCACATTTTCTTATGTAGTGTTTCTTTTTGATTGTTTTGTTTCCTTGACTACAGAACCACTCGTCAGAATCTTTGTTATAACTGAATCTTTCTTCGTCTATGCGATATGCAGCTTCACTTACAGGGATGTATGCCTTTGCTTTAAGTTCAGAGATTTTGTCTAAGATTGGCTTTTTAAAATAGGCTTTATCACCGTACACTTCTGGTATTTTTATTCTCGTTTTCTTGGTTAACTCTAATAATTCATCAAACTTCGTGCCATCCACATAAGCTCCATTACCAGTATGTACAGCTGTAATTATTCGATCTTCTGTTGTCATCATAAATTCCGTTTTATAACCAAAGAAAGGATCATTTTTGCTTTTATACCCTATTCTCGCTTCTTGGTCGACAATCGATCGTACCCCTCTTTGCTCTATAAACTTCGGGTCTGCTAAAATTTCTTTCGCATTATTAACGAGTGCTTTTGTTTCAGGTGCTTTCTCTAGTTCAACTAGTTCTTCTACCTTTGATACCGTTTCTTCAAGATAGGACTTCATTGTTTTTCTAGCTTCATCATGGTTTTCTATTTCTTTATAATCAGGGATTTCTTGGTTGATTTCACTTGGTATTTCTCCGTTTTCTTCTTTAACCGTTTTAAAGATTTTTTTCGCTAATTGTTTCATGACTCGTTCCGGTCTATATTTTTTGGTGTTGGCTTCTGTATGAGTGGAATCAATCGTTATACCAGAAACCTTTTGTAAAATTCCTTTTTCAATGCATTGGTTTATGATTTCAATAATAATTTCATCTATGGTGAGATTGCCTTCTAATCTACTTTTACGAAATTTTGTCAAAAGACTTGGGTGAGGGAGGTCGTCTTCCGGATTGATTCCTAAAAAATACATATATGCAAGGTTTAATGAGCAATTTTCTATAACTTTCTCATCAGATAAGTCATAGAGTTTTTGTAACACCAAGATTTTAACCATAAGTTCGGGCTCTTTTGCTGGCCTTCCATATTCTTTACAGTAAGTTTTTTCAAGCATTTTATTGATAAAACTAAAATCTACTTCATCTCTTAATAATTTAAGTGTATGATTTTCAGGAATTTTATCGTATAATATGGAATAGATGCTTAATTGATTATCTTTTTCTTTAAGCATGATAGATACCCCCAGTTTGGTTTTGGTTTGTAGTATAACTTTATTATACCAAATATTGGGGGTATTTTTTTCAATTTATTATACATATAATTATTTCGAATTTTCAGATTGACTTTTTCAGTGGCCCCGAAGGGTTCTCATGGACAAAATGGAGTCTCAATCAGGAAAAACTGTCCAATAGAAGGGTTCTCATGGACAAAATGGAGTCTCAATCAGGAAAAACTGTCCAATAGAAGGGTTCTCATGGACAAAATGGAGTCTCAATCAGTAAAAACTGTCCAATAGAACGGCTATCATGGACAAAATGGAGTCTCAATCAGGAAAAATTGTCCAATAGAACGGCTATCATGGACAAAATGAGGAGTCAATTAGCAAAAATTGTCTAATAGAAAGGCTCTCGCGGACAAAATGGAGTCTCAATCAGGAAAAATTGTCCAATAGAACGGTTCTCATGGACAAAATGGAGGCTCAATCAGGAAAAACTGTCCAATAGAAGGGTTCTCATGGACAAAATGGAGTCTCAATCAGGAAAAATTGTCCAATAGAACGGTTCTCATGGACAAAATGGAGGCTCAATCAGGAAAAACTGTCCAATAGAAGGGTTCTCATGGACAAAATGGAGTCTCAATCAGTAAAAACTGTCCAATAGAACGGCTATCATGGACAAAATGGAGGCTCAATCAGGAAAAATTGTCCAATAGAACGGTTCTCATGGACAAAATGGAGGCTCAATCAGGAAAAATTGTCCAATAGAACGGTTCGGGGCCACTGAAAAAGTCAATCTGAAAATTCGAAATAATTATATGTATAATAAATTGAAAAAAATACCCCCAATATTTGGTATAATAAAGTTATACTACAAACCAAAACCAAACTGGGGGTATCTATCATGCTTAAAGAAAAAGATAATCAATTAAGCATCTATTCCATATTATACGATAAAATTCCTGAAAATCATACACTTAAATTATTAAGAGATGAAGTAGATTTTAGTTTTATCAATAAAATGCTTGAAAAAACTTACTGTAAAGAATATGGAAGGCCAGCAAAAGAGCCCGAACTTATGGTTAAAATCTTGGTGTTACAAAAACTCTATGACTTATCTGATGAGAAAGTTATAGAAAATTGCTCATTAAACCTTGCATATATGTATTTTTTAGGAATCAATCCGGAAGACGACCTCCCTCACCCAAGTCTTTTGACAAAATTTCGTAAAAGTAGATTAGAAGGCAATCTCACCATAGATGAAATTATTATTGAAATCATAAACCAATGCATTGAAAAAGGAATTTTACAAAAGGTTTCTGGTATAACGATTGATTCCACTCATACAGAAGCCAACACCAAAAAATATAGACCGGAACGAGTCATGAAACAATTAGCGAAAAAAATCTTTAAAACGGTTAAAGAAGAAAACGGAGAAATACCAAGTGAAATCAACCAAGAAATCCCTGATTATAAAGAAATAGAAAACCATGATGAAGCTAGAAAAACAATGAAGTCCTATCTTGAAGAAACGGTATCAAAGGTAGAAGAACTAGTTGAACTAGAGAAAGCACCTGAAACAAAAGCACTCGTTAATAATGCGAAAGAAATTTTAGCAGACCCGAAGTTTATAGAGCAAAGAGGGGTACGATCGATTGTCGACCAAGAAGCGAGAATAGGGTATAAAAGCAAAAATGATCCTTTCTTTGGTTATAAAACGGAATTTATGATGACAACAGAAGATCGAATAATTACAGCTGTACATACTGGTAATGGAGCTTATGTGGATGGCACGAAGTTTGATGAATTATTAGAGTTAACCAAGAAAACGAGAATAAAAATACCAGAAGTGTACGGTGATAAAGCCTATTTTAAAAAGCCAATCTTAGACAAAATCTCTGAACTTAAAGCAAAGGCATACATCCCTGTAAGTGAAGCTGCATATCGCATAGACGAAGAAAGATTCAGTTATAACAAAGATTCTGACGAGTGGTTCTGTAGTCAAGGAAACAAAACAATCAAAAAGAAACACTACATAAGAAAATGTGGAAAAGAAACGTATAATTACTATTTTGACAGAGAACAATGTAGAAATTGCCCAATGCGAGAAGTTTGCATAACCGGAAAAACAGTCGGGAAAGTATTAGGGATCGGAATCAACACCCCAGAATTTTATGAGTATAGTCAACAACAGAAATCGGAGGGATTTAAAGAGAAGTATAAAAAAAGAGCATGCCAAGAAGGGAAAAATGGCGAAATGAAGAATTTCCACGGGTTAGATCGTGCCAAATGGTACGGTCTAAAAAGCATGGGCTTACAAGCCAAGCTCACAGCCTTGGCAGTAAATTTAAAGAGGATAGCCGCCATACTATCCTCTAAAAAGGCGAATTATATCCAAACATTTGTCATTTTTACTAATTTCTATGGTAAAGAGTACCATTTACAGAAAATTCATCTAAATTCTATTGTAAAAAATACCATTTACAGAAAATTTCTTACACTACACAGCAAATTTTACATAAAAAAAATGGCTTTTTTCAGTGGTCACGAACGGTTCTCATGTACAAAAAAAGAGGTCAATCAGGAAAAATTGTCCAATAGAAGGGTTCTCATGGACAAAATGGAGGCTCAATCAGTAAAAACTGTCCAATAGAGCGGTTCTCATGGACAAAATGGAGTCTCAATCAGTAAAAACTGTCCAATAGAAGGGTTCTCATGGACAAAATGGAGTCTCAATCAGGAAAAATTGTCCAATAGAAGGGTTCTCATGGACAAAATGGAGTCTCAATCAGTAAAAACTGTCCAATAGAACGGCTATCATGGACAAAATGGAGTCTCAATCAGGAAAAATTGTCCAATAGAAGGGTTCGGGGCCACTGAAAAAGTCAATCTGAAAATTCGAAATAATTATATGTATAATAAATTGAAAAAAATACCCCCAATATTTGGTATAATAAAGTTATACTACAAACCAAAACCAAACTGGGGGTATCTATCATGCTTAAAGAAAAAGATAATCAATTAAGCATCTATTCCATATTATACGATAAAATTCCTGAAAATCATACACTTAAATTATTAAGAGATGAAGTAGATTTTAGTTTTATCAATAAAATGCTTGAAAAAACTTACTGTAAAGAATATGGAAGGCCAGCAAAAGAGCCCGAACTTATGGTTAAAATCTTGGTGTTACAAAAACTCTATGACTTATCTGATGAGAAAGTTATAGAAAATTGCTCATTAAACCTTGCATATATGTATTTTTTAGGAATCAATCCGGAAGACGACCTCCCTCACCCAAGTCTTTTGACAAAATTTCGTAAAAGTAGATTAGAAGGCAATCTCACCATAGATGAAATTATTATTGAAATCATAAACCAATGCATTGAAAAAGGAATTTTACAAAAGGTTTCTGGTATAACGATTGATTCCACTCATACAGAAGCCAACACCAAAAAATATAGACCGGAACGAGTCATGAAACAATTAGCGAAAAAAATCTTTAAAACGGTTAAAGAAGAAAACGGAGAAATACCAAGTGAAATCAACCAAGAAATCCCTGATTATAAAGAAATAGAAAACCATGATGAAGCTAGAAAAACAATGAAGTCCTATCTTGAAGAAACGGTATCAAAGGTAGAAGAACTAGTTGAACTAGAGAAAGCACCTGAAACAAAAGCACTCGTTAATAATGCGAAAGAAATTTTAGCAGACCCGAAGTTTATAGAGCAAAGAGGGGTACGATCGATTGTCGACCAAGAAGCGAGAATAGGGTATAAAAGCAAAAATGATCCTTTCTTTGGTTATAAAACGGAATTTATGATGACAACAGAAGATCGAATAATTACAGCTGTACATACTGGTAATGGAGCTTATGTGGATGGCACGAAGTTTGATGAATTATTAGAGTTAACCAAGAAAACGAGAATAAAAATACCAGAAGTGTACGGTGATAAAGCCTATTTTAAAAAGCCAATCTTAGACAAAATCTCTGAACTTAAAGCAAAGGCATACATCCCTGTAAGTGAAGCTGCATATCGCATAGACGAAGAAAGATTCAGTTATAACAAAGATTCTGACGAGTGGTTCTGTAGTCAAGGAAACAAAACAATCAAAAAGAAACACTACATAAGAAAATGTGGAAAAGAAACGTATAATTACTATTTTGACAGAGAACAATGTAGAAATTGCCCAATGCGAGAAGTTTGCATAACCGGAAAAACAGTCGGGAAAGTATTAGGGATCGGAATCAACACCCCAGAATTTTATGAGTATAGTCAACAACAGAAATCGGAGGGATTTAAAGAGAAGTATAAAAAAAGAGCATGCCAAGAAGGGAAAAATGGCGAAATGAAGAATTTCCACGGGTTAGATCGTGCCAAATGGTACGGTCTAAAAAGCATGGGCTTACAAGCCAAGCTCACAGCCTTGGCAGTAAATTTAAAGAGGATAGCCGCCATACTATCCTCTAAAAAGGCGAATTATATCCAAACATTTGTCATTTTTACTAATTTCTATGGTAAAGAGTACCATTTACAGAAAATTCATCTAAATTCTATTGTAAAAAATACCATTTACAGAAAATTTCTTACACTACACAGCAAATTTTACATAAAAAAAATGGCTTTTTTCAGTGGTCACGAAGGGTTCTCATGGACAAAATGGAGGCTCAATCAGTAAAAACTGTCCAATAGAACGGCTATCATGGACAAAATGGAGGCTCAATCAGTAAAAACTGTCCAATAGAACGGTTCTCATGGACAAAATGGGGAGTCGATCAGGATGAACTGTCCAATAAATCCGTTCTAATGGACAATTTTTCAAAAAAGAGCACCAAACTTTCCCAATCATTATCATGACTTTTGGCTACTCCTTTTCAACCCGATTAAAACTAAAATGGTCACCATTACAGCAGTATTTTTTTTAGAAAAGCAATTGGTTTTATATCGTATAAAGTATGTCCAACGATTGTATTTGAAAGAATCTCTTCATCAAGTAAAGGGTAATCATACAGTTTTCCTTCATAAACATATTCGAATCTAGGATGCAGTAAAAAATCATTAGGTGTTACTAATGCCGAATGAAGCGGTCCCCACAAATCAACACCGCTTTCCTTAAAAACTTCCGCAACAAACTGTGAACAGAAATAGGCGTTATTCAAGGCTATCGGATAACTGAACAGTACGCCAAGCAAACCGATAAGATTATAAGAAAATAAGTCTTTATTATTTTCGAAAGCCCGAATTTTATCACGAATTTTATGATATTCATTTTCAGTAACATCCAGTTTCAGTAGTAAACAGTTGGTATTGCGAAAGTATCGATAGGTTCCGAAATAGACATCTTCTTTTATAAACCCGGCAATGAGTGGATTTCTCGGCCGTTTTCGCCCAAAACTATATATTTCATCAAGTTTTTCATCAAAAACAATAGAAACATGACTATATGGAGCGCCGGTAAACCATTTAATGGCTCTTGCCAAGAATGTTCCTGTATCAGTTAAAAGAACATAGATTGTTTTCTTATTTTCCTTCATAATCTCTTCTCCCTAACGCGTTTGTCTATTGACAGATAAAATTTATCAGAAAAATCCTATTCTGTTATCATATTTTATGAATGTTTTACGTATTTTAATGATTAAAAGTTTCATAAACTAACTATCTGACTTTAAATCCTGTACAAATCACATATTCCATAAGTGCTTTAAAGGTATTTTATCATGAATATAACGAAAATTATAATGGCAGTATATTTTGTTCTGGTTACACTTATGATATAAATAGTATAGTAAAGAGTGATAGATTTGTAAAAGTTGTTTATAAAGGAGTAGATATAAATGTTTAAAAAAATGCTAAAAGTCCTATCTATATTCATTATATTTTTCGGATTAAGCGTTAGCCAAGTTGTTTTGGCAAGCGAGGGTGAGAAGGAAAAGGTAATCGATGAAAAAAATGGTCCGGCCATCGTCGTTCTAGGTGAAAGATTATCGGAAGCACAAAAAGAACAGACGAGAAAATTATTGAAGGTGGATGAGGAAGCAGAGGTAAAAGAAATTATCGTTACCGGTGCAGATGCGGCTAAATACATTAAAGGGGATCCGAATTCCAACATGTATTCATCCGCCAAAATTAAACGGCTTGATAAGGGAGAAGGGATCCGGGTTATCCAAGTGACGCCGGAAAATATCACGGAAGTTACGAATGATATGTATGCGAATGCACTGCTTACGGCAGGTGTGGAAGATGCCCAAATTGAGGTGGCATCCCCGGTAAAAGTAACCGGACATTCGGCTTTAACAGGTATTTTTAAAGCTTATGAGGTAACTGGTGAAAAACTGGATACGGATCGCTTAAAAGTTGCAAATGAAGAATTGGATGTTGCGACCAAATTGGCAGAAGATGCCGGTGTTGATCAAGACAAAGTCAGTCAATTATTAACGGAAATTAAACAGGCCATTGCGGAACAAAACCCGGCAACAAAAGAAGAAGTTGAGCAAATCGTTCAGGAACAATTGAAAAATTTAAATATTGAATTATCCCCGGAATACAAACAAATGTTGATCGACTTATTTGATAAAATTCGTTCATTGGATATCAACTTTGATGAAGTAAAAAGCCAGTTGGAAAACTTGGCAGGTGATATTCAAAAGAAATTGGAAGATGCCGGAGTAGATAAAGGATTTTTGCAAAGTGTCGCTGATTTTATAAAACAAATATTCCAATCAATTGCCGATTTCTTTAAGTCGCTGTTCAGCTAACAATTGACAGAGGTTTGGCCATCATTTTGAAAGATAAATGTAGATATTTATAATAATCAAAGCGTCAACAGATATTAAAAAAATGATGTAAGTTTACGGTTATCAAAATTAATTCAACCTGAACCCTAACAATGTCAGATTTTTACAGAAGCGGAGGAGAAGAAATGGATAAGTAAAAAGAATAAAACATGAATATGATTTGGAGATGGAAATTTTATGACTGTACAAAAGGTGATTAATCAAATATGTAAAGAACTAGATGGAATAGCTGGCATTGTTGGTGTGGTTTTAGGCGGTTCAAGAGCAAGAGGAACAAATCACGCTACTTCTGATATTGATATTGGAATTTATTATGATGAGTCGGCAGGTTTTGATATCAACGAAATTAGAAAAATCGCCACAAAAATAGATGATGACCATAGGGAAAATATTATCACTACTTTAGGTGAATGGGGTCCTTGGATAAATGGCGGTGGGTGGCTTGTTGTTCAAGGGTATCATGTTGATTTCATATTTCGTGATATAAAACGAGTGTCCCGTGTGATTGATGATTGTTTGAAAGGAGTTGTTTCGGCACATTATCATACCGGACATCCCCATGCTTATATAAATGTTATGTACATGGGAGAAATCTCTATTTGTAAAATATTAATTGATCCAACAAATCAAATTGCCGAACTAAAGGCTAAAACCATGCCTTATCCAAAATCACTAAAAGATGCAATTATTGGCTATTTTATGTTTGAAGCATCTTTCTCGTTAATGTTTGCAAAGGATAATGTGGATAAGGATGACATTTCGTATGTGGCAGGTCACGTCTTTCGCACGATCTCATGTTTAAACCAAGTATTATTTGCATTGAATGAAGAATACTGCATCAATGAGAAAAAGGCTGTTCGAATGATTGAAGGCTTTAGAAAAAAACCAAATGATTATAAGAAAAAGATAGACCAAATAATAACATTAATTTCCGTAAATATGGACAGTACAAAGGAAGGTATTCAAATCCTGCAAGAACTTATTTCAGAAACCGAAAAGTTATTAAGTAAATAATTGTCTGTCCATGAACTTTGCGTTTTATCAAGTAATTAATCAAAGAAGGAAACCCTTTTTGAAATTGGGTTTCCTTTATTTTTTATACGTTAAGAAAGTATAAATTTCCAGCAAAGAAGCGAATTCGACGTAGTTGGAAATTTTAAGAATTAAGTATAAGTGCACAAGGAAAGCTTCACGGGAATACATCGCAGCCGAAAAAATTTTATATTTTTTCGGTGAACTACGGCTTTGCCATCGCCTAAAGGCTGGGCAATCGCCGAGTTTTCTTTATAGAAAAAGAACTTTCGCTTCGGATTCCAAAAAAGGTTTCTACGAGTTCTTGTCCAAATGGCGACGAGATGAGTTACCGGCTTTCTAAGATGCGAAACTCTAGAAAGTATGCATCTTTGACCAAACTACGAAAGCAGTAATTTGCGTTTTTCTCACTACAGCCGGCGAATTGGAATAATAAAAATTTTCCCTCATATAATTGTATCATTGCGCTATTTTGTAAAGCGACATACAGAGAAATTGGTAAACAAGACACGAATTAAAATGACTTTCATACAATGAACATTGTTTTGGTTTGTCGCTGCAATTCCACGACAACAGAGAGTAGGCAACAGGGGGAGAGCGAAAATGAAAGGCAGAAGAAAATTATTTTTCCGTATTATTTTATTAGGATTTTTCCTATTATGTATAGGGGCATGTTCATCGGAAAGTGAGAAAAAAAGCCAAGTTGACGATGAGAAAAAGGAAACAAAACAAGTAGAAGATAAGAAAGCGAAAAAAGACAAGGGAATACCGACCGATGAAGAATTAATTGCGGTGTTAGATAAAAACTTAGAAACGATGCAGGCGGGAGATATAGAAGGATATATGAGTACCATCCACGATGAATCACCCAGTTATGAATCGACAAAGCAACTAATTGAGCAAATTGCTTCCCAATATACATTCGATATTGAAATTTCCGATGTCGAAGTCGTAGAAAAGTCAGTTGATGAAGCAAAAGTCACTTTTACACAAAGAACGATGAAAGTAAAAGGTCCGGAGTATAAAAACAATGAAGTAAAAGGGTATCATATTTTGAAACCGTATAAAGGAAAATGGAAAATTTACGAATCGGCCCAATCATCCGTTCAGTATTTAGACGAAAACGGTAATCCGGTGGAAGATACAAGTGGAGTAACCGGACCGGATGTTCCCGCTTTTAACCCGGGTACGGGCGACAATGTTTATTTTTCAGAAATAGAAAAGTTGAATTTTACGATTGATGAGCGAAACTGGAAACTTGACTATTATGATGAGGATACCAATAATGGAATGGCTATTGCCGAGTTTGTTTTGGAAAATGAAACAGTTGAAAATTGGTCGGAACTTTACACCATTCATTATTATGAGGATGGAAAATTGTACTCGACACCAGAAAGTTTTATCAGTAATATGGATGCTGCCATTCGTGAAGAAGTAACCGGACAAATTGACTTTCAAAGTTATGATGTGACGGCAGAAGAAGGATTTTATGAATTTTATATTCATGACGATCAGATTGAACAGAATCAACATGAAGTGGCAAGGCTGTTTTATGCAGGCGATGATATGTTTCTTGTTCGCTATACACGTATAGGCGAGCCGATGGATGACGCAACCAAAATGAAATGGGTCACGAGTTTGAAGCAAGTGACGGCAGGTCAATAATTGCGTACTGTTGCGATAAATGAATTGGCGTAATTCTATTCAAGGGGCAAATCCTTCATGCTGTAAAAATGTATAGAGGGAGCATAAAAAAATCGAAAAAATGGCGGCCGAAACCGTGCCTCCATTTTTTCCTGTTATCATATTTCACAACCCGCAAACGTTTAGTGCAGTAAAAACCATTTTCTTCATGTTGATCTTTTTATCGGAAATCCGCAAATGTTTAGTGCAGTAAAAACTATTTTTTCATGCTAAACGATTTATCGACAACCCGCTTACGTTTGTGGCAATAGAAACCATCTTTATTTTCATACATATGTATCATGAAGAACAGAATCAATTAAAATCCCAGAACAAAATGTAAAACCCGATAACACATAAATGCTAATATGGCGGAAATTGGTAAAGTGATAAACCATGTTATGATCATTCTTTGGGCTGTGTCCCATTTGACACCGCGGATACGATGGGCTGAACCGACACCTAAAATGGCTGATGAAATAACATGGGTTGTACTGACCGGTAAATGTAAAAAGGTTGCACCGAAAATTACCGTAGCCCCGGTCAAATCTGCAGCAACACCGTTAACGGGGCGGATTTTCATAATCTTTGAACCAACCGTTTTAATAATTCTCCAACCACCGACAGAAGTACCTAACCCCATTGCCGTGGCACAAGCAGCTTGTACCCAAAAAGGAACATCTCCTCCACTAATGTAATTGCCGGTCATTAACGCCATTGTAATAATACCCATTGTTTTTTGAGCGTCGTTTGTCCCATGCGTATAAGACTGAATAGCGGCCGTCAAAATCTGGAAATAGCGAAAATTCCGGTTCGTTTTTGCCAAGTTATAGTTTTTAAAAATAACTTTAAAAAGACTGTAGACAAGATAACCGACAGCAAAAGCGATAATCGGTGAAAAAATAAGTGCTTCAATAATGTTGATAAATCCGTGATAGTTAAGAACGCCAAAGTCGGCACTGGCGATGGCGGCTCCGGCAACAGAACCAATCAATGCATGGGAGGAACTGCTCGGGATGCCAAAATACCAAGTAATTAAATTCCATGTAATTGCGGCAATTAACGCTGCTAAAATGACAAGGGTTCCATTCGGTAATGAAAAGGGGTCAACAATATCTTTTGTGATTGTCTTTGCAACTCCAGTAAATGTCATCGCACCAAGAAAATTCATAGTGGCAGCCAAAACAATTGCATGTCTCGGTTTCAAAGCCTTCGTTGAGACACTTGTCGCAATGGAATTTGCCGTATCATGAAAACCATTGATAAAGTCAAAGGCCAGTGCAAAAATGACAATTAGTGTAATAATCAGAAAATTTCCTTCCATATATGTAATTCCTTCTCTTTCAGTTTTATCTAAGGCTCTTCTCTAAGATTGCTACTTTTTGCATGAAAAGTGGTCTTTAATAAAGCAATTGGTGGTTTGCCAATTGCTTCTATTCTGGCTTCTAACCTCAGGGAACGATGACAAGTTTTGTCTATCTGCATCTGTATCCAATCGTAACAAAGATTAAGAAAATAGCCTTATTCAAGTATGTTATTTCCTTTTCAAATCGTCTCTTTTCCATTTACGCATTTTTCATAACAACGGTTTCTAATGTATTTGCGACAGATTGACAATAGTCAGCAATATTTTCTAATGTTTCATAAACTTCTTTATATTGCATGATTTTAATCGGGTTTTCTTCTGTTGCAAAAAGTTCTTTTATCGCAATTCGTAATAAATGATCACAATTTGATTCATATTCTTTAATTTTCACAGCATGCTCATGAATGTCACCATATTTTTTATTGGCAAGTAATTCCGTACAATGATCCATTTCGATTGTCATATTTTTTATCGCTGTGACAAATGATTTCATATGATCAGTCGGATGAATAATGGAATACATTTCGAATAAAGCAGCACATTCCTCCAACCCATCGATGACATCATCTAAGGTTATCGTTAACATCATGATGTCCTCTCGCTCAATCGGTGTGATAAACGCACTGTTTAATTCTTTTGTAGTTCTATGTACAAGTGAATCTCCCTTCGCTTCGTGTTCTTTCACTGTATCATAAAAAATTTTCAGATCCCGTACATTATTGATTTTAAAATCATAAAAAAAAGTGGCCGCTTCCTTAATATTACTTGATATATCTGTTAATAATAACGCGAACTTGTCTTTCTTTTTTGCCATCTAAATGCCTCCAAATCCCAAGGTTGATATAAAAGCACGATTTTAGTATAGCTTATTGTTTCACATTTTTCCAGAACCTTCGAAGCTGAAAATGTTTTTTTATCTTATGAAAGTAAAATTTTTGTTATACAAATGAAAAATAATAACCATAAATAATATAGTAGAATAAGTCTAGTTAAGATTTTAATGTAGAAAAGGTGTTTGAATGAAAGTTTACAGTATTCTTTTGTTCTGTGCTGCTATATTACTGCTTATGCCCGGTCGCCATGTATTTGCCCAAGAAGAGTTGCAACTAATGAGTGAATCCACTGTACTAATGGATGCAAAATCCGGACAAATATTATATGGAAAAAACGAAACGGAAAGAATGAATCCCGCCAGCATTACGAAAATTGCCACAGCGATTTATGCGATCGAACATAGTAATCTTGATGAGCAAGTAACCGTTAGTGAGCAGGCAACAATGGTAGAAGGGACTAGGGTTTACTTGGAAGCAGGCGAAGTAGTCTCAATGGAAAAACTATTAACGGGCATGATTATGAACTCAGGTAATGACGCAGCAGTTGCCATCGCTGAACATATTGACGGTTCTGTAGCTCAGTTTTCGAAAAATATTAATAAATATTTGACGAATAAAATTGGAGTTACCAATACCCATTTTGAAAACCCCAATGGTCTATACAATGAAAATCACTATACAACCGCAGCAGATATGGCAAAAATTACCAAATATGCACTAGCAAATGATACATTCCGAAAGATTTTTGGAATGAAAGAGTATCATTGGGATGGACAATCTTGGGATACCACATTGTTAACACATCATCGATTGTTAAAAGGTGAATTTCCTTATGAAACAGCAACAATCACCGGCGGGAAAAATGGTTTTATCAATGAGGCCGGATTTACTCTTGTAACAACGGCCGAAAAGGATAATCTTGAACTGATTGCCGTTACCATGAAAACAAATTTCAAAGATGCACCTTATTCGGACACAATTCAATTGCTGGATTATGGATTCAAAAATTTTACATCGGAAATGATTCCAAAAGGGACGATATTTACTGAAGACGAGATGAAATATATGGTGGAGGAAGATCTTTATTTTACGACTAAAAATGGACAAGATTATAAGCAAACGGTCGATTCGCACGGTGTTTTGCACATAGAAGGCAATGATACGAATCAATTGATCGTTTCAGTTCCATTACATCCATTAAATGCACCGGAACCGGCAAAAAAAGATGATCAAGGAATATTTGCACCCGTAATGGACCATTTCCTTCATTACTTATCGGCTGTTCTCATCCCTACTACAGGTATCGCTTATTTATTCCACTTTTAACCCGAGGAGCATGACCTGTATCGAAAGCATAAGCGGTAAATAAAAGTCTCTCAACGCAAGATTTAAGTGACGAGTGAGAGAGGGACAACCCGGGATACGCCCGACTTCTTCAACAAAAGTTTAAATCAAAACTGTTTCATTGGATGAATTTGTGTATGAAAGGACTGAAATCACATGAATGGAAATGAATGTTGATTTTGGTCCTTTTCTTATAGATATGAAAAAGAGAGAAGATGTATGGGATGTATAAATGAATGGCAAAGTATATAATATTTATAAGTTTTCGGGAAGAATTTGTAATGAATTTAAAACCAGGGGTGTTAAACAATGCAGGAAAATCATGAGAAAGCAAAGGAACAGGCAAGGGTCAATCATGTTCTTGAAGTCATCGAAAAGAAATTGCGTACACTTGAAGAAAAAACCGGGGGCCTGAAACAAGACATTGTCTCGCTCCGAAAAACATTTTGGGAAGATGTAACAGTGAACCTCGATGAACCGGATGATGTAATAGAAACCCATACAAGTTTACGGCAACAGGCAGAACTTCTATCGGAGCGGGAACGAAGCCATAGGCAATTTTTTAAACAGCATAAAAATCTTGAACGATTGAAGGCATCTCCTTATTTCGGACGGATTGATTTTTTAGAAGATGGCGAGGACAAAAGTGAAAAAATATATATCGGCCTTTTTTCCCTGATGGATGAGAATGATGAAGAGTTTCTAATCTATGATTGGCGAGCCCCGATTTCCAGTATGTACTATGATTTTGCCCCTGGACCTGCGAATTACAAAACAATGGACGGAGACATTACGGGAAATATTGAATTAAAGCGTCAGTATATAATCCGTCAAGGGGAAATTAAAGGGATGTTTGACACCGGCATAACAATCGGTGATGAGGTTTTACAGGCAGTGTTGAGCGATCAAGCAGACACACAAATGAAATCGATTGTTGCAACGATTCAAAAGGAGCAAAATGAAATTATTCGGAACGATCGAAAAAAATATTTAGTTGTCCTGGGAGCGGCCGGGAGCGGGAAGACATCCGCCGCCCTTCAAAGAGTAGCCTATCTTCTTTACAAGTATCGGGAAATTTTGCGTGCCGATAATATCTTGCTGTTTTCACCCAATCAGCTATTCAGCAGCTATGTCGCTACGGTTTTACCCGAACTCGGAGAAGATAACATGGATCAAAGCACATTTTATCAGTATTTACAACATCGCCTTAAAGATTATGAAATTGAGAACCTATATGAACAACTTGAATATATATTGAGCGGGAAACGGGATGAAAATTATTGGGTAAGAAAAAAGGCCATCCGCTTTAAGGCTAGTTTATCATTTAAACAGCTGATCGATGCTTATGTACACAACTTGCAAAGCGATGGCATGATGTTTAAAAATATTTCTTTTCGCGGCGAAGTGTTTATTTCCAAACAAGAAATTAAAGAGTACTTTTATTCATTGGGTAAACAAATTTCAATTCCAAATCGGATTCAGCTGTTAAAAGATTGGTTGCTTATAAAGATGGATGAAAAGGAAAAGGAAGAGAAGGGGAAAGAATGGGTACTCCAAGAAAGTGAATTGCTTGACCGGGAAGATTTTTTGAAAGTATACAGGAAATTGCAAAAAGAGCAACGTTTTAGCGAAAATACATTCAATGATTTTGAACGTGAGGAAAACATGCTGGCTGATTGGATTATAAAACGAAAGCTGGCACCGTTACGGAAAAAAATTAATGAGTTGGCCTTTGTCGATGTCAGGGGCCTTTACATCGATTTATTTACCTGGGCAAGGAAAGCTCAGCATTCCGTTCAGTTACCGAATGAATGGGAAAAAATCGGGGAAATGACGGCAAAACAAATAAAGCGACGAATATTGTGCTATGAAGACGCAACACCATATCTGTATTTAAAAGACCGATTGGAAGGAAAACTTATTTACAAAAAAATCCGTCATTTGTTCATTGATGAAGCCCAGGACTATTCGCCTTTTGAATTTGCCTTTTTTCGAGAAATTTTTCCAAACAGTAGAATGACGATTTTAGGGGATATCAACCAATCGATTTTTACGTTTGCCATTGGTGGTCAAAACGGATTTACCCTTTCCAATGAACTCTTTCCCGATGAGGAATTGGAAAAAATTATTTTGGCGAAGAGCTACCGTTCAACAAAACAAATTGTTGAATTTACAAAGGAAATATTGAATGATGAACAAGAAATTATTCCGTTCAATCGAAACGGGAATTTGCCTCGGTTAACAATTGTCGAAAATAAACAATTATTGCATCAAGCGATTATAAAAACGTTGGGCGACCTTCAAAGTCGGGGCTATGAGACGATAGCCGTGATCTGCAAAACCGCCCGGGAAGCAAAGCAGGCATTTGATGAATTAAGTCAAGCAATGGATTTCCATCTTATTAAAAAGGAAACTCGCTCGTATGAAAAAGGTTTACTTATTATACCTAGTTATTTAGCCAAAGGAATCGAATTCGATGCGGTAATTATTTATAACGCCTCGTCGAATATTTATTCAGATGAAGAAGAACGAAAATTGTTTTACATGGCTTGTACCCGGGCCATGCATGAACTGTTTCTTTTTTCAATTGGAGAATCGAGTCCCTTTTTAAATCAGGTGAGTGAGGATAAGTATGTACGAGGTTAAAAAATAAGTTCTCCGGAAATGGCGGATTCTGCTAATTAAACAGCGGAATCCGTCTTACTTTTCCTTCATAAAAGTAGGCCGGCTTTTGTATCATATCCCCATAAAACTAATAAATTATTAATATTGATATTTTTTTTTTTTAAATTAGATTGTATTTTTATGCATTGGTTGTTATAATAATTCATACAAAATTTATTAGGAGCTGGTTGGAATGAAAGTTGGTATTGTTGGGGCGAATGGATACAGCGGAGTCGAGTTAATCCGGCTTTTACAACAACATCCCTATGTAACGATTGAAAAAATTGTTTCACATTCCACCCATGGTAAAAATATTTTGGAATTATATCCGCATTTGTACGGTGTCAATGAGATGATATTGGAAAAATGGAATCTGGATGAGCTCAGCAACTTAGATTTTGTTTTTTTTGCGACACCGTCCGGGGTTTCAAAAGATATCATTCCGCCGCTTTTGGATAAAGGAGTTACTTGTATCGATCTTTCAGGTGACTTTCGGTTAAAAAACGCCGGCGATTATGAAACCTGGTATAAAAAGACATCGGCACCGGCAGAATATTTGCAAAAAGCGACCTATGGGTTATCAGAAGTTTATCGGGATAAGATTAAACAAGCCAAACTGATCGCCAACCCGGGATGTTTTCCAACGGCAACACTACTGGGGTTACTTCCGGCATTAAAGAAACAAATTATTCATGCCAATACCATTCATGTTGATGCGAAAACAGGCGTTTCCGGTGCAGGTAGGAATGCCAATTTGACGAATTTGTTTACGGAGATCAATGAAAACATAAGAGCCTATAAATTAGGAGAACATCAACATATCCCGGAAATTGAACAAGTAATCAGTGATATATCCGGAGAACAAGTACCGATTACATTCATTACACATTTAATCCCCATCAATCGGGGAATCATGTGTACGATGTATGCCGACTTAGTTGAACAAGTAACGACTGAAGAAGTCCATCAAATATACAAAGATATGTATAAAGATGAAATGTTTATTCGGATTCGTCCAATTGGCGAATGGCCGACGACAAAAGAAGTAATGGGAAGTAATTTTTGCGATATCGGTGTGATGGTAAACAGGCGAACGAATAAACTGATTATAATATCGGTAATTGATAATCTCGTAAAAGGTGCGGCAGGTCAGGCGATGCAAAACATGAATATTATTAATGGGTGGGAAGAACATATCGGGCTCAATAATTCCCCACTATATCCATAATTGGAGGTCACACAATGGGCATTAATCAAAAAGAAATTTTACAAGAAATAAAGATTTTAGATGGCGGTCATATTTGTACACCAAAAGGGTTTTTCGCCGGCGGTTTACATTGTGGACTAAAGCGGAAAAAGCATGACCTGGGCTGGTTATATTCAATTGTCCCGGCAAATGCAGCGGCGGTTTATACAACCAATCTCATCCAAGCTGCCCCGATCCTTGTTACTCGGGAAAGTATTGAAGTAGACAAGCAAATTCAGGGCGTAATTGTGAACTCGGGAAATGCCAATGCATGTACCGGGGAAGAAGGATACCGTCATGCACTGTTAATGCGCCACTATTTTGCAAAAAAAATGAATATGAAAGAAGAACATGTTGCGGTCAGTTCTACCGGAGTAATCGGTGAGCAGCTTCCGATAAATAAAGTACTTGATGGGATCAATATGATCGGAAAGGTTGAAGAATCTGTCGCAAATTTTGAAAAGGCAATTTTAACCACGGACACAACGCAAAAGCGTGCGTGTGTTCAACTTGAAATCGATGGAAAAATGATTACGATTGGCGGTGCAGCCAAAGGTTCCGGGATGATTCACCCGAACATGGCCACGATGCTCGCCTTTATTACAACCGATGCCAATGTCGAGCAAGAAGCATTACAGTCTGCGTTGAAAACAGTGGTTGATGAAACATTTAATATGATTACGGTTGATGGCGATACAAGTACGAATGATATGGTCCTATTACTGGCTAACGGATTGGCGAAAAATACCATGCTCACACCGGACAGTCCGGATTGGCTCCACTTTATTCAAGGGTTAGAAACGGTATGTCAATTACTTGCCAAAGAAATTGCAAAAGATGGAGAAGGGGCAACAAAATTAATTGAAGCAAAGGTAATCGGAGCGGCCAGTGAAGAGGACGCCAAAAAGCTGGCCAAATCTGTAATTGGTTCAAATCTCGTAAAATCGGCGGTTTTTGGAACAGATCCGAACTGGGGAAGAATTGTCTGTGCGCTTGGTTATAGCGGCGTCGATTTTGACACAGAAAATATTAGTGTTTATATCGGTCCATATCAACTGTTTGCCAACGGACTACCTGTCTTGTTTGAAGAGTCTGAGGTAAAAACCTATATGGAAGAAAATAACGAGATTCAAATATTGGTAGAATTGCATGAAGGAGAAAGCAGTGCCATTGCGTGGGGATGCGATTTAACCTACGACTATGTAAAAATTAATGCCTCCTATCGAACTTAGTTGACCGGAAAAGCCAATTCAAAAGGTATTTCAGCAATTGCATCCTGTCAAACCTAGTCGGTGGCCAGAGTCAAGTTACCAGCAATGCGCTAAAGTAATTCTTGCTCGTCGCACTTAGGTTGGCGGAAAAGTCAAGTTAACAACAATGCGCGTAAACAATTCTTTCTTTTCGAACTTGTGGGGTGAGGGTAAAGCAATGGGTTATGTTGTCATAAAATGTGGCGGAAGTATTATGGATGGACTTCATCCGAGTTTTTATGAAAATATTGTCATGATGATGGAAGAAAACCATGTTAAGCCGGTCATTGTCCATGGCGGCGGTCCGGAAATATCCAAGATGTTGGATCAATTAAAGATTGAAACCCGATTTATCGACGGTATGCGGGTCACGACGAACCAGGTATTGGATGTTGTAGAAATGGTTTTATCCGGGACGATGAATAAAACCATTGTCCGGAATTTAATGACGTGTGGCGGCCGTTCAATCGGATTAAGCGGTGTCGATGGAATGTTGCTCGAAGCCGGACCGATTCATCAAGAAAATCAGCTGGGATTTGTCGGCAGAGTCCATTCGGTAAATACAAAGATCATTGAAAGGTTGTTGAATGAAAAATTAATTCCGGTTATCTCACCTGTTGCCACCGATAAACATGGCGGACGCTGGAACGTGAATGCAGACCTGGCCGCGGCTGCTATCGCCAAAGCGTTACAAGCACCGTTATGTCTTGTGACAAACGTACCCGGTATTTTAAAAAACGGAAAAGTTCTTTCAAATCTTTCCCATCTCGAGGTTCAACAATTGCTTGACGATGGCACGATTACCGGTGGCATGATTCCAAAAGTGAAGGCGGCCTTGGATTGTTTACAAGAAGGAATCCGGGAAGTTGTCATTTTAGACGGGACGGAAGAGAATGCTTTAAAAAGATTTATAGACAAGGAAAAAATTGGTACGTCAATAAATTTAGAACTAACTTATGCAAAATAACGGAGCAGGCAACTCGCTTGCCATACGCTAGAGGGTGAAAAAATGCAGGCAGTAAAAGAATCTTACTTAATGAACACATATAGTCGTTTTCCGATCAAAATTGTCAAAGGGAAAGGCTGCTATGTTTGGGATGATGAAGGGAATAAATATTTAGATTTTACTTCCGGAATTGCGACATGCAATTTAGGCCATGTACCGGAACCGGTTAAACAAGCACTTAACGAACAATTGGATAATCTTTGGCATTGTTCTAACTTGTATCATATCCCTTCACAGGAAATATTGGCATCTTTACTCGTCGAAAACAGCTGCTTTGATCAAGTTTTTTTCTGCAACAGTGGGGCTGAAGCAAATGAAGCAGCGATTAAACTGGCACGAATGTATGCAAATCAACATAAAAAATCAGCAGATATTGTTACATTCACCCAATCATTTCATGGCCGGACCTTGGCCACATTAACAGCAACCGGTCAGGAAAAAATTCAACACGGTTTTGCACCACTGGTCCCAGGGTTTACTTATTTGCCTTATAACAATTTGGCATCGCTGGAGCAACTTAGAAAGCTCAAACCGGCAGCGGTACTGTTAGAGTTCGTTCAAGGGGAAGGCGGGGTTATCCCGGCAGATAAGGATTGGCTTCGTGAACTTGCGAAGATATGCCATTCGGAAAATATTTTATTAATAGCCGATGAAGTCCAAACCGGGATGGGGCGAACCGGGGAGTTGTTTGCCTATGAACATTATGGTATTGAGCCGAACGTGATGACCTTGGCGAAAGGATTAGGTTCAGGCTTTCCAATCGGTGCCATGTTGGCGAAAAAAGAAGTGGCTGAATACTTTAAACCGGGAACCCACGGCAGTACATTCGGCGGCAATCCGCTGGCAACAACTGCCGGTATTGCAACGGTAAAACAGTTCCTTGAAACGGATCTACTCATTTCTGCACAAAACCAAATGGAACTTTTAAAAAATAAATTGATCAAATTACAAAGTGAATTTCCTTGGATAAAAACTGTTCGCGGTGTAGGGTTTTTACTTGGTCTGGAAATAGACGGGGAAGCAGACAAGGTAGTCAAACTCGCGATTAAAGAGAAGACTCTTATTTTAACAGCAGGTCCGCGAGTCATCCGAATTTTGCCACCTTTAATTGCGACAGAAGCAGAGATCGACCTGTTTATAGCGCGATTAAAAACGGTACTTGCCGCATATGACCATGAATCCAGTAAAATTTCTGGTGCCAAATGAAGGGAAGAAATGGGGGAAAACATGTGACAACAGGCTATGTCATATTAGAAACCGGTGAAATTTTTCCCGGAACATTGATCGGAAATAGAAAAAGTCAAACCGGTGAAATTGTCTTTAATACAAGTATGACCGGTTATCAAGAAATCATCACCGATCCATCTTACGCCGGTCAAATCATTGTATTTTCGTATCCGTTAATCGGTAACTACGGTATGAATCATTTATTTACAGAAAGTGACAAACCACATGTGCGCGGAATTGTCACCGGTGAAATTTGCGGTTCACCAAGCCATTATCAATTGGCAGAGTCAGCAACCACACTCTTGGAAAAATACGGCATTCCATGTTTAACCGATGTTGATACACGGGCACTTGTGAAAACGATTCGGAAAAAAGGAACGGTGAAAGCAATTATTTCCGATCGATCTGATGTGAAACCTGTAAGTTCGGATGAGAAACAACTAGTCAAGCAAGTGACAACGAAAGAATTGCTGTTTTACGATAACGAAGGCCCGCATGTCGTTTTAGTCGACTTCGGTTATAAAAAATCAATATTAGCCTATCTTCAGCAAATAGGTTGTAAAGTAACGGTCGTTCCATTCGACTATCCGTTTGAAAAAATTCGTTCACTGAATCCGGATGGAATTGTGTTAAGTAATGGTCCGGGCAACCCAATCGACTTAGCCGATCATTTGGATAAAATTCATATGTTAACGCAATGTTATCCAACTTTGGGGATTTGTTTAGGTCATCAATTGATTGCTCTTGCTTATGGAGCCAAAACCGAAAAATTGCCTTTTGGTCATCGCGGGGCCAATCATCCGGTCAAAGATTTACGTACCGGGAAAGTATTTATCACATCACAAAATCACGGTTACGTTGTTATCGATGGAACTATGAATGAAAATGAATTTACAGTAACTTTTCAACATGTCAATGATCGGACGATTGAAGGTTTTACGCATAAAACATTACCGATTCAAACCGTACAGTTTCATCCGGAAGCACATCCGGGACCACAAGATACGGAATACATTTTTCACAACTTCATCGAATCCATTCATAAAATAGGGGAAATGAAATATGCCGTTAAATAAAGAGATAAAGAAAGTGCTAATCATCGGATCCGGTCCGATTGTCATCGGTCAGGCGGCGGAATTTGATTATGCCGGTACGCAAGGCTGCCTTGCCTTAAAAGAAGAAGGTGTTGAAGTTGTCCTGTTAAATAATAATCCGGCAACGATTATGACCGATCAAAAAATAGCCGATCGCATTTACATTGAACCGATGACTTTGGACGTTTTGGAAGAAATAATAAAAAAAGAGCAACCGGATGGTGTTATTGGAACGTTGGGTGGGCAAACAGGGCTCAACTTAAGCGTGGAACTGGCAGAATCGAAAATTTTAGAGAAGTATGGGGTTCGTCTGTTAGGTACCCCGGTCGAATCGATTCAAAAAGGGGAGGACCGGGAAAAATTTCGTGAATTAATGATTGAAATTGGCGAGCCGATTCCGGAGTCAAAAATTGTTCATACGATTGAAGATGGCCTTGAGTTTGTTCAGAAAATCGGTTTTCCCGTCATTATCCGTCCTGCTTATACTTTAGGTGGAGAAGGCGGCGGTTTTGCCAATAATGAAGCGGAATTATACACCTTATTGAAAAAAGGATTAGCTTTAAGCCCGATTCACCAAGTATTAGTTGAACGCAGCATTAAAGGATGGAAAGAGATTGAATATGAAGTCGTTCGCGATGCCAATGATACATGTGTGATTATTTGTAATATGGAAAACATTGATCCGGTCGGTGTTCATACCGGTGATTCCATTGTGGTTGCCCCGAGTCAAACATTATCCGATGAACAATATCAAATTTTGCGGAATGCTTCGGTGAAAGTTATCCGTGCTTTAGGTGTGATCGGTGGCTGTAATATTCAATTTGCCATGGATCCGAACTCGAATCAATATTATATTATTGAAGTCAATCCGCGGTTAAGCCGTTCCAGTGCTTTAGCGTCAAAAGCAACCGGGTATCCGATTGCGAGAATTGCGGCGAAATGTGCTTTAGGCTATTACCTTGATGAAATCCTTAATCCGGTAACCGGGAATACATTTGCATCCTTTGAACCTGCGCTCGACTATGTCGTACTTAAACTGCCACGCTTCCCTTTTGATAAATTTAAGGAAGCCAATCGGACACTTGGTACACAAATGCAGGCAACCGGAGAAGTTATGGCGATCGACCGCAGTTTTGAGGGGGCATTAAATAAGGCGTTACGCTCGTTGGAGTATAAAGTATCCGGGTTGTTTCATCCGGCAGTGTCCGCTATGACAGTTGAAGAATTATCTGAAGCGATGGGTAATGCGAATGACTTACGATTATTCGTAATTGCCGAGGCATTTCGTAAGGGAACGGGGATTGAAGAAATCCACCAATTAACAGCTATTGATCCATGGTTTTTATATAAAATTAAATACTTAGTCGATTATGAGAAAAAATTACATTCATATACACTGGAAACTTTGCCAAAATCTATTTTACTAGAAGCGAAGAAATTGAATTTCAGTGATAAATATCTAGCCATGTTGCTGAATTGTTCGGAACAGAAGATTCGGGAAAAAAGAAAAGCATGGGAACTTATCCCTTCTTATAAATTGGTTGATACATGTGCGGCTGAATTCGATGCCGTAACCCCTTACTACTATTCAACTTGGCACGGAACGGATGAGGTAGAAGTTTCAAACAAGAAAAAAGCACTGATTATCGGCTCCGGACCAATCCGAATCGGTCAGGGAATCGAATTTGATTATACATGTGTCCATGCGGTTATGGCACTGAAAACGCTCGGCTATGAAACAATTGTCGTTAATAATAATCCGGAAACGGTAAGCACTGATTATTCGATTTCCGACAAATTATATTTTGAGCCAATTACGACGGAAGATCTTTTACACATTATCGAAAAAGAACAGGTGGAAGGCGTTTTTGTTCAATTTGGCGGGCAAACGGCTATTAATTTGGCCCAAGAATTGGAACAGGAAGGTGTTCATATTTTTGGAACATCGATTGAAACCATTGATTTATTGGAAGACCGGAAGCAATTTTACAAGTTGCTGGACCGAGTAGATATTCCGCATATAAACGGTGAAATCACCTATTCCGTTGATGAGTTAAAAGCAGCAGCGGAAAAACTTGGTTACCCTGTCCTCGTTCGCCCATCTTATGTGATTGGCGGGCAATCAATGGAAATTATTTACCAAGTGGAAGAATTAGACCATTATATCAAGCTTTTGCAGTATGCCGAAAAACGTTCTTGGCCGCTTTTGGTGGATAAATATTTACCGGGTCTTGAGTGTGAACTTGATTGTATTAGTGATGGAGAGCATGTGTATATTGCCGGGATTTTTGAACATATTGAACGGGCCGGGGTCCATTCTGGAGACAGTATTAGCATATACCCGTCAATCCACCTTTCAGCGGCACAAAAAGAGATTTTGGTTGATTATACAAACAGAATTTGTACAGAAGCCGGTATCGTTGGAGTAGCCAATATTCAATTTGTGATTTATGAAAATCAAATTTACTGTTTGGAAGTAAATCCGCGGGCTTCCCGGACGGTCCCAATTTTAAGTAAAGTCACCGGCATTCCTATCGTTGAAATGGGTGTACGGGTTCAACTCGGTGAAAAACTTGGCAAAACTGGTTTGGCAACTGAAGTACCGTTCCATACCGTTAAAGCACCCGTCTTTTCTTTTACGAAATTAAAAAATGTCGATCCGATTATGGGTCCGGAAATGAAATCAACCGGCGAAGTTCTTGGAATTGGGCAAACACACGAAGAGGCATTGAGAAAAGCGATTGGAAGAACATCGGATAAAAAGGAAGGACCAGTGACCATTTTTTGCTCGGTAGCTGATCGTAATAAAGAAGAGCTGATGAATATTTTACGACAAGTTTGGGACGACAATATGCAAATTTATGCCACAGAAGGAACGGCGAAATTTTTAAATGAATTTGGCATTGCAGCGAAACAGGTGAAGAAGGAATTTTCCGGGTTGGAAGATGTATTCAAGAAAGTTTCATTTACTGCCGCAATCATTTTGCCAACGAAGGCAGGAAACCATGAAACGGTCGGTAAATTTTTGCGGGAACTGGCGATGCGTTACCAAGTTCCTTTATACACGTCATTGGATACATTTCAGTCAATCATGGAGTTGTCTCACTTACACGGAGATATTCGTGTAAAGGCAATTAATGATTATTTATATGAAATTGCTTATTAAAGAGGAGAGAAGAAATGTCAAATTACTTGATTGAGAAGCCGGGTGAAAAGAAACCGGCGAAAAAGGATTTTTTAACACTCGGGGAATTAACGAGTGAGGAAATACGATTTTTACTAAAAGATGCGGTTTATTTGAAACAATTGCAAAAGTCCGGAAAGCCTCATCCTTTTTTACAAGGAAAAGTACTTGGGATGATTTTCGAGAAATCGTCGACTCGTACAAGGGTTTCGTTTGAAGTCGGCATGTATCAGCTGGGCGGGCAAGCTTTGTTTTTAAGTTCAAGGGATATTCAATTAGGCAGAGGGGAAACGATCCATGATACGGCCAAAGTTTTATCCCGCTATATTGATGGTATTATGATACGAACCTTTGAGCATGAGAAGGTGGAGGAGCTGGCAAAACATGCAACGATTCCGGTCATTAACGGCTTAACCGATGCACACCATCCTGCACAAGTGATGGCTGATTTGCTGACCATCTATGAGCATAAAGGAAAGCTACAAGGCTTGAAATTATGTTATGTCGGTGACGGGAATAATAATATGTGTCATTCGTTGTTGGAAGGAGCGGCAAAAGTTGGGATGGATATCACAGTGGCTTGTCCGGCCGAGTTTGCACCGGATGAGACCATCGTTAATCATGCCAAGGAAACGGCCCAAGAAACCGGATCCGTCATTATTATCGGTGAAGACCCATATGAAATGGTGAAGGATGCAGATGTTGTTGTCACCGATGTATTTGTCAGCATGGGTCAGGAAGCGGAGACAGAAGAGAAGCTAAAGAAATTTTCAGCTTATCAAGTTAATGAATCATTATGCAAATATGCGAAAGAAGATTATATCTTTTTACATTGTTTACCGGCTCACCGCGGTGAAGAAGTAAGTCCGGAAATTATTGACGGCATCCATTCAGTCGTGTTTGACGAGGCAGAAAACCGCCTCCACGTCCAAAAATCCATTTTGAAAAACTATATGTAGGTGGGGTTACGTGTTTGATGTTTACATGGAGATGAGGCAGAAAATTGTCTTCATGTTTAAAATCCATTTTTGGAGCGTTTTACGTATTTGACGAGGTAAAAAACCAGCTTCATGTTCAAAGCTAAAGGTCTGACGAGAGAGAAAACCACCTTCATATTCAAAACAAAATTTTAGAGCTTTTTCGGTTTGACGAGGCAGAAAAACGTCTTTATGTGTAAAAATCATTTTTGAAAAACTTTTTGTAGCATTTTGAATCGTTTTGCGTTAAAATGAATAATAATACAATTTCATTCATCTTTATTCAAGGGGAGAGAAATAAATGGCAAAAGAAAAGATTGTGCTTGCCTATTCAGGCGGTTTAGATACATCGGTTTCGATTAAATGGTTACAAGAAAAATACGGTTATGATGTCATTGCCCTTGCCATTGACGTGGGTGAAGGGAAAGACCTGGATTTTATAAAAGAGAAAGCATTAAAAGTGGGAGCAATCAAAGCCATTACAATTGATGCGAAAGATCTGCTCGCCAATGAATATATTTTGCCAAGCTTAAAGGCAAATGCATTATATGAGGGGAAATATCCGTTGTCTTCCGCTTTAAGCCGCCCGCTCATTTCCAAGCTGCTTGTGGAAGTTGCAGAAACGGAAGGTGCGGTGGCGGTTGCCCACGGATGTACCGGGAAAGGGAACGACCAAGTCCGTTTCGAAGTTTCCATCCAAGCATTGAATCCGAAATTGTCGGTAGTTGCGCCGGTACGTGAATGGGGCATGAACCGTGATCAAGAAATTGCTTATGCCGAGAAACACGGGATCCCGATTCCGGTTGATTTGGATAATCCATTTTCCATTGATGCGAATATTTGGGGCCGTGCATGTGAAGCAGGTGTCCTGGAAAATCCGTGGAATGAAGCACCGGAAGAAGCTTTTGCTTGGACGAATCCGGTTGAAAACACGCCGGATGAGCCGGAATATGTTGAAATTCGTTTTGAAAAAGGCGTTCCGGTTGCTTTAAATGGTGTGCCGATGAAACTGGCTGCTTTAATTCAGGAGTTGAATGAAATTGCCGGCAAACATGGGGTAGGGAGAATTGACCATATTGAGAATCGTCTCGTTGGTATCAAATCCCGTGAAGTGTATGAAAACCCGGCAGCTCTTGTTTTAATCAATGCGCATAAAGAGATGGAATTTTTAACATTGCCACGTGAAGTAACCCAGTTTAAAACACAAATCGAATCCCAATATGCAAAAATTATTTATGAAGGTCTCTGGTATTCACCATTACGTCCGGCAATCGATGCGTTTATTGAACAAACCCAAAAATCAGTTACCGGTACGGTTAAGGTGAAGTTATTCAAAGGCAATCATGTTGTTGTTGCCCGTAAATCCCCAGTTAGCCTGTATAATGAGGAACTGGCAACGTATTCGGCTGGCGACTTGTTTGATCATAATGCAGCAGTCGGATTCATTAAATTATGGGGAATGCCAACAAAAGTATATTCCGAGATTCATACGAAGGAAAAAGTATTGAAATAATTGAATGAAATCTATTTAGGGCCCTCGTGTCAACCATGAGGGCTTGTGATTTTAAACCGTGAATGGCTAGTAAAAAAAGCCTAAATCATTTTCTTGCGACAAAGATTGGAGTTTGTGATTTTAGGCTTGAATGGCAATAAAAAAAGCCTAAATCATCTTCTTGCGACAAAGATTGAAGTTTGAGATTTTAAACCGTGAATGGCCAGCTAAAAATTAAACATAAACCATTATCTTGTGAGAATCATGAGGGCTTGTAATTTTAACGATACGATTCAGTCATTTGGAGGTCAATAAAATGAGTAAATTGTGGGGCGGACGCTTTACAAAAGAAACCAATCAACTTGTAGAAAACTTTACAGCATCAATCGAGTTTGACCAAAAACTTGCATTAGAAGATATTGAAGGCAGTTTAGCCCATGTTGAAATGCTCGGATCATGCGGAATTATACCGGCTAAAGATGTGGAGCAAATCAAGAAAGGTCTTACATCCATCCGTGAGAAAGTCCTTAATCATGAAGTTTCTTTTTCTGTAGAAGATGAAGATATCCATATGAATATTGAACGGATGTTAATTGAAGAAATTGGACCGGTCGGCGGGAAACTCCATACCGGTCGGAGCCGTAATGACCAAGTAGCAACCGATATGCACTTATACTTGCGGAATCAAACGAAGGAAATAATCGAGCTGATTCGTTTTGTGCAAGAAGCTATCATCAGCCAAGCAAAACAACATGTGGAGACAATTTTACCGGGGTATACCCATCTGCAACGGGCTCAGCCGATCAGTTTTGCTCACCACTTATTGGCTTATTTTTGGATGTTTGAACGAGATAAAGAAAGATTGCAAGATAGCTTGAAGCGGATTAACTGGTCACCATTAGGAGCGGGAGCCTTGGCCGGGACGACATTCCCGATTGACCGCCAATTTTCAGCAAAACAGTTAGGGTTTGAAACCGTCTATCCGAACAGCTTGGATGCGGTTAGTGATCGCGACTTTATTTTAGAATTTTTATCAATCGCATCGATTCTAATGATGCATATTTCCCGTTTGTCGGAAGAATTAGTTTTATGGTCGAGCCAAGAATTTCAATTTGTTGAGTTGGATGACTCTTTCTGTACCGGTTCGAGCATTATGCCACAGAAGAAAAATCCTGATGTTCCTGAATTGTTACGTGGCAAGACCGGACGTGTGTATGGAAATTTGATTGGTTTATTGACTACGTTAAAAGGTTTGCCGCTCGCTTATAATAAAGATTTGCAGGAAGATAAAGAGGGCATGTTTGATACGGTAGAGACATTGGCGGGATCTTTACAGTTATTGGCGCCAATGATTGAAACAATGACTGTAAAAAAAGAAAATATGTGTAAAGCTGTCAGCCAGGATTACTCGAATGCAACCGATCTTGCCGACTATTTGGCGGGAAAAGGTATACCATTCCGCGAAGCCCATGAAATCATCGGACGAATTGTGTTATATGCGATTCAACATGATAAATATTTGCTTGATTTAAGTCTTGGTGAATACCGAAATTTTAGTGGTGCTTTTGAAGAGGATATATTTGAAGTGTTGCAACCGAAAAATGTGGTGGCCGCTCGGAACAGTTATGGCGGAACCGGTTTTAGTCAAGTAGAAACTCAATTGAACTTAGCGATAGAGAAACTGGAAAAATAAATTCCCTTGAAAAAGAATCGCACTTATTTTGAAATCGGTTATGAACGGAAAACTGCACATATTATCAAAATCGTTCATGAACGGAAAAATTGCTCATTTTTTCGGATTGGCTATGTTTAAAAGATGCTCGTTTTTTCACAAAGATACTCAAAAATTTTTTAATTTGCCCGTAAATGGGGGAATTCGCAAAAATACAATGTAGGCAAATCCCAAAATGTGAGAGGATTTGCCTATTTTTTTTCAAGCCTTTTAAAGAAGTTGGTATATTTTGGTGAACATTACACAACATAGCATTAGTTTGAAACAAAATGAATGGAGATGTTGTGAATGTTCAATGGATTATCAATTTTACCATCAATGCTATTGGCGGGTTCGTTAGCTTTGGCGAGTGCACCGGTGGAATCTGTACAAAAGCAAAGTATGACACCATCAAATATGGAGGAAAGAGTAGCTTCTGAAAACAATCAAAACGAAACTGGGAAATCCGGAACATGGAAAACTGCACCTTCAGAGGCTGAACTTGGTCCAAACGAACAAGTACAGGGGCAACAACCTGAAAATGCAGGAGAAGAACAAAAAAATCAACAGGTCAAGTTAACGGAAGAACAAATTAAAGAACTTGATCAAATGGTGGGCGAGTTGACGGAAAAACGGAAAGAACTTATTGACAAATATGTTGAATTTGGTGTATTTCCAAAAGAGAAAGCAGAGGAAATAAAGTCCCATATTGACGAGCATTACAAAAGAATGAAAGAAGAAAACTTTTTACCCAGCCCGCATAAGCATACGAGAAAAAATGTACCACCGAAAGAGGGCGGAGAGTAATATGGCAGGCCTCAACCATGCGATGAGAACATCCCTCGAAACCTTGGTAATATCCGGACAGTAATAATGACAGGCTCTCACTCGGATGAAATCTAGCTGAGAAAATGGGGATAACCCCAAGAAAAAGAAGGACGAGCTGTCTATGGGACAAAACCATCAAAAATTGGAATAGAAATGTCTCATAGAACGGCTGTATGGGACAAAATTAGTTGAAAAATAAGCCAAACTGTCCCATAGGATTGCCCGACTCGCGGTCTATGGGACAAAACCATCAAAAGTTGGAACAGAACTGTCTCATAGAACGGCTGTATGGGACAAAATTAGTTGAAAAATAAGCCAAACTGTCCCATAGGCTTGCCCGACTCGCGGTCTATGGGACAAAACCATCAAAAGTTGGAACAGAACTGTCTCATAGAACGGCTGTATGGGACAAAATTAGTTGAAAAATAAGCCAAACTGTCCCATAGGATTGTCCAAATAGCTGTCTATGGGACAAAACCATCAAAAAATGGAACAGAACTGTCTCATAGAGCGGCTGTATGGGACAAAATTAGTTGGAAAATAGTCTGAACTGTCCCATAGGATTGTCCAAATAGCTGTCTATGGGACAAAACCATCAAAAAATGGAACAGAACTGTCTCATAGAGCGGCTGTATGGGACAAAATTAGTTGAAAAATAAGCTAAACTGTCCCATAGGCTTGCCCGACTCGCGGTCTATGGGACAAAACCATCAAAAGTTGGAACAGAACTGTCTCATAGAACGGCTGTATGGGACAAAATTAATTGAAAAATAAGCCAAACTGTCCCATAGGATTGTCCGAATTGCTGCCTATGAGACAAAACCATCAAAAATTGGAGTAGAAATGTCTCATAGAACGGCTGTAAGGGACAAAATTAGTTGGAAAATAGTCTGAACTGTCCCATAGGATTGTCCAAATAGCTGTCTATGGGACAAAACCATCAAAAATTGGAGTAGAAATGTCTCATAGAGCGGCTATATGGGACAAAATTAGTTGGAAAATAGTCTGAACTGTCCCATAGGATTGTCCAAATAGCTGTCTATGGGACAAAACCATCAAAAGTTGGAACAGAACTGTCTCATAGAGCGGCTATATGGGACAAAATTAGTTGAAAAATAAGCCAAACTGTCCCATAGGCTTGCCCGACTCGCGGTCTATGGGACAAAACCATCAAAAGTTGGAACAGAACTGTCTCATAGCCCGGCTGTATGGGACAAAATTAGTTGAAAAATAAGCCAAACTGTCCCATAGGCTTGCCCGACTCGCGGTCTATGGGACAAAACCATCAAAAGTTGGAACAGAACTGTCTCATAGCCCGGCTGTATGGGACAAAATTAATTGAAAAATAAGCCAAACTGTCCCATAGGATTGTCCGAATTGCTGCCTATGGGACAAAACCATCAAAAAATGGAACAAAAATGTCTCATAGCCCGGCTGTATGGGACAAATTTGGTTGAAAGGTAAGCCAAACTGTCTCATAGAAACGAACAATCAGCTATCTATAGGACAAAACCCATCTGAAAATTAATGAAAATGTCCCATAGAAAAGCCAATATGAGAGAAAAATTAGGGAAAAGTGTCCCATATCTCTAGCGGATAAAGCAGCAACAGAAAAATAAGGTGAACCGTCCTCCCAAAACGAGACCCCAGAAGCACCACCTCACAAGAACAAAACCAGCTTCAAAAAAATATCGCCAAACACGTCGGGCAACAAGGTTGATAAACTTGTTGCCCGATGTTTATGATAGAGGTAAACTATAGCGTGAACGGCAAATTGAATTAATTTGGAAGGTGCATTGAATGGAAGATAAAATGTTTTCAAAAGATCCACGTTTTAAAGTAGCGAAAAGAGAGGCATGGATAGGTGTGGGGCTCGTAGTTATTAATTTTCTTTGGTGGTTTGGTTTCGCTTATGGTCTTTCGAAAGGTTCACCAACCGAATATACATACATACTTGGATTCCCCGCCTGGTTTTTCTACAGTTGCATTGGCGGCTTAATCATAATGTCCATTCTTATTACATTTGTCGTAAAAGTACTTTTTAAAGAAGTCCCCTTTGATGAAGAGGAACAATCAGCTGAGGAAGCAAATAAAGGGGGATTATGATGAGTTTGGGGATTTTATTACCGCTATTATTTTTTCTTTTTATCATATTCTTTGTTGGAATGTGGACGAATAAATATGTCAGCCAATCTGATTCGTTTCTCCACGAATATTTTCTCGGTAGCCGTAATATGGGCGGATTTATACTAGCCATGACGATGATGGCAACTTACGGAAGTGCCAGCAGCTTTATCGGCGGTCCGGGCGTAGCATATTCCACCGGCCTCGGTTGGGTTCTTTTATCGATGGCCCAACTTCCTGCAGGCTATTTTGTCCTGATGATTCTTGGAAAAAAATTTGCCATCGTTGCCAGGCAATATCATTCAGTAACTTTAATTGATTTTTTAAAAAGTCGTTATCAAAGTGAACTTGTCGGACTATTGGCTGCACTTAGCATTATTATTTTCCTGTTTTCATCAATGGCAGCACAATGGGTCGGTGGTGCAAGATTGATAGAATCACTGCTCGATATACCGTACTGGTTAGCATTATTGATTTTTGCCCTTTCCGTCATGATTTATGTTGTTGTCGGGGGATTCCGTGCGGTTGCCTTAACAGACACGATTTTAGGTGCGGTGATGTTTTTTGGAACATTGATTTTACTGGTGGCGACGATTATTGCAGGTGGTGGGGTAACGAATATTATGGAAAAACTTGTTGCCATTGATCCGGACCTGATTAGTCCGTTTGGCGCAAATGGGGAATTAAGTCCGTTATATGTGTCTTCTTATTGGATATTGGTTGGTGTCGGGGTCGTTGGCTTGCCGCAAATTGCTGTCCGGGCAATGTCGTATAAAAATGCAAAAGCGATGCATCAAGCCATCATCATCAGTACTGTTTTTGTCGGTATTATTATGCTCGGAATGCATTTAATTGGAGTGTTTGCACGTGCCATTAATCCGAATATTGCTGTAGGTGATACGGTGATGCCTACAATTGCGATGGAAGTTTTACCGCCCGTATTAGCCGGTGTTGTTCTTGCCGCACCAATGGCAGCGATTATCTCAACGGTGAATGCGCTCCTAATTATGGTCAGCTCTGCAGTTGTTAAAGATATATACTTAAGCTACATCAACCGGGATGCGCAAGAACGGACAATTCGGAAAATCAGCTATACCGTAACGGCTGTGCTGGGAGTTATCGTTTTCTTTATGGCATTATCACCACCGGACTTTCTTATTTGGCTGAACTTATTTTCCTTTGGGGGATTGGAGGCAGCGTTTATTTGGCCGGTGATTTTAGGGCTATATTGGAAAAAAGGCAATCGCTACGGTGCCATTTGGTCCATGATTGTCGGCGTTAGTTCTTATATTTTATTTCATACGTATTACCCGAACGCATTCGGTATGCATACAGTTGTCATGCCGGTCGTACTGTCACTAATCACCTTTGTTGTTGCCAGTATTTTTACAGATAAAAAAATTGTGTACAAGCCATTAAAGCAGGTTGATTAGACACAGCAGATAAAAAAGTTCACCAAACGAAAACCCTGAGAATGTTAATGTTTTACATTCACGGGTTTTCCGGTTTTGGCATCGAAGGACAGGACCTTGAAACTTCACTTCATTAAAAAAAGATTATTAGGACCCTGATAGATATCGCATTACTACGGTACAAAATATTATACTTTGAGCGCTCGGATTATAAAAAATCGGCTTTTTAGTGCTAAAAATTATATCCACCCATTTTCACGTGCTTTTTCAATTGCTTGCTGTCTTGATTCGACTTCAAGCTTTTGAATGGCGGAAGAAAAATAGTTTCTAACGGTTCCATTTGTTAGAAATAGCGTTTTACCAATGTCATGCGTCGTCTTTCCTTCCTTAGCCATTCTTAATACTTCAATTTCACGATCGGTTAAAGGGTTTTCTTGTTTTATAAAAAGGGTCGCAGCTAAGTCTGTACTGATTACACGTTCGCCATTCATTACTTTCCGAATAGCTTCGATTAAATAATCAATCGGTTCATCTTTTAACAAATAGCCTTCCACTTTTGCATCCATCGCCTTTTGTAAATAGCCTGGGCGCGCAAAAGTTGTTACAATAATAATTTTGCATGTGCTTCCCGCATGTCTAAGTTTTTCAGCTAATTCAAGACCCGTTATTGATGGAATTTCAATATCAAGTAAACAGACGTCTGGTTCATATCTCTGAATTGCCTCCCAAGCTGCTTTCCCATCGGATACTTCTGCTAGGACTTCAATGTCATTTTCCAATTTTAATAAAGAAGTGAGTGCACCACGAAGCATTTTCTGATCTTCTGCAATGATCACTCGTATCATATGGCATTTCCTCCTTCATTTGTATGAACCGGAACTTTTAAAGTGATGGAAACACCTTTATTCAAAGAACCATTCACTTCAGCCGTACCGTTCAGCTTTTCCATTCGTTCTTGTATCGACCGGATGCCATTCCCATATCCCTTTTTTAAATCACCGTTTCCATCATCCCATATTTGAATATGATACATTTTATCTTGATAATATTTTGTAATCATACAATGCTTTGCTTGACTATGTTTTATTATATTTGTAATTGATTCCCGTAGAGAAAGTGCCAGCATCGTTTCCGTGACACTTGATAATAAAGGAAGTTTTTCTTTCTCCACAATCGTTAATTCGATCCCGACTGTTTGTAAAATCTTTTTTGATTCTTCAATCTCCTTCTCCAGTGAAACAAAATTCATATCTGTCACCAGTTCTCTTATTTGTTTTAGCGCAAATCGAGAAGAGTTCAGAATATCTTTCATCTCTTCCTTCGCTTGTTTTGCATCTGTTTCTACTAATTTTATCGTCAGTTCGCTTTTAAGCTTAATCATTGTTAATGTTTGACCAAGTGTATCATGAAGGTCTCTGGCAATCCGATGCCTTTCCTCTTCTTGTATATAACGTTCCAGCTGAGCATTTGCTGTATCGAGCTTTCCTTGAAGAGCCTTTGCCTTTTCCTTTGTATAAACGACAAATGGAATAAATAGTTGGACAATCATAAAAGGAAGTAACATCGAGTTGGCAAAAAGGAAGGGATGTCCATCAGTCAGCCAATTAAATAAGCAATACACCATGACAATTCCAACCATCCCTATACCAATATAGATTTTGCGTTTTGCCCTTCCTAACAGATCGGCATAAATAAACCCATATAAAAGCAGCCACTTTTGTAGGAAAACTCCTAAAATGACAAGACTACCGAACCCGGAAAAACAACCTACAAGCAAACGCCAATCTCGATACCATAAACAAACATAGTGAGATAATAACACAATGGAGATGAGCAAAAGCTTTCCCGAAAGACCAAGGCTGCTTTCTGTTTTTATAACTTTATAGATTAAGAAAACAATTGCAACTATATCAATAATTAGATATTTTTCTACTTGATCAATAGGGTATAGCTTTTTAAAAGTCATGCAAAACACCTCTTCTCGTTCGCACTGAAAAAGTCCATTTTTATAAAAGATAACCATCATATACAATTTTTGTGGTTCACCAAATGAAGTTATTGTAGATATCTGATAAAATCTATTTGGATGCTAATCCTTTTTTGTCTTTCGGGGGTTTTTGATTGTCTGTAAACCTGTGTAGTTTTCCCATCCCTTACTAAATGTAGGGTTTCCTCTATCTCTGCTATAATTACTGCCGAATAAAACTTACTATATTTTTTCTTGTTGTTTCCATGGGCCCTAGTTTAAATTTTTGCAACCACAAGGAAGCAAATCCAATTTGGAAAGACGTAATAAGGAACCATATTAAAACAATCGTTACTGAGTCAACTTTATTTCCTAATCCAAATCCCCATCCGTAAAATAGAATCGAACAAATTAAATTTTGCATCACATAACAGCTTAATGACATTCTTCCGACCTTTTCGAGTTTATTCCATAACCAAAACTGTGCTGTTCTTTCAAAGACTTTTGAAATGAGTGCTAAATATCCTAAAGACAAGATAGGAGCAAATAAATAACGAATTGGAAAATCAAACACACCACCTGGAACAAAATAAAGTAAATTCAATGGCAATCCTATATAAAAACCGAGTTTAAATAATTTCTCCCGTTTTTTCTTCCCTTGGTCATCTGGCGCAAAGAAACCTGCTCTCATTAGCCGTACGCCTAATAAGAAAAGAAAAATATTCATAGGAATCACAAATAAAACCTCAATTCTAAGCAAAATAAAATTCATGAACCGATATTGTATCTGCTCGAACCAGCTTCCATCTTTATAAAGTGACACGATACCACTCATTTCACCTAATGATATATTCGCAGATGAACCAAAATAAACCCCGATGATTAAAAGAGATAGCATGATTGTTGCATGAAAACCGCCAATCATTTTCATCGCTTTCGAAATTACCCGGTCTCCTCGTTTTACAATCCATGCAACAATAATCGCAGCAATACCATAACTCATTAAAATATCGTATTCCATCACCAATATAAAATGGATGAAGCCTTCTGTTATTAAAATTATAGAAGTCCAAATATACAACCCTGGCCAAGCTGTGTTATTTTTTAATGATTGCCGGTATTTTAATTCAAGTCCTACACCAAACATTATCGTTAATAAACCGAGCATTTTTCCATTCACGAAAAATAATACTAAAATTCTAATAAAATCTTGAAAGGAAGTCCACCAATAGTGATCAAATGTAAATATATAGGACAAATCCCCTAAGTGAGCAAAAATCCAAATATTTGTTCCAAGTGTACCAAGCACTGCAAAACCTCTCAGTATATCCAGTAAGCGAATTCTTTTTTCTGACATATGTCCGTTCAGTCCCCTTTCGTCATAAGTTGCTTTTATTATAGATGCGAAAGGAAAGTAGCGGTATTCACAGGAATCAGGACTGTTTTAATGACATGTGTCATATTGCAAATAAAAAACCGGACAGCAACTTATGCATCCGGTTTTTTTCTCAGATATGGTGAAAAAGTTTATTTCTTTAAATCTTCCCCAATAATACGCACTTCTCGTTCCAAAGAAACGCCGAATTTTTCCTTCACGGTTTTTTGAACATGTTCGATTAACGAAATATACTCAGTTGCCGTTGCATTATTAATATTAACAATAAAACCGGCATGTTTTTTCGATACTTCTGCACCGCCAATTCGCGTTCCTTGTAAACCACTGTCTTGGATTAACTTTCCGGCAAAATACCCCGGCGGCCGTTTAAAGACACTGCCACAAGATGGATACTCGAGCGGCTGTTTCGACTCACGCTTAAATGTTAAATCATCCATAACGGCTTTAATTTCTTCATAATTTCCTTCTTTTAATTGAAAAGTCGCCTCTAAAACAAAATCACCATTTTCAGAAATATTACTGTGACGATAGCTGAGATCCAAGTCCTTGGCGTCCCGTTTAACTATCTCACCATGTTTATCCACAACAAGACAACTTTCGAGAACGTCTTTCATTTCCCCGCCATATGCACCGGCATTCATAAACACCGCACCGCCAACCGTTCCGGGGATCCCACAGGCAAATTCCAAACCGGTTAAGTGTGCTTCCAAAGCTTTTCTTGAAGTATCAATGATTGAAGCGCCACTTTGAGCGATGATCTTTTTACCTGTTGCCGTAATTTTATTTAAGTTTGCCAAAGAAAGAACAACACCACGGATCCCGCCGTCCCGAACAATTACATTTGAGCCATTCCCGATCAAAGTTAACGGGATATTTTCACCATGGCATAGCCTAACAACCTTTTGTACTTGTTCATATTGATCCGGGGTTACAAAAAAATCTGCCTTGCCACCTAATTTTGTATACGTATGTTTTCGCAAATATTCGTCACAAGCAATATGTTTTTCATCAAGGATATCTAATAAACGATTGTAAATTCCAGTCTTCATCATCGAGTCATTCCTTTTTTTGGGTAAGTAAAAAAATAAAAATGGAGCGCTAAAAATTATCGTCACTCTTATTTATATTACGTGGAAAAAGATGAATTCGCAATAGGGCATAAATATTAGTAACTGACAAAAGAAAATATATCATTTTCCCGGGTATGTTAAGTAAAAAACCGACTTATCTACAACTGGTATCACTTTCCGGCTGGACCATCCCTTTTAAAAATGAACATAAAATAAAATTTGCCTAATTTTAATTCCAATAATATTCGAGGGATTAATTTATGCAACTATAGAGCGTCCTTAATAAATGAAAAATATTGACTGAGACAATAAAATTGTGTAAAGTAAATATTGTCTAGGACAATAAATTAAAAAGTGAATTAGGAGGAGAACTTATGAAAAAAATAGGAAAATTCATTTTGTGGGTAGTTGGTATATTCATTATACTTGGTGTCATTGGGGCTTTGATGGGTGATGATGGAGACTCTACGAAAGGCAATAATTCAACTACCGCCTCATCAAAAGTAGATTCTGAGGTGAAAAATACTGATCAGAAAGAGGAAAAGAAAGTCCATGCGATTGGTGAAAAAGTTGAAGTTGGTAAACTTGCTTACACCGTTTCAAACGTTGAAACAACGAATGAATTAAAATCTGATAATGAATATATTGAACCTGCAACAACGGACGGACAGTTTGTTGTCATTGATATTGAAGCATTTAATAACGATAAAGAAACAAGAATGGTCGATAGCAGCATGTTTAAAATCAAAGACAATCAAGGAAGAGAATTCGAGCCGACAACGGATACGGACGTCATGATGGTATTGGGAGATTTTGCCGATTTTTTCTTACAAGATATCAATCCGGGAATCTCAAAAACTGGAAAACTTGTATTTGAACTGCCAAGTGATGCAAACAATTTCTCTTTAGAAGTTTCCAGTGGCTTTGGTTTTGCTGGCGGCGATTATGAAACGATTCAACTTAAATAAAGATACAATGAGGGGCATAATCGCCCCTAGCCATTTCCTCTTAATTACCCAAAATATTCATCCCCCCACATTGTAAAGCCTATTTAAAGCTTGTATAATAAAGACATATTGACTAGGACAATAGTTTGTGGGGTGAAAGATTGAATGGCCTCGAATATATTCTCAGCTTATATCAAGTCCAACATATTGAATTAGCGGAAAAGTTAGGAATCAAAAAACAAAACATCAATTTATGGATTAAAGGAAAGCAAAACATTCCCAAAAAATATTTACCGGTACTAGAAGGGTTATTCGGCATCAATCGAAGCTATTTTACAAAAGAATTAACGGATATTGATAAACTAGAAATCCAAAAAGAAAAGTTAAAACAAGACTTAAAGCCAATTGTTGAACGACAAAAAGAAGAGTTTCGCGTTGATGAAGAGTCCGATTACTTAGTGAAAGTACCTGTTTATGATAAAGAAGAGCTAAACACGATCGAGCGTGCCATTGAAAAAGCGAAACTAGTAGAACGATTTAAGCAGGTCATTGATATTATTGATGAAAATCCGTATATGGATACGTACGCTTTAATTGTTGAACTACTGGAGAAAGCACAACATGAAGCGATTTTCCATAAAACGATTGAAGCTTTAGCCCATTATTTAGAAGTGTTACCGGAGTGGATTAATAGTGATCCGGAGCAAGAAGAATTTGAACGTGAGATTTTTGAAGTTTTTGATGACTACAATCATTGAATGTTGGAGGGAACGGACAAATATGGCAACAACCGCAAACGTAGGATTTGAAGAGACATTATGGAAAGCAGCAGACAAATTACGTGGCAGCATGGATTCCGCTGAATATAAGCATGTGGTTTTAGGTCTGCTTTTCTTAAAATACATATCAGATAAATTTGAAACAAAGTATCAAGAACTGGTAGATGAAGGAGCGGGCTTTGAAGAGGATCGCGACGAGTATGAAGCAGAAAATATTTTCTGGGTCCCGAAAGAAGCACGTTGGGATTTCATTAAAGACCGTGCGAAAGATGTGAAAATCGGGCAATTCATTGATGATGCGATGATTTTAATTGAAAAAGAAAATCCGACCTTAAAAGGGGTGCTTGATAAACGGTACGCCCGCCCGGAACTTGATAAACGCCGGTTAGGTGAGCTCATTGACCTGATTTCTACGATTAAATTACATGATCAAAATGAACAAGATTTACTCGGTCGAGTATACGAATATTTTTTAGGCAAATTTGCCAGCGCAGAAGGAAAAGGCGGCGGGGAATTCTATACACCGACAAGTGTGGTTAAAACATTGGTTGAAATGATCGAACCGTATGAAGGTCGCATCTATGACCCGGCTTGTGGAAGCGGCGGGATGTTTGTCCAAAGTCAAAAATTTGTGGAAGAACATCGCGGGAAAATCAATAATTTGTCCATATATGGTCAAGAACTGAATTCAACGACTTGGAAACTGTGCCGGATGAATTTAGCCATTCGCGGATTAGAAGCGGATCTTGGAGAAAGCCATGCGGATACATTCCATAATGACTTACACCGGACGTTGAAAGCCGATTACATTTTAGCCAATCCACCGTTTAATGTGAGTGACTGGGGTGGCGATAAATTAACCGATGATGTTCGTTGGGCTTTTGGTATCCCACCGGAAGGCAATGCGAACTTTGCTTGGCTCGAGCATATGATTTATCACTTAGCCCCAAATGGCGTGGCAGGAACGGTCCTTGCCAACGGGTCCTTAAGTTCGAACACTTCTAATGAAGGAGAAATTCGAAAAAATATTATCAATGCAGATTTGGTGGATTGTATTGTCGCCATGCCGGATCGGTTATTTTATTCGACAGGGATTCCGGTTTCTCTCTGGATTCTCAACCGAAATAAAAAAGAACATGGAAAATATCGCAAACGGGCAAAAGAAATCTTGTTCATTGACGCACGAAATCTTGGCGAAATGGTCGACCGCCGCCACCGGGAATTAAGCGACAAAGATATTGCCAAAATTGCGGATACGTACCATAATTGGCGTAATCGTGACGGAAAATATGAAGATGTCCAAGGTTTCTGTAAAGCTGCTAGCATTGATGAAGTCCGCGAAAATGACTATGTCCTCACACCGGGCCGCTATGTCGGCATTGAAGAAGCGGAAGACGATGGCATCCCGTTTGAAGAAAAAATGGAACAATTGACAAGTGAACTAGGTGAACTATTTAAAGAATCCCGCCGATTAGAAGAAGAAATCCGGAAGAACCTAGGGGAGATTGGGTTTGAAATATAAAATTCATGAATTATGTGAAATAAATAAAAATACCCTTTCTAAAAATGATAATTATCAATTTATTAATTACTTAGATACATCAAATTTAACAGAAGGTACCATATCTGACTTACAACGTTTAGATGTAAATGTAGATAGGATACCAAGTAGGGCAAAAAGAATAGTGAAGGAACATGACATTCTAATCTCTACTGTAAGACCAAATCAAAAACATTATGGTATTATTCATAAACCAATTGAAAATATGATTGCTTCAACTGGTTTTGCTGTTATCACACCGGATAAAAGCAAGGTATATCCAGAATATCTTTATAGATTTTTGATTCAAGATCAAATTACTCAATATTTACAAGCTGTTGCAGAGACAAGTACATCAACATATCCATCTATAAAACCTAGTGTAATTGGTAAGCTTGAAATTGAATTACCAACGATAAAGGAACAAATTGCAGTTGCTAATATCTTGGCATCTTTAGATCAAAAAATAGGAATCAACAACGAAATTAACAAAAAGCTAGAAGAAATGGCTCAGGCGATTTTTAAACATTGGTTTGTGGACTTTGAATTTCCAAATGAAAATAGTGAACCGTATAAATCCAGTGGCGGGGAAATGGTTGAAAGTGAACTGGGGATGATACCTAAGGGGTGGAGAGTAGTTAAATTAAAGGAAATCATTGAATTTATAAAAAATAGCACTAAACCTGGAGAGCAACTAAATAATAGAAAGTATGTTCCAATTGATACGATGCCGATAAAAAAGCTCATATTAAATTCATACAAATCATATAAGGAGGCAAAGAGTAGCTTAATTTTATTTGAAAAATATGATATTTTAATTGGTGCAATGAGAGTATATTTTCATAGAGTTAATTTAGCTCCTTTTAGAGGGGTCACACGTACTACAACATTTGTATTACGTTCAAAGTCCTTAGAAGACATATCTTATAATTTACTATTGCTAAATATGCCATCAACGATTAGTTATGCAGATCAATCTTCCATAGGATCTACAATTCCCTATGCTGTTTGGGAAGGAGGATTAGGAGAAATGCTGTTAGCTCAACCACCAATAGAAATTAGAAAAAAATTTAATAATGTAATATTTCCACTTCTAGAGAAAATGATCTTAAATTCACAACAAAATATCAGAATACAAAAAATTAGAGACACCCTCCTCCCAAAACTCATGTCCGGGGAGATTCGTGTGCCTGTTGAGGAGGAAAAATAATGGAAAGGGGGATTCCCCGTTGACACATTTTGAAAATTTTACCGAAGATTCGCTAGAGAAAGCAGTTATCGAAACTTTACAGGAAATGGACTATGAATATGCCTTTGGTCCGGATCTTAGTGTGGATGGGCCAAGACCTGAGCGGAAAGATTATCGGGAAGTAATTTTAGAGGGGAGACTTCGTGATACGCTTTACAAACTAAATCGGGATTTGCCGCCGGATGCCATTGAAGATGTATATCGGCGGGTCATTACTTTTAATAGCCCTTCTCTTATCGAAAACAACCGGCATTTCCATAAACTTTTAACAGAAGGCGTAGATGTGTCTTTTCATAAGAATGGTGGGATCAAAACCGAAAAAGCGATCATTATTGACTTTGAACATCCGGAACGTAATGACTTTCTCGTAGTTAATCAATTTACCATTATCGAAAATGAAAATCGACGGCCGGATGTCCTCATCTTTGTTAACGGTTTGCCGCTTGTCGTTATTGAGCTGAAATCAACCACTGATGAAAATGTTGGGATTGAACAAGCCTACAATCAAATCCAAACGTACAAGCAAGATATCCCATCGCTTTTCTATTATAATACGTTTTGTATTTTATCTGATGGGATTAATGCGAAAACCGGAACGATTACATCGAACGAAGAACGGTTTATGAATTGGAGGAGTGTTGACGGGGTTAATGTGGCATCTCTAGATGTTCCGCAATATGAGGTTATGATTCGCGGAATGTTAGAAAAAAGCCGATTCCTTGATATTATCCAAAACTTTATCCTTTTCCAAGAATCAAAAGAAACCGAGTACGATGCAGCTGGAAATAAAATAGGTGACAAGAAAACGATTATTAAAATCATGGCTGCCTACCATCAATATTTTGCCGTCAAAAAAGCGGTGGAAAATACAAAAATTGCTACATCAGCCAAAGGTGACCGGAAAATCGGGGTCGTTTGGCATACACAAGGATCAGGAAAAAGTTTTACGATGGTTTTTTATACAGCATATCTTGTTAAAGAATTAAATAATCCGACCATCGTTGTGATAACTGACCGTAATGACCTGGATGATCAACTCTATTCAACATTTGCCAAATCCGTAGATATATTAAGGCAAACACCGAAACAAGCGGATGTTCGTAGACTCACAGAAGAACAAAAGAAACAACAAGCGAAAAGTAATGCAAAAGAAATCAACGGCTTATACGATCTATTAAATGAACGGGAATCGGGCGGGATTATTTTTACAACGATTCAAAAATTCCAACCTGAAGAAGGGGAAATGCCGGTTTTAACTGATCGGCGGAATGTGATTATTATTGCCGATGAAGCCCACCGTAGCCAGTACGGATTTGAAGCAAAAACTAACAGCAAAACCGGTGATTTGAAATACGGGTATGCCAAATATTTACGGGATGCACTCCCCAATGCTTCGTTTATTGGTTTTACCGGAACACCGATTGAATTTGATGATAAATCTACACCGGCTGTTTTCGGGAACTACATTGACATTTATGATATGACAAGAGCGGTGGAAGATGAAGCAACGGTAAAAATTTTTTATGAAAACCGCGTCATTAAAGTTGAAACTGATGATGAAGAACTGAAAAAGATTGACGATGAATTTGAAGAAATCACGGAAGGGCAAGAAGAAAACGTTCGGGAAAAATATAAAACGAAATGGTCCCGGCTTGAGGCGGTTGTTGGTTCGCCTAATCGCATCAAGCAGCTTGCAAAGGATATTGTTGAGCATTTTGAAGAAAAACAGAAGACGATTGACGGAAAAGCGATGATTGTCTGTATGAGTCGTCGGATTTGCGTTGATCTCTATGATGAAATTATTAAACTCCGGCCTAGTTGGCATAATGATGATGTGAATAAAGGGGTTATTAAAGTCGTTATGACCGGTAGTGCCGCCGATGAAGAACGTTTGCAAGAACATATTGGTGGAAAGCAACGCCGTGATACATTGGCAAAACGGATGAAAGACCCGAATGATGAATTGAAACTTGTTATTGTTCGGGATATGTGGCTAACCGGATTTGACGTGCCATCTATGCACACGATGTATATTGATAAACCGATGAAAGGTCACACATTAATGCAAGCCATTGCCCGCGTGAATCGGGTATTTAAAGACAAACCGGGTGGCGTTGTGGTTGACTATATTGGAATTTTAGAAAGTCTGAAAAAAGCATTGAAACAGTATACCGACAGTGATAAAGAAAATACCGGGATCGATACGAGTGCAGCGGTTCAGGTCATGCAAGAAAAACTGGAAATATTACGTGCAATGTTTCATGGCTTTGATTACTCTGATTTTATGGGGAACTCCCAAAAAGATCGAATGCGGGCAATTACGGGTGGGATGAACTTTGTCCTTGGATTACCCGAAAAGGAACAGAAAGAATTTAAACAATTTGCTTTAGAAGCAGCGAAAGCCCATGCCCTCTGTGCCGCAACCGAAGAAGGAAAAGCAGCGGCCCTTGAAGTCAGTTATTTTAAAGCTGTAAAAGCAAGTTTAGCCAAACTGGGCGAGAGAAAAGTCCAGAAAAATTCCAAAAAAGAAATCGAAACAAGAGTGAATCAAATGCTGCAACGGTCGATTTTATCAGAAGATGTTATTGATGTATTCGATGCGTTAGGACTAGAACGACCGGAAAATGTTTCCTTATTATCTGAAGAATTTTTACAAGAAGTTCGCGGGCTAAAATATAAAAACTTAGCCGTTGAAATGTTGAAAAAGCTTCTTGAAGGTAATTTAAAAGTGATGGAAAAACGCAATCTTGTTAAGTCCGAAAAGTTTTCCGAGAAATTGAAAAAGGCGATTAATAAGTATCGCAATCAAGCCATCACCAATGCGGAAGTCATTGAAGAATTAATTAAAATGGCAAAAGAATTTAAGAAGGCCCGAGAAGAAGAAAAAGATTTAGGCTTAAATGAAGACGAAATTGCTTTCTATGATGCCTTAACAGCAGACAATATTGTCAAACAATTTATGGATGATGAAACATTAAAGAAAATAGCTCAAGAACTGACGAATGCTATTAAACAAAACATCACGATTGACTGGAGCGTCCGAAAAAGCGCACAAGCCGGGATGAGAAGAATTATTAAAAGATTATTGAAAAAGTACGACTACCCGCCAAAACAAGCAAAAACGGCCCTCGAAATCGTCATGAAGCAAGCCGAATTAATGGCCGGACATACCGATCCAAGGGAAATTGATTTGGAATTGGGGAATGTGGCCGAAACATCACCAGATTATAAATAGTAAATAGAAAAAGAACCATTCGAATGTTAGCAGAAGAAAATTTTTTCCGGAAATTCTTCTGCTTTTTTTTATGCATGGTAAAAGCAGTAGGGTTGGTGGAAAAGTGATGATAAAAGGAGCGGTTGTAGGATTCTTATTTTGCAAAATAATTTTAATAAAATTCAGAATTAAACAGAATGAAAAACAACAGCACCATTCGCTCCTTATACGATCAGGTAGTGAATGGTCCAATTGCGCAAAATTGGGTTTAGTAAATAAAGAAGGAGATAGGAGATAACGGCCTCCTTTTTTTATGCAGGAACCGGTGCTATGAAAAAAAGTTAAGGCTGTGTTTATAAATGCAAAGGACCTAATAACTATTCATAGCGGCTAATCACGATTCTATGCAAGAAGCAATAGGCACCCTGTTAAATCTGGGGGAATGAAGCCCACCCTAAACTAACCTAGTTTTGCAGCCGAAATAATTTCCTTTTGGGTATTCCGGTATGTTTTTGCAGTTTTTTTCAAAATCTCTGAGTACTGCTTCATACTTTGTGTCATTTCTTGAAGATCGTCCATAAATCCTTTAATTTGGTTAACAAAATCTAAGTTATCTTGTCCTTGCCATACAACACCCATTCGATCAACCTCGCTGTATAGGGATACATAGATTCTTTCATATTCAAAAGAATGTCGATCGAATTTTGCTGCTGTTGATTCAAGTTTTGCAGGATCTACCGAAATGGAACGCACCATTTTTTACCTCCTTAAGGGCATATCGCAATAGATTCGATACACGTGGTTTTCCTTATTTTCCGTTAAAAAATATACTATAATCATATACTAAATTGAAAAAATTTTCAATATTAGTATGGGTTGTTTGTAAATTATTAGGGCCTAATATGGAAAATTCGATTACTGAATATAGTATTATACATAAAGTTAAGATTTAGATTAATTGGAAATTTTAACAGGAGTATAGGGCCCTGTACCTACAATGTTTAACACACTTATATACAATCAATATAAAGACAGGCGAGCACAAGCAAATTACCTTTCCGGAGAATGACGAAATGAACATGGATTCACAAGTAATAGATTCCAAACTGACTTGGTTGTGAAAAAAGAAAACGAAGACCTTGGTAATGTTTGAATGGAATATGCTGTTTTGTGAAAAATTGCTATGCTTAAATTGGAATAGTACTTTTTCATGTCTATGTCATTCACGATTGTGACCATTCAGTTCGTTCGCATCTAATAAATATGGGCAAGTGGACATATACACAATATAGGGGGAGCCTTTTAAACTATGGGTAGTAGAAAATAGCACTTTTTTCCTGATTTAAAACTTAGCTTTATGACTTTTTGACCATTTTAATATTTTTACCCTATTGGTAAAATTTCCATTATAAAGAATTTGCTAAAGGGGTAGGAATTATGGAGCTTTTAGACGAAATTGAAAGGAAAATACAGCGCGGGAAGTTTTTACTGATGGTGGAAATTTTAGAAGGCTACCGTTCCAATGTTCATCAGGCTGTAAACAGAATCGATAGCAGTTTACAAATGTATCGATCCGCAGATAGCTCTTACGCAAATCATTGGGAAGGGGAAACAAGGAACAAGTATGAAGAAATCGCAGCTGAGATTCATCATATCGAGAATAAAATTGATCAACAAGGCGATCAACTCATAAACGCCATCAACAAAGAGATACGTAGTTTGCTAGCCAAATGTGAGGCCTTGCGATGAGTAAAATTAAGGTAAAATTCGATGATTTGGAGGAGTTTGCGGATAAAATAGGAAAAGTGGAGCGGGAATGTGACGAAGCCCTGGAAGCCCTTAACTGGCATTTCACCTCGCTTTTGGCCAACTTCCCGGGTGTACTTCCGGATTCGATCCATGCCTTAGAATATGAATTGAGGTATTCGATTAACGAATACAAAAATAAGCTTGATGAGGCCCAAAGATTAATTAGGCTCACGGCTGCCGAAATGGAAAAAGATGAACAAAAGATGGGGAACAAAGTAAGCGAGTTTTTACTGGAACTCGTCGGATGGAACGACGCACAACGGATAGTCAGTGAATATGATCCGGTTACTGGTAAGAAGCTTTCTTTTGGCGATCGTGTACTTGCGGGAGGTTTTCTGGCTCTTTCGTTACTTCCCCCGGCAAAAGCAGCAGGGGTTGGCGGGAAAACGTTGATAAAAGGTGTCGATGCAGGAATCCCAGCCCTTGCCAAAACACCGGGAGTGCTCAAGAAAATTCGAAATGTCCTAGACCCAAAGAAATTCCACCAAGCCTTTCGCTCCGTGTATGATCAGGTAGTAAATTCGCCAATTGCCCTGACCAAGGCTTGGTTTGATACAATAAAGAAGGAGATTGGAGAAATTCGGCTTCCGCAATTAATGCAGGAAGTTTATGCATGAATCGGTGTGGCTGTCTACATGGAGGGGGAAGTTATGGACAGGGAATGGCAAAAAACTAACGAGAATGACAAGATTTACGGCGATAATGTATGGCGAAATTAAAAAAATTTATATTTTACACCATCAAAATAAAATTTAGGGTTGTAATTCCTCTTGGGACGGTCGTATCATGCACGATACTATTTGTTTTAAAAATGTTCATTTAGAAAAGTTGGATAATTTTCACCGCCCCTTTAAGCAAATTAAAATCATTCCTATTAAATCGTTTTTTCTAAGAGCCTTTGCCAAAATGCTGTATCTCCTGAAGCAGTAGGCAGTCAGACAATTAAAGATCGTGGATTTATTCCACTATAGAAAAAGGTATTTGCACGAATATTATGACAAGTATAAAAGAAAAAATGGTGAGTTTTAATTTCAGTGGATAAATTCGCTTATTATCAATATCTGAATTTTTCCATTTCAGTCGGTTTTAGACGAGTTTTAATAGATTAGGCTACTCATTCCCCTGGTAAATATTGTAAAATGGAAAAACATAATTATTTTTGAAAAAAAAGTGCCATGAAAGTCACTCCTTTGGTAAGATATAAGTACTACCCAATATCCAGTATCCAAGGAGTGATTTCATGACTACTTCTATTCTAACACAAACCAGAGATTTATCAATACAACAAAATTTGATTCCCCACAATTGGCAAGACTATGCCGATATACCCTTTGTCATTCCGGCCATGTGTTTTCCATGGGAGATTTTTAAACCGGTTGAACGAGATTACTACACCTTTTTATATTTGCACCTAAAAAAGGAAAGAGCACATGATCATTTTAATGAAATACAACCAGCACTATTTTCAATACCGGAGGAAGAAGATAAGTCTACGTCTTCCTTATTTCATTCCTCTCCTGCCGGGAGAAAACCGCATCCTTTCATGCCCTTTTTTCGTGCTTTTGAACTGGCCTCTTTACAATATATTGAAGTGATGGTTGAAAGTGTCTATTTACAAGTGAAATCAAACCCGCTATTTGCCGCCATGTGTGGATTTACGGAGAAAATTCCGAGCTACCGTTCCTTTGCTCGCTTTGATCAAATCATGACAACAAATGATCTTTGGGAAAAAGCCCGGCTATTGGTGGTTGAATATAATAAAAGGGAAGGCGTGGTTGAAACTTTTGAGAAAGCAGTCGCCGTGGATACATCACATATAGAGGCAGAAGCAACGTTGAATAAAACAAGGAAGACGTGTTCTTGCAAAGGTGATTGCGATTGCCCCAGAATCCTTACAGATGATAACGCAGGGGTGATGCGTAAAAGCAATGCAGTCTCCTATATTGCGCATAAATTATCAATGGTATGCGGGGTGAAATCCGGCTTGCCTTTGACGCGGGAAGTATTCAAAGGAAATACACCTGATGGGAAAACATTAGAAACGACATTGGAGACGTTTAAGGCGGAGCACCCCGAGATGGCTGAGCAGTTGGACTTTATCTTGGCAGATGGAATCTACCAAACGCCGGAAAATCAAAAAGTGACAAAGGACGTATTACAGGCGAAATTGGTGGCACCCATCAACCCACGGAACCGTAAAGATAAACCAACTTCCGCCCGGGGAATTGAAAAAATCAATCGGTACGGCACCCCCATCTGTATCAGTGAACATAAAATGGACCTTAGAGGATCTGATCGGGAAAAGGGGCAATATATTTACACTTGTCCTGTATTTCATCCAAATGCTAGGCAAGAAGGACTCACCTGCCCGCTGTCGAATCACGTGGAATGTTGTAATGGGGCAGCACAAGGAAGAGTATTTCGGCTGGACTTTGATCAAGCGCCTCAAGTAGACGTCGAGTTGCCCCAACATGGGCGGAAATTTAAAGTGTTATATAGTGCCAGAACGATCATCGAACGAATCTTTGGCATTCTAAAAGACGGATATAGTCTCCGTCGTGTTCACAAGCGTGGAAAACAGGCAGTTGAAGCGCATGTGGATCGTTGCATGATATCTATGCATATCATGGCAAATATGGCGTATCATCAGACAGGAAAGGCCAATTGTGGATGGACACGCCATCGACTGAATTAAGTTATTCACAGGTGGATATGTGAATAAGTCAAATGCAGCGTCTCCTTTCCACAAAGGGCAGTGAAAAAAACCCATTTTGTGAAGGCAGGATACGTATGCCCTTTTTTGGAGAAAAATAGCCATTTTATTTTTATTAAATTTAAAAATCTGGAAGAAAAGGCAAAAAACGAGATAATTAATTTTCCAGAGCCTCGCTCAAGGGTATATTTTTTATTTTGGCAGAGGCTCTAAGAAATTGTAAGTCATTTTGAACATACAATTTTTTTGAAAAGACGGTTTTTTTATGTTTAAAAACCACTAGTTTATACATAAAAACCTTTCGACTTCCAGCTACATACATCTATAATCAACTGATTTAAGTATGTACTTACAAATTTAGAATATAAACAAAAGAAAATAAAAATTGTTCGTATAAAAAACGATTAGATTTTTAATGTGAATAAAAGCAAGTTTATTTTTGTTAAAAATCATTATTTGTGTTGAGATATCTAATAGATTCCTATAATAAGCGAAACCAACATGTAAGTATTAATTCATTATAAATAACGATACTCTATTGACTTATACGTACATCTATACTACAATAAAACCAGTTAGTTGTAAGCGTTTAAAAATATAGGAGGTGCGCTTATGCCCAAATATACCATTGGTGTTGATTTTGGTTCATTATCAGCCAGGGCCGTATTAGTAGATGTATCAAATGGCAATGTCATATCTTCTGCTGTGAAGGATTATCCGGATGGCGTGATTGATGACTTTTTACCAAATACGAATATTGAATTAGGAATTGACTGGGCCCTGCAAAATGCAAATGATTATATCGAATGTTTTATTGATACTGTAAAAAGAACCGTTGCGGACAGTGGTGTAGATGTAAATGACATCATTGGTGTTTCAATCGATTTTACTTCTTGCACCGTACTTCCGGTAAAAAATGACGGAACACCGTTAATGAACTTGCCCGAGTTCAAAAATAACCCGCATGCCTGGGTAAAATTATGGAAACATCATGCTGCACAATCTCATGCGGACAAGTTAAATGAAATTGCCCGCCGTCGTAATGAACCATGGTTGAAATACTATGGCGGTAAAATTTCTTCCGAATGGGTATTTCCGAAATTGATGCAAATTGTAGACGAAGCACCGGAAATTTATGATGCAATGGATACATTTATGGAAGGAACAGACTGGGTCACTTGGCAATTAACCGGTAACAAAGTGAAAAATTCCACAACTGCAGGATATAAAGCAATGTGGGATGCTGAAACGGGATTCCCAAGTAAAGACTTCTTTAAAGAACTTCATCCAAAAATGGAAAATGTTATTGAGGAAAAAATTGGCACAGAGTTCCATCCAACCGGATCAAAAGCGGGTGAACTTACCGCGGAAATGGCGGCAAAAGTCGGATTAAATCCGGGAATTGCGGTTGCGGTCGGAAATGTGGATGCACATGTTTCTGCTGCGCCAACAGGTGTAATTAAGCCGGGTACAATGCTTAATATTATGGGAACATCCACATGCGACATTATTTTAGGAGATAAAAAGATTCCTGTGAGAGGAATGTGCGGGGTTGTCAAAGATGGGGCCATTCCGGGATACTATGCTTATGAATCGGGCCAAAATGCAGTAGGTGATATTTTTGCATGGTTTGTTGACAATGCTGTTCCGGGCGCCTATTTTGACGAAGCGAAAGAAAGAGGCCTTAACATTCACCAATTATTAGAGGAAAAGGCGAGCCAATTAAACATCGGGGAAAGTGGTCTTCTCGCTCTTGATTGGTGGAATGGAAACCGTTCAATCCTTGTTGACACGAACTTGACCGGACTTCTTTTGGGAATGACTTTGGAAACAACACCGGAAGAAATTTATCGTGCATTAATTGAAGCGACCGCATTTGGGAAACGCAGAATCATAGAAGAATTTGAATCCAGTGGCATTGAAATTAATGGGCTCACTGTCTGCGGCGGCTTGCCACACAAAAACCAATTACTTAACCAAATTTACGCCGATATTACCGGAAAAGAAATTACAATCTCTGAGCACCTGCAAACGCCTGCCATCGGTGCAGCCATGTTTGCCGCGGTTGCAGCAGGTTCCGAAAACGGCGGCTATGATTCAATTGAAGAAGCTTCCAAAAAAATGGCGAAATTAAGAAAAGAAAAAGTGAAACCAATTCCGGAAAATGTAGAGAAATATACTGCAATTTATGAAGAATACAAGATTTTACATGATTATTTTGGCACCGGTGTAAATGATGTCATGAAACGTCTGAAAGCAATCAAAAATAATGCCTCAAAGGAATGATTTAGCAATGCTGGAAAAATTAAAGCAAGAAGTCTATGAAGCGAATATGTTATTGCCCAAATACAACTTGGTCACATTTACATGGGGCAATGTCAGCGGAATTGACAGGGATAGTAATCTTATCGTCATTAAACCAAGCGGTATCCCGTATGAAGAATTGAAGCCGGAACAAATGGTTGTTGTGGATTTGAACGGAAATGTGGTCGAAGGGGACCTGAACCCGTCCAGCGATACAGCGACCCACATTATCCTATATAAGGAGTTTCCTAATATTAAAGGAATTGTCCATACGCATTCCCCGTGGGCCGTTACATTTGCTCAAGCGGGATTAGATGTTCCGGCAGCCGGGACAACCCATGCGGATACGTTCTATGGCCCTGTTCCGGTCACCCGTGCTATGAAAGAAGAGGAAGTCATCCGAGATTATGAAAAACAAACCGGGGACGTCATTGTTGAAACTTTCAAGGAGCGCCAAATTGATCCCGATCAAGTTCCGGCCGTTTTAGTCAATGACCATGGACCTTTTACGTGGGGGAAATCAGCAATAGACGCGGTTCATCATTCAGTTGTCTTGGAAGAAGTGGCGAAAATGACGTATCACACGCTACAGCTGAATCCGTATCAAATTGATATGGACCAATATCTTTTAGACAAACATTATTTACGTAAACATGGCAAAAACGCCTACTATGGTCAAAAGAAATAAGAGTGTTTATCCCGCACAAACGGACAATAAATCTTCCTCCTGAGGTTTAAGAGGAATCATCGATGTTGAAGGAGGAAGAAAAGTACCCGATTGGTTCAACTATCATCCGTGGGAGACACCCATTGTTGGAAGTTTCACTTTATTCCACCTTAACGCCGAGTCAAGACCCCTACCTCAAAATTTTCGAGTTTACAAAGAAGGTAGCTGGGGACGGGCTGCCAGCATGCGTCTGATTAGTTCAACTAACCATCAGTGGGAAACCCCTATGGCTGGAAGTTTCACTTAATTTTTCTATAAAAGTTTACACAAATATGAGAGCCTACAGGAGTGATACACGTGTTAAAAATTAGAGATTACGAGTTTTGGTTTGTTGTTGGAAGTCAGCACTTATATGGTGAAGAGGCGCTTCAAGCCGTACAAAAAGATACAGAAGAAATTATTAACGAATTAAATAAAAGCGGGAACCTGCCATACCCGGTTGTTTTTAAAACCGTCGCCACAACAGCTGACAGTATTACCCAAGTCATGAAAGAAGTCAACTACAACGATCATGTAGCCGGTGTCATTACATGGATGCATACATTCTCACCGGCGAAAAACTGGATTCGCGGCACAAAATTATTGCAAAAACCGTTACTTCATTTAGCAACACAATTTTTAAATAATATTCCATGGCAAACGATCGATATGGATTATATGAACTTGCATCAAAGCGCCCACGGTGACAGAGAATACGGCTATATTAATGCACGTTTAAATAAAAATAATAAAATTGTCGTCGGTCACTGGAAAGACCACGATGTACAAGAACAAATTCGTAAATGGATGGATGTGGCTGTAGCTTATAATGAAAGTTTCCATATTAAAGTAGCCCGGTTCGGTGATAACATGCGGAATGTAGCTGTTACGGACGGGGATAAAATTGAAGCGCAAATTCAATTTGGCTGGACGGTTGACTACTATGGGATTGGCGACTTAGTTGCCGAAATGGAAAAAGTATCGCCGGAAGAAATCGAAAAAACATACCGAGAATGTCAAGAAGCATATGACTTTGTCGTTGGCAATAATGATCCGGAATTTTTCGAGGAACATGTGAAGGAACAAATTAAAATCGAAATAGCGTTAAGAAGATTTTTAGAACGCGGAGGTTATACGGCATTTTCAACTAACTTTGAAGATTTATGGGGAATGAAACAATTACCCGGTATGGCTGTCCAACGTTTGAACGCGGAAGGTTATGGCTTTGCCGGTGAAGGAGACTGGAAAACTGCTGCTCTCGATCGCTTGCTAAAAATCATGGCACATAACGAAAAAACAGGATTCATGGAAGATTATACGTATAATTTAATAAAAGGTCGGGAAACTATTTTAGGAGCACATATGTTAGAAGTTGACCCAACACTTGCAGGTTCAAAAATCCGTGTGGAAGTTCATCCATTGGGAATTGGCGGTAAAGAAGATCCGGCCCGTCTTGTGTTTGACGGTTTGGATGGAGAAGCAGTCAATCTAACCATTTCTGATTTTGGGGATCATTTTAAATTAGTCATGTATGAAGTGGAAGGGAAAAAACCGGAAGAACCGGCTCCACATTTACCGGTGGCAAGACAAATGTGGACACCAAAATGTGGATTTGAAAAAGGCGTTCAGGAATGGATTAAAAATGGCGGCGGTCACCATACGGTCCTTTCATTCAATGTGACTGCAGAACAAATTGAAGATTTTGCGAAAACGGTAGGGTTGGAAGTAGTTCATATTAAATAAACTGTAAAAAATTTAATAATAGTAAATAGATTAAAAATGTTATAATGTTGATATACCCAAAACTCCTTCTCAAAAGTATCTACAGATTATCGAAAAGAGTTTAGGATACCCGAGTAGGAATTCTCCTCTATTCATTGAGGAGATGAAAGCTCGGTCAGATATGATGGGCAAAGGCAAATTCCGAAGAAAGTATCTGAAAGAGTTAAACACTCAATCAGTAGTGGTATTGGGCACACCTGTGAAGTACCTACAACTTTCTAGGGATTCCGAAACTTGCTATGTTTAATAGCGGGTAGTTCATGGAGGATGTTTTGGGTAAAAAATATTGAATTGTTGTGAAGGGGTGAACAAAGATGACGATTGATTACTCGTCCAAAGAATATTTAGCAAAAGTAGATGCGTACTGGCGTGCCGCAAATTATATTTCAGTTGGTCAACTTTATTTGAAAGATAACCCGCTGTTAAAAGAACCGTTAAAGGCTTCTGATATTAAAGCAAAACCAATCGGTCACTGGGGCACAATTTCCGGACAAAACTTTATTTATGCCCATTTAAATCGAGTCATTAATAAATATGACTTAAACATGTTTTATATAGAAGGACCCGGACATGGCGGACAAGTCATGGTTTCCAATTCCTATCTTGATGGCAGTTACACGGAAATTTATCCGGAAATGACGCAAGATGTGGAAGGAATGAAAAAACTGTTCAAACAATTTTCATTCCCGGGAGGAGTGGCTTCCCATGCAGCACCGGAAACACCGGGATCGATTCATGAAGGCGGCGAATTAGGGTATTCTCTTTCCCACGGTGCCGGGGCTGTTCTTGATAACCCGGATTTAATTGCGGCTGTTGTTGTCGGTGATGGGGAAGCAGAAACCGGACCACTTGCAGCATCTTGGTTCTCCAACCGTTTTATCAACCCGATTCGTGACGGTGCGGTTTTACCAATCTTAAACTTGAACGGATTTAAAATTAGTAATCCGACCATTCTTTCTCGTATCGACAATGAGGAATTAGCGAAATACTTTGAAGGGATGGGTTGGGAACCTTATTTCGTTGAAGGTGAAGACCCTGCAGAAATGCATGTAAAAATGGCAGCAACACTTGATAAAGTCGTCGAAAAAATTAAAGCCATCCAAACAAATGCACGTGAAAATAGGGACCAAACACGTCCGATATGGCCAATAATTGTCTTTCGTGCACCAAAAGGCTGGACAGGCCCGAAAGAATGGGGTGGCGTACCGATAGAAAATTCTTTCCGTGCTCATCAAGTGCCAATTCCAGTCGACCAAGACCATATGGAACATGCGGATGAGTTGGTAGAGTGGATGAAGAGTTATCAGCCGGAAGAATTATTTGATGAAAATGGGCGGTTAAAACCGGAAATCGCAGGAACAACACCAAAAGGCGATAAACGGATGGCCATGAACCCTGTCACAAACCCGGGTAAATTAATTAGAGATCTGCGTTTGCCGGATATTCGGGACTATGCAGTGGACAACTCTGTTCCGGGACAAGTAGAAAAACAAGATATGATTGTGTTAGGAGAATATTTGAAGGATGTCGTGAAATTAAACCGCGACAATCATAATTTCCGTATTTTTGGTCCGGATGAAACTGCATCAAATCGGTTGGCTCCTGTTTTTGAAGAAACGAAACGTCAATGGTTGGGGGAAATTGAAGAACCTCAAGATGAATACTTAAAATCTCATGGCAGGGTTATTGACTCACAGCTTTCCGAACACCAAGCGGAAGGGATGTTGGAAGGGTATGTGCTAACCGGTCGTCACGGAATTTTTGTCAGCTATGAAGCATTTTTACGAGTGGTTGATTCCATGTTAACACAACATTTCAAATGGTTGCGGAAAGCCTCGGAACAACCATGGCGGACAGCTATTCCTTCCTTGAATGTCGTTGCAACTTCAACGGTATTCCAACAAGACCATAACGGCTACACCCACCAAGACCCGGGGATGCTTGGCCATTTAGCCGATAAAAAACCGGAATTTATCCGTGAATATTTACCTGCAGATGCCAATACATTACTTGCCGTCTTTCATAAAATTTTGAATGACCGGCAAAAAATTAACCTAGTGGTGTCATCCAAACATCCGCGGGCACAATGGTTCACGATGGATGAAGCAAAAGAATTGGTCGATAATGGATTGAAAATGATTGATTGGGCTAGTACGGATTTTGGTGATGAACCGGATGTAGTGATTGCTTCCAGTGGTACCGAACCGACCATAGAAAGTCTTGCTGCTATTTCCATTTTGCATAAAAAAATGCCGGAGTTAAAAATTCGTTACATCAATGTTGTGGATATTTTAAAATTAAGAAGTCAAACATTGGATCCACGTGGCTTGACGGATGAAGAGTTTGATATGTATTTCACAAAAAATAAACCGATTATTTTTGCCTTCCATGGGTATGAAGGTTTAGTAAAAGACTTATTCTTTGATCGTCATAACCACAATCTGCATGTGCATGGTTATCGTGAAAACGGCGATATTACCACACCGTTTGACATGCGTGTGTTAAACCAAATGGACCGCTTTGATCTTGTGAAATCGGTCGTGAAAAACTTGCCAAATGCGGAAAAATATGCACATATCGTCCAAGAAATGAACGGCATGATTGCCAAACATAACCAATACATCCGCGACGAAGGAAGAGATTTACCTGAAGTAGAAAACTGGAAATGGGAAGGGTTAAAATAATCATTTTCAGTAATTTTTCGTCTGTACCCTAGGTGCCTGGATCATTTCAGGTACCTTTTTTTACCGATAATAAATAGCGGCAAAAGCCACAAATGCCGGGGAATTGATGTTAAATAGGAGTTAAAATTAATCGTTCTAAGTAATGTTTCGTTGTACATCGAGGTGCCTGAATCATTTCAGGTATCTTTTTTTACTGATAATAAATAGAGGCAAAAGCCACAAATACCGGAGAAGTTATGCTATAATAATATGGAGTATGAATGTTATAATCAGAATATTAATAATAATATTGTAGATAAATTAAAAATTTTTAGATAGGAAGAGTGATAAGTGGAAGAGGTATTTCGTTTTTTTCAGAAGACAGGTGTTAGGAGAGTTCTGATTTTTGCCATTCTGATTTTTGTTTTTTATATGCTTCGGAGTATAATCAATATTATTTTATTAACGTTTATTTTTTCCTTCCTAATAAACGGTTTGGAGCGTTTCATCTCCAAGCGAATTCCATTGAATCGAAAAATTACGGTCTTGTTGCTCTATTTGCTTGTGGTTTCAGGTTTGACATATGGAGCGGTAAAATATTTACCAATTTTAGTTAGTGAAATATCACAATTGATCAATCAACTTACGGAATTTTATTCGAAACCAATAGAGACCGATAACCAAGTATTTAACTATGTGATCGCACTCATTCAAAAGTACGAAATCACGGACTATATCGGTGTAGGTGTTTCTTTCTTAGTAAAATCTTTGAATGATATTGGGACAATCGGCCTGCAAGTTCTGTTGGCATTAATTTTGAGCTTATTTTTCCTGTTGGAGAAAGAAAGAATCATTTCTTTTACCATTCGTTTTAAAGAAAGTAAGATCAGCTCTTTTTATAACGAATTGGAATACTTCGGTGTGAGATTTATCGGGACATTTGGAAAAGTAATCGAAGCCCAATTTATGATCGCAACTGTTAACACAGTGATCACCACGTTCTGTCTGTGGCTATTCGATTTCCCACAATTATTTGCGCTCGCCATTATGGTATTTATTCTGGGACTGATTCCGGTAGCCGGTGTCATTATTTCATTAATTCCGCTAGCAATAATTGCCTACAGTATCGGCGGAGTAATGACAGTCATTTATGTGCTCATCATGGTCGCCGTCGTCCATGCCATTGAAGCTTATATTTTAAACCCAAAACTCATGTCATCAAAAACCAATCTACCGGTTTTTTACACTTTTATCATCTTGATTTTTGGGGAGCATTTCTTTGGTGTTTGGGGTCTGATTCTAGGCATACCAATCTTTGTATTTCTATTGGATGTATTGGGCGTTCGGACGGTGGATGTTGAGGAAAAAAGAAAATAAAACGAAAACAACACAGTTGCAAAAATGGTAACTGTGTTTATTTTTGAGAAAACAGGGAAAAGAATAAAATATTGATTGTACGTATAAATTATATTAAAATAAAATTAATGGTTATAAATATCCGTACAATTTTTATTTGTCTAAGATATTTTTTTAATAAATAAAAAGGGACTGTAACATCTTTTTAATACAACTTCGAATATTAAAAACATTATATTTTCAGAAGGGATGCCGATTATAGTTGGATTTAAATATATGGCTCAAGGAAGATCCAAACAGTTAGAAATTTAGCAAGGACTTTTACAACTCAAATCAAAATATGCTATGCTACTACATGTGCATATAAGTTTAGAAAAGGGAGGTGCAATGATAATGAGTGAAACAAAATACAGTATGGTTAAAAATTGGATTAAATCAAGAGTATTAGACGGGACTTTCGAACCGAATCAAAAAATTAGTTCCGAAAGCGAACTAATGAAGCAGTTTAATGTAAGTAGGCACACAGTTCGGCTGGCATTGGGTGATTTAGTAAATGAAGGTTTGTTATATAAAGAGCAAGGATCAGGTACATTTGTCTCTGACCGATTATCAAAGCTTCAACCTATTACCCAATTCAATAAAAAAAACATTGCTATCGTTGTCACGTATATTTCTGACTATATCTTTCCTTCAATTATTCGTGGTGCCGAAAGTATATTAAGTAGAGAAGGCTATCAAGTTAGTTTGTTCAGTACAAATAACGATCATGATAATGAAAAACGTATTTTGGAAACGATTATTGAACAACGGTTTGATGGAGCCATTATCGAGCCGACAAAAAGTGCGATAGCAAACCCCAATATTAACTATTACCTGAATTTAGAGGCCTTAAATATACCATATGTCATGATTAACGCCTATTACGATGAATTGGAGCCGATAAGTGTTACGGTTAATGATGAAAAAGGCGGTTTTTTGCAAACTGAACATTTGATTAAATCCGGGCATAAGAACATATTAGGTTTCTTTAAAACCGATGATATGCAAGGTATGAAAAGAATGAAAGGTTTTATCAAGGCTCATCGTGAGTATAACTTACCGATTAACCCGAAAAATATTATTACGTACACTACTTCAGAAAAAAATACAAAACCTGTTGAACATTTAAATGATATTTTAACAAGTTCATCAGACCGGCCGACCGGGATCATTTGTTATAATGATGAACTTGCAATGAAATTACTAGATGTTATCAGGCAAAATAATTTACAAGTTCCTTACGACATATCGATTGTCGGTTTTGATAACTCCTTTTTGTCAGAAGTATCAGAAGTAAAATTGACATCCATAGAACATCCGAAAACAGACTTAGGTATCATGGCAGCAAAAATGATTTTAAATTTAGTTCAAAATGGAAGAAACCTAAAACAAAAAGATGAAAACTCAGAGTCATATGTATTTGAACCAGAATTGATTGTTAGATATTCTACGAAGAAAATTGTTTCTGATAAGGATGAAAAAATAGTTTAGGTCATTAATTTAATGTAACAGGTAGAACATAGATTATCTGTTACATTTTTATTTTAAGTTGTATAGGAGGTAAAAAGATGGATATTTATACTGACATAAAAAGATTAGCTTCACAATTAAAAATAAGTAATTTTTCCATTCCGGAAATAAGGGTCGAAAAAAATGCAATATTACATATTAGGGAGTTAATAAAAAGAAAACAGTGGAAAAATATTGTAGTCGTTTATGATCAAAATACTTATTTAGCTGCTGGAGAAAAACTAATAAAATTTTTAATGAATGACTTTGAAGAAGTGATTGGAATTAACATTAATGAAAATGAACATGGTCAAGTAATCGCTAATGAAGAAAGTTTAGTCCAAGTCTTTATTAAAACTCCGAATGATGCTGATGTGTTGATAGCGGTCGGATCCGGGACCATTCATGATATTGTCAGATTTGTCGGTCATAAAATGAATATTCCTTTTATTTCGGTGCCAACTGCTGCATCGGTAGACGGATTTACATCAAAAGGTGCCCCGTTAATTTTGCGTGGGGTAAAACAAACCATTCAAACCGCTGCACCGATTGCCGTTTTTGCTGATATAGACGTTATAAAAGCAGCCCCTAGAGAAATGGCAGCAGCCGGATTCGGGGATATTTTAGGTAAATATACTTCTCTATTAGATTGGGAAATTTCTAAGCTAGTTGGCAATGAACCTTTCCATGAAGGGGCGGCATCATTGACACGGAAAGCGCTTGAGACATGTGTGGAATATGTTGAGGAAATAAGCAATGCAGATGAAAAAGGAATCACGATTTTAATGAATGCATTAATAGAATCAGGACTTGTTATGCAAATATTAGATTACTCTCGACCTGCTTCCGGAGCCGAGCATCATCTATCTCATTATTGGGAAATGTATCTGTTAAAAACGAACCAAAAGCAACTGTTACATGGTGCAAAAGTTGGGGTAGCAACAACAATGATTGTAGAATTGTATAAGAAAAATTGGAAAAAACTACTACGCTCAGAAAGAGTTAAAAACACAGTTTATGGAAACGGCATTGAGCAATACGGGGAGTATATTTTTTCAGTTATTGAAAAATTGCCTTCTCCGGACGAATTAAAAAAACTGTTGGAAAAAGTAGGGGGACCAACAACAGTTGAAGAGCTTGGCATTCCACAAGAAATCGTTATTGAAAGTTTAAATGAGGCATACCATTTACGTGACCGTTGTACCGGATTGCTTTTATTAAATCAAATAAAAGAGACGCCAATACGGTTGTAACAGTGTAGGATGCAGGGGGGCGTTTAGGAAAGTTTAAAGGAGCCTATTTTTTGATTAGGCTCCTTTATGCACACCCAAAATAAGTTCATCATTTAATACTATTAAAAATAATAACAGTCCCAAGCTCTGGTCCATAAATGTTGCCCCAATATTTTTTCTAACCTAGGAGCCCCCATCATATATCCTTTACTAAGCAAATAATATGGATTTAAACTGACTGACCATTTCTTTAAAGCGGTCCAAACTCTCACCTCACTACTCGTATGGACAACCAAAGTGAGGTTTAAAGCTAATTTCAACTAGAAAAGTAAGACTAGCCCTTGGGAAGTTAAGGTAAAATATGAAATGAGATATAATTTATTAATAAATAAGCCTAAACTTGTACGGATATATAATTGCTGTTTTAGTAGACAAATATATAATGTAAATGTGGGATCGTCTTGCTTAAATAGCATTTACAACACATATTGTTGTTCTCGTGGAAAGTTTATCAACAAGATTATACGTATATCTATTTTTGCTATTACATAAATTAATTTTAATCTTGTTAAAATCAATTGAATTTTTGATTGACATATCCGAACAAGTAAATTATACTAAATACATAAAGCACAAATGGTATGCGCTTTCATTTTTAGGCTTAAGAATATGACTAATAATCTGTTATTCCATTATAAATAAAAGGGGGTAAAAATAGAGCCTAGTTTTGTAAGCGTGCCCAATATTTTAAAAGAAAGAACATTGGAGGGAATGTAATGAAGAAATTTAGCATTTTCCTAGTTGCTATTCTAATGATTGCCTTAGTCCTTACAGGGTGTGGCGGCAATCAATCAAGTGGTGGTAAGGGTACAAAGACGATAGGGATTGCAATGCCAACCAAGTCCTCCGAAAGATGGGTTAAAGATGGGAAGAACATGGTTAAACAGCTTGAAAAATTAGGATACAAAACCGACTTACAATACGCGGAAGATGTAGTAGAGAATCAAGTTTCACAAATTGAAAACATGATTACAAAAGGTGTGGATGCCTTAGTTATTGCTTCAATCGATGGTGAAGCACTTACAGATGTAGTTGATCAAGCAAAAAAACAAGGAATACCTGTAATCTCATATGATCGTCTTATTATGAATACCGAGAATGTAGATTATTATGTAACGTTTGATAACTTTAAAGTCGGTGTTTTACAAGGTCAATATATTGAAGAAAAACTGGGCTTGAAAGAGGGAAAAGGACCATTTAATATTGAACTTTTTGCAGGTTCACCAGATGATAACAATGCATATTTCTTCTGGGATGGTGCGATGTCTATTTTAAAACCATACATTGATAGTGGCAAACTAGTGGTAAAAAGTGGACAAACAGAATTTAAACAAGGTGCAACATTACGTTGGGATGGAATGAAAGCACAAGAAAGAATGGATAACCTTTTAAGTGCGCATTATTCAAATGATTTGATTGATGTTGTATACTCCCCATTTGATGGGATTAGCCGTGGAGTAATTTCGTCCTTAAAATCAGTAGGTTATGGTTCTGCAGATAAACCGATGCCAATTGTAACCGGTCAAGATGCTGAATTGTCATCAATTAAATCAATTATTGCCGGGGAGCAAACACAAACTGTATTTAAAGATACAAGGAAATTGGCAGAAAGTGCAGTAAAAATTGTTGATGATGTTTTGAATGAGAAAAAACCAGAAGTTAATGATACTAAGACATACGATAACGGAAAGAAAATTGTTCCTTCAGTTCTACTGGAACCTGTATCTATTGATATAGACAACTATAAACAAGAACTTGTTGATACAGGATATTATTCTGAGGATGAATTGAAGTAATAAAGATTGATGGATGATTTCAGTTTAGACTGAAATCATCCACTATTTTGGAGTTAAAGGCAGGTGTATGATAATGAGTAATATTATCTTAGAAATGAAAGGTATAACGAAAACTTTTCCTGGAGTTAGAGCTCTCGACAATGTAAATTTTAAGATAAAAGAAGGCGAAATCCATGCACTTTGTGGTGAAAATGGCGCAGGTAAATCCACATTAATGAAAGTGTTAAGTGGAGTGCACCCTTTTGGAACTTATGAGGGTGATATTATCTATAACGGTAATAACTGTGAATTTAAAAATGTAAATGATAGTGAAAAACGTGGCATAGTTATCGTTCACCAAGAGTTTGCTTTAATACCAGAGCTATCAATAGCTGAAAATATTTTTCTAGGAAATGAGCAAGTAAAACGAGGTTTTATTAATTGGAATGGAACAATTTCAAAATCAAGAGAATTGCTAGAAAAAGTAGGGCTTGATATAGATCCAAATACTTTAATAAAGGATATCGGTGTTGGTCATCAACAACTAGTTGAGATTGCAAAGGCATTTTCTAAGCAGGTTAAGCTATTAATATTGGATGAACCGACTGCGGCATTAAATGAAGATGACAGTGAAAATCTCTTAAAATTATTACTACAATTTAAAAAACAAGGCATTACCACCATTCTTATCTCCCATAAGTTAAATGAAGTATTCCAAGTTTCTGATAGCATTACGGTTTTAAGAGATGGAAAAACGATTCGAACTTATTCAGTAAAAGAAGAAAAAGTAACGGAAAATATGATTATTAAAGATATGGTCGGAAGAGATATAACCAATTTATATCCAGTAAGAAATAAAAGTATAAAAGAAGAAGTCGTATTTGAAATTAGAAATTGGAATGTATTTCATCCCCAAGACACTGAAAGACAAATCTTGCGCAATGTTAATATAAAATTATACCGTGGTGAAATCGTAGGAATTGCAGGTTTAATGGGAGCAGGACGAACCGAACTTGCTATGAGTATTTTCGGTAAAACATATGGTAGAAAAATATCAGGTAAAATATATAAAGATGGTAAAGAAGTAGAGTTTCATACAGTCAAAGATGCAATAAAAAATGGCGTTGCCTATGTATCAGAGGACAGGAAAGAGTATGGACTAATATTAATTGATAATATAAAAAATAATATTTCATTAGCTAACCTCCAAAAAATCTCAAATAATAGTATTCTAAATAAAAATTTGGAATTCACTGAAACGGAGAATATAAAAAATAGATTAAAAATTAAAGCTCCATCGATTTTACAAACCACTGTAAATTTAAGCGGAGGAAATCAACAAAAAGTAGTTTTGGGCAAATGGATTTTTACTGAACCAGATATTTTAATATTAGATGAACCGACAAGAGGAATTGATGTAGGTGCAAAATTTGAAATTTATAAAATTATTAATGAGTTGGCTGAACAAGGTAAAAGTATTATCATCATATCTTCTGAACTACCAGAATTAATTGGTATGTCTGATCGAATCTATACACTGTGTGAAGGTGTCATTACTGGTGAACATAAAAAAGAAGACGTTGACCAAGAAATTTTAATGACATATATGACAAACCGGTCCGGAGGTAGTAAAAAATGAATACTTTAAAAAAGATTATATCTAATAATGTTAGGCAATTTGGTATGGTTATAGCTTTAGTTGTTATTGCAATATTATTCCAATTTTTAACCGGTGGTGTATTATTGACACCGTTAAATATAACCAATATTATCATGCAAAATAGCTATATTATTCTTTTAGCCTTTGGTATGCTAATCGTAATCATCACTGGTGAAATTGACTTATCTGTTGGTTCGGTAGTTGCTTTTGTAGGAGCGATATCAGGTATTTTACTTGTCAACCAAGATTTACCAGTTATTGTCGGGATCTTTTTATCGCTATTAATTGGTGCTGCAATAGGCGCATTTAATGGCTTTTGGGTGGCTTATGTTCGTATACCCGCATTTATTGTAACCTTAGCTTCGATGTTAATTTTTAGAGGTCTGACCCTAGTAGCATTAAATGGACAAACTATTGCCCCTTTTCCCGATAGCTTTAGAAGTTTAAGTACTGCATTTATACCAGATATTTTTAATGGTGGAGACCTTCACATATTAACAATTTTAGTAGGTGCATTACTTACGATTGTTTATATTATCTTTGAATATCGAAATCGACAAAATGATAAAAAGTATAACGTAGATACTTCATCTAATTCACTTTTTATTGCCAAACTTGTTATAGCAGCTGTAATAATTAATACATTTACCTTTGTTTTGGCACAATATGAAGGAATAGCAATCGTATTAGTTTTAATATTCTTTATCTATCTAATTTATGCTTCAATGATGAATAAGACAGTTCTTGGAAGACATATTTATGCAGTTGGTGGTAATGAGAACGCTGCAAGATTGTCAGGTATCAATTCAAATAAAGTAAAATTTTGGGTATTTGTTAATATGGGTGTACTTTCTGCTTTAGCTGGATTAATCTTTGCAGGTCGTTTAAACGCAGCAACTCCGCAAGCAGGTACCGGTTTTGAACTTGATGCAATTGCTGCTGCTGTCATCGGCGGTGCTTCCATGACAGGTGGTGTAGGTACAGTATTCGGTGCTGTAATTGGTGCCCTGGTTATGGGTATACTAAACAATGGTATGTCAATCATGGGGATTGGCATTGACTGGCAACAAGCCATTAAAGGATTAGTTTTACTGGCAGCAGTTACATTTGATATACTATATAAAAAGAAAAAATAATTAGATGATATAATTAAACTACCAAAAATGGAATACATCTATGCATTCCATTTTTGGTAATAAAGTAAACCAACAAATTTAATAGCATTGGATTTCATAGATGATACCCAATATTTAACTTTGAAAAATCCATGCTTTTTTTGGTAGTCGCTCAAAGTATATGAACATCTATTGTTATTTATCGACTCATTAAAGTAAAGGGTCTTTTTTTGTGCTCAAAATATGGAAATTAAAGTTGGAATAGAGGAAAATTCTGCTTACCTGTAATTGTTACAATATTTCTCTAAAATTATTATTTGACATTTTTAATAAAGCAGGATGACTAAACGATCTAGCTTTATATGCAAGAGTTGTCCGGATTACTGAGCTAAAAGGACTTTCCCGGTTTCAACAGTTAATTTACTCCTACCCTAACTGTTCCTTCAAGATTGCCAATTTCTCCCTAAATTTGTTAGTATAATAAACAAACTAATAATATAATTATTTTATAAATAATAGTTTTTACTCTATAATACCATTATTGAAAGCAATAAAAAAAGAGATCACATAACAGACTAATGAGGGATACCATATGAAAACTCTAACGGGAAATCAGCAATTAGTAAAGCAAATTAATAAAACATTAGTACTTGAAACCATTTTACACGAGGCACCAATATCAAGAGCAGATATTTCTCAAAAGGTAGGACTAAACAAAGGAACAGTGTCTTCTCTTGTGAATGAATTGTTAGAAGACCAATTAATTTATGAATCAGGTCCCGGGCAATCAAGCGGAGGAAGAAGACCAGTAATTCTTTTATTTAATGACAAGGCCGGCTTTTCGATTGGTATAGATCTTGGTGTCAATTATATATTGGGCGTTCTTACCGATTTAAGAGGTAATATTATTGTTGAGGTAAATAAAAAACTTACCGTCCGATCTTATGAAGTTGTAATTGAAATATTAAAATCAGTTATATCCGATTTAATTAATGCCGCACCACAAAGCCATTATGGAATTGTTGGAATCGGTATTGGTGTTCCTGGGTTAGTTAATAACGATGGAGAAATTCTTGTTGCACCCAATTTAGGATGGAAAAATATCAATTTGAGGGAGGAAATCGAAAATTGTTTTGACATTCCCGTTTTAATTGAGAATGAAGCAAATGCAGGTGCATACGGAGAAAAACTGTACGGTGCGGGAAAAGAAAGTGATAATATTTTGTATATCAGTGCAGGAATTGGTATTGGTGTTGGAATTATTTTGAATGGAAAGCTTTTTTACGGAATGAATGGTTTTTCCGGTGAAGCGGGGCATATGATTGTACAAGTAAATGGCAAAGATTGCACTTGTGGAAGTAGTGGCTGCTGGGAACTTTATGCCTCCGAAAAAGCGTTATTAGAAGAGGCAAGAAAATTAAAATTAACTGGAATCACTGAGGAAACTTTGTCTATAGAGTTATTACTTGAACTTGCAAATAGTGGGAATGAGGATATAATCAATCTCTTCCATTCAATAGGCATGTATCTGGGAGTCGGAATAAATAATATTATTAATATCTTTAATCCGGAACAAGTCATTATTGGTAATCGACTTGCAATGGCAAAAGACTGGCTTGAAAAATCGATAGAAAAATTTATAAAAAACCATACAATGAAATACCATCAAAAGGATTTGATTATTAGTTTTTCCAAGCATGCATATTATTCAGCAGCAATAGGTGTTTCTGCCCAAATGATTGATCAGTTCCTAAATAACGCTGTTTCGATTCTTGATGCCTAATAATTTTGCTTAGAAAACTTTCTATTTTTTCCACTTTTGTCCTTGTCCTTAATAAAAAATACAAGTATCAACAAATTATCGGAAAAATTAGGGTATATTTTTAATTGTTAATACTTTTGCTGAGGGCTTTAATGTCCTCATGACTTAGACCAGTAACTTTTACTATAAGATTTGGAGAGAGGCCTTCTAAAATCATTTTTTTAGCAATTTCTCGTTTTTCCTCATTTCTTCCAATTTCTTTTCCGATTTCCTTCCCTCTTTCCTCATAAGAAATCGGCAATTCCATGATTTTGCTTGCTAATTCAGGATCTAATTTGTTAACCTCTTGCATGAGAACTTTCTCCTCCTCATCGGTCAATTTTAAATACCTTTCAAAAAAACCATAGATCAACCGTTGACGTGCCGGGTCAAGTTGCATTCGAACCAGCATTCGCAAAAATTCTTTCTTCACTTCAACCCTTTCTGCTTCTGTAAAGCCCATCTTACAGAGTAGTGCTGCTGCAACCGGGTTGTTCGAGTGAATAAAATCACGCCAACGCAATTTTCGCAATGTCAATGTTAAAAATTGAAAGCTTAATACATGGAAGAATGGAAAGCTCATCGTAAATTCATTTTTTTCGTTATAGTTCTTGTCATACGTAAAGACTGCAATGGGTAAAATTGGTTTCCTATACTTATTATAAAGCAAGCTAAAGTAAAGATACATGCGCTCATGAAAATTTGTTTGATAGTAGCTTTGTGGTTCGACATGAATAATGAGTATTGTTTCTTCCCCTTTTAGTTTTGCTTCGATAACAATATCGGCACGCCGACTTTCGCCTCCCAAGAGATCGGTGAATACTTCCTCGGAAAGCGGCCGAATCGCCGAAAAGTCGATATACTTATGCACTTCGGGAAAAAACAACTCGAGAAATTCTGCGAAAAACGTATGAATTAGTTCTTTAAAAAGTTGGTCATGATCTGTATACCTTGACGTACCTGCATCTTCATAAACGTACGTAAGAACAGGCATGTTGTCACTCCTTTTTAAAATATGATTCCATACTTAGGAATGAAAGTGATTTGTGCAATTGAATCAGGATGAATAAGTAAGGGGGGATTATATACAATTTTCGATATCAGGTTAAGAAATCCTGCTATTGTTTGATAGAAAAACGTATAAAAAAGACAAATTTATTAGGGAAATAATTCAACTGTGATATTTATCTATTCATAAATCTCACAGTTGAATAGCTATCTGGTTTGGGCGAACTGTCTTACTTATTTTTACATAATAACTAATGGCATCTAGTATTTTTTATGTAAGTACCCATATTTTAACACATTCCCGAGTAGCATTGTCCCACAATAAATATTTAAGACAGATCTTTGATTCTAGATCAACTTTATACAGTTCTCTGACTTGGCTAAAACATTTTAAAGGCATATGTTTGCGGTCTGGATGGATATTTATAGTCAAAAGAAAGCAACAAACTAAAAGAAAATTTAAGAATCTAAAAGAAAAATAAGTTATCAATAACTTAGTTTATCTAATGGACAAACTAGTTATTACATGCTATAATTTGTTTGTGGTTGTTATGAATATAAATAGATATTTTGAAAAATTAGGAGGAACTACTATGGCATACTTCGAAAACGTTTCCAAAATTCAATATGAGGGACCAACATCTAAAAACGCACTAGCATTTAAATTCTATAATCCGGAAGAAATAATTGGCGACCGTACCATGGAAGAATGGTTACGTTTTGGTGTTGCTTACTGGCATACATTCACATATGACGGAACAGATCCATTTGGTCATGGTAATATGATTCGCCCATGGAATCATCTGAAAGGAATGGAGTTAGCAAAAGCTCGTGTTGAAGCAGCATTTGAATTCTTTGAAAAACTGAATGCGCCGTTCTTCTGTTTCCATGATGTAGATATCGCACCAGAAGGAGAAACGCTTCGGGAAACAAACAAAAACCTTGATGAAATTGTTGATATGATTGAAGATTATATGAAAACGAGCAAAACCAAACTACTTTGGAATACGGCAAATATGTTCACTCATCCGCGTTTTGTTCATGGTGCGGCAACTTCTTGCAACGCAGATGTATTTGCTTTCTCTGCGGCAAAAGTGAAAAAAGGGTTGGAAGTTGCGAAACGCCTAGGTGCAGAAAACTATGTATTTTGGGGCGGGCGTGAAGGATATGAATCACTCCTAAACACAGATATGGGGCTGGAACAAGACAACTTGGCACGCTTCTTCCAAATGGCTGTTGATTATGCAAAAGAAATCGGTTTTTCCGGTCAATTTTTAATTGAACCGAAACCGAAAGAACCGACTAAACATCAATATGATTTTGATGTGGCGACAGGAATTGCTTTCTTGAAAAAATATAACTTAGATCCATATTTCAAATTTAATATTGAAGCAAACCACGCAACATTAGCCGGACATACCTTTGAACATGAATTACGTGTTGCCCGAATCAACGGGATGCTTGGTTCAGTTGACGCAAACCAAGGTGACCCACTACTTGGTTGGGATACGGATGAATTTCCAACAGATCTTAATGCAACTACTCTCGCAATGTATGAAATTATTAAAAATGGCGGATTGGGCAAAGGTGGCTTAAACTTTGATGCAAAAGTCAGAAGAGGCTCCTTTGAACCGGAAGATTTATTCCGTGCCCATATTGCAGGCATGGATAGTTTTGCAGTTGGTCTAAAAGTGGCACATAAATTAATTGAAGATCATGTTCTCGATGATTTCATTGCAAACCGTTACAGAAGTTACAATGAAGGGATTGGCAAAGAAATCATCCAAGGGAAAGCAGATTTCAAAACATTAGAAGAACATGTTCTAGACATGAAAGAATTCAAAAATGAATCCGGCCGTGTTGAAGAATTACGGGCATTGGTTAACCAATATTTGTTAACTGCTTTTTAAATACGAATAACCCCCCTTTAAAAAAAATTAATAGCTGAACTCTCAAACGGGTTCAGCTGTTTTTTCCATTATGTGAAAAAGGAAGATGTGAAATGAAATATGTGATAGGAGTAGACCTGGGGACCAGTTCTGTAAAAGTTTTATTGGTCGATCAAAAGGGTATGGTTGCCGGGGAAGTTTCGAAATCATACCCGTTAATCCAAGAGAAGTCCGGTTACAGTGAGCAAGATCCAAACCAATGGGTGGAAAAAACGACCGAAGCATTGGTCGAACTTGTTGCAAATTTTCACGGCAATCCGTCAGATATAGAAGGAATCAGTTTCTCAGGTCAAATGCATGGACTTGTTATATTAGATGAACAACTGCAATTACTTAGAAATGCGATTCTTTGGAATGATACACGGACAACAGAACAATGTGAACAAATTTATAGTATTATTGGAAAGGAAAAACTTCTTGAAATTACGAAGAATGTTGCGTTGGAAGGCTTTACTTTACCAAAAATTCTTTGGGTAAAACAATATGAGCCAAATATTTTTGGAAAAATTCATGTGTTTATGCTACCAAAAGATTATTTGCGTTTCCGAATGACCGGAAAAATTCATATGGACTACTCGGATGCAGCAGGTACATTGCTTTTGGACATTACCAAAAGAGAATGGAGTGTAGAACTTTGTGATGCATTAGGAATCAACTCATCCATTTGTCCCCCATTAGTCGAATCCAGTGATTTTGTTGGAACCATTACAAAAGACTTTGCCGATAAAACAGGGTTAAGTGCGTCAACAAAAGTATTTGTTGGCGGTGCGGACAATGCATGTGGAGCAATTGGGGCAGGCATTCTCTCATCCAATAAAACGCTGTGTAGTATCGGAACTTCCGGTGTAGTCTTATCTTATGAAGAAACAAAAGATCTTGATTTTAAAGGGAAAGTACATTATTTCAATCACGCAAAAGAAAATGCCTACTATACAATGGGGGTGACCTTAGCTGCAGGATACAGTCTCAGTTGGTTTAAAGAGGTATTTGCAAATAATGAAAACTTCAATGATTTTGTGTCGGAAATTGAAGAAGTCCCGGTTGGTTCGAATGGTTTGTTGTTCACCCCTTACATCGTTGGGGAACGGACACCGCATCCTGATGCCAATATTCGGGGGAGCTTTATCGGAGTCGATTCGAAACATACAAGGGCACATTTTGTAAGGGCTGTCATTGAAGGGATTACCTTTTCCTTAAATGAATCAATCGAAATCTTCCGGGGAGCCGGCAAGAAAATTGACACGATTATTTCAATTGGTGGCGGTGCCAAAAATGAAACTTGGCTGCAAATCCAAGCCGATATATTCGGTGCTAAAATTATGAAATTAGCAAGTGAGCAAGGTCCGGGTATGGGTGCTGCTATGCTTGCTGCATATGGATGCGGTTGGTTTGACAGTTTGGACCAATGTGCAGATAAATTTTTGGATGTCGTCAAAGTGTATGAACCAATTCCTGAAAATGTTAAGCGGTATCGTGAGTTATTTGCCCTTTATAAAGAAGTATATGAAAAAACAGCCTCGATAAGTGAAGATTTAAGGAAATTTAGAACATCGACATTGCTAGATTGATTTCTTTAAAAAGAGAATTTACTGAAAGAAATCATTAGATTTTTGTCCGTAGGTGATAGATTAGTAGTGATAATGAAAATTATAAATATCTCCTTAAATGACAATATTAAATGAAACGCCTTCTGAATAACTTGTTAAACCGTGTTAGATTAAGGGCTCTAAGCTTTGTTTAGTAACTATTAAATGGGCAACTTTACATGAAGGGGCAGGCATGATAGCCTTGTAGGCACAGTCAGCTCACTATTGATTGGCTTCCTGGCTGGGAATCATGCCTGCTGGAGGCTCCATGTCAAGTTGCTAAAGCCTTTATTCAGATTATGAAGAAGCCAAACGGGAAAGCTCTTCCTGGAAACATTCTTCTAGTGTCTTATAGCCTAGGATCCTCCGAGGTAGGCTGTTACATCATTTTTCTGCATAGGTAATGGTCACATCGGATACAGAAGAAATGGCTTTTCCTTTTGGAATAAAACGTCGAATGAGACCGTTCCCGTTATGTCTCTCGTTTGTCCCTCTTTCACTAGAGCAATAGGGATGTGTGAAATAAACGGTTGTCTTCTCATCTTGGACGGATAGACTTAGCTCCGCAAATTCAGAACCATTATCTGAGGAAATGGTTTTAAAAATTTGATGAAATGGAGTGCCATATTTATGGCGCAGTTGTTTGATGATGGTATTGATCGCTTGGCTGTTCTTACCGTCAGCTCTGAATATGAGTTCTTCACGAGTCTTACGTTCTGTAAGCGTAAGGAGAACTTCATCCTTTTTGTCTTTTTTGCCAACGACGGTATCGATTTCCTAGTGTCCAAATTCTTGCCGTTGTTCAACTTCTGCTGGTCATTCTTCAATACTTTGGCTAAGGATACGCTTATTTTTACGTATTCGCTTTGTCTTGGTATTACGTCTCAACTTCATTGGCAAATCGATATTTTTAACAGCAATTAGCCCTTTATCAATATAGTTATAAATCGTTTTTGTACAAACAATATGCTCACCGTAGGTAGTATGAAGTTTGGCGTATCCACAAGCCGCATCAGGAGACCAGTTGTCATCTAAGATTTTCTTTTCAACAAATTGAATGAAATCAATGGCTTAATCTCGTTTTAACTTGGCACCACATGCTTTGCGATTATTCTCGTATCGTATTTGAGCTGTTTCTGGAAAATAGACTTTATAGTAGTTCCTATCTGATTTTATTTATTGAACCGTTCCACGTTTCAACTCACGGGAAACGGTGCTTTTATGGCAACCAATGACATCCGCTATTTCTTGTAAAGATTTACCTTCGTTATGTAGAGCCGCTATTTGGCCACGATCAAAGGCAGTCAGATGTGTAAATGTGCGTTTATTTGTGGTAGACTTAGTTTGAACCATAGATAATCCCTCCATATGATTATGTTTTAAACGGCCACTTAATCATAACACGGATTTATCTATGGTTTTTACTTTTTTACCGTTGCATTTAATTTTACAACTAACCTTATAAATATCTCTAAAAACGTCCAAAAGTATTGATTATTTTATTGAAAAGGTTTACAATGTAATTACACTTACTTTGTTCAACAAACGAAGTAAGTAGTAATTAAATGAATGCATCATCTATATTATTAAAAAGTGGGGGAATCAATTATGAAAAGGAAACTTTTTAGAGTATTTTCTTTATTAATGGTTGTTTTATTATCCTTAGTTGGTTGTTCAGGAAATAACAGTTCAGGTGACAAGAAATCAGGTGGTAATAAAGTAGTACTAGATATTTTTAATATTAAAGTAGAAACGAAGGATCAATTAGAAGATTTAACTAAAAAATATGAGAGTGAAAATCCTGGTGTAAAAATTAATGTAACAACTGTTGGGGGAGGTCAAGATGCTCCTTCTGCATTACAAGCAAAATTTTCCTCAGGCGAAGATCCTGCCATCTTCTTACTTGGTGGATTGTCTGATGCAGAAAAATATAAAGATTATCTTTTAGATGTTTCTAATATGGAATCAGCAAAAACAGCTACAGAAGGAACATTGGAAGGTGCAACTTTAGATGGAGTTCCTTATGGTATTCCAATGAATATTGAAGGATTTGGATGGTTGATTAATAAGGAAATATTCAATAAAGCGGGTATTAACCCAGATGAAATTAAATCTTATCAGGACTTTGAAAATGCCGTAAAAACGATTGACAGCAAAAAGGACGAACTTGGATTGGAAGCGGTCTTTGCCTTCAGTGGAAAAGAAGACTGGGTAGTAAATCAATACTCAAATCAATTCACAGCTCCAGAATTTGATAATAGTTTAACAAAAGCGTATGAATCGAAGACATTGGCCTGGAAATATGGAGATAGAATGAAAGAATATACTGACTTAGTTAATAAATACAATGTACAACCAATTTTATCGTTAGATTACAGTACATCTGTAGAAGATTTATTTATTAATGGAAAAGTTGCAATCATTCATCAAGGTAACTGGATAGTACCAACATTAGACAGTATTGATCCAAGCTTTTCCAAGGAGAAACTTGGAATCTTACCATTCTATGTAAGTAGTGATACAGAAGGAACAATAAGTGCTGGACCATCTTGGTATTGGGGAATAAATAAAAAGAAAGATAAAGAAGTAGTAGATGAATCTAAAAAGTTTATAGATTGGATGTACACTTCAGATGAAGGCAAAAAAGCTATAGTCGAAGACTTTAAATACATCCCGGCACATACAGGATATGATATTGATACGATAAAAGATCCTGTTTCAAAAACCGTTTACCAATTTTTATCTGAGGGGAAAACAACGGGTTGGATTCATAACCAATATCCGAATGGTTGGTTCCAAACAGGCTTGTTCCCTGTATTCCAAAAATATTTGATTGGAGATATCAGTTGGGATGAATTTGAAAAAACAACAAGCCAGAGTTATGAATCTATGCGATAAATATCAACACTAATTATGCTATGAGCAATAGACAGAGGTAGATAGGAAATCTCTATCTATCTCTGTAGTTTTATAGTAACTAGAAAAGGGGGGCTAAGGGTGAAAAATAAAAGTTTTTCATACTGGGCTTTTTTAGCACCATGCCTATTATCAATGTTTTTCGTATTGGTCTTACCATTATTAATTGGAATTTATTATTCCTTTACGAAATATAACGGGTTTACAGTTGAAGGCTTTGTCCGATTTGAAAATTATAAAAACTTAATATCTGACACCCAATTTTTAAATAGTTTATGGTTTACAACAAAGTTTTCAGTCGTTTCAATTATATTAATAAATGTCATTGGTTTGGCATTAGCTTTATTAGTTACACAGAAATTTGGAAAACTAAGTACCGTATTTAGAACAATATTTTTTATGCCTAACTTGATAGGTGGTATTATTCTTGGCTTTATTTGGCAATTTATTTTTCTAAAAGCATTTGAAGGAATAGCAACACTGACTGGATTGGATTTTTTTAGTGGATGGTTATCAACACCTGAAACTGGTTTCTGGGGTTTAGTTATTTTGTTTACTTGGCAAATGAGTGGTTATATAATGGTAATTTATATCTCCTTTTTAAATAACATTCCTGAAGAATTAATGGAGGCTGCATCAATTGATGGTGCAAATTCTTGGCAAAAATTCTGGAAAGTTAAGTTTCCAATGATAGCTCCTGCTTTTACCGTCAGTCTATTTTTAACACTATCAAACGCCTTCAAAATTTATGATCAAAATATGGCATTAACAAATGGTGGCCCTTTTAGTCAAACTGAAATGACTGCAATGAATATTTATAATACAGCCTTTAAAGTGCAAGATATGGGTTATGCTCAAGCAAAGGCAATTATTTTTCTGATAATAATTGCACTGATTTCAATCATCCAATTATATATTACTAGAAGAAGGGAGACCGACCTATGAAAAGAGCTAAAAGAAAAAATATTATTATCTTAGGAATTATTGGTGTACTGATTTCTCTTTTATGGATCTATCCTTTCTATCTAGTTTTTATTAATTCTATCAAAACTAAAGGCGAGATTTTCAGAAATACATTAAATTGGCCTGAAGACTTAACATTAGAGAACTACCCAAAAGCATTTACTGAACTTGATTTTGTTCAAAGTTTTTCTAACTCGGTTTTTATTACGGTAATCAGTATTTTGGTTCTGGTTTTCTGTTCGTCTATGGCTGCCTACGCACTTTCAAGGAATAAAAGTAAGTTAAGTTCTGTTATTTATTTCTCTCTTGCTATTTCTATGTTAATACCATTTCAATCTATTATGATACCACTAATATCTATCTTTGGTAAGGTTGATATGTTAAATCGAACGGGTCTAATAATTATGTACCTTGGTTTAGGTTCTGCTATGGCTATCTTTCTATATTATGGTGCCTTAAGAGGTATTTCTACTTCACTTGATGAAGCAGCGATTATTGATGGGGCTAATAGATTCCAAATTTTTAGATATATTATCTTTCCTATGTTAAAACCTACAACCGTAACAGTTATTGTCCTTAACGCAATATGGTTCTGGAATGACTATTTACTACCTTCTTTAGTAATTAATAAGGAAGGCATGTATACCATACCACTAAAGACATTTTACTTCTTTGGTGAATACTCCAAACAATGGCACTTAGCTTTAGCAGCTTTGATAATTGCTATCATTCCAATTATCATCGTTTATATGTTTTTACAAAAATATATCATTAAAGGAATTTCTGATGGTGCAACAAAATAGTTTTAAATTCACAAGGATGAGGTGATCAAATGAAATTTACAAATGGATTTTGGTTAATACGTGATGGCTTAGAATTAATTTCTGGTGTTCAATTTTTTAAAGCTTATCAAGTTGATAATAAACTAAGAGTATTAGTTGCCCCAAAGGATCTATCGGAACGTGCATCTCAACTTGATACGGCAATATTAACGGTTGAATTTTCAACGCCCATGGAAGATGTGATTTGTGTAAAAATATATCATCATAAAGGACAGAGAAAAAGAGGCCCGGAATTTCAATTAAACGAACAGAAAGTTCCATATTCTATTGAAGAAAATGAAGAGGAGATCATTTTTAGTAGTGGAAAAACGAGTGCAAGGATAAACAAAAAAGGACCATGGGAAGTACAATATTTTTATAATGGAATAAAATTAACCAAGAGTTCTTTTAAATCCATGGCACATATTACTAATACAAAAGATCAAAGTACTTATCTGCGTGAGGAGCTAAGCTTAGGTGTTGGTGAATATATCTATGGACTTGGTGAAAGATTTACACCATTTGTAAAAAACGGACAAACTGTTGATATATGGAATGAAGATGGAGGGACAGCGTCAGAACAAGCCTATAAAAATATTCCTTTTTATGTTTCAAATAAGGGATATGGTGTGTTTGTTAATCATCCGGAGAAAGTTTCCTTCGAGGTCGCTTCAGAAAAAGTATCGAAGGTTCAGTTTAGTGTCAAAGGTGAATCATTAGAATATTTTATATTTGGAAGTGATTCCATAAAAAATACGATTACTAATTATACGACGTTAACAGGTAAACCTACTATTCCACCTGCCTGGTCATTTGGATTATGGTTATCCACATCATTTACAACAAATTATGATGAAGAAACGGTAAATAGTTTTGTAGATGGGATGAAAGAAAGAGACATTCCATTATCAGTCTTCCATTACGATTGTTTTTGGATGGAAGCCTTTCATTGGACCGATTTTGAATGGGATAAAAAAATGTTCCCTGATCCGGAAGGTATGCTGAAAAGATTAAAAGACAAGGGTTTGCGGATTTGTATATGGATTAATCCTTATATTTCCCAAGAATCGAAACTATTCAATGAAGCTGTAGAAAAAGGATATTTAATCAAAAAATTTAACGGAGACATCTGGCAATGGGATAAATGGCAGCCTGGTATGGGGATTGTTGATTTTACTAATCCTGCTGCATGTGAGTGGTATGCAAATCATTTACGCCGGTTAGTTGATATGGGTGTGGATTCTTTTAAAACGGACTTTGGCGAAAGAATCCCAACGGATGTTGTTTATTATGATGGTTCCGATCCTGTTAAAATGCATAATTATTATTCATTCTTATATAACAAACTTGTATTTAATGTGCTTAAGGAAAAACGTGGCGAAAGAGAAGTTACCTTGTTTGCACGCTCAGCGACTACGGGTGGGCAACAATTCCCGGTACATTGGGGTGGTGATTGTGATGCAACCTATGAGTCCATGGCTGAAAGTTTGCGTGGTGGATTATCTTTAGGTCTGGCAGGTTTTGGTTTCTGGAGCCATGATATAGGAGGATTTGAAAGCACTGCATCGACGGATCTTTTTAAACGTTGGCTTGCTTTTGGACTTTTATCAAGTCATAGTCGTTTACATGGAAGTAAGTCATACCGCGTCCCTTGGGCATATGATGAAGAGTCTGTTGAAGTTGCTCGATTCTTCACAAAACTGAAGGCTAAGTTAATGCCTTATATTTTTAACTTGGCAAATGAAGCAGCACAATTTGGTTTGCCAATGACTAGGGCAATGGTCCTTGAATTCCAAGGTGACCCAGCAGTTGAAACGCTTGATCGCCAGTATATGTTCGGTGACTCACTACTAGTTGCACCTGTTTTCAATGAAAAGGGAGACGTTTCCTTTTATTTACCAGAGGGTAGATGGACACATCTTTTATCAAATGAAGAGGTTAACGGTGGGACATGGAGATTGGAGCACCATGATTACTTAAGCTTACCTCTATATGTAAAACCAAATTCAATTATTGCTTTAGGGTCTATTGACTCTCGTGCTGATTATGATTATGCAAGTAATGTTGAACTTCATGTCTTTGCATTAGAAGATGGGAAAACTGCAACTGCAATTGTACGTAATGAAAAATCAGAAATTGACTTAATTGTAAATGTTGCAAGGAGTGGTCAAGAATTAAAAGTCAAGGTTATTCATTCTGTTGTTGGTAAACCATGGAGTTTAATTCTGAGAAATATTTATAATATATCGCTGATTCATAATGGCACTTTTGAACAAACGGATTTGGGGATGAAAGTAGTTCCGGATGAGTATACAGATTATATCACAATTTCACTTTAAAACATTTAATTAAAAAATAAGGACATGTCTATTTAAAAGATGTGTCCTTTCAGATATTAAAGGAGCAAGGAAAAATTGTTCTGAATAATGATCCTATCATCATTATCTAGAAATATAACGGGATACCCAAGTAATTCTATGAATTCATACGAAAATGGTTAGATCTTTGGGATGTAAAATATGTCCAATTATTATACGAGGAGATGAAATTTATATGTCAATTATAAAATTTCCAAAAGATATGAAGTGGGGTACAGCAACGGCTTCTTATCAAATAGAAGGAGCCGCTTTTGAAGATGGAAGAGGGCTTTCTATTTGGGACACATTTTCCCATACACCTGGTAAAGTGAAAAATGGTGACAATGGAGATGTTGCCTGTGACAGTTATCATCGTTATGAGGAAGATATTGAGTTAATAAAAGATTTAGGAATAAATATTTATCGTTTTTCAGTTTCTTGGCCAAGAATTTATCCGAATGGAACAGGAAAAATTAATCAAAAGGGAATTGAATTCTATCATAAGTTTATTGATAAATTATTGGAAAATGGAATTGAACCAATGTGCACTTTGTATCACTGGGATTTGCCACAAGCACTTCAAGATAAAGGGGGATGGGCCAACCGTGAAACAATAGAAGCTTTTGTCAATTATGCCGAAACAATGTTCAAAGAATTTAATGGGAAAATTAAATATTGGATTACATTAAATGAACCATGGTGTGTTTCATTCTTATCAAATTATATAGGTACACATGCTCCTGGTAATCAAGATTTGCAATTAGCAACTGATATCTCCCACCATCTCTTGATTGCACATGGTAAAACTGTTTCTAAATTTCGTGAATTAAATATTGAAGGAGAAATTGGTTATGCACCAAATACAACATGGCTAGAGCCATTCAGTGATAAACAGGAAGATATTGATGCTTGTCATCGAGAAATTGGTCATTATGTAGAGTGGTTTATGGATCCTGTTTTCAAGGGAGAATATCCTCAATTTATGCTTGACTGGTTCCGAAAAAAAGGTGTGAGGCTACATATTCAAGATGGAGATTTAGAATCAATTAATCAACCAATTGACTTTTTAGGAATAAATTACTACACAGGGTATATTGCTCGTTATAAAGAAAACTCAGGTTTATTTGATTTTGAATATATCAAAATGGGTTATGAACGGACAGAAATTGATTGGCCAGTATATCCAGAAGGGTTCTATAAGGTTTTAACTTATATTAACAACCGTTATGGGAATATACCAATCTATATAACTGAAAATGGTGCTTGCTACAACGATGAACCAATCAATGGGAAGATAAAGGATAAGAAGCGTATTAAATATTTAAAACAACATTTAGTTGCTTTAAGTCGTGCAATTGAATCTGGTGTTAATATTAAAGGATATCTTTTATGGTCATTAATGGATAACTTTGAATGGGCAGAAGGATATAGTAAACGATTTGGAATTGTTCACGTTGATTACGACACATTAAAACGAACGAAAAAAGATAGCTTTTATTGGTATAAAAAACTGGTTGGAAATAACTGGTTTGAATTTTAAATCATTTTATTTTGAAAGAAGGGATTAGTAAACTTTGGGTCACATTTACATATCCGATAAATAAATTATTAGTTTCTTAATAAATGATAAATCAAAACTTAGAACCTTAGCGAAGAAATGTAGCCAATGAACTGTTGTGATGTCGTATCGTTAAGGTTTCATGGATTTAAGTCAAGATTTTGGACACCAATAAGTAAAATTTAATTACTATCTCAGGTCATATTTTTCATAACATTATGTATGAGTAAAATTATTGTGGGCAGAAATTTTACCCCCTTCATTTATTGAGCAATTTATCGTTCACTAAATGAAGGGGGAAGCAAGCGATAGCGCGGTAGGAATGTAGGCAAAATTCATGAAAAAAGGGACACTCCTTGGTAGAATGATAGTCGACAAAACAAATCACTACAAAAAAGAGTTATCCCTCATGGAAAAGAATAGCATAAAATACCCGAATTTAAAAGAAATTGAGCAAATGGTTTGGAGGCAATTACAGGAAACATTCCGCATAGTTATGGAAAAAGTTTTAGAAGAGATAGATAATCAAATATCCACCGAAAGAGACAAAAAGCGGTACCGATTAGTAGAAAAACGGAAAATCTTGATGGACAGTCTTTTTGGTGAAATAGAGGTAAATCGGTACAATTATCGAGACCGTGAAAAAGGGTAAATTGTCTACCTTCTTGATAGTTATCTTGAATATGAAGGAGCTGGGGGATTCAGTCCTCTCGTGGAGGAAGCAGCCATAGAATTAGCTGTTCGTGGAACCTCATACGGTCATGCGACTCAATCGTTAGGGACTTCTAGGCTACAAAGTGATTAGTCATGAGACCATCCGTCAACACTTATTACAAACAGCAAGCATCCCTAAAAAGCGAGAACGTGTACTCAATCGTATTTTATTTGCAGAAGTAGTTGGGATCCATATCAAACGCCAAGGCAAGCGAAAAAGGTCTAAGGAAGGGAAAATTGTGGTGATTTATCAGGGATGGGAAGTGAACGAACGGAAAACGAGTATAATTAAAGAATAAACGCCTTTTTGTCCACAAAGGAGGGCAACCGTATTGGGAAGCATTTGAGGATTTTCTCATAGAGAACTTTGAGTATGATCCAACATTTCATAAATTGGTCATCAATGGGGGGATGGAGCTCCATGGATAACAGAATGCCGCAATTATTTTCATAACAGGGCTTTCTTTACAATTGAACGCTTCCATGTAGCTAAGGAAATTTGTAGTATATTTCGTAACCATTCTCGTTACAAAGAAATCCGTAAGGCTTTGGCAACTTCTGATGGAGAAAAACTCTTAACAGAATTAAATAGTGCAGTGGGGACATTATAAGATGAGACGAAGGAAGAAAGCTTAGAGGCTCTTATTGGGCAATTGGAGAAGTCCCCAGAAGCTTTAGGTGACTATCGAAAATGGCTGGAGGAGCATGGGATTGATACAAACGGAATGCGTCCAATGGGAGGTGCAGAAGCCACGATGAGTGTTTTTGCCAAAAGATTAAAAAATGGATGCAGCTGGGGAGATAATGGTGTAAGTGCCATGATGACAGGTTTAGTGGCATATTTGATAAGATGGTTTTTAGACCGTCTTTGGACGAATGGACCGGTGGACAGAGAACAAGGAGGAAATGAAATCATCAAAGTATTATGTTAAAAAGGTGACAAGAACAGTTGAAGAAGTGACAAGAGACAATCTAACGTACTTAAAAGGCAAGTCAAATATACCAATATATCAGGCTTTAAAAGCATTAAGAGACTTTTAAAAAATAGAAAAATTCCACCAAGGAGTTACCATAAATATGTGAATCCGCTTATATTTAATAAGGGATAAAAAATTGCCCATAAATACTTGACTCAGTCCAGACTTTTTGTACCCTTTAATAATCCAGCAATATCCATAGGAAGACCTATTTCTAAATGTATTCGCAGTCTAGCATACATTTAAATGATAGAGCATCTTCCCGTTTTTTTCCACTCATCTGCCCTTCAAGTAAAATTTTACACATACTCAAGTTATCCACAATTCAAAAAACAAAATAAGCAATTTCGGTTCGTTTTGACTTTTAGAGTAGAAAAACAGATGGGAAAATTCTCCAACTGTGGATAAGTCGTTTTTTCATAGAACATCTAGAAATCGATAAATTTACTCCTCAGGGCTGACCCTATCGAGGTAATTGCGATGTTACAAACTCCTTGTAGCTCAAGGACTTATAAAGGGGATTAAAAAAACTTTCCCCCAAAAAAGAGGCAAAAACAAATAGAATTAGCACAAAAAAGAAGGTTGGGGAATATTCACCCCAATAAAACAAAACAGGTGAAGCCGCACCAACAGTAAGTTAAAATAGTTAATAACCAAAAAACAAATTTTAACACTGAGGGGGTCACCTGTATGGCTATTATACCACAAATGAGTCTATTTACGTGGAAAGAAATTGATGAACTTGGAGATTTAGAACGACTTCGGCTCGTGTTCGAGTACATGCCTGATGAAGAGTTAATGAAGAGTCTTGAAAGGGAAAGAGGGAAAGGTCGTAACGACTATCCCGTTCATGCCATGTGGAATTCCGTATTGGCGGGTATCGTGTTTCAACATGAAAGTATTGAGAAGCTACGCCGGGAGCTTTCTCGTAATGGTCAATTACGAGATATGTGTGGTGTTGAAGGACAAGTGCCATCTCCATGGTCCTATACACAATTTCTAAAAAAGTTAATGGATCATATAACGATGATCGATGAGATGTTCCTTACATTAGTGAATCAACTATCTGAATGGTTACCAGACTTTGGCAAACATTTAGCGATGGACAGCAAAGCAATCTCATCGTTTTCTAAACAGAAGAACAAGACTATATCTTGTGTGTGCCCAGAAACAGGAAAGATGCGCGTAATGTGTAACGGTGGTTTTGAAAGGGATCGAAGCACCCTAAAAAAACTTTGCCCTGCAAAGCAAATGGGCATTACTTGTGAGGGTCAAGCGCAATGCCCGATTGTGCAAGGGATACGGATTCCATTGTCTGAAGATCGTCGCATTTTCACGCCGATAGATCGTTCAAGCTATAAGTGGAAAAGGGAATATAATAAGCGGACTGCGGTCGAGCGTGTAAATAGTCGACTGGATGTCTCTTTTGGGTTTGAGCTTCATACCATTCGAGGCATGAATAAGATGAAACTTTGATGCGGGCTATCGCTATGCGTCATGTTAGCCATGGCGGTGGGCCCGATAAAAGAGAACCAGCCCGAGAAGATGCGTAGTTTAGTTAGCGCATAAAAAATTAGAATATCCACATGTGGATAAGTTTCTGACTTAAAAATCATCCACAAAAAGAGTTTTGTGGATAACAGGATTCGTGTGCTTTTTTTTGGTGTTTAAAAAAACCAATTTATGGAATTCAATCATTTATTGGTTAATTTTCAAGATTGGAGAAGAGTCACCTTTTTTGTGAAACAAGATAAAAATTTTAACATCGCAAAAAGCTTCTATCGAGAAAAACTTGACACATACGCCCAGTTAAACGTGTAATTGCTCGTCACTACCCCGCAATGGATCGACCAGCTTGGGGAAATCACCGCCTGTTCTGAAGATAGGATAAGATGCTTGGTTTCATCCGGCGTACCCATAAAATGGAATATCTGTGTAACCAGTTACATATCAAAGTACAAATACGTTTCCATGCGCCGTTCATGCGTATGGATTGGCATGGTGTTCATATTTTATGAGATTGCTAAATTACTATGCTTAATAATAAACAAACTATCAATCCAACAACAGAGTTTACTAATTCTAATAATCCCCATGTTTTAAAAGTGTCTTTCATAGAAATACCTAGTGTTTGTTGGAATAATAGAAATCCTCCATCATACATTAAAGTTATTGTGTTACTTCCACAAGCTATTGCCAGCAACATAAGTACTGGACTAACATTAAAACTGCTTAACATAGGCTGCATTATACCAGCAACAGTAATCGCCGAAACGGCTCCTTGTCCAGTCATAAGTCGGATAACAACAGTGAGTATCCAAGCTAAAATTAGAGGTGATAAACTACTATGCTCCATTACTTTTACTATGTTGTTCCCTACCCCACTATCAATAATGATTTGTTTAAATGCACCTCCGGCGGCAATTACTAAAATGACATTTGCAACTTCTGAAATAGCTTTTGACATATGTGTTTGAATAGTTTGTCCATCCATTCCTCTTTTTATCCCAAAAAAGTACATACCCACTAATAAAGCAATCGTCATACTAACTTCAGCACTACCAAAAAATGAAACTAATTTATATAACATTGAATTTTCATTTGTGAAAAATTTAACAATTGAAGATATTACCATAATAATTGCTGGAATAAGAGGTACCAATAAACTAGTCCCAAATTTAGGCATCTCTTCTTCAGTAAATTTTTTAGGAGCCTTGAGAATATCAGCCAAAGGAAGTTTATCTAAATTCCTTAAAAATTTTGGTAGAATAATTCCTGCACATATAACAGATGGGATGATAACAATTGCTCCAATTATATAAACTTGACCCACATCTACATTAAATGCTGATACAAGTGCCATAGGACCAGGTTGTGGAGGAAAAAGGCTATGCCCCATAGTTGCTCCCGTAACAGTTGGAATAATCAACTTCATATATGGTATTTTAGCTTCTTTTGCAATACTAATAACAAGTGGTGCTGCAATGAGAAATGCTACTTCATAGAACATGGCCATACCAAAAATAATACCAATTAAAACTAAAGCCCATTGCAAATATTTTATCCCAAATTTATCGATTATTGTTGTCGCTATCCTTTGAGAAGCACCTGATTCTGTCATCAATTTTCCAATAACCGCTCCAAGTGCGACAATTAAAGCCAGCGAACCCATTGTGCTCCCGACGCCAGATTCAATTGTCGTTGCAATTTTACCAATATCCATTCTTTCCATTAGTCCTACAAATAATGCAACCAATAGAAGTGCTAAGATATTATGCATCTTATACTTCAAATTAAAAAGCAAAAGTAATAAAATTCCTAAAGCCACCCATAAAAACGAAAAAAACACGTCCATTATTTTTTTCCTCCTTCAATAAAGAACAATTATCTCTACTTGAACCCTTATCTAATCATCTGCTCACAAAACTGATGATTAGATAATTATAATTGAGTATTTTTACTTCATTAAGATACCTGCTTTTCTAACGCTTCCCACAATCCATTTAGATATGCAATCCCTAGTGCTCTATCATATAAGCCATAACCAGGACGGCCAACTTCACCCCAGATCATTCTGCCGTGATCGGGTCTCATATATCCGTCAAAGCCGACATCATGGAATGCTTTCATAATTTCGTACATATCCAAAGATCCTAGTTCAGATAAATGAGCGGATTCGTGGAAATTCACATCACTTGTAAATTTAATATTCCGGCAATGTGCAAAGGCGATTCTGTCTCTTTCCCCAAAATATCTAATCAATTGCGGCACATTATTTTCCGGATTTTCCCCTAATGATCCGGTACATAATGTCAGACAATTGCTTGGGCTGTCTACCATTTCCACGATTCTCTTTAAATCATCAAAGTTTTTTACAATTCTTGGCAATCCAAAGATACCCTTTGGTGGATCATCTGGGTGGATAGCCATTTTAATGTCATATTCTTCACATGTTGGTATAATTGCTTCCAAGAAATATTTCAGATTCGCAGTTAATTTATTTTCGTCTACATCCTTGTATTTTTCGAATAACCTCTTTATTTCCTTTAGCCGTTCCGGTTCCCAGCCTGGCATAACAAAACCATTTGAATTGCTTGTCAAAGACTCTACCATATTGGTTGGGTCGATTTTATCAACAATAGCTTGATCATAGGACAAAACGGTTGATCCATCTTCAAGTTCAAATGCCAAATCTGTTCTGGTCCAATCAAAAATAGGCATAAAATTGTAACAAATTACTTTAATACCATATTTTGATAATTTTTTGATTGTTTGAATATAATTTTCGATGTATTGATCTCTTGATGGCAATCCAATTTTAATATCATCATGGATATTAACGCTTTCAATAACTTCCAAAGTTAAACCCGCTTTTTCCACAACGTCTTTCATATGTTTGATTTTGTCTTCAGGCCATACTTCCCCGACAGGCACATCATACAGCGCACCAACTACCCCCTTTACATTCGGAATCTGCTTGATTTGTTGAAGTGTAATCTTATCATCTTTCTCACCAAACCATCTGAATATCATTTGCATGTCAAATCTACTCCTCTCATGTCAAGTATTTCTTTAATGTTGCTCGGACTGCACCTGTGCCAGCAATTAATTCTCTTACATAGCCCTCAATTTTTTTTCCAAGTCCAACACTGTATAAATTCACACCAAAAATAGATTGGTTTGAAAGCAAAGGTTGTAAATGATCTTTAACCGAATTCGGATCACCTAATTTTAATAAGGAAATATATCCCTGAAGTTCTTCAATCAAAGGATCCGGACTTAATTTCATGGTATTTCCCTCATCGTTCAGTCCCATTAAGTATCTGCACCATCCGGCTATTACCAGTGGAATATAACATAAGTTTTTTGCTTGATCTTTATAAAGTTTTATCGTTTCACCAAATCTAATCGCAAGTTTTTGTGATGTATCGGAAATAATTCTTTGTGGTGTATCTGGAATATTTTTATTTGGAAGCCTCTTTTCCATCACTTCATCAATGAACTTTTTAGGTTCAATAATCACGGGATTGATTACTACTGGCAAACCTTCCTGATACCCAACTTTTTCTATAAGCTTTTTAATTTCCGGATCTTTCATCTCTTCTGCAATCGATGTATATCCTAATAAACAACCATAAATCGCCATTGACGTATGAAGCGGATTCAAGCAAGTACAAACTTTCATTCTTTCAACTTTATCAACTGTTTCTCTATCAGTGAGGTAAACACCAGCTTTTTCAAATGGAGGCCGCCCATTCGGAAAATCATCTTCTATGACCAGGTAATGTGTTTCCTCAGTATTGACAAACGGTGCTGAAACCGATCCTTTTTTAGTTTGAATGATTTCCATTGATTCTAAGCCTAGTTCTTTTAATAAATCTTCAACCACTTGAGATGGGCTTGGTGTAATGCGATCTATCATACTCCATGGATATGATACTTTGTCTCCATTTAATAGATAATTAATAAATCCATCATCAACAAAGCCTTTTTCTTTCCAGTGCTTTGCAATTTCATATATAGAGGATTTCAGCTTATCACCATTATGGGAAAAATTATCGGTACTCAACAAAGCAATCGGAAATGAACCGCATTTATACCTTTCTAATAACATAGATGCTAAGATGGACATTCCATGTTTGACATGTTCTGGCCCATTTTCAATATCTTCCTTCACAATTGGCAAGTAATCACCCGAAGAGCTTTTTAAATTATAACCTTTTTCAGTAATTGTAAAAGATACAATTTGCAAGGAAGGTGACTTAAATATCTCTTTTATTCTGTCAACAGATGCAGAAGATTGATCTGAATAAAAATAGCTTTCCACAACACTCCCAATTACTTCTTTATCTATTGAACCATCAGCTTTTGTTACACACATTAATGTCAAATTATCATGGTCATGATAGATTTTTTCTACCACTTCATCATCAAAAATATTTACCACAATAATTCCGGTATTGGCTAGATCATTTTCAATTAGGTGTTGTTGAATTTTCGCATGGAAACATCTAAAGATATTTCCTCCACCAAAATGAATCCAGGTTGGTGTATTTTTCGTATTCTTTTTTACTTTTTCTAGATCAAATTTTGGCAGCCTAATACCTCGAATTGTAAATTCTTCTTTTTTTTCTTCTATTTCTTTTTGAAGCAGAAAAAGCATTTTTTAAAATTCCCCCATTTTCTTTTTTTAAAGATAAAAAATGTTTATTATTAAGAAAATTAGTTTTCCTACTTACCTATATCTTTAATTTACTTTTTATTTTTTAATAATAAGGTACATAATTTCATTAGAAAAAAATTAATTTCATTTATATTCTTACTTCTGCAACTTTAGAATGTACATAGTTCTGGACAATACTTAGGGCTTGCTTAACAAACAGAAATTACGAATTTGACAATTGGCACTTTTCTAAAATATAAAGTGGAAACACGTAAAAACTTGCACTTGATGACCATAAATATGTACTAAAAACCGAACTACGAATAACCTTTATAGAAGAAATTTCTTACTTTCCTTCTATTTGATAGAAAATTAAATAAAGAACATTATTTCGCCCGTCTTGCAGAAAGGTTCCTTTGATAGAAGGTAGAAGTAAAGTATGCCAAGTTCTTCAAGAAAAAATATAAGGACAAACGGCTTGCTCTGTCAGAATCACCCTTGGAGCTCTTTATATTAAAATAATTCTTGGCTATCTAACAGGGAGCTTTCGAACAGATTAGTACCTTCAGTCTCTTACTAGTTTGCTTGAATCTCAAGAAAAAAATCCATTTGAACATTCTCTGATGAACTTAATAACAAAATGCATTTTTTATAGTCTAATTTGTATTACCAATTTTTTGATACATTTATCCCCTTATTCCTCCTCTTTTTTTATAATTTATTTACTCTGTTACTCCGTTCTTAAATATTGCAATCTCATGCATATGGCGAATCTCACTTTTTGTCTTCTTCCCGCTCGCGACTTCAAGAATAAAAGAAATAAATTGTTCCACTACTTCGTCCATTTCTTCATCCAGCAGCCGCCCCGCATTAAAATCAATCCATTGCTTTTTCTTTTCGTAAAGTTCAGTGTTTGTTGATACTTTAACTGTTGGCACAAATGTTCCAAACGGCGTGCCCCTGCCAGTTGTGAACAGAACCATCTGGCAATCCGCCGCTGCAAGTGCAGTTGAAGAAACAAGATCATTGCCGGGTGCCTGGAGGAGGGATAACCCTTTTTCCCTTAGTTTTTCTCCGTATTCCAGCACATCGACTACTGCGGATGTTCCTGCTTTTTGCGTGCAGCCAAGAGATTTGTCTTCCAAAGTGGTAATTCCCCCTGCCTTATTGCCCGGAGAAGGATTTTCATAGATTGGCTGCCCATAAGAAGCAAAATAATCTTTAAAATGATTAATGAGTGACACAATTTTATTGAATACGATCTCATCTTTTGCACGGGCCATTAACATTTTTTCAGCTCCGAACATTTCCGGAACTTCCGTTAAAACAGTGGTGCCGCCTTGAGAAATGACAAAATCTGAAAATCTCCCAAGCAGCGGATTGCCGGTAATGCCCGAAAACCCGTCTGAGCCGCCGCATTTCAACCCGATTTTCAGTTCCGATAATGGCAGATCGATCCGCTGGTCATCTTTTGCAGCTTTATTCAATTCTTCCAATAGTTGGATGCCTGTTTCCACTTCATCTTCAACATCCTGGCAAATCATAAACTTTACGCGTGTTTCATCAAATTCCCCCATTTGTGCCTTCAATTCTTCCAGCTGGTTATTTTCGCAACCAAGCCCGAAGATAAGCACACCGCCGGCATTCGGATGGGTGGCAGCATCCATTAAAATTTTGCGGGTGTTCTGCAAGTCATCCCCCAGCTGGGAACAGCCGTATGGATGTTTAAACAAAATGATTTCATCAAATGCACCGTTGTCAGGGTGATTCGCCTTAAATTGGTCAACGAGCAGATCACCGATCATATTGATGCATCCGACGGTCGGGATGATGTATAAATCATTGCGTATCCCGGTTTTTCCGTTTTTCCGCAAATATCCTTTAAAAGTACGGCTGTCTTTCGGAAAGATGTGGGGATGAAGTTCCGGCTTGTACTCGTATTCCACTTTTCCGGAAAGATTGGTACTGACGTTATGGGTATGGACCCAGCAGCCTTGTTTGATCTTTTTTGTAGCATGTCCAATGGGTGACCCGTATTTTATAATGTCAATGTTCTCTCCGATATCTTCTAAAGCAATTTTGTGCCCTCTTTTTATTGCTTCGTTTACGGTGATCGTCCTGTCCCCGGATGTTAGGACATCACCCGGCTCTAAATCCTGAAGAGCAACGAGTACATTATCCCGGGGATTCAACTGAATGGTTTTATTTTTCAACCTGTAATGCCTCCTCGTTGGCCTGCTGCACTGCCCTGCGAACGCCCTCTTTTTCTATCAACTGTAAGCCCTTTTCAACCTGGGCGAGCAGACCGTCAATTTTAGTCAAATCCATTCCCCATAAGGCTTCGTTACTTAAAATATGCCAAACATAGCGGTCAGAGTGATATGCCATTGAAAATTCCTTCAAAACATTTGGCAAATCAATCGCTTTAGCAGAGGCATGATCCTGATCTCCGTAAATTTTCAGCAGCCCGGATAATGCTAATGCAATTCTAACCGGGATTTTGTGGAATCTTTTTACATGTTCCTCCAACATGGGTAATAGTCGTGCCTTAAATTTTGAAACGCTGTTTAAAGCAATCGCATCTAGCTGGTGTTCCATATACGGATTTCTGAAACGTTCCTGAATTTCCGCCGCGTAACTTGTCAGCTCTTCTTTTGGCAAATCCAGTGACGGGATAATTTCCGCAAACATTTCGCAGTCAATCAACCGGTAAAAATCGGGATCTTCCATTACCCCGCCGACTGTTTTAATACCGGCAAGCCGCGCCAGGCAGGCCATTGTTGTATGGGGGCCGTTTAGTAAGTACACTTTCCGGTCGCGGTACGGTTTTAAATGATCGGTGACCACGACATTCAGCCCCGCTTTTTTGAGCGGCAGTTCTTCTTCCAGTTCCTTGGGACCTTCAATTACCCAAATGAGAAACGGTTCTGCTTTAGCAATTAACGTATCTTCATAGCCCCATTCTTCCCAAAGTTTTTCTGCGCGGTCTTTCGGATAACCCGGGACAATCCGGTCGACTAGGCTGGAGCAGAAAGTATTTTCTGATTCAAGCCAGCTGCTGAAATCTTTGCCAAGCTTCCACTCATCCGCATAACGGTGTACAATTTCTTTCAGTACCTTGCCATTATTTTCAATGAGCTCGCAAGGAATGATGTAAAACCCCCTTTTTCCGGCCTTATATCTTTCATAGAGCAGTGCCGTCAGTTTCGCTGGGAAACTGACGGGAGGACGGTCGGATAATACGTCTCCATCATGATAGACGATGCCGGCTTCCGTCGTATTGGAAAAAATAAACCGGATGTTGTCATCATGTGCCAGTTGTAAATAAGCACCGTAATTTTCATAAGGATTGATCCCGTTATTTACGGATGAAACAATCTCATGGGATTGGACTTCTTTTCCATTTTGCACTCCTTCCAGCATGACTGTAAATAAATAGTCCTGTCCAGCAAGCTCCCCGACTCTTCCACTAGGCAATGATTGTACAATCGTCACTCCTCCTTGAAAAAGCCCACGTTTGTTCATTTGCTGAATCTGCCAGTCTACAAAAGCCCGAAGAAAATTTCCTTCTCCAAACTGAATGGCTTTTGTTGGGTACCGCTGCAAATCTTTCACGTACGAATTAGATAATTTTTTCAATTCCGCCCCTCCTTTATTTCCTATTTGGAAATTAAGTTTCCTATTTGTTCTTACAATCCTTATTATAATCCGCTTTCAAATTTATTCAATAGTTTTTTTTTGTTTTTTTTGAGAACTTGTTTACCGAATGACTTCCCGTCCGGAAGCGCCTTCCCATGATCGGACTTCATCTGCTGAAAGCGGCAGGGCATCCCCGTTCACGGAATGTTTCAAAACAGATGTGGCAGTCGCAAATTGTACAGTTTCTTCCGGGCCCATTCCGGTTAAGAAGCCGTGGAGCATCCCGGCAGCATAGGCATCCCCGCCACCGATCCGGTCTACGATCTGCTGCATATGGTAACGCCGGGATTGTGCAAAAATGCCGTCAGTCCAGAGCATGCCCTGCAGTTCATGACAGGACGGAGAGATCACATTCCGGTCTGTCGCATAGAGTGCGCGGAGATTTGGGTACTTGCGGCTAATTTCCCGGAAACAGGCTTCCATATTGTCGGGCACAGCCACCGATGCATCGATGCCAAAGAAGTTCCGGGCATCAAGATAGTTGGCGCAGCAGTAAGTTAGCATCGGCAAGATCGGAATAATGGCTGCCCTCGCCTCTTCCATCGTCCACATCGCCGGTCGGTAATTGATGTCAAAGCTGACCGGGATGCCACGGTCAAAAGCAGCTTTAACGAGGATTTGCCCGTAATATTTCCACGATTCGGACACAGCAAAGGTAATGCCGGTAATGTGGAAAAGGGACACATCTGCAAAAAGCCGGTCAAAATCCCACTCACCAATATCCATCTCCGAAAAGCTGGAGTTTTCCCTGTCATAGATCACTTTGGAATTGCGTAATGTACCTCCCTGTTCCAAAAAATAGATGCCAATCCGATTGCCGCCAATCAGAAGATGAGAGGTGTCAATGCTGTTTGCACGGAGGCTTCTTGCCGCCGCCGCTCCCAAAGGAGAATCTGGCACTTTGCTTGCAAACGCAACATCATGGCCAAAACTGGCAAGCGTTGTCGCAACATTGGCCTCCGCCCCGCCGTAATTTACATTTAAAGAATGGCTGCAGGATAAAAGATCCCCCGGAGAGGAGGAAAGGCGCAGCAAAATCTCTCCAAGTGTTAAAATTTCAGACATATTGACCCCTCGATTGCTGATGCACGGCTTCTGTCAACTGCTGATATTTGTCCATAAACGCTCTTGCTGTTTCAGTCACTTTTGCAAAATCATTGGTTTCGGCTGGTTTCAATAAGCTTCCGCCTACGCCAAGGATTTTACATCCTGCTTTTACCCAGTCTTCTATATTATCCAGGCTGATTCCGCCCGATGGCATGATTTCAAGTTGCGGCAACGGGGCCTTTACGTATTTTACAAAAGCCGGGCCGACAATATTGCTTGGGAACAGTTTAATCACTTCTGCACCCGCCTGCATGGCTGCTTTCATTTCATTTACCGTCATACAGCCCGGAATATAAGGAATTTGATATAGATTACAAAAAGCAGCTGTTTCTGGATCAAATGTCGGCGCAACGATGAATCTCGCCCCGGCCATCTGTGCCGTTTGCGCGGTCTGGGCATCCAAAACAGTGCCGGCTCCAACGATGACATCTTCACGGTCCTGATACAGTTCCGTAATTTTTTTTATGGCGATATCTGCATTTGGAACGGTAAAAGTCAATTCGATGCTTTTGATCCCACCAGAAATCAGTGCTTCCGTAATGTGCAAAGCTTTTTCAACGGAGTCTGTACGCAGCACGGCAACAATTCCATTTTTTTCTAATACCTGCAATGCCTGTGTTTTTTTCATGATAGACGCTCCTTTAATATTTCCATATGATAAATCACATTTATATATAATAAATACAATTTCATTTTACAACACTCCCTCTCCTATGTAAACCATTTCATGAAAATAAAATTAAAAACTTGTCCCGTGTCGGGAACAAGTTCTTTATCATTAGCCGTTCAGTTGGTTTTCAATTTTTTGCCGTGCTTCTAAGATACTTGAAATAATTTTTTGCTTCTTTTTTTCTGTTATCCGGAACATTGGGGCACTGACGCTCATTAACCCTTCGATTTTCCCGTTCCGCTTGATGACTACCGCAACGCAATAGATATCTTTTTCATTTTCCTGTTCGTCGATCGCATAACCACGCTGTTTGACTTCCCGGAGATCTTGTATCAGTTCTTCTGGATCAGTTAACGTATGCTCGGTTCTTTTTTCTATTTTTGTCCGCGCAAGGTATTGGCGGATTTCCTCTTCGCTTTGTTCAGCCAGGTATGCTTTCCCCATTGCGGAACAATAAAGCGGTAACGTATGCCCGACTTGCGAGCTTAAAATGATTTGCCCTTTTCCGTTCAACTTTTTCACGTACACCACATGTTCCTGCTCATAGATGCCAAGGTGGACGGTTTCACCAATCGTGTCATTCAGTTCTTCGAGTACAGATTCCGCCACGTTTACAATATTGAAAGATTTGCGGGCGGTTTCCCCGTAACGGATGAGCGCGGTGCCAAGCGTATATTTTTTTGTCTCTTCATCACGTTTTACAAAATCAATCGAACAAAGGGTAATTAAAATTTTTAAGACAGTAGATTTGCTTGTATTTAAAGCCGTGCAAATTTCCTGCAAACTCACCGGTCTCACCCGATATTCCAGATAGTCCAATATGTCTTTCGCACGAATCAGAACCGTGCCGTACGGTTTTTTCGTCTCCATCTTTTCAAACTCCCGTCTTTTTGAAGTATCCAAATAAGAAACTTTGAATACTCTCTTTATAGCATAATTTGAAAAGGATGTAAAACGGTTTGTCATGGCGCCAAGTCTAAGGTTCTTTAGAGACCCCACACCGGGAAACGTCCCGAAGGAAGGCAATTTTGACTTTGTAAGTTGCAATATAGCCATTCTGAAAATCCACATTGAAAGATCTATTATATTTCCATAATTTGTATGATTTTACTAAAAAGGATTCAGATCGCCCCCTAAATAAGTGCATACTTCTGCCATCTTCTCCTTCCACTTACCTATGTATGCTACTCATTTTAAAATGCTTTGCTTTTAGGTAAATTACTAAATATGTTTAACACTATATTTCTTTTCAAATTCTTCATACAACCTTTTGGATGCTAAGTTTATTTGTTTATTCTGGAAATTATCTAATAATTCAATAATTATTTCAGCAAGTAATTATATTTATACAGTCGTTGGTTCTTGTGCTTTAGATTCAATTTGTTTTTTCCTATCCCAGTAAGCAGTCATTACGTTTTTTTCAGTCAAGGGGGAAGTATGACCAAAGTGCAGAAAATGGCTATTGAAAATTCAGTTATTTTAACTAGATGGATATAATTTCTGTCAAGTGAGCGATTAAGTTAAATTAGGGTTTTGGATTTTTATTATCATTTTGTATCAATGAATATTTCAAGTAAAAGTATCTTTATTAAATTAAAGTGAAATAAGAAGATGATCCAAATCAAGGAGAGTAAAAAGGCGGATTAAAATACTTAAAATATCTTCAAATGAGTACCCATTTGATGGGGAATAAACCAAATTTTTCTTTAAGTAAAGAGTTAAGAGTAAATTTTACCCTAATGTAACAAATTATAGAGGGGCACGCCAACTGCTAATTACTGACAGTAATATTTATCTATCGTTTTTAAATATTATTTTATAGTTTCTGTAAAAAAGGCAGAACCTTACAATCATAAGATTCTGCTAAGTGAAATCGCTGCCGTCTATAAGTTAGTGGCGCGTTCTTTCATCGTTTCATCCCCATACCGTTCTAATTCAATTTCTTGTAATGTCTTTCCTTGGGTATTTGGAGCCATGACAATTCCAATGATTGCATGGATGATTAGAAATACGATCATCACGACACCTGCAACAACAAATCCAAGATTATCCATTAAGGTTGGTAAGACAAATGACCAAATGGCAATCCCGGCACGGACAATAAAGTACATAATTCCTTGTGCTGTTGCCCGATAGCGGGTTGGGAATAATTCGGTTGTCCATAATGCATAGAATGCTTGAGCACCGATACCTGCTGCTGAACCCCATAGAAGAACAAATGCGATTAAAGTAGGCCATGTCATCGGGCTTACGGTCAAAATAATCCATGCAACAACACCCATAATGGCACCAATTCCAAAAATTAGTTTCCTACTATATTTATCCGCTAATTTCATAAAGACGAAGTAAGTTGTAATAACTGTAAAAGTCCATAAAACTGATTGTAACCCATTTGCCTGTGCTGTACTTAATCCACCAACATTTTCATAAATGTAGGGCATGAAGTAACCCATTGCACCTGCAGTTAAATTCCAAAATAGATAAATACCAAGTAAAAGGATGAGTGCTTGACGATTGGCTTTAAGCGTAAACAACTCTTTTAAAGCATTTTTTTGAATTAATCCTTTTGTTATTTCCTTTTGTTCTTGCCTCTTTTGCTCTTCCCAAATTTTTGATTCCGGAAGACCTCTTCTTAAATACCAAATAAAGAATGCAATGATTAATAGATGAAGGAAAATTAATCTTGAACCTAACAATCCTAGAGGAGCAGCTAAAGTGGCTAATACGAAAGTGAGTGCCGGACCGATTGACCAAGCAAGCTGAGTAGCCCCAACACGAGATGCCCGTTTTTCTTTCGGTGCTTCTTCAGAGATATACGTCCAAGCTACAGGTACCCCGGCACCTACCGCCATTCCAATAATAATCGTTCCAAATAGCAGCATTGGGAAATTAATCGAAGCCGCTATGAGGGCTGCACCAAACATATAAATAAGTAAATCATAGTTGAATATAATTTTCCTCCCGTATCGGTCAGTTAAATAACCACCAATTAACGCACCGATTGCAGCACCAAAAGCGTTTGCACTTAAGGCACTTAAAAGACCAACCTTTACACTATTAAGACCTAAATATTCCTGCCATAAGGTAAGACTGCTGGCAGCGGCTATAATTGATCCGGCTTCGATGTAGTTCGTCATCGAAACGGCTAGAGTTGCCTTCCAACCAGTTACATTTTTAGCGGCAAACTTTTGGTTTTTCTGCATTTGTATCACGCTCCTCAGTATTGACTAATCCAGATGAAAAACTTCTTTTAAATCCTTTGATACGGGGCTGTTATCTGAATTCGTTTTCATAACCGGCTCCATAAAGGCCCACCATTTTTGATTAATTTTGGTTAAGGCCATTTGCTTCCATTTTTCTTCATCCTCAATTTCGATATAACCAAATAATTGATTTGTCTCTTTATCTAAAAAAATCGAGTAATTATGTGCACCGTGATTCTTTAACTCCTTTACCATTTCCGGCCAAATATCATTGTGGCGTTTTTCATATTCCTCATGTTGATCCGGGTAAACTTCCATGACAAATGCTTTTCGAATCATATTTTTTTCCCCTTTCAGATTTTATTATCCTATTAAAGAAAAATATAGTACCAAAATTAATAACTTATATACATATCTATAAGCGCTTACAAATCTATTTAAATACATTTTTCTCTATGTTACAATAACAAATAAACATATAATTAGTATCATTTTTACAGGTGGGGTGATTTGAAGTGAACAGAAAAGTCATTGAACTACTAAAAGAATATACTCCACAAGAACGTGCTCAACTTATAGAAAAAAAGTTTGTGGATAATATCCCTGATCATGTCAAAGAACAAAATAAGGATACGTTTAAAATCTTAAATACACTTTTTTACAATAATAAAGAAATTTATGTCAGTAAACACAATCGGTTTTCGGATTACCCGCTCCATTCCCATCAATTTTTAGAGATTAATTATGTGTTATCGGGGCAGTGTACACAAATTGTAGAAGGCAGAACAGTAACACTTTCAAAAGGTGATATTATTTTACTTGATATCGGCTGCAGTCATTCGATCAAAGCATTATCTGAGGACGATTTGATGGTCAATATCATATTTGGGGATCGTTCAATTAATATCCAGTGGTTGAACGATTTAAAAGCAAGTAATAATATAATTCATGAGTTTTTATTAAATGTGGTAAGAGGTGTAAATAATACAGAGAAATACATCATTTATCGGAATCATACAGATTCTGATATAACGGTGGTACTGGAAAAAATTATTGAGGAATATTATTTAAATAGACCTTTTTCAAATACGATTATTAGTAATTATCTTACCATCCTTTTCACTGAACTAATGAGGAATTATCATATTAAAGCGAAGGAAAAAATCACTCCACACCAATCACTCATTTTAAATATTTTAAAAGATATAGAGGAGAATTATATAGATATTTCACTTCAGTTAATTGCAGACAAGTATGGGTATAATAAAAACTATTTGGGTAATCTCATAAAGAAACAAACAAATTATACGTTTATTGAATTGGTGACGAGGCAAAAGTTAATTAAAGCGCATACTCTCATCATATCAACGTCAATGCCGATTAATGATATCATTTATACAGTAGGATTTTCCAGTAAAAACTTCTTTTATGACAAATACAAACAATTTTACCATTGCTTACCAAATGAAAGTAGAAAAATGAATCGATAACCAGTCGAATAGAAGCATAGTTTTATAATATCCCTATTTGTTTTTGTTCGGATTTGTATCATTCCATAACAAATTTTAATTCATTTTGGATAGATATGATCATGCTGTTATTATTAATAAACTATCATGACTTTAGCTTAATAGACATTTATTTTGGAGGCGAAGAAATGGACATGAAGTTGGACCAAATTGCCATCTATTACAATGAAGGGACGAAAGAATTTCATATCCAAGGTTTGAATTTTAGCTATATATTCAAGGTTTTAAAAAATAACCAACTAGGTCATATATTTTATGGAAAAAGGATTCACCACCGAGCATCATTTTCCCATATGCTTAAAATCAAACCGAGGGCAAATTCCACTGTACAATTTGAGGATGATCCGGCATTTTCCTTGGAGATGATTAAGCAGGAGTATCCATCCTATGGAACGACGGATTTTCGTGAGCCTGCATTTCAAATTGTTTATGAGAATGGTAGCCGTATTTCGAACTTTGAGTATAAGGAACATAAAATTTATAAGGGGAAACCCAGATTAGATGGGCTACCGGCAACCTATATAGAAAATGAAAATGAAGCTATTACTTTGGAAATCCACTTGTTTGACGAACTAACGGCTACAGAGATCATTTTACTATATACCGTTTTTGCTCAATTTAATGTTCTTACGCGGAGTGCGAAGTTTATTAATAAAGGAAAACAAGCATTGAATTTAACAAGGGTCATGAGTGCAAATATTGATTTCTTTGATGCCGATTTTGAAATGATCCATCTGTCCGGGGCTTGGGCAAGAGAAAGACATGTGAAAAATCGAAAACTGGAAGTAGGCATCCAAAGCATATCAAGTACTAGAGGAAATGCAAGCAGTCCACACCATAACCCGTTCATTGCTTTAAAAAGGCCGGATGCGACTGAACATCAAGGGGAAGTGTACGGGTTCAGTCTCGTTTATAGTGGAAACTTTTTGGCACAAGTTGAAGTTGATAACTTTGAAATTGCCCGTGTATCGTTGGGCATCAATCCATTTGATTTTAACTGGCTATTAGAGAGGGGAGAATCGTTTCAGACACCTGAAGCGGTGATGGTATACTCGGACCAAGGCTTAAATGGAATGAGTCAGACGTACCATGAACTTTATCGAACCAGGCTAGCCAGAGGAAAATGGCGGGACAAAATGAGACCTGTTTTGATTAATAATTGGGAAGCAACATACTTTTCATTTCATGAAGAGAAATTACTGGAGATAGCTAAAGTTGCCAAAGGCCTCGGGGTAGAATTATTTGTATTGGATGATGGATGGTTTGGACAAAGAAATAATAGCAAAACATCTTTAGGGGATTGGTTTGTTAATCACGAAAAAATACCAAGTGGAATTGATGGTCTGTCGCGGAAAATCAATGATCTCGGTTTAGCATTCGGCTTGTGGATTGAACCGGAAATGATTTCAAAGCAAAGTAAGTTATACAGTGAGCATCCTGATTGGTTGATCCAAGTTCCGGGCAGGAGACAATCGCCGGGAAGAAACCAGTTCGTACTGGATTTTTCGAGGAAGGAAGTTGTTGATCATATTTATGAAATGATGGCAAAATTGCTTTCCACTGCATCAATTTCTTATATCAAATGGGATATGAACCGCTATATGACTGAAATAGGATCGGCGACTTTACCGGCTGAACGCCAAAGGGAATTATCTCACCGTTATATTTTAGGTGTTTACCGTTTGTATGAACGATTGACCAGTGAATTCCCCCATGTTTTATTTGAATCGTGTGCCGCTGGTGGAGCACGTTTTGATCCGGGAATGCTTTATTATGCCCCGCAAACATGGACAAGTGATGATACAGATGCCGTTGAACGATTAAAAATCCAATACGGTACATCTTTTGTTTACCCATTAAGTGCGATAGGTGCACATGTTTCTGCCATACCAAATCACCAAGTTAAACGGTTGACCAATCTCCATATGAGGGCTGCTGTTGCCTACTTCGGTGTCTTCGGTTACGAACTTGATGTTACAACAATGTCAGAATACGACAGGGCATGTATGCGTGAACAAATCAATTTTTATAAGAAACATCGTGAACTGATTCAAAAAGGGATCTTTTATCGGTTATTGAGTCCCTTTGTTGGAAGCGGTAATGATACTGCATGGATGGTTGTTTCAAAGGATAAGAAAGAAGCGATCATAGGTTATTTTCAAGTTCTGGCAAAACCAAATTCTAAATACAAAAAACTGCTATTAAAAGGTCTGGATCCGAATACAGAATATGAAATCGAGGGTTCAAGTGTAACACATTATGGAGATGAACTGATGAATTTCGGTCTTGTATTGGAAGAAGGAAATGTTGTCGTTGATCAGAGTGGTTATAAACAATCCGGTGATTTTACGGCGCAACTTTTTGTCATGAAGGCAAAAAGATAGGTTTTGTAATTTTTAATTTCCTAATCTGCGGTCTAGCACCACCAGCTTTATTGGGTGGTGTTTTACTGCCAAATATGGGGAAGCTTGGAGTTTGGAAAATATTAAAGTTATCCATAGTTCTAGGTTATCCACAATACAATAATTCCTATAAAATTTTCCCTGCCTAACACGATTTTTTATAAACCATAGCAGGATTTCTTAACCTGATATCGAAAATTGTATATAATCCCCCCTTACTTATTCATCCTGATTCAATTGCACAAATCACTTTCATTCCTAAGTATGGAATCATATTTTAAAAAGGAGTGACAACATGCCTGTTCTTACCTACGTTTATGAAGATGCAGGTACGTCAAGGTATACAGATCATGACCAACTTTTTAAAGAACTAATTCATACGTTTTTCGCAGAATTTCTCGAGTTGTTTTTTCCCGAAGTGCATAAGTATATCGACTTTTCGGCGATTCGGCCGCTTTCCGAGGAAGTATTCACCGATCTCTTGGGAGGCGAAAGTCGGCGTGCCGATATCGTTATTGAAGCAACATTAAAAGGGGAAGAAACAATACTCATTATTCATGTCGAACCACAAAGCTACTATCAAGCAAATTTCCATGAGCGCATGTATCTTTACTTTAGCTTGCTTTATAATAAATATAGGAAACCAATTTTACCCATAGCAGTCTTTACGTATGATAAAAATTATAACGAGAAAAATGAATTTACGATGAGCTTTCCATTCTTCCATGTATTAAACTTTCAATTTTTAACATTGACATTGCGAAAATTGCGTTGGCGTGATTTTATTCACTCGAACAACCCGGTTGCGGCAGCACTACTCTGTAAAATGGGCTTTACAGAAGCAGAAAGGGTTGAAGTGAAGAAGGAATTTTTGCGAATGCTGGTTCGAATGCAACTTGACCCGGCACGTCAACGGTTGATCTATGGTTTTTTTGAAAGGTATTTAAAATTGACCGATGAGGAGGAGAAAGTTCTCATGCAAGAGGTTAACAAATTAGATCCTGAATTAGCAAGCAAAATTATGGAATTGCCGATTTCTTATGAGGAAAAAGGGAAGGAAATTGGAAGAAATGAAGAAAAAAGAAAAATAGCTCAAAAAATGATAAAGGAAGGCTTTCAATTAAACACCATTGCAAAAATTATTGAATTACCCGTGGAGGAAATCAAACTAATCATGGAAAAAGGCAATGATTAACCATATTTTGAAGACTGTTGTGACAGGATTAACCATCGTGGTTTAATAATTTTGTAAAATTCCGAAATAATTTACAGATTGGGATTTTCCTTATAGTGGTAGGTTTGAAAGTTTATTCGAAACATACTACAAGATTTTCGATAAAGATAGGAAAAATATTTTTTCAATTGTCCTTGTCACACATCCTTCATACAGACAACTTTCTAAATTTCATCATCAGTTTTATGGGACAAGCATTCTATTTCGATTTCAGGTTCACCATTTATTCGACTTCTCGGAAATTCAACTATTAAAGTCGAATAATCCATTTGCTCTTGCGCTATTAGCCGGCCAGTACCAAGCAAAAACAAGAACAAATCCCGAAGAACGGTACACATACAAATTAAAACTCATAGAAATAATAAAGAAAAGATATCCATTTGGCGAATCAGATATCGGGATTAAGTTATTGAAGTTTGTTGACAATATTTTATACTTACCTCATGAATTAAATGAGCAGTATATCCAAGAGGTTTACCAAATTTTTAATAAGGAGGGTATGGACATGGCTCAAGCGGAAAAGACAAAAGAAATTATTACCTTTGGTGAGTTACTTGAGAGATGGAAAAAGGAAGGTAAAGAAGAAGGAAGAAAAGTAGGTAGAAAAGAAGGAATTGAGGAAGGAAAAAGAGAAGGGCAATTCCTCGAGCGGAGAAAGATGGCACAAAAAATGGCGAATGCAGGTTTAGACATAGAAACGATTATTTCATTAACCGGTTTTTCGGAGGATGAGATAAAGCAGATTTTAAAAGAAGGCTAAACCGTGTCGATTCTTAACCTCTTCCAGAATTCAGCTGTACATAAACTGACTTGAAATTCATACGATTCCCTATTTTTCATAAAGAAAGGGCATAAACAAGATGAAAGATTTCCCGGATGAAGAACAAATTTGGATCAAACATATAAACAATGCATTCGATTTCCCTTTTAAGGCAAAAGTCATAGAGTGGCAGGAGCCCGGTACAATCGTTCTGCAGGGAGATGTGTTAAACGTTCACGCCATAAGTGATTTTGATGAAAAATATGGAATTCTTGTAAATACAAGATTTGGTAGGAAAAAGGTAGTTTTCCCACTGCTAGATTTGGAGCCTACGCACATGAACGAAAAGCAAAAACAAATCCTTGAAGACTATGGTGAATGGTTTATAAACAGTCGCTAACATAAATTTAATGATTTATATCATAACCGCCAGCCTTTTTTTTCAGGTTTGGTGGTTACCTCTTTTTTTCAGCAAATTATGTTAAGCTAAGGCACCCCACTTTAAAGGTCCAACTGTCCCAAAATTCGTGGCGAGTAAATGAACGGAAGTGAGTGAAAATGAATCAAATCATCCTACATAGAATATATGATAAATCCATAACCCCGGAAGGAATCCGTATCCTAATCGATCGACTTTGGCCTAGGGGACTCAAGAAGGAAGATGCCAACATTGATTATTGGTTTAAAGAGGTAGCACCGTCTAGTGAGTTGAGAAAGTGGTTTGGCCATAAACCGGAGCGATTCGAGGAATTCCGCTTAAAATATTTCCAAGAGCTCAGGAATGATGAAGAGAAATGTCAAAAAGTCGACGAAATTTGCCAAATGTTGGATGAAAACAATGTCATACTCCTCTACGGTGCAAAAGATACCGAAAAGAATCACGCAGTAGTATTAAAAGAAGAGATATTAAATAGATGTGAGATGTAATCATGCTGGAAAAATCATTAGTCCATTCTTACTAACAGAGCATGTCCATCCTAAACGATATTTGTTATAATGGAAAAAGAGTCTTTCAATAATATTATCGGTTAGTGAGGGATATTTCATGAGTTGGAAAGAAATTGCTGATAAGTGGTTAAACAATGAATCACTGGATGGAGATTTAAAGGAACAACTATATAAGCTGAAAGAAGATGAAAAGTCCTTAGAAGAACTCTTTTACAAAAATCTCGAATTTGGTACAGGTGGAATGCGTGGGGAAATTGGACCGGGTACAAACCGGATGAATATTTATACTATTCGTAAAGCATCGGAGGGTCTTGCACAATATTTATTAAGCCAAGGTGAAGAGAGTGCAAAACGAGGCGTCGTTATTAGCTACGATTCGAGACATATGTCACCTGAATTTGCCTTAGAAGTGGCGAAAACAGTTGGGAAACATGGCATTAAGTCCTATCTATTCTCAGAATTGCGACCAACACCTGAACTATCTTTTGCCGTTCGTCATTTAGGAGCTGCTGCCGGTGTTATGGTCACAGCCAGTCATAACCCACCTGAATACAATGGTTATAAAGTTTATGGGGATGACGGTGGTCAGCTTCCGCCAAAACAGGCAGATGCACTTACCAACTTTGTAAACAGTGTAGAAAATGAACTGTCAATCGAAGTAACTGGAAAAGAAGAATTATTGGCAAATGGCTTACTTCAATACATTGGTGAGGACATTGATCAAATTTATTTGGGAAATGTTGCCAAAATTCAACTAAATAAAGAAATTGTTGAAAAAGTTGGTGAAGAATTAAAAATCGTCTTTACACCATTACATGGAACAGCAAATAAATTAGTTCAAGAGGGGTTAAAACAATTTGGGTTTAAAAACGTGACAGTTGTAAAAGAACAAGAACAACCGGATCCTAATTTCTCAACGGTAAAATCACCAAACCCGGAAGAACATGCTGCTTTTGAACTGGCGATTAAATACGGGAAGGAAATAGATGCTGACATTTTATTAGGTACTGACCCGGATTCGGACCGGCTCGGGGTTGCCGTAAAAAATGCAGAAGGTGAATATCAAGTGTTGACCGGAAACCAAACCGGCGCCATTATGCTCCACTACTTGTTATCACAAAAGGCAGAAAAGGGATTACTTCCTGAAAATGGTATCGTTCTAAAAACGATTGTTACTTCGGAAATCGGTCGTGCAATTGCGGAAAGTTTTGGAATTCCGACATTTGATACATTAACCGGCTTTAAATTCATCGGTGAAAAAATCAAAGAATATGAGAAAACAGGTAAACATACCTTCCTATTTGGCTATGAAGAAAGTTACGGCTATTTAATTGGTGATTTTGTCCGCGATAAGGATGCTGTACAAGCGGCCATTTTTGCGGCAGAAGTGGCAGCTTACTACAAAGCTCAAGGAAAAAGCTTGTATGATGCATTAATGGAGATTTTTGAAAAATACAGCTATTACAAAGAAGCATTATCATCCTTGACATTAAAAGGAAAAGACGGAGCCGAACAAATTGCGAACATTTTAGAAGAATTCCGTTCCAATCCGCCAAAGGAAATAGCCGGTATTCGCGTGACTGCTGTGGAGGATTATAAAGCAAGCATCCGCAAACAATTAAGCAATGGTAAATTAAATCCAATCAGTTTACCAAAATCCAACGTCTTGAAATACTTCCTTGAAGACGGATCCTGGTTCTGTGTCCGCCCATCCGGTACGGAGCCAAAATGTAAATTCTACTTTGCTGTCAAGGGGTCCTCTTTAAATGAAAGTGAACAGCTAGTCAACAATTTACAACAAGCAGTTATGGAGAAGGTCCACCATATTGTTGGAATGTAAATGAAAAAAATTGTAAGGCTGAATTTAACAAGTAAATAATAGGCTGAACTAATTCTTTAATAAGTTAAAATATTGACTGAGTCTGTTTAAAACGCAGACTCTTTTTTACTAAAAATAAGTAAAATTTTGTTGTTAATTTTACTTATATATTTTATAATAAAGATGAAAGTGAAAAGAATAATGTAGGATTCAAACAAGTAAAAAATTGACTTTTTATAAAGTGAGGTTTAGCTATGAAAATTGAACAGCTGGCAAATGAGTTTACAAAAGTATTCGGTGGAAGCGGTTACCGGATGTTTTTCGCCCCGGGAAGAATCAATTTAATCGGTGAACATACCGATTATAACGGGGGGCATGTTTTTCCTTGTGCAATTACATTTGGTACGTATGCATTGGCAAACAAAAGAACTGACCGGAAAATCCGCATGTATTCTGTAAATTTTCCTGAAATTGGGGTAGTCGAGTTTGACCTTGACCATTTAGAATATGACTTGAACCACAATTGGGCAAATTATCCAAAAGGAATGATTAGTTATATTAAAGAAGCTGGATATCAAATTGATTCCGGTCTTGATGTGTTATTTTACGGGAATATTCCAAATGGTGCCGGGCTTTCTTCATCGGCTTCCATTGAATTAGTTACCGGTGTTATGTTGGAAGGACTTTTTAAATTGAAAGTAGACCGTATTGATTTAGTAAAACTCGGACAAAAAGTGGAAAACCAGTTTATCGGTGTTAACAGTGGAATCATGGATCAATTTGCTGTTGGAATGGGTAAAAAAAATCACGGAATTTTACTGGATTGTCATACATTGAAATACGAATATGCTCCAATTGAAATGGAAGACTACCGGATTGTCATTATGAATACGAATAAACGTAGAGAATTGGCTGATTCTAAGTACAATGAGAGAAGAAGTGAATGTGAAAAAGCTCTCAAAGATTTACAAAAACATGTACAGATTAACAGTTTAGGCAGTTTATCACCCGATGAATTTGACCGTTTACAAATGGAAATTAAAGATCCCATTCACAGAAAACGTGCCAAACATGCCGTATATGAAAATGATCGAACAATAAAGGCGCTCGCAGCACTAAAACAAAACGATCTGGAACAGTTTGGCCAATTAATTAATCAATCCCATATTTCCTTGCGAGATGATTATGAGGTAACAGGGAAAGAATTGGATACGATTGTTGAAGCGGCTTGGAACCAAGAAGGTGTTCTCGGTGCGAGGATGACCGGAGCCGGTTTTGGCGGTTGTGCCATTGCGATCGTTGAGAAAGACAAAGTGGATGCATTTATCAAGGAAGTCGGTAAAATTTACGAAGAGAAAATTGGTTATAAGGCTGAATTTTACATCGTTACAGCCGGTGAAGGTGCAAAAGAAATTCACTCGAAAAACATCAGTCTAGGCGCTTGAAAAAACTTTATAAATGAATACGGGTATCCCACTTTTGTGTGTTCAAAAGGAAGTTTTTGGAAAATAAGTATTTCTTAGTACCGGAGCGTATATTTTTCACGCCGGCGAAGAGAAACCTGTTGGATTGGTCGGTATGCAAAACAGTTTAGGCCGGAGCGTATGTTTTTCATACGTAAAAAGAGGTAAGCTTTTTTCCGGACTTTTGAAACATTCTTCTTTTATTTTCTTGGTGCTTGGAGAATCTGATATAGTAAAATAGAAGTAAAATGAAACGAGGGTGATATGAATGAGTATTTTAGTTTTGGGCGGTGCCGGCTACATCGGCTCCCATGCTGTTTATCAATTAATTGACCGTGGCTATGAAGTGGTTGTTGTCGATAATTTACAAACCGGTCACAAAAAGGCGGTACATCCGAAAGCAACATTTTATGAAGGCGATATTCGCAATCGAGACTTTTTGAATAATGTGTTTCATAATGAACAAATCGACGGGGTTATCCATTTCGCCGCTAACTCGCTCGTTGGAGAATCAATGGTTGATCCGTTGAAATATTATGATAACAATGTATATGGAACACAAATTTTACTGGAAGCGATGCGCAATGCAGGGGTACGTCATATCGTCTTCTCATCCACTGCAGCGACCTATGGAGAACCGAAATCTGTACCGATTACAGAAAATATGCCGACTGTTCCGACAAATACGTACGGAGAAACAAAATTGACCATGGAAAAAATGATGGCTTGGTGTGAAAAAGCCTTTGATTTAAAATATGTCGCCTTACGATATTTCAATGTGGCGGGGGCTCGTGGAACAGGAGAAATTGGAGAAGATCATCATCCTGAAACCCACTTAATTCCGGTTGTACTTGAAACAGCATTAGGAAAACGTGAATATATAACCGTCTTTGGTGAAGATTATCCAACAAAAGACGGAACATGTATCCGTGACTATATCCATGTAGAAGATTTAATCGATGCACATATTTTGGCGCTAAACTACTTGCAAAATGGAGGCGAAAGTTCTGTTTTCAATTTAGGCAGCAGTCAAGGCTTTTCCGTAAAAGAAATTATTGACATGGCTCGCAAGGTAACCGGTAAAGAAATTCCGGCAAAAATTGGAGAAAGACGTCTAGGGGATCCAAGTGTCCTTATCGCTTCTTCTGAAAAGGCAAAGAACATATTAGGCTGGAATCCGGCGAAAACAAATATTGAACAGATCATTAAAGACGCATGGAATTGGCACAGCAATCATCCAAATGGATATGAAGACTGAAGGTGTTTTTCATGATTGATCAAACCATTCAACAATTAATAAATGAAGCGATCCATCAGGCTATCATTGACCCGATGGACGAAATTTACGTCCGCAATCAAATTTTATCATTGCTGAATCTGGATGATTTTCAAGTCCAAGATACTTCGAAATTACCAAAAGATGTACCGGTTGACCCGGACCTCATTATTCCGGAATTGTTGGAGAAAATTGTTCAATATGCGGTGAAAAACGGAATCATAGAGGATTATTTAGATGCAAAAGAAATATTTTCTGCAAAAATCATGAATTGTTTTCTTGCAAGTCCTTCCGTGGTTAATCAACGCTTTTATGAAAAATATGAGAACTCACCGGTTGCAGCAACGGATTATTTTTACCAATTAAGTAAAAACAGTAATTATATTCAAATGAACCGAATCAAAAAAAATATTGTATTCAAAGCTCCGACTGAATATGGAAATTTGGATATTACAATCAATTTGTCTAAGCCGGAAAAAGATCCGAAACAAATTGCCAAAGAGCGGTCGGCTCCCCAAAAAGGCGGGTACCCTACATGTCTATTATGTATTGAAAATGAAGGGTATGCAGGGCGAATCGGGCATCCGGCAAGGTCCAATCACCGTATGATCCGGATGAATATTCGCGGAGAGGAATGGTATTTACAATATTCTCCGTATGTATATTACAATGAGCATTGTATTTTGCTGTCGAAAACCCATCGAAACATGTTCATTTCCCGGGAAACTTTTGGAAGATTGCTTGACTTTGTCGAAAGGTTCCCACATTATTTTCTTGGTTCGAATGCGGATTTGCCTATTGTCGGCGGTTCTATTCTTTCCCATGACCATTATCAGGGTGGGCACTATGAATTTCCCATGGCTGTTGCTGAAGAAGAATATGCCTTTTCTGTTCAAGGCTTTTCCAATGTTACTTGCTCGATTCTCAAATGGCCTATGTCGGTTATTCGTTTGAGAAGTAGTAAAAAGGATGATGTTATCGAGTTGTCTGACCGTATTTTGGAGAAGTGGAAAACATATAGTGATCCGGTTGCAGAAATTATTGCTTTTACAGGTAGCACACCACATAACACGATCACGCCGATTGCAAGAATCCGTGACGGTCAATATGAAATGGACCTTGTTTTAAGGAATAATCGGACGAGTGAAGAACATCCACTAGGAATCTTTCATCCACATAAAGAAGTACATCATATTAAGAAAGAGAATATCGGTTTAATTGAAGTGATGGGCCTGGCGGTGTTGCCGGCACGTCTGAAAAATGAATTGGTAGAGGTTGGAAAATTTTTGTGCAATCAACCAAATGAAATTGCTGACTACCATCTACCTTGGGCGGAGCAGCTTAAACAAAAATATGATGGAGAAATTAATGAACAAAATGTGAAAAAAATTGTTAAAGTTGAAGTGGGTAATAAGTTTTTACAAGTTTTAATGGATGCCGGTGTATTTAAAAGAGATACAAAAGGAAAAGCGGCTTTTCAAAGATTTATTGAAACGTTAAATAAGTAGGATGGCGGGCAGCTTCCTTGGAACAAATGAGTTTAATAAAAACCATTTTGACAAAAGCTGAATGGATGCACGAAATGTCGAATGAAGGCCAATCAAATTGAATAATAAAATTTTAAAAAGGGATGAGTAAAGCACGAAATGTTGAGGCAATTAAATTACTTAATATCATTTAACAAAGGATGAACAAAAGCATTAAAGGTCGAATCAAATTGAACAATAACATTTTGGCAAAGGGTGAACGAAAGCAAGAACTATTGACAAGAAAGCCCATTTATTTTATTAAACACATTTTGACAAGGGCTGTCCCAAAAATAAATATAGGTGGTGTGAGATTGTGAATATAACTACAAAAGAGTTTGGAATAGTGGATGAAGAAAAAGTTTATCTTTATACCCTTGAAAATGATCGTGGGATGAAATTATCTTGTACGAATTTCGGATGTGTTGTTACAGAAATTTTGGCTCCTGATCGAAATGGTATATTCGAAAATGTTGTCTTGGGATTCAATAATGTTGACCAATATATTCAACACAAAACCTACTTTGGTGCTGTAGTTGGCAGAGTTGCCGGTCGAATTAAAGATGCTGAATTTGAGCTAGATGGAAAGCAATATATTTTGCCGAAAACAGAAGGAAATAATCATATACACGGCGGGGTAAAAGGTTTGCATGAACGGGTATGGCTGGCAGAACCAATTGAACAAAAAAATGCTGTTGGTATGAAATTTACTTATTTTAGTAAAAATGGAGAAGAAGGCTACCCGGGAAATGTTGAGTTAACGGTTACTTATTTAATGACAAATGATAACCAATGGATATTTACTTGCCATGCAACAACTGACCAAAAGACAATATTAAATGTGACCAATCATTCGTATTTTAATTTAACCGGTCAAGTGAAGGATGATATTTTAAATCATGAACTGACATTGAAATGTGACCGTTTCCTTGAATTGGACAAGGAACTTTTGCCAACGGGTAACATAATAAATGTTGAAAATACAGTATTTGATTTTAGACAGGGCCGGAAGATAATCGATGGTGTCCACTCAAACCATCCGCAAAACATATTAGTTGGGAATGGTTATGATCACCCGTTTATTTTTACAGAAAATCATAACCGGGAGATTTTCTTAAAGGAATCGGTAAGTGGTCGAACCTTGACAGTTGAGACGAATCAACCATGTGTAGTATTGTATTCTAGTAATCAACTTCAAGGAGATTTTACAATACAGGAAGGCGTTCAAGCAAGAAAATATTTAGGCCTTTGTCTGGAAACCCAAGGATTACCTGATGCCATCCACCACCCACATTTTCCTTCAATTGTTTTAGACAAAGGGGAAACTTATGAGTTGAAAACCGTTTATTCATTTGGCGTGGAGCAGGCTTAACATGAAGATTGCTGCAGGATCAGTGAAGAAATCAGGCGGAAAACGATTCAGAAAACTTGAAGGGAAGAAAGGAGGGAAATAGTAGATGGCAACAATTAAGGATATTGCGGAAAAGGCTGGTGTTTCTATTGCAACGGTTTCAAGAGTTCTTAATTATGATCAAACTCTTTCTGTCACAGATGAAACAAGAAAACGGATTTTTGAGATTGCTGAATCACTGTCGTATAAGAAAAAATCAGTAAGAAAGACAAATATTCCAACAAAGATTGCAATCATTAGCTGGTATACAGAAGAGGAAGAGTTAGAAGATCTTTATTATTTGTCAATTAGTATAGGAATTACGGACCGATGTCAACAGCGAAACATTAGTGCTGTAAAATATTTTTATAGTAGCTACGAGGATTTACAGGAATTTGGTGATGTTCGCGGAATTATTGCTGTCGGTAAATTTAGTACGGCTCAGGCGGAGAAATTGATGAATATTACGGATAATATTATTTTTGTCGATTGCAGTCCCGATGATGATCGCTTTGATTCCGTAGTCGTCGATTTTGAACGGGCAACAAAAAGTGTGATTGATTATTTACTTGCGAAAGGTCATAAATCAATCGGATATATCGGTGGCAGAGAAACATATCGTGATCAGTCGGACAATATTCTCGACTTAAGAGAAAAGACATTCCGTCAGTATTTGTCTGATCACGGTCAGTTTAATGAATCCGCTGTGTACATCGGCAATTTTACAGTCAAAGATGGTTATCGCTTAATGAAACAAGCGATACATGACCATGGAAATAATTTACCTACCGCTTTTTTTGCCGGTAATGATCAAATTGCAATTGGCTGTCTTCAGGCTTTAAACGAGGAAAATATCCACGTTCCTGAAGAGGTAAACATAATTGGATTGAATGATATCAGCGTTTCAAAATATGTCTATCCATCCTTGTCAACGGTAAAAGTGCATACGGAATTAATGGGCGAGACTGCAGTAGACTTGTTAGTGGAAAGAATCGAGGGAAGAACTATTCCTAAAAAAGTTTTTATAGCGACTAATTTGATTATTCGAGACAGTAGCTTTTAACTGGACATTTTTAGAAAAGACCTCAGGTAGCCGTAACAAAAATATTAAGTATTGCGGTCGGCAGTAAAACAAAACGTGTCTCGACCACAAAAAGTTTAACATGTGTTTACTCCATATCAAATCGTGTCCTTACTTTATATAGGTTGTAAATAGACTTTATGCATATCTACATGTCAAAAAATAATAAACTCCTTGAAAACCTGGATCTGACACTGTTTTCAAGGAGTTTTTATCATTTGTACTGTCAAAGACGGATAAAAAAACTTGGGGATCCGAGTTTTTTATAAATGTGTTTACAGGGATAACCCCATCATGTACGATGCTTAGATTATTTAATCCGCAATTCAGTTTCTGTATCAAAGAAGTGCGCTTTGTTTAAATCTAGGCCTAATTTTACTTTGTCTCCGGCTTTTATTTGGTTACGTGCATCAATCCGTGCGACGAAATCATGTCCGGCAAGAGAAGAGTACAGCATTAATTCGGCACCGGTTAATTCGGCAACTTCAATGTTAACTTCAATGACATCATCAGGGAATGACTCGATAAATACCGGTTCATCATGAATATCTTCCGGACGAATACCGAAGATTACTTCTTTTCCTACGTAGCCGTTGTCTTTTAATAATTTTAACTTGCCGCCCGGGATTTTCAGACGAACTTTTTCATCAAGTACAACATATTCACCTTCAATTTTTGCTTTAAAGAAGTTCATTGCCGGTGAACCGATGAATCCACCAACGAAAACATTTTCCGGATTGTCATAAACTTCTTTTGGTGAACCGACTTGTTGAATAACCCCATCTTTCATAACAACAATCCGAGTAGCCATGGTCATTGCTTCTGTTTGGTCATGGGTTACGTAAATGGTCGTTGTATTTAAGCGTTGATGAAGTTTGGCAATTTCCGCACGCATTTGTACCCGTAATTTTGCATCCAAGTTTGATAAAGGCTCATCCATTAAGAATACTTTTGCATCCCGAACGATGGCACGTCCTAAAGCAACCCGTTGCCGTTGACCACCGGATAAGGCTTTCGGTTTCCGGTCTAAATATTGTTCAAGTCCTAAAATATTTGCAGCATCTTTTACCCGTTTGTCAATTTCATCTTTTGGCATTTTTCTCAGTTTTAATCCGAATGCCATATTATCATAAACCGTCATATGCGGATATAATGCATAGTTTTGGAAAACCATCGCGATATCCCGATCTTTTGGCGGGACATCATTCACTAATTTATCATCGATGTACAGTTCTCCCTTTGAAATTTCTTCAAGTCCGGCAATCATCCGTAAAGTTGTTGACTTCCCGCAACCGGATGGACCGACGAAAACAATAAATTCCTTATCTTGAATATGAAGATTGAAATCAGATACAGCGGTTACTTTGTTATCATAGATTTTGTAAATGTGATTGAGTTTTAAATCTGCCATTTTTCCATTCCTCCTGTGAAAACGATTTCTCCTATAAGTAAATTTTAGTGAAAATGTTTTCAATTGTGAATGGACAAAGTGCACAAAGAAACCAGGTGATTTTTTGTCACATTGTTCATGAGGAGTACTTACTTATGAAGAAAATTGGCCTCCGTCTATATACAGTGAGGCATCGGCAAATATACTGATAAAATAAACGGAAATGGCTCCTTGAAACTTTTTAATATCAATGCTCGTATGCTCAATGAATTTATCAATTTTGTATTGTAGGCTATTTCGATGCATGTACAATTCTTTTGCTGACAAGCTTGTATTAAAATTATTTTCAAGATATTTTTTAATAATTTTTACCATTTCCTTATCCCCTTGAAAAATATCCTGGTATTCCTGTTCTAAAATCGGGATTAAACGGTGCCATTCAGTTGTCATCATGACAATTGGAAAAGCATGAATAAATGAGAAAATATGTTTTTGCGGATAAACGTTTCTTCCCATTTTAAAATAATATTGTTCACGGAAAAACCGTTCTTTTAACTTTTGAGAAACTTCAAAGAACCTTCCGATATAAAAATCAACCTTAATATAAAAATCTGCTAAAATGGCGTCCTTAAAGGAATCAAAATCTTTTTCCGTTAAAAAATCATTCATTTCCTTTTCAATGATGATACCTGTTTTTTTATCAAACCAAACGAAAGCGACCCGGTCTTGAATAAATGATTCCACAGCATCTACAAAATCGTGATAATCGTTTATTTCTTCCAGATGGAACTGAATGAAGCGGATACGTCCACTATTACCTGGGAGTTTTCCATCATTTAGCAAAAATTGATACCAAGCCTTTTGTTCAACTTGGCTGTTTAAAAATTCAGGTGTTTCTTCAACAAGCGTATATTTCGTTTCAAGCAACAATTTTTCACGCTCAGTAACCGATGATTTTTTTATTGTGAAATATTGCTTGGTCGACTCATCGTAAAAACAAAAGCATTCATCGTCGTAGGAAGGTAGATCCTGAATTACGGCATCCGGATACAGTTTTAAAATATTTTTATGCATCTCTAATCCTCATCCTTTAGTATTAGGTCCTCTTTTAGAAATTTTTTGAAGAAATTTACCCTTTGTTTAGGCAATAGGCAAATCGTCAATAGTTTCAAGTTTGGCAAAAAGCTTTTACCCTCAGTGGGTCCAATTCATTTTAAATAAGTATTTACTCGAACAGACTTGGAATAATCATATAGTTTGGATTTTAAAAACGTCTCCTAGCAAAGTATCTATAGTTAATTTTATCCTGATTTTTCATGGAACATCAAGTTCTATATTTTTAAAGGGCCTGTGTTCAATTAAAGGGGGCCTATCCGTTTCAGCTCCATTTCATCCGGTTTTGTCCCTGTCAATTAGATTTAGAAATTTTAATAGAGACATTTAGGTGAAAAATTAGCATTTTTAGAAAAACAATAGTTACATTCATATGGTATATTATGTTAAAATAGTCTGGTATAAAGGAAGAAAGAAAGAAGGAATAATCATATGTTCGGTTTGTTAATTATTTTAGTACTGGTTCTATTCTTACCTTTTACAGTAAAAGCGATTGAACATAACTTAGAGTACTTTCTGTTTGTTATGGGGATTCTTGCCGCGATAATCGGAGGCGTGTTGGATGTTGAATTATTTATGCACGCTCTGGAAGATCCAATTAAAATCACTTTAGCGGTATTCATAGCGGGTGTGCTCTTTAAATGGTTCCAGACCCAATTGGGTAATGCAATCAATACAATAAGCCATAAAATGCCATTTCCGTTATTTATTGCATTAGTTGTTATTGGTTTGGGACTGCTTTCAAGTATTATTACTGCTATTATTGCCGCTCTTGTATTAGTATTGATTATTAGTAATCTTTCACTACAAAGAAGACATGAAGTACTATTGACGGTTATCTCTTGTTTTTCAATCGGACTCGGAGCCGCTTTGACGCCGATTGGGGAACCGTTATCCACCATTGTTGTAAGTAAGATGAATGAAGACTTCTTTTATTTGATTGATTTGGTCGGGCCATTTATTATTCCTGGAGTAATTCTTTTAGGGATTTTTGCCGCTTTTGCAGTCAAACGTAGAGAAGGGGCTGGCCTTCAATCGACCGGTGAATCGGAATCATATAAAGAAATATTTGTCCGTGCCGTCAAAATTTATTTATTCGTTTTCGGTTTGACCATGTTAGGTGCAGGTTTTGAACCGTTAATTAATGCGTATTTGCTTGATTTAAGTCCGAGAATTCTTTATTGGGTTAATATTATCTCAGCCGTTCTTGACAACGCAACTTTAGCTGCGGCTGAAATTAGTCCGGCTATGAGTCAAAGTACGATTGAAGCTATTTTGATGGGATTACTTATTAGTGGGGGTATGTTAATCCCGGGTAATATTCCTAATATTATCTCGGCCGGTAAACTAAATATAACAAGTAAAGAATGGGCAAGAGTCGGGCTTCCGTTTGGCATGGTCATCATGGTTGTGTATTTTGTTATTTTACTTATAAGCGGATTATAAAAGGAGAAGACTTTTGCGCCTGTCGCTATCGCTTTCGGCGCAGAAATACTTTTGCGCCTGTCGCTATCGCTATCGGCGCAAAATCAGAGGTGTCTCAGTTGGAGACACCTCTGATTTTGTTGCTATTTGTTTCGTTTGTAGATTAAAATAGAAATGAAAGAGTGTCTGTTTTTCTGAAACTAATCGCATGTCTTTTTCGTAATACTAATATCGAATGAAACTTGAATGGTTAATGGAGATAAAAGGATAGTTACCGATTAAAGTAATTATTCAGTTCTCTTTTATGGGAGTGATAATCTTGAAAACATTTTTGTTTTTTATGCTTAGAACATTTACAGCCGGGTTTGCGATGGTCATGATTTGGTTGATCAGTTTTTTTGGATTTGACCAAAGTTTCTTATGGTCATCCGTTTTTGGCTTAATTGGCGGTACTGCGGTATATTACGGGATGAAGGTAGGTACTCAATCGCAATTTTTACGAAGAAACGGTTTAACGAGAAAAGAATATAAACTAGTTGAAGAAAATTTAAAAGAAGCGAAACAGAAAATTCACCGTCTACAAAAGGCATTTATCCAGATTCAAAATTTAACGAATGCAAAACAAAATTTTGAAACATTACGGGTTATTTATAAAATATACAATATCACAAAGAAAGAACCAAGACGATTTTTTCTTGCAGATGAATTTTATTATTCGCACTTGGAATCTATTGTTGAGTTAGCCGAAAAATATACGTTTCTCGCATCGCAGCCGGCAAAAACAGTGGACTTGGCAAAATCTTTGCGAGAAACTAGAGAAACAATGGATGATCTGGTAAAACTAATCGAACAAGATTTACACTCGATGATTGAAGGGGATATAAACAACTTAAATTTTGAAATTGATGTAGCAAAGAAATTTATTGAACGAAAATGAAGGCAGGAGGTAGCTAAATGGTTGAGAAGGAAAAATTAACCGGTGATATAGATGATTTATTGGCCAACCCTTTTGGAGATCTGTCTAAAGAATCGGCCGAGAATAAGCAGGAATTGCAAGAAGCAGGAAAACAAATGGGAATGGATTTGTTTAATAAAGTTGGAGAAACGAAACCGAAAAAAATTATTGAAACATTGCCGGATGAGGATAAACAGCGGGCATACCAATTAGCTAATCAAATTGACCCGAAAAATCAAACATCCATTTCTCTTTACGGAACACAGGCCCAATCCAAATTAATGAATTTCTCTTCCACAATGCTTGACCATGTGAAGAGCGGAAACATCGGTGAGATTGGTGAAATTATAACGGATTTAATGAAAAAATTAGATCAAGTAAATCCTGATGAATTACAAGTGGAGAAACGGAATATTTTTTCAAGGATGTTTGGAAAAATGTCGCGCTCCGTTAATGAAATTTTAGCAAGATACCAAAAAACCGGTGCGCAAATTGACCGAATCACCGTCCGTCTTGAACATTGCAAAAACACATTAATCAAAGACAATACGTTGCTTGACCAGATGTATGAAAAAAATAAAGAGTATTTTCAGGCGTTAAATATTTATATTGCTGCTGGAGAAGTGAAATTAGAGGAACTGCATACGAAACTTATTCCCGAATTGAAACGGAAAGCGGAACAATCAGGGGATCAAATGGCATATCAAGAAGTTAACGATATGATCCAGTTTGCGGACCGTCTGGAAAAGAGGTTACATGACTTAAAATTAAGCAGGCAAATCACGATTCAAAGTGCACCGCAAATCCGGATGATTCAAAATACGAATCAGACGTTGATGGAAAAGATTCAAACATCCATTACAACGGCGATTCCGCTGTGGAAAAATCAGATTGCCATTGCCTTGACATTATTAAGGCAACGAAAAGCGGTAGAGGCTCAAAAACAAGTATCGCAAACAACAAATGACTTACTTCTGAAAAACTCAGAAATGCTCAAAACAAATTCAATTGAAGTTGCCAAAGAAAATGAACGGGGAATTGTTGATATTGAAACATTGAAGAAAACACAGGAAAATCTTGTATCAACACTGGAAGAAACATTAAGAATACAAGCAGAAGGTCGGGCAAAACGCCATCAAGCAGAACAAGAACTCGTTACAATGGAAGAACAATTGAAACAAAAACTATTGCAAATTCGAGAAAATTAATTTTGTGAACCATCAGTTAGAATTCTCAATAAATGAGGATAACTGGTGGTTTTTTTATATACATATGCTAGAAGAAATGATTTTATATGACAATGAAAGGGATAACTAATTAGTCACACTCTAGGTTTTATATATTACTAACATTAATAGTTTGACAATGGTATTAATTCCTAGTTATATTAATATTAATAATAATAATAAAGCGGTATTAAATAATGTGAATTTGGCACAATTAATTATGAATGAGCGTTCATTCTTATTTCGGAAAAATATTGCGCCAAAGTCAGATTATTCTATTCAGGAAACGCTTTGTTATTGTTTATCAAATTTTAAAAGGGGGAAACGGGATGAAAAAGAAGTTTTTTGCATTGCTTTCAGTAGTTTTTGCTCTTTCACTTTTCCTTGTTGCATGTGGTGGTGGAAGTGAATCAAGTGGTGGAAACAGTGGCGGTTCTAATGAAGGGGAGAAATCAAAAACTGAAGAAAAGCCAAAATTCTTAAGCATGTTAACCGGTGGAACAAGTGGTACATATTATCCATTGGGTGGAGAAATTGCAAAAATCATTACAGACAAAACCGGAATTCAAACGGATGCTGTTTCCTCAAATGCATCAGCGGATAACGTAATTGCATTAAGTGAAGGGAATGCAGAAATTGCCTTTGTTCAAACCGATGTGATGGCAGCTGCCGTAGAAGGAATAAATGCTTTTGAAAAAACTGGGAAAGTAACAAATGTGCTTGCACTTGGTTCGTTATATCCGGAAACGATCCAAATTGTAACGCTTGCAAAGTCGAATATTAATTCGGTTGAAGATTTGAAAGGAAAAAAGGTTTCTGTCGGAGCACCGGGTTCAGGAACATACATTAATGCACAACAAATTTTGGAAGTCCATGGCATGACAATGGATGATATTGATGCTCAAAACCTTGATTTTGCCGAGTCTACCGGTGGACTTCAAGACGGTAATATTGATGCAGCATTTATCACTGCAGGCACACCGACCGGAGCCGTTGAAGGGTTATCTGCTACAAATCCGGTGAAAATTGTTCCGATTGCCCAAGATAAAGTAGATGCGCTAGTTAAAAAATATCCTTATTATGCGGAAGACACCATTGCTTCAGGAACATACGGGCTGAAAGAAGATGTAAACACCGTCGCAGTCTTGGCCATGCTTGCGGTTGTTGATAGTGTGCCGGAAGATACGGTATATGAAATTACGAAAGCGATTTATGAAAATACAGGCAGCATTACGCATGCAAAAGGGAAATACATTAAGTTGGAAAATGCATTAAAAGGAATCGGCATTGATTTGCATCCGGGTGCAGAAAAATATTTTAAAGAAGCCGGAGTTTCAACAGAATAGAAGGTTCATAAAGGAATTTGGGACCAATCTTACCGGAAGTGTTGTTTTTCAATAGAATAGAAGTTTTATAAGGAAATTTAGGATCAACACATCATTCCGGCAGTCTTGTTTTTCAATAGAATAGAAGGTTTATAAAGAAATTTGGGTTCAAAACCTCAATTCGGCAGTCTTGTGTCTCAATAGAATAGAAGTTTCATATGGGCTGGCTGTGAAAGCACACTTGCATACGCGGCCGGCCTCTTATTGATTAGCAGTCTATTATTAGGATGAACTTACATGAAACGTAAGAAATATATGAACACCTTAATTATAATTATCGTTTTCCTCGTTATCATGCTAACGGTTTTATTTATTCCATTTCGAAAATCGCTCGTCTTTTATGAACGGAACACCGGTCAAATTGCTGCCTATCTCCCCGTTAAGGAGGGAGATACTTTTCAAATTATTTTTACCCATTCAATTCATTTAACCGATGTCATTGAGAAATATCGGATTTTGCCGGATGATACGATGGAGGAATACGAATTTGTTTTTGAAGAATTTGGTATTGGAATGCCTTCCAATGCGGAAACGGGACAAACTTTCGAATATAAGGATGGGAAATATCATATAAAAGATGTAGGTAATGTCTTTCCGTCGATGATGATCCGAAATGGAAAAACCGTTTCGAAACATCGCCTAGTCTGGGGTGAAAATGAAGAACATATCGTCAAATTTAACGATTATCTGAAACCTGGGGAAATATATAAGGTTCAAGTAGATCATCTATCATTATGGCAATCTGTGAAAGGAGTTGAAATCCGTGACTGAGCATAATGAAAAAGTTCAATTATCCGAAGAAGAGCAAAAGGCATTAATGGAAAAATATGATGTTGAATCACGAACAAGGAAACTGTCCGGAATGATGTCAAAGGTTATTATTGGCTTGTTAGTTGTCTTTTCTTTATTTCAAATTTATACGGGTGCATTCGGGGAATTAACAGCATATATTCAACGAACAGTCCATCTAGGTTTTGCGTTGGTTTTAATCTTTTTATTGTTTCCCGCAAGAAAGACTGCATTACGCCAAAAAATAGCTTGGTACGACTATATTCTTGCAGTTCTGGCCATTATCGTCTGTGGCTATTGGCCTGTTTTTTATGATTCATTGGTGCAAAAAATCGGTAGTATTGATACAGCACAAATGATTATTGGCGGTCTGGCTATTATATTGGTTTTGGAAGCGGCAAGAAGAGTGGTCGGTCTTCCTTTGGTTGTCATTGCAATAGCTTTCCTTCTTTATGCTATATATGGACCAAGTATGCCGGGAATGTTGGCACATAGAGGGTTAAGTCTTGAGCAATTAATAAATTCCATGTTTTATACAACAGAGGGAATCCTTGGTACGCCACTTCAAGTATCATCGACTTTCATTTTCTTATTTATCTTGTTCGGGGCTTTCCTTGGACAGACAGGGGTAGGAAACTATTTCAATGACTTGGCCATTTCAATTGCAGGAAGACGTATTGGTGGTCCTGCAAAAGTGGCGGTTTTTACAAGTGCATTGGAAGGGACGATTTCAGGCAGTTCTGTTGCCAATGTGGTACAATCGGGCTCCTATACCATCCCATTAATGAAACGATTAGGCTATCATCGGAATTTTGCCGGTGCGGTAGAAGCTGCAGCATCAACGGGTGGTCAAATTATGCCGCCGGTTATGGGCGCGGCTGCCTTTTTAATGGTTGAATTTGCCGGTGTACCCTATATTGAAATTGTCAAAGCTGCAGTTATTCCAGCTATCTTATATTTTACCGGAATTTGGATTATGGTTCATTTTGAAGCGAAAAAACAAGGATTACGCGGTTTGCCAAAAGAAGAAATTCCAGCTAAAAAGGAAGTATTTAAGAAAATCTATCTGTTAACGCCAATACTTGCCATTATCATTTTCATGGACATCGGTACGAGTATTTCCCGCGCAGCTCTATTAGGTATTTTGTTTACGATTATTGTCAGCTTGTTTAGAAAAGATACGCGGATTACATTATCGAAATTTTTTGTAGCTCTCCTTGAAGGGGCTCGTTCTGCACTTGGGGTCGCAGCTGCAACCGCCTGTGCCGGGATTATTGTCGGAGTTGTCACAAAAACAGGGCTCGGTTTGAAACTTGGAAACGAAATTGTCGGACTCGCCCAGACAATTACAAATAACCCGAATGCTTTATTATTATTGACTTTATTTTTTACGATGATCACATCCATCATCATCGGCATGGGATCACCGACAACAGCGAATTATATTATTACGTCAACGATCGCTTTACCGGCCATTTTAGCATTAAATAATCAGCTGGAAGTGGCTGTGCCGGTCTTAGCTGCCCATATGTTTGTTTTTTATTTTGGTATTGTTGCCGATATTACACCACCTGTTGCTTTGGCTGCTTTTGCGGCAACAGGAATCTCGGGCGGGGAACCAATCCGAACGGGAATTAATGCTTCGAAGCTTGCTGTCGCCGCTTTTATCATACCGTATATGTTTGTAATGGAACCTGAGTTATTGATGATTAATACGACTTTCTTAGGTGTGCTATGGATTATTTTTACTGCCATTACCGGGATGGTTGGTATCGGTGCCGGGTTAATTGGTTATTGGTATAAAAAACTAAACTGGATTGAAAGAATTGCTTCTGTTGTTATTGGATTGTTATTGATTTATCCTGAAGGCTATTCTGATTTGATTGGCTTAGCCGGCTTTATTGCCATGGTTGTTTATCAATTTGCGTTGAAAAAAGGGACAGAAATAGGGGAGAAAGAGGCGAAAGAAGCGAATTTGTGAGAAATAAATGTACAGTAGAAAAACTCCGGACCTGAATCTTGACGTCCGGAGTTATCTATATTTATTTATCCTATCCTTAACTGCGAGTCAAGACCGCCGTTTATTCATCTGTATCTGCTTCAAACATATAATTTTTATGATAAAACCGGATGCTGAAAACTAACCCCATGGCGAGCATATTGCCCATCAATGAACTTCCCCCGTAACTTAGGAAAGGAAGTGGGATTCCGGTAATTGGCAATACTTGGATAGTCATCCCGATATTTTGAAATACATGGAATGCAGTCATACTAATGATACCTGCACAAATATAAGAATTAAATTGAGAGTTCGTTTCTAATGAAATTTTTATTAAATGATAGATAAGCAGGAAAAATAAACTGATAACGACACTGGCACCGATAAAGCCGTATTCTTCAGCAATTAGACTAAAGATAAAGTCTGTATGGCGCTCCATGACGTATACTTCTTTCCCCATAAAGCCTTTCCCGAAAATCTCACCGGACCCAATTGCTTGCAGGGAACTAATTAAGTGTAAACCATCACCGGATGCATAACTATATGGGTCTAACCAGGCATAAATCCTTCCATACTGATAAGGGTCAATATGATCTTTTAGAAAATCCGGAAAATATATCATAACACCAATAATACCTACCCCAAGAAGAGCAACTAGAGAGAAAGAGGGTAATATTATTTTCCATGAAATTCCAGATACTAAAATCATTCCGGCTGTAATGGCCATGATGACTAATGCAGTTCCTAAGTCCGGCTGTTCCATAATTAACACCAATGGAACCAAAGCAGTGAGGCCAATTTTAACTAACAACCAAAAATCTGATTGTAATGTTTTTACCGGATATTTTTGATTATGATCGGATGTAAGCCGACTAATCGCCAAGATTAAAAATACTTTCATAAATTCGGACGGCTGAATGCTCCCGAATGGAAGGGTGAACCAGCTATGGGCTCCATTTCGTTCCTCTGCAATACCCAAATGGAGTTTGGCTGCAATCCATAATACAATAAGTAAAAATATCCCAAAACCATAAAATATCCATGATAATTTTTTATATTGATCCGGATCAAAAAACAAGGCCCCCCCAATAATGATAGCCCCAACGATGTACCATTTTAATTGATCAAGTACAAAGTTTGTTGAATATTGCCCTGAAGTCTGAGCACTGTATATAGATATTAAACTAACAATAAAAAACAGAAATAATATAAAAGCTAAAGTCCAATCAAAACGATCTGGAACTTTTTTTTCATTTTCCATTATATTCACCTTTTCACTTTTAAAAAATCGAATAAAATAATATTATATCACGTTTAACACCCAAAAAGTCCGTTTTTCGGAATCTTACGGATAAAATTTTCGGATTTTTGTTGTAAAAAAATGGTTCAAGAAAATCGGACAGGGAATTTTTCGTCCAAATGTTGTTTGGATGTTAGTTTATTTTTTACATAACCATATTATAATCGATTTAGTGAAAGTAGCAAAAACAAAAATTTGGCAGAATGTTAATTTTGGGGATGCACATCTATTCAGTTATTTTTTCTTCAAGTTTTATAGATATGAAATAGTGACATACATTCCCCGAAACCTCCTGAATCAATCAGGTGAAAAACTCCAAAATAAAAGGAACTACCATAATAGGTGCAGTTCCATGTAAAATACCAAATATGGATGTTGAACCGGGAGAAAGTGGCCTGAACGGAAAGCATGAAATCACGCATGGCTTTCCTCCCTAGTTCTCTCATAAAGGTACGACTGAAATTTTCCGTTTTACACTTACAATCATGAAATATTTCATGTGAACGGTTTTGATAAAAGTTGTCCTTTTCCATGGACATGATTAAACCACTTCTGTATTCGCAGTCGCCATGTTCGTCGGATGAACTGGATTTTCATAGTTACTCTCTGTGACAACTTTTCTTGCTTCGATATATTTAATATGGTGATCTTCTATCTCAATTACTTTAAATTGGTAATCTTTATAGATGAGGATGTCACCTTGTTTTGCCTCAAAATTTTCCGTTAAAAACCATCCACCAATCGTATCAACATCTTTATCATTAATGTCAAGTGATAATAATGCATTTATTTCACTGACTAATACTTTACCGTCAAAGATATAGTGGTTTTCAGACAATTGTCGAATTAATGGGATTTCATCTAAATCGAACTCATCCCGGATTTCACCTACGATCTCTTCCACAATATCTTCCACCGTGACAAGACCGCTTGTTCCACCATACTCATCAAAAAGAATAGCCATATGAATTTGTTCTTTTTGCATTTTGACAAGAAGATTATGAACAGGGATTGTATCAATCACCCTGATGATAGGTCGAATAAAGGATCTGACGGTATACTTTGAAAGATCTTTGCCGGAAATATAAGTTGTTAGCAGTTCTTTCATATTAATAAATCCGACAATATGATCTTTATCTCCGTCAATCACCGGATAACGGGTAAATTTTTCTACACGAGCAAGGTCTAATAGAGACTCAATGGAATCATTTATGTCAATACTTACAATTTCTGTTCGCGGAACCATGATTTCTTTTGCAATCCGATTATCAAATTCAAATATCTTATTTACATACTTGTATTCTGACAGGTTTATTTCACCGTTTCGATAGCTTTCACTTAAGATGATCCGAAGTTCTTCTTCCGTATGAGCACTACCATTTTCCGCCATAGGTTTTAAACCGAAAGCTTTCGTAATTAAGCGTGCGGAACCGTTCAGTACCCAGATGAGCGGATACATAATTTTGTAAAATAAAATCAGCGGTCTGGAAACCAGTAATGTAATTTCTTCAGCTTTTTGAATAGCAACCGTTTTTGGTGCCAACTCGCCAACAACAACATGTAAGAACGTCATTATTAAAAATGCGATGGTAATTGTCAACAAATGGGAAATCGACTCAGGAATACTGAAGTTCGTAAAAAGTTTGGTAAAAATCGACTCAAAAGTAGATTCTCCTAACCAACCGATTCCAAGTGCGGTAACGGTAATCCCAAGTTGACAGGCAGATAAATATTCATCCAGGTTGGTAATGATTTTTTTTGCAGCAATTGCACTTTTTCTTCCTTTTTCGATATGTTCTTCAATTTTCGACGTTCGCACCTTAACAATGGCAAACTCAGAAACTACGAAAAATGCCGTTAACGCAATTAGAACGGCGATATAAATCAGACCAACTATGTCGTCCAACAAAATCCCCGCCCCTTAAAACAGGGTCGGGAGTTCACCTCCTAAAAGAATTCATAATTTTTCCAACGCAAAGTGCATATGGAAAGCCTCGAAAGTTACATTTCTCGCCGAAAAATGAGTATAATATTTTTCCGGTGAACTACACTTTACGCAACGTCAGGTTCTTACGCCTGAGTTTTCTTAACTATTTTTATTAGACAGGCAGTGTAAGGTCATTCATATTTCTTTACGAAGGTACATTCCTCCTTTAATTAATAGTTTACAACACATTGGGCTTTTTGTTAATGGAGCTTTGGAGACTTCTATAAAAAAATAAGTATGCAATGTTGGCTGAGTTTTCCATTCCCTTAACAGAAAAATGACTTGTATTCACTTAAGCCTTATTTGAAACTTATAAACAGTTAAAAAAGCAAAAAATTTTCTTTATTATATCTATTATAGATATATATATTTCTGGAGTCAATATTTATTGTGAGGTTTTATTTATAAATTTGTAATATTTAGATAACTATTTACATAAAAATTTACTCCCACCTAAAGCTCCAAATCAAAGGGGAAGATAGGTGGGAGATGGGGTGTATTCTTTATCCTTCTAAAAACACATAGTCATATTAATTTGTCTAAAAAAATGGAAGCAATGGAAAAATACGTTGTCAGTGAAAAAATGTCATTTAATGTTGTAATAAGTGGACCGGAAGCAATCGCAGGGTCAATTTTCAGCCGATAGAGAATAAGGGGAATTACTGTTCCGGCCAATGTGCCAATAATCAAGGTTAAAAACAGGGATACACCGACGACAAGCCCAATATAAATGTTTCCTTGCCAAAAATAAGCAATAAAAGAAATAAGAATCCCACAAATGACGCCGATAATGAAGCCAACGATAAATTCCCGTAAAATCAGATGAAAAATCGCCTTTTTATTTAAATCTTGTCCGGCTAAACCACGAACAACGACGGCCAAAGATTGTGTGCCGGTATTCCCGGTCATCCCTGAAATCATCGGCATAAAGAATGCCAATGCAACAACAAGATCCAATGTTTCTTGAAAATAACTGATAATACTACCGGAAAACAATCCGATAATGAGTAATAAAACGAGCCAAGGCAATCTCCGCCAGGCAGCGATGGTTGCTTTTGTATCGAAATCGATGGCTTTCCCTGAAGCGGATAATTTTTCTATATCTTCATTTGCTTCACGGATAATGACGTCTAACATATCATCAAACGTGATGATCCCAAGCAGTACATTATCTTCGTTAACAACGGGAAGAGCGAGAAAGTCATATCTTTCCAAAATTCGGGCTGCTTCTTCCTGGTCGGTATAGTCAGATACCGAAATAACCCGTTCAAACATAATGTTTTCAATTTTATCATTCAAATCGGCAAGAAGGAGATCGCGGTATGAAACTACTCCGACCAGTCTCCGGTTTTCATCGATAACATATAAGTAGTTAATGGTTTCGGCATACTCGGCAAAGTTCTTTAATTTATCAACAGCCTCCCTGACTGTAAAAGTATTACGGATCCAAACAAATCGGTTCGTCATAAGTCGGCCGGCTGTTTCCTCCGGGTATTTCATAATGTTTTGAACGATTGCCGACTCTTCAAGTTTCATTTCTGCCAAGAGCGATTCGCTTTTCTCGATCGGTAAGTCATGAAGCAAAGAGGCAAGGTCATCGTTATCCATTAAGTTTAAAACCTCGCCCTTTTTATCGATTGTTAATTTATTAAGAATTTCCAATTGCAAATCGGAATCTTCCACTTCTTGGATTACGTCTGCCAGTAGATGGTTGTCCAAGTGGAATAAAAACCGAGTTTTCAATTTATGCGGTAACTCTTTATATAAATTTGCAATATCATAAGGTTGCAATTCATCAATGATGAGCATGAGTTCATTCCGTTTGCTTTCTCGCAATAATTTTACAACGGTTACTAATAGTTGCTCATTTGTCATTAAATGGTTCATGAAAGCTCCCCTCCTTTATTTTAGTCAATGGTAAGGCGGAATCATGAGCGTCCATTTTTCCAATATATTTTCTAAAACTATTTTCACATATATATGAAGGCAAAACAAGATATGTGAAATAATCAAAACACCTTATTAGTATATACAAAAATTTTTTCACAGGGGAAAAAGGAAAATGGAAAAAATATGATAAAATTTGTATGTAAGAAACTTATTTATGTAGAAAACGTAAAATTGAAACCAATCTGGATATATAATCGTAATAAATTTGAAAAGCATTATTAATATCATTCATTATATAATGAGTGGAATATCCATTTTATATAATGACCGACTTTTAGGGAGATGAACAAGGTGGCCAGAAATGATGATTTCAAAGATTTAATTTATATATTAGTAAATACACGAGATCATTATGTCATTTCAAACGGGATTACTTTTCCCGGATTTATTCAATCATTGAAAAAGCCATTAGCAAACTTATTGTTGTTAAAACACAAATATGATGACACGGAATTCCATTTAGATACCCAACTGGATTATATATTAAAGGATCAAGTGGAACAACTAATCCGAAAAGGAGTTCATAAATTTGGTGAATTTTGCTGGGTGGATTTTGATGATGTATTTAGCCTAGATACTATTGAAGGGGAAGAATTGGCGGAATTACTATATTTAGGCCATATGAAAAAACACCTGTCACTCCCATTTTTCCAAAAATTAAACAATCGCTTTGCCTATTTGACGGAAGATGATGGCTGGCTAAATAAAACGTATTATCGCTATTGGACCGACTTTTATGATTGCCTCGGCGGGATTCTGGCCAGCAGGTTAAGTGAAGCGAAATATGATAAATCAATCATTGGTTTTCGTAAAAAAAAGGTATATCCACCAATCGAACGAAATGTGTTACACCAACTGAATTCTGTATTGACGGAAGGTCTAGTCTTTTCGTTTCAACATTTTAGCCAAGAACGCGGTCAAATTGAAATCCCGTTTTGGGTTGTCGGTGATTATTATGATATGGATGAAATGATGGAAAAATATCTAGCTGTGTCAACCGCTGTTGCGCCACATGGAAGTATTGTATTTGACCGAAAACAAAAGGAATGGCAAGTAAACTTAAATAAAAATGGAAATTGAAAGGTTCGATAAATGAGCACCCAAAAGGTTTTTTCACATTAGCTTGACACATTATTTTCTAATTTGAGCGTGTGTTTTTTCGAAAAACAGACTTTTTTGGGTGTTATTCATTCTTCTAAATCATATGATACAAAAAGAATGAACTGCTGAAAAAATACCTTTATTGTTCGTTTATTAGTGGTAAAATATATGGGAAATTAGTTACATGTTGTTATTATTTTGTTTGGAGGCATATTCATGAAAAAGAAAATTTTCTTATTGTACGGCGGTAAATCAGCCGAGCACGAAGTATCCATACGGACGGCTTTTGCTGTTACCCAAGCATTAAATTTTGAAAAGTATGAGGTAACCCCGATTTATATAACAGAGGCTGGCCAATGGGTGAAACGTGAAGCTTTAGAAAATCCGGTCAAACAAATTGGCGAATTGAGATTGGATAGACAAAAATCGACAACTACCAGTCCGGCTCTTTTTATAGGAGACTCGATAGAAAAAATGGATGAACCGGGAATTATTTTTCCATTATTACACGGACCTAACGGAGAAGACGGAACAGTTCAAGGCATGCTGGAAGTTTTAAATCTTCCTTATGTTGGGAATGGTGTTTTGGCTTCAGCAGCCGGAATGGATAAAGTCATTATGAAAAACTTGTTTCGTGATGCCGGATTGAATCAAGTTGATTATGTATCCGTTCTTCGTCACGAATGGGAAAATGATGCCGTGGCTTCATATGAAAAGGTTGAAAAAGCTCTTGACTATCCTTGTTTTGTTAAGCCGGCCAATTTAGGATCAAGTGTTGGAATCAGCAAGTGTAAAAACCGGGAAGAATTAGTGAGGGCTTTCCAGGAAGCCTTTCAATTTGATCGGAAAATTATCATTGAGCAAGGTGTGGAAGCCCGCGAGATTGAAATCGGTGTATTAGGAAATGATCAACCGATTTGCTCTGTGGCTGGTGAAATTGTTCCAAAAACTGAATTTTATGATTATCGAGCGAAATATGAAGATGGTGATACGGCTTTGGTTATCCCGGCAGATGTGTCCGAGGAAATCTATGAAACGATAAAAGAAATGGCCATAACAGCTTTCAAAGCATTAGATTGTTCAGGCCTTGTCCGTGCAGACTTTTTTGTCACAAAAGAAGGAAAAGTTTTAATTAATGAAATTAACACGATGCCGGGATTCACTCCGGTCAGCATGTTCCCGTTACTTTGGAAACATTCAGGATTGGACTATCCGGAATTGATTGACCGACTAATCGAACTTGGTTTCGAACGTTATGAAGAGAAACAAAAAATCCGGTACACATTAGACTAAGCAAGTTTTAATGACTTTATTTCAAGGTGTGTTGTTTTCCTTGGAATAAAGTCTTTTAGTGATTTGTCCAAATGTACATTTTTTTCGGGGTAGGCTTACTGAGATACTGTCGTTTATAACAAGGGCAAAATTTAACTATTATTTTATTTTAGGAGCAAAATGGGCAGGAAATCGAGGCAAATTGTCAGCCAAACAATTCTAGAAACAACACATGCAGCCCCAAAATTAATTGCAAACGAAATTCACCATTGGAGGTGCTAGGATGATTGAAAAAACAGTCCAACAGTTAGCAAACATGATTCAAGTCCACAATGATATTTCTTCCTTTCAAGATCAAACAGTACAAGGTGTTTCAATCAACTCAAAATCAATCCAACAAGGAAATTTGTTTATCCCGCTAAAAGGGGAAAAACATGATGGGCATGAATTTGTTGAACAAGCAATGAGGCAAGGCGCCGGTGCATCTTTATGGCAGAAAGACGTCCCGAATCCTCCGACCAATCTCCCTATTCTCATCGTTGACGACACGTTAGAAGCTTTGCAACAACTTGCAAGAGTTTACCGGGATGAATTATCTTTAAAAGTTGTCGCGGTAACCGGGAGTAATGGGAAAACAACTACGAAGGATATTCTTGCGGAGGTATTATCGGTAAAACATAAAGTTCAAAAAACGTCCGGAAACTTTAATAATCATATTGGTCTTCCACTTACCATCCTTGGATTACAAAAAGATACAGAAGTTGCCGTATTAGAGATGGGCATGAGTAATTTTGGTGAAATTGACTTTTTGACCAAAATGGCAAAACCGGATGCTGCCATCATTACAAATATTGGGGATGCTCACTTACAGGAACTGGGCTCACGAGAAGGAATCGCAAAAGCAAAATTAGAAATTGTAAACGGCCTGAAATCTGGCGGTTTATTCGTCTACCCAGGTGATGAACCGCTCATTGTCTCCCAACTCATGCATATGGATAAACCATGGAAAATCCGGACATTCGGCAAATCGGCAAAAAATGATTACTATCCGACTAAAATTGAAATGAGTGCAAGCGGTTCTGTCTTTACAATTAATCAATCTGACATCACGTTTAACCTCCCGATTTTAGGGGAGTATAATGTTTTAAATTCCATGGCAGCAATGATTGTCGCCCGCGAATGGGGAGTACCATTTTCTTCCATCAATGAAGGTTTTTCAAAAATCAAGCTCACCCAGATGAGATTAGAGATGATACCTGGCATAAACGGTTGCCAAATTTTAAATGACGCTTATAACGCCAGTCCGACATCGATGAAAGCCGTTATTGACTTAGTAGCGGACCTCCCGGGGTTTGATAAAAAAATCGTCGTTCTTGGTGATATGTTAGAACTGGGGCCGCGAGAACAAGAATTTCATAAAGAAGTAGGTCGCCATATTCACCCGGAAAAGATCAATTACGTTTACACATATGGGGAATTAGGAAAACATATTGCAGTCGGCGCAAAGGAAAAATTTGACACAAACAGGTGTTTTTCCTTCACCGATAAAACAGCATTAATCGAACATTTAAAACCTAAGTTAGATAATCAAACAATCGTTTTGGTAAAAGCTTCAAGAGGGATGAGACTGGAAGAGGTTGTCGAAGGGATTAAGTTGTAAAGCACAATAGTTGGTCTCGGTTGTAATTGAAATCCCTAATTCTGACAGGATAACTCCGGCCCCAGCTTTTTGGCCATTGTTAATTGAAAAATTCTGTATGAGCTTTTTCCAGATCTCGGCAATAATATTTATTTTTTGGTAATCCCAAAACAGTGGTCAAACCGTTACGAAGGTCGTCCCTTGAAAAATGCATGAAACCCGCACTTTAGGGAAATTTAAAGTACAACCTCCCTCATTCTTTGAACTTGCTTGTAAAAAAATGGCATCTTACTGGGAGGAGTTTTCCTTAAAGGGTGGTGTGCCATGAATGGATTGTTATGTATTCACGGTTTTACCGGTTCACCAAGAGAAATTGAACCACTCGTCTCATTTTTAAATAATCAAACGAATTGGTTGATACGTACCCCGGTTTTACCCGGTCATGGAGATGAACTGAAACTTAAAGGGGTCCGCTATAGTGACTGGATTCGTCATGCTGAAGAAGAACTCGTTAAATTGATGGAACAATGTGATACAATATATATATGTGGTTTCTCCATGGGCGGTCTCATAGGGAGTTGGTTAGCTACTCAATATCCTGTGAAAAAAATGGTTTTATTAAGTGCAGCGGCTTATTATATGAATCCAAGAAATTTTTTATTAGAAATACAAAATATGATTTCAGAGTGCCTGACAAATTCATTCCGTCACAGTACAATTTTTCAAAAATATAAAAGAAAGTTTACTTCCACACCTTTAAAAGCGTATTTGGAATTTCGTAAACTTGTCAACACCATCCGGCCAATTTTTTCAAAAGTAAATGTACCGACATTGATTGTCCAAGGAAAAATGGATCCAATTGTACCTTTGAAAAGTGCATATTTTCTGTATGAGTCAATAAATACACCGGAAAAAAAGCTGCTCTTACTTGAAGAGGCTAATCACCATATTTGCTATTGCCAAGAACAGCAGCGAGTGTTTCAGGAAATTTTCACCTTCTTGAATGAAGAGGAATCTTGTAAAAAAATTGCAATGACAGCTAATTAATGGTAATATAAATGAACCTAAATGGAGAAAATTATAGTGTAAAGTACATTACTCTCAAAAAGGTGTGAGAGTATTTTTTCTGTAAATTAAAGGAGTATGAAAGCATTGGGAAAATTTGAAAATTTAAATTTAAGTTCTACTACATTAAAGTCACTGAAGCGAATTGGTTTTGAGGAAACGACGCCGATTCAGGAACAAACAATTCCGTTAAGCATGCAAGGAAAAGATATCATTGGACAAGCGCAAACAGGTACGGGGAAAACGGCCGCCTTTGGAATCCCTTTGATTGAAAAAATCAATACCAGAAATAAAAATATCCAAAGTTTAGTCATTGCCCCAACCCGAGAATTGGCTATTCAAGTTTCAGAAGAATTGTTTAAACTTGGTTATGAAAAGCATGTCCAAGTATTGTCAGTTTTCGGTGGTCAAGATATTTCAAGACAAATTCGTGCCTTAAAGAAGAAACCGGCTATTATTGTCGGTACACCCGGAAGACTGCTGGATCATATTCACCGGAAAACCATTAAGCTTCAAGATATTCATACGGTTGTCCTCGATGAAGCTGATGAAATGTTGAATATGGGATTTATTGAAGATATTGAGAAAATTTTAGAAAGTGTTCCTGAAGAAAGGCAAACATTATTATTTTCGGCAACTATGCCTGAGCGAATTCGTCAGATTGCTATTAAGTTTATGAAAGATCCGGAAACAGTTCGGATTAAAGCAAAAGAAATGACGGTTCCACAAATTGATCAATTTTTTGTTAAAGTGGAGGAAAAAGACAAATTTGACGCGTTAACTCGGTTGCTTGATTACCAATCACCGGATTTGGCGATCGTTTTTGGCAGGACAAAACGACGTGTCGATGAAGTGTCAGAAGCCCTTTCCATCAGAGGTTATACGGCAGAAGGCATTCATGGCGACTTATCGCAAGCAAAACGTCTTTCCGTTCTTCGTAAATTTAAAGAAGGATCGATTGATGTTTTGGTTGCCACCGATGTTGCTGCACGCGGGTTGGATATTTCAGGTGTTACTCATGTATATAATTTTGATATACCTCAAGATCCAGAAAGCTATGTTCACCGAATCGGACGGACTGGTCGTGCCGGAAAGACTGGGATGGCAATCACTTTTGTAGCACCGCGTGAAATGGGATATTTACGGACAGTGGAAGAAACCACGAAAAGACGGATGAAACGGATGCAGGTCCCGTCCATTGCAGAAGCGATTGAAGGTCAACAACGTTTAACCATTGATAAGATTCATAATACGATCGATGAGAATGACCTTTCCCTTTACCGGAAAGCAGCTGAAGAATTATTGACGCAGCATGACGCACTTACGATTGTATCGGCCGCTCTCAAATTATTAACAAAAGAACCTGCTACAACGCCGGTGAAAATTTCCTATGAAGCTCCGTTACCGGTAAAACGAGACAAAAATAATTTTTCTAAAAAAGTAGGCAGAGGTTCAAGAGAAATGCCGAGAAGACAACGGTCACATAATCGCAGCTATAAAAAAAGCTAGTATCCGGTAATTCCCGAAACCGTGAATATTATATTCTTTAAATAGCGTCAGATACGGCTCTGGACGCTATTTTCATTTTATGATTAGCACACAAAAAGGTTTTTACGAAAAATTTTCTCATTAGGTATTATGTACGATACAAATTGAACTTGGGCGAAATTTTTATAAAATTTTTGCGTGTTAATCATTTAATGGATGAAATGAGAACACTTGTGACTTCTGCCATGAGATGAATCGGCTTCGGAGAGTACGGCAAAAACGTTGCGGATTAACATATGTTCAAGGATTTGTGACTGAATTTTTCAACATATACAATTATAGTAAAATAGTAGTAACTTTTTACCGATATTAACGTATAAAGGTAGGAAAACTTTTAAGGAGGATAAAACATGTTAGGGGAACCGGCAAAACATATTTCTGAACGGGCATTAACTGTTTGGAAAATCCGCGGAATCATTACCTCTGGTTTATCGTTATTAATTTATGTGACTATTAGTGTTGTTATTTTTATTTTCCATTGGCCGAAGTGGATTATTATACCATTAGTTTTATTATGGATTGTTGAAACATATTTCATCATCTTTTTCAATCCAAAACTACGCTGGAAAATCTGGCGTTATGAAGTAAGAGAACAAGAAATTGAAATTCAGCACGGTTTATGGATTGTTACGAAAACATTAGTTCCGATGATTCGTGTTCAACATGTCGATACGACTCAAGGTCCATTATTAAAAAAGTACCATTTAGCTTCCGTCAAAATATCGACCGCAGCAACTGTTCATGAAATTCCTGCCTTAGAAGATGTGGAAGCGGAAGAATTAAGGCATGTCATTTCCAACTTAGCAAGGGTGGCGGATGAAGATGTTTGAGAAGAAACGAATGCACCCGATTTCGGTTATATTATTTATACTCAAAAATATAAAAGATGCAGTTCTCCCCATCATTTTCATGTTTATTTTGGGTGGAAGCGGTGAGGACGCTTCAACACTCGATTTATTATTTCGTTTCGGGATTCCGTCGGTGATCATTTTTTTTACAATCATTAGTGGAATTATTAATTGGTTCCGTTTCACTTACTGGATTGAAGATGAAGAGTTAAGAATAGAACACGGTTTGTTTGTTAGGAAAAAGCGATATATTCCTTTTGAGCGGATTCAAAGTATTTCGGTGACAGAAGGTTTATTGCAGCAGATCTTTGGTTTGGCAAAAATTACGGTTGAAACAGCAGGAGGCGCCCTGGATGAATCGGAAGCCCAATTAATTGCCATCAAAAAAGAGGAAGCGGAAAATATCCAGTCATACATAAAAAAATCAAAGAAAAAACAAAGTATACCAACGGAAGCTTCCGGTGAACAGATGGCGACAATAGCTGTAGATACTTCTATTTCTGATGAGGAACCTGTAGACATTATTTATCAAGCGAGTATGAAAAATATTTTTTTATTGGCAATAACAAGCGGTGGTGCTATTGGTGTAATTACTGCGGTCATTGCATTTTTCTCACAATTTGATGAATTGATACCTTATGAAAAAATTTACACAGAGGCACAACTATTTATTGCAAGCAGTATTTTACTCTTTATTATTCTGTCATTATTCATTATCGTGTTTGCCTATTTGATTGCCATTGTACAAACCATGTTGAAGTATTACGATTACAAGGTAGAAAAAACCGAGAAAAATTTAATCATTTCCCACGGATTGTTGGAAAAGCGAAAAATAATCGTTCCCTTTCACCGGATTCAAGGTATCGAAATTATTGAAAATCCTTTGCGACGTCTTTTTGGATATGTAACTTTCCAAGTAATCAATGAGGGCGGGACGGATATGGAGGAACCGGGGAAAGTGATCATTTGTCCGTTAATAAAAAAACAGGAAATTACTGCCATTGTAAAAAGCTGTTTGCCGGATTATCAAGTAGACGTTGAATTAGGAACCTTACCGGACCGTGCGAAAATTCGATATATGTTGCGACCGGCTTATGTTATTTCTATCCCTGTTATTATCGGAGGATATTTTTTACGTCCGTTTGGATGGTTGTTATTGGTGCTCATTCCGTTATCCATGCTCTTCGGCTATCAAAGTTATCGGGGAGCCGGATGGAATATGAGCGGGCATCAGTTGACACTTCGCAGCAGATGGATTCAAACAAGGACGTTTTATACGTTTAAAAACCGAATCCAATCATTAGAGATTTCCAAAAACTGGTTTCAACGGCGAAAGAGTCTAGGAACCATCTATTCACACGTCATGTCAGGTAGCGGTCGTGTGGCTGATTTAGACGAGTCTGTTGCCAAAGCAATCTATCAATGGTATTCCCGTACAGAAAAATATGAAGTGGAATAAGATAAGTGCAGGGCGACTTGGCAACAAAACTTTTATTTTCTTTTACTTTGAAGAAAAGGGCTCATTAAGTAAATTGAGCCCTTTTTACATATTATAGTGCATAAAAAGTACCCTCGAATATCTACCTCAGCTACCTATACTACTTTCTAACATGAAGATATTCCCCAAACTTGCATGATGAACCACGCTGCAAAGGTAATGGAATCCGCACAGAAGATGTACAATTTTGTTCACGAGCTATTTTCTATACGGATGTTTAAGAAATTAAATCGTTTTTCTTATAATAAGAAAACCACAAAGACATCCCCACAAAAACCCGCCGATATGTGCATATATATTTGTATTTTTTTCCATAAATGTAAATAAGAGTGCCAGAATAATTATCACCAGTAAACTGTTTTTCAATTGATAAGGTAATTTATTCAAATAGATTAACATAGCAAAAACACCTAATAATCCGAAAACTGCCCCGCTTGCCCCGACATGAATAAAAGTAAGGGGTGCGAAAATATATGTAAATACATTGGCAAAAATTCCTGAACTCAAGTACACCAACAGAAAAGTTGATTTTTTTTTCCGTTCTTCAAGAAGCGAACCGATAATAACTAAGGAAATGCAATTTAACAACAAATGGTTAAAGTTACTGTGGATAAAAATCGGTGTAACCAGCCTCCACCATTCACCATTTGCAATTAGGATATTAACACCAATCATTTTCTCTGCTATCCAGCGGTTCGGAAAAATCGGCAAAGTAATGAACAGGAAAAATAAAATATTTATACCAACTAATATAAAGATGACCGGATGTGTTCGAATAAAATTTTTCAATCCCCTACTTTGATACATGTTTGCACCTCACCATACCATTTGCTTTTTTACCCATACTTGTACATTATGTATATGAAAGAATGTGAAAAATAGAAGGTGGTCAAGTGATAAAAGGGATAGGAATTGATATTGTAGAAATTACCCGAATAAAAAAAGTTTATGAACATAATGAGCGAATTAAAGAGCGGGTATTGACAAATAAAGAACTACAAATCTTTGAACGATTATCTCCAAAACGAAAAATCGAATTTTTAGCAGGGCGTTTTGCCGCAAAAGAAGCCTTTTCAAAAGCATACGGTACGGGAATTGGAAGGGATTTATCTTTTCGTGACATTGAGATTGAGACAGATGCCAGGGGCAAACCTTACCTCGTTAATCCGATTGATTTGCGTGTCCATTTGTCAATTAGTCATAGCGACAACTATGCAATAGCTCAAGTGATCATTGAGGAAGAAGATTAAATTTTATTGATTATTCGTTAATAGTTACAAGCTTCCGGCAACAAAGTGAATTCGAGTAGAATTTTCGGAATCAAGTAAAAGCCTATTAAGAGGTCCAAGCTGACACCTGACACAATTCCGGTTGAGTTAGATTTAAAAGTGAAAGTGCCGGGTACACTTTGAGAGGGACAATTCCCGATGAATTATATTCAATATGAAACGTGTCGGGTTCCCTTTGATATCCATTTTAAGGCAAAAAACATCCTTTTTGGCACGGGCCTCAATCTCGTCACCGTTTTTCGGTGGGAAAAGCATGTTTTTGGCGACGAGATCTGTTCTCGTCACCATTTTGAGGCGAGAAAGCTTCTATTTTGGCGATGAGACCCGTTCTCGTCGCCACTTTTGGTTGAGAAAAGCCTCTTTTTGACGACGAGCCCAGTTCTCGTCACCATTTTTCGGTGAGATATGACCATTTTGGCGATGAGATCTGTTTTCGTCACCATTTTTCGGTGAGAAACGCTTGTTTTTGGCGACGAGCCTCGTTTTCGTCGCCACTTTTGGTTGAAGAAAGCTTGTTTTTGACCACGAGACTTGTTTTCGTCACCATTTTTGAGTGAGAAACGCTTGTTTTTGGCGACGAGCCCCATTCTCGTCACCATTTTTGAGTGAGAAACGCTTGTTTTTGGCGACGAGCCTTGTTTTCGTCACCATTTTTGAGTGAGAAACGCTTGTTTTTGGCGACGAGACTTGTTTTCGTCACCATTTTTGAGTGAGAAACGCTTGTTTTTGGCGATGAGCCTCGTTTTCGTCGCCACTTTTAGTTGAGAAACGCTTGTTTTTGGTGACGAGCCTCGTTTTCGTCGCCACTTTTGGTTGAAGAAAGCTTGTTTTTGACCACGAGACTTGTTTTCGTCACCATTTTTGAGTGAGAAACGCTTGTTTTTAACGACGAGTCCCATTCTCGTCACCATTATAAGCTTGAATCTCCTTTTTTGTCGGCGAAAACCCACCCGTCTTTGAAATGTTAAACTCAAGTAATGATCATCACTTCAGTAACTTCAAACAGCCGAATACCTGAATACCCAAAATGGATGTCCATTCTTTAGCATATTTGGAAAGTTTGTCTCATATATTCATATTGCAAGAATTAAGGAGACAAGACTTCTCCTCACATGATTGAAATAAAGGGGTTGGAAATATGAAAAAAGGCTGGATTTATCTATTTGCCGGGCTGGTATTCGTTATGCTTTTGGCGGGTTGCGGTTCGAAAACGAAGGAAGAAGTCATCCAGGAATTGAATAAGAAAACCGAGGAATTAAAAGGATATAAGCTCGATGCCAAGATGACTTTAACAATGGGGAATGAGGCTCAAGAGTATCAAATTGAAGTGTGGCATAACAAACCTGAATTATACCGGGTCCATATGAAAAATGCCGAACGGGACCAAAGTCAAATGATTTTAAGAAATAAAGAAGGTGTATACGTACTAACACCTGCACTGAACAAAAGCTATAAATTTCAGAGCGAATGGCCGAAAAACAGCAGTCAACCATATTTATACGAATCGCTTGTACAAGATTTATTGAAAGATGATAACGCGAAATTGACTGAAACAGATAAGCATTATGTATTTGAAACAAAAACTCGATACCAATATAATAAAATGTTGCCTTTACAAGAAATTACGTTTAACAAAAAAGATTTTACACCGGTTTCTGTGAAAGTCATGGATTCCGATCGGAACGTGAAGCTTGCTGTTGAATTTTCAAAGGCAGAATTCAATGCAAAATTTGATAATGGTTCCTTTGATTTGAACAGAAATATGACCAGTGCCCAAATGGAAGCTCCTGTGAGTACTGTAGAAAAAGATGCAAATTCTGAGCTAACTGTAAAAATTCCAACAGAAGAAATTGCCGGAACTACACTCGTCGATGAACAGGAAGTCACTACATCTAACGGAAAACGTGTAATTTTAACATATGAGGGTGATAAAGCCTTTACCCTAATGCAAGAACATGTCGAAGTTCTTGAAACATCCAGTATGTCACCAACAGTCGTTAAGGGTGACCCAGTTGATTTAGGCTTCACGATAGGTGCATTGACGGACAATTCCCTGACTTGGACGGACGGTAATGTTGAATATATGATAGCTTCCAATAATTTGACAAAAGAAGAAATGGTAATGTTGGCGAAATCTGTTCAAAATGTTTCTGTTGAGAAGTAATTTTATAAAGATGTAAGTTCATTTGATTGTTTTGATAATGAGTTGGTCAAACAGTTTCCAATCATGACAATATAATTTTTTTGTAAAGGGGTCTATCCTGAATTGGGCACCACAAACATCGAGAGTGCGTGTGTGAATTTTTCAGGGTGACCTCTTTATTCTTTACACAACTTCAATCAGTGGGGAAATCGATATCTCCTGCTGATTGCAAAAGGTCTGCGGAGCCCTTCCCAATTTTTCTGTTCTATGATAACCATATACTGAATAATTTCATATTGTGGCTCAAAATTAAACCATATATATTTTTTAACACATTACAGATTATAGAAAGTGACTGGAAAGGTATAAAAGATATTGGGTTTAGAAAAAAATGTCCAAACTGAATGTGCAGCGGTCGAATTTTGCATAAAAACCGACTATTTTGGCTGATAATAGTGAGGAAGTGAAAGAAATGACTTTTCATTATGATAAATAAATGTTACTATGTATAAAGAAGCATAGTGAGTAGTTGGAGGTGTCTTTTGTGTCTGAATCCAGCGCAACACAAGAAATACTAGTGAACTTGCCGCAAAGTCTATTACTGGAGATGGATGGATTTATTAAACAAGAAAATGTGAATCGCGATGAGCTGATTTATCAAGCGACAAAAATGTTTTTACGTGAAAGGAAAAAAAGACACATTCGAGAATCCATGAGACGGGGATATATGGAAATGGCCAAAATTAATTTGACTATTGCATCGGAAAGCTTTCAGGCTGAATATGAGGCAGAACATACAGTTGAGAGACTAGTAAGCGGAGGATAAGCCTTTGATTGTTAAACGAGGCGACGTTTTCTTTGCCGACCTTTCCCCTGTCGTTGGTTCAGAACAAGGAGGCGTCCGTCCTGTTCTCATATTGCAGAATGACATAGGGAATCGGTTCAGTCCAACTGTGATTATCGCAGCGATCACCGCTCAGATTCAAAAGGCAAAATTACCTACACATGTGGAAATCGATGCGAAAAAATACGGCTTTGAACGAGACTCGGTTATACTTCTAGAACAAATTCGGACAATTGATAAACAGCGACTTACCGATAAAATTACCCATCTGGATGAAGAAATGATGGAAAAAGTTGATGAGGCGTTGCAAATCAGTTTAGGATTGATCGAATTTTGAATGAAAACAACAATGACGCTCTTGAATGAAAATCAGAGCGTTTTTTCATACATATGTTTGGAAAAAAGCGGTAAATTCTTTAGGACATCCGAGTGGGAATCCTCCTCTATTCATTAAGGAGATGAAAGCTCGGTCAGATATGATGGGCGAAGGAAAATTCCAAAGAAAGTATCTGAAAGAGTTAAACACTCAATCAGTAGTGGTGTTGGGCACACCTGTGAAGTACCTACAACTTTGTAGGGGTTCCGAAACTCGTTATTTTAATGGCGGGTAGTTCATAGTGGGAAAGGTGTTCATTTCAATGTTTGTTCTGCCAAAAGGTAAGTCATTACGGCTTATCTTTTTTATTTTTCCTAAAGCAATGTGGAAAGCCAAAATTGATTTACTCGTTTTTTTCAATCATAATAAGGTAGTGCTGAAAATGTAATAATGGGAGTGAATACATTGGAGCAAACCATTGATAAACAATCGGAATTAATGAAACAAGTGGCAAAGGAATTAGCCATTAAGCTAACACAAGTAAAAAATGTTATTGATTTAACGAATGAGGGCAATACAATCCCTTTTATAGCAAGATACCGGAAAGAACGGACGGGTGCTTTAGATGAAGTTGTTATCCGTGATATCCTTGATCGTTGGAACTACTTGTTAAATTTAGAAGAACGGAAAGCGGAAGTTATCCGAATTATCGACGAACAAGGAAAATTGACGGAAGATTTGGCGGGAAAAATTGAGAACGCAACAAAACTGCAAGAGGTAGAAGATTTATACCGGCCATATAAACAAAAGCGCAGAACAAAAGCAAGTATCGCCAAAGAACGGGGATTAGAACCGCTAGCAAGTTGGATGATGACCTTCCCGGAAACAGGAGAATTGCGAGAGGAAGCCCGTCGTTATATTAATGAAGAACTTGACGTACATACAGAAGAAGATGCTATTACCGGAGCAAAAGATATTATTGCTGAAATGGTTTCAGATGATGCAGAGGTGCGGAAATGGATCCGTTTTGAAACGATGAAACACGGAATAATTGAATCAGCCGTTAAAGATGGAGAAAAGGACGAAAAACAAGTATTCGAAATGTACTATGAATATGAAGAACCTGTCGGAAAAATTGTTCCACATCGGATCCTTGCCTTGAATCGCGGCGAGAAAGAAGGAATTTTAAAAGTTTCTGTAAAACCTGATATTGAAAAAATCATCACTTACTTAAAGCAATCGTTTATTAAAAATGAGCGTTCACCGGTTGCTTCTGAAGTCATGCTTGCGATTGAGGACGGCTATAAACGGTTGATTCAACCCTCAATTGAACGGGAAGTTCGGAATGAATTAACGGAAAAGGCCGAAGAACAGGCAATCCATATTTTTTCTGAGAACTTGCGGAAATTATTACTGCAGCCCCCATTAAAAGGAAAAATTGTCTTAGGTGTCGACCCGGCGTATCGGACCGGCTGTAAATTAGCCGTTGTCGACGAAACAGGGAAAGTTCTTCATATTGATGTCATCTACCCGCATCCACCGGTGTCAAAAAAAGACGAGGCGGAAAATAAAGTAATGGGGATTATTGAAAAATATAAGGTTGAAATGATTGCGATCGGAAATGGAACAGCTTCACGTGAAACCGAAGAATTCATCGCCGATACTTTAAAAAAATTAGGTGGTAGTGATACCTATTATTTGATCGTTAATGAAGCGGGTGCCAGCGTCTATTCAGCATCAGATCTTGCACGGGAGGAATTTCCTGATCTTCATGTTGAAGAAAGGAGTGCCGTCTCAATTGGCCGGAGATTACAAGATCCTTTGGCTGAATTAGTGAAAATTGATCCGAAATCAGTTGGCGTTGGTCAATATCAACATGATGTTTCCCAAAAAAAATTGCAAGAGTCGCTTACTTTTGTCGTTGAAACGGTCGTTAACCAAGTTGGCGTCAATGTAAATACGGCATCCTCCTCGCTTTTGCAATACGTCTCTGGGCTTTCCAAAACGGTAGCCAACAATATTAAAAAATATCGTGAGGAAAACGGGAAATTTAAAAATCGGGATGAACTGAAAAAAATTCCTCGCCTTGGTGAAAAAACATATGAACAAAGTATCGGGTTTCTCCGGGTTGTTGATGGAGATGAACCATTGGATCGCACAAGTATCCATCCCGAAAATTATCCGGTTGTTAGACGTTTATTGGAGAAATTAGGCTTTTCAACAACAGAAATTGGTTCTGAGAAGCTCATTCAACGTTTAAATGAAGTCAATATTAATGATATGGCTGTTGAACTCGAGGTAGGAGAACTTACTTTAAAAGATATTTTCGATGCATTGAAACGACCGGAACGAGATCCGCGTGACGATTTACCAAAACCATTACTTAGAAAAGATGTATTAAAGATGGAAGATTTAAAACCAGGTATGGAACTTCAAGGAACGGTTCGGAACGTTGTCGATTTTGGTGCATTTGTTGATATCGGTGTTAAGCAAGATGGACTCGTCCACATTTCGAAAATGAGTAACCAATATGTTAAACACCCGCTTGATGTTGTTTCCGTCGGTGACATTGTAACTGTTTGGGTGAACGATGTCGATGTGAATAAAGGCCGGATTTCCTTGTCGATGTTAAAGGAAAGTTAAGAGGAAACGGTTTTTGTTCTTGATAAGGAATCATGCATAATCGAAAAGGAAGTCGTTTATTGTTAAATAAAAAACGTTACAGTCACATCATCATGGTCGTATCGCCAGTCACTGAAAAAGTCATTTATTGTCAACTAGAAAGCCCCTTCCGCAAATGTCATTCGGAAGGGGCTTTCATAATGATCTGCATGCCTACCGCAAATCTAATGGATTGCCCGGAACGATGGAAGAAGAAATTAAGAACAATTTTTTCTCATATAAAAATACCAGCACTGATTTAATAACTTAATTTGGTACCGATTTTTCTCTAAAAAAGCCCTTTGCATTTGTTTTTTGAACCAACTCGGCATTAACCACCCCTCCTTTTGAAAGAGGTAATCCTCACGATAATATTTTTGAAAGGAAATTGTACAAATCCACATAACCGAAAAATGAACGTTTATTCCAATTACCTTTTTTATTATTGCAATTCAGGATAGAATCTGTTTAAGGTCAGCTGATGGTACAGTTTTTTAAATGTGTGTATAATTTAATCTATGTTAAAATAGATTGTCAGTGAACTACTTTTATTAAAACACGAAACTTTATAGGTTATAGGTGAAATCAAAAATGAATGATCAGCAACTACAAAATTTAGTTGAAAAAATATCCCTGGAATATTTTAACAGGCAATTCAAACATAAAGCAGTTTTTAATAAAAGACTGCGGACAACGGGTGGAAGATACATACTACAGACCGGTAATATTGAAATTAATAAAAAATATTATGATGTGTATGGAGAAAAAGAATTAATCGGTATCATTAAACATGAACTTTGTCATTACCACCTTCATCAAAATAAAATGGGTTACCGACATAAAGACCAACATTTTAAACAACTTGCCAGTCAAGTCGGTGCTCCCCGATACTGTACACCATTACCTGAAACATTAGAAAGAAAACGGTCAGTGCAAATATATCAATATCAATGCTCTAATTGCGGCCTTATTTATAAGCGGAGGAGAAGAGTAGATACAAATCGCTTTGTTTGCGGGAAATGCGGCGGCCGGTTAGTCAAGGTAGACGAGTAAACACGAAGAGGATAAAACAATTTTTTGTTGATTCTGCTCTAGCACCCTACTTTCGGCACTTGCCTCAGAAACTTTTGGTTTGATTTTGCTTTGTTTACAATTTTTATTGGCTTACTTATACTGCAAGTTTTAAATCAACCGAAAATATCAATTGAAATAATCGTTATTATTAGTACGGTGATTTTTACAGTCTGGCGAATTTGCTTGTTCCAATTGGAATTGACGTTACTATAGTAAAAATCTTTGTTGCATGTGTCGGGATGGTGGAAAAATGGAAATAAGGTGGGATTTATTATTATTGACATGTCCATTGATACTGACGTGGTATGCTCCAATTCAACAGGGAGAATTGGAACCCTTTTTCGATGAACAAGTTATTGAAGATGTCGATCGTTTGGAAATTGATTGCCGTGATTGCCGAGGGGGGCTTTCTTTTATTTTGTCAACGTGGTATAATATAGATAATGCTTTTTCGAACGAACTTGAAATATCAAAAAGGAATAAATGGTTTGGCGTTCTTGGTGAAATCATTAAGAACTTAATCACACTGGATCGACTAAGGAGTCGTAAGGATGTATGAGAGGTAGGGCATACGTCGTTTAGGTTTTAAATAAAGGAATATTACCGCGGCAATTTATCTTGAGATATATAGTAAAAACAAGTTTGAACATATTCGTAAAGTATTTTAAGGCGCCTGAACGGGTGCTTTTTTAATTTTGCTTTAGAGGGAGAGATGGTGAAATTAATCAGGTAATTATTGGAAACAAATAAGCCTCTTTGGACATGGTGTTTTGCAGGATGGTAGCATAGAACTTGAAACTTCTTATTCATCAAAACAATAAAAAGTAGGGTGCTTTTTTGGTTGGTTTTTAATCTAACTGGGGTGAGGGAGGCTATTTTGAAAAAGGAATGTAAAATGAAGGAAAATGTGTTTTTGGGGAGGTGTATGATAAATATTCGGAAATTACATGAAATTTTTCCGATGGATGTGTTGTTACTAGCGGACCTTCTTACGAACATGTTCAGGA
>NZ_CP155467.1:565000-1082500 GCF_039654145.1 Caldifermentibacillus hisashii
AATGCTTTTAACTTTGCCGATTCTGTTCACGTGCGGAATATTGGTTTTAATAACAGCATCGCCGATTCAAACCTAATTAACCAGTTTTTTGAAAACCACAGAAAATTCGTTCGAAGACAATATTATCGGTAAAAACTGATTAATAAGTTTTGTTAAAAAGCCACAGAAAATTCGTTTTGAAAACGATAGCATCGATTCAAACTTGATTAACAAAACACCATCATCGATTAAAACTTTCTAAATCCAGTCCCGGGTTTGCATTTAAACTAAGATCTGCACGAATGCCTTTTTCAAAAAAGACACTTCCACAGGCTGCAATCATGGCGGCATTGTCAGTACATAAGTTCATTGGGGGTATAACTAAATCTACATTTCCCAACTCAGCAATCCGCTCGGTTAAGTGATTTCTTAACCCCTTATTTGCAGCTACTCCGCCGGCGAGAATGACTTGGTTAACCTGATATTCCTGCACTGCACGGACGGTTTTTTCTACAAGGACTTCAACGACACTAGCCTGAAAGCTGGCTGCTAAATCAGCAGGCTGAATTGTTTCCCCGCGTTGTTCAGCATTGTGTACGGTATTGATGACAGCAGATTTTAATCCGCTAAAACTAAAGTCATACGATCCCTCTTCTAGCCACGCACGAGGAAAGTCGATATTTGCTTCTCCTTCATGTGCTAATCGGTCAATATGAGGCCCCCCGGGATATGGCATACTTAGTACTCTGGCTACTTTGTCATAAGCTTCCCCGGCAGCATCATCCCTTGTCTCACCAATTACTTTAAAATGACCATGTTCTTTCATATAGACCAGTTCTGTATGACCACCGGAAACGACAAGAGCAAGCAAAGGGAATTTCATTTCTTTAACTAACCGATTTGCATAAATGTGCCCCGCAATATGATGGACGGGAATTAATGGTAAAGAATGAGCAAAAGCAAGGGTTTTTGCCGCTTCTACTCCAATTAAAAGAGCGCCGACAAGACCAGGTCCTTGGGTTACCGCAACCCCCGTTAGATCGCTAAAATTCAGTTCTGCTTGTCTCATTGCTTCCTCAATAACAATGGTTATTTGCTCTACATGTTGGCGGGAAGCTATTTCAGGAACAACGCCGCCATAACGTTTATGAACTTCGATTTGTGAAGCAACAACATTAGAAAGGATTTGGGTCCCGTTTTTGACCACGGCGGCCGCTGTTTCATCACAACTTGTTTCAATTCCTAATATATATAAATCATTCATTTTAAATTCACCCACATTACTAAAGCATCTTCATAATTATCAGTGTAGTATGATTTTCGAATACCACCATTTTTAAAACCGAATTTTCGATACATGTTTTGGGCAACAATATTGGACACTCTTACTTCCAATGTTGCCTTTTTTACACCCTTAACAATCATTGTTTCCATCATTTTCATCATTAATTGTTCACCAATTTTCAGTCCCCGGTACCCGGGTAATACTGCAATATTGGTAATATGTGCTTCGTCAATAACGATCCACATGCCACCGTAAGCAACGATTTTTTTATCAAGCTCACCACCGATATAGATTGCATAAGGATTCATTGTTAACTCTCGAACAAATGCATCCCGATTCCAAGGAGAAGTGAAAGAAGCATATTCTACATGCAGAATTTCATCAACATCGTTAATAGTCAGTCTGCGAAAAACAGGTGTCCGATTCATAAAGTTGTCCCCTCAAATTTAATTCGTTTTCTCTCTCCATTTGGCTTCAGCTTCTGCCAAGCGTAAATAATTCGGTGCAAATGAATGCACATTTTCTTCTTTTAAATCTTTTGCAAGTAAAGCCAACTCACCGGGTTTAGGGATATTGACAGTAATCGGTGCAAATTGAACTTGTTTAGCCAGTTGATTTACGATTACCTGTTCATGAATAACCACATCATTTCCTAAAAACAGAACCGGTTTATCAAATGTTTTAAGTAATTTGCACCATTCTTCTGTAGGAATATGTTGATCGTCAACTGCTTGCATTAATTTGCCTTCCTTATATTCATATAATCCTGTAAAAATATTTCCCCGTCTTGCATCCATGACCGGAGAAATGTAGCCATCAAAATATCGAGCGCTGGCCGCCATTAATTTAAGGCTGGAAACACCAACAATGGGTATGTTTAATGTCCAAGCTAACGTTTTTCCGATCGTTAGGCCAATCCGCAAGCCGGTGTATGAGCCCGGACCGTTAGCAACAATGATTTTATTTATCTCTTTTATGTCCATGCCGCAATCTTTTAGTAGAAAGTCAATGGCCGGTAATACCCTTGTTGAATGATTTCTTTTTATATTTGTTATATATTCACCGATAATTTTTTCATTACTTGCGATTCCAACACCGAGTACATTTGTCGAGGTATCAATTGCTAAAATATTCATGGAAAAACTCCTCACATAGTTGTTCATATCGAATACCAACCGGTTTAAAAAGAAATTGTCTGGTTGTCAGGTCAACAAATTTAATTTCAATAGTTAAAAATTGTTCGGGCAACTGGTCTTGGATGATATGAGCCCATTCAATGACGGTGATACCATCACCATGAAAATATTCATCAAAACCGAGATCTTCCATTGAATCCTTTAGTCGATAAACATCCATATGATAGAGGGGGAAAATCCCTTTGTATTCTTTTATAATTGTAAATGTGGGACTACTAATATTTTTATTGATACCAAGTCCTTTTGCCAACCCTTTTGTAAAAGTTGTTTTTCCGGCACCAAGATCGCCTTCCAGCGCAATCGCATCTCCTTCCCGTAAAAATTTACTGAACGTTTGTGCCATTGAAAAAGTTTCTTCCTGATTATGTACAGTAATTTGGTAATCCTTCATTGTTTTCTCACCAACTTTATATATATCTTCCATAAGATTAACGAAATATCGGTGAAATATCAATATTTGCCGGTAATAAGTGTATGTTTCGATAAATGTCACTTATTTCAAAAATTCCTGCCTATCTTGCTTGATTCGATTGTGGATAATATTGTGGATAAAAATTACTGAAGATAAGTCTGAGTAAACCCGATTTGTTTGGATCGATACGGATTGGTCACACAAGCGTTGCTACAAGGACGTGGCACAATTAGTTTATCAGTGGGGATATCGAGTCCCCACTGATAGAAATCTCAATTATTCACAACACAATTGTGGATAACTTGGAAATTTTTTGTGGGTATTGTGGAAAAGCATTTGAGATGTTAATAAATATATAATTGTCTTGTGAATAACTTTGTGGAAAAAGTGAATAATTCATGTAATCGAATGATTGGTCACATAATGGAGTTTTCACTTACTTCCGGTGCTTTTTTGGCAGGTCTCCGGAAAATCCATCAATTATTCCAGTTCACTCCATTCCTCCAATAAAGTTTCAATTTTTGCTTTGGCTTTTTCAATTTCCTTATTTAGTTCAGCCACTTTTGTATGGTCGCTATAGATTTCCGGATGAAGGAATTGCTGCTCCTTCTCGGCAATTTCCATCTCCAGTGATTCAATTAATGTTTCAATTTCTTCAACCCGACGTTTCTTTTGTCGTTCCAGTTTCTTTAGTTCTTTTTCTTGTTCATAACGGGTTTTTGCATCCAAATCGGAAGCCGGTTCTTGCGTTTGGTTGTGCTCGCTCTCTTCTGATAATTTTTGAATCTCCATCATTTCTTCCTTTTTCTCTATATAATAATCATAGTCACCCAAATACTCGGTCACACCGTTAGTAGAGAGTTCAAAAACTTTTGTTGCAATTCGGTTAATAAAATAACGGTCATGAGAAACAAACAAGATCGTACCGGGAAAATCAACAAGAGCATTTTCCAAAATTTCTTTACTGTCTAAATCGAGATGATTTGTTGGTTCATCTAAAATTAAAAAATTTGCATTTAACATCATTAGTTTAGCCAATGACAACCTTGCTTTTTCACCACCGCTCAAAGTTGAGACGTTTTTTAAAACATCATCACCGGAGAACAAAAAATTGCCAAGAATGGTTCGGATTTCTTTTTCCGTTTTTGTCGGATATTCATCCCAAAGTTCATTTAATACTCGCTTATTTGATGTTAAGTTTGCTTGTTCTTGATCATAGTAAGCAATGGTTACATTCGCTCCAAAATGGATGTTTCCGGAAAGAGCCTGGAGTTGGCCGACAATTGTCTTTAGTAGAGTAGATTTGCCGACACCATTTGGGCCAAGCAAAGCAATGCTATCTCCTCTTTGAATTCGAAAGTGGATATTTTTTGATATTTGATTGGCTCCATAACCAATGGCCAAATCAACCACATTAAGAACTTCATTGCCACTTTGCCGCTCAATTTGAAAGGAAAAATTAGCAGATTTATCGTCTCTGTGCGGTTTATCAATCATTTGCATTCGTTCCAGTGCTTTACGCCTGCTTTGTGCCCGTTTTGTTGTTGATGCACGGGTCAGATTCTTGGCAATAAATTCTTTCATTCTTGCTATCTCATCTTGTTGTTTTTCATACATTTTCAAGTCACGTTCATAATTCTCTGCTTTTTGGACTAAGTATTGACTGTAGTTACCGACATATTTTGTTAAAGTAGTCTGAGCGCATTCATAAACTTGGTTTACAAGCTTATCAAGAAAATAGCGATCATGGGAAACAATAAGAATGGCTCCATCATAAGATTGCAAATATTGTTCTAACCATGTCAATGTATCGATATCTAGGTGGTTCGTCGGCTCGTCCAAAATTAAAATGTCCGGCTTTGATAAGAGCAATTTTCCTAAAGCCAGGCGAGTTTTTTGTCCGCCGCTTAAATTGGATATTTTTGTCTCTTGATAATTGAAAGTGGAAAAATTAAGCCCGTGTAATACGGAACGAATATCTGCTTCATATTGATATCCGCCCAGTTCTTTAAATTCATGCTGTAAATAATCATATTCGGACAAAATTTGCTTGTATTTGCCTTCATCTGTATAAGTTTCTTCCTTTGCCATTTCCTGCTCAAGATTACGTAACCTTTTTTCCATGCTACGTAAATCTTCAAAGACAGTCAGCATTTCATCCCAGATAGTTCTGTCTGAAACGAGACCGGTATGTTGATCTAAAAAGCCAATTGTTACTTCTTTTGGCTTAATAATTTCTCCGGAGTCATAAGCAAGTTCACCGGCAATTATTTTCAGCAAGGTTGATTTGCCTGATCCGTTTCTACCAACAAGGGCAATTCGGTCTCTTGTATGAATTTCTAATTTAATATTCGAAAGGACAAGATCTGCCCCGTAATATTTATTTAGTTGATTTACTTGTAGTAAAATCATGATTTGCACCTCAACATTTCACAATAAAAATGGTCCTTTACCTAGAAATATAACAGCTTTGACTCTGTTTTGCCTTTTAAAAGAATGAATGACTGACTAATTATTTTCAGAGTGAAGTGAATGGGAACATGCTGTTTTTGATTACTAAATAATCGATTCCTTCCTCTACCATAACATATCCAGTCGCTTTTCGCTCCATCATTTCCGACATTTAAAGGAGAGCCTGTAAATGTCATGTCAACAAGTCTATATAAAAATAGTACATGAAGGGGAGGAAAAATGGCAAATGGAGATTAAATGAAACTATCTACAAGACAGATGAAAAAAAATAGTGTATCATAGTAGGTGAATATGTTAACAATGCAATGTAAGCGTTCACAGTGTGCTTTGAATGCCTTATAAAAGAATTACTTCTATAGGGCAATAAAAGATATTATAATAGAAAAATAATAATTTTTCAGCATTGGAGGATTTTGACATGGAAACAGATCAGCTAATAATTCCTAAAGCCACCGCTAAGAGATTGCCATTATATTATCGTTTTATTCAAAATTTGTACCAGTCAGGAAAACAAAGAGTTTCTTCTGCTGAGTTAAGTGAAGCGGTTAAGGTCGATTCGGCAACGATTAGAAGGGATTTTTCTTATTTTGGTGCATTAGGTAAAAAAGGGTATGGATATAATGTTCAGTATTTGTTATCCTTTTTCAGAAAAATATTGAATCAGGATGAAATAACAAAGGTAGCCTTAATCGGTGTAGGTAATTTAGGTACAGCTCTACTAAAATATAATTTCACTAAAAACAATAATACTAAAATTGTCTGTGCCTTTGATGCAAACCAAGAAAAGGTCGATCAAAAATTTGGTGATATTACTGTTTACCCAATGGATTCACTGGAACAAATATTGTCAACTGAAGAGATTCAGGTTGTTATTCTGACCGTCCCGGCTCCTGTTGCCCAATTGGTTACTGATCGTTTAGCAAAAACAGGAATAAAAGGAATTTTAAATTTCACGCCAGCTCGATTAACTGTTCCGTCAAATATTCGTGTTCACCATATTGATTTAGCTGTTGAATTACAATCTTTTGTTTATTTAATTAAACATTACTCAAATGAGGAAGTAGTGGTTGGAGATTAATTTTTTTAGTAGGGAAATGGCAGGTAACACAAAAATTTATCTTCAAAACAACACAATATTTTGCATTGCAATAATTATGATTCATACGATATGATAGGAAAAAAGTTTTTGTAAAATCTTTTTTGGGTGACAATGAATGAATTTGAATGAGGTTGATGGGGGAGAGGGAGAAACATGACAATCGGTCCGGGTAGTTTAATTCTCATATTAATCATGGCATTATTAATTTTTGGTCCGAAAAAGTTACCGCAACTCGGTCGTGCGGCAGGAGATACACTAAGGGAATTTAAAAATGCCACAAAGGGTCTTGCTGATGAAAATAATGGGAAGAGAAAAGATCAAGAAGGCAAGTAGGGAGAGAAGAGATGGAGAAAAACGAATTGACTGTAATTGAGCATTTCGTTGAATTAAGGAGACGGTTGGTTTTTATCGTTGTCTTCTTTCTTTTGGCAATGATCGGTTCGTTTTTTTTGGCAGAGCCGTTGATCGTATATTTGCAACAAACTGATGAAGCGGCCAGTTTGGAACTGAACGCCTTCCGCTTAACTGACCCGCTAAAGATTTATATGCAAATCGCTTTTATCATTGCTTGTGTAATAACTTCACCTTTTGTTTTGTATCAGTTATGGGCTTTTATTTCACCGGGTTTATATGAAAAGGAAAAAAAAATAACCTTAGCCTATATACCTGTTTCGGTATTTTTGTTTTTATCAGGTATTTCGTTTTCATATTTTGTATTATTTCCGTTTATTGTTCGCTTTATGAAACAGTTAGGGGACCGAATGGAAATCAATCAAGTCATTGGGATCAATGAATATTTCCATTTTTTGTTACAAATTACGTTGCCTTTTGGTTTGTTATTCCAATTGCCGGTGATTATATTATTTTTAACAAGGCTTGGAATAATTACACCTGACTTTTTGTCTAGGGTGCGAAAATATGCGTACTTTATCTTGCTAGTCATCGCGGCACTGATTACACCGCCGGATGTTCTCTCGCATATGATGGTCACTTTACCATTATTATTGCTTTATGAAGTTAGTATTTGGATTTCGAAGCTGGCGTATCGGAAAAAAATGAAGGAAGAAGAAGGGCTTGCCGTTTAAACTAAGGAAAATTTTCCATTGTATATTTTATCCATTAAAAAGCATATTGAATTCCGGTAACGAAGCAACTTGGAAGTGGCGGATAGGTTATGGCATAAGGAGCTTGCTTAAAAGGTATAATGGAAACCGGAGTAATTCCCTTGTTATCGGTGAGTACCGCGTTTCGGGTCGAATAAAGCTCGGGACGCCCGAGTTTTATTTAGATAAGGACTATGTTAGAAAGGGCATATGCATAATGAAAATGATCATTTTTATTTACGATTGTTAATTTTCATATCGTATTGCCTTTTTGAGATAGTCCTTTCCTTTTTATGGAAAAATTTGTATAAGGTATTTTGGTTGTGACATACTAATTTTGATTGAATGGTTCATATTTGCTGCATTTGCAAGAAAAATTGACTCATTACTACATAAGTATTCATTAATGTATGTGCCAAAATTGGAATGATAATTCGGTCGGTTTTTACATATAAATAACTGAATGTGAATCCAATTGCACAATAGAGTAATAAATGTTCAAATTCCATGTGAGCGGCAGAAAAAAGAATGGAACTGATTAAGGCTGCAAGAAAGAAATTTGTTTTTTTGTATAAAGATCCAAAAATAATTTTACGAAAGATGATTTCTTCCAAAATCGGACCAATTATCGAAGTAACGAAAATCATAATCGGTGCAACATTGATTAAATTCAGGGTATTTTCTGTGTTTTCCGAACCAACATCCACACCTAATAGCGTCTCAATCATGATAGCAATTCTTTGTGCGATCAGGGCAAGTAGTACACCATAAACAGACCAGCCAAGTACAAACGGTATTGAGCGGAGGTTCCGGTTTCGCACTGTAATTTCATCTTTTAAATAATAAAGGGTGATCAATAAGGTTACAAAAAAACTAAATACCGTCCAAATAGAAACGGAAAGTAGCCAATATTTATTTCCGGCAAAACCAAAACTTTGGAAAATGCCGTATAGAATCGATGCCCCGATGTTTAAAAATAACTGCATCGCTACATAAGTAAGGATAATCAGTTTATATTCTCGTTTCAAAAAATTCACCTCACTGGCTATTTTATCAAAAAGTTGCAAAGGAAGCTATTTCCCTATTGAGTAGGACAAGATAATTTTGGTAAAAAAATGTTAAAATTTTATAGTTGACACTTGCAAAAAACAAATCAATTCATTATTATAATAATTGGAATTAGCACTCAAGGACAATGAGTGCTAACAACATTGAAAATATATGAGGAGGTTGTTTAATGTGTTAAAGCCACTTGGAGATCGCGTAGTTATTGAACTTGTAGAAACTGAAGAAAAAACAGCTAGCGGCATCGTTCTGCCGGATACTGCAAAAGAAAAACCACAAGAAGGTAAAGTTGTAGCTGTAGGAACCGGCCGTGTTCTTGATAGCGGTGAACGGGTTGCACTTGAAGTAAATGTCGGCGATCGGATCATCTTCTCAAAATATGCTGGTACTGAAGTCAAATATGACGGAAAAGAATACTTAGTTTTACGTGAAAGTGACATATTAGCTGTTGTAGAATAATAACATTTTACAATTGATAATAAAAATATGATAGGAGGATTTGACGAGAATGGCAAAACAAATCGTATTCAGTGAAGAAGCTCGACGTAGTATGTTGCGCGGTGTAGATAAATTGGCAGATGCTGTCAAAGTTACATTAGGACCAAAAGGACGTAATGTGGTATTAGAGAAAAAATTTGGTTCACCACTAATTACAAATGATGGTGTCACAATCGCAAAAGAAATCGAATTGGAAGATCCATTTGAAAATATGGGTGCGAAACTTGTTGCAGAAGTTGCCAGCAAAACAAATGATGTTGCCGGAGATGGTACGACAACTGCAACGGTTCTTGCCCAAGCAATCATTCGTGAAGGATTGAAAAACGTTACTGCCGGTGCAAATCCAATGGGCATCCGTAAAGGGATTGAAAAAGCAGTAGCAGTGGCCGTTGAAGAATTAAAAGGAATTTCTAAACCTGTAGAAAGCAAAGAAGCAATCGCGCAAGTTGGAACCATTTCTGCAAGTGATGAAGAAGTAGGTCAATTAATCGCAGAAGCAATGGAACGCGTTGGTAAAGACGGTGTTATTACCATTGAAGAATCAAAAGGTTTCAATACTGAACTAGATGTTGTCGAAGGTATGCAATTTGACCGTGGTTATGTTTCTGCATATATGGTAACAGACCAAGATAAAATGGAAGCTGTTTTGGAAAATCCATATATTTTAATCACAGATAAGAAAATCTCTAATATTCAAGAAATCCTTCCATTATTGGAACAAGTATTGCAACAATCGAAGCCATTATTGATTATTGCTGAAGATGTTGAAGGGGAAGCTCTTGCAACTCTTGTTGTAAACAAACTTCGCGGTACATTCAATGTTGCAGCAGTAAAAGCACCTGGATTTGGTGACCGTCGTAAAGCTATGCTTGAAGACATTGCAATTTTAACCGGTGGTGAAGTTATCACAGAAGACCTAGGTCTTGAATTAAAATCTGCTTCCGTTGCTCAATTAGGTCGTGCCGGTAAAGTTGTTATAACAAAAGATAACACAACAATCGTTGAAGGTGCCGGCGAATCCAGCAAAATTAGTGCTCGTGTAAATCAAATTAAAGCACAATTAGAAGAAACGACTTCTGAATTCGATAAAGAAAAATTACAAGAACGTTTGGCTAAACTTGCCGGCGGGGTTGCAGTCATCAAAGTTGGTGCTGCTACAGAAACAGAATTAAAAGAACGGAAACTTCGCATTGAAGACGCCCTAAACGCTACTCGTGCTGCCGTTGAGGAAGGTATTGTATCCGGTGGTGGTACAGCACTTGTGAACGTATATAACAAAGTGGCAGCCATTGAAGCAGAAGGCGATGTGGCAACCGGTGTGAAAATTGTTCTTCGTGCCTTAGAAGAACCGGTACGTCAAATTGCTGAAAACGCCGGTTTAGAAGGTTCGGTTATTGTGGAACGCTTGAAAAATGAAAAATCCGGCGTAGGTTTCAACGCTGCTACAAACGAATGGGTAAACATGACCGAGGCCGGTATTGTTGACCCGACAAAAGTTACTCGTTCAGCCCTTCAAAACGCAGCTTCTGTTGCAGCAATGTTCTTAACAACTGAAGCCGTCGTTGCTGACATTCCGGAAGAAAACAAAGGCGGCGGCGCTCCAATGCCAGACATGGGCGGAATGATGTAATCTAATTGCCCCTTCCTTTTTGAAAAGAGATTGTTATAACAGCAAAACCACTCCTATTAATTGTTGGGAGTGGTTTTTTTGCTAATTAGGAAAGTATAAATTTTTCAATTTCTACTTTCCTAACTCATAAGTTCAACTACGGCTCTGCTCTCGCCTAAAAGCTCGGACGCCCGAGTTTACTTTATATGATCATTTCTGTTATTCTCCAAAATCCGTCCACTATTTTTTCCCCATTCACATTTCTTTATAGTTAATCCCCGCTACCATTTATGTTGATTTCTTAAAAATATTTACCCAGTTTTAAGTAATTGAATTGAACGTTAAATAGTATGAAGATTTTATAAATGTCATCTTTTTTAGTGAAAATTATGCTTTAATGAAGATGTAAATTTGAAAGGAGGTTATTTATGAGCCAAGTAGAGTTAATCAATATCTCTAAATCCTATCATAAACAGAAAGATGTATTAAAAGGAATTAATCTATCGATGGAAGAAGGTGAATTTTTTGTTCTTGTTGGTCCTTCCGGGTCAGGGAAGAGTACGTTACTCCGGATGATCGCGGGACTTGAAGAAATTTCGGGCGGTATATTAAAAATAAATGGAAACACAGTGAACCATCTTCCGCCAAAGGATCGAAATTTATCAATGGTCTTCCAAAATTATGCACTGTATCCTCATTTAACGGTTGAACAAAATATTCTTTTTGGATTAAAAGCCAGGAAGATTGATAAACAGGAACAACAAAAAAGACTCAAGGAAGCAGCAGAAATGTTAGGATTGACGGAACTGCTAAACCGTAAACCTTGGGAACTATCAGGCGGTCAAAGGCAAAGGGTAGCATTGGGACGTTCTGTTGTCAGTCATGCACCGCTTTGTTTAATGGATGAGCCTTTATCAAATTTAGATGCAAAACTACGAGCGAATATGCGGGTACAAATACGAAGACTGCAAAAGCGTTTAGGGTTAACAATGATCTATGTAACCCATGATCAAGTCGAAGCCATGACAATGGGGGATCGAATCATGGTTCTCAATGGTGGGGAAATTCAGCAAGTAGGAAAACCGATTACCCTTTACAATGAACCGGAAAACCTATTCGTAGCCTCCTTCATTGGTTCGCCAAAGATGAATGTGGGAGATGCTGTCTTTTCAGAAGACCGAAAACAGTTAATCATTGAAAATCAATTGCATATCACTGTAAATCCATCATCCATAATGGATTTTTCAAAAAATCGTAATATAAAAGTGGGTATTCGTCCGGAACATCTTCTGCCTGGTAAGTCAACAGGTGAAAAGAATATCTATTTTGAAGTAGTAAATGTTGAGCAATTAGGAAATGAAACTTCTATTGCATTTGTTGTAGGGAAAGAGCTGTGGACGGCAAAATGGCCGGGTCAATGGCCGGTCAAATTTGGTCAGAAAGTACCTGTGCAAATATTACCTGAACATCTATTCTTCTTTGATGCTGAAACAGGCGAGCGCATAAAATCTGCAGAACTTAGAAAAAGACAAGAGGTAATAACGATATGAGTATGAATCCGACACTTGAAACGAATGAAACGTATATGTATCAATTTGAACGTGTAAAAAAGAGTGCCCGGATGAAAAGTTTTATCAAAGGTATGTTGTTTTTATTCCCGTCCATTCTATTATTTAGTGTTTTCGTTTTTTACCCTATGTTTAAAACGATCTATTTGAGCTTTTATCTGACGGATGCAAAAGGTTCAACCACGGTTTTTGTAGGTTTGGAAAATTACCTAAATATGTTTACGAACCCAATTTTTCTTCAAAGTATAAAAAATACATTTTTATTTGTTTTCTATACCGTACCTCCGACAGTTTTGATTAGTTTGTTTTTAGCCATCCTTGCTAATGAGAATCTAAGAGGGATCGGCCTTTTCCGGACGATTTACTCGTCAACCATCGGTATTTCAGTTGCGGCAGCGTCTGTATTTTGGCTTTATTTATTTAATCCAACAATGGGGCTGCTAAACAAATTTCTTGAAGCTTTTGGAGGAGAACCGGTTGGATGGTTAACGGATCCGGCCTGGGCACTTCTATCTGTATCAGTGACAACTATATGGATGAATATCGGTTTTACGTTTTTAATCTTGCTTGGTGGTTTACAATCAATTGATCGCTCTTTATATGAAAGTGCAGAAGTTGAAGGTTCGGGTTATTTTTATAAGCTTAGGAGAATTACAATTCCAATGCTGTCGCCAACTTTGTTTTTTGTGATTACGGTATCCATGATTAATAGCTTTCAAACTTTTGGTCAAATTGATATTTTAACGCAAGGTGGGCCGGCAAATGAAACAAGTTTAATTGTGTATTCCATTTATCGGGAAGCTTTTGTCAATTATCAGTTTGGCTCAGCCAGTGCACAAGCGGTTGTATTATTTATTCTTATTCTCGTCATGACGGTCATCCAATTTAAGCTGGGGGAAAGGAGAGTTCATTATCAATGATTCTTTCAACAGGGCAAAAACTCTTATTTTATGTATTGCTGATTATTTCAGCACTCCTCCTTGCAGGTCCGGCTATCATGGCAATTGTGATGAGTTTTATGACAAACCAGGATATTTTAACAGGAAGCCTGCCAACCAAGTTTACAATTGAAAACTATGTCTCGGCATTTAATGGGTTTCCATTAACCGAATATTTATTTAATAGTTTTATTGTTTCGTTTGTCATTATGCTTGGCCAGTTGATTTTATCATCTTTAGCAGCTTATGCATTTGTTTTCATCGAGTTTAAAGGGAGGGACCTTCTATTCTATCTCTTTATAGCAACAATGATGGTTCCTTTTGAAGCATCAATTATTCCCAATTTCCATTTAATCCGTGATTTAGACTGGATTGATACATATTCGGGGTTGACGATACCGTTTTTTGCGACAGCGTTCGGTACCTTCTTGCTCCGGCAAAATTTTAAAGGAATACCAAAAGAATTACGTGAAGCCAGTCAGATTATTGGTATGGGAGATTTCAAGTTCTTCTTGACAGTTGTGTTACCTGTTTCACGAACCAGTTTGGTCACCTTAGGGATTTACGGATTTTTGACCGCTTGGAATATGTATTTATGGCCGTTATTGGCAACAACAAATGACACCGTACGTACGGTTCAAATTGGATTGAAGCAATTACAAACACAGGAACAATTAAATGAATGGGGAGTGATTATGGCCGGTGCCGTTATCGTTATTATTCCTACGTTAATCTTGTTGTTTTTAGGTCAGAAAAAATTACAAAAGGGTTTAACTGAAGGGGCTGTCAAGTAAGATTCCCAATTGAAAAGAATAGAGTGATCAGGAGGAGTAGAATATATGAAAAAACTGATTATGATTTTTAGTCTAGGTATACTATTTTTACTGAGCGCCTGCGCTGGAGAAAATTCCGCTTCAGGAAACAGTTCGCAAAGTACCGGAAATAAAAATAATGAAGCTGGAGCTAAAGATGGAAAACAAGTTGTTACATTCTGGCATTCTATGGGCGGTGCCGGTCAAGAAACATTAAACAGCATTGTTGAGGATTTCAATAATTCTCAAGATAAGGTCCAGGTAAATGCCGAATATCAGGGGACATATGATGAATCACTGACAAAATTTAATGCTGTTGCAGGAACAGACAGTGCGCCAACGATGATTCAAACATTTGAAATTGGTACGATGTCAATGATAAACAGTGGAAATATTATTCCAATCCAGGAATTTGTTGATAAGGACGGATATGATATGAGCGGCTTGGAGGGGAATATTACCAACTATTATTCTTTAGATGGAAAATTTTATTCGATGCCGTTTAACTCCTCTACTCCAGTCATGTACTATAATAAAGATGCCTTTAAAAAAGCAGGTTTAGATCCGGAAAAAGCACCGGAAACATTTGAAGAAGTGGAAGAAGCATCGAAAGCAATTGTTAAATCCAATCCGAATATGAAAGGATTTGCTTTGCAGGCTTATGGTTGGTTATGGGAACAACTGCTTGCTAATCAAGGAGCATTATTATTAAATAATGATAATGGTCGTACCGATACACCAACGAAAATTGGTTGGACAGAAAAAGAAGGCAAATCCATTTTCGAATGGGTAAAGCGTATGGTCGACGATGGTACGTTTGCAAACTATGGTACAAACGGGGATAACATGGTTGCCGGTTTCTTAGCCGGTGATGTAGCGATGTTCTTACAATCTTCAGCAAGTGCAAGAGATGTTATTGATAATGCACCGTTTGAAGTAGGTATTGCTTTCCTTCCGTATCCCGAGGATCAGGAACGACAAGGTGTGGTCATTGGCGGTGCCAGTCTTTGGATGATTGATGGTAAACCGAAAGAAGAATCGAAAGCTGCTTGGGAATTTATGAAGTATTTACAAACACCGGAAGTTCAAGCAAAATGGCATGTCGGGACAGGTTACTTTGCTGTGAACCCTGCTGCCTATGAAGAGGAGGTTGTGAAAGAAGCTTGGGCAGAAAAACCACAACTGCAAGTAACAGTTCAACAGCTGCAATCGACAAAATCCTCCTATGCGACTCAAGGGGCGTTAATGGACATGCTTCCACAAGGACGCAAAATTATGGAAACAGCGCTTGAAACGGTTTATAATGGTGGAGAAGTAGACCAAGCATATAAAACAGCCGTACAACAATTTAATGATGCAATTGAACAAGCAAATAAAGCCAGAAAAAAATAAAGAAATTTCCACTGAAGAAGTTCAAGAGAGAAAGTATGGTTCCCCATGCTTTTTCTCCTTTTTCATAATGAAAGGAAGAATTCCGATGACAAAGATCTATGGACATCGAGGAGCAAAAGGAATATATCCGGAAAATACCTGTCTGAGTTTTATGAAGGCAATTGAATTCGGTGTTGACGGAATTGAACTGGATGTTCATTTAACAAAAGATGGTGAAGTTGTAGTCATTCATGATGAAACATTGGACCGCACAACAAGTGGAACCGGCTGGATTAAAGATTTAACATTAGCTGAGATAAAAAAGGTCAGTGCCGGAAGTCGTTATGCACATTTGCCGGATTATGATGCAACTTGGGATAAGGAAAAGGTTCCTACATTAAAGGAAGTGTTGCAATTACTGGCCCCGTATCCGGTCGAATTGAATATTGAACTGAAAACAGATATGGTAGCTTATCACCATATTGAAGAAAAGGTTCATAATCTTGTTGAACAATATGGAAAAGGAAGGAAAGTCGTTTATTCATCTTTTCACTTGCCCACGATTTTGCGTATGAGAGAAATAAATTCGAAAGCAAATATTGCTTGGTTATTAAATGAAGGAATCTCTCTTCCTGAAGACTTTATGAAGACATTTCATTTGGAAGCCTTACATTTGAACAAACATGTGGTATTGCCAAAGCCACAAGTATTTAGGCGAATATTTCGAGCTATTGATCGGCTCCATGTCGATCTTCCCAAAGAAGTGAAATATTATGTGAAAAACAGAATCCATGACTCCAATACAAATTTACTGGAAAATCTCTCTGACAAAATCCGTGTCTGGACGGTCAATGCGCCAAATGAAATTAGTCAACTCTTAAAATTACAAGTAAATACCATTATGACTGATTTCCCCAGCAGAGCTATAGCGATAAAGAAAGAACAGCAAACGCATGTATAGCTTTTTAAAAAAATGTTTAAAACATATTGGAAACTTATTATCTGTTACCTTTAAACAGATATGTAAATGACAACGATAAGATATGAAAGTCAAAGGATTCCTCATGGGTGAAAATATTTTTTAAACAAAATTAATTATGATTTGATTTCCCTAAAGTATACAATTGGGAACCAAGAATGCTGAAACCTTATTCTTGGTTTCCTTTCCCTACCCCTTATAAACTTTGCAGGTAAATACTCGAGTAATAATTCGATTTTCCGCTCAATTTCCAACAATATCTTTCTTCCATGTCATTGACAAAACTCGTCATAATTGTTAAGATAGTGACCACTTGGTCATGGATTACATGCTAGGTGATGGTTAAATACATGAATAGAAAAAAACCGATTATGAAAAAGGCTATTGAATTATTCGCAAATCAATGAATCGAGGCAACAGCGGTTCAGCAATTCACAGATGCATGCGGTATTTCAAAAGGAGCCTTTTATTTGGTGTTTAAATCGAAAACGGACCTAATATTATCAATCGTTGATGAGTTTGGGAAACGATTTTTATTAGAACTTGACCAATTAGTCAAGCCAGAACAAGAAGCACAGCAAAAATTATTGCAGTTCTACCTGATATTTTGCGAGGAAATTTTTAGAAATTTTGAACGCGATGAAAAATATACTGAGGTTACTTAGATCAAAATTAGGAAATCTCCCTTGCTTAAGTCATCACAAAAAAGCGAAGATGATTCTAATCACATGCTCAACGATTATTCCCAAAATCGTGTTTGATAATGATAGAATACTTTTAAGTAAAACGAATTTGAAAGATAGAGAGGAAATGTTATATGAAGTTATTATTAAAATATCTTAAACCTTTCACTCTAACCATATTGATTTGTATTGCGTTTCTTTTTGTGCAAGCAATTTCGGAATTACAATTGCCAAATTTTATGAGTGATATGGTAAATAATGGCATTCAAACGGGTGGAATTGAAGAGGGAGCTCCGGATGCCATCAGTGAAGAAGGAATGAATTTAATCCAGTTGCTTATGGATAAAGACAGTCAATCCATTATGAATGATAGTTATACATTAATCGAAGCGGGGAGTTCAAAAGCTGATCACTATAAAAGTGACTATCCGGCTGTAAAAGATGAGAATATTTATGTCTTAATGGAAACGGATCAAGACAAATTAGCAAAAACTGATAAAGCCTATACACAAGCCACTTATGCTTTGACACTTAGTTTAGAGGATATGGCGGATGAAATCAATGCGGCACAAGGCAATACTAATAGCAATAAAAATGCGAATTTATCCGATGTTGATACGAGTAAAATCTATGAAATGCTTCCTTACTTAACTCAACTTCAGCAAGCAGGGAAATTAGACAAATATATTTCTTTAGCTGCCGAAGATGATTCTATGGCAGCCGGACAAGTTTCTACCACCTTTACAAGAATTTTTTATAAAGAATTGGGTGTAAATTTAGAACAAATTCAAAACCATTATATTATTATAAAAGGGCTGCAAATGCTTGGCTTGGCTCTGCTTAGTGTTGTCGCTTCCATCGTGGTTGGTTGGTTTGCGACCAAGGTTGCGACAACTGCTTCCAAAAATCTGCGCAAGGATGTATTCAAAAAAGTTATGTCTTTTTCAAATGCAGAATATGATAAGTTTTCGCAAGCTTCCTTAATAACAAGAAGTACGAATGATATACAACAAATTCAAGTCTTAATTTTAATGGGTATTCGGATGATTTGTTATGCCCCGATTATCGGGATTGGCGGAATCGTGATGGCGCTTCGGACGACTGTGTCGATAAGTTGGACGATTGCCGTTGCCGTAGCTGCCTTGTTAATACTCATGATAGCCATTCTCTCAATTGCTATGCCGAAGTTTAAAATGTTACAAACTTTAATCGATAAAGTGAACTTGGTCAGCCGGGAAAATCTTGCCGGTATGATGGTTATTCGTACATTTGGTAATGAGCAGTTTGAGGAAAAACGTTTTGTGAAAGCAAATGATCACTTACGTAAAACCAATCGATTTATTCAAAGAACGATGTCATTTTTGATGCCTGCAATGATGTTGATTATGAACTTGGTTAGTTTGTTAATTGTGTGGGTTGGTGGAAAAGCGATTGCTGATTCCACTTTGGAAATTGGCGATATGATGGCTTTTATTCAATACGCCATGCAAATTATTATTGCTTTCCTAATGATTTCCGTCACTTTTATCTTAGTACCAAGAGCATTAGTTTCAGCAAAACGTGTTCAGGAAGTATTGGATACAGAATTAATCGTTACTGATAGCGATGAGGTCCAACATTTATCGAATCCAAAAGGTAAAATTGAATTTGACCATGTGTCATTTCGGTATCCTGATGCAGAAGAAAGTATTTTAGTAAATATATCTTTTGTTGCCAAACCAGGGGAAACAACAGCATTTATCGGCTCTACCGGATCGGGGAAATCAACATTAATCAATTTAATACCGCGATTTTATGATGTCACTGAGGGCAGAATTACGTTTGATGGTATTGATATTCGCAATCTGCCGCAAAAGGAATTACGCGATCATATTGGCTATGTGCCACAAAAAGGCTTCCTATTTTCAGGGGATATCGCATCGAATATCCAATATGGAAATTCGGAAGCTACCGAACAAGAAATTTGGAAGGCCATTGAGGTGGCACAAGGGAAAGACTTTGTTGAAGAATTTGAAGAAGGGATTCATACAGCTATTTCACAAGGTGGAACAAATGTCAGCGGCGGGCAAAGACAACGTTTATCGATCGCTCGTGCTTTAATTAAAAAGCCTCCTGTTTATATTTTTGATGACAGTTTCTCAGCACTCGATTTAAAAACTGATGCGGCATTGAGAAAAGCATTGGATCAATACACGCATGACTCAACCGTTCTAATTGTTGCTCAGCGGGTTAGCACGATTAAAAATGCCGATCAAATTATTGTTCTTGATAAAGGCAAAATCGTAGGGAAAGGAACCCATAAAGAATTGCTGGAGAGCTGTGAAGAATACCGGGAAATTGCAGAATCACAGCTATCGAGGGAGGAATTAGCATGAGTGAAGGAAAACAACCGAGACGCCATCCGGGAAGCCCAATGGGGAGAATGCAGGTTGAAAAAGCAAAGGATTTTAAAGGCAGCTTGAAAAAATTGGCTTCTTATTTAAATCCTTTTAAATGGTATTTGTTTCTTGTTGCAATTTTGGCCATTGCCGGTTCTGTATTTTCTATTGTCGGACCAAAAATTTTAGCCAAGGCAACAGATGAGTTAGCTGAAGGTATTAAGAATATGATGCTGGGTGCAGATAGTGGAATTGATTTTAATTATATTGGGAAAATCATCCTTCTATTAATCGGGTTGTACGTGTTAAGTGCTGCATTTATGTATATTCAAGGGTACTTTATGTCTAATGTAGCGACATCGGTTTCCTATAATTTACGTAATTCAATTATGCAGAAAATGAACCGACTGCCGTTTAGATATTTTCAAAAAAATAGCCAAGGGGATGTGCTTTCTCGAATCACAAATGATGTCGATCTACTTGAACAATCCCTTAGTCAAAGTATTACCCAATTTTTGACATCTGTTGCATCGATTGTTGGTGTTTTCATTATGATGCTGACGATCAGCTGGAAGTTAACCTTGATAGCCCTAGGGATGATTCCTGTATCAATGATCCTTATTATCGGTGTTGTGAAATTATCACAAAAGCATTTTAATAACCAACAGAAATATTTGGGTCGCGTCAATGGTCATGTAGAAGAAATGTATGGCGGACATGTGGTCATTAAAGCTTTTAATGGAGAAAATCAAGCAGTACAAGATTTTGAAAAAGAAAATGAAAAATTAGCTTTAAATGCGAGAAAAGCTGAATTTTTATCAGGTTTAATGATGCCGGTCATGGGCTTTGTCGGAAATCTCGGTTATGTTGTTGTATGTATCGTTGGTGCATCGATGGCGTCAAACGGGAAAATTACCATTGGGGATATTCAAGCTTTTATCCAATATGTCCGTAATTTTACTCAACCCATTACCCAGTTGTCAAATATTTCCAATCAATTTCAAAGAATGGTGGCCGCAGCAGAACGGATCTTTGAATTTTTAAATGAGGAAGAGGAAAAAGAGGAAAATGTAAAATATAGGGTAAAGGATTTACCCATTCAGGGGAATATTCGATTTGAACATGTAAAATTCGGTTATCATCCGGACCAAGTGGTTATTAAAGATTTTACCGCTGAAATTAAAGCCGGTCAGAAAGTAGCCATTGTCGGACCAACCGGAGCGGGAAAAACAACAATGGTTAAATTGCTTATGCGGTTTTATGATATCAAAGAAGGGGCAATTTATATCGATAACTACAATATAAACAATTTCTCCAGACAAGATTTGCGCACGCTTTTCGGAATGGTTTTACAAGATACATGGCTCTATAATGGAACGATTTTGGATAATATCCGCTATGGTAAAATCGATGCTACAGACGAAGAGGTTATGGAAGCGGCAAAAATGGCACAGGTTGACCATTTTGTAAAAACATTACCGAATAGTTATCATATGGAATTGAACGAAGAAACAAGCAATATATCCCAAGGTCAAAAACAATTATTAACGATTGCCAGGGCGATTCTATCTGATCCAAAAATCTTAATTTTGGATGAGGCAACCAGCTCCGTCGATACCCGTACAGAAGTTTTAATTCAAAAAGCAATGGATAAATTAATGGAAGGCAGAACGAGTTTTATTATTGCGCACAGACTCTCCACGATTAAAAATGCGGATTTAATTCTCTGTATGAAAGACGGGGATATTGTCGAACAAGGTACACATGAAGAATTATTGGCAAAAGGCGGGTTTTATGCAAATCTTTATAACAGCCAATTTGATAAGGTTTCATAATCGTTTCACTGACAAATAAAAATTAGAGGTCTCTAACCAATTGCTGATTGGATTGAGGCCTCTTTTTAACTTTATGTCGAGAAACTTTCATGTCATTCAATGTTTTCATCTACCATTCTGTTTCGAATTTTATTAAGCTGGTTTTTTTCAAATCATAAGGAATCATTTAATTCTTTTTAAATCCCTTATATCTGCTTCTTGCTCAACGGAACGAATAATAAGTGTTTCAAGTATTCTTTCTTGACGTTCTTGTCCATCTTTTAAGGATAAAACTTCCCCATGCAGTTTATGAACGTCCATGGAAAGAGCATCAAGTTTGGCATCCGTTTCTTCTTGACGATGTCTTATGGCACGAACAATTTCGTTTGTCTCATTTAGTTGAGTCTGCATTAAGTATTGAGATTCCTTAATATCCTTAATTTCGGATTTCATAGACTTAATTTCGGTTTGCATTGATTGTTGAGAATCTTTAATCCCCATAATATCGGCTTGCATAGACTTAATTTCGGTTTGCATTGATTGCTGGGAATCTTTAATCCCCATAATATCGGCTTGCATAGACTTAATTTCGGTTTGCATTGATTGCTGGGAATCTTTAATCCCCTTAATTTCAGTTTGCATAGACTTAATTTCGATTTGCATAGACTTAATTTCAGATTGCATGGCCTGCTGAGAATCCTTAATATCTTTAATTTCGTTCTGCATGACCTGTTGTGATTCTCTGATACCTTTTAATTCTCCCAAAATTTGTCCCACAATTTGTTCATTCATTGCAAGCAACTCCTTTAAAAACTTATTATTTGACATCCCCGTATTCTTCAATATCTTCTTCTAAAATCAATTGTTTCACCCTGAAAAGTTTAATGAGTTCTTTCACCTTCTTAGCAGGGTCAGAAGCAAGTTCATGAAATAATAGAGGATGTTTTTTCAATTCTTTTATGAAGTTGAATTCTTCCTCCGTCAATTCAATTTCATGATCGGCTACCAAGGCTTTCTTCCTCTCATGTTCCTCGCCGGTTAAGTAGGAAATGGAAACATTATATTTAACTGCTAATTTTTGCAAAGTTTCAATGGATGGTTCATTTCTGCCTTGTTCATAATAGCCATAGCCACTTTCGGTCATGCCAAGATAATTTGCTATATCCTTCTGGGTCAATTTATGCTTTTTCCTCAACATTTTTAGTCTCTCTGATAAGACAGTCATTTGAATTTTCCTCTATTCTTTGTTCATTTATTTACAATTTTATGTTGGTAAAAAAAGATTAACCACAACGTTTTATTGTACTAATTATATCTAATAATAAGTTGCTTGTCATCAATTTTTTAGGAAATTTTTTCATCTTTGAATCAAGAACACTCACTGACCAAAAAACTTACCAAAAGTTAAAACTAGTACTTGAAAGAAACTAATAGTGAAACTTGGGAAGTGCTCTTTCAGTTTATTGATGCTACCCGATGCGATACCGGTACGTGAAAACTAAGCAGATAATAGAAATATTGGCAAAATCGGTTATTTATGTTGATTTAATAATTCCTAGGCAAGACGACCTAGAAAACGATATTTATATATAGAAAATGATGGATGAAAAGTACATGAATTAAGAGGCAGGAGTTTTAGCGTTTCTACAGTTCAAAAAGATATTCAGTAAAATTACGACTATTTTGAGAACCATATACAATATTTTTTCTAGGACTATGAGCTTATTCCATTTTTGTTGAAAATCGTTTAATTTATTTTAAGAATTAGTAATTTTAGGGGGAGAATATGGTGAGAAAATCATGTTGGTTTTTCCTGATTTTAGCAACAATACTTTTTTTAGTTGGATGTGAGGAAAAACAGACAAAAGGGGAAGATAGTAGCCGTGTTGCTGTAAAGAATGCAAGCCAAGCAGAAGGAAAGCAAAAGGAGGAATCAAAAAATAACGGTGATAAAAAGAATCCGACAAATATTAAATTAAGTGGAGAAATAGTCAACGAAAATGGAAAGATTATCGTTAAAGGGAAAAGCAATTTAATGAAAGGGACATATGTAGAAATTGATTGGCTTGATCGACCTTTTTCCATACGAAATCCGATATGCTTGCTTTGTGAGAAGGGTACTGTTGTTGACAAAAATGGAAATTTTACATTTGAAATACCTCAAGATCTACAAGACCATGAATATGTTTTAGTGACGATTGAAGTCGTTCTCGGAGGATTGGGGCAGCCGGAAGAGATTGAAGCTGTTTATGGTGAGCATGGAGAGAACTTAAAAGGACCATTTGTCTACAAACATGAAATACTGGAAGAAGAATATCAAAAAATCTTTGCTTCTGTTCTTGTTTCACCGAATGGGAAACAAACCGTGTATCCGATTAAAACACCAAAAAGGGAAAAGGTTCCTGATGATTATGCCAGCACGAAAGTTTGGATTGATACGAAACTAACGAATGACCATCATTATTTCTATGTAAAAGGGAAATCAAATTTGTTAGAAGGAACACGTTTGAACGCTTTCTATTACTCTTCCAAAGACGCAACACTATCACAAAATTGGATTGGTTCAAGTGCAGAAGTTGTTAGTGACGGTACGTTTTTCTTACAAATTCCATATGATACAATTACAGAAAGTGGATTTATTGTCATTACTTCAAAGCCAAATGATTCACATGTATTGGAAACAAGAATGAAAGAAATTTATGGGGAGCAATTTGAAAAAATGAGCGGTGATCAGGTGAAACCAAATGAGGAAGGCGGGAATATGATTGAAGTCCTCCTTTATCCGAAACCGCCAATCGTTAAAGCTCCGGAAAAAACAATGCTCACAACAGATGATGAAGAAATAAAAATTCAATTACCTGACGATATATTATTTGATCATGATAAAAGTGATTTGAAACCTGATGCCCAAAATACATTGAACGAGCTCATTCAATCTTTGGAAACATTGAAAGAAGATACTGTTATTCAAATTAATGGACATACCGACAGTACAGGTGATGACCAATATAATATGACATTATCAGAAAATAGAGCTAAAGCGGTAGAAGCTTATTTGCGACAAAGTGAAAAAGTAAATCATATGCAGATTAGTATACATGGATTCGGTGAAACGAGGCCGATTGCACCAAATAATACCGAGGAAGGAAAAGCAAAAAATCGCCGCGTAGAAATTGTAATTAATCCAAAATAAAAAAAGAGAAAGGGGATTCTAGAGAGCCGTATTTAGCGCTGGATTCCCCTTTTTCCTTATATAATATAAAATAAAAGGATTTTTACAAGGAAAGGGCACATAAATGATGTATGCCCTAAATTTGTGGAACTCATTTGAAAAAAGCTTCATTGCAGCATGACACAATGAATTACCTTTAATAGTTATATTTTCGTTTTGTAGCCAAGGTTAGAAGTAAAGCCGGGATGGTGCATGCGATCATTCCTAAAAAAGCCGTCTTTGCCGAAACTTCATATAAAAATCCTGCCGGGAAGGTCAGCAAAGCATTAATTAAACTCATGGCGAAAGAAGTATACATGCCTTGAGCGGTTGGAATTTGGCTTGTTTTCAGTCGTTTCGAGATAAATTGAATCGTGGCATAGTGAGCATAACCAAAGGAAACCACATGCAAAAGTTGCGAACCAATAAAAACAAATACATTCGGGAAAAGGAAAACGAGAACCCACCGTAAAGTAGAACCAATGGCCGCCCAGATGTACATTGTCGATATTTTCATATTGGCCAGAAACGAATCTGCTTTTGCAAAAAATAAGATTTCTCCTAAAACGGCTACATTTAAAATAAGCCCAATGTAAAAACTGTTTATGCCTAAATCCTGTAAATAAATAAATCCATAATTATAATAGGATGTATGTGAGCCTTGTAATAAGACGGAAATAATTAGAATGATAAGAAATTCCGTTGATGTAAAAAGTTTTTTGAAGTTTCCTATACTCGTATTTGAATTTTGTTTTTTCGGTTCTGTTTTCAAAATGAGTGGAGTCGCTTTAAATTGGGAAAAGATAATGAACACAATGCCTGCCAGCATTAACCAATAGATTGCTTTTTCTTGAAATAAGGAAGTCCCAAGCCCGACAACAATTAAAGCAACCGTATAGCCGATTGAGCCAAAGGAACGACTCTTTCCATAATCGAGTTTTTCGTTTGCTAATAAAATGGTGGCACTGCCCTCTACACCGGGCATTAAGTTTGGATAAATAAGACTAAATAGAACGGTAATGAGAAGTAGTACACTATAGGATTCAAAGGGAATATATGAAATCATCAGAACGAGTGAAAGAAGTGCAATCCCTTTCATTACAGTGCTAATGGAAAATCGGTTAGTTGCAACTGGGAACAAAATCAAAGTAGAAAATGATCTTGTCAGTAATCCGGCCCCAATAATAATACTTGCAGCGGATACGGAAAGTCCCTTATCGCCTGTTAGCCAGCCCGTCCAATAAGGCATGAAAATTCCCCATGTAAAGAAAAATGTGAAGTAGTTAAATGAAAGCCAACGTTGATTGTTCATTTTTAAAGTCCTTCCTGCAATCTTTCATCTTATTATTATACCATGTTTTCTGGAAGTATTAAGTAACTGACAAAGACTGTTGAAAAACTTGTCAGTAAGGGAATTGAAATGTTTTATCTTGGGACAATTCGACAAGGTTTCTTTTAGAGATTTTTGTCTCATGGATGGTTTCGTCGCCAAAAACAGGTGGATTTCGGGCAAAATTAGTGACGAGAAGGGGCTTCGTCGCCAAAAAATGGGGTTTCCCGTGCAAAAATGACGACGAGAAAAGGTCTCGTCGCCAAAAAATGGGGTTTCCCGGGCAAAAGTGATGACGAGAAAGGGTCTCGTCGCCAAAAAATGGGGTTTCCCGTGCAAAAATGACGACGAGAAAAGGTCTCGTCGCCAAAAAATGGGGTTTCCCGTGCAAAAGTGATGACGAGAAAGGGTCTCGTCGCCAAAAAGTGGGATTTCTTGGCTCAAAAAGGCGACGAGAAAGGGTCTCGTCGCCAAAAAAGGGAGTTTCCCGTGCAAAAAAGACGACGAGAAAGGGTCTCGTCGCCAAAAAATGGGGTTTCCCGGGCAAAAGTGATGACGAGAAAGGGTCTCGTCGCCAAAAAAGGGAGTTTTCCGCTTCAAAAAGACGACGAGAGAGGATCTCGTCGCCAAAAAATGGGGTTTCCCGGGCAAAAGTGACGACGAGAAAGGGTCTCGTCGCCAAAAAATGGGGTTTCCCGGGCAAAAGTGATGACGAGAAAGGGTCTCGTCGCCAAAAAAGGGAGTTTTCCGCTTCAAAAAGACGACGAGAGAGGATCTCGTCGCCAGAAAAATGAGTTTCCAGCCAAAAAAAGACGACGAGAACGGGTCTCGTCGCCAAAAAATGGGATTTCCCGTGCAAAAAAGACGACGAGAAGGTACTTCGTCGCCAAAAAATGGGGTTTCCCGGGCAAAAGTGACGACGAGAAAGGGTCTCGTCGCCAAAAAATGGGGTTTCCCGGGCAAAAGTGATGACGAGAAAGGGTCTCGTCGCCAAAAAAGGGAGTTTTCCGCTTCAAAAAGACGACGAGAGAGGATCTCGTCGCCAAAAAATGGGGTTTCCCGGGCAAAAGTGACGACGAGAAAGGGTCTCGTCGCCAAAAAATGGGGTTTCCCGGGCAAAAGTGATGACGAGAAAGGGTCTCGTCGCCAAAAAAGGGAGTTTTCCGCGTCAAAATGACGACGAGAAGGTACTTCGTCGCCAAAAAATGGGGTTTCCCGGGCAAAAGTGATGACGAGAAGGGGTCTCGTCGCCAAAAAAGGGGGTTTCCCGTGCAAAAAAGACGACGAGAAGGTACTTCGTCGCCAAAAATAAGCATTTTCCGCTTCATAATGGTAACGAGAAAAGAGTCTTGTCTCCAAAAACGGGTGCAATTCTCCAAAATTTGCGACAAGAATGGGTTCCTCTGAGACATTTCTTCTATCCAATTCATAAAAACAGGGTATGCGAATTGTGCATACCCTGTTATTCGGAATGTCATAAGGTTATTTACGAAGCTTTGTGATTTCGTCTGCAACAAATTGCACGTTTGTACCAACAATTACTTGTATACTTGTCGGTCCGACTTCTTTTATGCCCGAAATTCCGGTTGATTTAATTTTTTGTTGATCTACTTTTCTCATGTCTTTAACTTCAACTCTTAGACGTGTTACACAATTATCAATTGCGACAACATTTGCATCTCCGCCTAAACCTTCATAGATTATTTTTGCCATTGTTGCGAACCGATCTTTTCCGGGAGCATTAACTATTTCACCAACTTCATCATCATCTTCGCGGCCGGGTGTTTTTAAGTTGAATTTTACAATTAAGTAGCGGAATAAGAAATAGTAAATAACCGCAAATACAAGTCCCTGTAGCAAGAGCATATAAGGTTGGTTAGCTAAAGGTAGTCGAGAACTTAAGAAAAAGTCGACGAAACCTGCACTGAAACCAAATCCGGCCGTCCAATGGAATGTTGCGGCGATAAATAATGAAACACCCGTTAAAAGTGCGTGTACAACGTATAATGCTGGTGCCAAGAACATAAAGGCAAATTCAATTGGTTCTGTAACACCGGTGAAAAATGCAGCAAATGCGGCTGCAAGTAATAAAGAAGCTGCTTGTTTTTTCTTTTCCGTTTTTGCGGTATGATACATAGCTAGAGCGGCTGCAGGTAAGCCAAACATCATAACAGGGAAGAAACCTGCTTGATACATACCGGTTATCCCTTTTACTCCTTTACCGGACCAGAAATTTCCAATATCATTAATTCCGGCAACGTCAAACCAGAATACAGAGTTTAACGCATGATGCAAACCGGTAGGAATCAATAGGCGGTTAAAGAATCCGTACAAGCCGGCACCGACAGCACCTAGTTTTGCGATTGCTTCACCAAACGCGACGAGTGCTCCGTAAACAGGTGGCCAAATAAAGAATAAGATAACGGAAATAAGAATCATTGAAACCGCTGTCATAATTGGAACAAGTCGATTGCCGCTGAAAAAAGCCAATGCATCCGGTAATTTCACATTATGGAAACGGTTATAACATAAAGAAGCAATAATACCTGATAAAATACCAACAAATGCGTTTCCAATTTTTCCAAAAGCAGGATCCACGGCATCTACTTTAATTCCCAGAAACATTGCAACAGTTGCGGTTGACAGTAAAGTAGTTGTGACAAGAAAGGCAACAAGCCCGCTTAGAGCAGCAGAGCCGTCTCGCTCTTTCGACATTCCAAGTGCAACACCTACAGCAAATAAAATTGGGATATTATCAATAATGGAACTGCCTGCCTTAATTAAAAAGGCAGCAACCGGACTTTCCGCACCCCAACCGACCGGGTCAATCCAGTAACCAATACCCATTAAAATTGCGGCTGCCGGTAAAACAGCTACAGGTAACATTAATGATTTCCCAAGTCTTTGTAAATACTTCATGACCATTCTAACCATACCTCCATTTTAAGTTTAATAGTGGCTCCGTTAAAAGTAACAATTACAAAAGGTTATCAAATATAACACCAAAATATATGAGTTTATACAGAGCCTGTGAAGAGAAAGAATTGAATTGTTAGCAGCTAGTTCCTTTTTGTTTTGAAAATAATCACCTCCTTTAAGAAACGAACATTTCTTATTGAACTTATTTACGCAATCTCTCAATATGCAATGTAATATAGGCAAGTTCTTCTTCAGACAAGTGAATATTATATTTGTCTGCTACCTCTTTTGCTAAGGCAAGAGCACATTGATAAGAAATGGGTAATTTATTTTTTATCATTACAATCATTTCATCATCCAGTGTGTGTATCTCATATTCCTTTACTCTAGTTAAAGCATAGCGCAAGTGCGTTACTAAACGATGATAGGCTAAGTCATCTTCTTCTACTCGGATTGACAAATGGTTCTTTATGATTTCGACCATATCTTTTATGATTGTAGTTTGATAAATCGTTTCTTTTAAATTTTTACTTTTCGGTTTCATTGTATGGATATGGAGAGCAATGAAACCGGCTTCATCTTCCGGAATGTTAATATGCAATTTATCGTTTATATAATTTACGGCCCAAAGTCCAATTTCAAATTCCGGCCGGTATAAGATTTTAATTTCATTTAAAAGTTTGTTTCTTAGGTGAATACCCTCAAGTTCCCTTTCGATTGTGAATGAAATGTGATCAGTCAGGATAATGTGGATGTGATCATTTAATTTTGTGCCTAACTGTTTTTCTGCATATGAAATAATTTTTTCAGAGATTAATAGATGTTCTCCCGAAATTCGGCTTAATAGTTGTTGTAATTTTTCTTTATCTTCAATAACAAATAATTTTTAAATTTTATTGGGGTTAACAATATCGTTTTTCTTCTTGTCAAACGCAACTCCTGTTCCAATAGCTACTTTTTCTTCCTCTCCATCCCTAACAATTACGGCATTATTGTTTAATATTTTGGAGATTTTCATCATCATTCACCACCTTACCTGTTTTTATTAGGAAGAGGATTATCCAGTTATGGACATAATAACAGTTTTTCCAATATGGACTGTTTTTTTCACAGTGAATGAAATTAGTTTTTTATGTTCATCATCATTCGTAATAATAATAGGAGAAATGATTGATTTAGCCTGACTGTTGATAAAAGCTAAATCAACGTCCATGAGTGGTTGACCAATGGAAACAGAATCCCCGATTTTTAAAAAAGGATGAAAACCTTCCCCATTTAAGTCAACCGTGTCTAGGCCAACATGAATTAATAATTCTGTCCCATCCTCAGCTTTTAAACCGATTGCGTGTTTTGTAGGTGCAATGAGAATCACTTTCCCATTTATTGGTGCACAAAAATGCCCGTCAGTTGGTATTATGGCAATTCCATCTCCCATTAGTTTGTCACGAAAAACAGGGTCGGGAACAAAGGATAGAGGAATTACTTCCCCGTCTACCGGAGCATAAATTGAAAGATCTCGCTTTTTCTTAAAAAAACTGAACATACATATTTCTCCTTTTTTAGAAAATAAAAAAGGCATGGTGGTAAAGGGGGAGAATGCTACCCTTTTGTTACCACCATGCCTGATCGAATCAGTAACATGTGATCTGATATACAATTTATTTATCCCTATCATACTATTAGTTTGAAAAAATGGCAAGAGAATTATTTAAACGCTTTCAAAAAACCTGGATTATACATCTTTGAACAGTATAATATTTTTGCTAAAAGAATATTTGCCCCGTAAAATGGGTCATTATGTTCAAGATAATTGGTAGAATATCTACAAAAAAAGCCTGAATTTATGCATCTTAGAACAGTGTGATTATTATCCCGAAAAAATATTTGCTGTGTAAAACGGGTCATTATGTTCATGATAATTGGTAATAAATATACCAAAAGGGACATCTGGTCCATCGTTGAACCTTCAATGCCCAAGATTTTGTAAAAACTTATCCCTTAATACAGACTATGTAAATTTTGTACTTGAAAAACCATCCATAAACGAATATTATTTAATTTGTGGTCTTAAAATGTTCGCATTTATATTAGGAGGGCAAAAGATGTTTAAGCTTCAGGAAAATCAAACAAATGTGAAAACGGAAATCTTCGCCGGGATGACAACATTTTTTACAATGGTATATATTATTGTCGTTAACCCGGCAATTTTATCGAATACCGGAATCCCGTTTGAACAAGTATTTACCGCAACAATTATTGCAACCGCCATTGGTACGCTTTGGATGGCGCTTTTTGCAAATTATCCGATTGCGATTGCTCCCGGTATGGGCTTGAATGCATATTTTGCCTTTTCGGTTGTAGGTTCTCACGGTGGGATTGATTATGTTACGGCCTTTTCCGCAGTATTTGTAGCAGGTATTATATTTGTTATTCTTTCTTTAACAGCTTTTCGAGAAAAATTAATTGAGGCAATTCCGGATAATTTAAAATTCGGAATTTCAGCTGGAATTGGTCTTTTTATAGCTTTTGTCGGTTTAAAAAATACCGGGATTATTACAAGTAATCCAGATAATTTAGTTGGGCTCGGTAATCTTCATTCTCCTGAAGTATTGCTGGCGTTATTTGGTTTGGCCGTTTCCCTTGTGTTAATGGCACTCAATGTAAATGGTGCTTTATTTTTTGGTATGATTATAACGACAATCGCCGCATTCGTAACCGGACAGTTATCCTTTGATAAGGGAATTTTTTCTCTACCATCGTTACCGGACGGTGTTATCGTAGCCAACCCTCTGGAAGCTTTTGCTGATGTATTCCAACACTCGCTATATGCGGTTGTTTTCTCCTTTTTATTAGTCACCATCTTTGATACGACCGGAACGATGATTGGAGTAGCAGAACAGGCAGGTTTTATGAGAGGAAAAACATTACCAAATGCAAAAAATGCACTCCTTTCTGATTCCATTGCTACAACAATCGGTGCAATGGTGGGAACAAGTCCGACAACGGCATATATTGAATCAACTTCAGGGGTTGCTGCAGGTGGAAAGACCGGTCTTACGTCACTAACGGTTGCGGTTCTCTTTATTCTTGCCTCATTCTTAAGTCCTTTAGTCGGTGCAATTTCCGGTGTGGCCGCGATTACCGCACCGGCACTTATAATTGTAGGTAGCCTAATGATTGGTCATGTTGCAAAGATTAAATGGAATGAAATTGATGAAGCATTCCCGGCATTTCTAGTCATTTTAACCATGCCGCTCACGTCGAGTATTTCAACAGGTATTGCGCTCGGTTTTATATCGCTTCCGTTAATGAAAGTAGCCAAAGGAAAATGGCAGGAAGTCCATCCGATTGTCTACATTTTTGCAGTATTGTTTTTTATTCAGTTGGCGTTCTTGCCACACTGAGAATTCACATACTGGCCACGGCTATGCTATTTCAGCTGTGGCTTTTTTATTAAAAAATCCACAATGATCTTACTTTAGTTAAGCCCAAATTTTATCTTTTTGAAAAAGTTTAAATACCTCAATAGCTAACTTAAACAAGAAAATCGCTTTTTGTTGCCAAATTAATAGATTTGTACAACTATATTGACTATAGTCAAATTAATAGATTTGTACCACTATATTGACTATAATAGAAATGAATTTGTAAACGTTTTTGTCCAAATACAGGAGGGGAATTTTCATGGAATACCGGATTGAAAAAGATACGATGGGGGAAGTTAAAGTTCCGGCAAACAAATTATGGGGTGCGCAAACGCAACGGAGCTTACAAAACTTTGCGATCAGCACGGAAACTATGCCGGAAGAATTAATTAAGGCTTTTGCCATTTTAAAAAGAAGTTGTGCGATTGTAAACAATAAACTTGGAAAATTAAGTGATGAAAAAGCAAAGGCGATTGTCACTGCAGCTGATGAAATTATTGAAGGAAAACATGAGGGTGAATTCCCGTTAAAAATTTGGCAAACCGGCAGTGGTACACAATCGAACATGAACTTGAATGAAGTCATTGCGAATCGGGGTAATCAACTGTTGGCCGAACAAGGTGCCAGTCAAAAATTACATCCAAACGATGATGTCAATATGGGCCAAAGTTCAAACGATACATTTCCGACTGCCATGCATATTGCAACAACGAATTATGTACAAACGTATTTAATTCCTGAAATTGAAAAATTGAAAGCGACATTAGAAGAAAAGTCACAAGCATTCATGGATATTGTAAAAATTGGCCGGACACATCTTCAAGACGCAACACCATTAACCCTCGGCCAAGAAATTAGTGGCTGGGTACATATGTTGGAACGTTCCTTAGAATTTGTCAAAGAAAGTTCCGATAAAATGAAAGCACTGGCTATTGGCGGGACAGCCGTCGGTACCGGAATCAATACCCATCCGGAATTCGGGAAATTGGTTAGTGAGGAAATTTCTAAATTTACGGGAATAGAGTTTTATTCATCAGAAAATAAATTCCATGCCTTAACGAGCCATGATGAAGTTGCCTATGCTCATGGTGCATTAAAGGCATTGGCAGCCGATTTAATGAAAATCGCCAATGATGTCCGTTGGTTAGCTTCAGGTCCAAGATGCGGAATCGGGGAAATTACTATTCCGGAAAATGAACCGGGATCATCGATTATGCCGGGAAAAGTCAATCCAACCCAAAGTGAAGCGATCACGATGATTGCTGTTCAAGTCATGGGAAATGATGCAACCATTGGATTTGCAGCAAGTCAAGGGAATTTTGAATTGAACGTGTTCAAGCCGGTGATCTTGTACAATTTCTTGCAAAGTGCCCGACTTTTAGCAGATGGTATTCGTTCATTCAATGATCATTGTGCGGTGGGCATTGAGCCAAATCGGGAAGTAATTACGAAAAACTTGAACGAGTCGTTAATGCTTGTTACGGCATTAAATCCGCATATCGGTTATGAAAAAGCAGCCCAAATTGCTAAACTTGCTCATAAAGAAGGAACAACATTGAAAGAAGCAGCATTGAAGCTTGGCTACTTAACGAGTGAAGAATTTGACAAATATGTCAATCCCGCTGACATGGTACATCCGAAAGCTTAATAAAACCATATAGATTAATGTATAATGAGACGTCAGAATTGGTAAAATATCTTTCAATTTTGACCGTCTCTTTTTTTACCTTCAGCAGTAACCGACCGATTGTATAGAAAGAAATCAACATTAGTGCCAGTGATTTCGATGGTAAAAACGAAAAGATCGATAGCAGAAGCCCCATCTATCAACAGTTACCCTCGTGATTACAGCTGTAAAAATAGAAAATCAACACATCCCCATGTTCAAAAAATCATTGCATTATGTCGTAAAGGGTGGTTAAATAATAAGAATTATATGGGAAGGTGGGCATGTAGATGTTGATCAAACCAAAAAAATTACATCCTGGTGATAAGGTGGCAACCGTTAGTCCTTCATGGGGTGGAGCGGGTGACCCCGAGATTCGTTGGCGCTATGAGCAAGGTGTTGAAAGACTGGAAACCGTTTTTGACCTGCAAGTGGAACCAATGCCAAATAGTTTGAAAGGGACAGAATACCTGTATGACCATCCGGAAGCCCGTGCCGAAGATTTAATGGCAGCCTTCAGAGACCCGGATATCAAAGCGATTTTTACCAATATCGGTGGGGAAGATAGTATCCGGCTTCTACCCTATATCGACTTTAAAGTGATTCACAACAATCCGAAAATTTTCATGGGCTATTCAGATACAACAATTCCTCATCTTTTTTGTTTAAAAGCAGGGGTATCGTCGTTTTACGGACCATCTATTTTAGTCGATTTTGCAGAAAATATCGAGATGCACCCCTATACGGTCGATAAAATCAAACGGACATTATTCTCTAATAAGGCGATCGGGGAAATTGAAACGGCAGCCGAGTGGACGAGTGAGCACGTAGAGTGGACAGAAGCAAATAAAAATCGAAAACGAGTCATGCAGCCGAACTCGGGATATGAAGTTTTACAAGGTAAAGGTGTTGTGCAGGGGAGGCTCATTGGCGGTTGCATAGAAGTTTTGGAGTTTGCTAAAGGAACGGTGCTCTGGCCGGACGAAAAATATTGGGATGGATGTATCTTGTTTTTTGAAACATCCGAGGAAAAGACGGAACCGACCTACATTCGATATTGGCTGCGAAACTATGCGGCACAAGGAATTTTGCAAAAAGCGAACGGGATGATTTTCGCCAAACCGTATGATGAAAAATATAGGGAGGAATATAAGGAAGAAATTTTAACAGTGATGCGAGAGTACGGGTTGACCAACTTACCCATATTATATAACTTGAATTTTGGCCATACGGAGCCGAAATGTATTTTGCCTTATGGCGCACTGGCTGAAATCAATTGTAGTAAAGGTTCTTTTTCTATTCAAGAAAGTGGTTGTATATAATGAAGGGTGCCGGATCCGGGGCTGGCACCTTTATCTTCCTTTGCTATAAACAGGGAGTAAGCCCCACCTCAAGCAAAGAGGATAGGTGGGGGATGAACTTCCCGTAAAGGTCCAATTAGTTCAACACTGATGGAATTTCCCATTACCCGGTAATACGCTGTAATGCATTTTTTCGCTCAGGATATGCATTCGCTATTACAGATGGACGGAGCATAAAAAGGGCAATACCGATGATGATACCGGCCGAGATGAACAATACCCATTCAGCCGCAACCCAATCATAAAGAAATCCATAGATGACTGTCCCAAGCGGCATCAGAACTTGTGCCATTGTTTCAATAATAGAAATAACCCTTCCTTTGAAATCATCATCCACACTTTTTTGCATCATGACCCCGATTGGTGTATTTATGATGGTCAAAAAACTACCGATCGCTAACATTAAAATAAGATAAAACACAAACATAGCCTGATAAGAAAATGGGACAAGTAGAGGTACGGCAATGCCACCAATAACAAGAGCCAATCCAATAGTTCCATATTTTGCGGTAATGAGCGGGTATTTAATTTCTTTCCGAATCGTTAAATAAAAAGATAACAACAACATGCCGACAGCAAAGGCACCTTCCAAAATTCCGAAATGCTCTGACTTCATTCCCAGTTTTTCGATTAAAACGAAAGAATATCCGACTTGAAAAGAGCCGAAGAAAAAATTAATAAACAAGGCAATGAAAATAATAGTTTGAATGACCGGTTTCGTTTTTAAATAGGCAAATCCTTCTTTCATACTGACCCACAATTTTTCCTTCCCTTGACCTGCGACTGGTACATGGCTACGTTTGGCAAATAATTGGAAATCCATCGTTGAATCAAGAATTAGAGCAACTAGAGATGCAATTAAGTAGATTATGAGAAAAACAGGAATTGAAACTGCCCCATAAAGTATGCCTCCTAAGGCCGGTGCGACGATGGAGGCCAGTGATATGGACATTTGATTAAGCGACATTGCTTTTTGAATTCGATTTTCATCAACCAACCCTGAAATTGATGATGTGAAGGTAATACCGGAAAAAGTTGATGTCAATGACAATAGACAGGTGGTTATATAAATGGCAGTCAGTGATAAGCCATTCATAAGGCTAACTGTCAAAAGCCCGGCAATTGCCAAAACAGAAGCTGCTTGGGCAAGAATGATCGTTCGTTTCCGCGAGAAATTATCCGCAACATAGCCTGCAAACGGTGCAGCAATCGTCCGTGGTAAAATACTGCAAATTAAATTCAAAGCAAAATTAGTTGCAGATCCGGTTAATTGCAAAATATAAAAGCTAATGGCAAAAGAATAAACATTGGCCCCAAATGTAGAAATTAACTTGCTCGTCATAAATGTCCAAAGATGATAAGATCCCCTTTTTAACTTTTGTGCTTCGGTCAAAGAAATCCCCTTCTTTCATTAATGTTAAATTTTATTAAACAAATCATAACATATGTCCTTTTGAATATCAATAAATATGTTCAATTAAATTAAACTTTATTTTGTGTGAAACTTATTTTACTGACCGGGAAAAATTTAATATAATCAAAATAAGAATGGAGGTGTTTCCCATCTCAACATTAGGAGAGCGAATCAGGAAATTAAGAAAAGACAGAGGGCTGACCCTTGAGGCATTAGCCGGTACGAAATTAACGAAAGGGATGCTCAGCCTGATTGAAAATAATAAAGCGGTTCCTTCCATCGAGAGCTTGAATTATATTGCAAGCCAATTGGGAGTGGATGTTAGTGATTTGTTACAAGATGAAAATGTTCAGGAATTGAGGGATTTATTGGAACAGGTAGAAAAACTATATTTTACCGACACAAAAACACTTAATAATAACAAAAAGTATCAACAGATTAAAAAAATGATTGAGCCATTTATCAATCACTTAACGAAAGGATATGAGTCAGCACGTTTAACGGAGTTGTACGGATATAGCCTTTATCATGTTTCAGAAGATAAGAACTGGAAAAAGTATATTTTGGGCTCAGCCCAAATGTATGAGAAAATGAATCTGGTGGACAGAAGAGCGAGCGTTGGTACTTTTCAGGTTAAAGTTCAATTTCGTAACCATAAATACGAAACGGCATTAAAAATGCTTTTAGCAGAACGGGATTATCTTGAAAAAAATTTTCCGTATATGAGTCCGACGACAAGGCTTGAACTTGATTACCTTGAGGCAGTACTACATTTTGCTGTCGGGAATTCACTAGCGGCAATCCGTGTGATAGAAGATGCAATTGCTTTCTCAAAAGTCCATAAAGTTTTTTACCATATTGATGATTTGTATCGGATAACTATCGGTTATGGACTAGTGAACCATGACGAAGAAAAAATCAATAATTATTTGAAGAAGTTGCTTGGGTATGCTAACTTTGTCGAAGATCCTTTCTATTATGCCTTTAATGATTATACTGAAGCCGAAGTAAGACTTTTTAAACATCAAGATTATGAAGGTGTTATTCGTCTGGTTGATAAATACGTGACGGGTCTGGATGATACCGAAGTACTGAAACCGTATTTTTTCTTAACGAAAGGGAAGGCCTTGTATGGGTTGGGACGATATCAGGAAGCCGTTCAATTGTTGGAAAGAGTTGAAATACCACCGTTTTTGCCGCACCCGTTTGACTTAACAATCTTTTATGTGGGAGATTCTTATTTGGCGTTATGTTATTTAGAATTAGGTCAAATTGAAACGGCTTTGAAATTCGCCACAAGGGCAAAAGAAAAAACAACTCCTCTTCCGGATACATTATTCAAATCATTTATTATCGATACGTATAAGAAAATTGTTCAACATATTGTTTAATATTCACGAGTGGGTCAATGCCCACTTTTTTTATACGTTAAGAAAGTATAAAAATACCAGTAAATAACTTAGGATTAGTTTTATTGTCTAGCTCCGTGCGCCAGCGACTGAGAAACTAGCTCACCTTTAATGTTCTCTGCGCCATAGCCTATTCGAGGAAGTAAATCTGTTCCCATTGCGAGGATGTAGGGCCACAGGACATGGTCAGATATGCGTTCCAACAGGAGTTTGTACGTTGCTAAACGGGCGCTCTTCACTTTTCTTATATGCCCGGTAAAAGCAGTAGGGTTGGTGGGAAGGTGATGATAAAAGGAGCGGTTGTAGGATTCTTATCTTTGCAAAATAATTTTAATAAAATTCAGAATCAATTAGAACAAAATTTGCCCCTTATACGATCAGGTAGTAAACGGTCCAATTGCGCAAAATTGGGTTTAGTAAATAAAGAAGGAGAAAAGTAACTAGTTATGATAAATAAATAGAAAAAATACTTTCTTAAATTTATGAGCCTTAAGGTAACTACCCTAAGGCTTTTTTTGGCAACTTTTTCATCCTCCTTAACGGGCAGTAACATCCAACTTAAGTTTTTTTATCACATTTTACATTCGTTTTTGTTAAGAAAAGCTTAAGAAGTTTCCTAGTTTTTTCTTAAGAAATGAATCCTATACTGTAGATATTGATGAAAAGTTCCATTGGGATCCCAAGAACTTAGATTGTCAATAAAGAAACGGGAAAGGTGGATAAAAAAAGATGAGAAAAAAGTTTTTATTTGGTATTTTCGGAGTCGTTGTGACTGGCGTTTTGATTATGACTTTTATTGGTGAGGAAACTCGAGATAGATTTAATCCATTCATTAAAGAAAAAGATGTTTTTGTTTTGGTAAAGGATGAAGGAATACCGGACCCTGATTTTCCGCAGAGATATATGTTCAGGTTAAACGGGGTGGATGAATCAGGAGAAACAGATGAAATTAAAATCACTACTTCTGTTAAAAACTTCCCAAAAGAAAGTTATTTAAAAGCCCATGTAAAAGGTAAGTATGTTTATGAGTACGAAGTTGTATCTCCGGAAAACATTCCTGAAAAAGCAATGGAAGTATTGACTAAATAGTAAAAAGTCCAATAACTAATATTGTCATTGAATTTGACACCGGTTCGGAAAATGTATGCAAAGAATAGGAGAGTATATATGAAAAGGTCAGTGATAATTGTTAAAAATATTCAAAAAGTGTATGGGGAAAAGAGAGGAAATCCATCACATGCATTAAAAGGAATATCTTTCTCGATGGATGAAGGGGAATTTGTTGGCGTTATGGGACCTTCCGGATCAGGTAAAACGACATTACTAAATGTAATTTCAACGCTTGACCATGCAACCGATGGCTTAGTTGAAATTGCAGGTACAAACATTACCAAGATGAGGCAAAGCGAACTGGCTGACTTTCGTTCAAAAAAGTTAGGCTTTATTTTTCAGGATTTTAACCTGCTTGAAAACTTATCAATTTATGAAAATATTGCGTTGCCACTATCACTGCAAGGGGTTTCTTCCAATAAGATTGGGACAAAGGTAGAAAAGGTAACAAAGATGTTAAGAATTTCAGACATTCTTTCCAAATATCCATCAGAGGTTTCCGGTGGACAAAAGCAGCGTGCGGCGGCTGCGCGGGCGATTGTGCATGACCCTGCCATTATTTTGGCAGACGAACCTACCGGTGCACTGGATTCGAAAAATGCCGCAAGTCTTCTGGAGACGGTGGCAAATTTAAACGAAGAACAAGGTACATCTATTTTGATGGTCACTCATGATGCTTATAGTGCAAGTTACTGTAAACGTATTTTGTTTATTCAAGACGGAGAGCTGTATAAAGAAATTCACCGTAGTCAAATGCCGCGCCATGTTTTTTATAAGGAGATATTAGATGTGCTTGCAGAATTGGGTTCAGAGAAAAGATAGGGAAGGAAATTCGGCATGTTATTTAAACTTTCTATAACAGGATTAAAAGGTAAGTTAAAAGACTACATCGTTTTGCTTGTTGGTCTTGTCTTGTCCATTTCAATTTTTTATATGTTCCAAACATTAGCGTCTAACAAGGAATTTCTGGAAGCAAACGCAACCATTAAGTCAATTGGCTATGTGTTTCAAGTCGGATCATTCTTATTGGCAATCATCACATTTTTTTATGTGTTTTATGCAAACTCATTTTTGATGTCCCTTCGTCAAAAAGAGTTTGGTATGTATATGTTGTTAGGGGCAAAAAAATATAAAGTTGCATTCATTATGTTTATAGAAACCATCTTAATTGGAGTGACTTCTTTAGCAATTGGAATCGCCTCAGGTATAGGACTTTCACAAGGTATTGGTCATTTGTTAATGAAGCAACTTAATTTTACTGCAAGTGGTTATCGGGCATTATATGTTCCCTCCATAACAGTTACTTGTATATTCTTTGTTGGATTATTTATCCTATCTGCTTTGTTGAATAGTATGAAATTAGCACGGATGACAGTTCTGGAACTTGTGTACGGAAATACTTACGCTGATTCTTCCGTGATCAAAGGAAAGATGACCGGAATCATAGCATTCATTTCGATTATTTTATTGGGAATCGGTTACGCATCAATGATTTTTATGGATGTTTTAAAAGAAGCGGGAATCACGATTGCGATGCTTTCGACAACAGCGGGGACATATTTATTTTTTGAATCTGTTTTTCCGCTATTTGTAAAGAAGCTTAAAGAAAATAAAACACACAATGAAAAAGGAATTAATGCTTTTACATTTGCCCAATTAAAGTTCCGAATCAATGGTTTAACAAAAGTTTTAGCTACCGTAGCCATGCTAATTGCACTGGGAGCAGGAGCCATTTCAGGCGGCATGGCTTTTAAAAATAATGTGATAAAATCGGCTGATAAATTTGAAATATATGATACTGTCATTTACAACCCAACAGCAGAAGAAATGAAAATTTTAAATGATATACCATTCAAAGATAAAAATGAATATCGTTATAAAACGGATGATCAATATATTTATTATCTAAAAGCAGAGTTAGAAAAAAACCGTCCCTTCATATATGTTGAAAATGGAGGGAAATATACCGGTAAATTAAAGCGTGTTTCTGAAGACCTGCCATTAGGTGCTGTTTCAAATGATGGACAAGAAATGGATAAAAATACCAAGGTCATCCCGGATGAATGGGTGACTGCGCTAAGAGGGATACAACCTTCCTATTTGGATTATCTTGACAAAACGATAAAAATTGTAGACATAAAAAGGTATAATGAACTACAAGGCAAGGAAGGGCTTGTTTTTATCGGCAAAACAGATAATTTTGCTGCACATACAAAAGAATGGAAAAAACTTGATGAATTGCAGCTAGAAAAATATAAACATATCGATGCAGACGACATGCTAAGTAAATATAAAATATATAATGAATTTTATACTGTTTCCAGCGGGACGGTATTTATGGGCTTCTTCTTAGGCATTGCTTTTTTGGCTATGATGGCGAGCTGTTTAATGTTTAAAATTCTGTCCGGAGCAACAGCAGATATAACCCGTTATGACATGCTTCGTAAAATTGGTGTTCGCCATGAGTTACTAACGAAGTCAATCTACAAGGAATTTTTCTTAATATTTTTATGTCCGGCTATTGTAGGTATTGCCCACGTATTAATTGGCATGAATATTTTTGGGCTCATTGTCATTGACCCGTATTTTCGTATTTGGTTACCTATTTGTATTTTCTTAGTGATTTATACCATTTACTATACGATTACAGTTCAATTATATAAAGGCATTGTTCTTCCAAAAGTAAGATAGAATGATAAATGTATGGATGATGATCCTTTTCGAAAAGGGTTATGAAGGCGCGGCAATCCTCATATTTTTGAAATGCAGATTCAGAAAAGGGACTCAAAATTTTTTAAAGAGAAGTAACTTATCTTCTCGTCGTCAATTTGAGGCGGGAAATGCTCTATTTTGGCGACGAGGCCTGTTCTCGTCACCATTTTAAGGTGGGAAATGCCTATTTTTGGCGACGAGCCTGAATCTCGTCGCCAATTTGAGGCTGGAAATGCTCAATTTTGACGACGAGGCCTGTTCTCGTCACCAATTTGGGTCGAAAAATGCTCAATTTTGACGACGAGGCCTGTTCTCGTCACCGTTTTCGGTTGAGAAAGCTCCTATTTTGGCGACGAGCCCCATTCTCGTCACCATTTTTCGGTGAGAAAAGCTCTTTTTTGACGACGAGCCCTGTTCTCGTCACCAATTTGAGTCGAAAAATGCTCAATTTTGACGACGAACCCCAATCTCGTCACCAATTTGAGATGAAAAATGCTCTATTTTAACGACGAGATCTAATCTCGTCACCATTTTTCGGTGAGAAAAGCTCTTTTTTGACGACGAGCCTGAATCTCGTCACCATTTTGAGGCGAAAAATGCTCAATTTTGACGACGAGCCCGGTTCTCGTCACCGTTTTTGGTTGAGAAAGCTTCAATTTTGGCGACGAGACCCGTTCTCGTTACCAATTTGAAGTGAAAAGCGCTCAATTTTGACGACGAGCCCCAATCTCGTCATCGTTTTTGGTTGAGAAAGCTTCAATTTTGGCGACGAGCCTGAATCTCGTCACCATTTTGAGGCGAAAAATGCTCAATTTTAACGACGAGATCTAATCTCGTCACCATTTTTGCTCAGAAAACTCGATTTTTTGACGAAGAATCCCGACGAACTGTCTCAGGAAAGATAAGCGGCCTTAGCCCTCCCTGTATAATAACGGCTAAGGCTGCTTAATTATTAAAAACTTGTAAAAATCGTAAATCTCATTAACAGGTGACGGAATTTATTGTAAAATAAAAATAATATTCCTTTTCGACCAATACAGGAGGTTTTACAACAATGTTCATTCCAACTCTCCATCCAAAGGTAGAAGTTATCTTAAATAATATGGAAAGGGTCATCGTCGGAAAACGTGAAGAAATCATTTTATGTTTGACAGCGCTTTTGGCGGATGGCCATGTGCTATTGGAAGATGTCCCCGGTGTCGGGAAAACGATGCTTGTCAAATCCCTTGCCAAGTCGGTCAGCTCAACATTCAAACGAATCCAATTTACTCCTGATTTACTGCCTTCCGATGTACTGGGTGTGTCGATTTATAATCCGAAAGCATTGGAATTTGAATTTCGACCGGGTCCCATTATGGGCAATATTATTTTAGCCGATGAAATTAATCGGACAAGCCCGAAAACGCAATCAGCCTTGTTGGAAGGGATGGAGGAAAAGAGCGTGACCATTGATGGCCATACATTTCCTCTGCCAAGACCGTTTTTAGTTATGGCCACGCAAAATCCGATTGAATATGAAGGGACCTATCCATTACCGGAAGCCCAACTCGACCGCTTTTTATTAAAAATCCACATGGGTTATCCAAGTTTTGCTGAGGAAATGGAAGTCTTGAGTCGTGTTCAAGAGGAGTTGCCGATTCAGGAATTAACCCCTGTCATTACTTTGGACGAGCTGCTATCTATGCAAAAAGAGGTGAAAGGCGTATTTGTTGATGATACGATTAAACAATATATTATTTCCATTGTGACAAGGACAAGAAATCATCCGCAAATCTATTTAGGTGTCAGTCCCCGCGGCTCGATTGCATTAATGCAAGCCTCAAAAAGCTATGCCTATATACAAGGACGGGATTTTGTGCTGCCTGATGATATCCAATTTTTAGTACCTTTTGTTTTCTCACACCGGATGATTTTGCAGTCACAAGCCAGATACGATGGTGTGAATGCGGAAGAAGTTATCTCCTCGATTTTATCGGATACAAAAGTTCCCATCCAAAAGGTTGTGAAATGATGCATCTGATGAAAAGAACCAATTCCGTTTTGAAGTTCATCGGGCTGATTGGACTTGTAGCAGCAAGCTTTAGTTTTGCCATGTTTCAAGGGGGATTTGTCAGCTGGTTTTTATTTGGAAGTTTTCCGCCTATTGCCTTTTACTCCATCCTACTAAACTTTTATCCAATAACACGAATTGATATTAAGAGGGTGCTTGATAAAACGGAGTACGTTAATGGTGAAATGGTATCGGTAAAAATTCATATAACCTTGCCCTATCGTATTCCTCTCGTCTATCTATTTATTAAAGATGAAGTTTCTGAACGTTCAGGGAGTCGTCCGTTTTCAGGAACAACAGTATTATTTCCGTTATTTTCAAAAGAACGAACGTTTACTTACCACCACAATTTATTGCCACGTGGGGAGTACACCTTTCACAAGATACGAATCCAAATGGGTGATCTGTTGGGCTTGACCCGGAAAGAGGTAGTTGTAGAGCAATTGGAAAAAATCATCGTATATCCGGCGTATATTGAAATGAAATATGATCCTTTCAAAACCTTATTTGAATCGGGAATGACTGCAGCAAAGGATTTAGCCCAAAGAGACTCCACAATGGCGATAAGTACACGTACCTATCAATCCGGCGATAGGTTTTCCTGGATTCACTGGAAACAGACTGCAAGAAAAAATGAAATAATGACAAAGGAATTTGAACAGCGACAAAGCCAAGATGTATTACTTATTTTAGATCGCACACCCAGTCCAAGTTTTGAGTTAGCTGTAAAATTTACTGCTTCAATTGTTCGATCCGCTGTAAAAGTAGGGGCTAACATCGGTCTTCTTTCATATGGAGCGGAAAGACAATATTTCCCTGTTCAGGGAAGAGAAGCACAACTCCGAACATTGAATTATCATTTAGCAACTGTGAACGATGATTTAAACTATGACTTTCATAGAATTTTAGAAACAGAGATATTTTTGAAAAAACCCGGTCAAACGATGATCTTCCTTGTCTGTCAACTAAGAAAAGAAGTTATAGAAAAAATAACTGACCTTTATACTCGAAATAATGAAATTGGTATTTTTTTGATAAAATCCCGGCTTGAAAAAGTTAAGCCTGAAGAGGCCGCTTTATTGGAGTATGCCAAGGGTAAGGGCTTGAATGCAAAAGTAGTGCGTGAAAGTGATTTTACCAAGGCTTTTGAGAGGTGATTACGATTAGAAAGCAAAAAGGTCTACAGACGTTTATTTTATATGTGATCGGATTTATCCTTATTTGGGAATGGCTCCGTCCTTTACAACAGATAACCGAAATAAAAAATTTACAGGTATTTCTTGGTTTTCTGGTTATTTGCTTTGTATTAAGTTTTCTTGGTGTTCATTGGATTTTAAGAATAATTATTAATGGTTGCTACATGATATTGGTAATTAACCACTTATATTACCAAGAGCCGCTTATCACACTCTTAAAGTTGGATACAATTATAAAAGATTTTGCTTTAAATATCGGTCATGTTTTCAGGATGGATTGGCTCGGACTGACGAATTCATTTCGAACATTTCTACTGTTCGTCACACTGGATTGTATTGTCTTTCTATATACATTTTGGGTGAAGAAGCGAAAAGGTATTTTTTTCTTTGTTTTGATCACGATTATTTACTTGGCTATTCTTGATACATTTTTTCCGTTTCAAGCAGATTATGCGGTGATTCGCACTTTTATTATCGGCTTGGCGGCAACGGGATTGGCACATTTTTCAAAATTGGTGGAGCAGGAAAGGCTCACTGTTTCCTTTGCGTTAATAAAAAGATGGCCTATCCCGTTAGTTGTCATAATCCTTGTATGTGCAGGTGTTGGAATAGTTATTCCAAAGCCTGGTCCGATTTGGCCGGATCCGATGCCTTATGTTGTTACGTTTGCCAATCAGGAAGATGGAAATATGCTGAATGCAAAGGGAAAACTTCATAAAATTGGTTATGATGAAGACGATACCCAACTTGGGGGCGGGTTTATCAAAGATGATACACCGGTTTTTACGGTTAAGTCCCCGGAGAAACAGTATTGGCGGGTGGAAACGAAAGATTTTTATTCAGGAAAAGGGTGGGTTGTTTCTGAAAAAGATAATTTTCAGCAAATAAAAGATTCAGAGGAACTGCCTATTTACTCGGTTGAACCGGAATATCTTGGTGAAACATCAGAATTGGAAGTTGTCTTTATGGAAAGACGAGATCATGTCATCTATCCACAAGGGGTAAATAGACTCAAATTTCATAAGCAAAACTTTTATCATTATAATGAAGCCAATGAGAAGATTCAAATTCCACCCGATAACCAATTATCATCCTACACGGTGCAATATCAGCGTCCTGCTTTTATTATAGAAGATTTAAAAAATGTAACCGCATCTGAAAATTTGAGGAAGGACATGCCGGATTTTTATACCCGGTATACGCAATTGCCTGAGAATTTACCGGCTAGGGTTAAAGAACTTGCCATTCAGTTAACTGAAAATGAAAGTAATCAGTATGACAAAGTAAAAGCAATCGAGGAGTATTTACAAAGTTCCCGGTTTACCTATAAAACGGAGAATATCCCAATTCCCGGCAAAGAAGAGGATTACGTTGACCAGTTTTTATTTGAAACGATGATCGGCTATTGTGATAACTTTTCAACATCAATGGCGGTCCTGCTCCGTTCTGTCGGGATCCCCTCCAGATGGGTGAAAGGTTATACTGGGGGTACAGTTATTGGCTCTGAGGGTGAGTTGACAACATATAAAATTACAAATAATAACGCCCATTCATGGGTAGAGGTATATTTTTCCGGTATTGGCTGGGTTCCATTTGAGCCGACAAATGGGTTTACAAACGCGGTTGATTTTATTGAAGAAACCGAAACCGTAAGTACAGAAAATGCTCTGCAACAGGAACGAGAATCAGAACCTAATGTCCAGCCAGAGGAACCAAATCAACAAAGAAAACAACAAACAGAACAACAAATAGAAGAACAATCAGAGCCAAATAGTGATAAAGAAACAAAACCATTTATAATAAATAATGATTGGAAAACGGTAAAAATTTGGTGGGTAATCGGTGGAATTTTGGCTGGTATTTTTGTTTTGCTTAGTTATATTTTACGTCGACGTTGGCTGCCTTATTGGGTAATTTTTCAGTATCGAAATAAAAATGATGCAAAGTCTTTTATGCCGGCGTATTTGGCACTTTTAAAGAGACTGGAAAAATCAGGAGTCATAAAAGAAGAGGATGAGACATTAAACCAATTTGCAAAGAGGGTCGATGAATTTTTTAACAATGATTTTATGAGCCGGTTAACGGAACAATATGAACGCTATTTATACCGGAATGAGCAGGTTGATACCGGCTGGGGCTCTTGTAAACCAATTTGGGAGGAGTTAATGAAGCTTGCGGCAGAGAAAAAACTTACTTGACCTTATGTTGAATACACTTTACAATAATGACGTTCAGTAAAACTTGATAAATTCCATTCCTTCATATATCCTCGATAATATGGTTCGAGAGTCTCTACCAAACTACCGAAAATAGTTTGACTATGAAGGCAGTTTTCTAATTTGTTCTTTTGAATCGGTAATTAATCCCTTCAAAAAATAACTTGAACGAAAACTAGAAACTGCCTTTACTGGTAGGGTCTAGTTTTTCTTAAAAGATAAGAAAGTATAAAAATACAAGTAAATAACTTGGAATTAGTTTTATTGTCTAGCTCCGAGCGCCAGCGACTGAGAAACTAGCTCCCCTTTAATGTGCTCCTGCGCCATAGCCTATTCGAGGAAGCGGATGTTCAGCTCGTCGCAAAGCTTCATGAAGTACATCAAGGAAGATTACTCATGAAGTTCGCTCAAGTAGCAGCTTCACTACGATAAGTCAACATCGGCTCGTCACTCGCCGTGTTTCCTTTATCTCATTGCGGGGCGCTCCAGTTTGTACGTCGCTAAGCGGGCGCTCTGCGCTTTTCTTATATGTTTATTTCCTTTTATATCGAAGCCGTAGAGGATTTGTGCAATTTCACGCTGGATGTGATGATGGATATATTCATTGGAACGGGTATACTGATATAAACAATAGATTGAAGAGGTGGACAGATTGGTTAATACAACAAATGAGCGGGAAATGATTATTGTCTTGGATTTTGGCAGTCAATATAATCAATTAATTACAAGGAGAATCCGAGAATTTGGCGTGTATAGTGAACTGCATCCACATACAATAACGGCTGAGGAAATAAAGAAGATGAATGTAAAAGGCATCATTTTCTCCGGTGGTCCGAATAGTGTGTATGATGAGTCGGCTTTCACTTGTGATGAAAAGATTTTTGAGCTGGGAGTCCCCGTTTTAGGGATTTGTTACGGAATGCAGTTAATGGCCAAACATTTTGGCGGGAAAGTGGAAAAGGCTGAAACCCGTGAGTACGGGAAAGCGGAAATTCAAGTAAGTACGAATAAAGTTTTGTTTCAAAATTTGCCCGAACAACAAGTTGTGTGGATGAGTCATGGTGATCTGGTGAAAGAAGTACCAAGTGGATTCACTGTTGACGCAGAAAGTTCATCCTGCCCAATTGCTGCGATGAGTAATGAAGAAAAAAAACTTTATGGCGTTCAATTCCATCCTGAAGTTCGCCATTCGGTTTACGGTAATGACTTGCTAAAGAATTTTGTATTCGGTATTTGTGGCAGTGAAGCAAATTGGTCGATGGATCAATTTATCGAAATGGAAATCGAAAAAATTCGTGAAACCGTTGGCGATAAAAAAGTTCTTTGTGCATTAAGCGGCGGAGTTGACTCTTCCGTTGTTGCGGTTTTAATCCATAAAGCAATCGGCGACCAGTTAACATGTATCTTTGTTGATCATGGGTTACTTCGGAAAGGAGAAGCCGAAAGTGTTATGGAAACATTCGGCGATAAATTCCATATGCATGTAATCAAAGTTGATGCCCAAAAACGCTTCCTGGATAAACTGAGAGGTGTCAGTGATCCGGAACAAAAGCGGAAAATTATCGGCAATGAATTTATTTATGTTTTTGATGACGAGGCTCATAAATTACAAGGTATTGAATTTTTAGCTCAAGGGACATTGTATACGGATATTATTGAAAGCGGAACGGCTACTGCACAAACAATTAAATCCCACCATAATGTCGGCGGTCTTCCGGAAGATATGAATTTTAAATTAATCGAACCGTTAAACACGTTATTTAAAGATGAAGTTCGTGCCCTCGGAACTGCTCTTGGAATTCCGGATGAAATTGTATGGCGCCAACCATTCCCGGGTCCGGGTCTGGGGATTCGGGTCTTGGGTGAAGTAACCGAAGAAAAATTGGAGATTGTCCGGGAATCAGATTGGATTTTACGGGATGAAATTAAGAAGGCTGGCTTGGATCGCGATATATGGCAATATTTTACCGTCCTACCCAATATTCGCAGTGTCGGTGTCATGGGGGATGCTAGAACCTATGATTACACGATTGGCATTCGTGCAGTCACATCGATTGACGGTATGACTTCAGATTGGGCGCGGATTCCGTGGGAAGTACTGGAAAAAATTTCAACGCGAATCGTTAATGAAGTTCCTCATGTAAATCGGGTTGTCTATGACATCACAAGCAAACCACCGGCAACGATTGAGTGGGAATAAAAGGCTAACTTGATTTGAAGAGGGAACACCTATTTATAATGGCTTTTCCTAATCTAATATGGATAAAATGATTTAAAAAAGATAGTTCCCTGCCAAAAATAAAATTTGGCAGGGAATTTTTCAGCATTTATTGTGGCTTTGAAATAAATTTTATATTTTATAATAAAGATTAATCATTTGGAACAAAGTTTGATACAATTAATTTAATGAGTGAGAGCAAGATAATCCAACAATCGAGTCGTTTTGTAGAAGAAAATCATTCAAAAGGAAGGTGTACAAATGGCAAAACCAATTTGTCCAAAGTGTAAGAGCGAAGATATTAAAAAAGGTGTAATGGGCGCTTCTTTCGGACAGGTTCAGATGTTTCCTGAAAATATAAGAGGAAAGTCTTCACCTATTTCAGCAGAGTATTGCAATGAATGCGGATATATTATAGCTCTTTACGTGGAAAATCCAAAGAATGTAGGATAACTGTGACTTTGAAATAAAGTTAAGACGTTTGAAAAAAGTTGCGGTGTTTATAAAAAATATGGGAAATTTTACCCCTCTGGATTATGCGTTGTCCAAAGGGCGTTTTTATGTTAAAAATAGGCTGTTTTCGTAAACTTTGTTGCTTTCTAAGGCGAAAAATAAACATTGTAATAAAATTATATAGATATTCAATTTATATTATTGAAAGGACCATTCCTTATGATGGGATATTCTTATATCCGCTATATTTTCTCAGGAATAGAACATACGGAAGTATCGGATAAGCAGGACTATATTAAAAGAAGACGAATGGTTGTTAATCATTCTTTGTTAGCAGGCGTGACCTTTTTATTATATTTCTAATCGTTAAAGGAATTCCGAGTAATTGGGAAGAGGGATTAGACTTGATTGCATTGCCGATACTTTTCACGATTTTTTATTTGACTACATTTCACTAAAGCGTTCTTACAAAAAGAATAAGGATCTGACAGATGACTAACGGTAATCTATGCAGAGGAAAAATATTTGTAAAAAGCAATGGCTATCAAACGGTAGTGCGGTAGGGGTTAACAAGCCAATTTTATGTGCCAACAAACAAAGCGTACATACTTTGTTTATGCTCACTTTTTTAAAAATGTTGATGAATTCCATTTTAAAGCATGTTATCGTTATTTGTGAGGAGCTACTGGCCAGTCTCCAATATATTTTTAGGAGGAAATAATGAACTATAAGATTGAAATTTTAAATGAAAATAAAATGGTTTATATGAGAAACACTGGTGCGTATGGTAGCCGTAAAAATTTTGATATGATGAAAGATTTTAAGAGTTGGATTGCCCAAAATGATTTAACAAAAACTTTATTAGAAAACGGGATTTATGGTATTGCTCAAGATAATCCAGAAATAATACCACCTGAAAAGTGCAGATATGATCTAGTTTTAATTACTGATGAAGATTTCTCCCAAGACAACAAGGTTAAGACTGGATATTTTAGGGGCGGAAAATATGCAGTTTTTACGGTCAGACATACTACAGAAGCAGTTCAGCAGTTTTGGAAGGAATTGCCCGAATATATAAGAGAAAATGATTTAAATATCTGTGAAGAACCGATAATAGAACGATATAAAGAAGAGGAAGGTGAAGACAAAATCTGTGAGTTTTTAATTCCTATTAAATAAATTTATAGCAAAAGGAGTTGTTTGAAATAGAATATAGTAAAAACTGATATGTTTGGTAAAGAAGAGGCAAACAAGTATGAGATGGAAATTTGAATCTCTGTTGTTTAATTTAGGCTTTAGTTGCACGGGAATAAAGATGTTTTTTTAAAAAGTGTAGTTTATGAATTGAAATGGGGTAATATTTTATGTGGAAAAAAATAGAATGTCTTGCAGTTTTTACGGAGGACATTGAAAAGTCAGTGAATTTCTATCGATCGTTAGGTCTAACCAAGGCGTGGGAAACTTATCAAGACGAAGAGAAACAATGGACTCTTGTTGGAATGAGATTTCCTGATGGTAATTCAGAGTTAGTATTAAAAAATAATCCTAATTTAAATTTTGCTGAAACCGAGATTGTTGTTGAAGATGTTATAGCATTTTATGAAACATTAAAGAATAATTCTGAAGTTCAGTGGATTCGCACTCCATTTGCTAACTCTTTAGGTGGACACGTTGCGGTAATGAAAGCCCCGGATGAAAATGTTTTTGTTTTAGTAGGTAAATAAATTGAAAGATACTTCAAGTAACGGGTGCTTTACTTGAATAAGTTCCACAATCAAAAGACCCTTAAAAATACGCCATTTTATACTTGGTGTGTATTTTTAAGGTCTTTTGATAAACATACATGAATTAAATGTTAAATAGACTGGTCCTCATTACTATCCTCTTGATTGATTTTAATTTATAAATAGAATTAAGCATTAAGTTGTTGTAATTTTTATATTTGTAGCTGATTTCTAAAATGAATTAATCATATACTAATTAACGAGTAAACTTCAGTATTCCAGAATAGAGCGCTTTAGCAGAATAACGATTCATTTATCGGAGCATTTAGTTGAATGATGACATAACAGATATTCAAATTAATTGATATTAAGTTAAAAACAGGATTTTGAGCAAAGTAATAGTAATAATACGATGGAGTGGAAAAATTATAGGAGAGCTGGAAACCTTTATATTTACTAAGTCCCTACACGAAAGTGCTGTTTGTTGCATTTTTAGTAAAAGTTTTTTGAATAACATTTTCGGCAAACAAAAAAACACATGGGCAGATGGCTCAATCTGTTTATGTGTTTTCATAATTCTTTCTATATGTTCTGAAAAACCACATTGATGGATATCAATTTCAATCCGGATACCCTTTTCCCAATAGACCCATTTTTAAAATAATCCAAGTATGAAAATATCAGGATAATTGGTATCACAGATGTAAACGTTGCGATTAGTTGCGCTTGCATTTCAGTATATTTTGGCATCCCCTTAAAAATAAAAAGGATGATCCCCAAGTTGACAATTAATAACAGAACCAAATACACAATGATTATTAAATAGTCAACAAGTAATTCTATTAATCTATTTTTAATCGGGATATTGTTCATATAGCACCTCTGAATATTTCGATTTGTTCCATTATATCAGTTTTACATAAGCTTGTTACTTGCTTCCCATATTCGGGTCGTGTGGACCAAACGGTTTTCATGCTTAGAATGGAGACAATCGCTGCTGGAGTTAGTTGATCAGGCTTCGTGCGAATATGCCGTAAATCAGGCTGTTTTTTAGGCCCATCCACAAACCAAATATCCAGCTCCCATTTGTTACCGGTGTTGGATTCGTGAGTGATACCTAGAAAATAACCGTCAGGATAGGTTGGATCTGTATTCCAATTGCCTGTATCATTGATGAAATTCAAATCACGGACTTGAGGACAGGACACCAATTGTGAAGCTATTCCGGAAATTGTAGCGATATTTAACTTCGAACAAACAACAGTAATATCGAGGTCTCTCCAAGCCATTAAATCTAGAGCCGCACTCCCTACTTTTACAGGTGTACCGGCTTTTGTCAGCATTGCTTAAGGTGCATTTCTTCAAAAATTGTATCTGCTTCAGTTTGTAGCTGCAGTTGACGGGCAAGCAGTTCTTCCTGTTTTATCATTTTCAACACTCCTCGTATTATATATTTCAAATACAAAAATTATTAACAATTAATATTTGCGATTCCTTTGACTTCTTTCATTCTATATTTTTATAGGGATAAAGTAGGTTAAGTTTCGTGAAACGTATAATTCATATCGCCATCTATTCTTGAGTTTGAAGGCTAAATCAGTCAAAATACCGTTTGTTCTCCCACTTTTAATCGTTTGAGAAATTGTAATAATCACTGCAGGACCCGGGACTAAAAATAAAAGAAACACAACGACTATAAATGAAAACATGTTGTCACTCCACCTTTCTTCTATAAAAAATCATAACATTTTTATTATATTATCATATTTAAATGGGAGAACCACAGGCCTATCATGAATTTTGGTGGAACCAGTATAACACGAACAAAAATATAATTATATTAATAAATATTCGTATTTTACGTTGACAGTTTCATTGAATACTGATAATATAAATTTGTAAAAACTAATAACAAATACTCGTATAATTTCGGGAATATGGCCCGAGAGTTTCTACCGAGCTACCACAAATAGCTTGACTACGAGGTATGAATCATGGATTGGAGAATACGAATAAAACATTCATGTTCTAAAAACATATCACTGTGAATGGAAAAGATTCACATCATGTGAGCATGAATGAATCACGCACATCCGTATCGAAAAATTCTTCTAATAGTATTTTTGTCTCAACATGCTATGAAACTATTTTTTATGAAACGAACCGGTGTGGATTTATCGTATTACGATGATTTCTTACCTTTTGTCAAGCTCCGAGTATCGCTCGCGAGCTTTATTTATTTGAGTTTTTGTGTGAATAATCAGAAAACTAACAAAAGAAAGGTAAGGGGAGTATGAAAAATTATTTTGAGTTTGATAAATTGGGAACAAATTTTAGGACAGAGTTTATTGCCGGCTTAACTACCTTTTTAGCGATGGCTTATATATTGTTCGTCAATCCGCATACTCTGTCGGCAACGGGAATGGACCAAGGTGCCCTTTTTACAGCAACGGCTTTGGCTGCAGCAATCGGTTCTTTCGTTATGGGAATCGTGGCAAAATATCCGGTCGCACTAGCTCCGGGTATGGGGTTGAATGCGTTTTTTGCTTATACGGTTGTTTTAGGCTATGGAATTCCTTGGGAAACAGCGTTGTCGGGAGTTCTTGTTTCAGGTGTTGTTCTTGTTATATTAACAATGACCGGAATTCGTGAAATGATTATCAATGCCATTCCTGAAAGTTTAAAATATGCGGTTAGCGCCGGGATTGGTTTATTTATTGCTTTTGTCGGATTGATTAATGCGGGATTTGTTGTTAATAATGATGCTACATTGGTTGGGATTGGCGATTTGACATCTCCAACTGTATTGCTTGCTATTTTCGGACTTCTTATTTCTTCTATTTTATTGACAATAGGTATTAAAGCAGGTATTTTCTATGGAATGATTATTACTTCTATTGTCGGGATGATTTTCGGACTTGTTCCCCACCCGACAGGACTTAATGATATAATCGGACCGGTGCCAAGTTTAGAACCGGCATTTGGTCAAGCCCTTTTCCATTTGCAAGATATTTTTTCTATACAAATGCTTGTAGTTATTTTAACTTTCATGTTTGTTGATTTCTTTGATACTGCAGGTACATTAATGGCTGTTGCAACACAGGCAGGAATCATGGAAAACGGGAAATTACCCCGGGCAGGACGTGCATTGACTGCTGACTCATCCGGGACTGTATTTGGTGCAATTTTAGGTACATCAAGTACGACTTCTTATGTTGAATCAACAGCAGGTGTGGCTGTAGGAGGAAAATCCGGATTAACAGCGGTTGTCACTGCGGTATTTTTCCTGTTAGCATTAGTATTTTCACCATTATTGGAAATTGTTACTTCTCAAGTGACTGCACCAGCTTTGATCATTGTCGGGGTATTAATGGCATCCAATTTAAAATTTGTTGAATGGGATCAAATTGAAATTGCCATCCCTGCATTTTTCACGGTGTTAATGATGCCATTAACATACAGTATTGCAACCGGAATTGCAGTCGGGTTTATTTTCTATCCGATAACGATGCTTGTTAAAGGTCGGGCCAAAGAAATTCACCCGATTATGTATATATTAGCGGTTATTTTCATCCTTTATTTTACTTTTTTGAGTTGAAAAGAATAATAGATTGGCTCGGGATATTTGCCCGGGCCATTTTACTATTCAATAGTTGTGTGAGCGTAGAACATTATAATTTCCAATATATAATTTTTTGTACATTGTATGAAATTGTTGACCATCGTCTATAGGGTACGTCATAATTAATAAATAAGATTCATTTTTAGAATGGAGTAATGCTATGGCGTTGTTCATTGTCAAAAAAATATTAAACAATAATGTTTTGATTGCGGAAAATGAGGAATTTAAAGAGGTTGTCCTAATCGGCAAGGGAATTGGTTTTAATAAGAAACGAGGGGATCAACTGAGTGAAGAATTTGCTGAAAAAATCTTTGTTTTAAAAGATAAAGAGAAACAGGAGCAGTATAAAAGCTTATTACCGCAAATGGAAGCAAAAACGTTCGATGCAATCATTGACGCCTTAAACTATATAAAAAACCAAACCCACACCAGCTTGGATGAACACACACAAGTTGCCTTAACAGACCATTTAATGTTCTCTATTTACCGGACGATGAAAGGGATTTCAATCAAAAATCCGTTTTTATTTGAAACAAAATCCATTTATCCGATGGAGTTTAAAATTGCTTCGGAAGTTGTAAAAATTGTCAATGAAGCGGTGAAAATTCAATTGCCCGTGGACGAAATCGGTTTTATTACTCTTCATATTCATAGCGCCATCATGCATAAAAATGTACTGGAAATCAATAAAGATTCCCAACTGATTAGCCAATTGGTCAATGTGATCGAAGAAGCTTTCCAAGCAAAAATTGATAAACATTCAATCGACTATATCCGTCTTATTAGACATTTGCGATTTACCATTGACAGGGTACACGAGGGGGATGAATTGGGGGAAATTTCAAAATTAACGTACACATTGCAACATGAATACCCTTTTTGTTATAATCTCTCATGGAAGCTAATTAAAATTATGCAAAATGCTTTAAAGAAACCGGTTGGAAATGCAGAGGCTGTCTATCTAACCATGCATTTGCAAAGAATTTATAGTAAAATTTTGACTAACTAAAAAGAAGAGTCCATATTTTACGTGTTACTGATTCGATCAGGCATGAGTAAAAAGAAGATGAGATACACAAAATACGTAAATAATGGTGCTTTGTGTAACTTATCCTTTTTCCCATGCCTTTAAATTTTCGTGTGTGTTCTAAGAGGAGAACAAAAAGTTTGCGGAAACGTATTCTCTAAAATTCAGAGCGTTTGCTTCAAGTACATAAAAAGTGAGCAGCAAGTTGATCGATAAATTCGAAAAAACTGTTCCCGGACTTTTTCACCATCCTCTTTTACATTTTTTATAGGAAGTGAACGCACCTGTGTTGAAAAAACTTTTTGGTGTTTTACAGAAAGCCGGTAAAGCACTTATGCTTCCTGTTGCACTATTGCCGGCTGCCGGGTTACTTCTGGGTATCGGTAATGCAATTGGTCAAGAGAATATGATCGACGTTCTCCCGTTTTTACAGGCTGATTGGATTCAGCTTATCGGTAGTGTAATGGAAGATGCAGGAAATATTATTTTCTCCAACCTTGCCTTATTATTTGCTGCAGGGGTTGCCATTGGTTTGGCAGGAGACGGTGTAGCGGCACTGGCAGCGATAGTTGGTTATCTGGTTATGAACCAGGTAATGGGTTCTTGGATCGGTTTAACAGCTGAGAATATCGGAACGAATCCAGGCACTGCATCTGTATTAGGGATTCCTACCTTACAAACCGGTGTATTTGGTGGTATTATTGTTGGTCTCGTTGCGGCCTATTGTTACAATAAGTACCATGATATCAACATGCCAACATTCCTCGGTTTCTTTGCCGGAAAACGCTTTGTACCAATTGTAACTGCGGCGTTTTCACTGATTGCCGGATTAATTCTATTGGTCGTATGGCCGCCGATTCAAAGTGCCCTGAATTCCGCTTCCATATGGTTAATTGATGAAGGTCCTTATATTGCAGTATTTATGTTTGGCTTTATTAAGAGATTACTTATACCATTTGGATTACATCATATCTATCACGCGCCATTCTGGTATGAATTTGGCTCTTATACGACGGCTGCCGGTGATGTTGTTCGTGGAGATATGACTATCTTCTTTGCTCAGTTGCGTGATGGAGTTGAACTAACAGCCGGTCACTTCATGGCAGGGGAGTTCCCGATTATGATGTTTGGCTTACCGGCTGCAGCACTTGCCATGTACCATACGGCAAAACCGGAAAAGAAAAAAATGGTGGCAGGTTTGCTTGTTAGTGCTGCACTAACTTCATTCTTAACTGGGATTACAGAACCCATTGAATTCACATTCTTGTTTCTATCACCGGTATTATTTCTTATCCACGCATTGTTAGATGGTTTCTCCTTCGTTATCATGACATGGTTGGATGTGAATATCGGTTATACATTCTCAGGTGGTGCCATTGACTTTTTCCTATTCGGTATATTACCTGGAAGAGAACCGTGGTGGCTCACGATTATCGTCGGCTTCGTATTTGCAGTTCTTTACTACTTTTTTTTCCGCTTTTTTATATTGAAATGGGATTTAAAAACACCGGGTCGTGAAGAGATTGAAACTGTCGAGGAAGAAGATCGTACAGAGGAAACAAACAAAGGAGAACTTCCATTTCAAGTTATTGAGGCAATGGGTGGACAGGAAAATATCATTCACTTGGATGCGTGTATTACTCGCTTGCGTTTTCAAGTAAAGGATATGAAAAATGTTGATAAAGAAAAGTTGAAAAAATTAGGTGCGTCCGGTTTCCTCGAGGTAGGAAATAATATTCAAGCAATTTTTGGCCCTAAATCAGACACCTTAAAGAGTCAAATGCAGAATATCTTGAACGGGAAAAAACCTCATGCTGTAAAAACGGTTAAGCAACAGGGGTATATACAACAAATGGAGGAAATACACCCGGAAGTACAAGAAAATGATATGTATACAAATGTGGCATTTATTGCACCAATAAAAGGTACTTTAAAACCAATCACAGAAGTACCGGATTACGTATTCTCCGCTAAATTGATGGGTGATGGTTTTGCTATCGAACCGGAAGAAGGACTAGTTGTTGCTCCGGCAGACGGTACAGTTATAAATGTATTACCGACAAAACATGCCCTTTCCTTCCAAACAATAAGCGGACGTGAAATGTTCATTCACTTTGGTATAGATACATTCAACCTAAATGGTGAAGGTTTTGAAGTACTGGTAAATGAAGGTGAACAAGTGAAAGCCGGACAACCATTATTACGTGCAGATTTAGATTTCATTAAAGAACGAGTTCCTTCTATTATCACACCAATTGTTTTCACGAATTTAGATGTTGATGAAAAAGTTGTCATAGAAAAAATGGGTTCTGTCCAATTAGAAGAAAAAGGAATTATATCAATTAGGTAAACAAACGGCATCCAAGGGAAAAATGATGTTGAAAATAAACTTGTTAATTTGTTAACATAGAAAAAGATAAAGAGTAAAATAATAAGTAGTATCCAATTTTACGCGAGATTTGCATGAACGATAGTTAGGACAGGACAAGTTTTATATTGGGCGTGCAAGTTTTAGAAAATGAACTTTTCAGGTGTTCAACATATTGAATAATCTGAACTATATTACCGTTAATACCTTTTTTATCATGGAAAATCTAATTAAAATTGAGGAGTGTTTACAATGGCAGAAAAAACTTATAAAATTATTGAGGAAACTGGTATTCATGCAAGACCGGCTACATTAATCGTCCGTGAAGCAGGGAAATTTAATTCCAATATAGAACTCGAATATAACGGAAAAACAGTAAACTTAAAATCAATTATGGGAATCATGTCCCTTGGTATTGGAAAAAATGCTGTAATAAAAATTAAAGCTAACGGTACCGATGAAAATGAAGCGATGAACGCAATCGATGAATTAATGAAAAAAGAAGGGTTGGCTGAGTAATGAGTACATGGATTACAGGAATTGCCGCCTCAAGTGGTATTGCCATCGGTAAGGCATATCGTCTTGTGGAACCGGATTTATCCTTTCAAAAAACGACCGTTGAAGACAGTGAAAAAGAAATTTCCAGATTTCGTGACAGCTTAAGAATAGCTAAATCCCAGCTTGAAGCAATTCGTGATCATGCCCGGGAAGCTTTAGGTCCGGACAAGGCAGAGATTTTTGAAGCTCATTTGTTAATTTTGAATGACCCGGAAATTGTTGCACCTATTGAGGATAAAATAAAAAATGAAAAGATGAATGCCGAAGCTGCTTTACAGGAAACGACCGATATGTTTATCGGCATTTTTGAACAAATGGATAATGAATATATGCGGGAACGGGCGGCAGATATTCGTGATGTCCGTAAAAGAGTTTTAGCCGGCTTATTGAATGTAACCATTCCTAATCCAAGTATGATTTCAGAAGAAGTGATTATCGTAGCCGAAGATTTAACTCCATCTGATACCGCACAGTTAAATCGGAAGTTTGTTAAAGGGTTTACCACTGATATTGGAGGGCGGACTTCCCATTCAGCAATCATGGCCAGATCCTTAGAAATTCCTGCAGTTGTAGGAACAAAAACAGCAACAAAAGATATCCAAAATGGCGATTTCTTGATTTTGGACGGATTGTCCGGTGAAGTACATATTAACCCGACAGAAGAATTAATTGAGGAATATAAGAAAAAACAAGCAGATTATGAAGCACAATTGGCGGAGTGGGCAAAATTGGTTAATGAGCCTTCTATCTCTAAAGATGGTGTCCAAGTAGAATTAGTTGCTAATATCGGTACGCCAAAAGATGTAGAAGGTGCGCTTCACAACGGTGCAGAAGGTGTCGGCTTATTCCGGACAGAATTTTTATATATGGGCCGTGATGAGTTGCCAAGTGAAGAAGATCAATTTGCAGCTTATAAGGCCGTTTTAGAAGGCATGGAAGGCAGACCGGTCGTGGTTCGGACATTGGATATCGGCGGGGATAAAAAATTATCCTACTTACCGCTGCCGGAAGAAATGAATCCATTTCTGGGACACCGTGCAATTCGGCTTTGCTTGGATCGGACAGATATTTTCCGTACTCAACTACGTGCTCTCCTTCGAGCAAGTGTCTACGGAAAATTAAAAGTTATGTTCCCAATGATTGCCACATTAAATGAATTCCGGGAAGCGAAAAAGTTATTTTTGGAAGAAAAAGATAACTTAGCAAAGGAAGGCGTCCCAACTGCCGATCATATCGAACTCGGAATTATGGTTGAAATTCCTTCGACCGCTGTGTTAGCTGATCAGTTTGCCAAAGAAGTAGACTTTTTCAGTATTGGGACAAATGACTTGATTCAATATACAATGGCTGCAGACCGGATGAATGAACAAGTTTCCTATCTGTATCAACCGTACAATCCATCAATTTTACGTTTAGTTAAAATGGTAATTGATGCATCTCATAAAGAAGGAAAATGGACAGGCATGTGCGGTGAGATGGCCGGTGATGAAACAGCTGTTCCGTTATTATTAGGTCTTGGCCTTGATGAATTCTCAATGAGTGCGACTTCTATCTTGAAAGCTCGTTCCTTAATCCGCAAATTATCGAAAGCGGAAATGGAAAAATTGGCACAAGAGGCACTCCAAAAGAGCACAGTTGAAGAAGTAATCGAACTTGTAAAAAATGCTGTAAAATAAAATAGTTTTTCTTAACCCCACAGAATTTAGTATCTGTGGGGTTTTTAGGCCTTCTTAAATATTTGTTCTACTTGTTTATCGAGCAATCATATTACCATTTCGGTCTTGTGCTGCCAGATAAAAGTTTTTAATAAACTAAAATACGAACGTTTATAGGCGGTTTATTAATTAACGTTCGAATTTACCTTGACTTGTCTTTTTTCTATTTGTTAAGATGAAACTAGATCATGATGGAAAAATAAGAAAAAAATCAAGTTTGAAATAAAGTGGAGGGTAAAATATGATCGACCGGTACACAAGACCAGAAATGGGTGCGATTTGGACAGAGGAAAACAAGTTTCATGCCTGGCTTGAAGTAGAGATTTTAGCATGTGAGGCATGGGCGGAATTAGGAGAAATTCCGAAAGAGGATGTTCAAAAAATCCGTGAAAAAGCGACATTCTCTGTTAATCGGATTAAAGAAATTGAAGAAGAAACACGACATGATGTGGTTGCTTTTACAAGAACTGTTTCAGAAAGTCTTGGTGAGGAAAAGAAATGGGTGCACTACGGCCTTACGTCAACAGATGTCGTTGATACGGCACTATCTTATTTATTAAAACAAGCCAATACCATTTTGATAAAAGATATTGAAAACTTCATAGCGATTTTGAAACATAAGGCACAGGAACATAAGTATACTGTGATGATGGGACGGACCCACGGTGTTCACGCGGAACCGACCACTTTCGGATTGAAGTTGGCACTTTGGTATGAAGAAATGAAACGGAACCTTGAACGTTTCAAACAAGCCGCCCAAGGTGTCGAATTCGGGAAAATTTCCGGTGCAGTTGGTACATATGCAAATATTGATCCGTTTGTAGAAAAATATGTATGTGAAAAACTTGGCCTTACTCCTGCGCCAATTTCAACACAAACCTTACAGCGGGACCGCCATGCTTATTATTTGGCCACCCTCGCTCTTATTGCTACATCCATTGAAAAATTTGCCACAGAAATCCGAGGCTTACAAAAAAGTGAAGTAAGAGAGGTTGAAGAATTTTTTGCGAAAGGTCAAAAAGGTTCTTCCGCTATGCCGCATAAACGGAATCCAATCGGCTCGGAAAATATGACCGGAATGGCGAGGGTGATTCGCGGATATATGCTTACGGCTTACGAAAATGTATCCCTTTGGCATGAACGGGATATTTCTCATTCTTCGGCTGAACGGATTATCTTGCCGGATGCGACGATCGCTTTAAATTATATGTTGAATCGTTTCTCTAATATTGTGAAAAACTTGACAGTCTTCCCGGAAAATATGAAACGAAACATGGACCGGACATTAGGGTTAATCTACTCGCAACGGGTGCTTCTCTCATTGATTAAAAAAGGTTGGGTCCGCGAAACCGCTTATGATACGGTTCAACCGCTGGCTATGCTGGCGTGGGAACAACAAGTCCCTTTTCGCTCCTTAGTTGAAAGTAACGAAAAAATTATGGCCACCCTTTCAAAAGAAGAGTTGGCTGACTGTTTCGATTACCATTACCATTTAAAACATGTGGACACCATATTTGAACGTTTGGGGTTATAAAATTTTTAAAGAGAACTCGGGTACTCGAGTTCTCTTTAAAAATGTAAAAGATGGGATATTTGCTAACTTTGGCTATTTTCCTGTTCATGATGGTGACTGCCTTGTTGGTGCTGATTATTATTTGTTCCGTTTGATGATTGTTCTTTTTGTTTCGGGACAAACATATCCATCATTTGTTTTAAGTCCGATTTATTTTGGGACTCATTTCCGTTTTTATTAGAATCGCTATCTGAACCATTCATTTGATTCATTTGATTTTGAATAACATCTGTCATCGGGCAATATTTAACAATCCCTTCCCCAACTTTCATGGCAGCAAGAAAAGCAATGAACAAATAGGAATTTCTCCAGGGTCTTTTTACAAGTTTGGCGGTTGCCCAAGAAAGCGTCGTCAACCCCACAGTGATTCGAATCAATGCATTCATAATACCAATATTTTGCTTTACGTTCATTCTATTTTCCTCCGTTAACAAAATGTTAATGTTTTCTTTAATGCATGAACTGATAAATCGTGATATAATACGGTTACATTTAAATTTTTTTTGAATAGAAAAATACAAGGTAAAAACAATGAATAAAAGGTGGATAAAATGGTTGAATCAAAATATAGATGGAGAAACCGGGAACTTAGAGAACATGTAGAAGTACTTGACGGGAAAAGGTCTCCCACAAAAGTTTTCTTTAATGCAACCTATTTACATGGAATACTTAAGCAATGGATGACAGGCAATATATGGATTTATCAAGATCGAATTGTTTATGTAGGTGAACGGGAACCTGATTTTATAGATAGTAAATGCGAACAAGTTGATTGTAAACATTATTTTCTTGTTCCGGGATATATTGAGCCGCATGTTCATCCGTTTCAGTTATATAATCCCCTATCTTTTGCACAGTATGCATTAAAATTTGGAACGAGCGTTTTAATCAATGATAACTTACCGCTTATATTATTATTAAATAAAAAGAAAGCGTTTTCTTTTATAGAAGCTCTTCAAACTGTTCCGTCAACCTTATATTGGTGGGCACGGTATGACAGTCAATCAGAATTAATCGATGAAGAACGAATATTTTCCAATGCATTAGTAAAAAATTGGATCAATCATGAATTCGTTATTCAAGGCGGGGAATTAACCGGTTGGCCGAAATTATTGGCAGGAGATGATCTGACGCTTCATTGGATTCAAGAAACGAAGCGGTTAAATAAGAAAGTGGAAGGACATTTTCCCGGTGCCTCGGAAAAAACATTAGCCAAACTGAAACTTCTTGGAGCTGATTCTGACCATGAGGCTATGACCGGGGAAGAAGTGATGAGGCGGTTGCTTCAAGGTTATATGGTGACATTAAGGTACTCATCGATTCGTCCGGATTTACCGAATCTACTCGATGATCTTAACCGAATGGGGATCCAAAATTACGATCATTTTATGTTAACAACAGATGGTTCACCTCCGTCCTTTTATGAACAAGGTGTGATAGACTGTTTAATTAAAATCGCTATCGAAAAAGGAGTTCCACCAATCGACGCTTATTTAATGGCAACCTATAATCCGGCAAAATATTATCAGTTTGATCACTTACACGGGTTAATTGCTACCGGTCGCACAGCAGATATTAATTTTCTTGAAAAAATAGATCAACCAACACCTGTATCGGTATTAGCAAAGGGAGTCTGGGTGAAAAGAGATAGCAAACCGGTTGAAAATGAACAAAATATTTCCCTTGATCATTTTGGTTTTCAGCCGTTACAAATTGATTGGGATTTAACCATGACAGATTTACAGTTTTCCATGCCATTTGGTATCCAACTGGAAAATTCCGTTATTACAAAACCATATTCAATATCGATTGATGTCGATCGGGACGAAATTGACGATCCGCAAGATGAATGCTTTTTTATGACTGTTGATGAGAAAGGAACGCAAAGGATTAATACATTATTGAAAGGATTTGCGCGTATAGGTGGGTTAGCCTCTTCTTTTACTTATACGGGTGATATTCTTCTTATTGGAAAAAATAAACAAGACATGTTAATAGCGTTTAACAGAATGAAAGAAATTGGCGGTGGAATCGTTGTTGTCGAAAAGGGAGAAATCATTTATGAATTGGATTTACCTTTATCGGGCATCTCCAGTCGACTTTCTTTTGAACGTTTAATTATAAAAGAAAAAGAGTTTAAAAAAATAATGAAGGAAAAAGGGTACCAATTTGATGATCCTATTTATACGCTACTCTTTTTCACATCTACGCATTTACCTTATATTCGTATGACGCCAAAAGGAGTTTATGATGTCATGCAAAAAAAAGTTTTGTTTCCTTCTATATTGCGTTAAAATAATAAAGGGATACACTAATTACAACTTAAAGGGGTTAGACCGAGTGAAAAAACGAGTAAATTGGTTACTATTCATTGTCGCATTATTTTTATTAATGAGTTGCAGCAAAAATGAAGTCCCGTCAAGTAAACAAACGGACACCAAAGATTTGGAAAAAACGGAAACGAAAGAAGAGGAAAGTAAATATACGTACCCGCTAACGGGCTTACCAACTGATAAGAAACCTGAAAACCGTGCTGTCACGGTTATGGTCAATAATCATCCGGAAGGCCGCCCGCAATCGGGGTTAACGAAAGCGGATCTTGTTTTTGAGATACTGGCTGAGGGTGGAGTTACCCGGTTCCTCGCTGTGTTTCAAAGTGAGAAACCGGAAATGATTGGTCCGGTTAGGAGTGCGAGGCCTTATTATGTAGAGGTGGCAAAAGGGTTAGATGCACTTTATGTTCATCATGGTTGGAGTGAAAAAGCGCAAAAAATGCTGGAGAGCGGCTATGTTGATTCATTAAACGGACTTTTTTATGATGGAACTTTATTTGAGCGATCATCGAAACGGAAAGCACCGCATAATTCTTATATAACTTACGACCATATTGAAGAAGGTGCAGAGGAAGAAAATTTTTCTATGGTTGGGGCACCGGAACCGTATGTATTTTTAAAAGAGGATGAAGAAGTGGGAGGAACGGAGCAGTCCTCGGCAACGATCTCCTATTCTACAAAAACATTTGAAGTCCGTTATGAATACGACCCGGCATCAAGTACGTACAAACGTTTTTCTGCCGGCGCCCAAACCGTTGACAATGAAACCGGCGATCCGGTCCTTTTAAATAATATATTCATTGTTGAAACAAATCACCGGACAATTGACAGCTACGGGTTACTGGATATTGATTTAACTTCCGGCGGCCGTGCATTTCTTTTACAAAAAGGGAAATTACAAGAGATCCAATGGGAAAATGAAGATGGGAGAATTGTCCCTTATTTGAATGGAAAAGAAGTGCCCCTTGTGCCGGGTAAAACATGGATTAATATTGTCCCTGATTTAGATAAAATGGTTCAGTTTTAGGTAATTGCTATCCCACTCTTAAAGCCTCTACCAAATTTTAAATCAACGAGGAAGGTAGGTGGGAGGCTTGCCGGAAGCGTCAGATTTGTTCTACTATCAAATTTGTGGGAAATATAGATTTCTTCCATTTTTCTATTAGCAAGGAAGAATGTTATTTTGTAGGAGGAGGCATGATTTGTGCAGATAGATAAATTACGAGGAAAGGCGTTGGATCAATTATTCGATGCGATTTTAACATTGAAAAACAAAGAGGAATGCTATCGATTTTTCGATGATTTGTGCACCATTAATGAAATCCAATCCTTATCTCAGCGGTTAGAAGTTGCAAGACTTTTACAAGAAGGCAGTAAATACCATGAAATTGAAAAAGAAACAGGTGCTTCCACTGCAACGATATCTCGCGTCAAGCGTTGTTTAAATTACGGAAACGATGCGTATAAGATGGTTCTGGATCGCTTGGCTGATAAACAAAATAATAATGAGCAGGAAGAAGAAAAAGGGACTGGTTTGTAAGTCCCTTTTTCTATGGCACTGATTCCTTCTTGGTTTTAATAAGAAGATTTCATTATTTTTTATATAGCAAAGGAATGGTATAATGTTGGAATGGAGCGAATAATGGAGGAAAATCATATGTACGATTTACGGACTTGGAGACATGTATTTAAACTTGATCCGAATAAAGAAATTGATGATCTGTCATTAGAGAAAATTTGCGAATCAGGTACGGATTGTATTATGATCGGTGGCACGGACGGGGTAACGCTGGAAAATGTTCTTAACTTAATGGCGAGAGTTCGGCGTTATCCTGTACCATGTGCGTTGGAAATTTCCAATATTGACTCGATTTCCCCCGGATTTGATTTATACTTTATTCCAACGGTGCTAAACAGCCAAGATCCGAATTGGATTATCGGACATCATCATCAGGCTATTAAAGAATACGGGCATTTCATCGATTGGAAGGAAATGGTCGTTGAAGGCTATTGTATTTTAAATGAAAATAGTAAAGTAGCGAAATTAACCGGTGCGAAAACGGATTTGAGTTTGGATGACATTGAAGCGTATGCAGTAATGGCGGAAAAAATGTTGCGCTTACCCGTGTTTTATCTGGAGTATAGCGGAACTTACGGAGATCCGGAAGTCGTTCAATGTGTAAAAGAACAGTTGGAAGAATCGGTCCTTTTCTATGGCGGTGGAATAACAACTGCGGAACGTGCCCGGGAAATGATCACGCATGCAGATGTAATTGTGGTAGGAAATGTGATTTATGATAATTTACAGGAAGCGTTGAAAACCGTTAAAGCGGCAAAAGAATTGTAATACAAGTTGCATTCCAGTACGATTTCTTGTAAAATAAGAACAAATATTCGGATTTGAAAAGGGTGATTGTTGTGCAATATTTAAAGGATCGTCTTCTTGCAGGATTAAATAAGGAGCAGCAACAGGCGGTCAAGACCACGGAAGGTCCGCTCCTCATTATGGCCGGGGCAGGCAGTGGAAAAACAAGAGTACTAACGCACCGAATCGCTTATATTTTATTGGAAAAAGGAGTCAATCCTTATAATATATTAGCGATTACCTTTACGAATAAAGCGGCTCGGGAAATGAAAGAGCGGATTAACGGAATTCTTGGCGGTGCCGCAGATGAAATTTGGATTTCCACTTTCCACTCGATGTGTGTCCGGATTTTACGAAGAGATATTGACCGGATTGGTATTAACCGGAATTTTACCATTTTAGATACGACGGATCAGCTATCGGTCATAAAGGGAATTTTAAAAGATAAAAATATTGATTCGAAAAAATTTGACCCGCGGGGCATTTTAAGTGCCATCAGCAGTGCGAAAAACGAGTTGATTGATGCGAAACAATATGGAAAATATACAGGCAATTATTTTGAAAATATCGTAAGCGACGTCTTTGAACAATATGAAAAACGGCTTCTCAAAAATCATTCCCTCGATTTTGATGACTTGATCATGAAAACAATTCAATTATTCAAACGGGTTCCTGAGGTTTTAGAGTACTATCAAAGGAAATTTCAATACATTCATGTGGACGAATATCAAGATACGAATAAGGCGCAATATCAACTTGTGCACTTATTGGCAGCGAAATTTCAAAATCTTTGTGTGGTCGGTGATTCGGATCAGTCGATATACGGATGGAGAGGTGCCGATATTGCCAATATTCTTTCGTTTGAAAAGGACTATCCGAATGCAAAAGTGATCCTACTTGAACAAAATTATCGGTCAACGAAAAATATTTTACAAGTGGCTAATCATGTTATCTCAAATAATGTGAAAAGAAAACCGAAAAATCTTTGGACAGATAATGAAAAAGGGGAAAAAATCCAATATTATCGAGCTGACACAGAACAAGGAGAAGCATTGTTTGTCACCGGTAAAATAAAAGAACTGGTTGAAACGAAACAAAGAAAGTTTAGTGATTTTGCCATTCTATATCGGACAAATGCACAATCGCGGGCAATGGAAGAAATGTTGGTGAAGGCGAATATTCCTTATACGATTGTTGGCGGGACAAAATTCTATGACCGGAAAGAAATTAAGGATTTACTCGCTTATTTACGTCTTGTTGCAAACTTGGATGATGATATTAGTTTTGTTCGTATCATTAACGTGCCAAAGCGCGGGATTGGAGCTACTTCCCTTGATCGCATCGCGCAATATGCCCTTCAAAACGAGATGTCTATGTTTCGTGCATTAGGAGAAGTGGAACGGATCGGCTTATCGGCAAAAGCTATGAAAGCCTGCCGTGAATTTTATCAAATGCTCTCCGGATTGAATCAGATGCAAGAATATTTGTCCGTGATGGAGTTAACCGAAGAAATCATTAAACGAACAGAATATCGGGAAATGTTACAGGCTGAAAAAACATTAGAAGCAGAAAGCCGCCTCGAAAACATCGATGAATTTCTGTCAGTGACGAAAAATTTTGAGGAATCCAGTGAAGACCAAACACTGATTGCTTTTTTAACTGATTTAGCCTTAGTAGCTGATATCGATCAACTGGATAAAGAAGAAAATGTAAAAGATGCTGTCGTACTAATGACACTGCACTCAGCAAAGGGACTTGAATTTCCCGTTGTTTTCCTAATCGGTTTAGAAGAAGGAGTTTTTCCACATTCACGAAGTCTCATGGAAGAAAATGATATGGAAGAAGAAAGACGTCTCATGTATGTCGGAATTACCCGGGCAGAGGAAGAATTATATATTACAAATGCCCAAATCCGAACGCTTTACGGTCATACTAATATAAATCCCGCTTCCAGATTCATTGAAGAAATTCCCGATGAATTTATTGACAGGTTAAATGAACAGAAACGAAATGTTCCCGTTCGTGATCAGCATCAGGTTCGTCCGGTATTTCGACCTGCGCAATCAACCACAGGCGGTGAAGATATTCGTTGGAGAGCGGGCGACAAGGCGATTCATAAAAAATGGGGCGTCGGTACGGTTGTTAGTGTGAAAGGCGAGGGGGATCATATGGAATTGGATATTGCCTTTCCAATACCAGTCGGCATAAAGCGTCTGTTAGCCAAATTTGCCCCTATTGAAAAACAAAAATAATGTGATTTTTTCACAAAAAATATAGAAAAGATTTATGGATCATTTAAAATAACAAATAAAACCCAAAAGCTCTTTCAGGAAATCGCGCTTTGCTTAATCAGTAAATTACATACAAAGGTGAGGGTTGTCTATGCGTTTAGAAGATGCCAAAAAAAGGGTAGATGAATTGCATAAGTTATTGAACCAATATGGATATGAATATTACGTATTGGATAAGCCATCTGTTCCTGACAGTGAATATGATAAACGAATGCAAGAATTAATTGCTCTGGAAACGGAATTCCCCCAATTAAAGACACCGAACTCTCCAACGCAGCGGATAGGCGGTGAAGTGTTGGAAGGTTTTCAAAAGGTAAGACACCGAATCCCGATGCTTAGTCTTGCCAATGCTTTTAATGAGGCTGATCTTCGCGATTTTGACCGCAGAGTGAGACAAACGGTAGGCGACACTGCTTATGTTTGCGAATTGAAAATTGATGGGTTAGCGGTTTCCCTTCGATATGAAAACGGTGTGTTCGTCCAAGGTTCTACCCGTGGTGATGGAACAGTCGGGGAAGATATTACAGTGAATCTACGAACCGTCCGCTCGATTCCTTTACAGTTAACCGAGAAAGTAACGATTGAAGTTCGTGGGGAAGTATTTATGCCGAAAAGATCTTTTGCTAAACTGAATAAGGAGCGGGAAGAAAACGGAGAAATCTTGTTTGCCAATCCAAGGAATGCAGCGGCCGGTTCCTTGAGACAGCTGGATCCGAAAATTGCAGCTTCCAGGAATCTCGATGTGTTTCTCTATGCCATCGGTGAGAATCATTTAGAATTAATTGAAAGACATAGTGAAGGATTAAATTATTTGGACCGGCTCGGTTTAAAAACAAATCAGGAAAGAAGACTTTGTTCGACGATTGATGACGTCTTGGAATATATTAAAGAATGGCAAGAAAAGCGACCTGATTTGCCTTATGAAATTGACGGGATTGTGGTCAAAGTCGACCGTTATGACCAGCAGGAAAAGCTTGGAACGACGGTGAAAAGTCCACGCTGGGCGATTGCTTATAAATTCCCGGCAGAAGAAGTAATGACCAAATTAATTGGTATTGATCTCAGTGTCGGTCGGACCGGTGTCGTGACGCCAACAGGAATACTGGAACCGGTACGCGTTGCCGGAACAACGGTACAGCGGGCATCCTTGCATAATGAAGACTTGATTAAAGAGAAAGATATTCGAATTGGTGATTATGTTATCGTTAAAAAAGCGGGTGACATCATTCCGGAAGTCGTGCGGTCTGTTCCTGAAAAACGAACCGGTAAAGAAAATCCTTTTGCGATGCCAACTCATTGCCCTGCTTGCGGAAGTGAACTGGTCCGTTTGGAAGGGGAAGTAGCTTTGCGGTGCATAAACCCGAAATGCCCGGCACAAATTCGTGAAGGTTTGATTCATTTTGTCTCAAGAAATGCCATGAATATCGATGGTTTGGGTGAAAAAGTAATTACCCAATTGTTCCAAGAAAATTTAGTCGCAGATGTAGCTGATATTTATAAATTAACCAAAGACCAATTGATTCAACTGGAAAGAATGGGTGAAAAATCCGTTCAAAATTTATTAACTGCCATTGAAGCCTCAAAAGAAAATTCATTAGAACGGTTATTATTCGGTCTTGGCATTCGTCATGTCGGTGCAAAAGCAGCCGAAATTTTAGCACAAACATATGAACACATCGATCGGCTTATGGATGCAAAAGAAGAAGAATTACAAGCAATTACTGATATTGGGGAAAAAATGGCAAATTCGATTGTTACTTATTTTCAGGCTCCGGAAGTAAAAGAATTAATTGATGAATTGAAATCCCTAGGTGTGAATGTCACTTATAAAGGGGAAAGACCGCAAAATATCGCGGATATAGAATCTCCTGTAGCCGGGAAAACAATTGTTTTAACAGGAAAGTTAACGAATTTGTCCAGAAATGAAGCAAAGGAAAAACTAGAACAATTAGGGGCAACTGTAACCGGAAGTGTCAGTAAAAAGACTGATATTGTTATCGCCGGGGCTGATGCCGGATCAAAATTGGAAAAAGCACAAAGTCTCGATATTGAAATATGGAGCGAAGAACAGTTCCTTGAAATATTAAACGAAAATGAACAGTAGTCTTTTTTTAAAGAGGTGTCCAAAAAATGAGAAAATACATGATTCTATCCTTCCTTCTCGTTTTTGTTTTATCCGGTTGTCTGCCAAATGTTAATGATCAGGATGAAGTAGTTAAAAAAAATAATAAAACAGAGGAGAAAGCGATTATCCCAAAATATCAAATATCTGAATCTTATTATCGGACGTTGACGCCATTCAAACCTTCCAGTGTACGCGGGATGGTTGTCAGCAATTTAAATAATCGTTTTGACAGCGATGAATTTGAAGAAGGATTATTACGAATATCTCAACGGAATTTTCCTACTGACACCTATATTTTTCAAGAAGGCCAATATATTAATAAAAAGACGATCACCGGTTGGCTGAGAAGGAAAATGACAAGTGGACAATTACAAGAAAAAGGTTTAAAGGAAAATGAAAACATCGGTCTAAATCCATTATTAGAAAATGAAGCTGACCAAGAAAAAAATCCAATTTACTTAGCTCATATTCTTGAACACGATTATTTAGTTAAGTCAGAAGGTGATACGGTAAAACTGGGCGGTGTGTCCATTGGGTTGGCATTAAACTCTGTCTATTATTACAAATTGGATGGGGCAGAGAAAAAAGTTGAGATCCCCAATAATGTCATTGAAAGCGAAGGAAAGCGAATCGCTGAGGAATTGATTGGTCAGTTAAGAAAGATCAAAGGTTTAGAGTCTGTTCCGATTACAATCGGGTTATTTAAACAACAAGATAAAACATCCATTGTCCCCGGAAACTACTTTGCTTATGGAACGGCGGAAAGTGGAACATCATTGGAATGGAATAAGGTAGAAGAGGAATATGTGCTTTTCCCTTCAACTGAAGCAACGGAAAAACATCGTGACGATGCCCAACAGTTTGATACGTTTAAAAATAATGTCGGTCAGTATTTTTCCAACTATAACGGGATTGTCGGCAGGGCTCTATATATTAATAATGAATTAAATAAAATATCCATTGATGTAACCATGCAATTTTATGGAAAAACGGAAGTCATCGGTTTTTCACAATATATTGCAAGCTTAATTGTTGAGAGCTTTCCGAAATATGCAACGACGGAAGTAAATGTCAATTCAGTAACCAATCAAGAAGCATTAATTTTAAAAGAACCGGATATGGATGAGCCGTTTGTTCATATTTATTAAAATATCATTGAATAACAATTTTCGATGCTGAATAGAAGGCTCGAAAATTTCCCCAAGAATGTTCACTTTCCTGCATTCTTGGGTTTTATTATTTTGAGACATTGTCCTGACAGCTCTTTTGTTTCATGAAAAAAGGGTGCCAAAAAAGGTCGCCCTTCTTTATACACCCCGATCTCTTATTTTACAACAGAATGGTTAATGGCGCGATTGCCGATATCTTTTCGATAAAAGCAATTCTCCCAGTTCAGTTTTTCCAATTCCTTATATACATTTGATTGAGCAGCAGCTAACGTTTTTCCTCTAGCCGCTGCCAACAGGAGACGGCCTCCGTTGGCAAGCAGTTCTCCTTTATCATTTTTTACTGTACCGGCATGGAAGAGGAGGACATTTTGATCAATGGATTCACATGCAGGAAGAACAAAACCTTTTTGATAGGATTCCGGATAACCTTTTGCTGCGATCACAACACCGAGTACTGCTTCATCATCCCATTCAATGATTGGTGTCTCGCCATTTAATAATTGCAAAATTACTTCCACAAGATCGGATTCCATTCGCGGCAAAACGACTTGGGTTTCCGGATCGCCAAAACGGGCATTGAATTCAATAACCTTGGGGCCGGAAGCGGTATGGATTAATCCGGCATAAAGGATTCCTGTAAAACTTCTATTTTCCAAAACTAATGCTTCCGTAACCGGCTTTAAAATCGTTTCATAAGCTTTATGAATCGTGTCTTGACTGATAAAAGGGACGGGTGAATATGCGCCCATTCCGCCGGTGTTCGGTCCTTGATCCCCGTCAAAAGCCCGTTTATGGTCTTGGGCAATTTCCAAAGGGACGAGATTTGTTCCGTTGACAAAGGCCATGAACGAAAATTCTTCCCCTTCCAAAAACTCCTCAATGACGACTTTTGCGGAAGAGGAACCAAATTTATTTTGTAATAAAAATTCTTCCAGTGTGGAAACAGCTTCTTCTACAGTATTAGCAACGACAACCCCTTTTCCGGCGGCTAAACCGTCAGCTTTAATAACGATAGGCGCTCCTTTTTCCAAAACATAGTCTTTTGCTTGATCAAATTCAGTGAAAACTTCATATTCTGCAGTAGGGATTTGGTACTTTTTCATCAAGGATTTGGCAAATGATTTACTGCCTTCAATTTCTGCTGCTTCTTTGTTGGGTCCAAAAACTAAGAGTGATTCAGCGCGGAATCGATTCGCCAACCCTTCTAAAAGCGGTACTTCCGGTCCTATGATTGTTAAGCCGATATCGTTTTGTTTGGCAAACTCGACTAATTGATCTTGTTCATGTTCGTTAATCTCAATACATGTGGCACAATCACTCATCCCGGCATTTCCCGGTGCCGCGAAAACTTGTTCAACCAAGGGACTTTCACTGACTTTTCGGCAAATGGCATGTTCACGACCGCCTCTGCCAATAACTAGAACATTCATTTGTCAACCTCCAAATATGGTTCAGATTCAGAATGATAAAGGAACGAAAGATTAATGTTTAAAATGACGGATACCGGTAAATACCATCGCGATTCCGTACTCATCCGCCTTTTTGATGGAGTCGGCGTCCTTCACCGATCCCCCCGGTTGAATAATCGCTGTAATCCCTGCTTGACCGGCTGCTTCTACTGTATCATCCATCGGGAAAAAGGCATCGGAAGCTAAGACGGCTCCTTGTGCTTTCTTTCCTGCCTGGTCAAGAGCAATTTTGGCAGCACCGACGCGATTCATTTGACCGGCGCCAACACCGAGCGTTGAATCTTTAGAAGTGACGACGATGGCATTCGACTTCACATGTTTAACCACTTTCCAGCCAAGTTTTAATGCTTCCCATTCTTCCTCGGTTGGTTTACGTTTTGTTGGGACCATAATCGTAGCCTCGTCCAAGCCGGCCCGGTCATAATCTTGAACAAGCAAACCGCCTTCAATGGATGTAAGCCTGAATTCATTTTTATTTTCTTTTGTAAAAGGTACGGTTAACAGGCGAATATTCTTTTTCGTTGTTAAGATGTTTAATGCTTCTTTACTAAATGAAGGAGCAATAATGATTTCCAGGAAAATTTCATGAAGTTTCTTGGCCGTTTGTTCATCGACTTCCCGGTTTAAGGCGACTATACCGCCAAAAATGGAAACCGGATCGGCTTCAAATGCTTTTGCATAAGCGTCAAATATCGTTTTACCAATCCCGACACCGCACGGATTCATATGTTTTACGGCAACCGCAGCCGGATCGTTAAATTCTTCAACAATGGATAAGGCACTGGCGGCATCATTAATATTATTGTAAGAAAGTTCTTTCCCGTGTAACTGTGTCGCATTGGCAATGGAAAAACTGGATCCAAGTGGTTTTTTATAAAAAGCTGCATGTTGATGAGGATTTTCCCCATATCGTAACGATTGTTGTAATTCGTATGTAACTGTTAATTTTTCAGGGAACACTTCCCCGGTTAAATTGGTCATATATTCGGCAATCAAGGCATCGTATCCGGCTGTATGACGGAATACTTTTGCAGCAAGTCTTCTGCGTGTTGAAAATTGTGTTTCACCGTTCTTTTTTAATTCATCAAGGACAACAGTGTAATCGGTCGGATCAACAACAACCGTTACATGTTGATGGTTTTTTGCCGCTGACCGTAACATCGATGGACCGCCAATATCAATATTTTCAATTGCTTCTTCAACCGAAACATTTGGTTTGGAAATGGTCTCTTTAAATGGATATAAGTTTACGCAAACAAGGTGGATTGGTGAAATCCCATGTTCTTCAATTTGGTTAACATGTTCCGCTTCGTCCAATTTGGCCAGCAATCCGCCATGAATAGCCGGGTGTAAAGTTTTTACGCGACCGTCAAGAATTTCCGGAAAGCCGGTGATGTCACTAATTCCGATTACAGGGATACCGGCTTCTATTAAAGCGTTGCTCGTTCCCCCGGTTGAAATGATTTCAAAGCCGAGTTCAACAAGTTCTTTTGCAAAATCGACGACACCGGTTTTGTCGGATACAGAGATGAGTGCACGTTTTTTTGACATATTATTTAGCCTCCAATTGTGTTCTTGTAGAAAAGGATGATGAAAAGTTTAACAGCTTTTGTAAAGTAGCCGGGTATAATTGATGTTCAACGGCCTGAATTTTAACTTGTAATGATTCCCTTGTTTCATCAACGGAAATGGGAACCGCTTGTTGGGCAATTATTTTTCCGGTATCCATTCCTTCATCGACATAATGGATCGTTACACCGGTTTGTTTTACACCTGCTTGTAAACTTTGTCCGATCGCATCCAGTCCGGGAAAAGCCGGCAACAGGGAAGGATGTATATTAACAATTTTTCCTTCGTAATGCTTTAAGATTGTTGGACCAATGAGTCGCATGTAACCGGCCAATGCAATAAATTCAATGTTCATTTCGACGAGTTTTGCTAGAATGATTGTTTCATATGCAGCTTTATGTTGATATTGTTTCGGATTAAATAAAAATACGGGAATATGTTCCGCTTCTGCTCTTTCAATTACATAAGCACCCGGCCGGTCACAAACGAGAAGCGCAATATTTGCCCGAAGCGTTCCTTCTTTAACGGCATCAACCAATGCTTGGAAATTACTGCCGTTACCGGATGCAAAGATGGCAATATTTTTCATTGTCCGCCCTCATTTCTCAAAATTTGGATACCGGGCTTATCAGTTACCGTTCCAATTAGAAATGGTTTTTCACCTAGGATTTTGAAATGGCTTAATAGTGCATCCGCTTCTTCAGGATGTACGGCAATGACCATGCCAATCCCCATATTAAAAACATTATACATTTCAGCCCGGTCCAGTTTACCGATTGATTCCATGAGTGTAAATATTGGCGGGATTTCCCAGCTGCCTTCACGGATAATGCAACCGCAGCCGTCCGGGAGCATCCTCGGTATATTTTCAATAAAGCCACCACCGGTTATATGGGCCATTCCTTTCATATGGAATTTTTTTAATGCGGCTAAAATTGGTTTGACATAAATTCTTGTCGGTTTCAGTAATTCTTCGCCAAGTGTCGATTGTAATTCAGGGAACCAATCATTTAAGCTGAATTTCTTTTCTTCCAAAAACAATTTGCGAACGAGGGAATAGCCGTTGCTGTGAATACCGTTTGCTGCCAGACCGATAAGGACGTCGCCGCTTTTAATGGTGGAACCGGTGATAAGATTTGCTTTTTCAACGGCACCGACGGCAAAACCGGCAATATCATATTCGCTTTCATCGTACAAACCGGGCATTTCAGCAGTTTCTCCGCCAATTAACGCACAGCCGGCAGCCACACAACCATCGGCCACTCCTTTTACAATGGCTTCAATTCGTTCAGGTATTGCTTTCCCACAGGCGATATAGTCTAGAAAGTAAAGCGGTTCGGCCCCTTGAACAACAATATCATTGACACACATCGCCACGGCATCAATTCCGATTGTATCGTGTTTATCAAGAAGAAACGCCAACTTCAATTTTGTTCCGACCCCGTCCGTTCCTGAAACTAAAATTGGTTCCTTCATGTTCAGGACGGACAGATCGAACATAGCTCCAAAACTGCCGATTGCCCCGAGTAATCCCGAGCGGTTTGTCCTTGATACATGTTTTTTTATTCGCTTTACCGATTCATAGCCGGCTTCAATATCCACTCCGGCCGCTTTATAGGCTTTTACCATGAATGAAACCCCCGTAATTTTTTAGCTAATGGGAAAGTATAAATTTTTCAATTTCTACTTTCCTAACGCATAAGTGCTCTTGCGGCTCTGCTCTCGCCTAAAGGCTCGGACGCCCGAGTTTTCTTTACCGGTTTATCATAAACCGAATCATCTAATTGTTGAAAGTGAGCGTACGAATTTGTTCATTTCCTTTACAAAATTTCCTGCAGGGTTGAGTTTGCAGACTTGCCGGAAATCTATGTGTTACTAGATAAATCAGGACTCATTGTAAGGATACATTCTAAATTTTCATTAAAAATCAAATCCTCTTGTTGTTCCAACGGCAAATGTCTCGCGTTCTGTCGGGTATTTACCGGTAAAGCAGGCAAGACAGCTCCCTTTCATGCCACCGCTTTGCTCTCTTCCCAGTGCTTTCAACATGCCTTCCACACTTAGAAAAGTTAAAGAATCCGCACCGATGATTTGCCTGATTTCTTCCACCGATTTATCGCCGGCAATCAATTCTTCCCGAGAGGAGGTATCAATCCCATAGAAACAAGGATGCTTGATTGGTGGGGAGCTGATGACGACATGAACTTCCCGGGCGCCGGCTTCTTTGAGCATCCGCACAATCCGTCGACTGGTCGTCCCGCGAACGATTGAATCATCAACCATAATGACCCGTTTTCCTTCGACAACCCCACGGACCGGGGATAATTTCATTTTTACTCCTTGTTCGCGGAGTTGCTGGGTCGGTTGGATAAATGTTCGCCCAACATAGCGATTTTTGATGAGACCTAATTCATACGGAATGCCGGATTCTTCCGCATACCCGATGGCGGCAGAAATGCTTGAATCAGGAACACCGGTGACGACATCCGCATCAATGGGCGCTTCAAGTGCCAATTGCTTTCCTAAGTTTTTTCTTGCAGTATGGACATTCATTCCTTGCAAATCACTGTCCGGTCGGGAAAAATAAACATATTCCATCGTACATAAGGACATTTGCGTCTGCGTCGTAAATATTTCAGAACGGATTCCATCATGATTAATAATCAGCATTTCACCCGGTTGGACATCCCGGATATAGTCAGCGCCAACAATATCAAAAGCACAAGTTTCCGAAGCTACAACATAGGAATCCCCCAGTCTTCCGATTGATAAAGGTCTTAAACCATAAGGATCAAGAGCGACAATTAATTCTGTTTCGGTCATAAGTAAGTAGGCATACGCACCTTGCAGCATGTTCAAGGCAGCTTTCATTTGATCGATGAATTGCGTTCGTTTGCTTCTTTTAATTAAATGGGCAAGTACTTCTGTATCGGAAGTCGTTTGAAAAATACTGCCTTCCGCTTCCAATAAAGATCTTAGCACTGTTGCGTTGGTCAAATTCCCGTTATGGGCCAGAGCAAGGCTGCCGGTTTGTGATTTGAACAGGAGCGGCTGGACATTTTCCGGTCCACTGCCGCCTGCTGTTGCATATCGAACATGTCCAATGGCACCTGTTCCCTGCAAATCATCCATATCATTTTTAGAAAAAACTTCAGTAACTAAGCCCTCACCCTTTTTTATATGAATTTGTTTTCCGTCGGTAACAGCGATTCCTGTCCCTTCTTGACCGCGGTGCTGGAGACTTTGCAAGCCGTAATAGGTGATATGAGCGGCATTATGATGTCCCCAAACCCCAAAAACTCCACATTCTTCATTTAATCCCCTTAGTTCAGCAAGCATGGGATCGCCCCTTTCCATGCTTTTTTGATTTTTTCTGCCTCTACTTTGACGACCGTTTCATTATTAACGGAAATTTGTAAAATAGGTTCGGCTGTAACTCTGCCGATAAGTTTGGCAGATACGAAACGTTCGAATTGCTCCCGGTTTTCTTCTTTTACCGATAAAATAAACCGTGATTGCGATTCACTGAATAATTGAGTGACGGCTTCACCTTGGAGTTCAACATCAGCTCCAATTCCGTCTGCCCCAACGATACATTCACTAAGCGCCACTGCAACTCCGCCTTCACTGACATCATGGCAAGAGGCAACAAGTCCGGCACGTATCGCTGTAAGTATTTGCTCTTGGTATAAAGCCTCCACATCTAAGTCAAGTAACGGGGATTTTCCAAATATTTCTCTATAGATAAGTTTTTGCAATTCACTACCACCAAATTCCGGTTTTGTTTCTCCAAGGAGATAGATTAAATCTCCCGCCTGTTTAAATTGTTGGGTAGTAATATGATTAAGATCTTGAATTAATCCCACCATACCAATAACCGGTGTCGGATAAATCGCAGTGTCGTTCGTCTCATTGTAAAGAGATACGTTCCCGCTAATCACCGGTGTTTTTAAAACACGACAAGCTTCACTGATTCCGTCGGCAGCCTTTTCTAATTGCCAAAAAATTTCCGGATTTTCCGGACTGCCGAAATTTAAACAATCGGTAATGGCGAGCGGTTCGCCACCGGAGCAAACGATATTTCTTGCTGCTTCACTGACTGCAATTTTTCCGCCGGTTTCCGGGTCTAAATAAATGTACCGGGAATTACAATCTGTCGTCATGGCCAATGCTTTTCTTGTGCCGCGAATACGAACAACGGCACCATCGGAACCGGGAGCTACAACGGTATTTGTCCGTACCATGTAATCGTATTGGTTATAAACCCATTCTTTGCTGGCAATGGTTGGTTGTTGTAATAACTGTAACAATGTTTCCTCGATATTTTCTACTTTCGGAATTCGGTTTTCCATTTTTTGAAACGTCCGATAATAAGCCGGTTCTATTGATGGTTTGTAGTAAACCGGTGCATCTTCACTTAAGGCATCGGCGGGTACTTCGGCAACAACTTCTCCGTGATGAAGAAGGCGTAACATTTTATCATCTGTGACTCGTCCGATGGCCACAGCTTCCAACCCATATCTTTTAAAAATATCGATAATTTCTTGCTCTCTTCCATTTTTTACGACAAGGAGCATACGTTCTTGGGATTCAGAGAGCATCATTTCGTATGGTGTCATTCCGGTTTCACGTTGAGGAACCAGGTCTAAATTCATCTCGATTCCGGATCCGGCTTTACTGGCCATTTCCGCGCTCGAACTGGTAAGACCGGCTGCACCCATGTCTTGAATACCAACGAGTGCATCGGATTTAATCACTTCTAAACAAGCTTCAAGTAGTAATTTTTCCATGAACGGATCACCGACTTGTACGGCCGGGCGTTTTTCTTCGGATGCTTCCGTTAACTCTTCTGAAGCAAAAGTGGCCCCGTGGATACCGTCACGACCGGTTTTGGCACCGACATACATGACCGTGTTTCCGACACCATGTGCTTGCCCTTTTTTTATATCTTCATGATTGAGTATGCCGACGCACATCGCATTAACAAGCGGATTCCCCTCATAGCAAGCATCAAATTGGATTTCCCCGCCAACTGTTGGAATCCCAATACAATTTCCATAGCCGGCAATTCCGGCAACCACTTCTTCAAATAAATATTTTCCGCGTGCATTCTTCAATTCGCCAAAACGTAAGGAGTTGAGGATGGCAATTGGACGGGCGCCCATCGAGAAAACATCACGGATAATCCCGCCGACACCGGTGGCCGCTCCTTGATACGGTTCGATGGCCGATGGATGATTATGGCTTTCAATTTTAAAAACAACGGCCTGATTATCGCCAATATCGACAACCCCTGCGCCTTCCCCGGGTCCTTGTAAAACGTGCGGACCGGTAACAGGGAATTTCTTTAAGATCGGTTTCGAGTTTTTATAACTGCAATGTTCCGACCACATAACAGAAAAGAGTCCAACCTCGGTGTAGTTAGGCAACCGTCCAAGAATCTTTTCAATCCGGGAGAATTCTTCATCGGTCAAGCCCATTTGACTGTAAACTTTTTCTGCCTTAATTTGTTCCGGACTCGGTTCAAGCTTTAATTGCATGGGATTCCCTCCATTGATTAACAATTGATTGGAAAAGCTTCAATCCGTCATGACTACCTAAAAGATTCGCCACCGCCCGTTCTGGATGGGGCATCATACCAAGAACATTTCCTTGCTTATTCATAATCCCGGCAATGTTTTCGATACTGCCGTTTGGATTTTCGTTGTGATAGGTAAAAACAATCTGGTTATTGGCTTTTAGTTTTGCTAAAGTTGTTTCGTCACAGTAATAATTTCCTTCCCCGTGAGCGATTGGAATTTCGATTATTTCTCCGGGAGCATATTGATTCGTGAACATGGTGTTCGAATTTTTTACTTCAAGGAGAACGGGCCGACAAATGAATTTCAGGCTATCGTTGCGTCGCATGGCTCCCGGAAGAAGACCGGCTTCAAGCAAAATTTGGAACCCATTGCAGACACCTAAGACCGGTTTTCCAAGTTCAGCAGCTTTGACGACTTCATTCATCACGGGACTGAAGCGGGCGATGGCACCGGTCCGCAAATAATCGCCGAATGAGAAGCCACCCGGGAGGAGAATGGCATCAAAGCGGTCTAAATTTGTTTCATCATGCCAGACATATTCCGCTTCTTCACCGAGTTCATCAATAACCGCATGGTACATATCAACGTCACAGTTAGAGCCGGGGAAAACAATCACGGCAAATTTCATTGGGGCACACACTCCTCAATTTCATATCGATAATCTTCAATAACCGGATTGGCAAGCAATTTTGAACAAATTTCTTCAATCATTGCGTCTAATTGATCTGCCGATTCCCCAATCGTTAGTTCCATATATTTTCCGATCCGAACATCATTGACATCGTCGTAACCCATCATACGGAGCGATTTTTTGACAGCAGTCCCTTGAGGGTCGAGTACACTTTCCTTCAACGTAACATAGACCTTTACCTTATACATGTTGTTTTCCTCCCAGTCTTTGTAAAATCGTTTCATAGGCGTCAATTAAATTGCCGAGGTCTTGACGAAATAGATCTTTATCTAACTTTTCATTTGTATCGATATCCCAAAGCCGGCATGTATCCGGGGAAATTTCGTCGGCAAGCAAAATATTGCCGTCCGCATCTACGCCAAATTCCAATTTAAAATCGACCAGCTTTAAACGGCATTCTTTAAAAAACTCGGTTAATATGTCATTGATTTTCAAGGCTGAGGTTTTTAAAGTTTCGATAACATCTGTGCTTGCAATTTCCAACACTTCAATTTGGTCATCGGTAATCGGCGGGTCACCGAGTTCATCATTTTTTAGGCAGAACTCGACAATCGGGCGTTTCAACCTTTTCCCTTCATCGACTCCGAAACGTTTTGAAAAACTCCCGGCCGCATAGTTTCTGACGATGACTTCAAGTGGAATGATTTTTACCCGTTTGACTAATTGTTCGTGGTCGGAAATTTTTTTTATAAAATGATTGGCAATTCCTTTTTCTGTTAACAGGAAAAAAAGCAAACTGGTAATCTCGTTATTTAAACGACCCTTTCCGGTGATTTCGGCTTTTTTTACACCGTTAAAAGCGGTGGCAGAATCTTTATACTCAACCCAAACAATATTTTCGTCTTCGGTTGCATAAATTCGTTTAGCTTTTCCTTCATATAAGGCCTGTTTTTTGATCATTTTATTTCCCCCGTATTTATTTTTTTCCGGCAGTTATGTTCTTGAAGTAGGTGATACAAATGGTGAATGCACCGAGAAGTTTAGCTGTTACAAGTGAATGGATTTACCAAGTAATGTTTTCCTCCAGTTCTTGTCAGAAATGACTTTTTCCCGGTCCCGGGTCCCCGTTAGGATTCACCAAATATTGTTTTCTTCCAGTTCTTGTAAGGCTTCATCTGTATCGTTACATAGACGGGTGAGATGCCCCATTTTTCGTCCCGGTTTTGCTTCGTTTTTTCCGTATAAATGAATCTTCCAATGTTTAAAATGATGAAGATTTTCCAGCAATGGTTCGAGATGTTCGCCTAAAATATTCACCATGACAGCCGGTTTCAAAAGTGCCGTTGAACCGAGCGGCAAATTACAAATGGCCCGAATATGTTGCTCGAATTGGGATGTCATGCAGGCTTCAATCGAATAATGACCGGAGTTGTGGGGTCTTGGTGCGAGTTCATTTATATAAATTTCTCCATCTTCCGTAACAAACATTTCTACTGCCAATGTGCCAATTAAATGAAGAAACTCAGCAATTTTTTTAGCAGCCGCCATCGCTTTTTCTTCCGTTTCTTTATCAATTCGTGCCGGAACGATGGTTTGATGTAAAATATTGTTGCAATGAATATTTTCAGCGACTGGAAAGACCGCCGTTTCCCCATCCGGATTTTTTGAGACAATTACTGAAACTTCTTTTGTAAACGGAATCCATTGTTCTAACACACAAGGTCCGGTGGAAAGTAAGGAGGCTGCAAAAATCCGATCATGTTCCGTTTTTATGACCAACTGTCCTTTGCCGTCATATCCGCCTGTAGCCGTTTTTAAAACAGCAGGATATCCTAGATTTTCCAGTCCGTGTTCGAGTTCCGTTTGATTGAGAATGACCTCATATGGGACAACAGGGACCCCAGCCTTCTGAATGGTTGCTTTTTCATAAATTCGGTTTTGGGTTACCCGTAAAATTTCCGTTCCTTGGGGGACATATGCATGTTTTGTTAACCAACTCAGTGCATTCGCGTCAATATTTTCAAATTCATAGGTGATGACGTCACTTTTTTCAGCCAGTATTTTAACGGCTGTTAAATCATTGTAAGCTGCCACAATTTGTTCATCAGCTACTTGACCGCATGGACTATTTGGCGTCGGATCAAGGACGATGACGCGAAAACCTATTGATTTTGCCGCTAATGTCATCATTTGTCCGAGTTGACCTCCGCCGATCACACCAATTGTTTGTCCAGGTAAAATCGTTTTAAACAAGCTGATCACTACTTTCCAGGACACTGTTTTTTGCTTCTTCCCGCAACCGATGAAGTTTTGCGGCGATTTCGTTGTCAAAGGCAGATAAAATTTGTGCCGCAAGCAGTCCGGCGTTCTTTGCACCGGCAACACCGATTGCGACCGTTGCGACAGGGACTCCGGCAGGCATTTGGACAATTGATAATAGCGAATCCAATCCATTTAATGCCTTTGATTGAACAGGTACGCCAATAACGGGAAGTGTCGTTTTGGCGGCAACCATACCGGGTAGATGGGCAGCTCCACCGGCTCCGGCAATAATCACTTTCAAGCCTTCATCTCTTGCCGTTTCTGCAAAAGAGAACATGAGGTCCGGTGTTCTGTGAGCCGAGACCACTTTTTTTATATAAGGAATTTCCAATTGTTCAAGTACATCACATGTATGTTTCATTGTTTCCCAGTCCGATGTGCTTCCCATAATGACTCCGACAAGTGGCTTCACAAGTGTTCCCCTCGATTCTTTAAATAGATAAATAGAAAAACCCGGAATTGACAACCTCCCTCACTAAGAGAAAGCAGTCAATACCGGGTCAGGAAAGAGGACATACGGCAAAAATATGCACAACATGTCCGGGATAATCCGTTTTGAACTACTTTCTCTCATAGTCCAATGATTTACGGTCATTGGGTAGAGACTTATGGGCCATATTCCCATCATTATATGAGAGAAAACATATTTGTTTTGAATTCAAGTATATCTTAACAATTACAGAAGGACTTTGTCAACGGAATTATCGAACATTAAAAATTAATTTTGCATAAATGTTCGGTTTTTGTGATTAAAAATGATCTTTTCTTTCTGTTTATAAAAAGAAGGAAACGAACTTATGCTGATTGTGACACTTTTTAAGAAAAAGGAGAACAAGTTAATTTGTAGTTCATAGATTAGAAGGAAGTTTTGACGGTTATTTTGGTGGAACTTTATTATTTTGCAAAAAAGACAACTGATTTTTTGACAAATATGATATACTAATTATAAAATATAGTATCACATTTATATGATGAATCAAAAAAATGATGGAAAATAATAAAAAATGTGTGATATAATGTGACCTGTAGTTAAATAAAGTTAGCTTGTTCACTAGAATTTTAATAAAGGGGGAGAAAGTTATTACCCGACAAAAAGTAGTTCATGTTGTATCAGATTCAGTCGGCGAAACAGCGGAATTAGTCGTAAAAGCTGTTGCCAGTCAATTTAACGGAGGTCATGTGGAAATTAATCGGCATTCGTTTATTGAATCTACTCAAGACATTGATGAAGCAATAAATTCAGTTGATGAATTGAATTCACTGATTGCTTACACTCTTGTTATCCCTGAGCTAAAGGAATATTTAGATCGCCGTTCGGCTGAAAAAGGTATTTTTTCTGTTGACTTGCTTAGCCCGCTCCTTCATGTATTTGAGGACTTTTTTAAACAGGAAGCAAAACATCAGCCAAAATTAATTAGGCGAATGGATGAAGCGTATTTTAAAAAAATTGAGGCCATCGAGTTTTCGGTCAAATATGATGACGGGAAAGACCCTCGTGGTTTAAAATGGGCTGATTTGGTTTTAATTGGTGTTTCCCGTACATCGAAAACACCGCTTGCCATGTATCTGGCCCACCACGGATATCGGGTGGCCAATGTTCCGATCGTTCCGGAAGTCGCGCCGCCAAAAGAAATTTTTGAAATTCCGAGAAGCAAATGTGTCGGTTTAACAATTAGCCCGGAAAAGTTAAATGAAGTCCGTAAAGAACGATTGAAATCCATGGGGTTAAATGCAGAGTCAAACTATGCAAGTATGGAACGAATTTTTGAAGAATTGGATTATGCCGACAGGATCATGAAACGGATTGGCTGCCCAATTATTGATGTTTCGAATAAAGCAATTGAAGAGACAGCCAATTTAATCATACATACTTTGAAAAGAGGAAGGGGACTGTAGAATGGAGAAATATGTCTACTTGTTCAATGAAGGAAACAGTGATATGCGCAACATCCTTGGAGGAAAAGGTGCTAACTTGGCTGAAATGACCAATATCGGTTTACCGGTTCCATTCGGTTTTACCATTTCAACACAAGCTTGCAATGATTATTATAAAGCGGGTAAAAAAATATCGGATACGGTTGAACAACAGATTTTAGTTGCACTCGAACAACTTGAAGAAAAAACCGGGAAAAAATTAGGAGACGTGACGAACCCGCTGCTTGTTTCCGTCCGATCCGGTTCCGTCTTCTCCATGCCGGGGATGATGGATACGGTGTTGAATCTCGGCATGAATGATGAAACGGTTAAAGCGGTGGCAAGACTGACAAATAATGAACGATTTGCGTACGATTCATACCGTCGCTTTATTCAAATGTTTAGTAATGTGGTGTTAGGAATTGACCTTTTTTATTTTGAACAATTTTTAGAAGAAACAAGGGAGAAAAAAGGGTATAAGGTTGATCCGGAATTAACGGCGGAAGATTGGCAAGAAGTAATTGCCGGCTACAAAGCGATTGTGAAAAGGCAGAAAAAGATTGAATTCCCGCAAAATCCGCAAGAACAATTGTTTTTAGCAATCCGTGCCGTATTCGATTCTTGGAACAATCAACGAGCCATTGTTTACCGTCGTATTCATAAAATCCCGGACAGTTTGGGAACAGCTGTAAATGTACAAAGCATGGTTTTCGGAAATATGGGAAATGACTCCGGTACCGGGGTGGCCTTTACCCGTAATCCATCTACCGGTGAGCATCAACTATACGGTGAATATTTAATGAATGCTCAAGGGGAAGATGTTGTGGCCGGCATCAGGACGCCTGAAGCGATTCATGTTTTAGAAAAAGAGATGCCGGATGTATATAAAAAACTGTTGGCAACTTGCCAATTATTAGAAAAACATTATCAAGATATGCAAGATATTGAGTTTACTATAGAACGCGGTGAATTATTTATTTTACAAACAAGAAACGGAAAACGGACGGCACAAGCGGCTGTTCAAATTGCCGTTGATATGGTTCGGGAAGGGATTATTGATAAGGAAACGGCAATTTTACGGGTTGATCCCGAACAGCTAAATCAGCTACTACATCGGAGAATTGATCTAACGGCTAAGCGAGTACCACTGACAAAAGGACTTCCGGCGTCACCGGGTGCAGCAACGGGAGCGGTTGTCTTTGATGCAGATGAGGCGGAACAACTTGGGAAAGAAGGGAAAAAGGTGATTCTTGTTCGTCCGGAAACAACGCCGGATGATATTCACGGAATTGTCGCAGCCGAGGCTGTTGTCACGAGTCGCGGCGGGATGACGAGTCATGCTGCTGTTGTGGCGAGAGGAATGGGGAAAGCTTGTATTTGCGGCTGTGAATCTTTGAAAATAGATTTGAAGAATAAGCTGTTTACGGTTGGCGATACCGTTGTCAATTATGGGGATATAATTACAATTGACGGTTCGACCGGGGAAATTATGCTTGGCGGAGTAGCAATGATTGAACCGCAATTGTCTGAAGAATTTAAGTTGTTACTTTCCTGGGCGGATCAAGTTCGAGAAATCGGTGTCCGTGCCAATGCCGATAACCCGGTAGATGCCCGGAAAGCTTTCGAATTCGGAGCCGGCGGGATAGGGTTATGCCGTACCGAGCATATGTTTATGGACCCGAAACGCATCCCGATAGTGCAAAGTATGATTTTGGCTGAAAACTATGAGGATCGTACGGTTTTCCTTGATCAATTGCTCATCATGCAACAAGGCGACTTTGAAGGAATTTTTGAAGCGATGGAAGGTCATCCGGTTACCATTCGTTTGTTGGACCCGCCAATGCATGAATTTTTACCGGATAAAGAGGAATTATTGGTTGAAGTGACCAAATTGCAATTAACTGCACCGGATTCACCGGAGTTAGCCGAGAAAGAGCGGCTGTTGAAAAAGGTGAATCAATTGTCTGAATTTAATCCGATGCTTGGTCACCGCGGTTGTCGTTTGGGCATTATTTACCCGGAAATATATGAAATGCAAGTTCGGGCTATTATTAATGCAGCAGTGAAAGTAACGGAAAAAGGAATACCGGTCAAACCGGAAATCATGATTCCACTTGTTGGTCATGTCAATGAATTAAAGCGGATGCGCCAACTTGTTGAGGAGACGGCAGAACAAGTGATGAGTGCTACAGGTGTTTATTTTGATTATTTAGTTGGAACGATGATTGAAGTGCCGCGGGCCGCATTAACTGCCGATCGAATTGCCGAGCAAGCGGATTTCTTCTCTTTTGGGACGAACGATTTGACGCAAACAACATTTGGTTTTAGCCGCGATGATGCAGAAGGAAAATTTTTACAAACATATATTGAACAAAAAGTACTGCCGGAAAATCCGTTTGCCGTATTGGATCGGGAAGGTGTCGGCAAGCTGATTGAAATGGGGGTCACGCTCGGTCGAAAAACGAAGAGTAACTTGAAAACCGGAATATGTGGCGAACATGGCGGTGAAAAGAGCTCGATTGAATTTTGCTATTTAGCCGGTCTCGATTATGTCAGCTGCTCACCATACCGCGTTCCGTTAGCTCGTCTTGCCGCGGCACAAGCGACGATTCAACATCGAGGGAGCATTGTGGAAGCAGTTAGATAATATACGAAGGAATGAAGTTGGAAGCCTTGTAGCAGGGGCTTCCTTTTTTAAAAAGATAAGAAAGTATAAAAATACAAGTAAATAGCTTGAAATTAATTTTATTGTCTAGCTCCGAGCGCCAGCGACTGAGAAACTAACTCCCCTTTAATGTGCTCCTGCGCCATAGCCTATTCGAGGAAGCGGATGTTCAGCTCGTCGCAAAGCTTCATGAAGTATATCAAGGAAGATTACTCATGAAGTTCACTCTAGGAGTAGCTTCACTACGATAAGTCAACATCGGCTCGTCCCTCGCCGTGTTTCCTTTTCCTCGAAAATGCATTCGCATTTTCTTCGTGCGATGCCTATTCGGGGAAGCAAATCTGTTCTCATTGCGGGGCGCTCCAGTTTGTACGTCGCTAAGCGGGCGCTCTGCGCTTTTCTTAAAGGCTATGTCACAACATATGGTTTGCAACTATCTTGTATGGAACAACCTTGTAAACTATGCCAAGCCAAGGAAAGTGATATAGAGAAAAGGAACATCTTTTTGACTTTCGTGTTGGCCAAATTGAAAACAGATAAATGTAGAGATTTATCAAACAGACCAGCAGTTCCACTGGTCGCATAAGAATTATACAAATCATAATTTGTCTTTTTGTTGGATAAATAGAAGATATATAGAACAATTTTACGAGCTTAAGTTCTTCCTCACTAATATACCCAACAGCTTACCACGACTATAAATCTTGAATGTTAATATGCGTTGCTTGTAGCAACGGGCAGTTCCTCATACAATAGTGGTAACGACTGAAAGAAAGGAGGTTATCCCTAATGTTAAGCGAAAACATTAAAGCAATCAGAAAATCAAAAGGACTTTCGCAAGAAGAACTTGCTATCAAGCTGAATGTGGTGCGACAAACAATCTCTAAATGGGAGCGAGGATTGTCAGTTCCCGATTCTGATATGTTAATCTCCATATCGGAAGTGCTTGAAACACCGGTAAGCACTTTGCTTGGGGAAACTGTTATTGAGTCGAAAGTTGATGACTTAAAAGCGATTTCCGAAAAACTGGAGATTATAAACTTACAACTTGCACAAAGGAAGACCACGAGAAGAAAAATACTTCATTGGCTACTTATCTCATTGTGTACGGTCATAGTAACAATTTCTGCGGTCTTAATAGTATTAAATAGTCCTTACTTAGGTTGGAATTATAATGACCCTGAAACCACCGTTATCGGAGTAATTTTTCACGCATTTGAATGGCTGTTTGTCAGATTAGCACCGATTATCCTTATAGGGGCAATCGTTGGAATTTTCTTGACACGGAAGAAAGTATAAAACTTCTCTATTTTTGGGTACAGTTCAGACTTCAAAATCCCAGATTGTAGGAGAGTTTTAATGCTCTCATACAAAAAAATCTCATTTATCAACTATTTGTTGTGACATAGCCTTTTAAAAAATAATTGGTATTGAGGGATTTTGGGAATAGAGGGCACATCAACCATTATCTTAATAATAATAAAAACCTCAGAACATGTAAATTTCTGCACAATTTATTATATAATAACTGGTAGAGGCGAAAAAAATAATAAGGGTGAACTTCATGCAGAATGGACCAAACTTAGAAGATTACTTAAACCAAGGAATATATGGGAAAAAGGAAATAAACCCCGAGGAGAAAAAGAAATTTCTTGGTACGTTCCGGGAGCGAATTGTTGTTGCCTTAACTGTAAGCCAAGTGTATAAATCAACCATATACAAAGAAGTTGAACAAGAAATGAAAAAGAACGCAAAAGCAAAGCTATTACTGAACGGTTCAGTCGACTACGAATATTTAAGTAAGTATGTGAAAATTGCAAATAAGTACAATATTCCTTTTACCATCGTTGAAAATAAGGAACATGATACCGACATAGGTCTTGTCCTTGCCCACGATTATGCGGTAGATAAAGAGAATATCTTTGTTTCGGATGAGTCTGAATCTGTAACGATTAAAGACAATTTGGACACAACTGAGAATGGCGTAAAGGGATTTTTCAAAAAATTATTTTCCTAACTTGTCATATTGAAGATTCTTCAAGCACTTATTTGTGCGTAAGGCACAGTAGTTTGTCCCATAGACCGTGAATCCGATACATCTATGGGACATTTCAGCTTATTTTTCAACTAATTTTGTCCCATACAGCTGTTCTATGAGACATTTGCTCCACTTTCTACCGCGTTTTTGTCCCATAGACCGTGAATCTGGGAATTCTATGGGACATTTTAGCTTATTTTCCCACAAAATTTGTCCCATAGAGCCGTTCTATGAGACACTTCTGTTTCAAATTCCGTCGTTTTTGTCCCATAGACCGTGAATCCGGGAATTCTATGGGACATTTTATTTTACTTTTCAACTAAATTTGTCCCATAGAGCTGTTCTATGAGACACTTCTGTTTCAAATTCCGTCGTTTTTGTCCCATAGACCGTGAATCCGGTACATCTATGGGACATTTCAGCTTATTTTTCAACTAATTTTGTCCCATACAGCCGTTCTATGAGACATTTTTGCTCCACTTTCTGTCGCTTTTGTCCCAAAGACCGTGAATCCGGTACATCTATGGGACATTTCAGCTTATTTTCCCACAAAATTTGTCCCATAGAGCTGTTCTATGAGACACTTCTGTTTCAAATTCCGTCGTTTTTGTCTCATAGACCCTCATGTAGCGCTAGGCTCACCACAGAGTTTTTTATTGTAGACCGCAATTCCGCCACATATAAAAAGAATTTTTCCCTTCTATTTCGGAAATCTTGTAAAACATGGTAAAATAGTAGATAGTTTTGCAAAATGCATTGCGAAATACGATTGCATTTGCTTCTATAGGATCATTTTTTTCTGAAAAATGTGGAGGTGAAATCATGTCCAGAATTTCAAAAGAACAAGTAAAGCATGTGGCTGATTTAGCCAGATTGTCATTCAGTGAGGAAGAAATCGAAAAGTTCACGACTCAATTGGACGCCATTATCGGTTTTGCCGAACAGTTGAACGAACTTGACACAACCAATGTAGAACCAACATCCCACGTTCTTGATATTAAAAATGTATTGCGTGAAGATGTGGCTGTTCCCGGTTTACCAAGGGAAGAAGTTTTAAAAAATGCACCAGACCATAAAGATGGACTTTTCCGTGTACCATCTATTCTTGAGTAAGGAGGGATATCCATGTCACTATTTGACCATAAAATGAGAGATTTACATGAGCTTTTACAAAAAAAGGAAGTTTCCGTTTCGGACTTAGTTGATGAGTCATTTAAACGAATTTCGGAAGTGGAAGGTAAAGTCCAAGCCTTTTTAACCTTAGATGAAGAAAATGCTCGGAATAAAGCAAAACAGTTAGATGAAAAACTTGCTGGCGGCGATTCAACCGGTATTTTATTTGGCATGCCGATCGGAATTAAGGACAATATCGTGACAAAAGGTGTTCGTACCACTTGTGCGAGCAAAATTCTCGAAAACTTTGACCCGATTTACGATGCAACGGTTATGCAAAAATTACATAATGCCGAAACAGTCATGATTGGAAAATTGAATATGGATGAATTTGCCATGGGTGGATCGACCGAAACTTCCCACTATCAAAGAACATTCAATCCTTGGAATTTAGACTATGTTCCGGGTGGGTCTTCCGGTGGTTCGGCTGCTGCGGTTGCTGCCGGAGAAGTTCCATTCACATTAGGTTCTGACACCGGTGGATCGATTCGTCAGCCGGCTGCTTATTGTGGTGTCGTTGGCCTAAAACCTACATACGGTCGCGTTTCCCGATTTGGATTGGTTGCTTTTGCGTCTTCCCTAGATCAAATCGGACCAATCACGAGGAATGTTGAAGATAATGCGTATTTACTTCAAGCGATTTCCGGTGTTGATCCATATGACTCGACCTCCGCCAATCTTCCGGTTCCAAACTATGTAGAACAACTGACCGGAGATGTAAAGGGATTACGGATTGCCGTCCCTAAAGAATATTTGGGGGAAGGTGTCCAAGCATCCGTCCGCAACGCCATTTTAGAAGCACTGAAAGTTTTAGAAAAATTAGGTGCGACATGGGAAGAAGTGTCCCTTCCGCATTCGAAATATGGCGTCGCAACCTATTATTTACTTGCTTCTTCTGAGGCGTCATCCAACTTGGCTCGTTTTGACGGGATTCGTTACGGTTACCGGGCACAAGGAGCTGAGAACTTAATTGATCTATACAAAAAGACCCGTTCTGAAGGGTTTGGTGATGAAGTCAAACGACGGATTATGCTTGGAACGTTTGCCCTAAGTTCCGGTTATTATGATGCCTATTATAAAAAAGCGCAACAAGTACGGACATTAATCAAGCAAGATTTTGATAAAGTGTTTGAAAAATATGATGTGATTCTTGGACCGACAGCACCAACACCGGCATTTAAAATTGGTGCCCAAATTGATGACCCGTTAACGATGTATGCGAATGATCTTTTAACGATTCCTGTTAATTTGGCAGGCGTACCGGGGATTTCCGTTCCATGCGGTTTTGACAACGGACTTCCAATTGGTTTACAAATCATCGGTAAACATTTTGATGAAGCGACTGTTTATCGTGTCGCACATGCATTTGAACAAGCTACTGACTATCATAAACAAAAACCACAACTGTAAGGGGTGAAAAGGATGAATTTCGAAGCTGTTATCGGTTTAGAAGTGCATGTTGAGTTAAAAACCCAATCGAAAGTTTTCTCGCCTGCACCGGCCCATTTTGGCGCAGAACCAAATACAAATACGAATGTGATTGACTTAGGTTATCCCGGCGTACTGCCAGTATTAAATAAAGAAGCGGTTAACTATGCAATGAAAGCGGCAATGGCCCTTAATTGCCAGATCGCAACCGAAACAAAATTTGACCGAAAAAACTATTTTTATCCGGATAATCCGAAAGCCTATCAAATTTCCCAATATGACAAACCAATCGGTGAACATGGCTGGATTGAAATTGAAGTCGACGGGAAGAAGAAAAAAATTGGAATTACCCGTCTTCATTTAGAGGAAGATGCCGGAAAATTATTCCACGGAAACGATGGTTATTCATTAGTCGATTTTAACCGTCAAGGAACGCCGCTCATTGAAATTGTGTCTGAGCCGGATATCCGTACACCGGAAGAAGCGTATGCTTATTTGGAAAAATTGAAATCGATTATCCAATACACCGGCGTTTCTGATGTCCGCATGGAAGAAGGTTCCTTACGTTGTGACGCCAATGTTTCCATCCGCCCAATCGGACAAGAGGAGTTTGGTACGAAAACCGAATTGAAAAACTTAAACTCGTTTAACTTTGTTCGAAAAGGTCTTGAATACGAAATTAAGCGGCAAGAAAAGGTTCTTTTATCCGGCGGGGTCGTCCGTCAAGAAACGCGCCGTTACGATGAGGCAACCGGTGAAACGATTTTGATGCGGGTAAAAGAAGGTTCTGAAGATTATCGTTACTTCCCGGAACCGGATCTTGTTGATTTATATATTGATGAGGAATGGAAAGAACGCGTTCGGCGGGAGATTCCGGAACTTCCGGATGCACGAAAAAAACGTTATGTGGAGGAACTTGGTCTTCCTGCATATGACGCAATGGTCTTGACATTAACGAAAGAAATGTCGGATTTCTTTGAAGCAACAGTTGCAGCCGGGGCAGGCGCAAAACAAGCTTCCAACTGGCTCATGGGTGAAGTCAGTGCTTATTTGAATGCTGAACAAAAAGAACTTCACGATATTGCTTTAACACCGGAAAGTTTAGCAGGTATGATCAAATTGATTGAAAAAGGTACTTTATCATCTAAATTAGCGAAAAAAGTATTTAAAGAGCTCGTCGAAAAAGGCGGCGACCCGGAAAAAATCGTGAAAGAAAAAGGACTCGTCCAAATTTCCGATGAAGCAACATTGTTGAAATTCGTCACCGAGGCTTTGGATGCCAACCCACAATCTATTGAGGACTATAAAAACGGGAAAGACCGGGCAATCGGCTTCCTTGTTGGTCAAATCATGAAGGCAACAAAAGGACAAGCCAACCCGCAGCTATTGAACAAGATTTTACTAGAAGAGATTAAAAAACGATAATATGAGATGAGGGAACCGTTTCGTTAGGCGGTTCCTTTTTTTCAGAAAAAAGTACAGCTAGAAATTCAAGCTCTTGAGGGCGAATTTAGCGGAGGTAGCCGGAAAAGAATAATAGTGTTTTTGTTCATTCAGTCACAAACAGTACATATTCAATCCCAAAAATTTTTTATTAAAATAAAATATATTTGCTCATAAAATCACAAATCAAAAGAATGTAAATTCCATCTCAAAAACTTTATAATTATAAGTACATTCAATATTTACGGTGAGGTGGTTATGTGGCAACACTTATCCAGTGGTATGAAAAAGGAATGACTTATCGACAGTATATTGATCAAATGACTGTCAATAAAGAAGAAATGCTTTCCATATACGAACGGTTTCAACTAAGTCCAGGGAACGTCGAAACTTTAAAAAATTTAAAAGGAAAGAACTTAAGAGCAATTGTAATAACCGAGGATTGGTGCGGTGATGCCATGCTTAACAACCCAATATTCATGAAGATTGCTGAAACCGCTGGAGTGGAAGTTCGGTTTCTTCTCCGTGATCAAAATCTTGAGCTGATGGATCAATATTTAACGAATGGGACGTCCAGATCAATTCCTATATACATATTTATTGATGAAAAAGGAAATGAATATGCCGTATGGGGACCAAGGGCACCGGAAGTTCAGGAATATGTTGAACGTGAGCGTGCCAAATTACCAAACAAAGAAGCACCGGAATTCTCTGAAAAACAAAAGGAAATGTATAAAGCCATGAAAAAACATTTCTTGGAAGATGAACAAGTATGGAAACAAGTCGCCACGAGCATAATAGGGAAAATAAAGTGAAACTTCCATCAGCGGGGTTCTCTTCCCACTGATGGTTAGTTGAACCAATCGGACGCATGCGGGCAGTTCGTACAACACCTATCCTTTGTAAAACTTGAAAATCTTGAGGTGTAAGGTTGTAGGACTAACTGCCCGTTAAGGTGAAAAATAGTTAATAATACGGATTTTAATTCGAGCATGGTATTATTAGATGATCATTCATGGAAGGGAAGGATAATAAATGGACTATATCACATTAAACAATGGTTTAAAAATGCCACAGTTAGGCTTTGGTGTTTGGCAAGTATCCGACGAACAAGCAACACCTGCTGTAAAAAAAGCGTTGGAAGTTGGCTATCGTTCCATTGATACGGCAATGATTTACGGAAATGAAAAAGGGGTTGGCCGGGCCATAAAGGAAAGCAATGTTCCCCGTGAAGAACTTTTTATTACAACAAAAGTATGGAATGCAGACCACGGGTATGAAAATACATTAAAAGCATTTGATGCAAGCTTGGAACGTCTTGGCCTTGATTATATCGATTTATATCTAATCCATTGGCCGACACCAAAATATGACCAATATGTCGATACATACAAAGCAATGGAAAAAATTTATAAAGACGGTCGTTCCAAAGCAATAGGTGTTTGCAATTTTGATATCGAGCACTTAGAACGCTTGCTTAATGAATGTGAAGTTGTCCCGGTTGTTAATCAAGTGGAACGTCACCCGTATTTCCAACAGAGGGAGCTCCAAGATTTTTGTGAAAAACATCATATTATCATTGAAGCCTACAGTCCGTTAATGAATGGAAAAGATGTATTAAATGATTCTGTTGTGAAAGAAATTGCGAAAGCCTATGGAAAAACAGCAGCTCAAGTCATTCTTCGCTGGCACTTGCAAACGGGGGTTATCACGATTCCGAAATCGGTCACACCTTCACGTATCGAGGAAAACTTTGATGTATTTGATTTTGAATTAACGGCGGAAGATATGGAAAAAATGACGGCATTGGACAGAAATTTACGAATCGGTGCTGTACCGAGCGAATTCAACAAGAGATAAATAAATGATTAAAAGACAGTTTGCGTGACTGTCCGATTCCAAATAATCACTTATGGTCTTCATACCTGCGATGGAGACCATTTTTTGTTAGTCGTAAGCCTGACGCATGTAACATTAAATATTTGTCGTTCTACATATTAAAGATATCCATTTTTTGGTTAGTCGTAAACTCGATGCATGAAACTCTCCAACTTTTTTCATGCTTATCGTATGAATTTTCTCCTTTGTTATTTCTTAAGAATTTATTTTTAGAATCCGAGTGTTGGGTTGTCTTTCATTTTCAAGGGGCGTATACTGATAATATTAATATTTATACACCATTTTAAAGTGCCATACTAGGAGGATCTAAATGAGTTATGGTAGTTATCGTGATGCATGGGCTGAAATATCTTTAGATGCCGTTCAACATAATGTAAAAACATTTCTTAAACATTTAAAACCTGACACGAAATTTTGTGCAGTTGTAAAAGCAGATGGTTATGGTCATGGCGCCATTGAAGTCGCTCAAGCGGCATTAGATGCAGGTGCAGCTTACTTGGCGGTTGCATTTTTAGACGAGGCAATCGAACTGCGTAACGCCGGTATTACTGCACCAATATTAATTCTTGGGTTTACACCGAAAGAGGCAGTAAAAGAAGCGATTTTAAATGATATTACCTTAACCGTTTTTACCCGGGATGTTTTGGAGAAGATTTCTCAAGTTGCCGAAGAGTCTAAAAAACTTGCCCGTGTTCATATAAAAATCGATACTGGAATGACTCGAATCGGTGTTAATCATAAGGTAGAAGCATTGGAACTTGTTACGTCCATCCATTCTGATTTTGTGGAGTTGGAAGGGATTTTTACTCATTTTGCCGACGCTGATTCGACAGATCCGACTTATACTTACCAACAGTACAAAAAATTTACTGAAGTGATCAATTTATTTGAAGAAAATCAAATTCACATTCCGATCAAGCATTGTTGTAACAGTGCGGCAACCATCGCCTTTCCGGAAATGCATATGGATATGGTTCGTGTCGGTATTAGTCTTTACGGTTTGTACCCGGCAGAACACTTGAAAGAAAAACTTCCTTCATTAAAACAAGTGATGAGCTTAAAAACGAAACCGGTATTTGTAAAAACGGTAGATGCCGGTCAACCGATTAGTTACGGATGTACATTTGCACCGGAATGTAAATCAATCATTGCCACAATTCCGGTCGGTTATGCAGACGGTTTTTCCCGATCACTTTCGAATAAAGGCCATGTGACTGTGAAAGGTGAGAGGGCGCCGATTGTTGGACGGATTTGCATGGACCAGTCAATGATTGATGTAACGGATATTCGAGATGTTCATACGGATGACGTTGTGACGATATTTGGTGACGTGAACGACGGCTTTATTTCTTTGGATGAAGTGGCCGAGCAAATGGGGACGATACACTATGAAACAACTTGCTTGATTGGAAAACGAATTCCAAGGGTATTTATCAAAAACGGGGTAACCCAAGGAGTTAAAAGTCTGCTAAATTCAGAAAATCGTTAATTTGGCTAAGTTCGATACAACAACTTGATCGTCCAACATTCTTCTTAAAAAAGCATAAATCATACGAGAGGGGCTATCCGGAAAGTCCATTTTTCGACTTTTGGCTGCCCCTTTATGTTTAAGCAGTGACTAGAAAATAGGAACTGTCACCTCTCTTTTTTAGAATTTAATAGAAACATATTTTACTTCTAAAAATTCTTCAATCCCGTGGTGGCCACCTTCTCGTCCGATACCGCTTTCTTTAATTCCTCCGAATGGAGCCTGGGCAACAGAGGGAAGTCCGTCATTGATACCGACAATGCCGTATTCCAGTCGCTCGGAAACGGTAATGGCTGTTTGTAAATCCCTCGTAAAAATATAGGCGGCAAGTCCATACGGTGTGTTGTTCGCACGTTCAATCACATCATCCACGTCTTGAAAGGAAATAACCGGGGCGACCGGACCGAATGTTTCCTCTTGCATAATTTTCATATCTTCTGTAACACCGCTGATAATTGTCGGTTGTACAAAATAGCCGTCATGCAATTCAATGACTCGACCGCCACCATATTCGATTTTACCGCCTTTCAAAAGGGCATCTTCAATATGACTTTCCACCTTTTTAAAAGCGGCCTCATCAATAAGCGGTCCGATTTGTGTTTCCGGATTTAGACCATCACCAATAACTAATTTCTTTGTCTCTGCACGGAATTTTTCTACAAATTCATCCAAAATTGACTCATGAACATAGATTCTGTTGGCACAGACACAAGTTTGCCCATTATTCCGGAATTTTGAAACCATTACCCCTTCTATTGCTTCATCCAGGTCAGCATCAGGGAAAACAATAAATGGTGCATGCCCGCCTAACTCTAATGACACTTTTTTCACCGTATCTGCGGAGCCACGCATTAACAGCTTGCCGACTTCAGTTGAACCGGTAAAAGTCAATTTTCGAACCCGTGAGTCTTTTAACCAAGCATCACCAATCTCTGCAGCATCCCCGGTGACAAAATTAATGACCCCTTTTGGAATCCCGGCCTTTTCCGCGGCTTCAGCAAGTTTCAAGGCCGTCAACGGTGTTTGTTCCGCAGGTTTGATAACCACCGTACATCCGGCAGCAAGTGCAGGAGCTACTTTTCGCGTAATCATCGCAGCCGGAAAATTCCATGGCGTAATCGCACAGACAACACCGACTGGCTGTTTCAAGACAAGTATCCGCTTATTGACAGCTGAAGCGGGAATCGTTTCACCGTAAATTCGTTTTGCTTCTTCAGCATACCAAGTAACAAAACTTGCCCCATATGTAATCTCGCCCAATGCTTCTTTCATCGGTTTTCCCTGCTCAAGCGTCAATGTTTCGGCTATTTCCGTTTTGTTATCCATTATACAATCATACCATCTTTTTAATAAATGACTTCTTTCTTCTGCTGTTTTGCCGGACCATTTTTTAAAAGCAACATGTGCAGCATCAACGGCCAGCTTGGCATCTTCCCATCCACCGTTTGGTACGGTTGCAATCTGCCTGCCGTTCGCCGGATTCATGACCGGGAATGTCTCGCCCGAAATCGCCTTGACCCACTCACCATTAATATACATACGATTTAACAAAACAGTGCGTGTCGACATAATCAAACCTCCTAAATGGGATAAGTAAATTATACTAAATATTAGAAAAATTTAACAGAAAAATGCTCAGAACAATAAAAGAGGGCTTCGGTTTACTTGCCTTGCTCGCATGATTGATATATTATGATTTATAGTTGAAAAATCACTTGTAAATGGATGATGATATATGAAAAGAGCGCGAATTATTTATAATCCAACATCAGGGAGAGAAGTTTTCAAACGGCATTTACCCGAAGTTTTGGAAAAATTAGAAGTAGCCGGCTATGAAACATCATGTCATGCAACGACCGGAGCCGGAGATGCAACTAGAGCTGCCAAAATAGCAGTTGACAGAAAATATGACATCGTGATTGCGGCAGGTGGGGACGGAACATTAAATGAAGTTGTCAATGGACTTGCCGAACAAGATTATCGTCCAAAAGTCGGCTTAATTCCGGTCGGGACAACAAATGATTTTGCAAGAGCTCTTCATATTCCACGGGATATTTTGGCAGCTACAGATATAATTATTAAAGGTGACACGATCCCAATTGATATTGGTCGGATGAATAAAAAATATTTTATTAATATTGCCGGTGGGGGTCGATTAACCGAGTTGACCTATGAAGTTCCGAGCAAGCTGAAAACAGTTCTTGGACAATTAGCATATTATTTAAAAGGTATTGAAATGTTACCTTCAATCAAAGCATCGGAAATTAAATTAGAATATGACGGAAAATTATTTGAAGGGGAAGTCATGCTTTTTTTGATTGCATTAACGAACTCAGTTGGTGGATTTGAAAAACTGGCCCCGGATGCTTCTTTAAATGATGGATTTTTTACTTTATTAGTATTGAAAAAGACAAATTTAGCTGAATTTATTCGTGTCGTTACATTAGCTTTGCGCGGCGAACATATTAATGATCCAAATGTCATTTATACAAAAGCAAGTTACATAAAGGTTACAGCACCGCAAGAAGTATTAATTAATCTGGATGGAGAATTAGGCGGTACGGCACCATGTGAATTTCAAAACTTATATCGTCATCTTGAGATCTTTGCTCCGGTTGAAAAACTCCGTCCGGAAGATAAAATGGGTATTTAATGATAAAGCGTAATATAAAAGTTTACATCTACAGGTTTCTTTTTCCAAGATAAAGTCTGGTTTCCACCGCCGGATTTGCTCTAATGAAGATAGGTCGTTGGAGGCGGGCTACTCGTAAAAGTCCGTTTGGTTCAACTAACTATTCAGTGGGGGATACCGATTCCCTCACTGAATAAAGTAATCCTATATTAATCCACAAAGTCCCTTCCGTTTTTTTTCACTATCATTTGTTCACGAAGATTCCTCATTTATATCCCATATTTTCTCTTTACTTTACCCACTGTATTTTGTTAGCAAAAAATTTCTTCCTATACAGCCCATATTTCTGCCTTTATTTTCCCCCTGTAATTTGTCAACAAAGATTTCCTTATATCCCATGTTTTTTGCCAAATCTATTCCTTCCCTATTTTAAGAACTACATGACAGTACGCCTCAAGACCTAGTACAAAATATTTCTAAAGCTCATTATCTAAAAAGTTATTTCTCGGTAAGATGGAATCAAGAAGAAAGGAGGCAATGCACATGAAAAAATTTCTGCTCTTTGTTGGAGGGCTGGCCGCTCTTCTCATACTATTAGCAAACCTTGGCCCAATCGTACTATTAGCTCTTAGTGTTTGGCTTCTGTATATTATTTTTAAAAAATTCATCAGGAGCGATTCTACACTAGGAAAAATTGGCTGGGTGATACTTGGGTTAATTGTCTTTGGAATTGCATTTTCAAACATCTATGCAATCATCGGTGTTGCTGCAGCTTTTGCCCTTTACTATATATATAAAAGTTGGAAAAAAGACGATCACGACCCAGTTGTCGGTGTGATGAAGGATGATGACCCGTTTACAAATTTCGAACGTGAATGGGCAGAACTGAATAAGTAGGGAATATTGAAATAAAGGAAATGTACAAAAAAAGGAGCGATTGGAATGGCAAATATTTTTACACGGATTAAAGATTCGATTGAGGCGGATTTACATGATGTACTAGACAAAAAGGAACAAAAAAATCCTTTGAAAGCATTGAATCAATACTTGCGGCAAGCAGAACAGGAAAAGGAAAGAGTTCATAAGTTAATTGAGCGCCAGTATAAACTAAAAGAAGAATTTACAAAAGAGTATCATAGGGCACAAGATTTTGCGGATAAACGGTTGAAGCAGGCAAAAATTGCTGAAAAAGCCGGAGAAGAAGAAATGTATACCTTCGCAATGAAGGATTATGAAGAATATCAAGCACGTGCGGAACGGATGAAAGCATCACGTCAGGAAGCGATTGAACAATTAGAGAAACTGGAACAAAAGTATGAAGAGATGAAACATCGATTAAAGGATATGCATTTGCGCAGGATGGAATTAATGGGAAGAGAAAACATTGCCCGTGCGAACCATCAAATAAATCGGGTAATGGAAAATGTTTCTGAAAAACCATTCTCTAAGTTTGATGAAATGGAGCGGTATATTGAAGTTCTAGAAAACCAAGTGAATCGTTCCTACTACCGCAGTACATTCGATAGTAAAATTGCAGAGTTGGAAAAGGAATTAAATGAAAAAGAAAACACAAATTAGTTAACAAGGACAAAAACGAGAAATAAACATGATATACTGGTATAGGTGTCACATAGTTGACCCTATACCTTTTACTTAAAATGTTCCGCTGGTCAAATTACGATGAAAGGAGGATGACATGGATGTTCAGACGTTTCCGGACCGATGCATTTAACTGGATATTGATCATTGGTGTGATCCTCCTTATTGCTGAAATTATTTTTTCTTTTGGCAGTACAATTATTCCCACTCTGCTCTTCATTGTTCTTCTGTTTATCGGCTGGAAAAATTTCCATAAATTATGGGGAAAAATTTTATTTTGTTTTTTTTTCCTTTGCACAGTTATTTCTGTCCTAAATATTTGGGCTGTACGTTTCTTTATTGTTGCCGTCCTTGTTCTATTTGTGTTTGAATATGTAAAATCTAAAAAACAAACAGAAACGCTAACCCCTTCCTTACCGGGTAAGATAATAAATCAAGAAGATATGGTGAAAATAGATCCATTATTTGACCATAAACTGTTCGGTAATCAAAAAACGGAAGATACGGCCTATCAATGGCGTGATATCAATATTTATGGTGCTTTTGGCAATCGGATTATTGATTTAAGTAATACCGTTCTGCCCCAGGACACGGCTGTGATCTCGATACGGCATATTATGGGGAAAATAGAAATTTATGTTCCTTATGAGGTTGAGGTAAGTATCCATCATAGTTCAGTCTTTGGTCGGGCGCATATTTTTAGTCAACATCATTGGGAGTTAATGAATAAATCGCTTTTTTATCAAACAGAAAACTATGATACGAGTTATCCGCGGGTAAAGATTATCACCTCCATATTTTCCGGAGATATCGAGGTGAAGCGGATATGAATATCATTTTTCGGCATGTTTTTATTGCAAATATCTTTTCCATTCTTTTAACAATCGTGCTTATGAGTATAACATTTGTCCTATTTCCTCTTGATCGTTGGTCACTTCTTTGGCAAGCAAAGATGGGGAATGTTTCATTTTTCGTTTGGATTGGAGGGATAGCCATTGGGATTGGAACGATTGTTGGTCTCTCTACCGGATGGTATTGGAAACAGCGAATCGATCAGATCCACCGAAATTTAGATGAAATTATCAAAGGTCAACCAATCTCATCAGATGAAGTTGGTTATAAAGAAATTGAAAGTATTGCCGCACAGATTGCAAAAATTCAAGAGAAAATCAGAAAGCAAACCGAGTACTCACAGCGTCTTGTGACAGAACGAGCAAATGAACGGGAAAAAAGCCTCCAAGAAATTGTTGTACAGGAACGAAATCGTTTAGCAAGAGAACTTCATGATTCCGTGAGTCAACAGTTGTTTGCTTCGTCGATGATGATGTCTGCCATCAATGAATCCAATTCACCTATAGATGAAAAGATGAAAAAACAACTGCAAATGGTGGAAAAAATGATTCACCAATCCCAGCTGGAGATGCGTGCATTACTTTTACACTTACGTCCGGTACAGCTCAAGGGAAAATCACTTCAGGAAGGTATTCGTGAGCTTCTGGCCGAACTAACACAAAAAGTACCGATGAAAACGATATGTAAAATAGAGGATTTTTCCGTTGATAAGGGAATTGAAGATCAATTGTTCCGAATCCTGCAAGAATCACTTTCTAATACATTACGCCATGCAAAAGCAACGAAATTACAGATCTTATTAATTAAACGGGATGAATCGGTTATCCTGCGCGTAATAGATGATGGTGTTGGTTTTCATTTGGACGAGGTAAAAACAGGCTCATATGGCTTGCAAAACATGCGTGAACGTGCATATGAAATTGGCGGGACTTTTAAAATCGTCAGCTTGCCAAATCAAGGTACGCAAATGGAAGTAAAAGTGCCTATTTTGCAAAAGGAGGAAAATCGCGATGATTAGCGTATTATTTGCCGATGATCATGAAATGGTGCGGATCGGTGTTTCTGCCTATCTATCGGCTCAACCGGATATTGTGGTTGTTGCAGAGGCAGATGATGGCGGGGAAGCGGTAAAACTTGCCTTAGAACTGCGACCGGACATTATTTTAATGGATCTTGTCATGAAAGAAATGGATGGAATTGAGGCGACAAAACAAATCATGGAAAACTGGCCGGAAGCAAAAATTATTATTGTGACGAGTTTCCTTGATGATGAAAAGGTGTATCCGGCATTGGAAGCAGGAGCAACAAGCTATATGCTAAAAACATCGAAGGCCGAAGAAATCGCAAAAGCCATTCGTGAAACATACCGGGGGAAATCTGTATTAGAGCCGGAAGTAACCGGGAAAATCATGACAAAAATGCGTGAAAAGCCCGTTGTTAAAAAACATGACCAATTAACAGAACGTGAAATGGAAATATTATTATTAATGGCTCAAGGAAAAAGCAATCAAGAAATTGCTGATGAATTGTTCATCGCATTAAAAACTGTAAAAGTTCATGTAAGCAATATATTAGGAAAATTAGAAGTTCAGGACCGGACACAGGCTGTTATCTATGCATTTAAACATGGGTTAGTTGGTGAGTAAGGGAGGAGTAAATGGTAGTTAAGATTGGACTGTTTTGCGCAGGTGGAATGTCAACCAGTATGCTGGAAAAGAAAATGTCAGAGGCGGGCTCAAAAGAGATGATTGGATGTACAAATAAAAGCACATCCCGAGTCAGAGCTTGCAAACGTACTCGATGAAGGAATCGATCTAGTTTTACTTGGACCACAAGTACGCTAACTCCAATCATTAAAAACATTGTGTGATCCGAAAGGTGTTCCAATAGATGTAATTGATTCATTGAATTATGGAATGATGGATTGAGATAAAGTATTATTTGCTGCCTTAACGTTAATAGAAAACAAAGCATAGTAAGGTTCGGTTGGTGGGTCATTGATTCACCAACCTAATTTTTTGAAGTCACACCTTATGAAAAGTTTTCTGCAAAATTTGAATAACCCATATTTAGTATGACATGAAATAGTTTTTTTGAGGATAAGACTCTCAAAAATAGGCTATTTGGGTATTTAGTAGGACATAAATTTTCGAGAAAAATGTTGAATTTTATCGAAATTTGTAATAAAGTTAGTTATTGTAAAAAGCAATATAAAAATATAGTAGATAAAGATTTTTGTGTGGCTAGAAGCGTTCCCAACAATAGATTTCCCTATCATGATGCAAACACTCCAAGAGTCCGCAACAATTTTAAAATTCAAAGTAATGATCAGTATTGAGCATAGCCATGCTAGGGCAACGTATTAACTAAAATATTTTCGTTATTCTATTGAAGAATGAAATGAGTGATCAAACGAAAAAATGTAAAGAAAATCGATGCTGTAAAAGTGAATTTTAGTACATTTTCAAAAGTGAGGGAAAAAAATTAAGAAAACGAATTCCTTTGACAGCGGAGTGTATGTTTTTCATACGTGAAAAGGGAGTAGCGCCATTTCACCGGAACCTGGAACATTTGTTGTAACTTTTGTGAAGAATGTCGCTTTTTACAGGATGAGTACGATAAAAAATCAAATATTTTAGGGCAAACTATTCGAAAGGATAGGACGCAAAGCCTAGGGTCTAAGGTTGGAAATTCAAAGATTTTCTACTATGATCGCCTGGTTGCCAACGGATGAATCAGTTTTATCTTTACAATGGCTATTCTAGGGTGACCGGGAGTAGTCATTTTTTTATACCTATAAGAAAGGATAAATTTTCCAAAAGGATATGAATTCGTTTGTTGCGGGAAATTTTAAGTATTAAGTGTAAGTGTAACAAGGAAAGTTACGCGAAAATACATCAAGCCGAAAAAATTAATTTTTCGGTGAACTATGCGTCACGAGTCACCTTAAGGCTCGGGCGCCCAAGTTTGTTTAAAATATGTGGTAAAGTCGGGGTGCGTAAATGAGTAAGTTAGAAAAGCAGATGTCGTTAAATAAAAATAACTACAATTTTTATCATGTTGTTCAGCCAATTTTTGAACTAAAGCAAAACAAAATTATTGGCTATGAGTTTTTATTGAGATCAGAACAAGTCCATAATCCTGAACGTTTATTTGAAATGGCCAAGTCAACAAAACAGTTAATAAAGCTGGACAAATATTCAATCGAGTCTGTTTTTAGATTTGTTTCTGAGAGAGAATCCGATTTAACGGGATTATTTTTATTCATTAATGTGTTTCCGTCAACCATACTGAGTTCTGGTATGAAAGAATTTTTACAAACAATATTATTAATGACTAATCTTTCTCCACAGCAGATTGTTTTTGAAATAAATGAATCTGAATGTGAAATAAATTTACCGGTATTTAAAAATGCGATCGGTCAATTAAGAAAAAATGGATTTCTGGTGGCACTTGATGATGTAGGAAAAGGATATTCAAATATGAAAACGATTCTTGAAATTAATCCGGATATTGTGAAATTAGATAAGTACTTTTCAGAAGGTTTATCAAGAACACCTAATAAACAGAAAGTATTAAAGTCAATGATTCAGCTGCTTGACTCCAGCGTGATTTTAGAGGGATTGGAAACTGAGGAGGACTTAATGAGTGCCAAAGAAAATGGGGTTACGTACGGACAAGGATATTTTTTAGGAAAACCAGCCTTATTGAATACTTATATAAAAAAGGAAGAAGTAGTTACAAGTGATTAACGAGAATAAATTGCCGAAATTGAAGGAAGAATATCGGTGGAATTTATTAAAGCAGCAGTTTGATCTTGATCCCTCAAATGTAATGTATAAAGAAATTAAGGAATCGTTAAACCGAATATTACACTATGTGTATTCCTATACAGATATTAAGTTTATTGATTTTATTGATGAAAAAGTTTTGTATGGCTATATTAAATACCATATTTCCATTAATTTTAGTATTGTCGATTTTATGCAGGTTCTAAAGGATATAAAAAACTTTATCTTTTTCCTAGAAAATATAAAAAACAGAAAAGCAATACCAAAAGTTGATTTCTCAATAAGTAATGTTCGTTTATGGCTCAGGTTTTAGGGCAAGGCTGAGGCTACCAGAAAATGATTTGAAAGCGTAAAAAAAATAGGAGAACCCTTGTATGTTCTCCTATTCATACCTCAATGCGTCGATTGGGCTAAGTTTGGATGCTTTGTTGGCGGGAAGGATGCCAAAAATAATGCCAATGAACGCAGAAAATCCAACCCCGATGATTATGACAATCGGACTAACCGTTGCCGTAATAGGCGACCATTTTGAAACCATCATAGCCCCGATGATAGCAAGTCCAATACCAACAAGACCGCCAATTGAAGTTAATGTCATTGATTCAATAAGAAACTGTAATAATATTCTGCCGCGTGTCGCACCGATCGCTTTTCTCAGTCCAATTTCCCTCGTTCTTTCCGTCACCGAAACAAGCATAATATTCATAACGCCAATTCCGCCTACTAATAAGGAAATTCCGGCGATACTTCCGATGAAAAGTGTCATCAAGTTAATAACCGTATCTACCTCTTTTTCGTAATCTGAAAAGTCATTGATGTTGTACTGCCCGTCTTCAAGTTTTTTCGCTTTCGTTAATGTTTCGGCAGCAAGTCTTCCTGTTTCAGATATTTTTTCCGGGTCACTGGCGACAACGGCTAACTGCTCAATCTCTCTATTCCCGAACATCATCGAAATCACCGTACGGGGCATGAGCATTTCACCATCTTCACTACGATATTGTTCCGGTATCGGGGACTCATAAACGCCCACAACTTTATAAGGATTCCCGTTTACGTCAACAATTTCACCAATAATATCTGCTTTATTTTTGAAAAATTTTTCTCTGGCTTTCGTGTCAACCATAATTACACGATTCAAACCGTCTGTATCTCTTGAATTTATCGGGCGTCCTTCAACTACTTGAATATTTCTGGCAGTGAAAAACTCGGGTCCGACCCCGGTAATTTGCATTTCTCCTTGCTTGTCTTCGTAAACCATCGGCCCCCAGCCTTGATTGGTGGCAATAACGGCTTTAACACCCGGAACCTTGGATAATACTTCTACATCCTCAGAAGTTAACACAGGGTCCTCCCAACTCATCTCAGATTCATCTTGCCCTTCGACAGGAATCGGTTCGTACCAAAGATCAACAGCATTTTCTTCTGTAGCAAATAATTCTTCGGTCATTTTTGTTTTTGCACCCTGACCAATGGCAACAATGATAATCACCGCAGCGACCCCGATAATAACCCCGAGCATGGTTAAAATCGAACGTACCTTATGTTTCCAAATGGAGGATAATGCTAATTTAAAACTTTCAACTATACTCATGGCCTTCTCCTCTGGTCATCCGTTATTCTTCCGTCCTTTATGGTAATAACCCTGTTGGTATATGCGGCAACCTCTTCCTCATGGGTAACAATAATGACCGTTTTTCCTTCTTTGTTGAATTGGACGAATAGTTCCATGATTTGCTTACTTGTCTTTGAATCCAATGCTCCTGTCGGTTCGTCTGCTAATAGAATCGAGGGGTTATTGACAAGTGCCCGTGCAATGGCAACCCGTTGCTTTTGTCCGCCCGATAATTCATTTGGTAAATGTTTCATGCGTTCTCCTAAACCTACTTTTTCAAGCATTAGTTTTGCTTGCTCGATTCTTTTCCGCTTCGGAACGCCGGCATAGATAAGTGGAGACTCGACATTTTTTAAAACATTCAACCTTGGAAGTAAAAAGAATTGTTGAAAAACAAATCCAATATGTTCATTTCTCAATTTTGCCAGTTTCTTTTCCTTTTCTTGTCCGATTTTTTCACCGTTCAACTCATAACTGCCGGAAGTAGGGTAATCTAAAAAGCCGATAATGTTCATTAAGGTTGATTTTCCTGAGCCGGATGGCCCCATGATGGCAACAAATTCACCATCTTCAATTTGTAAGCTAATGTCATGTAAGACGGGAACTTCAAGTGAACCCTTCCCGTAAACTTTGGTGATTTCACTCAATTTCATCAAAAGCGGTCACCTCCATGCCATCGTGCATACTTTCATCCGGAGACACAACGACAAGCTCATCTTTTGTTACGCCTTCAGTGATTTGGATTAATTCATCATTCATGGCCCCGGTTTTTACCTCACGTCTTTCTAATTTTCCTCCTGAAAGAACGTAACAGACGGATACCTCACCTTCATCCAAAATTGCAGTATGCGGAACAACAGGAAGTTTTTCTGCTCCAACAATTTTCACTTCAAGGGATACGTGGAAACCTTGTCGAAGTTCTGATGTGTCATCGGTTATGGCAACCTTGAACGGATACATCGTTACATTTCCCCCGCCCTTATTGTCCATTGGTTCTCCACTCCCCTCGGCGTTTGGAAATTGCGAAACCGATTCAACAACACCTTTCCATTCACGATCTTTAAACACTTTTGGCCGGACAACTACTTCTTGTCCCGGTTGAATTTTTACTGCATCGAATTCACTCATCGTTCCAATTACTTTATATGGACTATTGGAAATAATATGTACGACAGGTTCAGTGGATCCTGTTTCGGTTTTCGCAATATTTTTATTTACCTTCACAACAATTCCGTCAATTTTACTGACTACGGTTAATTCCTTTTTACGCGTATTGAGCTCATTGATTAAATCTTGTGCGGCTGCGATTTCCGCTTTTGTATTTTCATATTGTAGTTCCAATTGTGTTTTTTCACTGGTCAATTGGTTTATGTCTTCTTGCGGCTCAACTGCATCAGGAGCTAACTCTTGATTGTTCGCAGGTTGTTTCTTTTTTGCTTCTTCAATCCGTTTATTTAATGCTGCAATTTGACTTTGTTCCGTATTGGCTCTCTTTTGAATTAACTCTTTTTCACGAACGGCTTTATTGTATTCAGCATCCAGATTAGTAGAGTTATATACAAATAGAGGGTCACCGGCTTTTACTGCTTGATTTTCTTCAACTTTATATTCGCTTATATCACCTTTATCCGGCTCCAAGAATACTTTTTGTTCACTCTCTGGAACAATTTCCCCGGTCACTAATATTGTTTCAACTAATTCTTGTTCTTTCGCTTTTTGAACCATGATACTCATATTTTCACTTTCATTACTTGCCACGTCTGCTTTTTTTCCTTGTGATAAAAAGATAATTACTCCTGCAACTGCTAATACGCCGACAATCGAGATAATCCATATCAAAATCTTTTTTCTTTTCACATGCCATCCTCCCAAACAAGTATTCATTCAGTCTCTTAATTGTTAGTGTGTTGTAAAAATTCACTAATTACGCAGAATTTTCTACACACTACGGAGAAATTATAACAAATATTTTACAAAAATGCTACAAAATTTTTACGAGTTTTTCGGAGAGTAAGATAACCCGTTTCGATCTGTTGCATTTAATTTTACAATAAGTAACCCGTTTGCAAAATATATTAAGTCATAAATATCTATGGAAAGTAGTGGTATAATGATATAAAAAGTAATGAACCATTGATTGTGAGGGATTGAAATGAAGCTTGGATTTATTAGCGATACGCATGGTGGTTATGAGGATACACTTCAAGCTCTTGATTTGTTAAAAGGGGCTGAATTGATTTGTCATGTGGGAGATGTTCTTTATCATGGTCCGCGAAATGATCTTCCGAAAAACTATGATCCTAAACAGTTAACGGAACTTCTTAAAAGTCGGACCGATATCGTTTATGTTCGCGGAAATTGTGATGCCGATGTGGATGAAATGGTTTTGGAGCAAGACCTTTCACAAAAATCGAGAGTCATCGAATTTGATAATTATCGGTTTTATGTTGTTCATGGATATGAGGAAACGGAAGAAGAGCGGCTGCAACGGGCAAAAGAGTTGGGTTGCCAAGTGGTCGTTTCAGGACATACACATGTAAAGGTGCTGGAAAAACGGGACGGAGTGATTGTCCTAAATCCCGGAAGTACAACGATTCCAAAAGATGAGTCGAGGTCTTTTGCGTTTTATGAAAATGGACAAATTGAATTATGGAGTCTTGATAGTCAAACGCCAATAAAGACTTTGAAATTATAATTATTTGGAGTTTCGCACGTTAGAAAACCAAAGCCCTTCTCGTCGATGGATGAGGAGGGAATTTTATTTTTGGTTGACGAGAGCATTTTTGTCGCAATTTTAAGGCGGGGAAGTCGGATTTTTGTCGGCGAGACTTGTTCTCGTCGTCGTTTTGAGTTGAGGAAGTCGGATTTTTGCCGGCGAGACCTGTTCTCGTCGCCACTTTGAGCCAGGAAACTCCCTTTTTTGGCGACGAGCCCTTTTCTCGTCGCTATTTTTGGGCAGAAAACTTGATTTTTTGGCGACGAGCCGCGTTCTCGTCGCCGTTTTGAGGTCAGAAAGTCGTGTTTTTGGCGACGAGCCCTTTTCTCGTCGCCATTTTGAGCCGAGAAACTCGATTTTTTGGCGACGAGACTCTTTCTCGTCGTCATTTTGAGCCGGGAAACTCCCTTTTTTGGCGACGAGCCCTTTTCTCGTCGCTATTTTTGGGCAGAAAACTTAATTTTTTGGCGACGAGCCCTAATCTCGACGTCATTTTGAGCCGGGAAACTCCCTTTTTTGGCGACGAGCCCTTTTCTCGTCGCTATTTTTGGCCAGAAAACTTGATTTTTTGGCGACGAGACTCTTTCTCGTCGCCGTTTTGAGGTCAGAAAGTCGTGTTTTTGGCGACGAGCCCTTTTCTCGTCGCCATTTTGAGCCGAGAAACTCGATTTTTTGGCGACGAGACCTAATCTCGTCGTCATTTTAAGCCGAGAAACCCCATTTTTTGGCGACGAGCCCTTTTCTCGTCGCCGTTTTGGGGTGAGAAAGTCATGTTTTTGGCGACGAGACTTAATCTCGTCACCATTTTGAGCCGAGAAACCCCATTTTTTGGCGACGAGACCTAATCTCGTCGTCATTTTGAGCCGAGAAACTCCCTTTTTTGGCGACGAGACCTGTTCTCGTCGCCGTTTTGGGGTGGAAAACTCGATTTTTTGGCGACGAGACTCTTTCTCGTCGTCATTTTGAGCCGAGAAACCCCATTTTTTGGCGACGAGACTCTTTCTCGTCGCCATTTTGAGCCGAGAAACCCCATTTCTTGGCGACGAGATCCTTTCTCGTCGTCATTTTGAGCCGAGAAATACCTATTTTTGGCGACGAGACCTGATCTCGTCACCATTTTGGGATGAAAAACTCGATTTTTTGGCGACGAAACCCCTTCTCGTCGCTATTTTAAGGCAAGAAACACATAATTTTAGCGACGAAACCTATTCTCGTCACCATTTTGAGCCGGGAAACTCCTTTTTTTGGCGGCCAAACCTTTTCTCGTCGCCAATTTGAAGCGAGAAACACCCCATTTTACCGACGAATCATTTCTCCCAAAATGAAAATAATAAGTAAGAAAAAATAAAAAATGGGTGATTGATTTATGCAAAAAACAAGTAAAGGACTTTCAGCATGGCAATTAGCTTTAATGTCATTAGGAAGTGTGATCGGGGGGTCTTTTTTCCTTGGTTTATCAGTAGCAATGAATGCAGCCGGCCCCTCGATTATTATTTCATTTATTTTATCGGGAATATTAGTTTATTTTATTCTATATGCTTTATCTGAAATGACGGTCGCCAGCCCGGAAAAAGGATCTTTTAGTACTTTTGCGGCAAAAGAACTCGGGCAAGGAATGGGGTTTATCGTGGGCTGGATATATTGGACCGGAATCGTCCTTTCAATGTCCAGTGAAGCAACAACCATATCGATCTTATTACGGGAATGGTTCCCAAATGTATCAATTCCAATTATGGGAAGTTTGATTATTGTTGGCGTTACTCTACTCAATCTCCTTGGTGTCGAAAAACTGGGGAAAATTGAAAGCTTTTTATCAAGTGTAAAAATATTTATGATTATTTTCTTTATTTTGACTGCATTCGTTTTAATATTTGGAGTACTTCCGAGAGCAAATCCTATCGGTCTTGGTGAATTGGCAAATGAGCCTTTTATGGCAGGCGGAATTAGCGGAATAGCAGGCAGTATGTTATTGGTCATTTTTGCTTATGCTGGATTTGAGGTAATCGGTTTAGCTGCTTCTGAGGCAGAGAATCCAAGGGAAACCATTCCAAAAGCGATTCGCTACACGGTATTTAGTCTTGTAGGACTATATGTCATTTATGCTGCTGTAATACTGCCACTAATCCCGACTTCAGCTCTGAATGAAAATGTGAGTCCCATTGTTGCTTCATTGGACAGATGGGGAATTACTTGGGCAGGGTCGGTATTGAATCTTGTTTTAATATCAGCTATCCTTTCAGCGGTGATGGCGGCGATATTTGGTTTAGGTAGAATGATCAGGTCTTTGACTGATGAAGGGTATGCACCGAGATGGTTAAAAGATACAAAAGACGTTCCTTACCGGGGTATTTTATTCTCCGGAATGGCCATGCTTGTCGGACTCAGTTTTGGTCTTTTGTTTCCGCGGGTATACTTAGTTTTAATTTCAACAGGCGGCTTTTCCTTAATTTTTACATATGGGATTATAATGGCTACCCATATCCGTTTTCGACAAAGAAATGGGTGTCCACCGGATGGTATTTGCCAAATGCGGGGTTTTCCGTATACGTCGTGGATTACCTTGATCAGTATGATTCTAGTGCTTGTATGCATGCCTTTAATTCCGGGTCAGGGTGTTGGGTTATTTGCCGGATTAGCTATGGTTGCAATGTTTTCACTCATATATTTAGGACTTAGTTTTCAATTAAGGGCTCGGGCACGCGGGCAAGCTATTGCAAAAATCCCACCATCTTTCAGTACGGAATTCGCAGCGGGGAGGAGAACAATACGGAAGAGAAAAGAGAAGACTAAAACGGTGTCTATCCCGGTAAGTGGTAGGCTATCACCAATACACCTTAAAGGAAGCCTAAACGGGGAGTTCATCATGATAGGCAAATGCCAAAATTAAAGAAGGAACCCCAGTCCATACCACTGAACTGGGGGGTGAAGTGATAAGCACTTAAGAAATAAACTTTCTAACATCGTCCAAACTAGTATAATTAAAAATATTACTTAGTATTAATTCCAAGCTTATGACATCCAGTTTCGAAATTTTTTCTGTCAGTTCTTTAGGCAATACACCAAATTTTTCTGTCATCTGTTGAAGAGCGATTTTAGATAATGCTTTTGCTTGCCCCAGTTCAATTCCTTTTTCTTCCCATCCCTTTTTCCATACCTTCTTCTCTTAAAATACTGGTCCCCTCTGGAAAAGTTGTTTTAGTTTCCCGTCTTATTTTATTCATATCATCTTTTGTTAAGTATCTTGCAGCACTGAAAACATATCGTATCATCGTTTCTAAAAATTCAATGCTTGTTTGTTTATCTTCCAGCTCTAGTAAGTAGTGGATACATTTACGAATAGAGTGTATGAGTTCGTCGGTGTCTTTTGTGAATATATCACGAAGTAGTGTCAGTAGAATCCGGGTTTGTACTTTGCTTTTAATATCCTATATTATACAATTTCTCTTGTTTTCCGCTATCATTTGTGTCGCCATGAAAAAGCATCAAGTGATGAGTACCGGATAAAAATAACTTAATGAACTCGAAATTGGAAATGTTTTGTCATTACTAAGGAAACAATAAAAAGAAGTTCAAAAACATTCATTATCGGAAAGTTTTTTATCCAATTGGCCAGTAGTCCACCAAGAAGCATGACAACAGTGCCAATGAATAGCCACGGAAATCTTAATTTTTTCATTAGTAAAACGCCAACTGCACCAAGGACCAGGGTAACGACCATGACCATGAGTGGGAATCCGGGTTGAGTCACATTTTCATAGGTTAAAACACCGTCTTCCCATTTGGGCTCAAGTTTCTTTCCTATAATTGAAGTCAGCAGTTCATATATAATGAATCCGATGGTTAACACATAGGCTAGTAATTTCCAAAGAGTTTGCCGGGTTGAAAGCAGACCGGTCTTGTGAAAAACATTCCAAGCAAAAAGAATAAGCGTAGGCGTGAACAGGGCATGGAACCAATACCGAATTTTGCTCAAATCTTCCAGTGTATTGCCTTCTCCGATAAAACGGCCAAATGCAATGATGAGGTTATCATAAACCAGCCCGAAAATGACGAGAATAAGGAAATTGGCGTCATTCCTTATCCCGTATTTTTTTACTTGTAAGAGCTCCCATACGAATAGGCAAAGATAAGCAAATCCAAGGAAAAGAAAAAGAAAAGTCTCCATTCGTCCACACCCCTTTTTACCTAGTTTCACCTAAATCGATTGGGTAAAAACATAAGAAATTGATGTTTTAAAACTGTAATCGATGAGGATTATGGACGAAAATTATTTGTTTAACGAGCAGTACGATTTCCTCTCAATATTTTAACGGAAATCAACTGCGCGTATCTGTTCTATTGGTTCAACTACCACCCGTAGGAACCCCCCGCGGATGGAAGTTTCATTGAACATATGTGTATTATGTAAAAAATCGGCCAACGGATTATTGTGTACGAGGAAAAACCGACCAATAGCGCTTTTTTTTGGACTATCGTGTACGATGAAAAATCGACCCATACCATTTTGTTTGACTGTCGTGTACCTATGAAAAAATTGACCAATTGCGCACTTGCACGATTGGTCAATAAGCTTTCGCGGGCTTCTGGCTTCTGGTCACCTGATAAAGGCTGTTAATTATTCGCTTGAAGTCGCGCGGATGGATCCCTCTAAATACAGTTCATAAATAGAAGCGACCCATCTGCATTGTGTGTTTGTCCGAATATTTTTCAAAAGACCTTGAATAATCGCTTCGTTTAAATGTGGATCTTCTAAGTCTTCTTTTAACAATAATAAAGAATCACGGACAATCGGATCATCGCTCGTTTCCTGTATTACTTCCTCTAGCTTATTTAGTACTTCCTCTTTTGAAATATCCAAGTGAAAATTTATTTTTCCTAAATATTCAGGAGTGAAAACCAAAATAGTCGAATGGTCGGCAATGATGGTGATCTTTTCAACTATCGAATGACACAATCGATCTAAATCGACCGGAAATTCGTCAATTAAAAATAACTCTGTAAAACCTTTTAATAATCCGTTAACTGCATAGAGAAGTTCAAAATGCATATCCGGATTCTTTTTTGGAAATTGTCTTTGAATAATGGAAAGTAAAATATGATTGAGCGTTGACATGTACATCTGCAGTCTGTTAAACAAATCATTATTATAGGAAAAAACTTGTTCCTTTAAAAAAAGCTTTGCAAACTTTGCATGTTTTTTAAATTCGCTTAAAGTAACATAGACAAAATTATAAAGTAATCGGTCTGTATGTTTTTCATTACTGACCGATTGTTCAATATCGGAAATGATATTACTCAAAAAATAATCAATTAGACCAATTATTAATTCATCTTTTGATTTAAAATAAAGGTAAAAAGCACCTTTTGATATGCCGCAACGTTCGGTTATTTGTTGAACAGATGTTGACTCGAAACCGTTTTCAGCAAATAATTCAACTGCTTTTTCTATAATTAATTGTTTTTTAGACATATAAAGGACTCCTTATTTGACAAATGACCGATTAGTCATTATTATAAATAAATATATAAAAAATGTCAATTTAAGGTAGGTGGAATTGTGAAAGGCTTAGTAAATTTTGTTCTGAAAAATAAACTGGCGGTGTGGTTACTAACCATTATTATAATCGCTTCAGGTATTTATTCGGGTACACGAATGAAAATGGAGTCAATTCCTGACATATCTATCCCGTATTTAATTGTTATGGGGGTTTATCCGGGTGCCACTCCTGAACAAGTGATGAATGAAGTATCTATGCCAATCGAAAAAGCGGTAGAAGGATTGGAAGATGTTAAAGCCGTCTATTCAAATTCATCATCCAATGTCTCGCAGATTCAGATCGAGTACGATTATGGTGTAGATATGGATGAAAAGAAACGTCAGCTGGAATCAGCCATCGATAATGTCACATTACCGGAAGAAGTCGAGCAGCCTACGATTATGGCGATCAATATGAATATGATGCCGGTTCTTGCTCTTTCGGTTAGCAGTACAGAAGAAGATATTGTCGAATTAACATCAACAGTTGAGGATATTCTTTTACCTAAGATTGAAAAAATTGATGGTGTGGCTTCCGCTGAAATTACCGGGCAGCATATTGAAGAAGTGGAGTTCAATTTTGATGAAGAAAAAATGGCTGCGCTGGGACTCTCGGAAGATACTGTAAAAGATATGGTAAAAGCGAGTGACATGGCGCTGTCTTTAGGTCTTTATGAGTTTAAAGAGGGAGAAGAAGCTGTTGCCATTGACGGTGATATAAAAACGGTTGATCAACTGAAAGAAATGCTCATCCCTGTCACACCGACTGCTGAAAACCCGGTTCCATTTGTAAAACTTGGTGATATTGCAAAAATTGAGACAGTCGGTAAAGTTCAATCAATTTCCCGGACGAATGGGAAAGACGCGATTGCCATTCAAATTGTAAAAGGTCAAGAAGCCAATACTGTCACTGTAGTTAACGCTGTAAAAGATTTAATTAAGGATGAAGAAGCGAAAATTGACGGTTTAAAAGTGGATGTAACACTTGACCAAGGAGAACCGGTTGAACAATCCGTATACACAATGATTGAAAAAGCCTTATTTGGCGGATTAATTGCCGTCCTTATCATCCTGCTGTTTTTACGCGATGTGAAATCGACTATTATTTCAATCATATCTATTCCGGTTTCCATTTTAATGGCTTTATTGCTGTTACACTGGCTGGGTATTACTTTAAATATTATGACATTAGGTGCAATAACGGTTGCGATCGGACGGGTAATTGATGACTCAATTGTCGTTGTGGAAAACATTTACCGACGTCTGCATTTAAAAGATGAAAAACTACGCGGCCGTGCCTTAATTCGAGAAGCAACAATTGAAATGTTTAGGCCAATTTTGTCTTCTACATTAGTTACAGTCGCTGTTTTTGCACCGCTCATATTTGTTGGCGGAATGGTTGGCGAATTGTTCATGCCATTTGCTTTAACAATAACTTTTGCTCTAGGTGCATCATTGCTTGTTGCGATTACCATCGTGCCAACTCTGTCACACACTTTATTCCGTAAAAAACTGTATGGTGAAAAAACAGAGAAAAGCCATAAAGGACTTGGAACCCTTGCAAAATGGTATAAAGGCGTTTTAGAAAAAGTTTTAAATCATAAAGTGATTACATCGGTGATCGCTATGGTTTTATTAGCCGGGTCACTGGCACTCACACCTCTCATTGGATTCAGTTTCTTGGGCTCTTCTGAAGAGAAGATGATGTTTATAACGTATACGCCTAAAGCGGGTGAGTTAAAAGAAGAAACCGAAGCCAATGTCGCAGAAGTTGAAAAGAAATTATTAAAGCGCGATGATATCGAATCTTTACAGTTGTCCATTAATGACTCTAAAAATGTCGATGCCGCTTCCATGATGATGGGTGGCAGAAATGGGGCATTAATGTACATAATCTTTGATGAAGATATGGAAAATTTCCCTGAAGTAAGAAAAGAAATTGAAGATTATGTAACAAACTTAAATCAGTCAGGTGAATGGACATCACAAAACTTTAGTACAGGTGGTATAAACTCCAATGAGTTAAGCTATACGATTTATAGTGAAGATTTGGATGATTTAATGACAGCCGTCAAACAAGTTGAAGGAGAATTATCTGATATAAAAGACTTGGAGGATGTCACATCAGATATTGAAGATCCATATGTGGAAAATGTCTTTAAAGTATCCCAAGATCATGTGCTTCAGTACGGCTTAACCACAGCCCAGATTGCCATGGCATTATCTAACGCCGGAAATAAGGAAGTATTAACAACGGTTGAAAATGATGGTGATGAAATTGAGGTTGTGATACAAAGAGATGCAAAAGTAACTCCGGATACGGTAGAAGATTTATTAAAAACGCCAATAAATACACCGCTTGGTACGAAGATTCCTTTGTCCGAACTCGTGGATGTAGAAGAAGGAACGACATTAAATACATTAACTCGTTCAGAAGGTGAATACTACGCAACCGTTTCAGGGACAGTTATCGGTAAGGATATTTCAAAAGTAAATGCTGAAGCTGATAAAAAAATTGAAAATCTTGACTTACCAAAAGGTGTTACAACAGGAGTATCCGGTGTTGCGGCAGATATGGCTGAAACCTTTACACAATTAGGTGTCGCCATGCTTGCAGCTATTGCCATCGTCTACTTCATCTTAGTGGTAACGTTTGGTGAAGGCATGGCACCGTTCGCCATTCTCTTCTCACTGCCTTTTACCGTTATTGGTTCATTCATCGGTCTATATATTACCGGACATACCATTTCGGTACAGGTAATGATGGGATTGTTAATGTTAATCGGAATCGTTGTTACAAACGCCATTGTTCTTGTGGATCGAATTATTCACAAGGAACGGGAAGGCTTAGCAATGCGTGAAGCCATCCTAGAAGCCGGTGCAACCCGTCTGCGCCCGATTTTAATGACGGCGATTGCGACGATTGGTGCTATGTTACCGATGGCACTTGGAATTGGAGGCGATGGGGGTCTCATGTCAAGAGACTTGGCCATTACCGTAATTGGTGGTCTGTTTAGTTCAACGTTATTGACGTTGGTCATCGTACCAATCGTTTATGAAGTACTTTCAAAACTATTGAAGAAAAATCGGAAAGAAATCGTAGAAGATTAATTAAAAAGGAGCCTGTCCCCCTGTATTTGAGAATGTAATACGGTGGGGCCAGGCTCCTCTTTTATCGATTGAGAAACGGTGCGAAACCGAAAATGAGTGATGAGAAAAAAGTCAGTGCCATGGATAACGTAATACGTCATACGGCGCAAAGTGGAGGCCACTGAAAAACTATTTAAAAAGTTTTACTAACACAATATATAGTATAATAAAACTTGGGAATACATCTAAATATGGTGTTTAGCAAGATTATTTTGAACTTTTTCAGTGGCGTCCGCAAAGTGGGGAAAAATGTCAGGCTCCGCTTTTGGTTATTGCCCAAACCACAATGAAATATTTTCCGATTTTTCCTATTTTTTCGTCTCCACCTTCTGTTATAATGATATTAAGCAACAATTAATGAATCTATAACTTGTCACGGCTTTATTTTAAGGTTGGGAAAATTCCCCTTTAACGGCAAATCTTGTACTTTCACCGGATGATTCATTCGAAGAGGAACACAAGTGGGGAAGGGATTCCCGCAGCACACATCTGATTTGGGTACGAATAATCAGTGAGGATACCGTTTTCTGCTGTTTCCCTTTATTATGTGAGAACTTGGTCCGAACGGGTGGTGGAAAACGACACTGATAAAATAGAAGTTTCCCTTTATTATGTTAAACACCTTAAAATAAAGGTGTGACAAGCTTTTTATTTTGCTTAAAGGAGGAAGGACATGGCTTTAGAAATCGAGCATGTTTCAAAGCGATTTGGAAAGTATACAGCTGTTGATGATTTGTCGCTTTCGATTCCTGAAAAGACGATTTTTGGTTTTTTAGGCGCGAATGGAGCGGGAAAGACAACAACTTTTCGAATCATACTAGGCTTAATGGATGCCAGTTCCGGAAATGTTTCATGGAATGGAAAGCCGGTTGATTATTCAACAAGTGACAACATTGGCTATCTTCCGGAAGAACGTGGTCTTTATCCGAAACAAAAGGTTAAAGAGCAATTGATTTTTTTAGCTAGATTAAAAGGAATGAGTAAGCAAGAGGCTGAAAAGGAGTTGGGGAGATGGTTGGAACGGTTCAAAGTTCCTGACTATGCCGATAAAAAAGTGGAGGAACTGTCGAAGGGGAACCAACAAAAAATTCAGTTTATCGCTTCCGTCCTGCATAAGCCATCTTTACTTATTTTGGATGAGCCATTTAGCGGGCTCGATCCGATCAATGTCGAGCTATTAAAGCAAGCTGTTTTAGATTTAAAGGAAAGCGGTACAACAATTGTTTTTTCCAGCCACCGAATGGAGCATGTCGAACAATTATGTGAGAATTTATGTATCTTGAATAAAGGAAAAACTGTACTTCAAGGCTCTTTAAAGGAAATTAAACAGTCCTTTGGCAAGAAAAATTTAATCATTCATGCAGACTTTGATGTAAGTTTTTTGAAAGAATACCCGGGTGTTCGTAAGTCGTCTGTCACTCCAGAAGGTATTCAACTGCAAATTGAAGGTGAAGAGGTTGCCGGCAGCATTTTACAGGAGATTGTAGGAAGAGGGTTTATTCGGAAATTTGCCCTGGAGGAACCTTCTTTGAATGATATTTTCATTGAGAAAGTAGGTGCTTCCTATGAATAAGTTTTGGATCATTTTCTTTCATACTTTTTTAACTAAATTAAAAACCAAGTCTTTTATCGTGACAACGGTTATTACTCTTCTGATTATTGTTCTGCTGGCGAATATTACTAATATTATTGATTTCTTTAATAAAGGAGAAGAAGGGGAAAAAATTGCGGTTATTGATGAAACCGGGGTACTGTTTGACCCATTTCAAAATCAGTTAAAAGCAATCGATAAAGATATTCAATTGAAAAAATTTACCGGGGATAAAACAAAGGCTGATAAACAGGTTCAAAACGGCGACTTTGATGGTGTACTCGTTCTTTCCAATAATCAAGAGAATTTGCCGGCAGCGGTTTATCGATCATTAACCATTTCTAATACCTCATTGTTATCATCGCTGGAAAATGGACTGCAGCAGATGAAGACCCAAATGGCTGCAACCCAAATGAACTTATCTCAAGAACAGCTTACGAAATTGTACGAGCCTGTCTCCCTGAAAAAAGTTGCATTGGAAAAAGATGCAAAGACCGAAGAAGAGCTAAGCCAGGCGAGAGGATTAGTGTATGTACTTTTATTTGTTATTTATTTTGCCGTTATTATGTATGCGAATATGATTGCGATGGAAGTGGCTACCGAAAAATCATCACGGGTCATGGAAATCTTAATCTCCAGTGTGCCGCCGATCAAGCAGATGTTTGCGAAAATTTTAGGTGTCGGCTTGCTTGGGTTATTGCAACTTGCTCTCATGTTAGGAGTCGCCTATTTTTCATTAAAACAAAATATGGATTCAATGGAGGGCGGTTTTTTTGATGTATATGGGTTCGGTGATGTTCCGGTTGCGACCCTTGTGTATGCTTTTGTTTTCTTCCTGCTGGGTTATTTCTTGTATGCAACATTAGCGGCGTTTTTAGGGTCGTTAGTTAGTCGGATTGAAGATGTGAATCAGTTAATCACACCGATGACGTATTTGCTGATTATCGGTTTTATGATTGCCATGTTCGGTCTAGTGAAGCCGGATGCGACGTTTATTACAGTAACTTCTTATATTCCGTTCTTTACGCCCATGCTGATGTTTATGAGGGTGGGAATGCTAAATTTACCGATTTGGGAGCCGATCCTTGGAATTGTCATTTTGCTGGTTACCATTATTTTATTCGCTATTTTCGGGGCAAAAGTTTATAAAGGCGGCGTCCTCTTGTACGGGAAATCCAGTTCATTTAAAGATATTAAAAAAGCCATGCAGTTAACGAAAAATGAATGAGAAAAGGGAATAACTGTAAATGAACATGTGCAACGTTCGGAAGCGAGTCGATCGATGAGACAACTGCCATTGGGTTGTCTTATAGAGTTTGTTCAATGGGGCACATTACTTCAAATGATTGAATAATGTTCCATCGCGTTCAGAAGTGAGCCGATTTTTATGAGAAAACCGCCATCGAATTGTCTTTTAGAGCAGTTCAATGGGGTATATCACTTCAAATAATTAAAAAAAGCCCCACCGCGTTCAGATAAGAGTCCACCTATGAGGCAAAACTGCCGAAGTTTGAGAGGTCACTGAAAAACTATTTGATTACATTCACTAACACAATATATAGTATGATAAAACCAAAAAATACATCAAAATACGGTACTTAGCAAGATTATTTCGCACCTTTTTCAGTGGCCTCGAAGTTTGAAACGGTTTTGTCTCATAGTTAAAAAATAAGAGTGAAGCCGGCTTAAAAATGAATGCTGCGTGAAATTGACTTCAAGAAGGTTTACCTAATTTAATAAGAATGACTCCGATTAAGCCGCCAACCAGGTAACCGCCAAGCCCTAAATATATAGGTCCGGGAAAGTATTTGGAACCAAAAAATTACCCCCACCGTCGCAAACATTCCGGATAAAATGAAAGGCAATTTGTGTGAAACAGGAGGCGCACATTTTCGTTGAATTTCATAACTAACTTCATATGCATCCCAATGTGATATGTCAAAAATAGCTGGATAAAATAAAATCCATTGGTAGTTTAATATCGTTTGCGACTTTTCAATATCACCTAAAAATGCGTACAACAGGGCTTCATTTAAATGCCCATAAAAATTAATAGTCGTATTGGGGATTCCGAATAAAAGCCCCTTTAATAATTGACCGTTATATATTTGCCCGAATCCTGTCATTAACCAACCACAAAGAATAGCGATAAAAGGTCAAAAATCTCCGTTTAACATTTTTTAGCATTCACCCTTAAGTTTCATCATTCCCTATAATGAACTGACTTATGTGACACCAACAACTAAGCCTTAATTAGATAGGTTATTTGGTTTTGTTTAGCTATTTCCTTTGCCCCTCTATTTTTGATATAGTTTTACTTGATAACAGGCAGATGGATGAAAAACAGAGGAGTAAAGGTGGATAAAATGAGTCAAACAATACCAGTAAAGAAAAATGATTACATAGATGTAGAATTTGTTGATTTAACCCATGAAGGACAAGGGGTAGCAAAAATTGACGGCTTCCCGGTATTTGTTCCGGGTGGGCTGCCGGGTGAATCTGCGCAAATTAAAATTTTAAATGTGAAAATGAACTACGGTTATGGGAAATTGATCGAAATTAGGGAAAAAAGTCCGTACCGCGTAGAGATTCCAAAAGAGGACATGCACAAATACGGCGGTTGTCAACTTCATCATATGTCTTATGAAGGTCAGCTTCAATTTAAACAAAACTTGGTGGAACAGACACTAACGAGAATCGGAAAGTTGCAAGATGTGAATATTCATCCGATTATTGGTATGGAGCAACCTTTTCATTATCGGAATAAGGCGCAAGTTCCGGTTGGTGAGAGGAATGGACGGTTGATTACCGGATTTTATAAACCACGCACCCATGAAATTATTGATACGGATGAAAGTGTTATTCACATGGAGGCCATTAATGATGCGATTAAGATTGTAAAAGAAATTTGTAGTGAACTTGGAGTTGCGGCATACAACGAAGAAGCGCATACCGGGGTGTTGCGGCACATTATGGCGCGCTTCGGACGGAAAACGGACGAGTTAATGATTGTCCTTATCACGAGGACGGAAAAATTGCCCCATCGGGAGGAAATTGTTGGAAAAATTGTGGCTGCATTACCGAATGTTAAATCGATTGTCCATAATGTAAATCCGAAGCGGACGAATGTGATTTTAGGAGAAAAAACGCAGGTGCTCTGGGGGCAAGATGTGATATATGATTATATCGGAAATGTCAAATTTGCTATCTCACCACGATCCTTTTACCAAGTGAACCCGGTACAGACGCAGGTTTTATATGATAAGGCGTTGGCATATACAGGTCTTACCGGTGAAGAAATTGTCATTGACGCATACTGCGGAATAGGAACGATCTCGTTATTCTTGGCACAACAGGCAAAAAAGGTGTACGGGGTGGAAGTAGTCCCGGATGCAATTAATGATGCGAAAAAGAATGCTGATTTGAACGGGATAACGAATGTGGAATTTACGGTGGGAGAGGCTGAGACCGTGATTCCAAATTGGGCAAAGGAAGGAATTCATGCGGATGTTATCGTCGTGGACCCGCCAAGAAAAGGTTGCGATGCGGCGTTGCTTAAGACAATTATTGAAATGAAACCGAAGCGGGTTGTTTATGTAAGCTGCAATCCGGCAACATTGGCTCGGGATTTAGGTATATTGGAAGCAGGCGGCTATCAAACCTTGGAAGTCCAACCGGTAGACATGTTCCCGATGACGATGCATGTGGAGTGCGTTTCGCAGATAGTTTTAAAATGAAAAAATGAGGCAAGATAAGGTTTCTTTCTTGCCTCTATTCAATTTTTGGTGTGGTAAACCGGTAATGAATTATTGGTGTACCGTCCTCTTTTACCTCGATTCGATTAATCAGTCGATGGAGAATATCCTCGGTTAATTCATCGAAATTTAGGAATTGAAGTAATTCCTTTTTGAGCTTTTCAATCGTTTCGATTACATCCTCGCTTTCCATCAATGAAAGAAGTTCATTTTTCTGTTCCATTAATTCAGTTAAATCCTTGTTCGTTGCTTCAATACTCTCTTGATATTCTTCATGTGTGATCATTCCGTCAGCCAACAGGTTGATGAATTTCCTTTTTCGATTTTTTAAAACATCCATCTGTTTGTTAATCTTATTGATTTTCTTTTGAGAATTCGATTTTGTACTTTTCGATTTTCTCTCCATCTTCTTTATATATTGCTCTTTGTCCATTTGATGAATTAAGGATTTTATGTCATTTAGAATTGTTTCTTTTAAAAAATCCTCTTTTATTGTGTGGGCGGTACAAGCTTTTTTTCCATGACGCGCATAAGCCCCACAAATGTATCCGTCTCGATTGCTTCGGAACCACATACCTGTACCACAATCGGCACAAAAGAGAACATTAGTAAAAAGATGTATCTTGGGTGCTGTAATATATTTTCTTCTCTGCTCTAATTGATTTTGGACAGCATCAAACGTTTCCCTAGATATAATTGGCTCATGTGCATTTTTGATAATAAACTGTTTTTCTTTAGGAACGTTTTTTCTTCTTTTACTTGTTACACTTACTGTCGTTGTTCTTCCTTGAACAAGATCCCCAACGTAATGGGGATTTGTTAAGATGCATCTAATGGTAGAATCATGCCACTTATCTCCTGCGTTTGCTTTTCCAGCTATTTGAGCAGGGGTTGGAACTCCCTCGTTATATAGCCGTCTTGCAATACTTTGTCGTCCGTTTCCTTCCAAATATTCTTTGAAAATTCGTCTAACAATCTTTGGTGTTTCATCATTTCGGATATACAATTTTCCATCTCTTACTTCATACCCATATGGAGGATTCGAACCTTTAAAAAGTCCATTTTTTGCTCGAGTTTTTAATGTCTCTTTCACACGATTACTCGTGTTTTGAGATTCTTGTTCGTACATCCATGCATAAAGGCCAAACATATGAGTGTTCCCTGTTAATGTATTGATCGCATTATCTAATGTAATGATGTGAATCCCTTGGTTTTCACATAAGTTTTTGATTTTATAGGATAATTCTCCATTGCGGGCAAGGCGTGATAACTCTTTAGCAAGAATGATATCGAACTTCTTAGCCTGAGCATCTTCAATAAGTTTTTGAAGTTCTTCTCTTTTTGCCGTCGTCCCGCTTTCAACGTCAATATAAAATTTGTAAATATCCCAACCTTTTTCCGCTATATAATTATAAAACAGTTCTTGCTGATATTTTAAGGAATCTTTTTGTTCTTCTTTATCGGTAGAAACACGAACATATACTGCACATCTCATTTTGAATCATACTCCTTCTCGTCTTTTTGAGATGTAGCAGTGTTTACCTTACTAGCATTATTGACGAGTTCTTCAATTTTATGATCAATAATGGAATTTATAACATCCATGAAAGTGAGCGAAGTATCTGCAAAAATTCGCTCAACGGTGTTTTCTGATCTATTCATGATTTATCGCTCTCCCTTTTATAATTTTTCAATATAAAAAAAATCCGCAGAATTACATAACCAACAATGTGAATGGTTACGTAACCTCTGCGGTTCTCGCTTTTTATTGGGTTACACTATTTATTTGACTTTGTACAAATATTCTTCAATGCGATGTTTATAGGTATTTCCCTTTCCATTGTAACGATTTCTTCTATACTCAAATAAGAAATTAGTTAGCTGTGAATGTTCTTCTGTTGAAAGTTTTGATGGATGGTTCACTCTTATATAGAGAAATCCCTTTAGGAAAAAGGAATTTTATAAAAAAATATAACCGAAATAAAAAAATCTTAGATTAACCGATTTGTTCTGAAACATTATACTTATCGATTCAATGTATTTTAATAGGATTTTAAAATTTTTTAAGATATTTTGGATTAATCAATTGGGCAAATAGTTATAGGTCTCCAAGATTATCCTTTTAATAAAATGAGATAAATAGGTATAATGAAGATATATTAGATGCAGCAGGAGGAAGTTAGATGATTACAGGGGAAATTAAAAATAAAGTTGATAAAATATGGGAAACGTTTTGGACAGGTGGAATTACAAATCCACTAACTGTTATCGAACAATTTACTTATCTATTATTTATAAAAAGTTTAGATGAAGCAGAAACAATTAAAGAGAAGGAAGCGGAAATTTTAGGCATTCCTTTTGAAGGAGTCTTTCCAGAAGATAAACAACACTTGCGCTGGCACCGTTTTAAACAGCTCGGATCCCCAGAAGAAATGCATCGTGTTGTTTCCGATGAAGTTTTTCCTTTCATTAAGAATTTACATGGGAAAGATAATTCAGCATACTCCAAGTACATGGGCGATGCGATGTTCCTAATTCCTACAGCAAATATGCTAGCAAAAATAGTGGAGGGAATTGACAATTTACCACCAGCGACTGATCGTGATGTTCAAGGGGATTTATATGAGTATTTACTTTCAAAATTATCAACGTCGGGTACAAATGGACAGTTCCGTACGCCTAGACATATTATTCAAATGATGGTAGAACTCATGAAACCAACACCAGAGGATATAATAATTGACCCTGCTATGGGGACAGCTGGATTTTTAGTTGCAGCAAGCGAATACTTGCGTAAACATCACAATGATCTGTTCCTTGTTCAAGGCTTAAAAGAACATTACCATAACACCATGTTCTACGGAAATGATATGGACCGGACGATGCTTCGTATTGGTGCAATGAACATGATGCTTCATGGTGTAGATAATCCAAATATTGACTATCGAGATTCTCTCTCAGAGATTAATAAAGATAAAGAAAAATATACTTTAGTACTAGCTAATCCACCATTTAAAGGATCGTTGGATTATGAAGCGGTTTCGAACGATTTGTTGAAAATCGCTAAGACCAAGAAAACGGAATTATTATTCTTATCATTATTTATTCGGATTTTAAAACCGGGTGGTCGGGCTGCCGTCATTGTTCCAGATGGTGTGTTATTTGGAAGTTCAAAAGCACATAAAACTATCCGGAAAGAGATTATTGATAATCATAAACTTGAAGCCATAATCTCCATGCCGAGCGGAGTGTTTAAACCATACGCAGGGGTATCCACGGCCGTTATGATTTTCACAAAAACAGGTGCAGGTGGTACAGACAACGTATGGTTCTATGATATGAAAGCAGATGGTTTTTCGTTGGACGACAAGCGTAACCCAGTTGAAGAGAATGATATACCGGACATTATTAAACGATTTAACAATTTAGAAGCAGAAAAAGAAAGGAAACGGACAGAACAATCCTTCTTTGTACCGGTTGAAGAACTACGGGAAAACGACTATGATTTGTCGATTAATAAGTATAAAGAGATTGAGTATGATGAAGTTGAATACGAGGAGCCGCAGAAAATAATTAAAAAGATAAAATCCTATGAAGATGAAATAATTGCAGGCTTGGAAGAACTGGAGGAGTTATTAAAGTGAAAATCATTTCGCTTGGTTCTTTAGTTAAAATTAGAACAGGGAAATTAGATGCTAATGCAAATGATCCTAATGGAAAGTATCCTTTTTTTACTTGCTCTAGGGAAGCTCTAAAAATAAACAGTTATACCTATGATTGTGAATGTGTGCTAGTAGCAGGAAATGGCGATTTAAATGTTAAATATTATAATGGAAAATTTGATGCTTATCAAAGAACATATATTTTAGAATCATTAGATAAAAAAACACTGAATGTTAAGTATCTTTATTATTTTATGGAACGATACGTTTCAAAATTACGCAAAATGTCTATTGGTGGGGTTATAAAGTATATAAAATTGAGTTATTTAACAGAAGCAAAAATTCCATTACCTGATTTAAAAGTTCAGAATAAAATTGTAGAAGTGTTAGATAAAGCTCAATATTTAATTAGTAAGCGTAAATCCCAAATCGAAGCATTAGACCAATTAACGCAAAGTGTGTTTTTGGAGATGTTTGGGGATCCATATAAGAACCCTAAAAATTGGCCAGTAGGAACCATTAAGGACATTACTTTAAAAACACAATATGGAACTAGTAAAAAGGCAAGTGAAAATAAAGGAAAGTATCCAATATTAAGAATGGGAAACATTACCTATAATGGGTTTCTAGATTTTAATGATATGAAATATATTGATTTAGATGATTCAGAAGCTGAGAAATATTTGGTTCATAAAGGTGATTTATTATTTAATAGGACAAATAGTAAGGAACTTGTAGGCAAAACTGCTGTTTACCGTGAAGAATTACCAATGGCCTATGCTGGATATTTAGTTAAACTAGTACCAAATGAAAAGGCAAATAGTGAGTTTATATCTGGATTTTTAAATTCTAAATACGGAAAAACTCTACTTTATTCAATGGCAAAAAATATAGTGGGTATGGCGAATATCAATGCTGAAGAATTAAAAAGGATAAAGATTTATATACCACCAAGAGATTTGCAAGATAAATTTGCCTCAATAATATCAAATATATTAGAGAGAAGAGAGTTGCTAAATAAAGGGTTAAAGCTGCTAGAAGAAAATTATAATTCCCTTATGCAACGTGCCTTCAAAGGCGAATTATTTACCGAAGAAAAAGTTTCTAACCTTTAATCAAAGGAGGTGTTCATGTGTCTAACTTCAGCTTTTTAAAAGGGAAAAAACAGTATCGTAGTTTTGCTGATGCTTGTTTTGAAGCTGAAAAAGGCTTAGTTGTTAGCCCAGCTGTCAGTGCGATTCAGTCTCGTCGAGCGCTGGAGCTGGCTGTGAAGTGGGTTTATAGTTATGACAGTGCTTTGAAAGTTCCTTATCAGGATAACCTTTCCAGTTTGATTCACGATCGAGAGTTTTTAGGAATTATTGATGAAGATTTATTGCCGATGATGAAGTATGTGGTGAAACTCGGCAATCAAGCGGTTCATACGAATGCCCCCATCACCCGTGATGAAGCGGTTTTATCTCTTCATCACCTATTCCAATTTATTGCGTGGATTGATTACTGTTATTCTGATGAATTTACGGCCGGGGAATTTGATGAATCCCTACTTCCGGTTGGTGAAGAAAAGAAGGTTCGCCCGAAAGAATTACAAGATTTATATGAACAATTAAGTGCGAAGGACCGGAAACTTGAAGAAATTATTAAGGAAAATCAACATCTTCGTAAAAAGGTCACAGAAAAACGTGAACAGAACACGAAAGAAAATAATTTCCAAGTAGATCAATTAAATGAATTTGAAACAAGACTAAAATATATCGATTTAGATTTGAAACTTGCCGGTTGGGAGTTTAATAAAGATATCATTCGAGAATATCCAGTACTAGGTATGCCAAACAAAGAAGGTAAAGGATTCGCAGATTACGTTTTATTTGGAGATAATGGGAAGCCTCTTGCTGTAGTAGAAGCAAAAAGAACGTCAAAGGATCCAAAAATTGGTCGCCAACAAGCCAAACTTTATGCTGATTGTATCGAAAAAATGTCAGGTGTTCGCCCGGTGATTTTCTATTCGAACGGCTTTGAAACGTATATTTGGCATGATCAGTATCCGCCAAGAAAAGTTTCTGGATTTTACAATAAAGAAGAACTAAGTTTGTTAATCGAACGTCGCCAAATGAAGCGTCCATTATCAAATGTACAAATAAATGATGATATTAGTAACCGTTATTATCAAAAAGAAGCCATTTTATCTGTTTGTGATGCATTGAGTCGTAATCAAAGAAAAGCACTTCTTGTAATGGCTACAGGTAGTGGAAAAACGAGAACAGCAATTTCAATTGTCGATGTTTTGACTCGGCATAATTGGGTGAAAAATGTTCTCTTCTTAGCAGATCGTAAAGCTTTAATAAACCAAGCATATCGTAACTTTAATAACTTACTGCCAAGTATACCTTTATGCAATCTTTTAGATAACAAGGATAACCCAGAGGAAAGCCGAATCGTCTTTTCTACATATCCAACGATGATGAATGCCATCGATGAGGCGAAAAGAAAAAATGGCAAAAAACTATTTACCGTTGGACACTTTGATCTCATCATCATTGATGAGTCGCATCGAAGTATCTATAAAAAATACCGCAGCATTTTCGATTATTTTGATGGAATTTTACTCGGCTTAACGGCAACTCCAAAAGATGAAATTGATAAAAATACGTATGAAGTGTTTGAAATGGAAAATGGTGTTCCGACTTATGCTTATGAGCTGGATCAAGCTGTAAAAGATAGGTTTTTAGTTGATTACCGAACAATTGAAACAAAGACAAAGTTTCTAGAAGAAGGTATTCATTACGATGATTTATCGGAAGAAGATAAAGAAAAATATGAAGAAACCTTTGATGAAGAAGATTTCACTGAAGATATTGACAGCTCTGCCTTAAATGAATGGCTCTTTAATGACAACACCATCGATATGGTTCTGAAAGATTTAATGAACAAAGGCATTCATGTAGAAGGCGGAGACAAGCTAGGCAAAACTATTATTTTTGCGAAAAATCATCGCCATGCCGAAAGAATCGTAGAACGGTTTGACGCATTGTTCCCAGAGTATGGTGGAGATTTTGCTAGAGTCATTGATTATAGCATAAAATATGTTCAAACATTAATAGATGACTTTTCAGATAAAAGTAAAATGCCACAAATTGCTGTATCTGTAGATATGCTTGATACAGGTGTGGACATACCAGAAGTGGTTAATCTTGTATTCTTTAAAAAGGTTCGCTCGAAAACAAAGTTCTGGCAAATGATTGGTCGTGGAACACGGCTTTGTCCAGATTTATTTGGAATTGGACAAGATAAAACGCATTTCCTCATCTTTGACTATTGCGGAAACTTTGAGTTTTTCCGTGAAAATCCAAAGGGAATGGAAACTCAAGTTGGTAAAAGCCTGACAGAAAAACTATTCAATGCCAAAGTGGATATTATCCGTGAATTACAAGGAACTGAGTATCAAACAGAAGAATATATCAAACATCGCAGTGAATTAGTCCATGAAGTAACGAGGGATATACTTGCATTAGATAATGAAAACTTTCGTGTCCGACAACATTTACAATATGTGGAGAAATTTAAAAACAAGGATAATTGGATCTCATTATCAGTTCTTGATACGAATGAAATAAAAGAACATATCTCACCAATCATTGTCCCAGTCCAAGATGATGAATTTGCTAAACGTTTTGATTTATTAATGTATACGATTGAATTGGCAAAATTACAAGCCAACAATGCAACAAAACCAATTCGCAGCGTCATTCAAACGGCGGAAGCACTTTCTAAACTTGGTACAATCCCACAAGTATTGGAGCAAAAGCACATCATTGATAAAGTGTTAACAGAAGAATTTTGGGATAGTGCTGATATTTTTGAGTTAGATGAAGTGCGTGAAGCATTAAGAGATTTAATTAAATTTATCGAAAAAGAAACTCAGAAAATTTACTATACAAACTTCCAAGATGAAGTGATTGAAGTAAAAGAAAACGCTTCGATGTTCAATGTAAATGATTTACAAAATTACCGGAAGAAAGTAGAATATTATTTAAATGAACATAAAGACCAAATGGCGATTTACAAACTGTACCATAATAAACCACTAACAGCCCAAGATGTAAAAATGCTTGAAGATATACTTTGGAAAGAACTTGGTACGAGAGAAGATTACGAAAAAGATTTTGGTGACACGCCGATTACAAAACTAGTTCGGCAAATTGTTGGCTTGGATCCGAAAGCAGCCAACGAAGCATTTTCCGAATTCCTTTCAGAGGAGCGGTTAAATCTAAACCAAATTCGATTTGTTAAACACATTGTTGATTACGTAATAAAGAACGGAACACTCGATAAAAAAGTCTTACAACAAGAACCATTCAAATCAGTTGGCAGTATTGTTGAATTGTTCAAAGATAATATGGACGATGCAAGAAAAATTATTGGGATTATTGATGAGATTAATCGTAATGCGGAAGGAGTGACAGGGGCATAAAACAACTAAGATAGGCATCTAAGAATATATAAATTTTAGGTGCCTATTTATAGTTCAAAAGAAAACCAGAAATTAAGAAACTAGTGTAAATTGGAGGAGTGAAATTGAATACGCCACAACAAACTGAATCTATAAGGAACCTTGTAGAAAACATAGATAAAGAGAATATAGTACTCCCGGAATTTCAACGTGATTTTGTTTGGGAATTAAGAAAAACTTGTGATTTATTTGACTCTATAGTTAGAGATATATTTATTGGATCCATAATTTATGGGAAACCAACATTTGAAATTACGGTTAGGGAAATCGATATTAGACCTAGAAAAGGAAAAGGAAGTCGAAGAAAGTTAAAAATAACTTCTTTCAATAAAGAAGAGATTAATCAAAAATCACAAACATCAAATTTTAGGCTGATACTCGATGGACAGCAGCGTGTTACATCATTATATAGAGCGTTGAAAGGAATAGACGATATTTGGTTTATTGCGAAAAATGAAGTAGAACTGAAGGAAGAAATTAAAAATAAACAGTTTAGAGAGCGAACACTTGAAGAGATGCTTTTTGAATTTTCATTACAAGAAGATCAAGATAGACTTTCTATAAAGATATCTGATGCATATGAAATCTCAAAAGGTGGAATGTTTGAAGATGATATAAAGGAAAGTTTTTTTGAAAATCTTTCTTTTATTGCAGGAATGGATGAAAAAGAAACTAAGGAAAACTTTAGACGATATTTAATTTTTTGTACAAAATTAGGTGAGTTATTTAACAGTGAAGTAATGTTGTCATATTATCTTTTAAACATGGATAATGAAAAATTTGCATTATTTTTTGAGCGTAGCAATAGCAAGGGAGTTCAATTGAATTTCATTGATATTCTAGCAGCTAAATTATATAAAGGCTTTAATCTTAGAGATAAAATAGATGAATTAGAGGATAAGTATCCTAACCATAAATTTGATAGAGAAATCATTGTTCGTACAATTGCATATATTGTAAGTAATGGAAAAGATATTGATCGAAACTACATATTGTCTAATTTAAATTATGAACATTTTAATTTATATTGGAATGAAGTTTGTGAGCATTATAATCAAGTATTAGATTTTTTATTTAATGAAAATTTTATAATTTCTCAGTCTTGGATGCCTTATGAAAACATGGTTATCCCATTAATAATTTTCTTAAGAGAGTCCAATCAAAAAGAGTTTTCTCAAATGAATGAGTGGCAATTTGATTTTATTAAGTATTGGTATTGGGCATCGATATTTTCTCAGAGATATTCATCAGGATCTAATGAGGCTATTCTTCAGGACTCAAATGTTTTAAAAAGTATTGCAAATGGTAAAAAAATTACTGATTGGGTAATTTTCACTCGTTTGAAGTCCCAAATTGTTTCATATGAAGATATTTATTCTTATTCTAGAAAGGCAAATGTTATTTATAAAGGCATTTTAAATTTACTTAATTATGAGGCTAAAGGACTTTCCGATTGGAATAATTCGAGTAAGTTGACAGCTAATAAAAAATTAGAAGATCATCATATTTTTCCTAAGGGCTATATAAAGATGAAGTTTCAAAATGACGACCAAGCTTTGTCGTTAATCGATTGTGTTGCAAATAGAACTTTAATACCTAAAATTACAAATATTAAAGTGGGAAAGAAGGCCCCATCACAATATTTATCTGAAATAAAAAAATCAAATGCAAAATTGGATATTACTTTAAAAGAACATTTAGTTCCAATCGAGATTATTGAAGGGCTATACGATGACTTTTATACTGAATTTGTAGAGGAAAGATCCAAACTTTTATTTGAATTGATTAAAAATAATGTTATTGATAAAGAGAAGAAGATTATAAAAGAATACTATCAGGCACCCAAAGTTAAGGGAAATATCAAAATCTTTGCAACATATTATAAAAAGAGGGTAGATGCAACGTTTGATATTGAATCGCAAAAGGTATTATTTTCAGGAGAAAGTCATTCAGTATCATCTGCAGCTAATAAAGCTAAATTTGCCCTAACTGGGAAAAGTAATACTTCAACAAATGGTTGGAAATTTTGGAAATACTTGGATGACAGTGGACAAGAAAAATTTATAGATGAGCTAAGAAAGTAACTTTTAAACAAGGTTTCTTCACTAATCTTTTGTTAATATAGGCCGAAACTTTAATGATTCCTTAGCTGAAAATAGTCAAACGAAGATAGTTGGAGAATAAATATTGAAAATAAAAAGGTAAAATAGTTATGCAAAATCAGTCTATGCTTGGAAGAATAATTAAATGAAGGTCAAGTGATTAATATTTCGGTAATATGAGTATATTGTAAAATACAAATTCGGTAAAGTACTCATCGAAGTATCCTTCGATGCTTGCTTTACCGAATATTATTATCAAGAATCCCTTGATATCAAAGGGTTTAATCGGTCCTTGAATTTTACTTAAAAAGCCATCCGGTGAATTACTCGGTAAAGTAAGCAGTGTTAAGATAAATTATTCGGTAAAGTAAGCAGATGTTTTTGTATTGGAGGGATATGAAAGTGAGAGATCCGAAGAGGATTCCAAGGATTTTAACTCTGTTGTTCAAAATATGGGAGCAGCAACCGGATTTGCGATTTAATCAGTTAGTTCAAAATCTACAAGCTTTATATTCCCAGCAAAATAATAACTTTGGTAAAAGAAATTTCTATGAAAAGGATGGAGAGATTACTTACCAGAATTATTATATAGATTTATTTTACTTGGAGGATGACCAGTGGGAACAATTTTTAAGAGATTATTGGTCGGAAATCGAAGAAGAGTTGCAAGAGCGAGAAAAGCAGATTACTCCTGAAGTAATAGAAGAAGTTGTGCAACTATTTATTGAAGAAGGGATGATTGAAACAGAAGTATCAGATTCTTTAAAAGAAAGAATTCGGTTATTTTTGAAAAAGGAAAGCAAATGGTTAACCATTGACGCTCTGTTAATCGCAATTAAAACACTTCCTTTGGAAGAACGAAAAGAATTAATTGAAAAGATTAAGAGAATATAAATGACATAATCTTTTGCTGAAACTTTTAGTTTAATTAAAGAAAAAACTGTTGCCCAAATTAATTGGACAACAGTTTACGCACTTTCGATATCTAGCTGCTTCATTAAGTCTTCAATCTCCACATATGGTGTGAGCCGGTAATCAATTCTAACATGGTTATCTTTCGAAAAGTTAATTCCTATCTTTTCGATTGCCAAAAGAAATATAGCGCGTTTTTCTTCATTTGTATAATTATGAATATCTTGTTTGAATCGACCAATTAATTCGGCTTGCATTTCATCTTCTGACAAAAGATTAATCTGTTCTCTTGTTGTGTGGTATTCCTGTATTTCGTTTGTAGTAGATAATATTTGCATTTCAAAGATTTCTTTTAACTCCAGATAGTACTCATTATTTTTATCTAGTGTGGATAAAAGATATTTTAGTTTTTCAAGGTTTTCGTTCAAGTCATTGATTTTTTGTTCAAGCCCTTTTTTCCATCGATTTAAGATTTTTTCTGTTTGCTTTTCATAATATTTCAATTCCCTGCCCCATCTTAATGAAAAATCAGCAAATATACTTTCATGAATTTTATCCGTTGATATTTTCTTTTTACATGAAGGGCAACAGTAATACATATATTTTTTCTTGGACTTAGCTGGAGTTGAATTTCTCGTTACCAGTTTTTCTTTACATTCATGGCAATAAATTAAATCACGCAATATAAACGGACTATCCATGTGATCCTTATTTTGTTTATAATTCCTGAAAAATTGGGTGACATTCCACAAGTTAGCACCAACTAAAGGTTCATGATGATTTTTGAATAGAAGAATGTCTTCCTCTGGTTTCTTTTTACTATTCTCAAAACTGGTGCGGGTAAACCATGCTAAGTCACCGATATACCATCGATTGTTTAAAATATATCGTACGGTTGAATCACTCCAGCCTTTTGCATCCATACTTGGCGGTGGAATTTTCGCTTCATTTAATAAATTTGCGATTTTTCGATCACTATAACCGTAACTGTATAAATAAAAGATAAGAATGACAATGGTTTTATTTTCATTGGTTTCAATCGTATTGTCCTTTGTTGTTAGAGAATAACCATAGGGATTTCTAGATCCGGGACGTTCGGGTTTCGATGAATTTACTACAGACGTATGATAATCAGATGCTCTCCGAGACTTCTCTACCGATTCTTCATGAGCAAATGACAATCTTGCTTGAACATAAGGATTGTTTTCGTTCCATTCACCTTCTATCTTCGTTGAGTATACTTTAAAATTTGGTCGGGCTTCTTTAATTGGTCCGAGTACATATAATACAAAGTCTTCAATTAGCCTTGTGATTCTTGATTCTTCATAGAAAATGACGGCTTTCACATTTTTATTGTTTAGAATAAATTGCTTCATATTTTGCATTTGAACCCTTTTTTGTGCAGGAATATGATAGGCGGATTTTGCTTCTTCAATAAAAGATGCCACAACTTGAAATCCTTCTCTTTTTGCTCTAGCAACAATTTCGGATTCTTGGATATGCAAAGAATGGCCGAATGTTTGTCCATCATCAGACCAGCGAATATACGATGTTGCTAAAGGAATAGAATCTTTAAAAATATTAAAAGGTAAATTTACCTGTTGAAGATTCGGTCTAGGTGTTTCTGTCAATAAGTAAACCCCATTTATTAAGTAAGTGTATTTATGCATAAAGTGCATATGGCTCACCAACCTTTAAAAATTCTCCAAAGGGAACATGATAAATAAATGTATCCGGGCCGATTTCTACTTTTTCAAGGAATAGATGGCATAAATAGTATAAGTTGTAGTTTTGTATTTCCATTTCTAGGTTTTGTTTAATGGCTCTGACAAGATCATTTACCGAATTTCGTGCTTCCGCAATTTTGGCTAGTTCGATATGGAGATGATTGATTTTATTTTTTATATCCTTTGACTCAATAATGAGTGAATCGATGTTCTTCTTTGCCGCATATTTTTCTACTATAGTAGAATGAATTGAGCTTAACTTTCGATTTAAGTTAATGATCTCATGATTGTAATCCTTTTCGATTCTAGATAAATGGGAAAATACAAAGCTTTTAATTGTGTCAACTGGGATATGTTTTATAATGATTGAAAGTTTAGATTGAATGGTCTCATTCAATTGTTCCACTGTAATTCTGATTTTCTCATGTCCTCTTTTACAGATGTAGTAACTGCTTTCTCCCAGTTTTGAAGTTTTAAAAGTCATGTCTTTTTTGCAAAATATACACTGTGGAGTAATGTATCCTCTGTTCTTTGCATTGGTTATGGCTTGAAATACTTCATCTTTCAATTTTTTTAGCACTTCTTGAATTTTTAGATGTTCTTCTAGTGAGATAATCGGTTCTACATGATGGAGGACTTCAAAACCGTACGAAGTCTTCATATGTGCCGAATAAAAAGGATTTTCTAGATATTTTAATAAATCCTCGTACCTTTTGTTTTTTAATATCTTTTTGTATTTCATTATAATATTGAACAAATCATCTGCTTCATTGGTTTCAGCCACTTCATAGAAAAAAGATTTTAAGTCATTAACCACTTCTGGATTCGGGATATACTTAACATCTTTTCTTTTTCCAATCCGTTTATATCCAAATATAGAAGAAGGAAATTGTTTCATTGTATCCTTTCTTCTACCGGAAATATTCTGGCCCTCGACTTGTGCAAAAATCCCATATAACGATTCAATTGAAAGTTTAGGAGAAAACGGCGGTTGTTTTGTTGATGTGAAAATCACCTTGATTCCGTATTTATAAAACTCTTTAACTATTGCAACGTATTCATAAAAATTTCGCGCTAAACGATCACGACTGTATACAATGACTGTTTTTACTTTTTTCTGTTGAATAAGTAATCGTAACTTTTGTAAATCTGGCCGATCCTCAATGGCTAATTTATTGGCTGAAACATTATCATCTTTTAACCAAATCACTTTATCTAAATCAATCCGATTATTATGAATATAAGATTCAGCAAGTAGAATCTGCTTTTGAATGTCTTGCTGAGCTGTACTTACCCTACTATAAACCGCAATAAAATATTCATAGTATTTATTGGGTTCATAATATTGGTGTGATTCCATGAGAGTCTACTCCTTTTCTACAATTTTATTACTTTCTTCAAGAAGGAAACCCTTCATTTTTGGTTGTAATTCAAGCTGATCGATTAAAACTTTTTCAACTAGCCTTTTCATAAAGTAATAAGATTCCTCTTGTAAATCTTCATTAAATGAAACTTTTACTATATCTTTTCGAGACATAAATACTCCTCCCGTCAAAGCCTTTATTAAAAGGATTGACGGGAGAAGAAGGTTTTAAACTATTTATGTTGTTTATCCAAATCTAAATCCATTTGCAATTGATATTCGTAATTTGTTTGTTTCGGTGATTCAATGAACACTTTTGTCTTAATGGGAACCCCTAACTCTTTCAGTAGATCGAGTAGGTTTGACATGGTTATCGAAAACCTCCTTTCCGTAGAACAAAATAAAACGTTCAATGACGGTTTTAGAGATTCCGACTTTTTCAGAGCTTTTTAATATCTTGTTAAGAAATTGTTTTTCTGTTTCTTGTTTGCTTATAGATCATCCCTCCAATAAAAAACGCGGCACATGATGATAACATCATGTAACCGCGGTTTTCGCTTATTATGGTTACTTTTGAACAAATCGGTTAATCAGAAATCATTATAGCTTCAGAATTAAGGATTTTAAGAGGGAATTTTAAAAAATTACTTATTCAATTCCCCATTCTCTATGAAATTCTCAAAAGAAATGACTCTGACTTTTTACAATAACCATTTATCAGGAGAAAGCAAATCTTTTTGAAATTTATCAGGAATAATAGAATTTATATCTTCAAAAGTAAAATCATTAAGGCTAATCATTCTTTCCAAAATAATTCGAAGTTCATTTTTACGGTAATCTGTCAAAATGGAATTAAATACTGTTTCGACATCAATAGCTCCGTATTGTTTAAAATAATCGGTAATTAATTTAAAATAATCATCATCTATTGTGGGATATAATGCTTTTATAGTTTCTGGTTGATGTCCGCGACTTAATAGATTATGAATGACTCTCCAACTTTCTTTAACCTCTACGATTGTTGCTAATTTCCAGTGTAGATGTTCGGGTAAAGGTATTTTATTTTGTGAAAGTTTTCTTTCTGACCCTTCCAACTCGTTCACACCCTTTTACTTTTTTGAAATTCTATTTTTGTAGCAACTTATATTAGATATATGCCAAGATATTTAGTATTCTGTCCCTAAAATAATGGATTCAATGTTGATCATCACTTCTTGGATAGAAATGCATACTTTCCTATAATAAGTATTTCTTAACTTGAGCCTTTTTATAATATATCTGTTAATTTGTGAAATAATACAATTTTTTAATATCAGACTTACAAGTAGTAGTAACATTGATATCTTTTATCAAATTACTAAAAAAACTGAAAGATTAGTGGGATATTGGAAAAACTTGTGAATTGCTATAAAATTATTGTAAAAGCACATTTAGATAGCTAGCGTACTATAAAGCAAATAAATTAACCAGAAAATTTATTGAAAGACCAAGTGGGTATAAACACTAGAAGAAACCATAGCAAAGTTTAAAATCAAGTATCAAAATTTCTTGAGTGAGAAGATTATTAGTCAAAATTAAGAACAGTTGAGGGTGAAATGATTAACCCGAACAAAAGAGGTGATTTTATGGATATCAATAATATATTAACTGAAAAAACAGATAAATTAATTGGGTTAATAAAACAAGTTGATACACTAGATGTAATTGGCATGGTTTGTGTTGAGTTTCAGCTCCATTATGATGGTAAAGATGTGTTTGACACAACAAAATTAATATCCCCTTTTAAGCAATATATTTATTTGTTGAACCTGCTACTTAGCAATCCACAAACAGAAACAAATACAAGTGTAGATTTTGAAACAACTTATGAGGAAATAAAAAAGCTATTAAATGAGATTGCTCAAATTTATGGATTAATTTTCTTTCCTGATGATAATGAAGAAGTTTCAGATTCTTGGTACAAACATCGTGAATTAGCTATGCCAGTTTTTATGAATTATTTCAATACACATTCATTACCGTATGAAGAACAACTTATTGATAGAATTCAACAATGGGCCTCTCCTTATGATTCTGTAATCATTGATAAATTTGGATGCACAGTAAATGAATTTATTGATATGTATAAATATTTAGTGAAAATACTTCAGAAACAACTTGATGATTATCAAAATGGAACAGAGAATTTTTTTGAGAAATTATTACCCGCATATAAGTATTTTAATAAACTAATAAAAAATGAAAAAATGAATTCTGATCTTGCTATGCAAAAAACTAGAGAAGCTTTTCCGCTAGATAACTTAGAGAATCCTTTTACAACAATTTTTTTCAAAATAAATCTTAATAAATTTGAAGAAAAATTTACACACGAAAAAGTTATGAGTTTTTTGAATTATTTTTCTGTAGGAAGAGAAGAAAGAGAATTTTATTATTATACTGAAAGTGGACCTTTTGATAATAAACCTATAATTAAACATGAAAATGAATATTATATCCCAATTTCAAAACAAATCTTACATGCTTTTGAAAATCAATTTTTTAATGCTATAGAAGAAAGTAATCGTAGAACGTCCTTTTTTAGAAATAGAGATAGAAAATCAGAAGAAAAGACATTAGAAATTTTTAAACGGTTACTAGGGAAAAATGCAGAGTACTTTTCATCTATATATGAAAGACCCGATTCTCAAAATGAACATGATTTATTAATAAAAACTAATAAAGGTACTATATATATAATTGAAGTTAAAGCTTCAAAATTTAAAGAACCATTCAGAAATCCTGATAAAGCCTATGAACGTATAAAAAGGGATTTCAAAAGTGATGGTGGTATTCAAAAAGCATATGATCAGGCAAAGAGATTATATGATTTAATTATTGGCCAAGAAGTAACAAATTTATACAATCAATCTGGACAATTAATTACAACGATTAATTCAAAAGAAATTAATGACATCTATATTATTTGTGTAACGGCAGAAAACTTTGGGGTGATAGCCTCTAACTTATCATATCTCTTAGAGAAAGAAAAAAGTGATAGATTTCCTTATGCTGTTAATATATTCGACCTAGAATCTATTGTTGAGTACTTAGAGTTTAAAAAATTATCACCGAATATACTGAATGATTACCTTGATTTTAGGAGTAGATTTCAAGAAAAATTTATAGCCTTTGATGAGTTAGATATATTCGGATTATTTATGAGTAAACCAAATATTGATCAATTAATAAAGGCGGATAAGATTATTGTGAATCACGAGTATTCAGATATATTTGATGAAATGTATTTTACTAAATTAGGTATTATAAAAAAACCTCTGAAACAAAAGAGTACATATAAAACAGTAAACAAAAAAAGAAGGAAAAAGATAGCAAGAGCAAGTAGGCGTAGAAATCGTAAAAATAAATAAGGAAATTATTATGAGAATAACTAAAATTCCCCATATCATGAAATGAATTAATGTTAATGAAAAATATAAAAGTTGAAAAGTAGTAATAAAGTATTTTGTTCACAACCTTTCTATTTTGTGTTTAAGAAGGAAATTCTAATTTAGAATAATAATTTATAAGATTATCTTTAGGTGTGAGTTGATAAAAGGTGTATAAATTTAAACTAACAGGAAATATGGAATGTTTTTGTGGATCGGGAAAAGAATTCAAATTTTGTTGTCAAGATTTATTGACTATCTCTTCATTAAAAAATTTGTCTACTGAAATCGAAAAAGGTGACTATAAACAAGCATTTTTATTTTGTAAGGCTGAAATAGTTAGATACATGATTAATGTAAAAAGACATACAGAAGGATTACTAGTTAGAAATCCACTGTATGGAAATAAATTGCTTGATATAGATATAAAAGCACTTTCGGAACTACTTGAAAAGATGATTGTTATTATTAGTAAAGCAAACTTACAAATACCATTTATTGATATGTTAAATAGGTTAGAAGAATTACTCGATAATGGAAAATGGCATACACGCATTTTATATTATAAAGTTATGTGGGAATATTTATACAATAATAACTTAGTTAATGCGAAAAAATATTTAACAAATATATCATTTAGTGAGATTAATGATTTAGACTTTCTTCAATTGTATCTAGATATTATGGGAGATGAATTACCCTTTTCTAATAAAGTAGAAATAATAGACAGATTAATTAAAATGGAGACGAAAATTTCTGGAAAGATAAAGTATTTAGGAGCAAAGTCGATAGAATTTTTACTTATGAGCCTTTGCCAAAATGCTGTATCTCCTGAAGCAGTAGGCAGTCAGACAATTAAAGATCGTGGATTTATTCCACTATAGAAAAAGGTATTTGCACGAATATTATGACAAGTATAAAAGAAAAAATGGTGAGTTTTAATTTCAGTGGATAAATTCGCTTATTATCAATATCTGAATTTTTCCATTTCAGTCGGTTTTAGACGAGTTTTAATAGATTAGGCTACTCATTCCCCTGGTAAATATTGTAAAATGGAAAAACATAATTATTTTTGAAAAAAAAGTGCCATGAAAGTCACTCCTTTGGTAAGATATAAGTACTACCCAATATCCAGTATCCAAGGAGTGATTTCATGACTACTTCTATTCTAACACAAACCAGAGATTTATCAATACAACAAAATTTGATTCCCCACAATTGGCAAGACTATGCCGATATACCCTTTGTCATTCCGGCCATGTGTTTTCCATGGGAGATTTTTAAACCGGTTGAACGAGATTACTACACCTTTTTATATTTGCACCTAAAAAAGGAAAGAGCACATGATCATTTTAATGAAATACAACCAGCACTATTTTCAATACCGGAGGAAGAAGATAAGTCTACGTCTTCCTTATTTCATTCCTCTCCTGCCGGGAGAAAACCGCATCCTTTCATGCCCTTTTTTCGTGCTTTTGAACTGGCCTCTTTACAATATATTGAAGTGATGGTTGAAAGTGTCTATTTACAAGTGAAATCAAACCCGCTATTTGCCGCCATGTGTGGATTTACGGAGAAAATTCCGAGCTACCGTTCCTTTGCTCGCTTTGATCAAATCATGACAACAAATGATCTTTGGGAAAAAGCCCGGCTATTGGTGGTTGAATATAATAAAAGGGAAGGCGTGGTTGAAACTTTTGAGAAAGCAGTCGCCGTGGATACATCACATATAGAGGCAGAAGCAACGTTGAATAAAACAAGGAAGACGTGTTCTTGCAAAGGTGATTGCGATTGCCCCAGAATCCTTACAGATGATAACGCAGGGGTGATGCGTAAAAGCAATGCAGTCTCCTATATTGCGCATAAATTATCAATGGTATGCGGGGTGAAATCCGGCTTGCCTTTGACGCGGGAAGTATTCAAAGGAAATACACCTGATGGGAAAACATTAGAAACGACATTGGAGACGTTTAAGGCGGAGCACCCCGAGATGGCTGAGCAGTTGGACTTTATCTTGGCAGATGGAATCTACCAAACGCCGGAAAATCAAAAAGTGACAAAGGACGTATTACAGGCGAAATTGGTGGCACCCATCAACCCACGGAACCGTAAAGATAAACCAACTTCCGCCCGGGGAATTGAAAAAATCAATCGGTACGGCACCCCCATCTGTATCAGTGAACATAAAATGGACCTTAGAGGATCTGATCGGGAAAAGGGGCAATATATTTACACTTGTCCTGTATTTCATCCAAATGCTAGGCAAGAAGGACTCACCTGCCCGCTGTCGAATCACGTGGAATGTTGTAATGGGGCAGCACAAGGAAGAGTATTTCGGCTGGACTTTGATCAAGCGCCTCAAGTAGACGTCGAGTTGCCCCAACATGGGCGGAAATTTAAAGTGTTATATAGTGCCAGAACGATCATCGAACGAATCTTTGGCATTCTAAAAGACGGATATAGTCTCCGTCGTGTTCACAAGCGTGGAAAACAGGCAGTTGAAGCGCATGTGGATCGTTGCATGATATCTATGCATATCATGGCAAATATGGCGTATCATCAGACAGGAAAGGCCAATTGTGGATGGACACGCCATCGACTGAATTAAGTTATTCACAGGTGGATATGTGAATAAGTCAAATGCAGCGTCTCCTTTCCACAAAGGGCAGTGAAAAAAACCCATTTTGTGAAGGCAGGATACGTATGCCCTTTTTTGGAGAAAAATAGCCATTTTATTTTTATTAAATTTAAAAATCTGGAAGAAAAGGCAAAAAACGAGATAATTAATTTTCCAGAGCCTCGCTCAAGGGTATATTTTTTATTTTGGCAGAGGCTCTATAGGTGATACTGCCGAAGCAAAAAATATAATAAAACAAGCGATAGAAATTGCAAATAACAATTCAGATAAAGTAAAAGAATCCTATGACTTCTATCAATATGGTAATGTGTACATTCTGGGTGGAAAACTGTTGGAAGATACTCATTTAAAACAAAGATCAGGTACATATTTTGAATCAATGTTAAGTGATAATAGTTTGACAGTTTCAGGAAAAGCAATGGTCTATTCGCATTTAGGAGATGTATATTTCTCATTAAATGACTTTGAAAAAGCCTTTGAATTTTATAATCAGAGTTTGAAGTTGGAGGATTTACATCTAACAAGAATACTAATTGCCGATATATATTTTCATAAGTCAGACTTTAATAATTCAATAAAAATATTAAAAGGTATTGAATATGATACATTAACATTTGAAAATAAAATAGACTTTTTAATAATTTATGCAAAGAATTTATTATCTACTGTTCAAAATCGGACCGAAGTAATTTGGATTTTAGAAGAGTTGAAAAAATTAACTTTACAATCTAAATACTTCAGTGACATTGTAAATGAATTAATTATTAGTATTCAAGAATTGCTTGTTGAAAAAAATAATAAAAAACAAAGGAAATCATTAATAAGAAAAATTTTAAGTAAACTAAACGAGTATCTAATATTACAACCTAATTTAATGGGATTTGGTGTTAATATTAATAGTTTAATTAATGATTTGGTAAAAGAAGATAATCCAAATAAAAGAACTAAAAGTAAAGGAATTTAAAAACTGGATATAGAATATTGGAAAAATATAAGTTTGGAAATAAGAGGGTGTAAATGAAATATTATAAAGATTCATTAAAACGTAGACGCGAAAGCATTATAGCACATCCTAGTTTTGAAGAAACAAAATTAAAAATAGAAGATCTAGCAAATTTTATTTGCAATTTTACTGATTTGATATGGTGGAATGGGAATTTTGCTTTTTTATTTCATAAAAATAAGGTCTTTATAATGCAAAGTGAGATATTAGATTCAACATATAGTACATTGCTAAGTATTAGACAACTAGTTGAGATTGGACACTTTAGTGATGTAAATGTATTAATGAGAAAACTTAGGGACGATCTTTTTCTTTTTCTATATTTATTAGAAGTAGTGAATAGATATCGTTTGGGACATGAAACCGTACACGAGAGAAATGCCTTCAAATGGATGGAGAATAAACTAGAAAATCTTACTATATCAGATATTCTAATCTATCTCATAAAGAATGAATCGATAAATAAAGCAATAATTAAACATAATCTACGTAAAGCATGGGACAATATAGGGAAGAATTTAAATAATTTTGTTCATGGAAATGGAATAATGTACGCCCAACTAAATTACGCAAATTATGATTACAAAACTATCGAAAAGATATTTAATGACATCACCTTTAAACTTAGTTATATTGTTTCGGTATTTGTTGTTTTACTTATTTTGATAAAGCCAAGTCTTATTTCTTCTAGTGACTATGTTGACGCATTAGAATTAGGTATTCAACCAGCAAGGGACAGTCAATATAATATTGCACCCTTTATACAAGAATTTATAGATAATTATGTAATAAAACTACATCCTGATATAAAGAACTTTTTGAAAGATAGGGTATATATGAGATTTGATTAAGATAAAAACAGAAGATAGATATTTAAAGAATTTGATAAAAAGGATTTTCTATTCATAATAAATATAGGCAAACACTACTACATCCATATATCTGCGATTACCAATCAAGCCATGTTGAGTGCGTGGTATTGATGTCAAGGGTAGTGTAAAGAAATAATATAGTTTTTCCAAATTAAACCCTAGTTCGACAATTGCTAGGTAAACGAATGCCCCTCAAAGATTTGTGTATCAAGGTTTTGAGGGGGAAAAAGGGCATAATTATTGTGTTACTAGCTTTTCGGTTTGATTTCTAAAATTTCAGGAGGCAAATCCACGCCTACTTTATTGAAAATCTCTTTCTGTTTGGCGGTTGGTGTCGTCGTACGATATAGATCTCCGTCACTTGAAGCCTTTGGACCTCACGACGCACGAAATCCCAACTCGAGCCGGTTTCATTTTCAATCAACATGACAAGTAAAAGTGCCAGCCAATTAATGATGATATGAGCTCGAATTCGTCTCTCTAGCCGATGGTACATCGGCCGTATTTTTAATGTGGACTTTAATGTTCGAAAAGCGCTTTCGACTTGAAGTAACTGCTTATACCCTAACGCAATATCCTCAAGGGATAACGTATCGTCTGATGTCCGGATTAAGTATTTGCCATCGTATTTCTCTTCATTCCGTATGGCTTGCTTATTCAGTTTCAAGGTACCATCTTTCAATTGGCGGATATATTTCCCGTACACTTTATGCGCCCGCAAAGCACATGATTATATCCAGGCAGAGAAATTACTTAGAGAGATGCTCCAAAAAGGTTCAATAACTGAAGTAGAATTCAACAAGATAGATGCACTCAATCGCTAAACTTTCCCCCCTTTTTTAGCAGAGATAAGGCCCTGAATTCGTTGATATATAAGGATTTCAGAGGCAACGAATTGCTGAAATGTCAGATTTTCTAAATGAACAATCCTGCAAGTTGGAGTAATATGATGAGCAATTAGTAAGGCGGGTTATTGCATGGATCACAGCGTTTGGTGATAAGCTGACCATTGGTTTCAAATCAAGTATTTAAATAGTTGTATGAAAATAACCTTGGATGAACACTCTTGAATTAGGAGAACCTTTCTTTTGGCGGGTGTTTTTTCTGCAAAATCAGGTTCTGAATTTAACTATTGACCTTTACGTTACGTCATACTTTATAATGGCAACTGAAGGAGGTGCAAGACATGAGTATGAAAGTAAAAGAAGCAGCTGAATTGGTTGGTGCAAGTATTCGTACACTTCATCATTATGATCAGACTGGATTATTAACGCTAAAAGAAACCACCGCTTCTGGCTATCGGCTTAATTCTGAAGAGGAACTTGAAAAGTTACAGCAAAATTTATTTTTCAGAGAGCTTGGTTTTTCCTTGAAGGAGATTAGAACGATTATCCATAGCCCTTCATTTAATCAACAGGAAGCGTTAATCTTGCAACGGAAAATGTTAAAAGAAGAAAGGTGGCAGCAATGAAAATAGGGATTGAAGATACTATCAAACAATATGAAGAATTATTTAGTATGGAAGAAGAGAGAGAAGACTTCTATCGATTTTCAATGATGAAACCATTTAAACAAATGTGGAATATCATGAACGTTCCTTTAAAGGCAAATCAACCTAATGGATACGACGTAATAATGGCTACCAAAATGCTTGGATACCTTGATATATCAAATACCGAAACTGGAAAAATTGCGTTAGAGAAGTTAAAAGACATTCAAGCTCTTCAAACTGCCTATGACACTTTGAAGCAATGTGTTAAATTTATTCAAGATAATAATCTGAAAATAAATGCTGACGAGTTAAGATTTGGAATGTATATAGCTGACCCCGAAAAGCTCGAATTGCAAAAAGGTTATTGTGGATTCGGTGGGATCCCAGGTTTTATTCAAGTATCCATTTATCCCAATTCCTATAATATTCCGAAAATCCCTGCTGTAATTGCACATGAATTTCATCATAATATCCGTTTTTCATATTTTGATTGGGATCATGGAAACGTAACTGTTGGTGATTACTTAATTATAGAGGGGTTGGCAGAGTCTTTTGCAAAAGAACTGTATGGCGATGAACTTTTAGGACCTTGGGTTACTTCTTTTGACAAAGAGGATTTGGAATATTCAACAGAAATAATAAAGGACGCACTAGATGTTAAAGGATTTGCTGAGGTTAGTAGTTATATGTTTGGTGACATTATTGCAAAAGAACAGGGCTATCAACCGGTTGGCTTATCACCATTTGCTGGTTATGCAGTGGGATACCAAGCGGTACAATCCTTTATGAAAGTCAATAATGTGGGAATAGGAGAAGCTACCTTGCTTGATACAAAGGAAATACTGTACAATTGCGAACTATTTACAAAATAACTGATTTGTGGACGTCGTTAATCCGGAGATAAATTCTTTTGGTTGGCGGTTTTTATTTTGTAATTGATAAAAGTTTGTAATGTATGTATATTCTTTATAACAATGCTGTTGATATTGTTATTAAAAAGGGAGGACAACATGACTGATGGAAGAAGCTATCAGAGAAACTAAAAATTTGATTGAAGGTGAAGTCTTTTTAGTTAAGGATCTGTACAAAGTTTACGTATGGATGGAATAGGATACCAAGAAAGGACCGGATTTTGCTTGGAACTTTATTTCTTAATCGGGTTAGTAAAATATATAGTGTTTTAAAGGTTATTGAAAAGACTTCTTCAAATCAGTAGAGATATAAAAGAAAATTGGCAAGTAGAAAGAAGGGATAAAATTTATGGGTACCAGTATTTTAGTTGTTGATGATGAACAAGCTATAGCAGATCTAATTGAAGTTTATCTAAAAAATGAAGGTTTTACAGTATACAAATTTTATAACGGTCAAGATGCGTTTCGATGTGTTGAGTCGAAACAGTTGGAGCTTGCGATACTTGATGTTATGCTGCCAGATATTGATGGTTTTACTATCTGTCGGAAGATTAGGGAAAAACATAATTTTCCGATTATTATGCTGACAGCTAAAGAAGAAGAAATCGATAAGATTACCGGGCTGACATTAGGTGCCGATGACTATATCACTAAACCATTCCGTCCTTTGGAATTAGTTGCTCGTGTAAAGGCGCAGCTCCGAAGATTTACCAAATATAATTCTCCAGAGCAAAAACAGGAAGAACGCTTGATTACCTTTTCCGGCTTGGTGTTAGACATGGATGCTCGTGAATGTACGCTGAATGAGAAAAAGTTATCGCTTACACCTACGGAGTTTTCAATTCTTTGGGTTCTTTGTTCCAATCGAGGACGAGTGGTAAGCTCTGAAGAATTGTTTCGCGAGGTATGGGGAGACAAGTACTTTAGTAACAGCAATAATACGGTAATGGTTCATATTCGACATTTAAGAGAAAAAATGGGCGATAGCGCGGAACATCCTAAATATATCAAAACGGTATGGGGGGTTGGTTATAAAATTGAAAAGTGACAGAGATAAGAGAAACAATGATTATACAAAATTAAAAAGAAAAGTATTTTTTAGAGTGCTCCTTATTGTTTTTGCCACGATCGCAACTGTTATTTTTTTGCGTGATGTAATTCAAGACAATTTCAATATTGGAGAGAGTATTGTAGAATTTTTAAAGAATAAGTTTTATTTGAGTGAAAGCGATGCTGTAATAATTTATCGGTATATTTTTCTTTATAATAAAGAGCTTATTACACTTATTGTGATCTTCATCTTATTAATTATTTTGCTTAGATTTTCAATTTCGTGGTTTACTAAATATTTTGATGAAATAGGTAGTGGAATGGATAAACTTGTTGAGGAATCCAATGATGAAATTACATTATCACCGGAATTGGATTTTATGGAAAATAAGCTTAATCAAATAAAAAACAACTTGGAAAAACAAAAAAAAGCTGCACTTGATGCCGAACAGCGCAAAAATGATTTGGTCGTTTATTTGGCACATGATATAAAGACACCCCTTACATCCGTTATAGGGTACTTAAGTCTTCTGGATGAAGCTCCTGATATGCCTCCTGAACAGAAATCAAAATATGTCGGTATTACTTTGGAAAAAGCTTATCGATTAGAAGAGCTTATCAATGAGCTTTTCGAGATCACAAGATTCAATCTTCAAACTATTGTTTTGAATAAAGAAAAAATCAATTTACTGTTCATGCTCCAGCAAATGGCTGATGAATTCTATCCAATGCTGGCTCCACAGGGAAAGCAGATATCTGTCAATGTGCCTGACGGACTCACTCTGTGGGGAGATGCAGACAAACTAGCCCGTGTATTCAATAATATTCTGAAAAATGCCATAGCCTATAGCGATGAAAATAGTGTCATAGATATTTCTGCATGGCAGCAGGACGAAAATATTGTTATAACTTTTATGAATCAGGGAAATCCAATTCCACAGACAAAGATTGATACTATTTTTGAAAAATTTTACCGATTAGATGCTGCACGCTCCTCAAAGACCGGTGGAGCAGGGCTAGGTTTGGCAATCGCACAAGAAATTGTCACAGCTCACGATGGAACGATTTCTGTAGAAAGCAACCCGGAAAATACTACATTTACAGTAAAGCTTCCGTCTTAAGAAAATCTTAAGAAGTTCATAAGATTGAATTCCAACATAGCTTCTTGTTCTGTGGTTAAATAATTTTACGCAGAATAAGGAGGTATTTATTATGGTACGAAAAATAAAAAAGAAAAAGTCAGGAATACGCGAATTTGTAATATTTTTATTGATAGTTGTTGTTTTTGCTTTTGTTTTCAAATTCAAAATTACTCCGGGAAACCAACATGAGTTTGAGAAAGAATATGTCGATAAAACAACGCCTATTCCCTCGTCAGAGATAGAACCCGATTCCTCTGTTTCTATATCTCTCGATAAACTAAACAGTACTAATGCGATCCTAATTCGTTTAGAAGATCAAACTATTCTGATGCAAAAAAGTAGCGAAGAAAAGATCTACCCTGCTTCGTTAACTAAAATGATGACAGCTATTGTTGCGATAGAAAATTTGACAAATTTGCAGAAAGAAATACAACTAACCCATAATACCTTTAATGGTCTTTATAGCGCCAATGCTTCTATGGCCGGTTTCCAGCCAGGAGAGAAGGTAAGGGCTATTGACCTTTTATACGGAGTGATGCTTCCAAGTGGTGCAGAAGCTTGTATTGGTCTTGCGGATCAGATTGCTGGTTCGGAGCAAGACTTTGTAACGATGATGAATCAAAAGGCGGCAGAACTAGGGATGTACAACACCCATTTTGAAAATACCACAGGACTTCACAATAAAAGCCATTACACAACAGTCAAAGATTTGGCTATTCTTCTAAATTACGCTTTGAAAAATAAAACTTTCAGGGAGATTTTTACTTCGTCTCGACATTCCACACAACCCACGAATAAGCACCCTGAAGGGATAACATTTTATAGTACCATGTTTGAAAAACTCAACAATCAAAACATTATTGGAGGAGAAATTTTAGGAGGGAAAACTGGATATACCGATGAAGCTGGTCTGTGTCTTGCGAGTCTTGCAAAAGTGGGTAACCAAGAATATATATTGATTACAGCTGGTGCAAAAGGAGATATCCATTCTGAACAGTATAATATTACTGATGCATTAGCTGTATACAATAGTATTGGGAAATAATAAGTTTTTCATAAGATTTTGATTTGTTCCCGCCTACCGATAGTGCAAAAAGTGGCGATGACGTGTTTCCGACTACTGACAATGTAAAAGACATCAATCCACCCCGCTCGTTGCATGTGGAGTGTGTATCGTTGCTACAAAGAGAAACTATTTAGAAATCCTTAGTTTTAAACATTTTCACAAGCATTTCGTGTTTGTGGGAGAAGGTGAAAAAACGAGAAATAAAGTGCTGAAAAACCACATTACCGTTTCAGTGGTAATTGATCTGGGGTGTGGGAACACAATAGAATATTAGTGAAATAAAATTTGTAAGGTATTAAATTCGGTAACTGTGAGTAATTAAATCATGGTTACCTTTTTTTATTCTAAACTAAATAGTTTAGAGTGGTTAAATATTCCAAATTATAAAATCACATTAATGTTTTGTAGGTACTAAAGTTTGAAGAATGGATATGTTAAATGATTGAAAGGGATACTTAGTATAACTTTTATTGAGAGCCTCTGCCAAAATAAAAAATATACCCTTGAGCGAGGCTCTGGAAAATTAATTATCTCGTTTTTTGCCTTTTCTTCCAGATTTTTAAATTTAATAAAAATAAAATGGCTATTTTTCTCCAAAAAAGGGCATACGTATCCTGCCTTCACAAAATGGGTTTTTTTCACTGCCCTTTGTGGAAAGGAGACGCTGCATTTGACTTATTCACATATCCACCTGTGAATAACTTAATTCAGTCGATGGCGTGTCCATCCACAATTGGCCTTTCCTGTCTGATGATACGCCATATTTGCCATGATATGCATAGATATCATGCAACGATCCACATGCGCTTCAACTGCCTGTTTTCCACGCTTGTGAACACGACGGAGACTATATCCGTCTTTTAGAATGCCAAAGATTCGTTCGATGATCGTTCTGGCACTATATAACACTTTAAATTTCCGCCCATGTTGGGGCAACTCGACGTCTACTTGAGGCGCTTGATCAAAGTCCAGCCGAAATACTCTTCCTTGTGCTGCCCCATTACAACATTCCACGTGATTCGACAGCGGGCAGGTGAGTCCTTCTTGCCTAGCATTTGGATGAAATACAGGACAAGTGTAAATATATTGCCCCTTTTCCCGATCAGATCCTCTAAGGTCCATTTTATGTTCACTGATACAGATGGGGGTGCCGTACCGATTGATTTTTTCAATTCCCCGGGCGGAAGTTGGTTTATCTTTACGGTTCCGTGGGTTGATGGGTGCCACCAATTTCGCCTGTAATACGTCCTTTGTCACTTTTTGATTTTCCGGCGTTTGGTAGATTCCATCTGCCAAGATAAAGTCCAACTGCTCAGCCATCTCGGGGTGCTCCGCCTTAAACGTCTCCAATGTCGTTTCTAATGTTTTCCCATCAGGTGTATTTCCTTTGAATACTTCCCGCGTCAAAGGCAAGCCGGATTTCACCCCGCATACCATTGATAATTTATGCGCAATATAGGAGACTGCATTGCTTTTACGCATCACCCCTGCGTTATCATCTGTAAGGATTCTGGGGCAATCGCAATCACCTTTGCAAGAACACGTCTTCCTTGTTTTATTCAACGTTGCTTCTGCCTCTATATGTGATGTATCCACGGCGACTGCTTTCTCAAAAGTTTCAACCACGCCTTCCCTTTTATTATATTCAACCACCAATAGCCGGGCTTTTTCCCAAAGATCATTTGTTGTCATGATTTGATCAAAGCGAGCAAAGGAACGGTAGCTCGGAATTTTCTCCGTAAATCCACACATGGCGGCAAATAGCGGGTTTGATTTCACTTGTAAATAGACACTTTCAACCATCACTTCAATATATTGTAAAGAGGCCAGTTCAAAAGCACGAAAAAAGGGCATGAAAGGATGCGGTTTTCTCCCGGCAGGAGAGGAATGAAATAAGGAAGACGTAGACTTATCTTCTTCCTCCGGTATTGAAAATAGTGCTGGTTGTATTTCATTAAAATGATCATGTGCTCTTTCCTTTTTTAGGTGCAAATATAAAAAGGTGTAGTAATCTCGTTCAACCGGTTTAAAAATCTCCCATGGAAAACACATGGCCGGAATGACAAAGGGTATATCGGCATAGTCTTGCCAATTGTGGGGAATCAAATTTTGTTGTATTGATAAATCTCTGGTTTGTGTTAGAATAGAAGTAGTCATGAAATCACTCCTTGGATACTGGATATTGGGTAGTACTTATATCTTACCAAAGGAGTGACTTTCATGGCACTTTTTTTTCAAAAATAATTATGTTTTTCCATTTTACAATATTTACCAGGGGAATGAGTAGCCTAATCTATTAAAACTCGTCTAAAACCGACTGAAATGGAAAAATTCAGATATTGATAATAAGCGAATTTATCCACTGAAATTAAAACTCACCATTTTTTCTTTTATACTTGTCATAATATTCGTGCAAATACCTTTTTCTATAGTGGAATAAATCCACGATCTTTAATTGTCTGACTGCCTACTGCTTCAGGAGATACAGCATTTTGGCAAAGGCTCTGATATAAAAATTCCAATAGATTACGATAGCTATATAATAACTATCTGAGGTGGAGTTTATATGTCCGATTTTGAAAATGGTGGTGCGTTCGCTATAAAAGGATTCAACTTTCAAAAGGCTGCTATTACTTTTATAGCAATTAAAAATTTTAATAAGCCAGATTTTCATATCTTAGTTGAAGCAAGAGATGATTTTGAAGTTAAATTTAATGGTTATGAAGCATATATTCAAGTGAAGAGTCAAAAGTTAAGTTTAAATAAACTATTAAATAGTAAGAACGGAAAATCAATACTAGAAAAAAATTTAAGTAATGGGAACACAAATTCTCATTATAAAATTTTTGTTAAAGCGTTTGCATAGACTGATGTAAAAAAATGCTTTTAAATTCTGAAGGTAATATCTGTGATCCGCTATACTCATACAGTGATGAACAAAATCAAACTATTTTAAACACGTTAAAGGGAAGTAGTGATATTGAAGATTTTGAAAAAAAGTTATTAGCAAGTTATATTTATATACTTCCTTTTGAGGATAGATTAATAGATGCAATACCCGCCTTGCTAGGTCAAATGGCGTTAAAAGAAATAGATGTTAGTCACAAAAGAGGACAAATTGCAATTAATGAACTTTTTACCCTTATTGATCAAAAAAGCGAATATGTTGTTGAGAGTGATGAAGATTACGTGAAAAAGAAAATTTTAAAAGAAGATTTACAGGAAATTTTCAGATTAACTTCAACTTTAGATTTTTTTGATTCTATACTTTCATCAACTTCATATTCAGTTTTTTTGAAAAAAGATTAAAAAAGAGCAATTGAAAATAATTCATGCATATGTAACCGAAAAGGAAATAGCGAAAAGACAATTATATAATATTGATATCTTTAGTACGACGGAAGAAGAATTAATTAATATTGCATTAGAAAAATGCAATTGCGATGTAACATTTAATGATCTGAATGATTTTACTAAGAAGGCGATTATCATTGAAGTATTAGCAGAAATGAGTGAGGAAATATGATTATAGAAAAAATAATTATATTAGATTATGAAAATAGGGTGGCAAATGAATTTGAATTTTCAAAAGGTCCTAATATTATTACCAGTGATGGAACAACTGTAGGGAAATCAAGTCTAACTAAATCATTATACTATGCATTGGGATTTGAGATTAAACAATTTCCGCACGGTTGGGATGTTAAGACAATGAGATTTCGGATAGATATATTAATTAATGGATTGTCTTATTCTATTATTAGAAATAATGCCTTATTTTACGTTTCAGACAAAGAAGGAGTACTAAACCTTAAAGAATTTTCAAAATGGTGTAAACGAGCACACTATTTCAGCTTATCATTTTCAAATTAATCCAGCTTATCATCTGAAATAATGTGCTTATTTTTTCACTTTATTTCAGAATGTGCAAAAATCAGTTCAAAATATTTCAGTGAATTTTAGAGAAAAGAAAACCCCTCTAAAAAGGGGCATCTAAACGTATATAATCCTGAATGTTAATTCGAACTTTATATATCTCATTAGGATGAAGGATAAACTTCACATCTTGATCTAAAGGAATAAACCAATCCAAATATTTTTCCAAGAATGCTTTAAATCTATTTTGGATTCGCAGTTCAAAATGATATCCCTGCGCAATTCAATAAGCCTGTTGCCCAATCCAAACTCTCCATTCCAACTCATCATGGTTATAAACGAAAATCCTCCGTTTCATACCCCACTATCCTCTATGGCCAATCGGACGACTTCCTCATCGATTTGTTCTTTCTTTAATTGAAAACCAAATAACAAGCTGTTAATCGTTAATGTATTAATGACTCTGGGCCAACCTTGAGAACGTAATGCAATAGCTTCCAATGCGGATTCAGTAAATATCGGCATTTTCGCCCCTGCTATTTTTAGGTGGTGATTAATATATAAAATAATCTCCTCTTTCGGCAAAGGCTGGATTTCATACTTTAGAATGAAACGTTGAGCTAGTGGCCGGTGATGATTCATTGTTAGCCGAGTTTTAAGATGTGTCAATCCTGCCAAAATTAAGACAGATCTGAAGAGTAAAAATTCTTCGAGATAATTCCACCCAAACTTTGCCAAATATGTGATAATAAGGGTATGTAAAAAACCTAATATATTGGCATTTGGGGGGATTTTTTTATGGTAACGAGGAAGGAAAAGCGTGAAAAGGAAAAAGAGGTAAATTATTTATTCGAGTTGCTAAAAACACAAAATCACTTTTTTAAAAATTTAAACAAATTGCTCAAAACTATTGATGATCCAAGGCACCAAAGCTATATTACCTATGACACGGAAGTCCTTTTGATGATGGTTATTTTGAAAAATGCATGCAACTTAAAAAGTATGCGTGAAATGACAAATGAAATCAACAAGGAAGAGTGCATCAAAAATGTGGGAAAATGGTGGGGAATGAAGATTTGGAAGAACTGCCCCATTATGACACAATCAATGACTTTTTGTCACGATTGAACCCGGCAGAACTTGAAAGGATCCGAATCGATATGATCAAGAAATTATTCAAAAAGAGGTGTTTTGATTCCTATCGTATCAATGGGGAATACTGGGGTATTGCCATAGATGGGACCGGTATTTTTACTTTTGACAAAAAACATTGTGAACACTGCCTGAGACGAGTGTACAAATACACAGACAAGGAAACGGGTGAAGAAAAAACAAAGACCATCTACATGCATCATGTCTTGGAAGCCAGTTAATTGTGGGAAATATGGTACTAAGTGTGGCCTCCGAGTTTATTGAAAATGAATCAGAGGACGTAAAAAAACAAGATTGTGAGTTGAAAGCTTTTTATCGACTGACTGCTAGACTGAAAGACACCTTTAAAAAACTGCCTATCTGTCTGATTGCCGATAGTCTTTATGCCTGCGAAAATGTATTGAAACAATGCAAGGCGAATAATTGGAACTACTTATTCCGTTTTAAGGAAGATCGTATCAAAAGCATCGCCGATGAGTTTGAAGCGTTAAAAAATATGGAAGAGGAGGAAGGCAAGAAAGCCAATGTGGTAAAGATACGTGAAAGCGAACAGCGAGGGGAAATCACCTGGGTGAACGATATTGATTACAGAGGCTTTGGAGTAAATGTTTTCGAATGCGAATTAGAAGATGAAAAAAGAAAACAAAAATTTACCTTTATCACAGATATAAAAATCACAAAAAACAATGCAAAGAAACTGATGAACGCTGGCAGAAGCCGCTGGAGAATAGAGAATGAGGGGTTTAACAGACAAAAAAACCTGCGCTACCACATTGAACACGCAAGCAGCCAAGATTACAATGCCATGAAAAATCACTACCTATTAACCCAAATTACAGAGATTATCATGGTGTTACATGAGCATGGGTCAAAAATATTGAGAAGCATGAAGAAAACGATAAAAGAAATATCCTCGCGATTGTTAGAAGCCTTTCGCGGGCAAACACTAACAGACGAGGATATCGCACAACTGGGAAAACCTATGCAAATTAGGTTTACCTAGCGATTTAATTGTACCAAAGGATGTGATGTTTGGCAAAGAAAAAAAGTTATCCACAAAAAAAAATAAGCAAATTTGGTTCTTTTTGACCCTTTTTGTAAATAAATTTAACTGGAAAATTTTACCAACTATGGATAAGTCGTAATTGCATAATACTACCGAAAATTGATAAATTTACTCCTCATAGCTGAAAGTCCTTATCGAATTTAGAAGAAGAAAAGGATATTAAAAAACGCTTGTTAGCTTTCAAAAAAGTATTGGAACAAAATGAAGTGATTGATACGTTTGATCGGTATGTATTTGAAAGTGTCGTTGACAAGGTAATTGTCGGTGGAGTAGATGAAGAGGGAAATAAAGATCCTGCCATGATTACGTTTGTATATAAAACGGGTTTAAGTAATAGTCTAGATGGTGAAAAATTTAAACCTGCTAGAAGAAATGCGAAAAAAGAAAACACAAAAACATCTAATGAATTGTGTTCACATACAGTCAACGAGGATAATAAATTGTGTTCACATAGTAGTGACGACACATGTAGAGTGTTGCGCGTTACTAAAAAAAATATAAATTTATGGAAAAGCTCGGTTAATTCTTTAGTTTTAGACGAGCTTTTCCAAACTAAATAAATAAACCTCATATAAATTTATACTGCTGTTTATGCAATGCATGCTTCACACCCCATTTATGCATTGCATGTAATAATGGTTCAAGTTCCTTTCCATATTCCGTAATGGAGTACTCGACTTTTGGGGGAACTTGTGGATACACGAAACGCTCAATAATATCTTCATTTTCCAATTCTCGTAAATTTTTGGTTAACATTTTTTGGGTGATATTGGGGATGCTACGTTTTAAATCACTGAAGCGCATTGTTCCATTTTTTAATAAATGGAGTAAAATAATCGGTTTCCACTTGCCAACAATTATTTCAAGGGCATCTTCAACCCGACATAAATTCGGTTCGATATTCATTCGAATCCCTCCAGTAGTATCCTTTTGTATACTATACCACTTTTTTTTGCGTACTTACATGGATATTGATTGTAACTTATAATGATATTACAAAGGTTTATATCGAATTCATCATTTGCAATTTGATATATAGAAATATTATTTTGAAGTAAATGTGTACGAAAGAAGGTAATAAAGATGGGTATGGAAAAATATCGGATAGATCCGAGCAAAGGCTTGGAGTTTGGTATCTATACACTAGGGGATCATTTAGCAAATCCTTATACGGGGAAACGGATTTCTCCTCAACAGCGGTTGCAAGAAATTATTGAGATCGCCAAACTTGCAGAGCAGGCCGGAGTCGACTTTATAAGTGTTGGAGAAAGCCATCAAGAATATTTTACCACTCAAGCACATTCAGTCGTGTTAGCTGCGATTGCTCAAGCAACGGAAAAAATAAAAATTGGCAGCTCTTCAACAATTATTAGTACGTCAGACCCAGTACGAGTTTACGAAGATTTTGCAACAATTGATTTAATCTCAAATGGCCGTGCTGAAATTATTGCCGGACGGGCGTCAAGAGTCGGGCTCTTTGAACTGCTTGGCTATGATCTACGGGACTATGAGGAATTATTTGAAGAGAAATTCGAATTATTATTGGAAATCAATGAAAATGAAGTGGTTAATTGGAATGGTCAGTTTCGAGCACCATTAAAAAATGCAAAAGTCCTTCCACGACCAAAAGAAGGGTCAATGCCAATTTGGCGTGCGGTGGGCGGAACTCCTGCCAGTGCAATAAAAGCCGGTTATCAGGGTGTTCCAATGGCCCTAGCAATGCTTGGCGGTCCTGCATCTTACTTTAAACAGTCGATTGATGCATATCGTGATGCGCTAACTCGGCGTGGGCTTGATCCGACAGATTTCCCAGTTGCAACAACCGGCTTTTTCTATACAGCAGAAACAACCCAGCAAGCATTAAGCGAATATTACCCTCACATAAATGAAGGAATGAAACGAACGAACGGCCGCGGCTTTGCGAAACAATTATTTGCCCAAGGCGCAGACCAACGCAGCATAATGAATGTCGGCAGCCCTCAGCAAGTCATTGAAAAAATTCTCTATCAACATGAACAGTTCGGACATCAACGATACATGGCACAAATGGATTTTGGGGGTGTGCCTTTTGACCGAATTAAACGAAATATCGATATAATCGGAACAGAAATTCTACCTGCAATAAAAAAATATACAGCAATAGTTGAGGGGGGCAAAGAATGAAGGTTGTCGGATTATCCGGGTCAAAAGTTGGTTCAAAGACAAGAACGGCAATGGATGCCACATTAAAAGAATTGAAGGAAAATTATCCGGAAACTGAAGTAACGTTAATTGATTTAGCGGAATATGATGTTCAATTTAGTGATGGTCGCAATTATTGGGAATATGAAGGTGACACAAAATATGTAACAGAAACGATTATGGATGCAGAAGCCATTATCATAGGGACGCCAATATTCCAAGCATCAATTCCAGCAACATTGAAAAATATTTTTGACTTGCTTCCGGAAAGGGCATTTGAGGGGAAAATCGTCAGTATTATTGTTACAGCCGGAACATCAAAACATTACTTAATAGCCGAGCAACAATTAAAGCCCATTTTATCGTACATGAAAGCACAAATTGTTCAATCATATGTTTTTATAGAAGAAAAAGATTTTTATCGGAAAGAAATTATTAATGATGATGTTATTTTCCGAATTCAACGCTTAGTGGAAGATACGGTTGTGTTGACGGAAACTTTTGCAAAGATTCGCGAGGTGAAGGAAGCTGAGTATGGTTTTTAACGTTCAGTTATGAGGAAGGACAAATCGTTCTTCCTTTTATTTTTAAAAAGTCAAAAATAATACTTTTTTGTTGACAATGGCACAAGTGGTAATTTATAACAAAACTATGTTGTAATGCAAAGTAGTTTTTGGCTATGTTGGATGATAGCTTATATTTTTAAAAAAACTATATTGTTAAGCAATATAGTTGTAAAGAAAAGGAGGAGATGGATTGAACTCAAGTCAGATTTTAAAAGGAGTTTTGGAAGGATGTTTATTGGCCATTATTTCCAAAGGTGAAACTTATGGGTATGAAATGATTGAAAAGCTGGGTAAGTACGGGTTTACGATGGTGAAAGAGGGGAGTATCTATCCATTGCTCCTACGAATGAGAAAAGAAAAATTAGTGGAAGTGAAAACAAAGCCGGTTCCTTCTGGGGGACCACAGCGGAAATATTATTATATTACAGAAAAGGGACTTGAGGAACTTCAGGAATTTAAGGGAATCTGGATGGATATTTCCACAAGTGTAAATCTGTTAATAGAGCAAGAAGCAAAGGGGGAGCTGGAGAAATGAATGTAGGTGTTTTTGCTTTTGTCATCATGGGGGATGTTATAACTTAAGAGACAGCTTATTCTTGGATAGAACTTTTCGACTATCCATTATTTACCGCTTGTTTCTTACTTCTTTTCATGAAAAGTATGGGATATTTAGCAAGCCATCGCCTCTCTAAATACGGTGAATGGTTTGTCCTCTCATTACTGTCAATAGTTCCAATTGGCGGGTTTATTTTATTAATATGGTTAAATAACCGTTTTGGAATAACGGTCGTTCAGTTTGGTACGATCGGAAACATTATCCTGTTTTGCCTTGCAGCATTCATTTTTATTGGTTGTTCCATTTGGAGCAAATCATTAGTGTTAATTATCATTCCAACCTTGCTATATGTCCCTAAATATGTTTTAACCTATACACAACTAAGTAAAGACCTGCAAATGATTCTCTCTTATTTCATTTCAATATTAGGCATTGCCTTCTATTTATTTCTCTTATATGGAAAAGAAAAAGGTATAGATATAACTTATCTTACAGTGCATGGCGAAAAAGAAATAAGTGATACACTTGCAGTCTATGAAGCTGTTTTGTCTAAAATGATTTAGGAATCAACTTCTAACAGGATTAATATTTGGTTTTAGTGAAATTCCTATCTTAACATTGTTTTTTTAGAAAGAAGAATGAGGCAGCACCCCTAAAGCCAAAAGGAAATCGCTTTAATTTTAGTAAAATTTTTAAAATATACAATTTAGCCTGAAGTCCAATTCTTAAGATTTTGAAAAAGTATAATAAAATACTATAATTTAATTATTAAATGGTTAGGGAGGTTTATATATGGAATTTAGAGATTTTACAGCAGCACAAGTTAGAATCGCAAGGCCGACAGACAGACTAGAAGAGGTTATAGATTTTTATGTGAATGGTTTAGGTCTTAAACAAATAGAAAGATTTACAGGGAACAAAGGATTCGAGGGAGTAATTATTGGTTTGCCAGATGTAAATTATCATTTGGAATTTACACGACATGCAGAAGGAAGTCCATGTCCTGCACCAACAAAAGATAATCTGTTAGTTTTCTATATAGAAAATAAAAGTGAAATAAATACTGTATACGAACGGTTACAAAAAATGGGATATTATGAGGTGGAACCCGAAAATAGCTATTGGAAAGAAAAAGGAATCACCGTAGAGGACCCTGATGGTTGGCGAATCGTGTTGATGAATAGAACGTATAATTAATAAGTAGTTTAAAAGAACCTTAGCTTAAGGTATAAGAATTGAATGCTTGGGGGCTGTCCGATAAGTATAAACATCTAAAAATGCATTAAACGAGAATACTGATATATCAAGGTTTTAGGCATAAAATGGAGCATCCAGAAGTCAAAAATATGACTTTCTGAACAGCTCCTTCGTGCGCTACTTATTCGAGGAAGATTATTCAGAGTCCTCGAAAAATGCTAAACGCATTTTTCTTCGTGCGATACCTATTCGAGGAAGAAAATCTGTTCTCATTGCGGGGCCAAAGTTTGTACGTCGCTAGGCGGGCGCTCTGCGCTTTTCTTAATATGTATTAATTTGTAATAAAAACTGATCTGCGTCAAGGATTATACAGTTTTGTTTTTTAGATTTAAGATTTTATTTAGAAAGTACTTAATCAATCATGTAAAAAATGTCACTAAATGACTTTTGTTTACATGATAGGCATTACTTTCCTAAAAAATAACAAAAAGGATGGTCTTGGTGGAAAATTCGATTTTTACGAATGGGAAACCTACACCGGCATTTACTAAAGGGAATTATCCGGTGTTTAATCTAAATAAAGAGAAAATCACGATATCACAAGTGAAATCGGGTAAATTTTTCTTACTCGTAGCAATCATGTTCTTTATACAAGTCATGTTTGGTGCATTATTAGCCCATTATTATACAGAACCTACTTCATTTTTCGGAATCAAATGGATTTATGACCTTCTGCCTTTTGGTGTTGCAAAAGGTTATCATCTCCAACTAGCTATTTTCTGATTGCAACAGCCTGGCTAGGATTAGGTATATATATTGCACCGAAAGTTGGAGGAGAAGAACCGAAGCATCAAGGATTATTGGTTGATATTTTATTTTGGGCATTAGTTGTCGTTGTTATTGGTTCCATGCTTGGTGAATGGCTTGGGGTTAATGGATATTTAGGAAATCAATGGTTCTTATTCGGACACCAAGGTTGGGAATATTTAGAACTAGGTCATATTTGGCAAATCGGTTTAGTTGCCGGAATGGCCATTTGGTTATTCATTGTTTATAGAGGAATCTACAACGGGCTAAAAAAAGAACGGGATAAAGGTGGCTTAATTCATCTCTTATTTTATGCGTCAATTGCAGTTCCGGCATTTTACATTTTTGCATTCTTTATCCATCCGGATGGAAACTTTACCATGTCGGACTATTGGCGTTGGTGGGTTGTCCATTTATGGGTAGAAGGTATTTTTGAAGTATTTGCCGTTGTCATTATTGGTTATATGCTTGTAAATATGAATCTCATAACAAAATCTTCTGTTGTACGAATGTTATATTTCCAAATTATTTTATTACTTGGAACAGGTGTATTGGGTATTGGACATCACTATTACTACAATGGTTCTCCGGAAAGCTGGATTGCCATCGGAGCTGTGTTCAGTGCCTTGGAAATCATTCCGCTTACTCTTCTTGTCTTTGAAGCAAACGATCATTATAAATTGTTAAAAGAGGGTGGCGTTCATTTTCCTTATAAAATGACATTTTGGTTTTTAATTGCTACTTCTCTTTGGAATATTGTCGGTGCTGGTGTTACCGGATTTTTAATTAATCTACCGGCAGTCAATTACTTTGAACATGGACAACAATTAACCCCTGCACATGCCCATGCCGCAATGATGGGGGTATATGGGATGTTTGCGATTGCTGTCCTTATCTATTCTTTAAGAAATATTGTTAACCCTAAAAAATGGAATGACAAACTATTGAAGTGGTCATTTTGGACAATGAATATTGGTCTATTTGGAATGGTCTTTGTCAGTTTAACAACAATTGGCTTTATTCAATTAAAAGAGGCTTATGAAAAAGGCTATTGGTCATTACGCACGAGTGAATTTTTACAAAAAGATATTATTCAAGATTTATTATTAATTCGGGCGGTACCGGATACAGTTTTTATTATTGGGGTTGTTCTCCTTGTTATTTTTTGTGTAAAAGTTTTGTTCCATTTAAGAAAGCCAAATCAAAAAGAAGAGGGACAACAATGAAAATACTAAAAATAAGTAAGCCACATTGTATTCCATGCCAAAATGTAGAAAATTTCTTGCAAGATAATCATGTTGTATTTGAGGAAATTGATATTTATAAACAACCGGAATTAATACTACAATACGGATTAACCGGAGTCCCGGTTACATTATTAATAGATGTTAATAATAATGAATTGAAAAGAGTTGTGGGATATAATCCAATAGAATTGAGTGAGTTGATTAGTCAATATAAGGATAATGTATAAATCTATAAAACTATTTTAATACTTAAAGTAGTCAAAAAATGGGGGTTCTCGATCCCTCACTAATGGTTAGTTGAACCAATTGGACCTTTATAGGGCAGCCTACCCCCCACCTGCGAAAAAACTGAGTTAGGGTAAACACTACTGCAACGATACAATTCTCTGCCATTACCACGCAAGCCAAATGAAGTGTGTTCAGGACTTATTAGAAAACAAAATGGTTGTAGGATCCCGTTGTGATTGATGTAGGAAGTAGGTTATCTCTGTCTAGCTATTTGCAGGGATAGACTGCCTTTGACTATATGCAAGCTTTATTATGGATAGGCAGTCTAGGAAGTTTTTTTACCGATACGTAATATGAGTAGATAACCCGATTTTTTGGCTAAAATCATTCACAAATTTTTTCTATCTCTTTCACTTCATCGAGACTCAGCTTCACCATTTTTGCCACTTTTTCAACTGAAAAACCTTCCCGTAACAGCTCAGCAGCTAAATTCCTTTTTTCTTCCATTTTTCCTTTTTCAATCCCTTTTTCAATCCCTTTTTCAATCCCTTTTTCAATTCCTTTTTCAATCCCTTTTTCAATTCCTTTTTCGATTCCCTTTTCAATTCCCATTTCCAATCCTTTTTCAATTCCTTTTTCAAATCCTTCTTCCCTCACAATTTTAAAATATTCAGCAAGTGTAGGTGCTTCTTTAATTTTTTCAGAATACAGCATATGTTTTGCCTCCTTTTCAATGTTAATCGATAAGTCTTTCGTTAATTGTTTTGTCAGCTCGTGAGGAAGATACATTAAATAATCAATAAAGTAAAAAGGTCTGTCCGTATAATCAGATTTAAGATTCGGGTCGGTTAAAATGAATGCTTGCCTCTATCTCTTTCACTTCATCGAGACTCAGCTTCACCATTTTTGCCACTTTTTCAACTGAAAAACCTTCCCGTAACAGCTCAGCAGCTAAATTCCTTTTTTCTTCCATTTTTCCTTTTTCAATCCCTTTTTCAATCCCTTTTTCAAATCCTTCTTCCCTCACAGTTTTAAAATATTCAGCAAGTGTAGGTGCTTCTTTAATTTTTTCAGAATACAGCATATGTTTTGCCTCCTTTTCAATGTTAATCGATAAGTCTTTCGTTAATTGTTTTGTCAGCTCATGAGGAAGATACAGTAAATAGTCAATGAAGTAGAAAAGAGCTTCCGCATAAATAGATTTAAGATTTGGGTTGGTTAAGATAAAGTCTTTTAACAATTTTTTCTTTACTTCATATCGTTTATGATAGTTCTTCTCCGTTTGATGAAGGTAAATGCCTGCCAAAACTGCAATGGCAAAAGGGTTCGTTGATTTTTTCAAAGAAGGAATATCCTCTTCATTAAACTTATAAGTATTGAAGCGATACGTAAGTTCAGTGCCGTAAAAGGAATATTGGAACGGCTGCGGATTGTTGGATTTAGACAAATCGGTCAAAATTGCAATGGAATAAATGTTTTCTTGGAAGCGATCAAACAAACGATAAAAATAAGTAAACATTCGCCTAGAAAAGTCCGGATCCTTTTTTCCTTGGATTTCTATGTGAATGAATACATATTTTTCTTCCCCGTTTTTCAAGGAAACCTTTACAATTTTGTCTGCGATTTTTTTTCCTTTATTATGTTCAATGATGACTTTGTGCAGTTCTTGTTCGAGAAAGACAATTCCTTTTCCAAAATCAATGGCCTCATACAAATCCGGTGCAAAGAATAAAATAAATTCCTCAAACAGTTCACTGATAATTTTCTTCCAAAGTGCGTCATAATCAGTTCCGGGTGAATAGATCACCCTTTTCTCCAGAACAAGTACTTCTCCCATTATTTTACCCCATCCTTTGATAAATTTGAATTATTAATCATATTATACACGATAAGAACATTTGTTTCCATAAAAATTTTTCGACATTGAAAAAATGAAGACGTCAATTAATTTGTCAAGGAAACTCACGGAAATAGCAAACATTGCAGCATTCAGTCCTCTGTAAGGATAGTGAAAAATTTCTAAAAAAGGGGATACCAATGAAGTGTAACATGATAAAAAAATTTATTAAAAAATGGTACAATTGAATCAAGATTAAGCTTCGATAAGGTTTTGGAGATAGCAATGATTGATGGTTGTGGCATTGCTTCCGGTGAATTGTTGTTTGATGGAATTTCTTTTAAGGACAAGGCAATCTAAAAGGAGGGTAAAACTATTTGGATTTCCAAAAAGATATCCGCCCGCAACAGCGATTTGATAACTTTAAAAAATCATATCAGCTATTGGAAAAATACTCCTCTCTGGAACTAACTCCTGAAATTGAAAAGGCTGGTCTTATTCAATTTTTTTAAATCACTTTTGATCTGGCTCTCAAAGTGTTAAAAGATTATTTAGAGGCACAAGGATATATTGTAAAAAGTCCGAGGGAAACCATTAAGCAAGCGTACCGAATGGAAGTTATTGATGATGGATATGTATGGATTGAGGCATTGTCGAGTCGAAATCTAACGACTCATACATATGATGAGCAATTTACGGAAAAATTTGTTCAGGATATTCAACAAGTGTATTTTCCATTATTCAAATCCTTATATGAAAAACTCTTGGAGGAGTATTAATTATGTATGGGTTATTAGAAAAAGACATGGATTATATATTAAAGGCATTGAAACAATTTGATGAAATCGATCGTGCTATTCTTTATGGTAGTCGGGCAATGGGAAATTATAAAAAGGGCTCTGATGTAGATATTGCGATTCAGAGTGAAAAAGTTACAGGAAAAACCTTTTTCGAACTGGACGATTTGTTGAATGAAGTTTATCCACTTCCCTATTTTTTTGACATTATCCATTTTGAAAAGTTAACCAATCAAAATTTAATTGAACATATTGAAAGGTGCGGAAAGATTCTATATTCACGAAAGGAAATGCGTGATGATGTTTGAATGAGAGCTTAAGGGTGGAAAAATAATTTCAGAAAGAGATAACTATTTGTAAAAGGTGGTGTTTTTCATGTCGGAAACACAAAAGAATGTGCCTAAAAGAAAATTTGGCTGGGTAGATAAATGGGTAAAGATGACTGGTGAGCGTGCGAGAATTGATGCTAAGGCCAATAATACTTATATTGTTTACGAAAAGAATGGTGAATTGGTCAAAGAATTTCCAAATGGTGATATAGAACCTTTATACAATGATGGTGATCGTTAATGCATATACACAAGCCAATGTTTTATGTTTTTGCCGGTAACAATGGAAGTGGCAAGAGTACATTAAGGAATCTTATTATAGACAAAATCGGTATCGAAATTAATATTGATCCGGATGCTATTGCAAGGAAGATTGATCCTGAAAATCCTGAAACTAGGGGTTTAGAAGCTGGTAAGGAGGTAATAAAGTCAGTATATCAATATATTAAGGAAGGTAAGGATTTTTCAATTGAAACTACATTAGCAGGAAAAAATGCAATAAGGCAAATAGAGAAAGCTAAAAATTTGGGGTATGAAATTACGATGTTCTATATTGCCCTTGACAATGTAAAGCAAAACATTGAACGTGTTGCATTGAGAGTTAAAAATGGCGGTCACCATATTCCTACCGAAGATATCATTAGGAGAAATTCAACGTCTTTTGCACACCTTTATCAATATTCTCACTTGGTTGACAACCTTATTTTAATAGATAATAGTCAAGACAATGGAGAAATTGTTATGGAAATAAATAATGGTAAGATTACTTTTCAATCTGAATATTTACCATCATGGGTTCTACCGCTAAAGGAACAGTATCAAAAACAGGATAAAATTTAAGATTAAATTAAAAAGATAGAATAGAAAAGAGAACTATTTGAAAAAAGCTTAAACGGATTGGAAAATGCTTTTCATTCCCTTATGGAACGTACTTTCAAAGGTGAAATTAATTACTGAGGGAAAATTTCTACCCTTTAAATTAAAGGGAGATGTCAATGTGTCCAACTTTTGCTTTTTAACAGATAAGAGGATTTATTTTGGTTTGTTCGTATTCTTTTGTTCTCCTCTATTTTCTATGAAAAAAGGATAGTGAGTAAATCACTACCCTTTTTTGCTACTTTAAACCTCGCGCTTAGGGAGGCGAAACTTCCCAGATTTAAACCTCGCACTTTTGAGGGCGAAACCCCAACTTTAAACCTCGCATTTTTGGCAGCGATACGCCAACTTTAATTTAGGTAACTTACTGTTTTATTTTAATAATTAATGTGTAATTTCTTATACTGTCAATAATCCTAGGGTAACTGGAATGGGAGAATAACCGGTGAATCAATAATTAATTTCATTCATATTTTGTAACTTTTATGTAAAATCATTCGTTTCGGAATCATTTAGTAATTAATTACTACTCTTTACTAGATATTGAACTCTCCCCAAAACAGTTCATGGTACTCCATCTAATACATGAAATTGAACCGGCAAAGATTCAAGACATATCTCATCAGTTGCAGTTATCAATGAGTTCAGTAAGTCAACTTGTTAATAAATTGGAGGAGCTTTTTACAGGCAACCGTAATCTAACAAGATTTTAAAAAAATTTTATGCATTTGACTTTACAATTTAGCTTTTAAAAAGAGTACCTAGTGAAATTGTAATTAATGAAGTATTATTTAGTAGTCTTATTAAAAAAGGATGGATAAATCATATTGTATTGAATAAATATGACAGAATTTTCACGTATTATGACAGTTGTTTTTGGTTAATGACAACTTACAGGGAAGGTGAAGAATTTCAACATTCAAACCTTTCGCATTTAATGTTGGCGAGAAGTTATCTCGAGACTTTCCTTGAAATAACACCGGAAGTGGGCGAAATTGAATTTCATGATAATTTCAGCGTTCGTAAATGGTATCAAAATCCGGATGATATGATTAAAAAAACATTTAACCTCATTAATCATTATTTCGGGGAAGTTGATGCTCAATACAAGAAAAGAATTATGGATATTTATGATTCTTTAGATTATAATAAAAATGACTATGACATAATGAGGAAGTCAGTATCACATGGAGAGTACCAGAATACAAACATCTTATTTATCAAAGATCGAATCAATTTAATTGATTGGGATTCACTTTCAGTTAGACCACATTTATTTGATATAGTATCTTCTGCCTGTTACTTATGTAGAGATAAACGCGGGGATTTTATTATTAATCCAGTAAAATTAAAGAAGTATTTGATAGAAGAAAATTTATTGAATGAAGAGGTTAATAATCTAAGAAATATGGTATTCATCACCTTTGTGCCAAAAGAAGATACAATTGAGAAGTTTTATGTATCTGGTCATGATCAATTAAAATGGTATTTAGAGTGGACGCTTGATGCAATGGAAAAATGTATAAAATATTTTTAAACATAACATTAACTATTTTAATGTAGATGAGTAAATTCGCTAACATAAATTTACATCCCTTACTTTCAACAAAAGCTTTGGGGAATGGGAGAATTTTTTAGGGGATTCATTGTTAGTGACAGCGATGTTGAACCGGTTTGCACAATTGGATTAAGAAGATCATTGAAGATCAAGGGAAAATTTAAAGCCAGAGGAGAAATTCAATGAGAATACGCAAATGTTCTAGAGCGGTGATAGTGAATGAATTTAATAAAATTCTTCTTCAAAAGTTTGAATTTAAAGATGTTGTAGGAAACAAAGTGTTATGGGTAACTCCGGGCGGTGGTGTTAAGGAGAATGAAACTCCAGTAGAAGCATTAAAAAGAGAATTAAACGAAGAACTTGGCATTGTTGTTGATATTCATGACAAACCAATATTTGAAATGGATGTATTAATTGAAGGGAAAAAGGGTCCTTTTATAAGTCGTGAGATTTATTATAAAATTGCTATTCAATCTGACACAATATTGTCTATCGAAAATATGACTAAAAATGAGAAAGATACATTTATAGAGTTAAAGTGGTGGAGCAAGGAAGAGTTGCAGAAAATAGAAAACTTTGCGCCGCGTGAAATATTGAACTATTTTTAGTAAAAATGAGAAATGAGAAATTAGAGATGCCGAAAGGAAATATTTACACAGGGAGCCTTCACCACAACAAAGGCAGGATGAATAAACTCTTACATATCTGCTCTATGTGCAGATTTTTTCTGGATATTAATGCAAACGATGATTTAAAATTCTTCAATTTCAACGAAACGAAATTTCTCATTATGAACGTTGTAATTAAGGTAAGCCCGAAATAAAAAAATAAACGTACCTTCACGGTACGTACTACAAATAACCGTAAAACCATGATTTTTTAATCAGATTTACGGTTATTTTACACATTCTGCTTGGATCGTTTTTGACCAAGGCAAATAGTTGTTTATAATTTCTGGGTTTCTATGAATATCTAAATTTGGTAGGTCTCTCAGTAACTTCACTAGATACTGGTAGAAATCTACTCCATTCGCTTTAGCTGTTTCTGCGATACTTAGACAGATTGCGTTTGCTTTCGCACCAGCTTCACTTACGGAAAATAACCAATTTTTTCGACCAATTACATTCGGACGGATGGCATTCTCAGCGGGATTGTTATCAATTTCTATTCGTCAATCATCCAAGAATGCTTTTAGTCCATTCGCTCGATTTAGCGTGTATTCAGCTGCTTTAGCGAGCGCATTTAAGACTTTTTGTATCCTTTAACAATCTAGCAATTATTGATATAATATCCATAGGAAGACCTCTTTCTAAATGTATTCGCCTACTAGCGTACATTTAAATGATAGAGCGTCTTCCCATTTTTTTCCACTCATCTGCCCTTCGAGTAAAATTTTACACATACAGTTTTTCAGTGGCCTCTAATGAAAGGTCAAAAATGTCTAGTATTTGCTGATTAAGATTTTTTGTGGGAGCTTGTTTTTCATGAGCTCCCTTTTATTTTTGCACTGTCCTTTTACACGCTAATACTTAATGTGCTAAGGGGAGGTGCCGTTTTACTTTTCTCGGGATATTCTAAAATGAGTCAATGGAGCTGTTCCCTCCCCATTAAAAATTTTTGACAATCTTATGTTCATTTTGCAAAAGGGAATCTATAACACTAATAAAAGGATAATTACAAGGGGGAGTCGAAAATGAGCAAGCTATTAATCAATGAAAGTCCAATTTTAGTTCTACCGACATTAGCGAAAAAGATTGGACTGAATCAGGCGCTGTTTATCCAACAACTTCACTACTGGCTGGCAGATAGCAAGCATACATATGATGGGTATCAATGGGTGTATAACACATACGAGGATTGGCACAGGCAGTTTCCATTTTGGTCCACGAGTACAATCCGGAGAATTATTGGGAAGCTTGAAAGGGAAGGCTTAATCGTTTCCGGAAATTATAATCGTTTTAAGATGGACAAAACCAAATGGTATCGGATTAATTACGAGTATTTGGAGTCGCTGATGGATGAGGATGCGCAACTTTCCGACCTTTGCAGCAAGCGGACTGACACAAGCGACCCAACCGAGCAGCATAACGGCACACACACGGACGCTTCGAACAGTCAAAAAGGAATAAATTTAGGCAAGGCATCGAGCCACCAAACGCAGAACAATCTGACGGGTCAAAACAAACCTAATATAGGCAAGGATGAACAAACGAATGCAAATGTAAGCAAATCGACGAACCAATCGGATATCAACTTAAGCAAACGGACAAACCAATCAGATACCAACTTAAGCAAGCCCACGAACCAAAATGGTGCTAACTTAGGCAATCCGACAAATCAAACTGGCACCAATTTAACCAATCACACTGACCAAACGGTGACCAAATTGACCAAACACAACGACCAAAACAATTCCAACTTGACCACATCGGGTGAGCAAGCTGGTCAGTACGTGGGTGCAAGCTTGGCACTAGCACGAACAAACATAACCAAAGCAATACCAGAGACTACTTCAGAGACTACCCCAGAGAAAAAAAGCGTAGTAATAGTTACGCATGCGCGCGCAGAAGAACAAAACCTATTTACATTTTTCGAACAAAACGGGTTTGGAACCAACAGTGGGTATCTTTTTGAAAAAATACAAGCGTGGTGTGAGGATTTGTCCCAAGAACTTGTTTTAGAAGCGATGAAAATAGCTGTCGAAAGCGGGAATAAAAATTGGAGTTACGTGGAAGGAATTCTTCGCCGGTGGTTTGATAAAGGCTATCAAACCATCAATGAGGTTCGTGCCGCACAAAAGGAATATCGAGAACGTTTGAACAAAAAGAGTGCAAAACAAAAACCCCGAATGGAACGGGATATTCCAAGAAACTTTATCCTCGACATGGATGCCGGGGAAGATGAATAGATAGACAGGTCCCGCAGCCTACCTTAACAACATTGACTAAAAATGGGACAAGGGACCTGCCCCTTTGGAGGTGAGTGGATTATGATGCATGAGAAAGTGTTTCTAGGTTGTTTGATGCAGGAAAATCCTTTAATTAATGACACGGTTATTCGGCCAGATCATCTTCAAGATTTACGTCACAAACAATTGTATTCAAAAATGGTGGAGCTTCATTCCGCTGGCAAGTATTTTAACTTAATCGCCTTATCCATGCTTCCGGACTTAGAAATCTATGGCGGTATCAGTTACTTAAACGAGCTCAATGCCTTTTGTGATCTTGAAAAATTTGATGAGGTAGAAGAATTAATTTTGGACGCATGGAAGGAACAGCAAACGCAAATGATTTTGACCAAGGCAACCTTTGAAAAATGGGAGAGTGCCAGAGTTATAGACGAGTTGGAAAAAATTGAAAACCTAAAACTGAAAAATGGCACGACCATCTCTGAAGGATTAGCAGCGATTTACGAAGCACCTTGGGAGGAAAAAGAAGATACGACAGGAATAACGACCGGTATACAAGCATTGGATGACATAACAGGGGGTTTTCAAGAAGGAGAAGTCACGATTCTAGCTGCCCGACCTTCCATGGGGAAAACCGACGTGATGCTTCATTTTGCAAAAGAAACAGGTTGGGCCGGGTATTTACCGATTCTTTTTTCATTGGAGATGCCTGAAAAACTGATTATTTCCAGATTGGTAGCCTCTACCGGAAATATTAATCGAGTTAAAATGCGGAATCCTTATAAGTTTTTAAAACCGAAGCAAAAAGAAAAATGGACGACCATTATCGCAAATCTTGATGAAACGAACATGATTATATTTGATGAATCTGGACAAACGATTCCTGAAATGAGGGCACAAATCAGAAAATTGATGTATGAATATCCGGATCGGAAACCGGTTGTCTTTATCGACTATTTAACACTGATTCGGCCGATTAACCCGTACTTTGGCAATACGCATCAGCAAGTATCAGAAATCTCACAAGGTTTAAAGAAAATGGCAAAGGATTTTCATATACCGGTCATTTGTTTAGCCCAACTGAACAGGAGCGTGGAAACGAGAAGCAATAAACGACCGCTTATGTCTGATATCAGGGAGTCAGGAAGCATTGAACAGGATGCTGATGTAATCATTTTCCTGTACAGGGAGAAGTATTATGACAGAGAGATTACCGATAACTCGCTCGAACTTATCATTGCCAAAAACCGCAACGGCCCGGTCGGAACCGTAATCGTAAAATACAACGAACACACCGGCAAAATCGAGTCAAGGTGAGGCTAGGGGACGGTTTTCTCGTCTTATAGTGAGGCCGGACAAGGTCAAGGTGACAAGGTCCCACAGCCCAGTTCGGTCATGGGGGCGAATCCTCGACTAACCTGAGCCCATTCTTCGGGGACATGACCAATCTCCCCCTCGCCCCACCCTCGGACCAACAGCGGGCAGAACTTAATCCAACGAATAAAAGTGATGAGGTGATAATGAATGACACTGAAAGAATTTTATATGGATTGTCTTTATTATGAAGAACATATTCTCGTCTACTACATTCAGCACCTACTCTCGGAAAATAAAATTTCACTGGAAGACGATGTTTCAAAGCTCGATTTCAATCAGGCAGACCAAGATAAAGTGGCGGAATTGATTCGAAAAAACCCGCTCGGTTTCCGAAAAATTTACGTCTTTGAACTGAAGGTGGATGGTGGTGGCGTTGTTTATATTTTTGCGGCAAATGAGCAAGATGCAATCAATTTATTTAAAAGAACATTTCGAAAAGCACCGCTCGAACTTGATTATTGCCCGCTTGATACAGAAATAATTGTAGGAAACAAAGTCATGACCTTTCGAGAGCTAAAAAGAACATATAATCACTTTCCTACCTTCATTTCGTTTGGGTAAAGGTGAAGGTTCAGATTCATCGGCCCAATCATATAAGGGAGCTTATCCATAATGAGAGGTTTGCAAATATTAATATCGTAATATTGAACTTATCTATTCAAACACTTGATTTAGGTCTAATTTAAAATCGGGAAAAAGATGAACAGAAACGGTATCCTCTTTTGTATAGACTCCCTGAAATTTGTATTGGTTATCAATTAAAAGATATACTTCTACAGAATTGTTAACCGGGTCAACAAGCCAGTATTCGTTTACATCCGCTTTTTCGTAAAGTTGATATTTCTCCCAACGGTCTAACTTAACAGATGAAGGTGAGAGGATTTCGATTATCATATCCGGAGCACCTTTACACCCCTTGTCATCCAGTTTTTCCTTATTGCAAACAATGGATAAATCGGGTTGAACAACATTATTGATCTCATCGTCTCGTTTGTTATCCGCCAAAAGTCGGACGTCGAAAGGAGCGAAAAATACTTCACATTCCTTTCCTCTCAGGAAAACTGAAAAAGCTGTAGCTAACTCTCTGAGTACCTGTTGATGCCTGCGTGAAGGAGCAGGAGACATATTGAAAATTTCCCCATCAATTAATTCAATCCGTTCACCTTCATTCCACGTTAAATAATCGGCATATGAATATTTCTTTTTTTCGCTCGGAATGGCCATACAATCATCCCTTTCAACTTTTCCTTAACGATATTTTATCATAGCACAAAACATTATACATCATTATGTAAATATTACTTGGAGACAAAAGTTGAATTTATCGTTACGCCGGACGAACCGTTACGCCGATAGCTCAACTTTTGTCGTAAGAGGTTAGATTCCCCTTTGACAATAGTTTATTTTATGAAATCCATTTCAGAGCAAAAAAAAATATTCAAAGAAAATCAAATTAGGCAAAAATTGACATGAAACCCATTTCATAAATTAAAATGAGACTAATAATAATCTTTTTCTTTATTGAAAAATTTTTATAAGGTGAATGGTGAAATGACAAATATTAAAGATGTGGCAAAAATGGCTGGGGTGTCAGTTACAACTGTATCCCGGGTGTTAAATAATCATCCCTATGTTAGTGAAGCAAAAAGAAAAGCTGTAATCCATGCGATTCGAATGACAAATTATCAAAAAAATATAAATGCCGTTCATTTGATTAAAGGGAAAACAAACTTAATTGGTGTTGTTCTCCCATATTTTGATCATCCTTATTTCTCTTTAGTGCTAAAAGGAATAACAAATCAGGCAATCAAAAAAAATTATAAGATCGTCTTATTTCAAACGGACTATCGGGAGGAAAGGGAAATAGAAGCCCTGCAAATGTTAAAGCAAAAACAGATTGATGCGCTAATTATTTGTTCCAGAGCAACCGATTTGTCAATCATTGAAGATCATCTACAATTTGGTCCAATTGTTTTATGTGAGGATATAAAAAGCAGGAAATTTTCAACAACCTTTGTCAATCATTATACCGTTTTTCATAAAGCATTAGCATTTTTGTACGAAAAAGGTCATCGAAAAATTGGTTATTGCATCGGTCGAACATCAGGGACAAATAGTCATATGAGAGAACTTGCCTATCGAGAGTTTCATGAAAAATATCATTTGCCATATCGCCCGGAATATATCATTGATCAGTGTATATATTTTGGGGATGGAGAAAAAGTTATTGAAAAATTAACCACGATGATGGATCCTCCGACAGCATTGTTGGTAACCAGCGATCAGGTTGCTGCGGGAATTGTCATCAGTTGTCAAAAAAGGAAAATATCGATCCCGGATGATTTAGCAATTATCGGCTTTAATAATGAACCGATTGCCGAAATGATGAACATAACCACCATTGAAATTCCGTTAATGGAAATGGGGAAAAACCTCTTTCTCCAAGCAATAGATGAAGAAATATCCAGTAAGGAAATCATCGTCAAACTAATAGAGAGAGGAACTGTATAACTTGTTGAAGACTAAATACTAATGGAGAGAAAAGGGACTGAGGGACAGTTGGGGTGCATTGGAAAAAATGTAAGAAATTACTTACCGGACAAGAGCAGGGTTAAGAGTAGCTGTCCATTCGATCCACATGAGTAACAAGGGAGATTGCTAAAAAAGATGAAACCCTATCAAGCAGTGAATCGTATATTAAATAAAGAGTTTTTTGAGGGTAATTATGATAAGAAAAGCGCAGAGCGCCCGCTTAGCGACGTACAAACTGGCCGGCTAAAAGCGGCAACGTCCTGTTGCAACGCATGTCTGACCACGTCCTGTGGCCCGACCTCCCCGCAATGAGAACAGATTTACTTCCTCGAATAGACATCGCACGAAGAAAAAGCGATTAGCTTTTTCGAGGACTCTGAATAATCTTCCTTGAATAAGCATCGCACGAAGAAAATGCGAATGCATTTTCGAGGACTCTGAATAATCTTCCTTGAATAAGCATCGCACGAAGAAAAAGCGAGTAGCTTTTTCTAAGGAAAAGGAAACACGGCGAGGGACGAGCCGATGTTGACTTATCGTAGTGAAGCTGCTACTTGAGCGAACTTCATGAGTAATCTTCCTTGATGTACTTCATGAAGCTTTGCGACGAGCTGAACATCCGCTTCCTCGAATAGGCTATGGCGCAGGAGCACATTAAAGGGGAGCTAGTTTCTCAGTCGCTGGCGCTCGGAGCTAGACAATAAAACTGATCCCGAGTTATTTACCTGTATTTTTATACTTTCTTATACTATAAAAAAGAATTTCATGTTATTTTTGATTGCCATTTGTGTATTGATTTTTTTCGTTGGCTGTAATTCGAAAAATAATAAGTCTGATTCCGAAAATTAGGCTGACAGTTTAGAAAACGTGCAAAAAATTGAAGTTATATCGCCGGAAGAAAATCCTATTTTAACAATTTCAGATAAACAAGAGGTAGAAGACTTTGTTAATGCGCTGAAAATTGACAAATGGGAAATGAAGGATGTTCCTTCTGATGCAATCAAAGGGAAACAATTTGACTTGTATCAACAAAAAACAATTAAATTTGGCGAATCAAGTAAGGACAAAAAAGAGTTGAAGCACGTTGCAAGTATTACAACGTATAACAAGCCTTATCTTGATTTTAACTTGGATGACGTAAAGTTCAGTTTCAAGATACCAAAAGAGGTTTTCGAATATTTGTCTGAATATCAATAGACATCAAAGCTGTTGAATGGCTGATAAATTGTGCTGTTGGTGTTTGGTTTGTTGATGGCTTTTAATAAAAGTGGTTACTGAAAAGGTTTTATGAACAAAATTCACAAAGCTAATCAGGAAACACACTTATTAAGAAAGAATGTGTTATGTGAAAAATACATATTGTTTGTAGGGAGTTTTTGTATAGGTTATGTCGTACTTGGAAATATTGTCTGGATTGTTATTGACAATGTTTTATACACCGAGTATGTCCTTGAAAAATGATACTGTATTACCCTCTCAAGTTGAGTTTGACAGTATAAATATTTTTCCGTCGCTAATTATATCTCTACTCGCTTTAGCCATTGCTTTTGGTACAACGAAATTATTTAAAAAGGTGGTGAGCTAATAGGGAACTAGTCTCGTCGCCAATTTGGGGTGGAAAACAGGGTTTTTTGGCGACGAGCCCTGATCTCGTCGCCATTTTGAGGCGGGGAACTTGATTTTTTGGTGACGAGCCTTGTTCTCGTCGCCGTTTTGAGGCGAGAAACACCATTTTTTGACGACGAAGCCCTGTTCTCGTCGCCGTTTTGAGGCGAGAAACACCATTTTTTGACGACGAAGCCCTGTTCTCGTCACCATTTTGAGGCGAGAAACACCATTTTTTGACGACGAAGCCCTGTTCTCGTCACCGTTTTGGGGTGAGAAATGCTAAATTTTGACGACGAGCCCTGTTCTCGTCACCATTTTGAGGCGAGAAACACCATTTTTTGGCGACGAAACCCGATCTCGTCACCGTTTTGAGGCGAAAAATGCACTATTTTGGCGACGAGCCTCATTCTCGTCACCGTTTTTGGTCGAAAACCACTCAATTTTGGCGACGAGGCTTGTTCTCGTCACCGTTTTTGGTCGAAAATCTCATATTTTTGGCGACGAAACCTAATCTCGTCGTCATTTTTGGTCGAAAACCACTCAATTTTGGCGACGAAACCTAATCTCGTCACCATTTTGAAGTGAAAAATGCTCTATTTTGACGACGAAACCCGATCTCGTCACCGTTTTGGGGTGAGAAATGCTAAATTTTGACGACGAGCCCTGTTCTCGTCACCATTTTGAGGAGAGAAACTCCATTTTTGGGCGACGAAACCTGATCTCGTCACCATTTTGAGGCGAGAAACACCATTTTTTGACGACGAAACCTGATCTCGTCACCGTTTTGAAGTGAAAAATGCTCTATTTTGGTGACGAGCCCTGATCTCGTCGCCATTTTGAGGCGGGGAACTTGATTTTTTGGCGACGAGACCCGATCTCGTCACCATTTTGAGGCAAGAAACACCATTTTTTGATGACGAGCCTGAATCTCGTCACCATTTTGAGGCGAGAAACTCCATTTTTTGACGACGAGCCCGAATCTCATCACCATTTTAAGATAAGGAATTTTCATTTCTTATCCGTCACCTTTTTCATAGCCTTGTGAACGTCTTGGTCAACTGACTCTTGATAGATGTTGGCGTAGGTTTTTGAATCTTTGATTAATTCGTCGCAGAAAGCCGCTACGTCATTTCCCGTCATTTCAAGTACGCTTTTCCCCGAGGCAGCACCTTCTTCAAACAGATCGACAATTCCCGAGAGCAGACCCGTCATCTCAGTTAGCTCAACAGGGCCGACCTTAAAGAGATATTTTTGAATCTCCTTATAAACAATCTGATAATCTTGCGGAAGGGCCTTGACACGCGCCACGTGAGCTCGCCACTCGTTTTTTCCTTCAATGATATCTCGTATGCTCATGTTATCCTCCTACTTACCTAATTTTTTTGCGATATTATTGTTGAGTTGTTCGCGCCACTTGTCACGAATGGACTTTGCCCCCTCTTCTCCGGCAAGCGCTGAACAGAAGCCTCTGATATCGTCACCCAAAACCTCTTGAACACGCTGACCGTCCGCCGCCGTTTCCTCAAACAGGCCAAGCACACGGTCGAGAATTGGCATAAGGTTGCGACCGGTGAAATCCGTGTACGCCCAAAGATTGGCATTAATCTCTACCTATGCCGCTTGATAATCAGCCGGTAGCTTCTTGACTCTCTTTTCAAAAATTTTAAATTCCCTCGTCATGTCGCTACCGGTAATTTTCTCCCAAAAATTCATTATTTTTCCTCCTTCAGCTCGTTAATTTTTGATGATACAAACGCCCATTTTTCCCAGAACTTCCGCAGCTCTTCACGTCCTGCGTCGTTGAGCGTGAAAAACTTTCGTGGCGGTCCCATATCGGAAGGCCTTTTGGTGATCTCTACCAACTTGTTTTTTTCAAGCCGGATGAGGATGGTGTATACCGTTCCTTCCACAACATCAGTGAAGCCGAGAGCATTCAGCCGTCTTGTAATTTCGTAGCCATAGGTTTCTCCGCGGCTGATAATTTCAAGGACACAACCTTCAAGCACGCCTTTAAGCATTTCCGTTAAGTTTTCCAGCACAATCACCTCATTACTACTTTGTATGACTGGTATGAAGTATTACCTAGTACCGGTATATAGTATCACTTAATAGGACGGCTGTCAATAGGTTATTGCCATGTTAAATTGAAAAATACGCAAATGCCTTTGAGGTGGTATAATAGGGATAATAAGTCTCGCTTAATAAAATACACAGTCATCGGAGGTAGTAATGAAAAAGTTGGTAAGTACGATTTTAAAAACAGTGATCTTTTTTCTTGGATGGGTAATTTTCATTTCTTTTACGCCCGATATACTAACGAATAATCAGGCATATATGCGATTATGGTGGGAATTTGCGCCATTTGCTATACTGATTTTATTTTCTGTTATTTTTATTTCGTTAATTGAAAAGGGTAAAATTAAAATCCCCGTAGCTTCAAGATTCTTTAAAAATTCTATAATAGGTGTTTTAATAGGTGTCTTATGGTTGGGGAGTGTAGTCGCTGTCCTTTTCCTAACAAAAACAATGAATATACAAGATCAAAACAATATTGATTACATATGGCTTTGGATTGTGGCGTCACTGTTGAATGTTGTAATGCAAGAATTGTTGGTGAGAGGTTATCTATATCAATTATGGAAGCAAAATTATAATGTAATTGTGGCAACCGTTTTAACTACTATTCTATTTGCTGCGATGCATGGTGGAGCATTTGAAGCAGGTATTATCCCCGTGCTTAATGTCGTTTCAATGAGTGTATTTGTAACATTGCTCTTAGAATACACAGGTACAATCGTGGCACCAATCATTGCTCATTTTATTTGGAATACGATTGGGGCGATTATCTTTGGCGGTGTTTCCTTGGCTAGTGATTATCCACATCTATTAAACAGTACGTTTCAAGGGAATTCATTCATATCAGGTGGCAGCTTCAAAATTGAAGGAAGTATAATCGTCTTAGTTGTTAATTTACTTCTAATTACAACCTTGTTTATTTTAATTAAAAGAACGGATTCAAATAACCGCTAGTTGCCGGTGCTCTTTTTATCGTTACTCATTACATAGGTAGGAAAATCATTCGAAAAGTCGAGTTGCCGGTGCCCCACACTTTGGGTGATGTATTTATAAAAAATATAACAAGTGAACTTAGAAGTTATTATTTTCACTATGGGGAGACCGGTTCAGGCGTCCTTTTAAAACTGCGTATCGCGGAGTCGCCAATAGACTCGGTCTCACAAGGTTTTTTTCATTAATGCCTTGGGGCTTTCAATTATCAAAATTTTCAGCAAAATCAAATATGTATTTTACTCATTTGACTTCAGCGCCTCAATCATGTTGATGTGTTTCAACTTTAAATGAGTAACTACCATAACAATCGCCGAAAAGACAGTAGTCATTGCAGCTGAAATAAGATAACTTTCCCATGGAATGATTAGCGGAAACGTAACTAAATCAGATGATGCCATCGTTATAATGAACCATGTCAACATTTTTCCGATTCCAAAGCCAACTAATATCCCAAAGATAGTAAAGATAACATTTTCTCGAACAATATACATGGTTACTTCATTATCAAAGAATCCAAGAACTTTAATAGTGGCTAATTCACGTTCGCGTTCGGATATATTGATATTCGTTAGATTATATAGGACAACAAAAGCTAAAGTTCCGGATAAGACAATGAATATTAATACGACTGGTTGTAGACTTCTTGATAGAGAATCTTGCTTTTCAACTTGTGTACTAATAAAAGAAGTATTCTGGACTTTATCTGTATCACGAAGTTTTTGAGATAATTGAGCTTCTTGATTGTTAGTCAAATTTTTAGTCTTGACTAAATATGAATTTGAAACAAAATGATGGTTACCACCCAAAAAGCCCATTTTCCAAGAACATCACGCTCAAATAACAATATATTGTGTCTTGATAAAGAACAATAATACTATATTTGGTGCAAATATTTTTATTAAACCTTTTTGGGTGCTAATCATTAAGTGAATTATATGGCTGTAAAAGTATATGTGTATGCTATTCAAAACCATATTATGGAGTGAGGAATTTTGTCATAAAATGAGGTATGGTTCAAGAATAAATGAAATCTTTTCCAAGTGACAACGGATAACGATGTAACAATTGTACTGCCAAACGAAGGAAAAAGGTGAAGTTGCTTTGGAATCTCGTTATTTTTGTGACAATAAGAAAAACAGGAGAAGTGATTAAGATGAATGACAGGTCGAAAAGAACGGACACCGTATCGAGAATCATTATGGCACCACCGCACGCAGTCTACCGGGCATTTATGGATCTGAAGAAGCTCGTTGCATGGCTTCCACCAACAGGGATGGAAGGCAGAATAGATACGTTCGACGCAAGGGAAGGCGGCATTTATCGGATGACGCTTACCTACCTGGATTCGGATCATCAGACAGGCAAAACCTCTGACAACACGGACGTTAGGCAGGGTGAATTTCTCGAACTTGTTCCGGGCAAGCGGATTGTGCAACGGATCGTTTTTGAATCTGAGGATCCTGCTTTTGCTGGAGCCATGACTATGACTTGGAATCTGGATGAAGTTCCGGGGGGCACCAAAGTTACGATTGTCTCCGAGAACGTACCAGTAGGTATTAGGCAGGAAGACCATGAGGCCGGGATGAGTTCCACACTCGCCAATCTTGCTGCTTTTCTTGAGTAAATATGGAACACGGGGGCCTTATCTATGATTTAAGACAGTTCGCTCCTTATTTTAACGAAAGGAAAAATGCCTTTATTTTTTTGCTTTAGTAGTTGCAATTTTTAAAAAACTTGTTATAATCAAAACACAAACAAACGTTCTTTAAGTAAGGGCAATAAATATTTAATGGCTGGAAAAGTTCGATATTTTGGATCAATGTTTTTTAAAAGGGCGGAATCTTCAAACGCCTTTAAAGGGAATTTTTTCGATTAGGCAACTCTATATTGAAAAATATTTTTAAGAGCCTTTAGTAAAATTAAAAACTTGTACGAATCAAATGAAGGGGAGAGGTTTTAGTATGAAAAAAGGAAAAAGCCAGTTGTCACCGGAACAACAGGAAAAACTACTAGAAATATTGAAGACCCGATTTGAGAAAAACATGAATCGCCATAACGGATTTGAGTGGGAGAAAGTACAAGCCAAGCTAGAAACGAATACTGAAAAATTATGGTCGCTATATGAGATGGAAAGAACTGGAGGTGAACCTGATGTTGTTGGTTTCGACAAAGAGACTGGAGAATTTATTTTTTATGATTGTTCACCAGAAAGTCCTAAAGGTCGCAGAAGTGTTTGCTATGACCGTGAAGCGTTGGAGTCTCGGAAAAAACATAAACCACAAAACAATGCGATTGATATGGCTCGTGATATGGGAATTGAAATTTTATCGGAAGAACAATACCGGGAACTGCAGAAACTTGGCCATTTCGATACGAAAACATCCAGTTGGGTGAAAACTCCTGAGAATATAAGAAAACTAGGTGGCGCCATCTTTTGTGATCGCCGCTATGGTACAGTCTTTGTGTACCATAATGGAGCAGATTCCTACTATGCTTCCAGGGGCTTCCGGGGTTCACTAAGGGTCTAATTTTTGTTGACAGGCTGGAAAGAAGTGATTAAATCTAAGGAAAGGGGAGTGACCGGCTAAATTGCTCCTTGTGCTAAGGAAGTTGCCAAGTTAGTATATATTTATAGTGGTTTATCTTCTTAGTGATTTGTTTTTCTTTATCATCATATCTGGTCATAAGACAAAATTGGGAGAATTTATTATGGATATTGTAGAAAAATATAAAGAGTACAGAAAAATCCAAGTTGGATTGCATAACAAAATACTAGAAAAATGTGTTAGTAAAAAGGATTTCAAAGAATCTACCAAACGTTTGGGGATTTATAAAAATAATGTGATGGTACTTGAATCCGTTTATGAAAAGGATGTAATTTTTGATTATAATACATATGAAAATATCAAAAATGGAAAAAACTCTGTATCTGCATTTATAGAACTTGGAGAGGAAACGACGCCACAGGAAGCTGAGTTACTAGCTGCCATGCAAGAAGCAACTACAAGTCTGTATGAAGTTATTGAGTGCCAAAAGGAAAATGGAATCATTCTACTAAAGGATTTAATGGGTGATTCAGATGTTATTTTTAAGGTTATCGATATTGGTTTGAGTGAAACATTAAATGAAAACTTTCTCTTATTTACTCGATTAGTTCATCTTGCTGATTTTAGTATGACAACAGGCCTTTGTTTTATTTTTTCCATTAATCATAAACAATATTTATTGAAAAGAAGTAGAAGGTTGATGAAAAAAATAAATAGCGGGGATTCATCTTTAGATAGATTCATTGCATTTTTTCATCTTAATCGATCAGATGGGGAACCAATGAAGTTTAATGAGATAAAATAGCAAAAACCTAATTTCCATTTTTAAAGAGTTTCATAAGTCTCAATAAAAAGAAATGACGTACCTCAGGCGCATACATCATTTCTTAAACGTTCGGATTTTCCAGCTGAACAGTTGCTTCAAGGACAGTTAGTGAGGGTTCGGTTGCATTGAGACGAACAGTGGCACCGATTGGAATAGTTGTCTTATAATAACCGTGACCTGTAGCAAGATTTGCAATCATCGGCTTTCCTAATGGAACTAATAATGCGTTGATTAAATCATCAAACGTTGTCCCGTAAGAAACGAGACAATTGGTACATTGACCGATGACAATGCCAAGACAATCATCGAACTTACCCGACATAAGTAACTGAAGTAAATAACGGTAAATGGTATTTGATGGCGCATTGGTTTCTTCTATAACGAATATTTTTCCGCTTGTGTCAATTTCGTACGGGGTACCGAGTGTATTCACTAATGAAGTTAAATTCCCACCTATAATTGGTCCTGTTACATTTCCGGGAACTAAACTCCTTAAAGCGATGTTGGGCGGATTTTCAATGATTCTTGGAGAAGTTATTGTCGATGTGGCTTCAAAAAACTGATCGAAATTGTAAGCAGGCGTATTTGGTCGAAAATCACCGACCATCAAACTATGAAATGTAAGTAAATTGCTAAATTGATAGATAATATTTAATAATACGGTCATATCACTATAACCGGAAATAATTTTTGGATTCCTACTGATCACGCCAAAATCTAAATAAGGGAAAATCGACTGAATCCCGGTCCCTCCACGAGTTGCCAGTATCATGTTTATACTTGGGTTGGTAAACATATCCATAAGATCTGCTGCCCTTTGATCAGCAGGTGCTGCAACAATTCCGTCATATGAGAAGACATGTCTGCCCAAAACAACATGAAAACCGAGATTTCTTAGTGTTTGTATACCAATGTTAATCGTTGTTTGGTTAAGGATTGGACTACCCAGTGTAACAAGTCCAATCGTATCTCCCCGTTGTAACATCCGTGGTTTTTTCGCGATAATTCCTCACCCCAAACTTCCGGTTATTTTCTCTCGTCTTAACGGCGAGTCAAGACCCCCACCTCAAGATACCCGAGTTTACAAAGAAGATAGGTGGGGGACGGTCTGCCTGCATGCGTCCGATTGGTTAGTTCTACTTTATCCCGTACAAACAGTCACTAAATCTTCCTCCTGTCCGCTTAAGGAAAGTCAAAGATGTAAGTTAGGAAGATCAAGTGTCAGTAAAGTGGGGATGAAGAACCCTCACTGCTGGAAGTTTCACCTTATCATTACTTAAATGTATTATCCAAAAGAGCGAAATATGATTATTTTTGATGTGGATGGCCCCAAAGATTCACCTTCCCTTGATTCACAAAATTGGAGAACTGATAGGCCTAGAGTTCACAACAAATTCCCAGGAAACGAAATATGGCTGCACTTGTTTTTTAGTAAATAAAGACAAATAGATTTTTTTGAGTTTTAAAATAAGGAAAGTAATTATACAAAATTAATTATAAATATCTCTATATTTTATAACAACACACGTAAACCTCAGAAGTCTTGGAATGAATCGCAATTACGAATAATTAATCGGATAATTTAGGTCATTTCAATTAATTACTAAAATTTACTTAAAAACATTCCCTTTTTGCCGATATAAATTTATGGATTGTACTAGCTATCCAAGAGCTGAAAGGAGTAAATGAAAAAATGAACCAAGATTATTCTCAAGATAGAGAATATCATCCCCTACTTAAAGCGTTTGTTGAAGTAGCCCCGTATTTTCAAATGTTGGTAAATGAAGATATTACAATTGGAATTTATGATACGGAAAAATTAATCCAAAATTTTCCTGCAAAAACATTTTCCCTTAATGTGACACCGGGGGATCCTCTTGTTGAAGGAGATATTATCACGAAGGCAATCCGAGAAAACAAAAACCAAGCGATGGTAGTACCTGCTGAATTGTTTGGTGTAAATCTGATTGCTCGTGCGGTTCCTATCCATGATGAAAACAGACATGTGATTGGTGGCGTGGGAGTTGGTTTAAATGTTGAAAAAGCCAATAAGTTATCTGAAGTTGCTTCCAATCTCTCCGGCGTTTTTAATGAGGTAACAAATACCATTCAAGAAATGGCTGTCTCGATTACTCAACTTGCTGACAACATGAATTTTATTTCTGATAAGGCAAATGAAGTAAATAATAGTGTCAATCTTATTGAAATGGTATCTAATGTTGTTAAAGAAATTGCTGATCAAAGTAATTTGCTCGGATTAAATGCAGCAATCGAATCCGCACGAGCTGGTGAACATGGAAGGGGCTTTTCAGTAGTAGCCGATGAAATTCGTAAAATGGCTACCAATTCAAAAAACCAAGTTAATGAAATACAATCGATTACCAATCAAATAAAGAATGTAATTAATACACTTAATCAAAATGTTCAAAAAGCAAGCACAGAATCAGATTCCCAGTCTGCAGCTATTGAAGAATTGACTGCAACAATGGAGGAAATTAACACAAACTTACAAAATTTAGCCAAACTAGCCAAGGAAAATATTGAACTTAATCAATGATGGAGGAATAAAAATGATCAACTTTCGAAAATTATCTGGTCAATATATAAATGGAGAATGGAGAGACGGGAATAGTAGTCTCGTGATGGAAAATAAAAACCCATATAACGGGGAAATTCTTGCAACGTACAGAGCTGCAAATATGGATGATTTAAATGCTGCATATATATCGGCACAAACGGCACAGAAACAATGGGAAAAAACCAATCCTGTTGTTAAACGAGGGGTTTTTGAAAGAGCTGTTGCTTATATAGAAGAAAATCATGAGGCAATTGTAGACATTATAATTGATGAAATTGGCGGGACAAGATTAAAAGCAGAGTTTGAAATTGATCTTGTCAAAAATATGATTAAAGAGGCATCTACTTTTCCGATGCGTATGAATGGAACGATTTTACCGTCTCCAATTGATGGAAAAGAAAACCGTGTTTATAGGGTTCCTGTTGGTGTTGTCGGTGTCATCAGCCCTTTTAATTTCCCGTTTTTTTTATCAATGAAATCTGTAGCTCCTGCATTAGCCACAGGAAACGGGGTTGTTTTAAAGCCACATGAGCATACACCGATTACCGGAGGGACGATGATCGCAAAAATATATGAAGAAGCCGGCCTTCCAAAAGGTTTATTAAATGTAGTGACAACAGAGATTTCGGAAATAGGGGATACTTTTGTTGAGCATCCTGTTCCACGTGCAATATCCTTTACCGGTTCATCCCAAGTGGGTAGGCATATTGGTGAAGTCGCAGGAAGAAACTTAAAAGAAGTTCATTTGGAACTTGGCGGTAACAGTGCACTTGTTGTATTGGATGATGCCGATATTGATTTAGCTGTTAGTGCCGCTGTTTTTAGTAGATTTACTCATCAAGGACAAATTTGTATGTCGGCAAACCGCCTGATTATTCATGAAAAGGTTTATGATGAGTTTCTTGAAAAGTATCTTGCAAAAGTTTCATCTCTTACTTGTGGTGATCCAAGAAAGCCGGAAACAATCATAGGGCCACTAATTAATGAACGACAAGTAAGAAATACCGTTGCCCTTATTGAAAAAGGTATTGCAGAAGGTGCAACACCGATCCTTAGAGGAAATGTGGTCGGAAACATAATAGAACCCGTTGTGTTTACAAACGTCACTCCGGACATGACTATTGCTAAGAAAGAATTTTTTGCTCCTGTTGTATGTATTATGAAAGTCTCCAATGATGAAGAAGTTCTTGAATATGTTAATAAGACCCCATATGGTCTAAGTGGCGCTATTCATACAAGGGATGTTGAACATGGGGCTGAACTGGCAAAACAAATGGATACCGGAATGATCCATATTAATGATGGAACAATTAATGATGAACCAAACGTAGCATTTGGCGGTGTTAAAAACTCAGGTGTTGGTCGTTTGAATGGAGAATGGAGTTTAGACGCATTTACAACATGCAAATGGATTTCCATACAACATACAAAACGAGCATACCCATACTCTTAAACAGAAAATTTCCAAATAATGGGGGCTTGACCAAGCTTCATTGTTGGAGATTTTGAAACAAATGGTGATTTATTAAAATTTCCGGTTAATTGAAATTACCTTGAATGAACCGGAAGTTGCTACTGGACAGTTGGATAGAATTGAAAGAGCTGTAATGAGTCTTGATGAAATGCCGGAACGATTCCATCTATATGAAAAAGAGCCTTGGTAGAGGACTCCGACAGTTCCCTGTTGACAATTTTATACTTCTGAAATTAGAGATAAAACTGTTACAGTTATCCGGATAATGTATGAAGGCCGGGAAATTGATAAGCAATTAAAAAAATCTGTTCTGTAATTTGTCAAATCATTTGTTTTTCAAAGAAAGCCGATTACCAAATTAGGGTAACGGCTTTTTTAATATAGAAAAAATATTATTTCTTTCCTTCCGTTGAAGTGAGTTTACTGGCCAATTTTTTGTGAAGATTCTGTAGTTGCCTCATCAGTTGCTCGTATTCTTCATATTCGATGTTACATGATTGGACTTCATTGGTAATTTTTTCAATGATTGCTTGTTTTTCTTTTATCGCTTTTGGCTTGAGGGAAATACAGACTTTTCGTTCATCGGTTGTGGAACGTTCGCGACTCACCCAACCATTTGCTTCCATTCTTTTGATCATCGGTGTCAAAGTACCTGTACCTAAATTTAACTTTTCACCTAATTCTTTTACTGTTAGGCCATCCTTTTCCCAAAGTGCTAATAAGACTAAGTATTGGGGATAGGTGAGACCAAATGATTGAAGTGCTTTCGAGTATAATTTATTAAATTGACCGGCTGCTTCATAGATTGCAAAACAAAGCTGATGATCCAATGTAAAAAAATCCTTCAAAATCGTTTCTCCTTTTTTAGCTAATAGCATATAAGTGTACTAGAGTGACTTCGGTAGCATTACCTCGCAAGCGAAAATATTTTTTCGCTGAACTACGGTTCTGTTCTCGCCAAAAGGTTCGGACGCCCGAGTTTTCTTTGTAATGACAATTGTTGAATGATATCTTTTTCGATTTTACCAGGGGTTGTTGTAGGTGCATAGCGCTCTACCACTTGTCCGTTTCTATTGACAAGAAATTTCGTGAAGTTCCATTTAATATCTTTAGAAAGAACGCCACCTTTTTGTTCTTTCAGATAAGTAAATAGTGGATCTGCGTTTTCTCCATTTACATCGATTTTTGCGAACATTGGAAAGGTCACACCATAATTTACCTGACAAAATTGGGTTGTTTCCTCAATATTATCAAATTCTTGGTTGTTAAATTGGCTGCACGGAAACCCTAAAATTTCAAAACCTTGATCTTTATATTTGTTATAAAGTTCTTGGAGGTCTTTGAATTGAGGCGTTAACCCACATTTGCTTGCAGTGTTGACAATCAGTAAAACTTTTCCTTCAAAGTTCTTAAGCGATTGTTCGTCACCATTCGTTTTTTTAACAGTATAATCATAGACCGTTTTCATTTTATGCCCCCTAACAAAATTGAAAGTTAATAACACATCGTAATAAAGAGACCACTAAAAAATTCCAGTAATATCTATAAGATTCCTCGTCAAACTAGGTTTTTCATGTAGTTCGCCGTGTATATTATGTAAGTGAACGTATTCAGTAGTCTCATAAATAAATCGTATGCATTTTAATCGTACACGATATATTAATGAATTTCAATAATTGGGGATGTATATTTTCTATTAAAACGTGAGTATCGCACCTACGAAAACCAATAAATCAGTAAGACCAATTGTCGTCACCATTTTTAGCCAAGCCACCCCTTTTTTGCCGACAAACCAAATCCCGTAGCAAATCATGACCATATATAATCATGCACCAAAATTGGATTATCGGACAACATCCCAAGTTGCACAGAAAAACGAGTGAATAGTCATTCACCTTATGATACAATTAAAAATAATCAAATTCGGGATGTGGGTCTATGTTGTTTAAAAAGAAATTTGAGGAACAGACAGTGAATGGGGTAAGAATGGGGAATGGGACGGTTGCGTTTCGAGGTGTTAAATTAAATGTTCATTGCTTTTTCATTGATGGTGTGTTAATTGATACGGGGGCCCAGTCGTTGCAACGGTTTTTCACGCCATTTTTCCAACAGCTTGATATAGAAAAAGTAGTAATTACCCATTTTCATGAGGATCATACCGGATGTGCGGCTTATTTGCAGGAAAAATTTCAGGTTCCGATTTTCATGAATGATCTCATGATTAACTATTGTACGAAAAAGGCAGATTATCCGATGTACCGTCAAGTTTTTTGGGGAAGGCGAAAACCGTTCCGTGCAGAAGCGATTGGGAAAACTTTTCAATCTGCCAATGCATCTTGGACGGTTATCAACACACCCGGCCATGCCATTGATCATCTTGCTTTTTTAAATGAGGCCACAGGGCAGCTTTTTACCGGAGATCTTTATTGTCAGGAAAAGACAAAGGTGGTTCTTCGGGAGGAAAATATTCTGGAAATTATCGCATCATTAAAAAGAGTCTTAACTTATGATTTTGAGGAAGTGTTTTGCAATCACGCCGGCTTCCTGAAAAACGGGCGGAAAGCTTTGGAGCGAAAATTGGATTATTTGTTGGACCTCGAAGGAAATATTGTCAAACTATATAGGGAAGGGAACACGCCGGAAGAAATAAAAGACCAATTATTTCCGAAAAAATATCCGATTACATTTTTCTCTTCCGGCGAATGGGATTCGATTCATATCGTAAACTCCATTATTAAACATCATGAAAAAGTAAGTATTTAACTTGACCAGCAAAAACGCCGCCACTCAAATGTTTGTAAGTCGCAAATAGAACGCTCTGTATTTTTTAGCAAGAAGGGGAGAGTTGAAAAAATTGAGCTCTCTCTTTTATTTTTTCCATCCTCAAAAAAATTTACTAACACCACACTAAATCCTTCAAAAATACATGATTCTGCCAATATTCCCCTTCGTCGCAAGCAAAAAGTATTTGTCAAAATTACTTTGACATTCGGCAGAGTAGCCAATCATCATTCATTCCGCTGCATTCGTTTTCTTAACAAAAAATGCGGAATTAACGAACATCATTCATCCGCACTGCATTCGTTTACTTAACTAAAAAAAGAATTGCCAATCATAATTCATCACTGCATTCTTTTCCTTAACAAAAAAAGCAGAGTAGCCAATCATCATTCATCTGCATTCATTTCCTTAACAAAAAATGCAGAGTTACCAATCATAATTCACCACCGCTACAACCATTTCCTCAACTAAAAATTGACATAACCCGCATTTTACATAATGTTTTCAAGCAAGTTGGAGAAAAGCCATAACATAAAAAACCATTTTTGCAGGAGTTATTCATCTTTTTGAAGAAATATCAGAGATAAATATACTTAAAAAATTGCGAATCTCCATCTTTCCAATGAGGTGATACCGATTGAAAAAGAAACTGGTTTACTCCATATTTGCTCTAGCTTTTCTAATCAGTGCGTTTCTTATGTTTTTTTACGGTCAACAAACTTTTTATGTAAAAAAAGAGACGAGTACCACCGAGCCAAAATATGATTATCATTTCGTTCTAATCCCGGAAGAAGAGGACAATGAATACTGGCGTCAAGTTGAAAAAGGGGCGAGGGATGCTGCGGAAAAACAGGGGGTGTATTTAGAATACATCGGGCCAAAACGTGCCAATCTCAATGATCATGTGAGAGTTTTTGACAAAGAGATTGCCGGAAAAGTGGATGGAATTATGGTACAGGGTTTATCCAATGAAGCGTTTACTCCGCTTATCAATAAAGCGGTTGAAAAAGGAACCTCGATTATTACGATTGATACGGATCTGCCGGAAAGCAGAAGGGATGTCTATGTCGGTACAGATAACTATATGGCCGGTTTTATGGCGGGGAAGGCTTTCATTGAAGATACGAAAGGTGAACAAATGGTAGGCATTGTTATTGGACGTAATGATGCCATTCACCAGCAACTTCGAGTGGAGGGTTTTAAAGAAGCGGTAAAGAATGAATTAAGAATAAAAATCGTTGGCATGAAGGAATCGAATATATCAAAAACCGGCGCGGTACAAGCTACATATGACTTATTGAAAGAGAATCCGAATATCACGGCTTTTTACGGTACAAGTGCATTAGACGGGGTCGGAATTGCGCAAGTCATCCGGACGATGCGGCCATATTCCGATCCGTATGTCATCACATTTGATACCTTGCCTGAAACTATCCAACTTTTAGAAGCTGAGGAAATCGATGCCATCGTTGTTCAACATCCATATGAAATGGGATACACTGCAGTAAATATGCTGGTTGAATTAAAGAAGGGCAACCATCCGGAAAAAATTCAGCATACCCCGACAAGTATCATACGGAAAAATGACCTGAACCAGTTTTTGCAGGAACATATTCAAGAAAATAACAAGTAGAAGGAGTTCTCAGGTTATGAAGTCAATCCGGAGTAAACTGATTACTTATTTTTTCGTCTTTGTTATCTTATTTAATATCGTTGCAACCGCCATTTTTTTAAGCAGTAATCAACTGATGAAAACATATAATTCCAGCTTCGAACGCTTTCTCTTATTCAATTCCATTTCGCAAAAGACAAATGAACTGATTGAAAAAGTGAACCGTTTTGTTGTGGAACGTGATTCACATGATGTTATCGACTTTCAAAAGATTCGTAGAGAGATTGAGAATGAAAAAATTAAATTAACGAAAAAAATGGATGGAATCGACCCGTATCAATTAAAAAAATATGAAAATGTGATTGATACATTGATTGTAGAAGGGGAACTGACAATCGGTTTTGCGATTCGTGATAATATCGATATGTATAATGACCACTTGGAAGAAGCACAAAATACCGCCATCTATTTAAAAGAAATAACGCTTGACTTAATTGATTTGGAATTGACGGAATACCAGTCTTTTTATCAGCAGTTGAATGAGCGAAATGATGCGTTTCGTCAATTTATTATTTATTTGTTTTTAACATCTGTTCTTTTGGCAGTCTTTTTCGCTCTTTGGTTTTCAAAAGAACTTAATGAACCAATCCAGGTGCTGACGAATATGGCCAGGGAAGTTTCAGCGGGAAAATTAGACGGAAAGACAATTGAAATCCAATCCAATGATGAAATGAAGATTTTAGGGGAAGCTTTTAATCAAATGCGCGGGAATATTCGTGAATTAATTCAGGAAATGCAAAAAAAGTCAGAGCAGGAACAACTCATGAAAGAACTGGAATTAAAACATTTACAAAATCAAGTGAATCCGCATTTTTTATTTAACACATTGAATACAATCTCAAGGATGGCTTTTTTAGAAAATGCCGATCAAACAACAAGATTGATTGAATCGGTTTCTTCCCTTCTCCGCTATAGTTTAGGAGATTTGGAGAAATCAGTACCATTACGTGAAGAGGTAAAAGTGGTAAAAGACTATTTCTACATCCAGCAAACCCGCTTTTTTGATCGAATTACCTTTCATACCGATATTGATGAGGGCTGTCTTGATACACGTGTACCGCGGCTGATTTTGCAACCGCTAGTAGAAAATGCTTTTATTCACGGGATTGAAGGGAGAGAAGAAGGTGGGGAAATTTGTTTATCAGTTCGTGATGCCGATTCCTGTATTATTGTTGAAGTGGCCGATAATGGTGTCGGGATGAGTGAGTCAATCATTCAAAAGTATCGTCATTTAACAGGAAGCGATAAAAAGAAAGGACATACCGGTCATTCGACGGGACTCGGGTTGGAAAATGTCATGCGTAGACTCCAGTTGTTTTTCGGGATGGATAATTTGGTGCAGATTTTATCGGAACCGGAAAAAGGGACAAAAATTCAGCTTCACCTGCCTAAATCGACATTGAGAGGTGATGAACAATGAATTTATCGATTGCTTTAGTGGATGATGAAATGATTGAAAGAAAAGCGATGCGTAAAATAATCGAGGACCACTTTGGGAAGACCATAATCTGCGGCGAGGCGGCAAACGGAAGACAAGCTATTCAGTTGGCCGATGAAAAAAGACCGAACATCATGTTGATGGATATAAAAATGCCGGGTATTGACGGTCTGGAAGCGATTGAACGGATTAAGGAGAAACATCCGGATATAAAGTTTATCATGATTTCTGCCTATGACTCGTTTGACTATGCAAAGCAGGCGATGAAAAAAGGAGTGAAAGAATATATCTTAAAACCGGCGACGAAAGAAGAAACCATTCAAGCTATTTTAAATGTATATCGGGAAATTGCCGAAGAACAAATGAACCAGGAGAGGAAAAAGTATGCCGCAGAAATTGCCAAAAAACATTTTTTACAACAAATAATGGACCAAAATATCACAAAGGATTTGCAGACGATAAAGCAAGAATATTTTCCGACAATGAAAGCCGGGTTCTTTCTCGTTATCGACTTGGAACGTGAAGAGGAACGGGAGATACTTAGCAGAAAAATTACGGAAACATATAGGTATTCAATTATCCAAGAAAAAAACAGAGCTCCTTTCATTATGCTTATCATGAGTGAAGACACAGTCGATAAAGCCGAGGTGCTTCGTTTTGTCAGGATGTTATTTTTGACATCAAGCGGGAAAAAATGGATGGGCATTGGTGGTATCTATGAACAGCTGCAAGACTTCCCAAGATCATTTAACGAAGCATTATTGGCACTCGGACAATTAAAGATGCAAAATCGCGGCGGGTATGGTTTTCCGACACATACAGAGGCCGCTGTTCAAGAAATTTTGAAGGAAATACTCGATTGTTTATTACAAAATGATGTGATACGGGCTATTAAACATGTAAAGCAAACGGATGAAGAAAACTTACAACGATTGTATGTACTGATCAAACAAAACTTACTTACAAAAGGAATCGATATTCAAAACTGTTACATAATTAATAGCAAAAGCATGAGTGAGTGGGCGTCGTTTTTACATCAATGTTCATTATCTGTACAGCAATTTTACCGGTCTCAAGGTTATGTTGAGCGGGCAAAACAATATATCCGGAATCATTTCAATGAATTGCTAACTTTAGAACAAGTGGCGGAAAAAGTGGAATTAAGTCCCCCGTATTTTGCAAAGATTTTTAAAGAAGAAACGGGAAAAACCTTTGTTGATTATGTTACGGAATTGAGACTCGAAAAGGCTAAAGAACTGCTTTTACAAAATCAGCTAAGCTTTAAGGAAATCAGTTTTGCTGTCGGATATCGGGATCCGAATTACTTCAGTCGGGTGTTTAAAAAATATTTTCATATGTCACCACGTGCATTCCGGAACACCATCTTAAAAAAATGAAGAAATTGTTAAAATCGTACAGAAAAAAGGAGATAGGCACTTCTTTTTTATTATTATAATTGGAATGGAAGCGGTAACAAAAAATCAGAGGGGGAGAAAGAATGAAAAAGTTTCGTATATTGTTAGCTTTCTTGCTCGTTGTTTCGTTCGCGCTGGCGGCTTGCAACAATTCGGAAAAAAGCACCGGCTCAGGCGATGGGAAAAACAATAAGGAAAGTTCTAAAGCAGCAAAGTTAGAAATTTTTAGCTGGTGGACAGGGGCCGGTGAAGAGGACGGTTTGTTGGCATTATTGGATTTATTTAGTGAAGAGTATCCGGATATAAAGGTTGAAAATGCTGCTGTAGCCGGTGGTGCAGGAACAAATGCAAAAGCTGTATTGGCCAGCCGGATGCAAGGAAATGATCCGCCTTCCACTTTCCAAGTTCACGGTGGGGAAGAATTGAATGCCAGCTGGGTTGCAGCGGGGAAAATGGAACCGTTGAACGATTTATATGAGAGTGAAGGCTGGAATGATAAATTCCCGCAAGATTTAATTGATATGGTCAGTAAGGATGGAAAGATCTACTCTGTACCGGTAAATATCCATAGAAGTAATGTTTTATGGTATAACAAAAAAATATTTGAAGAAAATGGTTTGCAACCGCCTGCCACGTTCGATGAGTTTTTTGCGGTTAGTGAACAATTGAAAGATAAAGGAATTACACCATTGGCACTTGGAGATAAAGAGCCATGGACAGCTACTCATATTTTTGAAAATATTTTACTGGCAAAACTCGGTCCGGATGATTATAAAAAACTTTGGACAGGTGATATCTCCTTTAAAGATGATCGGGTTGTAAAGTCGGCAGAAATTTTCGCTAAAATGATCGGGTATATTAATGATGATCATAGTTCCCGTAACTGGCAAGACGCTTCCCAATTAGTTGCAAACGGTGAAGCGGCCATGAATATTATGGGAGACTGGGCAAAAGGGTATTTTGTTAATGACTTGAAATTGAAAGTAAATGAAGACTTTGGCTATGTGGTAACTCCCGAAACAGACGGATATTTTATGGTCATTACCGATACATTTGGTTTACCTAAAGGTGTAAAAAATCCGGACGATGTCAAGAAATTTTTAGGTGTACTTGGGTCGGTGGAAGGTCAAGATGCATTTAATCCGTTAAAAGGTTCCATCCCTGCACGTATTGATGCGGAAGTATCAAAATATGATGAATACGGTAAAGCTGCGATGGACGATTTCAAAGCAAGCAAACTGACGCCTAGTCTGGCCCACGGTTCGGCTGCACCGGAAGGATTTTTAACAAGAGTGAACCAAGCTGTAAATATTTTTGTTACCCAAAAAGATGTTGATCAATTTATTAATGCACTGGAGACAGCCGCACAAGAGTTGAAATAGATCGGACGGAAGAAAATGGGGGGCAATCATCCCCCATTTTCCATTCAAGGATATTTTGAATGATATTTATGGAGGCAACCTTTGCATAAAAAAATCAAGAAGTCATGCGGTAGGAAGAATAAATAAATTTTAAAAAGAACTTTGTAAAAATAATCGGTAAATTTAGGCAAAACGGGATGTTTTTTGTTTTTAATGCAAATCGAATCGTCCGAAACATAGTTAAGAAGTCATGCAGAGGAGGGGTGGATATGGAACCCGCAAAAACTGTACATGTAAATCAGCAACCGATTGTGCAAGTAAAGAAAAGAAAAAAGCTAACAACAGATCGCTGGAAGTCCATTCTTTTCTTAACACCATCAGTTATATTAATCGCTATTTTTGTATATGGATTTATTGGTTGGACGGGATATGTATCGGTTAGTAATTGGAATACGATCGTACCTGATTTTTCTTTTGCCGGAATGAAAAATTACCATTATTTATTGAATGATTTCCGCTTTCAAGCTGATTTGCGCAATACACTTGCCTTTACCGTATTATTTATCGCTTTGGTTATCATTTTAGGAATGGGATTGGCGATTTTGCTCGATCAGAAACTTGTTCGTGGGGAATCCATCTTTCGCAATATTTTCTTTTTCCCGATGGCTTTATCATTTGTTGTAACCGGGGTCGTTTGGCAATGGATTTTAAACCCGTCGACCGGCATTAATCTTTTTTTGAAAAATTTTGGGATTGAACCGAAATGGTACACAGATACAAATATTTTAGCCGGATTTGAATGGGGGAAAATTGAATTTGGTCTGCCGGTTGCCATTATAGCGGTAGTCATTGCGGCAGTTTGGCAAATGACCGGTTTTGCTCTTGCCATGTATTTGGCCGGGTTAAGAGGGATTCCCGATGATATACGGGAAGCGGCCAGGATGGATGGCTGTACAGAATTTCAGCTTTATCGAAAAATTATTATCCCATTATTGAAGCCGATTACGGTCAGTGTCATTATTATGATGGCCCATATCTCGCTGAAAATTTTTGATTTAATATATGCGATGACCGGTCCGGGGGCAAATTTTGTTACCGATGTTCCGGGGGTTAATATGTTTGAAACAACGTTCCGCGGAAATTATTATGCAAACGGTGCAGCCATTGCGATAATTATGCTGTTAAGTGTTGCCATCTTTATCGTTCCGTATTTATGGAGTAATCGAAAGGGGGAATCGTAATGGGTATTTCAAAAATTCGCCGTCCCCTTTTATATATTGTTTTAATTTTATTCAGTTTCTTCTTTTTAATCCCGGTTTATGTCATGCTAGTGACAAGTGTCAAACCGCTTGATGAAGTAAACTTAGCAGACATGTGGTCACTGCCGTCAGCACTTGATTTTTCCAGTTACAGCGAGGCATTTGGAAAATTGGCTCCAAACTTGTTGAATTCCTTTTATTTAGTTATACCTGCAACCATAATATCTGCTCTATTAGGGGCAATGAATGGCTATGTAATATCGAAATGGAAGTTTAAAGGCTCGGAGATAGTATTTACGGGGATTTTGTTTGGTATGTTTATTCCTTATCAAAGTATTTTAATCCCGCTTATTCAATTTTTACGGGAAATGGGTTTGTATAATACAATAACCGGTCTTGTTTTCGTGCATGTTGTCTACGGAATTCCGATTACGACATTGATGTTCCGCAATTTTTATGCGAATATTCCCGATGAAATGATTGAATCGGCAAAAATGGACGGAGCCGGATTTTTAGGGATTTTTCGCTATATGATTTTGCCGCTGTCGATTTCCGGATTTGTGGTAGTCGGGATTTGGCAGTTTACGAATATTTGGAATGAATTTTTATTTGCGGCAACAATTACCCAGTCCGATCAGCAGCCAATCATGGTCGCCCTGCAGAACCTGTCCGGCAGCCAAATCGTTCAATGGAATGTACAGATGGCCGGTGCTCTCATTGCCGCGTTACCGACATTGCTCGTGTATATCTTCCTTGGCAAATATTTTGTCCGCGGACTGTTGGCCGGTTCAGTGAAAGGATGATGGAACTAACCAATTTCGCCCAACTTAATCAACATAATCCCAAGAGTGAAAAAATTCTTGGGATGATATGTTTTTGAAAGCAAACGTGTTGGCAAATATGAGCAGACGCCTCTTTATGCAACAAGCCACCTTTTCCCGGGAAATTCGCTCGGGTAAAGGGTTCTTTGTTATAATTGAACAGTATAAATTACTCGGAGGTATTAGTATGAAACTGGAATTTATTCATCATGTAGCGATTATTTGTTCCGACTATGAAAAGTCAAAACATTTTTATACCAAAATACTTGGTCTTCCAATCATTCAAGAAACTTATCGGAAAGAACGGGACTCATATAAACTTGATTTAGCTGTTGGGGCGAATAGTCAAATAGAGTTGTTTTCTTTTCCAAATCCGCCAAAGCGACCAAGTTATCCGGAAGCAGCCGGTCTTAGACATTTGGCATTTGCCGTTGTGTCGGTGGAAGAATGGAAAACAGAGTTGGAAAACAAAGGCATAGACGTTGAACCGATCCGAATTGACGAGCTTACCGGTAAACGATTTACATTTTTTGCAGATCCGGATGGCCTACCGATTGAAATTTATGAAATATAATTGTTTAGACGTCTCTCAAGGATATTAAAGTAAAGTTTTTCAAGGCAAGTTATTCTTTAAAACATTGATCGAATTACATACTGGAAGCTCATTCTCTTTCCTTTTGTAAAGTACATTAACTGGGTATTTTGCATAGGATACTTTGAAAATATTTGAAGGGAATGAGAACATGTATTACTATGTTTCCTATTGTTGTCCACCTCCTTATTATGTCAATGTACCGATAAATTCTTATCGTGAGTTGCCTTTTTATGGAACCGATTCGAATGGTAACCCTCAATATCAGGCACAAAGAGTGAACAATCAGACGTCCATCAGAGATTACGGGCCGGAACCGTTTGTGGTGGATATCGAGGAAGTTACGAAGCGAAACAACACCTTCCGAACAGCCCTCTGGACCGGTAATCATTTACAGGTGACATTGATGAGTTTGAAGGTAGGGGAAGATATAGGTTTGGAAATTCACCCGGAAGTCGATCAATTTTTACGTGTAGAACAAGGTCAAGGTGTTGTTCGCATGGGAAGAAATCGTAATAACTTGAATTATGTGAGAAGAATACACGATGATTCGGCGATAATGGTCCCGGCCGGTACTTGGCATAATGTGATTAATACCGGGAATGTCCCGCTGAAATTGTATTCAATTTATGCACCACCACAACATCCACGCGGAACCGTTCACGCGACGAAAGCTGAAGCAATGGCAGCTGAGTAAGATTTACCAAAGAAACTACAAGTGAAAAGATGGATAATAGATAAAAAATTGAAGCAATCTCGTGGACAAAATGGGTTTAGAAATATGCCAAATCGTCCACGAGACCTTATCCTCACTTACTTTCGATTCGTTCAACCTCGACCCATTTTCTTACGCTATTAATCAACCAAATCTTTGTGCATGTGTTTAAGTCTGCAAGTTTTAAGGTTTTTTCGCTAATGTTCCCTAGCTTTAGCAGAAATCCCCGATATGTCCCGGCGAGAAGACCGCTTTTTACAATCGTTGTATGACCAATCAGTTCCAAAATTGAATGATATATTTTTATTATTCCATCCTGCTTTTTAAACAATTGATACCTATAAAGATAGTATACTTTAAACTTTTTCATATACAAATTGAAAACAACTGTTTCTTAACATCCGCTTATGATAAAATAATAAAAATATTTTATATAAATAAGGTGGGTTTTCGGTGGAAATTAGACTAGCGCAACTAGATGATAAGAAAGCCATTCTTTCAATTATAAAAAATGTAGTAATAGATATGAGTTCACAAGGAATCAATCAATGGGATCAAACTTATCCAAATGAAGAAGTTGTGACGGAAGATATTTTGGACAGGGAGGTTTATGTGGCTTCCGAGGATACGGTCATAAAAGGCGTCATTACATTAAATGAGTATCAAGATGAAGAATATGAAACCATTCCCTGGAAGTATAACGGAGATAAAATCTTGGTTATCCACCGGCTATGCGTGGATCCGAAATTTCAAGGAGCGGGTATTGCAACTAAGCTATTAAACTTTGCCGAGCTGTTTGGAAAACAAAATAACTACTCGGCTATCCGCTTAGATTCCTTTACAGAAAACAAAGGCGCGTGTAGATTATATGAAAAGCACGGTTATGAAAGGCGCGGATTCGTCACGTTTCGTAAAGGGGACTTCATTTGTTTTGAAAAAAAATTATAAAACCCACAAGGAGATTTTATGAGAAAAATTATCTTATCGAATGGACAAACCGTTGAAGTTGAATGTTTAAGTTGTGCGCTAACAAGTGGAGTGATGGAACCGGACGCGCAAGTTATTACCGAATCGGAATATTTTCATGCACACCAAGATGTTGCCTATCCAATTAAAGGTTTGGTAATCCTTGCATCCAAGCGGCATTTTACCAGTTTTGACGAAATGACCGAAGAAGAAAAAATGGATTATATAACGGTATTGACCAAAATTCGTAAAGCTCAGAGAAATGTTTTGGGAATTGAATATGTTTATAATTTTTATAATGAAGACACTACGCACCATTTTCATACTTGGATGGTACCAAGATATGAATGGATGTACCAGTTCGGACGTTCAATCGAATCGGTTCGCCCCGTATTACTCCATGCAAGAAATGAAATGAATACGAAAGAACACAATGAAGAAATAAGAGAAGCGATTCAGAAGTTAAGGAAAGAGCTGACGGAAATGTAAGTTTTGATGGAATGTAAATACGAAAGGTTTGATTCATCAATGAAAGTAAAAATGGCAGAGGTTTCCAATGCGCCGATTATCCATGAAGGTGTTATGGAATACAAAGATGTAGTACCGACATCGAGTGTATTAGAAGGAAACCGTCTTACACATACATCTTTCAAAAACAAGTAAAACCAGAAGAAACCAGTAAATAATTTTTCCCAAAGAAGAGAAAAAGCGATGAACCATCATTGGGGATAGGAGAAAACCCCCAATGATGGAAAATCACTTTATTAGGCAACTTCCGATTTCGATCTCTTTACTAATTCCGGTTGAGGGATCTTCCATAACTGCGCCCATTTTGTAATGGCTGAAACCATAATGACAATACCGAGAACGAGCATAATTACGGATAGCACACCGTTGATCACATTATAGCCTGCATTTGCCGAATTTAAGTAGACGTTTTTAATCATCCAAAATCCTGCGACATTTACGGTAACATACAGATAAATGAGTGGAATTAGACAAGTCAACATATACCAGCGTTTATCGGCAATTTTCAGAATAACGGTTGCTCCAATAATTAATCCGATTGATGCCATTAATTGATTGGATACACCGAACAGGGCCCAAACAGAACTGATGTCACCCGAGAATAGCAAATATCCCCATGCAAAACAGGCAATGGCACTTGCCGTAATGTTTGCCCAGATCGAATCCATCCGTTTAAGCGGTTTGATAAAATTTCCAAAGAAGTCTTGAATTAAATAACGTGCTGTTCTTGTTCCCGCATCAATGGCCGTTAAAATAAAGACTGCTTCAAAAAGAATAACAAATTGATAGAAGTAGGCTGCTAAATTTTCAAATATTGGTACTGCTTTAAAAATGTAGGTCATCCCAACAGCAAGTGTAACAGCCCCGCCTGTTCTTCCTTCAAGATCCATATTTACTTCGTCTTCAAGGTGTGCCAAATGGACCGGTTCCATTCCTAATTCTGCATATTTTTCCGGTGATGAATTGATGGCGAAATAGTCAGCCGGCTCTAAGGAAACAGCTGCTACTAAAGCCATAACTGCAACAATACATTCTACAAGCATAGCGCCAAATGCAACCGGCTTTGCATCTTTCCAACGATTCAGCATTTTCGGTGTAGTACCGGAACCAACGAAAACGTGGAATCCTGAAATCGCTCCGCAAGCAATCGTAATGGAAACAAATGGCCATACAGGACCGGCAACAACAGGTCCCCCTCCTAAAAAATTCGTAAAAGCCGGGAATTCAATAGATGGATTAATGGCAATGACCCCAATAATAAGTGCGGCAAATACCCCGACTTTCATGAACGTGCTTAAATAATCCCGCGGTTGTAATAACAGCCAAACCGGTAAAGCAGCTGCAAAGAAAGCATAAATAGGTAAAATAATAGCAAGTGTTTTCGTATCAAATGTCAAAAGATCGCCTAACCATGTACCATTTAAGTAATGCCCAAATACGACCGCTACCATAATTAACGTAAAACCAACAATTGTAGCAAGTTTTAAATTACCTGTTTTTCTATGGTATAAGCCAACGCCCATGGCAATCGGGATTGTGATACCGACTGCAAAAGTTCCCCAAGGATTTCTTTCCAGTGCATGTAAGACTACGAGTGAAAGCCCTGCCATTGTAATTGTTATAATAAATAACATAGCTAAACCTGTACAAAAACCGGCGACAGGACCTAATTCTTCTTTGGCAACTTCTGAAAATGATTTACCATCTCTTCGCATTGAACAGAATAAAACAACAAGGTCATGGACAGCTCCGCCAATGACGGCACCAATTAGCAGCCATAATAAGGACGGCAAATAACCAAATTGAGCCGCCAAAACCGGGCCAACTAACGGACCTGCTGCTGCAATTGCGGCAAAATGGTGACCAAACGTAACCCATTTATTTGTTGGCACATAATCCCTGCCATCATTAAATTTTTGCGAAGGTGTTGGGACTTTTTCGTCTTCCAGTTCATCAATTTTTAATACTTTTGATGCCATGAAAGTCCCGTATAATCGATAGGCTATTAATAATATACAAACAGAACCGATAACAATTGAAACCGCATTCATCGTAAAACCTCCCCACTCAATTTCTTTTACGTTACTAATTATACAAATTGAAAGCGAATTCTCCGTGTTTTCAATTTAATGTGCAAGAAATGGGGGATGAGAAACAGATTTTGAATGCTGAATGACAAAATCTAATATTAATTTGTAAACAATTCGACAAACATTGATTTAAAAGCCAATATGATTTTTCAAGTCTTTTACATATGTCCGGCTTACAGGAACTTTTGATTGGTCCTTCATTACCAGATTGTAAGTCGAATTAAACCACGGCTGAATTTCAGTAATATATTCCATATTAACAATAAAGCTTCGATGAACACGAAGGAATTTTTTGCTATGTAACTTTTTCTCCAAACTTACCAATGTTTCGTCAACCTTGTATTCATGATCGACTGTTTTAATTTTCACTTTTCCATCGGATGTTTCTAAATAAATGATATCATCATGAGATAGAAGGACAATCCGGTCATCGACAATAATTGGAAATCTTCCATTATAGTCATTTGTTAATTCATTTGAAGACGGCATTTCTTCTTTTGCGATCTTTTGAAGGTTCATGAATTTATCCAATGTTTTTTCTATCCGCTTCTCATCAAATGGTTTAAGGATATAATCGAAGGTATTTGCTTCAAATGCTTGTAGAGCGTATTCATCATAGGCCGTTGCGAAAATAATGGCCGGAGTTGGGTCAACATTTTCCAGATGCTTTGCCAGATCCAGCCCACTTTCTTCATCCAATTCAATATCAAGAAATACTAGGTCGGGTTTTAAAATGATGATATCAGCTATTGCTTCTTCAATATTGTCGCTATCGCCCAACACTTTCACTTTTTTCGTTCGATAAAGTAAATATTTTAATTCATCCCGTGCTAACGGTTCATCGTCCACGATATAGGCAGTCAACATCTTTATCATTATCCTTCCTATCAGTGAGATTATAAGAGACTCAGTGCGACTCAATACTTGAATGGCTGTTGATTGGTATTGATATCGTTGTGCTCGTTCCTTGGTTTTCTTTACTGTCAAGGGTTAAATAAGCCCTGTCACCATAAATCCCTTTTAACCGTTGACAGATATGAAATATGGCAGTTCCGCTTCCTTTTTTGGAATCGACAATTTGTGTACCTAAAACTGCTAACTTCTCCTTGGGTATTCCCTTCCCGTTGTCTTCAATGACAATCAATAATTTTTGTTGTTCCGTAAAGATGCGAATGTTGATTTCTCCTTTCTGTTTACTGCCCGGAAATCCGTAGTTGATTGAATTTTCAACAATAGGCTGTAAAAGGAACGGAGGTATTGGTATTTTTTCAAGATTCGGTTCGATTTGAAAATGGATTCGGTATTTGTCCGGAAAACGCGCTTGCACCAATGATAGATAAGCTTTTACATTTTCAATTTCCGTTTTTAGCGGGACAAATAGTTGTCCGGCTCCTTGAAGATTTCCACGAAAAAAAGAACTTAATTCTAACAATAACTCCCTTGCTTTTTCAGGATCCGTTCGGCAAAGGGCAGAAATTGTATTCAAACTATTAAAAAGAAAATGTGGATGAATTTGGGCCTGCAATGCTTTAATTTTTGCATCTTTCAATAATTTTGTTTGTCTTTCCGCTTCGACAAGTTCCAATTGTGTGGAAAATAAGCTGGCTAAACCTGTAGCTAATTGGCGTTGAATTTGATCTAATTTTTCCGGATCTTTGTAATACATTTTTAATGTTCCGGCGACCCTGTTTTTTACTTGCAAAGGAATAACAATGGCGGCCTCCAGCGGGCAATCTTTATGATGACAGGCAATATCTTCCTTGGAAGTGGCAACAAAAATTTTTCCGCTTTCAAGAACCTTTCTCGTTAAAGCTGTTTCCGGCTTCGACATCGGTGTATGATGATCTGAAGCCATACCTACATGAGAAAGAACAATTTGGTTATCTGTAATGGCAACTGCATCCGCATCGGTCATATTTAAAATTAGTTTGCAAATTTGTTCACATGATTCCACATTTAATCCTTGTCGAAAATAAGGGAGTGTTTGATCGGCAATCGAGAAAACCTTATCTGTTTGATTGGCCAGTGTTCGCTCTTCTTCGCGTTTCATTAAATGGATAATATGCATAAACAGCATCATACCAAGTCCATTGACCGAAATCATTGGAATACCAATGAGTTGAACGAGTTCCAGCGCTTTTTCAAATGGTTTGGCGGTAGCTAAAATAACCAGCATTTGAACCAATTCTAAAGTCATCCCGATTGCGACAGCAAAACCTTCCATGATTTTTTTCCTTTTTGCGCCTAAATAGCCGGAAACCACTCCTGCTAAAATGGTAGAAACGGAACAGGAAAAGGCTGTAAACCCGCCAAGTAAATAACGATGAAGTCCAGCAATAAATCCGGCACCCACTCCGACTGCGGGTCCGCCAAGCAAGCCGCCAATAACGACACCTAAAACCCGCGTATTGGCAATGGCGCTTTCCTGATCGATACCTGAATACCATCCCGCATGCTCAATGGATGTATGGTTAATTTCAATCCCGGTATAATTGCTGAATACTCCAAAAGCGCCAAAAAGAATGATGAGCATTATTTTATCTTGACGAGTATGCTCTCTTTGAACAATTTGCCGGAAAGATTTTATTTGTGAAAGGAGAAATAGGGCAATAAGAATAATTCCAACCTTTTCAAGCATTAACGGAACTAAATAAAACATCTCATACATCCTTTTTATGTAATATTTTCTAGCGTTTGCGAAATTTACTCTTCACCTACATTATACGTGATTTTTCGACATATACTAAATGTAGAATTGAAATATGAATATCAGAAACTTTTTGAAAGTAATAATGAAACAGGTGCTGTATAATGTTGTATAAAGTTATTTTGCAAAATTAAGGCAGGACTTTATGGATTACTTATTTTCCATTTCGGATAAAAGGGAGTTTTAAAAGGTGGAAGGGAGTCTTTTACAAGGGGGAAGGAGTATGTCAGAAAATCAAGAGTACAACTTGGAGACAGAGAAACAACCGCGTAATAAATACGAAAGAAGAGAAGGAGAACCGACTGCTGCATTTAAAGGGGCGTCATGGGGAGCGTTGTTGTTAGGAATCGTCGCTTATTTAATCGGCTTGTACAATGCATCCATGCAGTTAAATGAGAAAGGGTACTATTTTTCTGTTTTAGTGTTTGGGTTGTATGCTGCTGTTTCTCTGCAAAAAGCGGTCAGGGATAAAGAAGAAGGGGTTCCCGTTACAAGTATTTATTTTGGGATTAGCTGGTTTGCGATGATTATTGCCATTTCATTAATGGCGATTGGTTTATATAATGCAGGGAGTATTACGTTAAGTGAAAAAGGTTTTTATGGCATGGCCTTTATTTTAAGCTTATTTGCGGCAATCACTGTTCAAAAAAATGTGCGAGATACGCAAAAAGCTAGGGAAAGAGAGTAATTAAAAAGAATAGACTCTTTGTTTGATTGGTAAAGGGCCGTATTTTTTCTTAAGTAGTGCTGTCCAACAAGTGCCTGGCACCCAAAATTTTTGCAAGATAGAATTCATTTTCCGCTGAGTTCCTATATTTTGTACTTGGGTGCCTAGCTCTCTGTTATTGTATTGGACAGCACCATTTTAAAAATAGCCATACCACCGATTAATTCGGCATGACAACTTCTGTAATTGGTAAATAGTGTTGGCTTAATAGTACTAGCCCTACTACCGATTTATTCAGGCATGACAACAACCGGTTTGATTGTTTTTCCGGTTTTCGAGTCTTCAAATGCTTTTTCAAGCTCTTCAAATTGATAGAAATTGATTAATTTATCGAATGGGAATTTCCCTTCTTTATAAAATTGAACCAATTTCGGGATGAATGTTTGTGGTACAGCGTCTCCTTCAATCACACCAATCATTGATTTACCTTCACCCATCAATTCTTCTTGAACATTAATAGTTAAGTCACCGGTGGCACCGACAACAGCTAATGTTCCCATGCTTCTTAAACCATTTAGAGCTTGGCGAGTCACCGCCGGAACACCAGTGGAATCGACTGCGTAATGGGTTCCACGACCAGTAATGCTTCTTACTTCCGCTACTGTATCTACTTTTGAACCATTAATCACATGTGTGGCACCTAATTCTTTCGCTAATTCAAGACGATCATCATGAATATCGACAGCAATAATCGTTGAACAACCGACAATTTTTGCAGCCATAATTGCACTTAAACCAACAGCCCCTGCGCCATAAACGGCAATCGTTGAACCGAATTCAGGTCTTAATTTATTTAGAACCGTTCCACTTCCTGTTTGGATGCCACAACCTAGTGGAGCCATTAGCCGAAGATCAACGTCCTTATCAATTTTTACAACATTTCTTTCATGGGAGACTGCATACGTTGCAAAAGAGGATTGACCAAAGAATGTTGAAAATTCAATATCATGTTTATGAATTCGCTTTGAGCCATCATTCATGATTCCACCAAAATTAAAATCATTTAAGTGATCGCAACTGCTTGGATGCCCGGAAAGACAGTTTTCACAATGTCCACAGGAAGAAAAAGATAATGCCACATGATCGCCGGGTTGAACCGTTGTTACATTTGCCCCGACTTTTTCAACAATTCCAGCTCCTTCATGGCCGAGCACAGCAGGGAGTGGGACCGGGATAAATTGTTCACGTACGACAGAATCTGTATGGCAAACGCCAGATGCAACGATTTTTATTAAAACTTCATTTGCTTTTGGTTCTTGAAGCTCCACTTCCTCAAATATAAAGTCTCCTTTTGCCTTATATAATGTTGCCGCTTTTATTTTCATGTGTATCGTCCCCTTTAAACATAGCTAGTCTATTTATTTAGTGAACCCTGTAAATTTATGGATTCTATGGTAAATTATAACTTTTTTCTTTGAAATGTGCAATAATTAACATGGTATAATTTAATAATCATATTATTTTGAAAGGTTTTTATGGATCCAAATCAATAGAAATACTGGTAATACATTTTTAGCTTGTATTATTTCTCTTAATCCATTGGTTAGAGTATGGTGTCTTACTGGAAAAAACTCCGAATCAACTTCTACTGAAGGATTGTATAGTTTATGAAAATTTGAAATAATTACCTATGAAGGACTATAAAAATCGGAGGAGCCAATGAAACTAACAATTATACATACAAATGATGTACATAGTAATTTTGACAATTTTGCCAAGGCAGCTACACTGATTAAACAGCTGAAGAATGATCATACACTTTTACTTGATGGCGGCGATTTTGCTGATTTTAAAAGTATAGAGTTACAGGGAACTAGAGGTATAGCTGCCGTTGAACTACTAGAATCGGTGGGTTACGATGCATTAACGATTGGGAATAACGAGATGTTCAACGGTGTACAGACTCTCGAGTATATGGCCGGTTCCAGTTCGTTCCCTTTTATAAGCAATAACTTGTTAAAGAAGGATCGTACACCTATTCACGGTGTTTGTTCAAGTACAATTATTTCTAAAAATGGACTTCGCATATTAATTACCGGAGCATCCCCAGACTTAGGAGTATTTTGTGATGGACTGGGTATTGCCATCACACCTTATAAAGAAGTTATCCTTGAAGAAATCCATAGAAATAAAGGCAAGTATGACCTTTGTCTTTTGTTAAGTCATCTCGGAACGTTCGTTGATGAAGTGCTTGCAGAGGAAATTCCGGAAATCGACATCATTATTTCCGCACATGATCATAAACTCTTTCCAGAAGCAAAAATTATCAACAACACGATTATCAATAGTGCAGGTAATTACGGAGAACATGTGGGGGTTCTTGAAGTTGAAGTGGAAAGCCGGACGATTATTTTATTGCGGTCAGAATCGATTGCAACCCAACATGTGGAAAAGGATGCGGAAATTTTATCAATTTTAGGGACGAACAAAGAAAAAGCAATTCGAGTTCTCAGTCAGCCACTCTATACCCTTCATCAGCCGCTTTGGCATGATGTGGTAGAAGAAAATCCATTAACAAACTTAATAGCCGATGGATTAAGAGATATGCTTCAATGCGATATCGGTTTAATCAATAGTGGGATTTGTAATGCTGGGATTTTTCATGATGTATCAAAGAAGAAGTTGATTGAAGTTTGCCCATCGCCTTTAAACCCAACTTATTTTGAAATACAGGGGAAATTCTTGAAAGCGGCCCTTCAACAATCCCTCGATTCGCAAAAATGTTTGGAAGACGGTCGAGGTCCTGGATTCCGCGGAAGATTTCTCGGGAAGTTACATATTTCGGGGGGAGAGGTCGTTCATGATGGAAAGGAGATTATAGAAGTTCGGATTGGTGGTCGGGTCATGGAAGAGGAATCATGGTATTCTGTATCAAGCTCAGACTACTTACAACGAGGAAGCGGATATGAAAGTCTTGCCAACAATCGAAATGCTAAGTACTTTCCTGAAGAAATAAAAGATGTGATTCGCATGTATGCCGATCAAAATACATTTGCAGCAGCTTCATATGAAAATCGGTGGAAAAATATTCTTTTCTAAGGACAGTGGGTTAAGGGGACAGGTACAGTGGATCGATAGGAGATAACTGGAGGACGAGGTTCAACCCAAGCTTTAACGTACAGCAGTGTCCCCAGTTTTCCTGAAGAGGAATTTATTACAGGAAATATAAGAATACAATGTGTTCTATTTCACCTGAACAGCAAAAAGGACTGCATCACGCCAAAAATATTGGAATAGAGTAGTTATTTTCTGAAAAATCAGATTGTAACGCCAAAAACATCGTAATAAAGTGGTTCTTTTCAAAAATAATAGCGTTCTTTTTGAACAAGTTCTTTAACAGAAAGTGAGAAGTGGAACCTACCTTGAAAATAAGCAAGTTGAAAAATGAACAATCTCTTAGAGCCTTTGCCAAAATGCTGTATCTCCTGAAGCAGTAGGCAGTCAGACAATTAAAGATCGTGGATTTATTCCACTATAGAAAAAGGTATTTGCACGAATATTATGACAAGTATAAAAGAAAAAATGGTGAGTTTTAATTTCAGTGGATAAATTCGCTTATTATCAATATCTGAATTTTTCCATTTCAGTCGGTTTTAGACGAGTTTTAATAGATTAGGCTACTCATTCCCCTGGTAAATATTGTAAAATGGAAAAACATAATTATTTTTGAAAAAAAAGTGCCATGAAAGTCACTCCTTTGGTAAGATATAAGTACTACCCAATATCCAGTATCCAAGGAGTGATTTCATGACTACTTCTATTCTAACACAAACCAGAGATTTATCAATACAACAAAATTTGATTCCCCACAATTGGCAAGACTATGCCGATATACCCTTTGTCATTCCGGCCATGTGTTTTCCATGGGAGATTTTTAAACCGGTTGAACGAGATTACTACACCTTTTTATATTTGCACCTAAAAAAGGAAAGAGCACATGATCATTTTAATGAAATACAACCAGCACTATTTTCAATACCGGAGGAAGAAGATAAGTCTACGTCTTCCTTATTTCATTCCTCTCCTGCCGGGAGAAAACCGCATCCTTTCATGCCCTTTTTTCGTGCTTTTGAACTGGCCTCTTTACAATATATTGAAGTGATGGTTGAAAGTGTCTATTTACAAGTGAAATCAAACCCGCTATTTGCCGCCATGTGTGGATTTACGGAGAAAATTCCGAGCTACCGTTCCTTTGCTCGCTTTGATCAAATCATGACAACAAATGATCTTTGGGAAAAAGCCCGGCTATTGGTGGTTGAATATAATAAAAGGGAAGGCGTGGTTGAAACTTTTGAGAAAGCAGTCGCCGTGGATACATCACATATAGAGGCAGAAGCAACGTTGAATAAAACAAGGAAGACGTGTTCTTGCAAAGGTGATTGCGATTGCCCCAGAATCCTTACAGATGATAACGCAGGGGTGATGCGTAAAAGCAATGCAGTCTCCTATATTGCGCATAAATTATCAATGGTATGCGGGGTGAAATCCGGCTTGCCTTTGACGCGGGAAGTATTCAAAGGAAATACACCTGATGGGAAAACATTAGAAACGACATTGGAGACGTTTAAGGCGGAGCACCCCGAGATGGCTGAGCAGTTGGACTTTATCTTGGCAGATGGAATCTACCAAACGCCGGAAAATCAAAAAGTGACAAAGGACGTATTACAGGCGAAATTGGTGGCACCCATCAACCCACGGAACCGTAAAGATAAACCAACTTCCGCCCGGGGAATTGAAAAAATCAATCGGTACGGCACCCCCATCTGTATCAGTGAACATAAAATGGACCTTAGAGGATCTGATCGGGAAAAGGGGCAATATATTTACACTTGTCCTGTATTTCATCCAAATGCTAGGCAAGAAGGACTCACCTGCCCGCTGTCGAATCACGTGGAATGTTGTAATGGGGCAGCACAAGGAAGAGTATTTCGGCTGGACTTTGATCAAGCGCCTCAAGTAGACGTCGAGTTGCCCCAACATGGGCGGAAATTTAAAGTGTTATATAGTGCCAGAACGATCATCGAACGAATCTTTGGCATTCTAAAAGACGGATATAGTCTCCGTCGTGTTCACAAGCGTGGAAAACAGGCAGTTGAAGCGCATGTGGATCGTTGCATGATATCTATGCATATCATGGCAAATATGGCGTATCATCAGACAGGAAAGGCCAATTGTGGATGGACACGCCATCGACTGAATTAAGTTATTCACAGGTGGATATGTGAATAAGTCAAATGCAGCGTCTCCTTTCCACAAAGGGCAGTGAAAAAAACCCATTTTGTGAAGGCAGGATACGTATGCCCTTTTTTGGAGAAAAATAGCCATTTTATTTTTATTAAATTTAAAAATCTGGAAGAAAAGGCAAAAAACGAGATAATTAATTTTCCAGAGCCTCGCTCAAGGGTATATTTTTTATTTTGGCAGAGGCTCTTAGTCAAAATCGCTTAATTTACCCCTCATTGTGCAAGTTTTTCATATGGATGTCGGCCCCCTCTACACAAGAAAAGTGGGACAAGGAACCTGTCCCCTAATCTCCTAATTTTTTTCAATAAAAGCGTATAAAAGAAAATAATTATAACCTAAATAATTTGAATTAATGGTAAAATAATAGCAGCAACTAGGAAAATAAAGGTGGATTTATGGATGCATTTTTTAGGTAAGTATGCAAAAAAGTATTGGAAGCTTTTTTGTACGGCTGTTTTCTTTTTGATGATTGAGGCGTTCTGTGATTTAATGCAACCAACGATTATGTCAAAAATTATTGATGTTGGGGTGGCTTCAAGAGACCTGCATTATGTGCTGAAGATGGGAGGATTTATGCTATTGATTACAGCTTGCGGTGCTGTGGCTGCTTCATTACGGAGTACCTTGGCAAGCGTCGTATCACAAAACTTTGGGGCAGAGTTACGATCGGATTTGTTTTGGAAAATTCAGGGACTCTCTTTCCAAAGCATCAATCAATTTGATCGGGCTTCTCTCATCACAAGACTTACCAACGATGTAACTCAAGTGCAGAATTTTATTAATGGTTTAATGAGGATTTTTGTGAAAGCCCCGCTATTGGCACTTGGTGCTTTGATTATGGCTGTTCGACTCGATCCCGAGCTCTCTATTGTATTGGCTGTGGTTGTACCTATCGTTATTATTTTAATTATTTTCAACATGCGACTCGGTTTTCCTTTGTTTATGAAAGTTCAAAAAGCCCTTGACCTTGTGAACGGCATTATGAGGGAATATTTATCCGGTGTGCGGGTGGTAAAGGCGTTTAACAGGTTTCAGTTTGAAATCGATAAGTTCAGTGGAGCAAATGACGAACTTCAGGAAAGAACGACTTCCTCGATTCGAATTATGTCCATCTTTAGTCCGGCTATTTTGTTAACAGTTAACTTTGGCATTGTTTTTATTTTATGGCTTGGCGGTTTTGGTGTAAACAATGGGACGATGCAAGTTGGTCATATTATTGCTTTTATGAATTATATGACGCAAATGGCCACATCTTTAATGATGATTTCCATGGTGTTTAATATGTTTGTTCGGGCAAAGGCTTCAACTTCGCGAATCGCTGAAGTTTTTGCAGCAAATGATAACGTGACTTGGAACGATTGGCAACCTGAGGAAACGATTGAAAAGGGAAGGATAGACTTTGAACAAGCTACATTTTCCTATACCGGCGACGAGGCTTGTTCTCGTCACCGTTTTTGGTCGAAAATCTCATATTTTTGGCGACGAAACCTAATCTCGTCGTCATTTTTGGTCGAAAACCTCTCAATTTTGGCGACGAAACCTAATCTCGTCACCGTTTTGAGGCGAAAAATGCACTATTTTGGCGACGAGCCCCGTTCTCGTCACCATTTTGAGGTGAGAAACATCATTTTTTGGCGACGAGAGTCCCGTTCTCATTACCATAGTCACCCATATAATTTCCAAGCTCACCACAGAGGACGAAAATGGTTTCTTCACGGGAGAAATCAAATGGATATGAAAGAGCAAAACAAAGATATAGGGAGAAGCGATTCAAAAGTTAGAAAAGAATTAATTACGAAAGGTTTGACTCGTCCATGGAAGTAAAAATTGCAGAGGTTTCCGATGCGCCGGTTATTCATGAAATAATGATTAGAGAGTTTATGGAATACAAAGAGGTAATACCGCCATCGGGTGCTTTAGATGAAACCGTTCAATCGATTTCAACCGCTTTAAAAAACGATGAACAGTGCTTGATTGGTTATGTTGAAGAAAAACTGGTAGCGATTGTTCGATTCCAAATAAAAATAACAAAATTTATTTCTTTAGACTTTCCGTTATTCCTGAAATGCAAGGGCGCGGAATGGCGAAAGAATTACTTAGATCATTGGAAAGATATGCTGCGAACAATGGTATTCCGACATTATCTTGTAAAATTCGGCTGCTAGTTCAAGAAATATCCAACTATATCAATCATTAGGTTACGAAATTTATGATGAAGAAGTAATCCATAAGCCAAATGAAATTCAAGTTAAAATTGTTTTGATGAAAAAAATGCTGTCCACCTCAGCTGATATTTCAATGATTAATTAATATATGTTTCCAATGTTCCGGCAGTTTGTAATCGTAAATATGCTCAAAGATTATAAGCTGAACTTGACCGCCTCTGTTTAATAACGTGTTCAACAATTACGTGCTTTTTTGCTGAAGAGAACTTTCTATTCCGCAGTTCTTTGCGAGAATCTGTAATTACTTCCCAATACATGGATTGTCAAAGTAGTATAATCAAACTGAAGCTATCATTCTCTAAAAATTAAAAAAGTAAAGGAGTTGCACGGTTGTGAAGCGAATATTAAATTGCCTTGCCTCAGATTTCACAAAAATGAACGGTAAAGATTTAAAAGCGTCTATTGAAGCGGCAGAAGGAAGAACGATGATTGCGGAAATCGTTTGTACAGCCACACCGTTATATCCCGGTTTAACCAATGCGGAATATGCAGCCGCTTTTAGAGCTGACATGATTTTATTGAACATGTTTGATATCAATGCTCCGCGGATTATGGGGCTCGAGGATGTACCGGCTGAAAATTTGATAAGAAAATTGAAGGTACTGCTTGGGAGACCGGTTGGAATTAATCTTGAACCCGTTGATGTTCATGCGTTACCCGCAGAAACTTTACAAAAATTATTACCAACCGGACGAATTTCAACGGCTGATTCTTTAAAAAGGGCAAAAGAGTTAGGCGTCGATTTCATTTGCCTAACAGGAAATCCGCAAACAGGTGTAACGAATAATGAAATCATGCAAGCCATTACAACTGCAAAAACAATTTGTGATGACGATTGTATGATTATTGCCGGAAAAACAACTTTATGAAGGTATGGGGGGATAGCATTAATAGATGCGCCACGGTATGCTCCGACAGAACTGTTTCTATTTGGCTCGGATTAATATGATATAGTATTTTTGAACAGTTAGTGGTTGGCACAAAGTATACATTACTTTTTGGCTTGTTGGTTGCGTTTAACGTTTTTTGGGAGAACTTGTCTTTGGTGTCATTTTGCTTTTTAGTTGGATCGGACCATTCAAAAGTGGTATGGGAAACTAACCAATTTTTTTAATATTAACATAATAACACGGGGTTGAATATCAATGATTTTAGTTAGTTCATGTTTGGCAGGACTAGAAGTTCGTTATGACGGGAAACATTGCCTTCGTGACATAATCAAGAGGTTAGTAGATGAGAACCGCGCTATCACAGCTTGTCCGGAACTATTAGGAGGTCTTCCAATACCAAGGATCCCTGCCGAAATCATTCAAGGTGATGGCTTCGATGTATTGGATGGCCGGGCAAAAGTGGTAGATCGGTTAGGAAAAGATGTAACCGATATGTATATAAAAGGCGCATATGAGACATTAAAACTGGTACAAAAGATGAAGATCACAACTGTTGTGTTGAAAGAAAATAGTCCTTCATGCGGAAGTTCAATGATTTATAACGGAGAATTTATCGGCAAAAAGGTACCTGGCAATGGAGTGACTTCTGCTTTATTAAAAAGAAACGGAATCAAAGTAATTTCAGATGTAGAGCTTACAGAGTTGGAAGAGTTGCGGGAAATGCTTTAATATCAAAAAACACTATTAGAGAACTAAAAGAAGTGAATATTAAATTACTCAACATCAGATTTTAGGCAGACACCCCGAGAAAGATACAATCCTTGACACGAAATGGTTATATATTTTTCTTTCCCATGGAATCGCAGGAATGATTATTCGTTGGATTGAAGAAGATTTTTCAACCCCGCCGGAATATATGGCAAAACAAGTTATTGAATTCATGCTTGTCTCGACGGAAGTTTTTTATGTGAAATCAAAAGAGGAAGAAATAGTTTGAAATTCCAACCAAAAACAAAAATAAAAAAGACTTATTGAACATTGGAAAGCCCGCAAATGGTGATTTCAAGCAGTCTCTTTCAATGTGAAGGATTGATGGGTTTGTGTTAAGAAATGTCAAATATTTGAAACCGGCGGCATCCTTTACTATAATAAAGAAATAAGTGTATATAATTACACAATCCTTAGACATTCCTATAAAGCAAAATTTATACCTATGTCTAAAATCTTATATCGGAAGGTGACAGGAAATGAGTAATACAATAGTCGCAGAAGTACGAAAGGATTTTAGAAGTTCAGCATTGCACAAAATAAGGAGTCGAGGAATGATTCCGGCAGTGGTTTATGGCAAACATGAAGAAACGAAACCGATTGCTGTGAAAAAAAGAGAATTGCTGAAAATAATTAATGAACATGGCAGAAATGCATTAATCTCCCTCGATGTCGATGGAAAAGTAGAAACTGTGATTCTTGGAGAATATCAAGCAGATCCAATTAATCAACATCTTATTCATGTAGATTTTCTCCATGTAAGTATGTCAAGTGAAATCCATGCAAAAGTTCCTGTCTTATTAAAAGGAACTGCTAAAGGTGTTGAAGTTGGCGGTGTTGTCCAACAATCAATTCATGAACTGAACATTAAAGCGACCCCACAAAATATTCCGGAAACAATTGAAGTCGATGTTACTAATCTGGAAATTGGTCATACAATTAAGGTTGGTGATATTCGTAACCATTATCGCAATATCATAATCAATCATGAGGACGAAGATGTCATTGCAACCATTGTTTCTTCACAAATTCAAGTTGATGATCTTGAAGAGGAAACTTCCGGCGACACCGTTCAAGCGACAGTAGAAGTTTAATAAAATGATAGAAATCTCTCGCAGCCAAATGTGCCGCGGAGACGTTTGTTACAGAAAAATGATGCCTAATAGAGGCATCATTTTTTGCGGAGTAAGCTAAATAAATTATAATAAATAGGAAAAATCATATCAGAGGATTTTATGCTAAGATAATAATTATCTACTAATAAAAAGGGAGTGTCTTAATGTTTACTAGACAGAAACCAAAGCAAGAAGACATCAACTTATTAAAACAAAAAATCGATGACTTAAACCGAAAATTAGATGAGAAAGAAGATGCCTTTCAAATCTTTTTAAATAATATCCATAAAGAACTATTGTCAACGATGGAAGCAAATGAAAAAGTTAATGACGAACATCATGTCATTATGAATATGGTGGAAAAAATCAACAACGAATATCAACGAGTTGAGGAAAGTACGGTCAGAAACCATGAAAATTCGGTCCAAATGATTAAAAAAGGCAATTCCTTGATTACATCCACCGATTCGATGGTTAACGTCTCTGGGCGAGGCAAAAACTCAATTGACCAAGTAAAAGCGATCATTGATGATTTAGGAAACCAAGCAAACGTAACATTGCAAAGCATGCATCAATTAAGCGAAAGTTCACGTCAAATTGAAGAAATCGTAGGCGTTATTAGTAGTATTTCGGAAAATATCAATCTTCTTGCCTTAAATGCCTCCATTGAAGCATCAAGAGCGGGGGAACAGGGGAAAGGTTTTGCCGTTGTTGCTTCAGAAATCAGGAAGCTGGCTGAAAACACAAAAGAGAGTACAAAAAACATCAATGATTTAACGAAAAAAATTCAATTAGAAATTTTGCAAGCCAACACCAATAGCGCACGTAGCAACGACCTGATCAATCAAGGCGTAAAAGCGAATCTGCAAACGAATGAAGAAATCAGTAAACTTTTATCGATTATCAATAATGTCAAAGAAGAGGTACAGCAAATAATAAAAATTATCGAAATCCAGCAAGAAACAAGTGAAGATGTGATCAATAAATTTAAAACAGCTGCTGATTTATTCAAAGAGACCAATAAAATCATTGTCGATCATATTAAAGAAGGCGAATCAATTAGCAGCAAATTATTAGAAGCATTAAATGAAGTTGAAAAATATAAATTAGATTAGATTACCCTGAATTATTAACAGAAAATTATCGAAAGAGTTTTTTGTCGACTTGGATTTGACTCATCCGGATACAATGGGGATCAAGAATCTTCGGCGTATAATACTTATTATGACACAATAGGTTTTCATCCATTGGTCGCCTTTGATGGTGAGACTGGTACGAACTCTTTGTTTTCCAGAAGGTCAAAAAAACATGCAGATTGATACGATACGTTCTCGGTAAATTAAAGTGGTAAGAAAAGTTGTGAAATCAGCCAGTTCACTTGACTTCAAAATATCATCGAGTTTTGAGTAACAAAAATTCTTGTAGGATGTACTGAATCAAATTCAATAACTGCAATTGGAATAACCAAAAGAATGCTTCTCATAACTGAAAAAATAAGTTTTTCAGTCAAGGGTGAAAATGCCCAAAATACAGGAGGTAGCAATTGAAGATTCAGTTATTTTGATAAGTTGGCTACAATTCTCATCTAAATACCGTTATATTCAACTAAGTTAACAGATTTTCTGGGGCTTCAGGATTATTAAAAATATCCTTGTCTGGTAAAAAATATTGAGGTTTGAATGTAAATTTTTTGAAAGGTTTTGGTGGTTAACCAACTATTACTTTGGAAAAAATGTCAATTTATGTTGGGAATCCCCTGTTAACCAAAAAATACTTATACTACAGAATTCTTACTAAGATAATGAATTATTTTAAAAAATAGTCGTATCCTAAAAAGTAATATGAAAATTTATTACGATTTCCAACCCTTTTTCTCGTTCTTGTTTTCCCTTATACTAGATATAAGGGGGGTAAGTCGATGGCAAGAGAACGGAAATTTACAAGAGATGAAATCTTTCAAGCTGTCAAAATATTACTTCTTGAACACGGGTACGAAGCGTTTACTTTTAGTTTGTTGGCAGAGTACTTGGACGTGGCCAGAGGGACAATATATAAATATTATGACAATAAAGATGAACTGATTACCGAGTTCATGATTAATGAAATGAACACTTTTATGAACGATTTAAAGAAAATAGATGCGTATCCGAATTTTGATGCACAATTCGATTACTTGTTTAACATTATGTTTGAAAATACCTCCATCCACCAGCTTATTGAAATTGGCAAACAGATGATGGATAAAAATAATGAAAAAGTGGCAGAGAACCAAAGGACATTAGAGCATCTTCACCTGGAAATGTATCATTATCTCGATGACTTGATTACGGCTGGAAAGAAAGAACAAAAAATTAAACAACAACTTCCTAATCCATTAATCTTGGGATATATTTTTCAAGCCGTTGCGATTCCTAATCATTTTGGAGTACCTCATCAACAATGGGTAAAAGGGTTAAAAGAAATCATTAAATATGGCATGAGTGCGGAATCAAAATAATTGACACTACTGTCACCTTGGTCGATAATAGAACTGTTTAAAACAGTTGTACGTCTAAAATGACAGTTGTGTCACTTTGGTTTTTATTATTGTTAACATAAAAGGAGGAGAATGGATGAGGAAATTTTTACAAGCGGTAACAGATCGTGTATCAACAAAAAAAGGAATGTGGATGACCCTTGCCGCATGGTTCATTATTACGGTGCTTCTTGCAATCTTTACTCCGAGTGTAAGGGATTATGAGGTTTCCAGTATTGATTCATTACCGGATGATGCAAAGTCAGTCATTGCCCAGAAAAAAATCGATAATTATTTCAAAGACAATGAAGGAATTCCGGCAATCCTAGTCTTTCAATCAAAAAATGGTCCAATTCAGCTAAATCAACTTGCTCAAATTCTTGAACAAATAACAGCCGGAAAAATCAATGGTGTAGAGCAAGTTGTCCCGTTAGCACAACTTCCGCCGCAAGCAACGGCCGAATTTTTTTCTGAAGATCAAACAACGGCAATCATTCCATTAACGTACAATGCTTCAATGGAAAGTAAAGAAATAAAAGAGGCGAATGAACAATTGCAAAAAATCGTGCAACAATCATCTGATTATACCCTTTATATTACCGGACCTGCCGGGATTGCTGCCGATACGTTGTCACTTTTTTCGAGAGCCGATTTCGTATTGATTATGTCTACAGTCGGACTTATATTAGTTTTACTAATTGTTATATATCGTTCACCATTGTTAGCTTTCATCCCGTTATTTGCTGCGGTATTTGTATATGAAGTGGTGACACAAATATTAGGATTAATGGGAAAAGCGGGTCTCATGATGAGCAAACAGACCATTTCGATTATGTCAATTTTACTTTTTGCAGCCGTTATTGATTATTCATTATTTGTTTTTTCCCGTTATCGAGAAGAGTTGAAACAGCATGAAGACAAGTTTGTTGCAATGAAAGAAGCAATGAGAGAAACGGGTATGCCGGTATTTTTCTCAGGCGGTACGGTACTCGTAGCAATGCTTGTATTATTTTTTGCCCAATTTGGCGATTATCGCAACTTTGCGCCGACGTTTGCTACAACGATGGCCGTTATTATGATTGCCTCCATCACCCTTGTTCCGGCACTATTCATGTTGTTCGGGCGGAAATCATTTTGGCCGAAAATCCCGCACATCGGTGATGAATCAGTTGCCAGCCACTCATTTTGGAGTAAAGTTGGTCGCTTTGTTGTGAAAAAACCGTGGGTAGCCATTGGCGCCATTAGTATCGTCCTCTTGCTATCTGCCGGCCATTTATTTAAATTGGAATATGAATTCGATACGATGAAATCTTTCCCGGAAGACATGCTGTCGCGTCAAGGTTATGAAATTTTGGAAGAAAAATTTGCAAAAGGTGACTTGGCGCCGACGACGGTTCTATTGGAAGGGTCAGAACCTTTTCATCAAGAACAAATTGCCAAAGTACAGGAAGAACTTAGCAACCAATCGCTGGTCGATAATGTACGAATCAATGGGGTAACGGAAGATGGAAAGGCTGTTAATTATAGTCTGACCTTTGCCGAGAGCCCTTATGCGGTTGAAACAATTGATGCAATGGAAAAAATCATTGGCAACTCGGATGAAATCATGCAAAAGAGTAACGTGGACGGAGAACTGTTTTTTGCGGGAGAAACGGCCAGTCTCGTTGATGAGCGTGGGATTAATAACCGCGATGTTATCGTTATTGTTCTCCTTGAGACAGTATTGATTTTTATAATGCTCATTGTGCTAACAAAATCAGTGAAGATGCCGATTTATATGATGGGAACCATTTTAGTTTCGTTCTTGGCCGCACTTGGTTTAGGTACGTTTCTAACAAATCTCTTTTTCGATATCAGTACGATAAGCGATCGGGTTCCGCTGTATGCTTTCGTATTTCTTGTCGCACTCGGCATTGATTACAATATCATATTGATTTCCCGATTCCAAGAAGAAAGGCAGAAACATCCGGTTAAAAAAGCCGTTGAAATCGCCGTTGCCAATACAGGAGGGGTTATATCGTCCGCCGGTTTGATTCTTGCTGCTACATTTGCTGTCTTAATGACCCAGCCGATTGAGCTCCTGTTTGTGTTTGGTTTTACTGTTGCCGTGGGGATTTTATTAGATACTTTTTTAATCAGAGGCGTATTGTTGCCGGCTCTCGTCACTGTTATTGAAAAAGATAAACATGAAGATAAGAAATTAGCGACCACGCCTCATTGACATGATGACCAAACTGATGAGAGGAAATATTGAAAATGTTCAGCCCGCCATATGAATAAGCGGCGGGGAACATTTTTTATCGCAAAGAATTTGCAAGTTCACAACTCATCAGCAATCCCGAGTAGCGCAATCCCGATCAACACAATGACGACAAATATATAATGTTGTGTACTTAATTTTTCCTTTAAAAATATTCGTGACAAGATGACTGATACAACACTGTAAGAAGCAATTAACGGTGCAGCAATGATCGCTCTATCTGTCATGGCATACACATAAAAGAACTGGCCGGCCGTTTCAAAAATAGCTGCCGAGGCCCGAGTTGGCTGTTTGAACACATTGAACCGGTCTTGCTTAATGAACCGAATGTAGATATAGGACACCACAGCAATGATTAGCCAAGTAAACTCATAAGCCAACAATGCCGCATCTTCACTGATTAAATTCAACTCATCCAAATAGATTCCATCCGCAAATGTACCAAGCGCATCAAATAACGCATATAAAATCGGGAATGTGATGGCTAAGACACTTAATTGATATTTCGGATCAATCTCTGCTTTTTCCGCCCTAAGTGCTTCCGATTGTGCCCTTTTTTCCAAGATGGCCAACCCGATGACACCCGATGTAATAACAATAATTCCAAAAACATTTATCCATCCAACCGGTTGCGGGAAAAAGATATATAATAGAATCGCCGTGATGGCACCGGATGAATTTTGTACCGGAGAAGAGATTGACAATTCGATGTAACGTAAACCAAAATACCCGATTAACATGGAAAGAATATACAAGGCGGAAACCGGTAAATATTTTAGCAAATCCATTGGGGCTAACGTGGTCCCTTTAATAAGCATGTAAAGTGTACCGTGAATCCCCATGACCAAACCGACCATAACGCCGATTTTTAGATGACTGAGGGAATCCTTGCTATCAGATCCTTTTTTATAAAATAGATCGGCAATCCCCCATGATAAAGTTGTTAAAAGTGCAAAAAGAAACCACATAATGACAAACTCCTTTACTAAAATACAACTGAATACATACGAAACGATTAAAAAACGGTATAATTATATACAAAATTACGTACGAAATCTAGAAAAAAGTTCTTTTTGGAAATGAATGGAAGGTATTGTCATAAAAGAATATTAAATGTATGGTTATTATAGAAAAATATAAACTTCTAATTACATATATGCACTAGGACAGTTGTCCAGAATTTGCGATTTGCAAATCCCCGCAATACCTAGTGAAGCGATCGACACTGCCTGGCCGGAATCAGAAGCCGAATCTGCATTATTTCTATATTATGAAAGGACTTTTTTTATGGATCGGATTAGTTATTTTGTTGATGATATGGCCCCTTATTTAATGATTGCACTCCCAATTATTTTAGTTGTAAGATTCATTCACTATTTTTCAAAAAGGAAAAACGGATTTCAAACAACTTTATTTCATGAACTTCTAATCATCCTTTATTTTTTATTCCTAGTAGGACTGGCCTCCCAAACGATTTTCCCGGATTTTGTGAATGGTCCGGACGGCTTAAAAATAGTAGAAAGTGAGGTACAGCGGTTCAATCTCGTTCCGCTTAATAAAATAAAGGAAATAAAAAATGCGATTATGTATGATAATGTAGACTATGTTATCATTGAAGTGTTCGGGAATATTGCCATATTTGTAATTATCGGTTTTTTAACCCCCTTACTCTGGAAAAAGTATGAAAAAATGAAAAATACAGTGGGTATTTCCTTCTTGATTTCACTTTTTATCGAAACGACGCAAATCTTTCTTCCCCGTGCGACCGATGTGGATGATCTCATTATGAATACATTGGGCGGTTTGATTGGATATATTTTGTATTTGCTTGTAAAAAAAAGGTTTCCTCAGTTTTCTAATCGATGTAAAGCCGATAACAGAAAAAATCAGGTGGTCGGTATGACAGAAGAGCCATGATTGCACATTTTTAGTTGACAGTCAATTTTTGATATAGTAGTCTAATAATATAATTGAATCAAAAACCTCACTACTTTTTTGGTGAGGTAGAGGCGCGGTATTTAACAGTCTTTAGTGGAACTCGAGATAGTGATGAAACTAAAGAGAAGGAAATATCGCCGAAGCTTGCAATATGATCTCGCTATTGCTTGCTGGGCTTACAGTGAATAACTGTAAGACTGTCTCAGGTAGAATGGTCCCGGTTTGCCTGAGTTGTGCTATCTCCAAAAAAAAGGGAATGTAGTGGGGGGACTAGGTGCAATCTGAAATCATGCGACCTGAGTTCATCTCAGGTCGCTTTTTGCATTGTTGTTATTTTCTTCATTGACAATATATTAGAAGGAGAGTAAATCATGAGAAGAAAATTGTTGTTATTGTTAACTTTATCTTTATTGGCTATGCTCACACTCGCAGGCTGTGGATCAAATACTTCTTCAAGTAAAAGTAATGGTTCAAATGGAAATAATGACGATACCTTTAAAGTTGGCATGGAAGCGGGTTACCCTCCATTTAACTGGACGCAAAAGGATGATGCCAATGGGGCTGTGGCTATTGAAGGAAGCAAGGAATATGCCGGTGGTTATGATGTCGAAATTGCGAAAAGAATTGCGGAAGGTTTAGGGAAGAAATTAGTTATTGTAAAAACAGAATGGGACGGTTTGATCCCGGCATTACAATCAGGTAAAATTGATGCCGTTATTGCGGGGATGTCGCCAACCGCTGAACGGAAAGAATCTATTGATTTCTCGGATAACTATTATAAATCTGACTTGGTTATGGTTGTAAAAAAAGGAAGTCCATATGAAAATGCGAAATCCATTCAAGATTTTAGCGGTGCAAAAATAACTGCGCAATTAAATACATTCCATTATTCAGTTATCGATCAAATTAAAGGTGTCAAAAAACAACCGGCAATGGACAACTTCCCGGCCATGCGGGTTGCCCTTGAGTCCGGTGTAATTGACGGTTATGTATCCGAACGTCCGGAAGCGGTCAGTGCTTCTTCAGCAAATGAAAACTTTGTTATGGTTGAATTTACGGAAGGATTTCAAACATCTGAAGAAGATACAGCCATTGCGGTCGGACTTCCTAAAGACAGTGATTTAACAGAAAAAATTAATAAAATTTTAGCCGGCATTTCAGAGGAAGAACAAACCGAAATCATGGATACGGCCATTAAAAACCAACCGGCAGCAGAATAGAACTCGAATTTCAATTAGATATAAATAAAGTGAAACTTCCATCAGTGGGGTTCTTCACCCCACTGATGGTTAGTTGAACCAATCGGGCACAAGCAGGCAGTCCGTCCCCACCTATCTTTTTTGTAAACTCGGGAAATCTTGAGATGGGGGTCTTGCCTCGCTGTTAAAGTGGGATCAAACAAAAGAGAAAGGAAGCCACAGAAGTTTCTGTGGCTTTATACCTTTGAAGCGTTAAAAATTCTAAATTTTAGGAGGATCGATATGAGCTTCGATTGGATAATAAAGATTTTTACAGAAAATTGGCCAATGTTTATTAGAGGGGCCGGAATTACGCTCTTAATTGCATTGATCGGTACAATTATCGGTGCAATGATCGGATTAATTATCGGTGTGATCCGCACGATTCCGATTCCGGAAAAAGGAATGAAACGGGCTTTATTGAAGTTCATAAATGCGATTTTATCCATTTATATTGAAATTTTCCGTGGTACGCCAATGATTGTGCAGGCAATGGTTATTTATTACGGTATGGCCATAGCGTTTGGAATCGATATGGACCGATTACTTGCGGCATTTTTTATCGTTTCCATTAATACGGGGGCATATATGTCGGAAATTGTCCGTGGCGGGATTTTATCGATTGATAAAGGACAATTTGAGGCCGCCCACGCCATTGGTATGAATCACCTGCAAACGATGACCAATGTCGTTTTGCCCCAGGTGTTACGGAATATTTTACCTGCCACCGGGAATGAATTTGTAATCAATATTAAAGATACCTCGGTTTTGAATGTCATCTCTGTTTCGGAACTGTTTTTTGCAACCAAATCGATTGCCGGAAACAACTTCAAATACTTTGAATCCTTCTTTATTGCTTCTGTTATTTATTTAATTATGACCTTTACGGTGACCCGGATTTTGCGCTATTTAGAACGAAAATTGGAAGGTCCGGAAAATTACAACTTAGCTGGAAACCAAATGCAAGTTGATACACCGAAAATTCCGTCTAATCATTAATGAAAAGGGGGGTAACGAATGGAAACGATGATTACTGTTCAACATTTAAGTAAATCATTTGGAACTCATGAAGTTTTGAAAGATATTAATTTTTCCGTAAAAAAGGGGGAAGTTGTCAGTATTATTGGTTCTTCCGGTTCAGGAAAATCCACATTGCTTCGTTGTATTAATCTTTTGGAAAAACCAACCGGCGGAGAAATTATTTATAAAGGTGAAAATATTTTGGATGATAAACATAATGTCAATCAGTATCGGACAAAATTAGGGATGGTTTTCCAACAGTTTAACTTGTTTAATAACCATGATGTGTTGAATAACTGTATGGTCGGTCAGGTGAAAGTGTTGAAACGTTCCAAGGAAGAAGCACAGAAGTTAGCCATGAAATATTTGAAAGTCGTTGGCATGGATCAATACATTCACGCAAAACCAAAACATCTGTCTGGGGGGCAAAAGCAGCGGGTTGCAATTGCTCGGGCGCTCTGTATGGAACCGGATGTCATGCTCTTTGATGAACCTACGTCGGCTTTGGATCCGGAAATGGTCGGTGAAGTATTGAAGGTTATGAAAGAATTGGCGGAGAGCGGATTAACAATGTTGGTGGTCACGCACGAAATGGAATTTGCCCGCGAAGTATCCGATCGTGTTGTTTTTATGGATAAGGGCGTCATTGCCGAGGAGGGAACACCGGAGCAAATTTTCAATCATCCGACACAAGAGCGGACACGGGAATTTTTAAAACGGACATTAAAGCAAAATATTTAGATTTTACAATTTGAGGGATGGTTCATAAATGGATTTGAACACATCCCTTTTTTTGCTTCTGCTAATATGCCGGAGTTTCGGGCGGGAACTCGGGTCTGGGACGAGAGACCATTCCAACTATATCCGCTCGTACACATCCTTCAATGAATCTATACCTTTGTCTTTTACTTTTTCAATATAAACCGTCCAGAGTTTGGCGGCTAAAAGGGCATCACCGAGTGCATGATGGCGATTGATGACCGGAATCCCATTATGGTCACAGAGATCCTCCAATTTTACTAAATTCAGATCCGGTTCTGCTATCCGATATAAAAAAGAAGTGTCAATTATTCGTAGTTGCAGTGGTTTTCGGTATAATTTCCAAAAAATATTTTGCAGGAAGGATTTCTCATGTACTGCATGATGGGCAACAAGCGGGAAGTCTTTGCTGAAATGTAAAAATTGATCGATGACTTCGGGGAGGGTTGGTGCATTCAACAATTGGTCATTATTAATTCCGGTTAAAGTTTCAATTTCCGGAGATATTTCTTTTTCTGTATGAACAAGGGAATAAAAGGTTTCCTCTTCCCGAATTTCTCCGTGAATAATTTTTACAGCGCCAATGGATATCATCTCATCTCCCTGATACGGATAAAACCCCGTTGTTTCTATATCAAAAACGACTAAATCTAATCGATCAAACGGGATATGCAAAATGTCTTTCTGTTTGATTTCCCTCTGCAATTGTCTCATGTACGCCATTTGTTCTTTATTTTGTACAATGGGTCTTTCCGGCGATGTACCTGTGGAGAATTTATGTTGGATGCCCCGAAAGAATTCGATAAACGGTTCAAATGCCATTTTGAACACCTTTCTTTACCAGATTAATCGTCTGTTTATGCAGTTTTTGCCCCTCTTTTATAATCTGTTTTAATAACGCTTTTTGATGGTTTGATAAGTTTCGAGTGTTTAAATAATGGGAGTCTTCATATGTGTCTTCTTTTATTGACAAAAGGCGAAGTTGCAGTAAAGCTTCAAAATGTTCCTTTTTTCCGTGCAATAATCGTGCCAATACCATGTTCTCCATAAGTCTGTCCATTCGATCACAGGTCGAAGTTTCATATAGTCCTTCCTTGATGGCTAAAAGACGAATGCTGTTAACATAGGGAAGGAATGCAGTGTATTTAATATTTATTGATCCATGATGTTCCCCTTTTTCTTCAATTAAAATATTCCCCATCGGTCCGACACCTTTTTTCGTATGCTTGACATTTTCAGCAAATCGAACAATTAATGCTCGATCGTCTTTTTGATATTGAAAAATCAAATCTTTTAACTGGTGGATCATTTGGTTGGTACCAACGATATTTCGGGCATCATAAAAGATTTGTAAATACCGGATCGTCTCCCAACTTTTTTCCTCCATCCATGAGTATAATTGTTTTTTCCAACTATCAAACGATTTACACCAGAGGGGATTGGAACTCATGATATTGCCGGTACAGTACGGATAACCGACTGCGTTCAATCCGTCCGAAAGTTCTTTTCCGAGTGTAAAAAAATAATCATGGTTTTCTTTATTTTCAATTTCATAAATAAGACCGTGGTCCTGGTCGCTTGTTACCCCCTGTTCCAAGCGACCGCCACTGCCTGTAATAAACCAAGAAAATTTGCACGGTGGCTGACCTTTATCTATTTTTTGTACCGCCGCTTCAAAAGCTTTTTTCATAACCGTATCATGAAAATCATTTAAGCTGCGTGTATCCGTCATAGATTCTCGGATATGTTGATCTTTCCACTCCTGGATCTTTCTATAAGAATGGTCAGTCATATGTGATCATCCTTTTCACATTCATAATCAAAAGAGGAGGGGAAGAAGTCTTCTCCTCTTATTCCCATTATATCAGGAACTTATTTTCGAAGTTGAATTAGCTGACATTTGTTCTGGATAGCCATAGCTTCCATGTTCGCTTATATCGAGACCCATGATTTCCTCTTCTTCTGATACGCGGATACCGACTAATTTTTTCATAACGATTAGGATGACAAAAGAAATGATAAATGCATATAAACCCGAAGTAACAACGCCTAATGCTTGGACGCCCAACTGATGGAGTCCGCCACCGTAAAACAATCCGGCCTGACCAACCGTTGCCAGTTCTTCTGTAGCGAAAAATCCGGTTGATAAGGTTCCCCACACACCGGCAGTTCCATGAACCGATAGTGCGAAAATCGGGTCATCAATTTTTCTCTTTTCAAAAAATCTAGCACTATAGAAAACTAGTACGCCGGCAATGAACCCGATGACAACTGCTGCCCATGGTTCAACAAAGGCACAGGATGCGGTAATGGCAACTAAACCGGCCAATGCACCGTTTAAAAGCGTTGGGACATCAGGTTTTCCAAGTACCAGCCATGAAATGAATGTAGCTGCAACAGCACCGGCACCTGCCGCCAAATTCGTATTTAAGGCAACAAATCCGAAAAATGCCCCGTCGACAGAAACCGTACTACCTGCGTTAAATCCAAACCAGCCAACCCAAAGGATAAGGACAGCTAAAGCGGTATAAACTTGGTTATGCCCGGCAATATTATTGGCAGAGCCGTCTCTATTATATTTGCCAATCCGTGGTTTTAAAAGAATCGTAGCTGCAAGGGCCGCCATAGCACCGGTCAAGTGAACGACGGTAGAACCAGCGAAGTCTTGTTTCCCGTGCTCTGCTAACCAACCGCCGCCCCAAATCCAGTGGGCGATAACCGGATAGACAAGTATGCCAAAAAGAATCGTAAAAACAACATAAGCGGAAAATTTAGCTCGTTCAGCAAAACCGCCAAGAGCAATGGTGATGGAAATACCGGCGAATGCTAATTGGAATAAGAAAAATACCGTGTCAGCCAAGCCCCCGTCCTCGGCTAACGCACCATTATAAAAGAAATCACTCATGCCAACAAAAAAGTTTGCGTTATCGCCAAAAATAAATGCATAGCCGATAGCCCAGAAAACAATGGATGCTAAACCAAAAGTGAAAATGGTTTTACCGGCAATATGTCCCGCGTTCTTCATTCGAGTTGACCCGGCTTCCAGTAATATGAATCCAGCAATCATAAAAATAACTAAAATTGCACTAACCATGGTCCACAAACTGTTCATTAAATACATTTCATCCATTTACATTTCTCCTCCTTGTATAATTTTTATTACATTATTATGTTAGAAAACATAACATAATGTTTATAATACACATTTTAATATTAGCACTTTGAATTGTCAATATGTTTTTGAAATATTATGTGAGAAAATATAACGTGATTTTTAATAAAAAGGGTTGTTGTTAGGGGAAAATAAAGAAAACTCGGCAAATACCGAGTTTTCTTTAAGAGTGGGGTGTTCTTCTATAAACACCCCTATTTGATTTGTTGAATTACATCATTGTTTTTCTTTTTCTTCTGTATTGGAAATAGACAGCAGCTACACCAATCATAACGAGTACAAAACCAATGATAAAATAATTATTGTATGGTGTCGCTGTATTTGGCAATTCTCCGCCATTCTTTCCACTGTTTTGGTTGGAACCATCATAAATACTTTGGTTTTTATCGCCAGCATCTTTTGGACTAGGTCCCTTAGGATCTTCTTGTCCACTAGGATTTGGTTGTGGAACAGGATCTTGCCCGCCAGGAGTTGGTAATGGAACAGGATCTTTCTTATTCGGATCTTTTGCGAATACTGCGAATGTACTAAAATGATTTATCCCAACGGAAACTTTGCCGTCTTTATGCACCGCATTTGGTATAAGCTCCCATTTTTTCATTTCTTCGTTGTAGTAATATACGTTTAGCTTGTCTGTGCTTTTAACTTTGTCATTATCGACAGTAAACACGAGGATAATTGGCTCACCAAAATCACTCACTACCTTATCACCGGCATAAATGGTAAAGTCGTAAACGCCACTAACCGCTTGATCTGCACTGGCTACATCGTCTACTTTTCGTACGTCAATAGAAATATCCTCACCATCCGCTAAATTATTCGATGGGATTTGGATTTCGACAGCGTAATTCCGGATAATCAAAGATACTTGTTTTTCTTTTAGTGTTTTAATTTGATCTGCTGTTAGGAATACGCGTACTTTATCTGCTTTACCAAGTTCAATAATGAAGGTTCCGCCATTTTTCACTCTATCAATATCATCATCCGAAATTGTTGCTACACCATTTGCAATAGATGGTGTTGTAATAACGATCTCTTCTTTTTCCACAACTTTAATATTATCAATCGTAATAGTTTGTACTGCTTCTGCACCACCACTGTTTTTTGCATAAACAGTGTACGTTCCATTTTCAGTTACATCGAATTGTTTCGCTTCAAGGTCGATTGGATTTCCGGCATTATGAAAAGCGTCCACATTTTGTTTGCCTTCTAACCATTTTAATTCGACAAGCGCCGAAGTACTGTCTGCATCAACTTTAATAGATACCGGTTCCTCTGTTTCTTCCGTTGTAGAAGGTGTTAACGCAATACTTACCGCAGGAATGACAATATTGTTAATTTCAATGGTTTGAACTACTTCCACACCTTTACTATTTTTTACATAAACGGTATAGACACCGTTTGTAGTTACAGAAAAGCTGCTTTCTTCAAGATTAATTTCGTTTCCGGCATTGGCAAAGTCTTCCGTTGCCTTCTTGCCTTCCAACCACTTCATGGAAACAAGATCTGCTTCACTGTTCGTTTCAATTTTTACCGTAACCGGCCCTTCCGTCGGTTCAACTGTTGAAGGTGTTAATGTAACGGTGAATTCATCAGCTGGTTTTGTGATATTTTCAATTTTTATCGTTTGAACAACTTCCGCGTTTTCACTATTTTTTGCATAAACCGTGTAGATACCATTTTCGGTTACATCAAAGGTTTTCTTGTCTAGGTCGATAGCATATCCGGCATTAGCAAAATCTTCCGCTGTCTTTTCCCCTTGTAACCATTTAAGTGCCACAAGATCTGCTTTACTGTCTGTGTTAACAGAAATAGTAACCGGCCCTTCTGTTGGTTCAGTTGTTGACGGTGTTAATGTAATTGCAAAATTCTCAGCTGGTTTTTTAATGTTTTCCACTGTAATGGTTTGAACAGCTTCTACATTCTCACTATTTTTCACATAGACAGTGTAGGTGCCGTTTTCTGTTACATTGAATTCACTCTTTTCAAGGTCAATGTCATTTCCGGCATTGGCAAAGTCTTCTACTGTCTTTTCTCCTTGTAACCATTTCATAGAAACTAGCGGAGATGTACTATCTGTGTCGACTTTTACTGTAACCGGCCCTTCTGTTGGTTCAGTCGTTGACGGTGTTAATGTAATGTGAACATCTTTTTGCTCGCCCTCAACGTTTAGTTTTACTTCCTTGTCACTAGCGTTTGCAACAATATCTTCTACATGTAGTGTTACTGTATTTTCGCCTGCTGGAAGTTTAGTTAAGGAAATCGCAAATGACCCATCTTGTTTTAGCGTAACAGGACCACTTCCCACATCATTTCCATCTTTATCCGTAACACGATAAGTGACGGTTAATTTCTCATTGACATCATATGGGATACCAAAAGCTTCCTCTACAGCGGACTTGAAATCAATAAATTTATCGTTAATGGAACCTGTAAGCTCGTATTCCGATCCTTTGATTTCTTCCGTCTTATTAAATTCGATTTCCGGTGTTGATGTTTTCACAAATAATGGACCGTCATCTGCAAGGAAAGTAATCGTTTCGTTTGCAAGATCCCATGAATTATAATCAACCGTGTATACGCCTTCCGGTATTTCGGTTTTTTCTCCCGTTTCCCAATCAAAGTATGTTCCATCAATTTTGAGTTTCCAATCCCCGGCTGGTAATGGCTGGAATGCAAAATAGCCTAAATAGCCATCGCCAAACGGTCCGCCACTCGGATTTTGAGCATCCCATAATTCAAGGGACATCAATTCTTCGTCACCTAACAAACCGAATTGGAGAGCGGTTTCTTCATATTTACCATCCCCATTTGGTGAGATTGCATTATCCAGAAGTTGGTAATATGATAACCCGGCTGGACCTGCTGTTGAGAAAGCGGCAGCGAATGGTAAGATTAACTTAGTCGTACCATTTGTTAAATGAATGTATCCAAGCATTTCATTATCTGGAGATTCCTCCCCGGCAGGAACAGTCAATGTTACATTTAGTGTTTCCGTTCCATTTAAAGTAAACGATGATTTATCTACGGTTACACGAGCATCTGCCATTTCGCCTGTAGCTGCTTTGGTCACTTCTACACTGACATCAAAATTACTAGGTTTACCTACTAAGTCTTTAACTGCAATTTGTTTGGTGATTTTTTTCTCACTTTCAGGATCTGGTGCAACTTTACCAAATGTCACCGTTCCTTTTTCATATTCAATTGTTTTTTCTTCAAAGGATGTTGTATCGAGTGCATAGGCAAGAGCTTCTGCATTCATGGCTTCAAGCGGTTGAGCACGTCCCGGACCTTGAGCAAATACATCATATAATTTAGTATCTAATTGTTTTGCTGTATTCGATATTGCTACTTTTACATCAAATGGTGTCCAATCAGGATTTTTTGATAAAAGTAATGCTGCTATACCTGCAACCTGTGGTGTAGCCATGCTTGTCCCGGTAAAACGATCATAGGCTTCAGAGTAATCAGCATCAGGGTAATCTTTTCCATAGGCCGGAACAGATGACATAATATTTGTTCCAGGTGCCGAGACATCTGGTTTAATGTCAAACGTTGGTGTAGATGGCCCGCGTGAACTGGAATCATTGATTTTATCCCCTTCAGTTGTGCCTTTTTCATATCCGCTAATGGTTACTTTTCCTGTTTTATTGGCTGTTGCCTCAATTGCTTTTCTAAATGCGTTCCCATCTTTTGTTGAAATGTCAAAGGTAGGAATAAAGGCAAATGAATTACCAAGTAAAATACCTGATGGTGCTTCACCAACATTATTATGAACCAGGAGACCCGCTGCACCATGATTTTTAGCTGCCGCAATTTTATCGACAAAAGGAATTTCTCCACGTGATACGAGGGCAATTTTTCCTTTTACATCAAGACCTTCGTAGTCTGATTCCGTCCCAAAGCCGGGAACAGCTACGACGTCGTATTCACCTGTTAATGTTTCGGATGGATCTTTTCCAAATGTCCAGCCCATTAAACTTGCCTTGTATTCATCGCGAAAATCTCCCGCCTCAACAGTGAGTGTTGCTTGGTATGTTTCTTCTGGCAATGTCGAGTTTCCTACAGAAATTGCCAGTGCAGCAGATGCTGGGTTGCCAATCGTACTACGACCAGGACCGCTGTTTCCGGTTGCAACGACTGCAGTGACACCTGCTAATGTCGCGTTGTTAATAGCAATTGCATCTGGAGCGGTTTGGCTATTACTACCGCCACCTAAAGATAGATTGATTATATCCATATTTTCTTCAACTGCTTTGTCAATACCGGCAATTATTCCTGATGTTGAACCGCTGCCATATGCACCAAGTACACGATAAGCATACAAATCAACTTTTGGTGCAACTCCTTTAATGTTATATTTATTATTTCCTTGTGCAGCAATGATGCCTGCTACATGTGTTCCGTGGGAAGTATAAAAAGCATCTCCGTCTTCATCGAACTCCGGCATATTATCTGGTCTATCTTCCGGTGTTGTTTCATAAGGATCATCTTCTGCACGATCACGAGCATAATTACTGCCATGAATGATAAAATTATGGCCACCTTTATAAACGTCTTTCAATTCCGGATGGTTGTAATCAATTCCTGTATCAAGAACAGCAACTTTTACGCCTTGACCTTCATATCCCATCTTCCAAATTTCCGGGATCTTAAGGTGTGGATTACTGTCCATCATTGCTGCTTTTACCGTATCATCTTTTTTTACTTCCAATGCATGAACTTCTTCATCCGGGTGTATGCTTACAACCCCATTTAACTTTAACAGCTTCTGTAATTCGCTTTTATTTACGGTAAGTGACATCCCATTAAAAGCTTGATGGTATGTAAAGCCTTTTTTATAATTAATCTTTTCTGCTTTCAATTGTTTCTCAAATCTTGCTTGTTGATTTAGTACTTTGTTTTTAACAGTACTTGCCTGTTTTTGAGAGAAAGATTTACCCTTTACTGTTTGCTTTCCTTTTGCAAGTGCGACTGGTTCTTCGGAAAGCTGAACAATAACTTTAACTTCACCATCACTTTTTGCCATTTTTAAGGATGAATCTAAATATGGATCTTTCTTTAAAAGCTCTTTTTGTTGATTGATGATATTTTTTAATTGTGAGATTCTTTCATCACTGTTTACTTGTTTACTAGATTGGATGTTCGTGTTTGTTTGAGCATGGGAAAATGCCGGTTGAAACAGTGTGAAAATAAGTATAAAGATTAGTAAACTGCTAAGTAATTTTTTAAAACCTTTCCTGTTCAATACTCCTTCCCCCTTTTTCCTTAGTGAATGAAAGTTTTTCAACGACTTTATCCCTTATTTGACAACACCCCTTTTATTCCTGTCTTTTTACTTCTGTTAAATCAGGAAAGTAGTTTAATAGTATCATTTTTTTTAAAAATATCAATAGATAATTCAGAATAGGGCAAATGTTACATAAATGTCTTAATATTAGACATATTTTGCTATGAAATACAGGAGGAGAAAAAAGTCAATTATCCAAAAGACCTAAATCTACCCTAAAATCAGACAAATTCAGATCATTTTTAACAGGTGCCTGAGACCTCCAAAATTATTTTAAAAACGAAAATAATTGTTCTTTATTTTGCCTTCCAAAAAAACTTGTACGATAGGATTAATAGAAACCAAGTTTTACATAAAGATGGTTCTGCCAAATAGGTCGGCGTAAACCAAAGTTTCCAATGCTGAAGTTGTTTTGGCTCTTAAGGTAATTGTTAGCAACTTTTCAAAAAAGAGATTCTGACGGGGAGTTCCTTTGTGGTAACCTAAAATTACAGAGGTTGTTTTTAATTTTTCTATTGTACGAACTATGGGTAGATCAAATGCGTAGGACGTTTCATAAGGAGGGGACTCATATGAGGAAACTGAATGATGGTCCAAAAATTCAAAAGGAAAAAGAAACAGTGCAGAAAATGATCGAAATCTACTGTAGAAAAAAACATCACCGAAATGAATTATGTGATGACTGTCAAGATTTGTTACATTATGCACATAAACGATTATCTTATTGCCGGTTTGGAGAGGAAAAATCAGCTTGTTCCAATTGCAAAGTCCATTGTTACAAACCGGTTTATCGCCAAAAGATAAAGGCCGTCATGCGCTATTCCGGCCCGTGGATGCTTCTGTATCACCCGGTATATTCGGTTAAACATTTACTTAAAAAATGAAAGCTTGAAATCGATAATGACTACTGTAGTCAGAAGGTCCCATGCTTTTGAAGAAATAAAATTGAATTGATACATGTACTACATCAGTGTCTTTTTAAAAAGTCAGATGGTGACCGGATAAAAAACATCCATGGTTGTTCGAGCAGCCATGGATGTACACACTTCATTTATCCTTTTTTAATCGTTACTTGCAATTCGAGTTCGACATTTCCTTGAATAGCTCTACTGATCATGCATGATTTTTCTGCTTTTTCCGCTAATCGTTGAGCTAATTTTTCATCCTCGAAAGTTGCATCTTCTTTTAAGATAATTGTTGGCCGATGAATGATTTTTTTATATGTAAATACACCATTCGTCACATCCACAATTCCTTCTGATTCCATCAATAAATCTTTTTTATCCAAATGACTTCTTTGCATCATGGCAGCAAGGGTAATGATATAGCAAGTTGCCGCAGCACCCAAAAGCATTTCATCCGGATTTGTTCCGACACCCGGTCCATCCATTTCCGGCGGGATAGAGATTTTGGTCACCAAATTCCCGACAGCAATATCACCAACGTCATTCCTTAACCCCGGCCAATGTGCCTGCAAATGAAAATGATGTTCTGCCAATTTTATACACTCCTTCAAAAAGGAAGCAAAACCCTAATGAAATGAGGGACCTGCTCCTAAATTCCGATAAACTATTATAACACAAATTCGTATACGCATAAGAAATGCATGAGACTTCCAAGCAAAATGAACAGATGAAAGATTTCATGAAAGCCCATATGTTTAAAGGTTAAAAATTTTGGCTTGGCTCCGTATATAATTCCGCCGATTGTGTAAATGACCCCGCCTAAGATTAAGAAAAGAACGCCACCAATATGAATTGATTTTGCTAGTGGAGAAATTGCAAAAATGGCAATCCAACCCATCCCGATATAAATTGCTGTTGATAACCACCTGGGACAATTAAACCATACCATTTTAAACACAACCCCGGCGACTCCGAGTCCGGTTATAATCCCAAACATTGTCCAACCAAGCGTTCCTTTTAAGCTAATTAAACAAAGTGGTGTATAAGTTCCGGCAATTAATACAAAAATCATGGAATGGTCAATTTTTCGCAAAAAGGAAATCACTTTATTGTTAGAAATGACCCAATGATACGTTGTTGAAGCTGTATATAATAAAATTAAGCTAATGCCAAAAACGATGACAGCTGTCAAACTTGTAGCCGACCCGGAAGTTGTCACTACCTTAACAATCATAAGAACAAGTGCGGCAATTGATAAAAAAATCCCGACCAAATGCGTTAAACTATTGATTGGTTCACGAATATATTTTTCCAAAAACAACATCTCCCTGTAATGATAAGTAGTTATTAAAACTACTTATAATGATACACCCACAACATGACACAGTCAATATTTACTTGATGCAATTTTATCGATCATTCATGAAAAAAATAATATTCATAAATTCAAAACTATAGTATAATTAAAATAATATTTATAATCATAGGAGTTGAAACATATGATCAATTTAATTGCCCCGGAATATTATAATTTTACCGAGGAAGTAGAGAAGTTTTCCAAAGATCCGTATAAAGTAGCGATTAAATGGGTGGGGACGGACGGATCAGAAAAAAATATTACATATGTCTCCTTAGTTGAAAAAATGAACCGATATGCGAATGCTTTAGTTAATCTCGGATTGAAAAAAGGCGACCGTGTTCTTATAATCACACAAAAAGTACCTGAATCTTATTATATCTATTTGGCATGTCTAAAAGCCGGCCTCGTGATGATCCCTTGTTCTGAGATGCTTCGGGCCAAAGACTTAACTTACCGAATAAACCATTCAGAAGCAAGTGCCGTAATTGTTTATAATCATTTGACAAATGAAGTCGATTCAATTACCGAACCAATTCCGACATTGAAATATAAATTAATTATCGGTGAACATGAGACAGAGGGATGGACATCTGTAACGAGGTTTGCAGAAAATGAAAGCGCATACTTCGTCGGTGAAAAAACAAAAAGAGATGAAATGGCCCTGTTACCATATACATCCGGAACGACAGGAAATCCGAAAGCAGTCGTCCATAATCATGGCTGGTTTTTTGCTCATTTACAAATTGCTCCGTCCCTATGGCTTGATATTAAAGAAGGGGATCTTGTTTGGGCAACCGCAGCCCCCGGTTGGCAAAAATGGATTTGGAGCCCGTTTGTTTCAACGATCGGCATGGGGGCAACCGCATTTGTCTATAATGGACGTTTTGATGCAGCAAATTACTTACAACTTTTGCAGAAATATCAGGTAAATGTACTATGCTGCACACCGACAGAATACCGGTTTATGGCAAAATTAAATAATCTCTCAGACTATTCGTTGCCGGCATTAAGAAGTGCAGTTTCTGCTGGAGAGCCGCTGAATGTCCAAGTTATTGAAACATTTCAAAAGGAGTTTGGTATTACGGTTCGGGATGGTTACGGCCAGACTGAAAACACTTTATTAATCGGAACGCTACCGGGAACCAAACTGAAAAAAGGATCCATGGGTAAGGCGATACCGGGTTATCAAGTGGAAATTATTAATCACGAAGGAAAACCGTGCGCCATCGGGGAAGTAGGTGATATTGCCGTCCATAAAAGCACTCCGACCTTATTTAAGGAATACTATAAAGATTTTGAACGGACACAGAAGGCTTATCGCGGGGATTGGTATTTAACCGGAGACCAAGCGAAAAAAGACGAAGATGGCTATTTTTGGTATGAAGGTCGCAGTGATGATATCATTATCAGTTCGGGTTATACAATTGGACCATTTGAAGTAGAAGACGCATTGACGAAACATCCGCTCGTTCGTGAATGTGCTGTTGTGGCCAGTCCTGATCCTGATCGAGGCAATGTCGTTAAAGCTTTTGTCGTTTTGGTTGATCCGCATATGGAGAAAGGGGAAGACCTTATTGCCAAACTTCAAGAGCATGTAAAAAATTTAACCGCCCCGTATAAATATCCGAGGAAAATCGAGTTTGTCGAGGAACTTCCTAAAACTGCCTCGGGGAAAATCCGCCGCGTAGAACTAAGGCAAAAAGAAATGCAACAACCGCAAAAATAAAGGAAATCTTCAATCCGTGGGGGTCACTCTCCCACGGATTTGTTGGTTGCCCGTCGAAAGTGGTTATCGATTCCGCGAAAGGCGCCTCTCCTGACGGGGTTGTTAGTTACCCGTCAACAGTGCAGTAATGGTTAACAATTTTGCAAAAGGCCACTCTCCCACGGATTTGTTAGTTGAACCAATCGGGTTCGGGTGCGGCAGCATTTTTCCCCTCTTTGCTACTATAATTTGCTTTAAAATCCCTTAACCTCGATATGTAGTTTTTTGGACTATATAGGAGAACGGTCTAAACTGATCATGTAGTTAACATTTACTTTTTCTATAAAAAAAGATAAAATTTATGTAGAATGAAATATATATGGAGGGCTATTATTGGAAAATACAGAGCAATTTCTTGAACAATTGCAACTTGATAAAAATATTACACTTGATGATATTCCAAATATTGATTTATATATGGACCAAGTCATTCAGTTGTTTGAAAGTAAATATAGCGGTACAAAAAGAAATGAAGATGATAAAATATTAACAAAGACGATGATTAATAATTACGCAAAAGGAAAATTGTTTTTCCCGATAAACAATAAAAAGTATTCCCGGGATCATTTGCTTCTTATTAGCATCATTTATCAATTAAAAGGCACTATTTCTATTAATGATATAAAACATGTACTGGAAAAATTGAATGAAAAGATTGTTAAAGAGAATTTTCGATTAGATCTACTATATACAAGCTTTCTAGCACTTGTAGAACAAAATGTGAATCAATTCAGACGGGACTTCCGGGAATTGGTCTCCGGTACAACGGAGGAGATTCAGCACTTCGAGGATGAAGACTCCGATTACTTAGAAAAGGTATTGTTGATTTCTTCTCTATCTTATATGAGCAATTTATATCGGCGGACTGTGGAAAGATTGGTAGACGAAATTCATCGTGAGGAGTGAAAAAATGGAAACGATTTTAATTGTTGGTGGGGGCATCACCGGTCTCTCTGTCGTGTATACGTTAGAAAAAGAAGCTGCAAAACAAAAGCGGGATTTAAAGTTATTGTTAGTCGATTCAGCAGCCCAACTGGGAGGAAAAATCCGGACAGTAAAAGAAAACGGTTTTATTATGGAAACAGGGGCAGATTCAATTGTTGCGAGAAAGATGAAAGATTCCGGCCTCATTGAAGAACTGGAGCTTGAAGAGGAGGCTGTCTATAATGCGGTCGGTACATCTTTTCTTTTTAGAGAAGGTGAATTAAAACAAATACCGCGAGATTCGGTCTTCGGTATTCCGACAAGTATTCAATCACTGGCGGAAAGTCCATTATTATCGGATCATGGAAAAGTGGAGGCATTAAAGGATTTTTACATTAATGATAGAAAATTTACAGAGCATGATTCAATTGGAGAGTTTTTAGAATATTATCTTGGCAAGGAACTGGTCGAAAAGCAAATTGCCCCTGTTTTATCAGGTGTTTATTCCGGAACATTACATAATTTAACAATTGCTTCAACATTGCCATATGTATTGGAGTATAAAGAAAAATATGGAAGCATTATGAAAGGTTTTGCAACAAATAAAAATCAGTTTTTAGGTAAAGATGACAAAAAATTCCTCTCGTTTAACAACGGATTATCAACGATTATTGATGCGATGGCAAACCGGTTGGAAAAAACAGAAATATGGTTGGAACATGAAGTGGAGCAAATTAATAAGACGGATGGTAAGGGTTATAAGGTCTATTTTACTAACGGCAAAGTAGTTGAGGCTGATTCCATTGTTTTGAGTATTCCCCATAATCATGCCAGCCGCCTATTTTCTGATAAAGAATTACATGAAGAGTTTTCAAAGATAAAGACAAGCTCTTTGATTAGTGTGTATGTAGGATATTCGGTTTCGGACGGGGTGTTACCTGAAAATGGGACAGGCTATATAGCGCCTGATAATGATCTGTTTTGTAATGCTTGTACATGGACAAGTCGGAAATGGGAACATACTTCAAAGGGTGGAAATTTACTCATCCGTTTATTTTACAAAAGTAGTCATCCAAGGTTTTCTGAAATTAAAGATTTGAATGACAAAGATTTATTAAAAATTGCTAAGGCGGATATTGAAAAAAGTTTACATATAAATGCGGAACCGGTTGTGAGTACAGTAACAAAGTGGACAGACCAAATGCCGACATACCAAATTACCCATCCGGATACTGTATCTTCATTGGAGGAGCAGTTCGCGCAAAAATACCCGGACATCTTTCTCGCAGGCTGCTCTTATTACGGTGTTGGCATTCCAGACTGTATTGAGAACGGTAAAGAGATTGCAAAGAAAATAAGCGAAAATGTTTTGTTGAAGTAAAGGTAACTAGGTCGTCTATGGGACAAAACAAAGGGAAAAATAAGCAAAATAGTCTCATAGAACAGCATCACCAGCAGTCTATGAGACAAAGTGGTACAAAAATCAAGCCCAACTGTCCCATAGAAAAGCTCTATGGGACAAAACAACGAGGAAAACAAGCAAAATAGTCTCATAGAACAGCATCACCAGCCGTCTATGGGACAAAATGGCTCAAAAATCAAGCCCAACTGTCCCATAGAAAGGCTCTATGGGACAAAACTAAGAGGAAAATAAGCCAAACTGTCTCATAGAACAGCGTCATCAGCCGTCTATGGGACAAAATGGCTCAAAAATCAAGCCCAACTGTCCCATAGAAAGGCTCTATGGGACAAAACAACGAGGAAAACAAGCAAAATAGTCTCATAGAACAGCATCACCAGCCGTCTATGGGACAAAGTGGTACAAAAATCAAGCCCAACTGTCCCATAGAAAAGCTCTATGGGACAAAACAACGAGGAAAACAAGCAAAATAGTCTCATAGAACAGCATCACCAGCCGTCTATGGGACAAAATGGTACAAAAATCAAGGAAAACTGTCCCATAGAAAAGCTCTATGGGACAAAACTACGAGGAAAATAAGCAAAATAGTCTCATAGAACAGCATCACCCGCCGTCTATGGGACAAAATGGTTCAAAAATCAAAGAAAACTGTCCCATAGAAAAGCTCTATGGGACAAAACAACGAGGAAAACAAGCAAAATAGTCTCATAGAACAGCATCATCAGCCGTCTATGGGACAAAATGGTACAAAAATCAAGGAAAACTGTCCCATAGAAAAGCTCTATGGGACAAAACAACGAGGAAAACAAGCAAAATAGTCTCATAGAACAGCATCATCAGCCTATGAAATAAAATAATCAAAAAATCCCAGAGAACTGTCCTTTTATCATATACAAAACTTTATACTAAATAAATAATGAAAATACAAACTAACCAAAGTTTTAAAAAGCCGGACTACATAACAGCCCGGTTTTTCCTTTTACAAAATTCCTCGTTTGTAAATCGCATTCATGATCGGCATACCTATGACCATCACAGCAAACTCGCCAACCGCAGTTAATAGCCATGTTTCCCAGAAAGGTACACCAATTGCTAATTTCAACTCATATGCAACAATAAAAATCATTATTGAAAAGACAAATGAATTTGCGAGCATTCGCCCCCAAATATTTTTAATATAACGACTTAATAATATTGTGATAGAAAGGGAAATAACTGTGTGAGCTACTCCAAAAATTAAATCATATGGCAACAATGTGGAGAAAAATAAATTGGATAAAAAGACACCAATCACGACCCCGAAGAAGTACTTTTTGTTAAATACAACGAGGTGATTAAAAATTTCCGGAATCCGAAACTGGATGTTCGAGAAGGCAATTGGTTGAATCACGGCAGTAATCGCAATGTATAACGCCGCAACAATTCCGTTAATAGTAATTGTTCTTAATTTCATTTTAACAAATTCCTTTCCTTAGTTTTTTTACGTGGGATGGTTTCGAACCACGTCGGTCTTAACCGAAAAATGAACGGTTTAAATTATACAACTAATTTTTATAGAGAACAAGATAAAAAATGGTTAAGGTGAGTAGGCTCATCAGGAAAAGGTCTAACTTTGAGAGTAAAATCCAACAATCTTCCCAACATCAAAAGAGTCCCATCAACGGAGCTACATACAACATCGACTACTATATTCAGAGTCAAAGCCCCTTTATCTATATCAACAGTACTACGACCAAGTTAAGCCGTAAAAACAAATATGTTTCTTTCTAAACAACCTAATTAAATAAAAACGCCAGACTTCAAAAGGAGCCTGGCAACGCACACAGTAATAAGTTAAATCCGTTTCATTTGTTCACTTCACGTTCTGTCCCAATCCTGATATTGTAGGTATAAAGTAACAACAAGTTAAAATCCGTCTTCATTTGCTGTAAACGGGATGTTGAGGCGATTTTCAACGTTACGTAACCGTTGATTTAACCGTTGTAATCTGCGTGTTTGTTGTTGGTTGACATCATTTAATCTTGTCACTTCACCATTTAATCTTCTTATTTCTTGATTGATTCTTCTAATTTCCTGATTCAGTCTGCCAATTTCATTATTTTGTCTCGTCAGTTCTTCGGATTGTCGTTCGTTTTGCCGTTCAAGTTGGGTAACGCGACGTTCCAACGCAGGGGGTTGTCTGTAAAAGTATTCTTCATCAACTTCCATCATGTTATTATATCCGTCCCCTTCAATCGGAGTAACCGGATAAGTCGGATAATAATAATACGGGTACACGGGCAAGCACTCTCCTCTTTTTATAGTCAATACCCTATATTTTTATGAAAATAACCAAGAAATGACCGGGCGTATTTCCCATTTTCCTAAATACAACCAATGACAATGTAGCGATAAAATATTGTTTTCAAATTGAAAGGGGTCGGTTTTAGGTGATAAGTCAATCTGGTCCAAAAACAAATAAAAATAATAATTTTGGAGATTGTTGGGAACTGCAAAAAATTAGAAGATTATGCTTGCAAAGGAGAACAGGTAATTTTCGGAGTCTGTTCCCATCTATATCAAAACGAAAAACGATCCCTGCAAAGACACCGGATAATTTCAAACAAATCTAAACTGCAGTATTTTAAAAACCCGTTGCATGAGCAAAATTCATTGTATAAACTGAATGAGGAGCGATTTTGACATCGAAAAAAAAGACTTTCATTGTTTAAACTGGATATGACAATTTTGACAAGACAAAAAAACCGCAATTCAAACAAACAAAGTTCATTTTTTAAACTGAATATGAAGCGATTTTGACAAAGTAAAAACCAAGTTTCAAGCTTATATGATTCGAAAAAAGTGGGGAACGAGAATGGAGAAAAATAGACAAAATTACATAGATGTAAGTGAGATTTGTTTGCTTGCCGGAGAAATCATGTTGGCAAGCGGGGCGGAAACATATCGGGTAGAGGATACAATGGTCCGAATTGCACATGCTTACGGTGTAGAGAATGCTGAAAGTTACGTGACTCCCACCGCAATTATCTTTGCCGTCAACGGAGAGTTGTATCCGGCCGGAACGAAAATGAAACGAATTGAACGGCGAACAACTGATTTGAATAAAATTGCTACCGTCAACAGCCTTTCCCGGGAAATTAGTGAAGGAAAATGGACAATGGAATCAGCATACGAGCGACTAAAACAAATAAAAAAGGAAAATATATCTTTTTCCGTCCCGATCCAACTATTAGCTGCCGGTATCGCCAGTGGCTGTTTTGTTATTATGTTTTTAGGAAAATGGATCGATGTCTTACCGGGGATCGTTGCCGGTAGTATCGGCTATTTCTGTTTTCTTACCATTCATCAAATCGTGAAAGTTCGTTTCTTTTCTGAGTTTGTTTCATCATTAATTATTGGATTTACTGCGAATATTTTTGTTTATACAGGAATCGGCGACCAAGCAGATAAAATTATTATCGGTTCGGTTATGCCGCTTGTTCCCGGACTGCTGATTACGAATGCCATTCGAGATTTGATGGTTGGACACTTGATTTCCGGATTAGCGAAGGGAGCAGAGGCATTGTTGACAGCTTTTGCCATCGGAGCAGGTATAGCGGTTGCTTATGCGATTTTTTAAAAAGATAAGAAAGTATAAAAATACAAGTAAATAACTTGGGATTAGTTTTATTGTCTAGCTCCGAGCGCCAGCGACTAGCAAACTTCACTCCCCTCCACTACGATAAGTCAACATCGGCTCGTCACTCGCCGTGTTTTCCTTTTCCTCGAAAATGCATTCGCATTTTCTTCGTGCGATGCCTATTCGGGGAAGCAAATCTGTTCTCATTGCGGGGCGCTCCAGTTTGTACGTCGCTAAGCGGGCGCTCTGCGCTTTTCTTAACGAATCCCATTGAACAGAAGATGATTAGAAAAACCGGTTAAGGATGTGGAAACATTGATTGCCCAATTAATTACTAGTTTTCTTGCAACAAGTGGCTTTGGAATCCTCTTTAATGTACCAAAAAACGCGATTATAAAATGCGGACTTGTCGGTATGATTGGCTGGTTTATTTATTTTTCTATGGTTGAAAAAAGGATTGATGCAGTTCCGGCAAGTTTTGTCTCAGCGTTTTTTATTTCGGCCCTTAGTCATGTTTTTGCAAAAAAGTATAAAACCCCTGTGATTATTTTTATCGTTGGAGGTATTATCCCACTGGTACCGGGTGGCCTTGCTTATGATGCCATGAGGAATTTTGTCAGCAATGAGTATAGTATAGCCATTGAACTCGCTGCCAAAGCATCGTTAATTGCCGGGGCAATTGCCATGGGGATTGTTTTTTCAGAAGTGTTTAATAATACCATTAAACAAGGTGTTTCAGTAAGGAAATCAAAAAAGATGAATGAATGAAGTTAGCGAGCAGCATGGAAACATGATAAGTCACAAAAAAATTTTACATAATCCCGTTTCGTTCATAGAAAACTAAACGGGAGGTGGTTTGATGAATAAACCGATAATAACAGCACTTGCAACGATTGGAATTGCACAGTTTTTAAAAATGCCAATCAGAAAAATAACAGGAGGAAAGTGGGATTGGCGTTTGTTCTTTGAAACAGGCGGGATGCCAAGTTCCCATTCGGCAGGTGTTTCTTCACTTGCTACATATATAGCTAAGAAAAGAGGGGTAAAAACGATTGATTTTGCCCTTGCTTCCATATTTGGCCTGCTTGTCATGTATGATGCCCAAGGTGTTCGCAGGCAGGCTGGGGAGTTATCGATTAAAGTAAATGATTTGGAAGAAGAAGTGGAGCGGTTACGTGGCCAAAAGGATTATCATTACCATGATCGCAAATCAAGAAAACTTCGTGAAAGATTAGGACATCAGCCGGTTGAAGTTTTAGTCGGTTCGCTATTTGGCATCATCAGTGGAATCATTTCTCACAAGTTTTTTGAATAGTTTATTTCAGGGTCAGGTGAAAAACGCTTGACCTTAAGTATATTTATAAAAAATTATAATGACGGTAAAAACGCTTGACCTTGGTATTGTTATGAAATTGGAGAAAATTAACATGACCATGACAGGTAAAAACGCTTGACCTTGCGTATATTTATAAAAAATTATAATGACGGTAAAAACGTGTGACCTTGGTATTGTTATTGAAATTGGAAAAATAACACGACAGGTAAAAATGCTTGCCCCTGCGTATTGTTATGAAATTGGAAAAATTAACATGACAGGTAAAAAACACTTGCCCTTGCATATTGTTACGAAATTGAAAGGAAATTAATATATAATAGAGAACAAAGTTTGTTAGAATAGTTATTTATTGAATGGAATATGTTAATATGAATGAAATAATAAAAACCAGGTGGTCAAAATGTTGGAAAAACAATTCATTACGAAGACGTATTACCGGTCGCTTATTCATGAAAATGATTCCCGTCACCCAATTGAAATTTTAGGGGAATTATTTGCTGAGGAAGAACAGAAGGAGTTTCCCGATGCATCCGAAATTCGTTTTGCCCAAGGTGAAGTCTATTTTCATAATAAAGATTATGAAGCAGCCATCTTTAAATGGGAAAACGTGCATAACGAATTAGAACCATGGGCGAAGAAAAATATTGCCGATGCCTATTTGGAACTTGCCATCTATCCGGAAGCAGAAAGTATCTATCAATCGATTAATACGGAGTCCCTCACTTTACGTACAGAAGTTTTATTGCAACTATTTTCTCTTTACATCCAACAAGAAAAATACCAAAATGCCAATCAAATGATTAAGAAAATGGTAAAATTAAATCCGGACTATCCCAATGTAACCAAATTAGCACGTTCATTTTTTGAGAAACAAGAAGATTGGCAAAGTGCTATGGAATTAGCAATACAAGAAGGGGTTCGGACTGAAAATCTTAGTTGGTTTGAACTTCTAAAATCATATATTAAAAACGGGCATGCGAAACAACAATTGCCAAACTTTTTCTTTGATGCTTTAACCGTTGCCAGAAAAAATGCCCCGGACTTATTTGAACAACTGGTCATAGCGTTATGGAATAATTATGAAACCGAACAAGAATTTTTCCAATGGTTGAAAGCTTTTAATACGTACTTAAAAAACTTGGGGTGGGAAGAGGAAGATTACAGCTATAATTTTCTTTCCAAAAAGTATAAAGAAACATATGACGAATTGATGGGCGGCAGTTACTCATTAAAACAACTTACCGATATGATCCCTGATTTATTAAATGCATGGATAAAAATTGTCGGAAAAGAGGAAGAAGTTCTCCCTTCATCGGCCATTTTTGCTTGGAATGAAATTGTCCCTGATCGATTTCAGGCTGATGCATTAAAAATAGCAGAAAAAATCTTGTTTAATGCCGAGGTCAATGTTGATGTTCTTGAAAAAAGCAAGGATCTAAATATCGTCATTGATAACTGGACGGATAAACACAATCTCGATCATAATATTCGAATCCAAGCGTTATCCCGACAATCGCTGGATTTTCATCATCAACTTACCGGTGTCATCAGTTTCAATCATGATACAAAGACCGGATTTCTTAATCACTTTTTGCAAGAGGAAATGGTTGTGCGGAACAACCGGGAAGGTGCCGTTTCCATTTATAAATACAGTGATGAAATGAAAATTATTCAATACCGGGATTATCAAGAACAGGAATTATCACTTGATCAATATATGGCATCAATGGAACGAGGGAAGCCGGCGAAAATTTGTTATGAAGTAAATGTACCTAATCAATTGCTGGAACGTAATCAATTGGTAATTGTGGAATTGCCGGAATTGAATCGCGCATCCGGATTAACAGATGCATTCATTGAAACGATGCAAATTTTGGATAGCTTACTGGTTGTGGTAGATGTAAACCAAGGCTTGCCAGAATCGAGGCAAAAATGGATTGAAATGATTCAACAGCAGTTTCCTCAGTTAAAAACATATTTTATTCAGGTTGGCACCGATGCTAACGAAGAAACAAAAAGTTACCTAGGTGCGGAAGTTTTCGTTTACGATTATACAATTGAACACCGGGAAAAATTGGCCGATTTCCTAACAACCGATTGGCAACAAAATAAACTGGTGCATCAACGAATGAAAAAATACTTATTTTTGATACAAAAAAAGATAAGAAACTTGTTCGATCAACGGATGAAAATGAAAAGTCAATTGGAAGAAACGATTCAAAGTAAACAAGACTTGGCCCGAAAAGTAAACGGTGCAATCAACCAGTTGGAAGACCTGATAATAGAAAAAATTAATATGATTAGAAAATCGTTTATTTTAGCAAATGAGGAGACAAGAAAGGAATTAGTAAACGATATACCTGTAATTTTAAAAGCTACGGCTAAAACAATTACAAAAAAACGTGATTTCCAGCGCATTCATATCGAATTGAATGACGAAATGAATAAGAAAATCGAAACGTATTTGAATGAAGAATGTATGCCGAAGTTTTTATCAAGAATTCGTGATTGGCTTGTGTTGTGTGAAACCGAGTTGAAAGATGGAAAAACATTCCTCGATGAGATTGCTGAAGGGTTTAATTCTTTGATTGGATTTGATCGTTTACAACTCCCTTGTGATTTTATGATATTGGAAGATTGGGAGAGAGATATTGACCGTTTGACAAGCGGGGTCAATTATGAACCGGTAAACATTTTGCTTCGTTATACGCCAAGGCAAGTATTATTAAAAAGTGCCGGTAAAGTGTTTGGTAAAATTATTCAAAATAAAGAGATGTTTGTTAATGGTTTTAAACAGCTGATTGAAACTGGAAATTACGGACCGATAGTAGAAACTATTGCTGACCGCTTTTTTACACCGTTTCATTTAATTGAGCAAGGCATTGAGCGGGATTTGCGACTGTTTTTCAAAAATGCTTTTGAAGAGTTAAAGGGCTTGGCAGAAGAAACTGATAAAGAAATAAATGAAAAAACGATGGAACTGGTGGAAATGAAGGAAAATCCGGAAGCATTCCGTGATCCGCTGAAAATCTTTGAAATTACCAGGCTTCAATATAAATATATTTTAGAAATTGATGAAATGGCCTATTCTCAAGTCAATTCATGAAAAAAATCACCCAACCGCATTTTCGGTGGGTGATTTTTTGTCTTAAATGAACAAAAAACTTGCCCATGTTCGAAATAAAAAACAACTGTTCTATTTTCCTTTTTCGATCATAAAAATGGTTATAAACGTATTGGTGATTTTTGCTCTGATTATGATTACAATTTATTTCAAACGGGGGAAGTGGGTATGGTGAATTTTGAAAAAACACAAGATTTCATAACGGAAGAGATGGTGGAAAAATTTTTTCAATTAAATAAACAGGCAAAGGAAATCGACAAAGAGCTATCCCGATTGAAAAAAGCATTTAATCAATATTTTGATTTAACGGTTGGGGAAAATCAAAAAGGAGTCCTCACTTTTGAATCATTTGAGCTCCAACGACAAATACGGGTTGCGGAAAAATTCCGTGAAGAAGAAACGGTGAAGAAATTGGAGGAAATGAATTTAACCGATTGTATTAAGGTTGTCAAACAAGTGGACGAGGAAAAAGTAAAGGCGGCAGTAACGCTTGGTATCCTACCGGCAGAAATCTTGACCGATTATAAAGACAGAAAGCATATTCCAGTCATTGCTGTGAAGGAAAGATAATCAGGTTGGCGATGCCGGACAGACTCGTTTCCATCCGGTTTATGCCAATTACAGGAAAATAGTATAACCAATTTGCTCTTATATGTTAAAATAATAGTAAAAATCGCTAGGAGAGGAGCAAAATGGAAGACAGTGGGAAAATTACTTTTTTAAACTTTGATAACAGTTTAACGGAACAAACATTTCTGCAAAAATTTCCTCATCATTGGGTCGACTGCTCAAATATTCCACACACGAACGGCTTTTGTGAACAAGATGCATTAGACGAAATTCGCAACCGACTTATCAAGCAAAATGTCCATTCATTCGTTTTAATTGGAAATGGAAATTATCATTATGTCACTTATTTACTGATGGAAAGGATAAAAAAACCGCTTTCTCTTGTCTTGTTTGACCACCATGATGATATGATGGATCAGGGAGAAGGATTGATTTCTTGCGGGTCCTGGGTTGCCTATGCATTAAAAAATAATCCTTTCCTTCAAAAAGTTTGTATCATCGGTGTAAATGATCATAATATTTCTCCTATACCGCTTGAGCATTTTGGGGATCATGTCAAGATCAAATGGATCACCAAGAAAATACTCCAACAAGTTCCTTTATATGAAATTGCACAAGATGTCCGTACTTTTCTTGATAATGAAACAAATCTTTATATTAGTATTGATAAAGATGTTTTATATAAAAAAGAAGCCTTCACGAATTGGGATCAAGGAAATATGTCTTTGGTCCAATTGCTTTATCTGTTGGAAGATTTTGCTCAACATTATGAAATTGTTGGGATGGATATTTGCGGGGAATATTTGCTTGATTACCGAAATGAATATCATTCGATTTCATGGGAATATGTGAAAATGAATGAACTTGTCAATCGGGTGATCATTGAATTTATCTTGGAGCTGGAATTGAAAACACTTTAATTGAGGACAAGCTAAAAATAAGCATTTAAAAAACGATCCATCTAAAAATTGCAGTCATTTTCGTTTGAGGACAAGCTAAAAATAAGCATTTTAAAAAACCGATACAACATAAAATAATTGCAAACATTTTCCTTGGGGGACAAGCTCTAAAGTGGTAAAGGATTGAAACTTCCTTCTATTGATGACACAGGGCATGCCACCGGTCCAAAAATTTTAAGATCAAGAGGTTATTTCTGATTTTTTATCCCCATTCCTGTGCATAAAGTGGTAATATTTAACACATAATGAGTTTGCAGAATACGGGAGGTTATTTTTTTGAAGATCAAATTATTTACCGATACAGATTTAGATGGTTTAGGATGTGCGATTGTTGCCAAACTTGCCTTTGGTGACGATGTTGAGGTCACCCACTGTTCTTATCGTAATTTAAATCAACGGGTCGAACACTTTTTGCAAAATGAAGATAATAAAAATATAAAATTATATATAACCGATTTGGCCGTTAATGAACAGGTCGAAAAAAAATTAAATGAACGCTATCATCATGGCGGTCACGTACAAATGATCGACCATCATGTAACGGCTCTCCATTTTAATCAATATCCATGGGGCTTTGTCCAACCGGAATATGATAATGGAAAAAAAACGTGCGCCACATCACTGCTCTTTGAACATTTTGTAGAAAATCAACAATTGGAACAAACACCGGCATTGGTTGAATTCGTTGATTTAGTCCGCCAATATGATACATGGGAATGGGATGAAAATGATAATATTTTGGCAAAACATTTGAATGATTTATTTTTCATGTTCGGTCGGGAACAGTTTGAAGAAGATTTGTTAAAAAGGCTAAAAGAAAATCCGGATCTTTTTCAATTAACGGATATGGAAAATATGCTCATGGATGTGGAAGAGAAAAAGATTGAACGGTATATTTATGCAAAGAATAAGCAGATCGTTCAACGTTTTGTCGGCAAATACTGTATCGGAATTGTTCATGCAGAGCAATACTTGTCCGAGCTTGGTAATGCACTAAACAAAAAGAACCCGCATCTGGATATGATTGTATTGGTAAATGTAGGGACGAAAAAAGTAGGTTTCCGTACTATCCATGATGAGGTTAATGTTGCACAGTTTGCCAAAGAACTGGGCGGTGGCGGCCATCCAAAGGCATCGGGATGTGATTTGAATGAAGAAACGTTCAAACTCTTTGTCACAGATGTTTTCCATCTCGAACCAATTAAGCCGGACCCTGAGAAAAATGAAGTGAATGTAAAGGATGCGCTTCACGGTACATATTATGAAAATCGAAATGGTGAAATTAGTTTTATTAAGAAAAACAATATGGGAAAATATATATTAGTTCATCAAGGCAGGCTACAAGAGGTGCAGTTTAAAACATTTGAAGAAGCGGAAAAATATGTAAAACGAACCTATCAATCATGGCTTCAATTTGATCGTGATATGAATAAATACCATAAAAACTGACGAAATAAGGCGACTGGACAGGATCATTTCCTTTTCAATCGCCTTGTTTGCAGAATATGAAAGTATAAAAATATTGGCGAAGAATGAATTGATTAGCAACTTCCGCATTTTTCGCCACGAGATTAGCTCTTGAGGCCAAATCAAGCGGACAAAAAATAAATTTTCGAAATGCTAATTTCTATTTATTGAACTTTCAATAAACTCTTCCAATGGCAAGGGACGGCTAAAATAATATCCTTGAGCAAGAATATTCGAAAATCTATTAATAAACGCAAGATGTTCCTTTGTCTCGACTCCTTCGACAACAATATCCAAATGTAAAAGTTGCCCCATTATAATAATTGCGTTCGTTAATTTAGCTATTTTTTCATCGCTTAATACATGAAAAACATAAGATTTATCAATTTTTAATGTATCTACGGAAATATGCTTTAAATACCCAATCGAAGAAAACCCTTTTCCAAAATCGTCAATCGCAATGCGAAATTGTTTATTTTTCAATTCTCCAATCGTCTTAATTAAGTCGCTATCTTCTTGTAAAGTCACCGTTTCAGTAATTTCAAATTGAATTTGTTTCGCATTTAGTCCATATGTTTGGAGAATTTGATCAACTGTCGGTATAAAATCAGGATGTTTTAATTGTTTTAAAGAGAGATTAATGCTGACAAACAAGTTTTCAAACCCTCTTTTGTTTAATTCGGCCAGATCCTGACATGCTATCTGTACAATATACGTGCCAATCGGAATAATCAATCCGTTACTTTCTGCGACGTCGATGAATTCCTGGGGCGAAATTGCACCTTCCTTAGGGTGGTACCAACGGGCAAGAGCCTCTAAGCCAGTAATTACCTTTGTTTTTGGATTTACGATTGGTTGATAGTGAACGGTAATCTCATTATTAAATAAGGCATTGTTGAGATGATGTTCGATCCAGTTTTTGCGAACCCGACGATATTCCAAGTCATCATTATAAAAAACATATTGATTTTTACCTAATCTTTTTGCTTCAGTAAGAGAGATATCGGCCATTTGAATTAATTTTTCACTATCAACTCCATCATAGGGGAATAAACAAATACCGATGCTGATGGAGAGAAAAACTTCATTATGTTCAATGGGAATAGAAGTGTGCAAATGATTGATTAAATTTTCTGCTTGTTCTTTTATTTCATCCTTATTCCCACCCATCAAAATGGCAAATTCATCACTGCTCATATGGGCAATAAATGCATGATGATAAAGACTCCTTAACTTTCTAGCTACCTCAATGAGCACGATATCACCAATTTTGTGCCCGTAAGAATCATTAATATTTTTAAAATCATCAATATCAAGTAAAATGAGCGCAAATTCACTATTAAAGTCGCTCTTGATAATTTTCTCATCTAATTTCTCCAGAAAATATAGCCGATTCGGTAAATCCGTTAATATATGATGATAAGCTTGATGCTTGATGCGGTTCAAGTATTCCTGTTGCTTTGAAATATCCTGAAACACAACAACCGACCCAACAATGGTATTGTTTTCAATTAAAGGAGTAACAACGTAAGATACCGGAAAAGTTCGTCCGCTTTTATGAATAAAAATATCTTCGTCGATCCTTATCGCTTCCTTGCTCTCCACACCTTTACAGATCGGGCATTCCGAAACATGAAGGATGTCCCCGGATTTACTGCCGTGTATAAGACTGTGGATTTCTTTTCCTAAAAGTTCATGGGACTGATAACCTAATAACCGTTCTCCTTCCCTGTTGATAAACGTCAGTTGACGATGTTGATTGATAACGAAAACGCCTTCACCAAGCGAGGCCGTAATCGTTTTTAATCGTTTTTCATTCATCTCGAGTTTTCTTCGTATATAAATAAGTTTTTCAAATGGATCTTTAACCGTTGATAAATACAGAACCCTCATGAAAAATAGAAATCCTAGAACTTTGTAAACATGTCCCAGCAAATTAAGAGAGTCATAGACGCTTTTATATAGTGTAAAAATAAGTTCACTGAGTAGTAAAAAAGTAACAGCAACAATGAAATGTAATGTAACGGTTTTCCTAAATTTTTTATAAATGATCGCTAATTTAATCATCGAAATAAATAATAGAAAACTAATCACATATTCAAGAAAATTTTTTAATGTTGTCGTTCCTTGACCTTCAATGACGAGTACCGGAAGTTTGTTCTGCAAATAAGAAAAGGTTATCAATATGACAATAATAGTAAGTAAGGTATTCAAGAAATAAACTCTCTTCTTGGCAAAAGATACGGTTTTCACTTTTGCATGTAAAATATAAACCATAAAAATTGCTTGAGTAAATCTTGCTAAAATCCAAAACCAAGTAGCATTGTTTGCTGAACTGTCAATAACCATCGATCCCGGCATGCCGTTATATGTGAGTAAATGAAATAGATCAAAAACAGCGATGAGCGTAAATCCTGAAAAATATAGTAAACGATCCTGATATTGTTTATAAGAAAAAACAATCCAAGACTGAATAGCGATACTGGCAGAGATGATAATACTGGCCAATTCAAGCACGATATGCATAAATAAGAAATCCGTGTAATTAAATAAAATTGGGTTCTCTTTCAATAAAATCAAGATAATTAAATAAAATATAATACCACCTGACAAAATGAGAAGGTTCTTTTTTTCATTTCTAATCAACTTCATCTCATAATGACCGCCTTTGAAATGGATTTTTTCTAAAGTGACAGCAAAAGTGATGTAATATTCCTAATATATAAGATACAGGAAAAATCGAAATCTGTCGAAAAAAACTATGTAAATTTATGCTTGTAGAAAGAAAGCTCCTTGTATAGTTTATAAGGATGCGCTTACACTTTAATGTATAAAAAATGTTCACAAACATTTGCCGGATTCTATTATAAAATAGTACTTAGTGAACAAATTAACAAGTTTTGTTTGTGAATAAACGTCACGAGTCACTTGACGGTTATAAAAATAAAAAGGATTGAGTATAAAATGGCGACAATATCTTTATTTGGAATCATAATTCGTTTTTTATTGGGTGGAGGTGCTGTGGTAGCTTGTACGGTTATTTCGAGGAAAGCCGGTACGAAAATCGGCGGTATATTTGCTGCTTTTCCCGCTGTATTTCTCGCTGCTCTATTAACCTTGCGACTTGATATGAAAGGAATGGATTTAATTCATCAATCAATTATTCTTTCCCAAGGTGCGCTTGTCGGAATGTTTATAAATATTATCTGTGCGATGGCAGTTGTCTATTTTAGCGATCGTCTTGGCTGGAAAAAAGGTTTGACTCATTCGCTAATCGGGTGGTTTATTGTCTCACTTGGATATGCTGTCTTTCTCGGCTAATTGAAAAAGGGGTTATCGAATAAAACCTTTCTTTTAAAAACTTTTTATCGGTATGTTAAGCAGCCGGCTGTGTAAAAGACATCAAGATTAAGGGTTTAGAACTAGAATGAAAGAGTTACTTTGGAGGGACCGGAATTGGATACAAAAGATTTACTGTACCGCTTTTTATTTGGCGGTTCAGCTGTTGTTTTAAGTTACGTAGCATCTGTTTTATTGCCCTGGAAAATTATCGGTGGTATATTCGCCGCATTTCCAGCCGTTATGATTGTTGCGGTCATGATGGTAGGGATAAAAAAAGGGTCTAAGGAGGCTGCAAAAACGGCAAATGGGTCGGTATACGGGATGATTGGCTGTTTTATTTGTGTCATTGCGGTCCTATTGATGCTAAAATGGACTGACCTTTGGCTTGTCAGTTTATTAATCGGGCTTGTGGTTTGGTTTTTTAGTTCAATTTTCCTTGTTCATTTGCGGGAAAATGGAGTTAGAAAATAGTTTGAAGTTGATCATCAGGTGAAAAGGACAAACAAAGGCAACCCTTTCATAATAGAAAATAAGGGTTTGCCTCTACTTAAAAGGGATCGACATAGATACTTTTAACCGAAGCAACCCGCTACCATTCGTTATCATTTGTTATCGTCTTCGTTTTCACGATAATGGTATTTCTAGTTTTTTTCGCTTCATACAATGCTTCATCGACCCTCCGATAAATATCATTGAACTGGTCATTTATTTCCCAAACTGTTACCCCGATACTAACGGTGATGTTTATGCATTGCTCATTAATAAGAATTGAATAATCCTCCATTTTCTGATGAATTCGTTTCGCGAGTTGTACCCCTGCTTGTAAATAAGAATTTGGTAAAATAATAATAAATTCTTCTCCGCCAAATCTGCCGAGTATATCGGTGGTTCGAACGGAACTAAGGAATATCTGGGCTGCCTTTTGAATAACAATATCACCTACATCATGCCCATATCGGTCATTTACGGATTTGAAATGATCGATATCAATGAGTAAAATGGAGAATGGTTTATGTTCATTATTTGCTTCTTTAATCAGTGAGTGTAGGAGACTGTCAATATATCTCCTGTTGTACAACCCTGTCAAAAAGTCAGTACGAGCTTCTATTGAACGAATCTCATTAATTTTTTCCAATTCTTTAATGGTCTTTTCCAATTTTTTGTTTTTTTCTTCCAATTCCTGTTTTGCATTCGTCAACAAAACATTTAATTGACGGTTTTCTTTAAGCAAGATAAATAAACGAATAAACAGGAGGAAAAAGCTAAAAATTAATCCGATAAATAACTCATCAATTCCCCTATTATAAATTCCGTATATAATAATTAACAGAACGATACTAACTAAAGGAAGGAAATGGGATTGTGTCAAATCCTTTTTTCTGCTATTCATTCTCTCTGGTAACTGATCATTATCTGCATATAAAGTTGCCATACTTATATAAAACATCCCCATCGTATATAAGGGATTAAGATAAATTAATAAATCTTCTAAATTATAAAACAAAAAGAACAGATAAATACAAGTGCTGATCAACATCGTTACGGTGCTTAAAGCAAATATGTTTAATGATTTTTTTGAAACGATCGCTTGTTTTACGAAAAAGCGTGCATGAATGATACCAAATAATATAAGCAGTTCCAAAAGCGGATAAGATAGTAAAATGGTAATCTCGGGAATCGTTGCGTTAAGGTGAGTGAAAAATGGCCCCACCAATAAATACCAACTAAATGAGGAAATGACCATAACGATAATTAGAATATCAACGATCGTAATCGCCATCCTCGTTTTTCGTAAATCATGGGAGACAAGAAATATAAACGCAGCCAAATAAAAGAGCGGTTTCAGGGAAAATATGATATTGGTTAAATTAGGTGATAATGGAATTTGTTCCATCTTTAAAGAATAAATATCCCAAACCAATTCCCCTAGAAAATAGAAAACTGTCCCGAGAAATAACAATCCCCATAAAACTTTTTCAGCACTTCTCTTTTTCCTAACTGTAAAAAATAGAATGACGGTTGAAACGAGTGACCCGGTTATTGAAAGGATTCCGGTAATAAAATATTTTCCTGGATGCTCAGGAGCAAAGATGATGACAATATAGTAAAGCAAAATATGGACGGGTATATAATATAGTAAAAATTTTTTAAGGGAATTCTTATTTATATGAGCCATTATTCATTTCTCCCTAAAAATTATGGTAAATAAAACAAACATTAACGGAATACAGTTATAGTTATTTATACCTAAATTTATTGTATCAAATATCGAAATTATGTCCACAATTAATGGGAAATACTGAAAAAGAAGACATTGGTACCACAAAATTGAAAATAAAGCAGCGAAGTATAGGTATAAAGAACTACTATGTTCGTCTGTTGTTTGATAAAGAAAATTTGGCGACTCGTGAGGAAAAATGTGAATTTTTTTTTATACGTTAAGAAAGTATAAATTTCCAGCAAAGAAGCGAATTCGACGTAGTTGGAAATTTTAAGAATTAAGTATAAGTGCAACTACGGCTCTGCTCTCGCCTAAAGGCTCGGCAGTCGCCGAGTTTTCTTTAACTGCAAAGCCTTCCCTGCGCCACAAAATTTCCATCTACATTTTTATGTAAAAAAAGAGCCGGGGAAGGGTAAAGGAAATCGCCATTAACCCGCCACCAGCTCATCATCTCGAATATATTCTATGAAACAGCTTATATATTTTTTGCAACAACTTCTTTTCGGGTCCATGGTTTTGACAGCCAACGCTTATAAGCAAATATGCCGCGAACCCATTCATCCAGACCTTGTGCGATCCAAACACCCAGCAATCCAAGACCGAACACAATCCCTAAGAAATAGCTGAAGAGAACAGCTACACCCCACATTGAGATTACGCCGATAATGACAGGGAAGCGAACATCGCCGGCAGATTTTAACGACCCCATTAACACGATATTCATCGCACGCCCCGGTTCAATAAAAACAATTGCCCATAATACCGGTAACCCGATGGCAATAATTTCCGGATCGTTTGTAAATAGTTCGAGTAACGGTTTACCAATAAGTGCGATTACTAAAGAGGTCGCAAGTGAGACAAACATAGAAATTTTCAATGTTTTTATACCCCGGTGCAGAGCTCGATCATATTGTTTCCCACCAATATAACGGGCAACTAATAATTGAGTCCCTTGGGCAATGGCTGTCGTGAATAAGAAACAGACCATTGATATGTTCAAAATATAAACTCTTGCGGCTAAAGCACTGGAACCAAGCAAGGCAACAAAACTGGTAATAACAATTTGCGAAAACTGATAGGATAAATTTTCTCCGGCAGAAGGGAGACCGATTGCCAACAATTGTTGAATATCCTTTTTGTCAAAGTTAACTAAGTCTTTTATATAAAGCTTTAAAGTTAGTCTTCTATAAACTAAGAAAATAAATGCACAGATAACAAAGATACGCGCAATAACGATCGACCAGGACACCCCGACGACACCGGTAACAGGGAGACCGAAAATACCTGTGACGGAAAGGATGTTACCGGTAATACTGATAAAATTCATGATAACCGTCACAATCATCGCATCTTTCGTGTAACCATGGCTTCTTAATACAGCACTTAATGCTAATGAAACGGCTTCTAAAAAAAGTGAAATTCCCGTAATTTTTACAAATGTTGAAGCATAAGGAAAGACATCGTCCTCAAGTCCATAAATGGAAAGGAAAACATCACCAAATAATAAGATACTAATAGTAATGATAATTCCAACCCAAAAGTTAAAACCAAAGGCCGAACGGGATAATTGCCGAGCACGATCAAGCCGGTTGGCACCGAGATTTTGGCCGATTAAAATAGTTGCCCCAATCGATGTGATGTTAAACACTAAAATGGCGATATTTAAAATTTGGTTAGCCACACCAACACCGGCGACCGCCTGATCGGAATAATGACTCAAAATAAGCGTCGCAATAATTCCAATACTCATATGTAGAGTAATCTCAATAAATAACGGCCATGTAATACTGAACAATGTTTGTTCTTGATATTTGTTTGTTGTTTCTGTCACGCTGCTCCCCCTTTGCTGTTTCTCATATGAAGATTGTATACCTTTATTCTCGAAATGGGAATAAGAAAAACGTGACATTTTTGTTGAGATAAAAGGAAGTGGAAAATTACCATCGTAATGGATTATTTTGTCAATTATAAATAACCATGATATGCTATAATCAAGAATCATGTATTGTCATAAATTGGAAAAAAAGTGTTATTTTGAAAGGATAGTGGAGGGGTGAACCCTGCATTGGAACGAATGAGCGGCTATTCAAAAGAGGATTTTTTGCAATTGCATTTGGAGCAGTTATTTCACCCGAAAGACATACCAACATTGAACAAATGTATCCAAGATATTTTAGATGGCAGGGGCACGGTTGATTCGTTTGAAATAACAATGATCAATAAAGCAGGACATTATGTTCATACGGTTGTCACTGTCGTACCAATTTATATTGATGAAAAGTTGGAAGGCTTTTACTTAATTTTTAAAGATGTGACAAAAGCAAAAATGACGGAAGAATTACTTATTCAATCGGAAAAATTATTTGCCGTCGGACAGCTGGCGGCTTCCATTGTTCATGAAATCCGCAATCCGCTAACATCCTTAATGGGATTTTTACAGCTAATTGAACATAGTGATGGAGAAAAAAATGAATATTTAAAAATTATGTCCGACGAATTGATGAGAATCCATTCGATTACCAATGAATTACTCGTATTGGCAAAGCCGCAAGCAAAAAAGACAAATAGGGAAAATATTCCTTCACTTTTGAACGATGTAATGAAATTGATGGATTCTCAAGCAATAAAGGTGGGAATTGAGCTGGTTTTATACAGTGAAGAAAACGTACCGGATATTATGTGTGATGGGCAACAGTTAAAACAAGTTTTTATCAATTTAATTAAAAATGGGATTGAAGCAATGGATGAAAAACCGGGAAAAATTACGATTCGGGTCGTGAGAAAAGATCATCACATTATCATTTCTTTTACTGATGAAGGAATTGGTATGACGCCGGAACAAATTAAGAAGCTGGGCGAACCGTTTTTTACAATGAAACAAAAAGGCACAGGTCTCGGTATGTTAACGACTTTCAAAATTATCGAGAATCATGATGGAAACATTGAAATTGAAAGTGAAGTTGGAAAAGGGACAACCATCCATGTGATTTTACCAATTCAAAGCGAAGAAAAATTCCTGGAAAGATCTTTCCAGGACGGTTTTCAAAGAGATTGTTGCTTATTGATTATAATAAAAGCAATTGGCGAGCACCCAATTGCTTCTAGTCTGACTTCTATTAAAAAGTTTTACGGAGCTGCTTCTGTATCCAATAGCAACAAAAATTGTGGAAATGTCCCTTTCTAAAAAGGATCGGGTTTAAGTGCTTTTTCGTTAAACTAAGCCTTTTTTTAAACAAGAGTTTTTATTTCTCATCCTTTTTTAAACGCCCGCTTTTTTTAGCCGCTTCCCGGAGAAGATATTCAATATGGCTATTGACACTGCGAAATTCATCCTGAGCCCAACGTTCAATAATGGCAAAAAGTTCAGAATCGATTCGGAGCGGAAAGTTTTTCTTTTTCGGCATTATGTATTCACCGTCAATATAAGCTTCCTACATTAATAACCGGTTGCGTTCCACGATCTGAAATGATAGCTACCATAATGTTATTGACCATATGGACTTTCCGCTCTTCATCGAGATCCAAGACCCCGTTTGCTTCAAGTTGTTCCACCGCCATTTGAGCCATGGAAACAGCACCCTCAACAATCTTTTGCCTTGCAGAGAGAATAGCCCCCGCTTGTTGCCGTTGAAGCATGGCACTGGCGATTTCGGTGGAATAGGCAAGATGTGTTAACCGGGCTTCAATCACTTCAACGCCTGATACTGCTAACCGTTCTTGAATATTTCGTGCCAATTCCTCAGAAACGATATCGGAATTTCCTCGCAGTGTTACCTCTTCATCAGCAAATGTATCGTACGGATATTTTCCAGCGACATGACGGATAGCTGTCTCACTTTGAATTTCAACAAACTCTTCATAATAGTCTACTTCAAAGACTGCTTTTGCTGTATCAACTACCCGAAAGACAACCACTGCCGCAATTTCAATCGGATTTCCTTCCACATCATTCACTTTCAATTTTTTACTGTTAAAATTACGGACACGTAAAGACACGGTTTTTCTTAATGTTAGTGGAACAGTTAAAAATAGCCCGCTGTTGCGAATGGTACCCATGTATTTTCCAAAAAAAGTAATCACTTTTCCTTGATTAGGCTGAACAATTGTAATTCCGGTAAAGAGAATAGCTGCAATGAAAGCAAATAAAATAACGAGAAAAATGTTTTCAATAGAGACAAAATATACAGCTGCCCCGGCAAATAAAACAACTAACAAAACGCCGATGAACCCATTGATTGCAAACGCATTTTCTTCTCTCATAACACCACGTCCTTTTAATATTATTTTTATATTATTATGATATCATACTAATATAAAAATGGCAATTTTTAAACAAAGTTATTTTTGGATTGAATGGACAGATGCGGGGGGAACGAAAAAATGGTTATTTATGAACATGTTTGGCGAGAAATTACAAATACTATAAAAGTCCAAAGATTATTCTTGGTAGGAGGGAAAGCATGGGTAAAAGGAAAACAGAGGATTTACTGGCAGATACACCGAAACAACCAACGATCACCGTTAGTACAGAGATGAATTCAGCACACCCGTTTCAGGCACAGCATTATTATCCCGGCGATTCGGTTAATGAACATAAAAACTTGGAGGAGGCCAACCTGTTAATAAACCAGGGGGAAATCGGCCAGCAAAAGGAAAATAATTAATTGAACCATATGGTTTTCGACTTAAATGTCCCTTTATAGGTGTTCTATGGGACATTTTAGCTCGGTTTTCCACTTAAACTGTCCCATACAGCCGTTCAATGAGACATTTCAGCTTGAATTTTAGATGATTTTGTCCCATAGAGCGTGATTCGGATAATTCTATGGGACATTTTGGCTTGGTTTTCCACTTAAACTGTCCCATACAGCTGTTCTATGGGACAGTTTAGCTTGAATTTTAGATGATTTTGTCCCATAGCACGAGATTCCGATAATCCAATGGGACATTTTGGCTCGGTTTTCCACTTAAACTGTCCCATACAGCCGTTCAATGAGACATTTCAGCTTGAATTTTAGATGATTTTGTCCCATAGCACGGGATTCTGACAATCCTATGGGACATTTTGGCTCGGTTTTCCACTTAAACTGTCCCATACAGCCGTTCAATGAGACAGTTTAGCTTGAATTTTAGATGATTTTGTCCCATAGAGCGTGATTCGGATAATTCTATGGGACATTTTGGCTTGGTTTTCCACTTAAACTGTCCCATACAGCCGTTCAATGAGACAGTTTAGCTTGAATTTTAGATGATTTTGTCCCATAGAGCGTGATTCGGATAATTCTATGGGACATTTTGGCTTGGTTTTCCACTTAAACTGTCCCATACAGCTGTTCTATGGGACAGTTTAGCTTGAATTTTAGATGATTTTGTCCCATAGCACGGGATTCTGACAATCCTATGGGACATTTTAGCTCGGTTTTCCACTTAAACTGTCCCATACAGCCGTTCAATGAGACAGTTTAGCTTGAATTTTAGATGATTTTGTCCCATAGAGCGTGATTCGGATAATTCTATGGGACAGTTCAGCTTGGATTTTTGATGGTTTTGTCCCATAGAGCCCGTCTATGAGACAGTTTCGCTTCTATTTTTGATAGTTTTGTCCCATACAGCTCTTCTTGAGTTTTAAAATTTAATAGCTTGAATATTGCAATCTACTATAGTTTTACAAAATAGTAATAACACATATATATTATTAACTTTCGAAAGATGAAAATTTAAGTTTATTTTATTTTGTGATTATGGTCATTACTTACTTAACTACCAATCGTTTTAACTTAACAACTTGGATATTCAGCTAATTGTTTTTTTAAAAATAAGGGTACCCATGTTTAGGCAAATTTTTAAAAAAGCCGATAAACATGAAACTAATTAATGGAAAAAACGTATTACAAATTAGCACTAATATTATAACGCTTCCCAATGAAATACTGATTTTCCTAAAAATTTTTTCCTTTATAAAGGAGGTGTTTCCCATCGAACTTTTTGGCTACCCGATTCAAACCGTTTATTTAACCGTTTTGATTATTTCAGGTATTCTCATTCTTCTTTTCTTCTTTTTTGGCGACTTTTTGGAAGGAATTGGTGAAGCGGTTCCTTTTTTCAATCCTGACCTGATTTTAGCTTTTTTAATTTTCTTATCAGCTTCCGGCTATATTTTGGAAAGCTTTACTTCTATGAAAAGTTTATGGATTTTGCTTATATCTGGAGTTGGAAGTTTCATTTTAACCACCATGCTTAATGTATTCATCCTTGTTCCACTTTCGTCAGCGGAAGAGTCACTCGCTTATACCGATGAATCACTAAAGGCCCGCATTGCAACAACAATTGTCCCGATTCCGAAAGATGGCTATGGGGAGGTTTTAATTGAAAATGCAAGCGGAAGAATCGCAAAGTCGGCTGTCAGTTTCCATGGGCAGGAAATAGGAGAAGGAACAAAAGTGTTAGTAGTAGAGGTTAAACAAGGAGTGCTTTATGTTATTCCTTATGATGAAGCTAGTATTTATAAAGATTATCAAAAAATTTGAGGAGGTTGAAAGATGAGTAGTTTATGGATTGTTATTGGTATTGTTGTCGTTCTAATTCTTGCATTAATTGGTGTTTTCATTGCCAAATACAGGACTGTCGGACCGGATGAAGCGCTGATTGTAACCGGCAGCTATTTGGGAAGTAAAAATGTGAATATCGATGAATCAGGAAACAAAGTGAAAATCATCCGTGGCGGCGGGACATTTGTCTTACCGGTTTTCCAACGGGCTGAACCATTGAGTTTATTATCGAGCAAGTTAGAAGTTTCAACGCCTGAAGTGTATACCGAGCAAGGTGTTCCAGTTATGGCGGATGGGATTGCAATTATTAAAGTAGGCAGTTCCATTGCTGAGATTGCTACAGCTGCCGAGCAATTTTTAGGAAAAACAAAACAAGACCTCGAAAATGAGGCACGAGAAGTGTTAGAAGGTCATCTGCGTTCTATTCTCGGTTCGATGACCGTTGAAGAAATTTATAAAAATCGCGATAAGTTTTCACAAGAAGTACAAAGGGTAGCAACCCAGGACTTAGCAAAAATGGGATTGGTCATCGTTTCATTTACCATTAAAGATGTTCGTGATAAAAACGGTTATCTGGATTCACTCGGTAAACCGCGCATAGCTCAAGTGAAGCGGGATGCTGATATCGCAACTGCCGAAGCCGAGAAAGAAACAAGAATTAAAAAAGCCGAAGCAGCAAAAGAAGCGAAAAAGGCAGAATTAGAGCGAGCGACAGAAATTGCCGAGGCGGAGAAGGAAAATCAGTTAAAAATTGCTGAATTCCGGTTAGAACAAGATATTGCAAAAGCACGAGCCGACCAAGCCTATGATTTGGAAAGTGCCCGGGCAAAACAACAAGTTACTGAACAAGAAATGCAAATTAAAATTATTGAACGTCAAAAACAAATTGAGTTGGAAGAAAAAGAAATTCTCCGCCGTGAAAAACAATATGATTCAGAAGTAAAGAAAAAGGCGGATGCGGACCGTTATGCTGTAGAACAATCAGCAGCTGCGGAAAAGGCAAAACAAATGGCAGAAGCGGATGCGAACAAATATCGCGTTGAGGCGTTAGCAAAAGCAGAAGCCGAACGAATTCGGATTGACGGTTTGGCCAAAGCAGAGGCCCAAAAAGCTCAAGGTACAACTGAAGCGGAAATTATTCGTTTAAAAGGGATTGCCGAAGCAGAAGCCAAGCAAAAAGTTGCCGAAGCCTTCGAACGTTTTGGTCAGGCTGCTATCCTCGACATGATTTTAAAAATGCTTCCGGAATATGCAAAACAAGTGGCTACACCTTTAGCTAATATTGATCAAATCACTGTTGTTGATACAGGTTCAAGTGATGGGAACGGCGGTGCCAATAAAATAACCGGTTACGCAACGAATTTGATGAGCAGTTTACAAGAATCATTGAAAGCATCATCAGGAATTGATGTGAAACAATTACTCGAAAACCTTTCAGGAAGGGGAAGCGAGCACTAATCACCATGTAATGTATATCCTCACATTTCGTGGGGATTTTTTTATCGTTTCAAAATTTGTATGTATAGGTGGGGAGCACTGACGAATTAAAAGGGGAAACTGTTGAATTAAGGGTAGCGCTGTTGAATATTCGCTTTTTACTGTTGAATAACACCTGTTTCACTGTTGAATTTTGGGATTCTACAATTGAATTAGCAGGGGGTACTATTGATTACAAGCCCCCCTACTGTTGAATGTATGATTGATCTGGCCTGGACCAAATACGCCCCACCCACATAGGAAAAGGGCCCCCATCCTTGATAAGGCCCCTCACCATATTAAATAATTCATCTTACACCATTACCGAAAATTGAAGCCATGACAACGGAAGACGTTCACTAAATTAAATAATTCGTCTGATCCCTTTATAAATCTCATTGATGATCACCGGTATTAAGCTGATACCGATCACGAATCCCCAATCTTTCAAACCAACGACATAAATGCCAAATACATCATGGAAAAATGGCACGTACACCAATGATGCTTGAATCAAAAGCCCAATTATGATTGCTCCAAGCAAAAGTGGATTGGTAAACAAGCCCGTTTGGAATATCGATTTTCTCCGGCTTCTTAAATTCAATGAATGGAACAGCTGCGATGCACTCAAAGTGATAAATGCCATGGTTTGCGCATGAGTCAGCGCATCTTCGGAAATATTCCCGAAGTCAACCGCAAAAATTGAAGCAGCTCCCGTATAATAACGTAGGCCTTCGATAAAAGCAAATAAAGTGATAAACCCGATTAACATACCGTTTAATACTGTATAAGCACCATTTCCATGGGCAAAAAAGCTTTCTTTCGGATTCCGCGGTTTTTCCTTCATAATATCCGGGTCATCCGGATCCATACCAAGTGCAATGGCAGGTAATGTATCCGTAATTAAATTTACCCATAAAATTTGTACAGCCGTTAACGGTGCAGGCCATCCTAATAAGATCCCGATAAATAAGGCGGTAATTTCACCTAAGTTACAGGAGAGTAAAAACAAAATGGCTTTCCTGATATTTTGGAAGATGTTCCGCCCTTGTTCTACAGCGGAAACAATGGTCGAGAAATTATCGTCAGTTAAAATAATATCGCTTGCTCCCTTAGCTACATCGGTACCGGTAATCCCCATGGCAACCCCGACATCGGCTTGTTTCAAGGACGGAGCATCATTAACGCCGTCACCGGTCATCGAAACAATTAAGCCATTTTCCTTTAATGCTTGGACAATTCGTACTTTATGCTCCGGAGATACACGGGCAAACACACGAACTTTTTCAACTTTTTCTTGCAATTCGGTGTCGCTTATTTCATTTAGTTCCTGTCCGGTCATTGTTTGTGATAAATCGTCGGCAATACCGAGCTCTTTTGCAATGGCGAGTGCGGTGTTTTGATGGTCCCCGGTAATCATAATCGTCCGAATACCTGCATCCTTACATTGAGCAACGGATTGTTTTACTTCTTCCCTCGGTGGGTCAATCATCCCAACCAAGCCAAGAAAGATGAGCTGCTCTTCTGATGCTTCCGTGTCAGCCAACGATGTTCTTTCAGCAACAGCCAATACTCTCAATGCTTCATCAGACATTTTTTTTGAAGCATCCAAAATTTCTTCTTTATCGTGAGCAGAAATCGGTTGGACTTGTCCGTTTTTAAAAATACTTGTAGTTCTTGGCAAGATACTTTCAAGCGCCCCTTTTGTAACGGAAAAATAAGATGAAGAGTCTCGATGGACGGTCGTCATCATCTTTCTGTCCGAATCAAAGGGCAGTTCGTTCACACGTTGAAACTGTTGCTCCAGTTTCGCTTTATCCAAGCCCAAATCATTTCCTGCGACTATTAAGGCGATTTCGGTCGGGTCACCACTATCAAGGGTAGCATCATTACAGAGCATCATCCCCCTTAATAGACGGTAACTCGCATCGTCTTTCTGTTGGATCGTACCGAGGTCGGTGTACTTGCCATCGACATAGACTTTAGTAAGGGTCATTTTGTTTTGCGTTAACGTCCCGGTCTTATCGGAACATATGACACTGACGGAACCTAATGTTTCAACTGCAGGGAGTTTGCGTACGATCGCATGGCGTTTACTCATTTTTTGGACTCCGAGAGCTAAAACGATCGTAACAATGGCAACCATCCCCTCAGGAATAGCAGCAACAGCCAGACTTACGGCGATAAGGAACATGTCCAAAACATCTCTGCCTTGAAAATAGCCGACGAAAAACATAATAATACAAATCATAACGGCGCCAATGCCAAGAATTTTGCCCAATTCATTTAATTTCTTCTGTAATGGGGTTATTTCTTTTTCTTGACCGCCGAGCATTTTGGCGATTTTTCCAATTTCCGTCTCCATCCCGGTGGAGGTGACGATTCCAGTCCCGCGGCCATAAGTGGAGAGAGTCGACATAAAAGCGATGTTTTGTTGGTCACCAAGGGGAACTTCCGAGTAAGAGCTCCAACCGGCATTTTTGTCTACCGGGACAGACTCACCGGTTAATGCGGATTCTTCAATTTGTAAGTTAGCTGTCTCAATAAGCCGAAGATCAGCGGGAATGTAACGGCCGGCATCAATAATAACAACATCTCCGGGAACAAGGTTCTCCGAGGAAATTTCTTTAATTTGCCCATCCCGTCTTACAATCGCTTTTGGCGTAGACATCTTTTTTAATTCTTCCAAAGCTTTTTCTGCCTTTGATTCTTCCACGATTCCAATTATTGCGTTTAAAGCGATGACGATGAAGATGATGATAGCATCTGTAATTTCGCCAACAAAAGCAGAAATAATTGCAGCAACGATCAAAATCCAGATGAGGATACTGTTAATTTGCTCCCAAAGCATTTTCCAGATGGAAGTTTTTTCGCCTTCTTGAAATTTGTTCGGACCATATTGCTTTAATCGGTTTTCAGCTTCCTGGCTTGATAAACCCGTTTCAATATTGGTGTTCAATTCTTCAGTGATCTCTTGAACAGTCTTACTATACCATTGTGACAATTCACACCACTTCCTTCTAGGCATTTTGGAAAATATATCTATTTCTATTATGTCATATTTTTTGTGAAAATTAATCCAAAACAAAATTTGTTTATGAAATTTTCATTTTTAATCGTAAAAATGGTCGTATATAGGTTTATAATAGAATTGTTAATAATAATGATTTTCATTAACAGGACTTTTTTCAAAATAAAATCGTATAAAAATACTGGTTAACACTGTAGACGAGTTTTATCACTGCGGGGCGCTCGAGCTACAGGATGCGGTCATCCATGCGTTGCAACAAGACATTGCGCTCAGTATGTACGCCACTAAGCGGGCGCTCTACGCTTTTCTTATAGAATAAGAAAGTATAAAAATACAAGTGAATAACTTGGGATTAGTTTTATTGTCTAGCTCCGAGCGCCAGCGACTAGCAAACTTCACTCCCCTCCTCTACGATAAGTCAACATCGGCTCGTCCCTCGCCGTGTTTCCTTTATCTCATTGCGGGGCGCTCGAGCTACAGGATGCGGTCATCCATGCGTTGCAACAAGACATTGCGCTCAGTATGTACGTCGCAAATAGGTCGTCCTCCGCTTTTCTTATAGAGAAGGGAATGATTCTCAATGGTTCTAGCTGATTTAAAACAAGGTGAAAAGGCAACAATTAAAGATCTTTCTTCATTAAATCAACTTGTAAAAACAAGATTAATGAATTTAGGTATATATTTAGGCTCAGAAGTAAATGTAAAGACGAAAATGCCTCTTGGGGGCCCATGTGTGGTTGAATGTAACGGTCAACGCATCGGCATTCGCTTGCATGAGGCCAATTCCATTCGGGTGGAGAAAAAATGATGCAAATCGCCTTGTTTGGAAACCCAAATATTGGAAAAACATCACTCTTTAATCAGTTGACAGGTTCCTACGAATATGTTGGCAATTGGAGTGGTGTCACGGTCGAGGAAAAAATTGGTTTGTTAAAAAATAAACAAGCAAAATTGGTCGACTTACCGGGAACGTACTCCCTTAATCCGCTGTCAAGGGATGAACGGGTCGTCACGGAGTTTTTATTGCGGAATCACTTTACTTCTATCATAAATATCGTCGATGCCTCCCAGCTCCAAAGAAATTTACACTTGACCATTGAATTGCTGGAATTTGGCAAACCGCTAATGATTGGCCTGAATATGATTGATGTTGCGAAGTCCCGTGGGATAGAGATTAACATTAAAAATTTATCAAACAAACTGGGCGTTGCTATTCAGCCGATCATTGCCCGGACAGGAAAAGGTTGCAATCAATTGCTGGAAAAAATTACTTACGAGGAAAAATTACCTCAAGAACCTTTTCGACTGGACTACGGGGTAATAATTGAAACAGGAATTAGCAAACTTGTTGATTTACTTTATGAATGCCCAATCGAATTGCCTTCAAAACGATGGTTGGCCATTCAATTTTATTCGGGTAATGATACAGTAAAAACATATTTGGAAAGATTGTTAAATCATGCTCTATTGTTGGAATTGTTGGCGGAAACAGAAAAAGAACTGCTTGAAACAACGGGACAAACATTGCAGGATGCTATTTTTGAGAAACGAGAACAATTTATTCGAACCGTTTTAAATGATTCCATTGTTATAACCAATGAGGTTCGCCAAAGTTTGACAGATAAAATTGATCGATTTGCAACAAATAAATATTTAGGAATGCCCATCTTTCTAACGTTATTATATTTCATGTTCATGATTACTTTTAATTGGATCGGTTCACCGTTATCTGATGCGTTGGATTCCTTTTTATCGGGACCTTTTACAAATTGGCTGGAAAATATTTTGAATAAATTTGGGACATCGGCTTTTCTATTCAACTTGATTTTAGATGGAATTGTCCCGGGTGTCGGCGGTGTGCTTGTTTTTGTTCCGCAAATTTTTATTCTTTTCTTCTTTATTTCTGTATTGGAAGATTCAGGTTATATGGCACGGATATCCTTAGTTATGGATCGAATTATGCAGAGTATCGGATTAAACGGAAAAGCATTCATCCCAATGGTTATTGGGTTTGGCTGCAATGTACCGGGAATTATGTCGGCGCGGACCATCGAGCAACCAAAAGAGCGTTTGATTACAATTTTACTCACCCCATTAATGTCATGTTCCGCTCGCTTGCCGGTCTATGCATTATTTGCCGGGGTATTTTTCGGGGAAAATCAAGCCCTTGTCGTATTGTCTTTGTATACAATGGGTGTTGTCCTTGCACTTGTTTTAGCAAAATTATTTTCAAAAACGATATTAAAAAGTGAAGCATCGGTGTTTGTCATCGAACTTCCTCCATACCGGGTCCCGCATCTTGGAACATTGGCAAAAAGTACATGGGATAAAGGGAAAGGGTTTATAAAAAAAGCAGGTACGTTTATTTTTGGAGGAACCGTCGTCATCTGGTTATTATCAGTTGTTGGGCGTAGTGGATTCAACGTTACGATGGATGACAGTTTGTTGGCGGAATTAGGTGGGTTTTTGGCACCGGTATTTGCCCCCCTTGGATTTGGTTCTTGGCAAGCGGCAGTCGCATTACTTACAGGTTTTTTAGCAAAAGAATCGGTCGTATCTACTTTAAATATTGTTTATCACACGTCATCAACCGCTTTTTTGCAAGGTGTCGTGGCCGATTCATATACACCGTTATCTGCTTATAGTTTTCTCGTTTTTATCTTACTCTACATCCCTTGTCTGGCAACAGTCGCAACGATTAAAAAAGAAACGGGATCAATGAAATGGACGATTTTCTCGATGGTTTATCCATTTATCATTGCTTATGTGATATCTTTCATAATCTTTCAAGGCGGCAATTTATTGGGACTTTAAATATGGAAGAAAGAAGCTGATTTGTATGTTTAATATTTTGCTGGGTTCGCTTATATTTGGTTATGCTGTTTGGACGATTGTAAAATTTATTAAACGCAGCAGTAAAGGAAAATGTGCCGCTTGTGATTTGCAAGATGCTTGTGCAAAATGTTTGATAAAAGAGGAGAAAATAAAAAGATAATTGTATCTTTGTCTGCTCATTACCCCGGAAAAAACGGGGTATTTTTTTCTGCCCTTATAAATAATATAATAAAAAAACTATTGCTGAATAATGAAAAGTGTGTTATAAATATACATACTAACTTATAAATATACGTATATTGTATATAGAAAATGGAAAGTTAAAAAAATTATGGGGGATAAGCATAATGAAAAAACAATTCAAGATAATGGTAATGTTCCTATCATTTGTTTTGCTGCTTGCCGCTTGTGGTAAGAGTAATGAAACAAGTTCCGACTCTTCTAAAAATGACAAGGTGTTAAAAATGGCGACTTCTGCGGATTTTAAACCTTTCGAATCACGTGATAAAGAAGGAAATATTGTTGGTTTTGACATCGATTTAGCGAATTTAATCGCTGACGAATTGGGATATAAATTAGAAATTCAAGATATGAATTTTGATGGATTAATTGGTGCTCTTCAGTCAAAACGTGTGGACATGGTCATGGCAGGAATGAGTACAACAGAAAAGCGGAAAAAGAATGTTGATTTTTCCAAAGAATACCATCGTTCCGGTGAAATGTTTCTCTCGCTTCCGGATAAAAAGATAGAGAGCTTGGAAAGTTTGGAAGGGAAAACGGTAGGTGTGCAACTTGGTACGATTCAAGAAGAAGGTGCCAATGAATTAAGTAAAAAATATGGATTTACAGTTAAACCTGTTGATAATGCAGGTGTGCTCATTCAAGAATTATTATCAAACCGTGTGGATGCCGTTTATATGGATAGTGTTGTGGCTGTTGGTTACCGAGATGAACAAGGATTATTTGGGTTTGATGACCCGACAACTAGCTCTCCGGGTATGGCAATTGCCTTCCCTAAAGGCAGTGACCTTGTTGATGATGTAAACAAAGCCCTTGATAAACTTGAAAAAGAAGGAAAAATTAAAGAACTGAAAGAGAAATGGAAATTAGACCAAGTCGCTATCGAATAAAAGAATAGTTTTTTATGAAATTATGATAAAATGAATAACTGGGTAGCAATAATCGGTGGTTTGCGTGTAATTGCGATGACCACCGATTCTCTGTTTGTTTGAGCCGAAAAAATTTTACCAATCAACAAGCTCATTTTCTGTTGATATAATGATGATATACGTAATTGTGTAATCATGGAGCGACAATAACAAAGGACATTTATTGTATGAATGCCGATGATGTCCGATGGTGGAGTGACAATCAAAAACAGCATTTAGTTGCGAATGCCGATGATTGTGATGGTGAAATTTTTTGGGCTTACGTGACAATCAAATACGCCGTTTATTGTATGAATGCCATTAATTTTGGATGTTGGAATTTTTTGGGAGTTAGGTAACAATTAAATACAACATTTTGTGCGTGAATGCCTGAGAATTTTTTTTGACACTAAACCAAGGATCAGGCAGAGGAAGTGAGGTTTAAGTCAATGAATTTAGATTTTAGTCAATTAGGTCCGTATATTCCATTTCTTTTACAAGGAATTTGGGTCACATTAAAATTTGTGTTTGTTTCGATTTTAATCGGGTTAATTTTAGGTACATTGTTAGCTTTGTGTAAAATTACGCGTCATTCGATTTTAACATGGTTTGCCAATGCATATACATCGATTTTCCGAGGGACCCCATTAATTTTGCAATTGATGATAATTTTTTATGCGATCCCTCAGTTAACAGGTTACGATATTCCAACCTTTTTAGCAGCTATTTTAGCATTTGGATTGAACTCTGCAGCCTATGTTTCGGAAATTATTCGTGCAGGGATTATGGCAGTGGATAAGGGACAAGTGGAAGCGGCGGAAGCCCTTGGTATACCGTATCGACCGATGATGTTGAATATTATTTTGCCGCAAGCGGTGAAAAATATTTTACCGGCCTTGATGAATGAATTTATTACATTAACAAAGGAATCGGCCGTTGTCTCAACGATTGGATATTTAGACTTAATGCGCCGAGCCCAAATTATTGGCGCCCAGCTTTATCGAAACTTTGAACCGCTGCTGGTTGCCGGACTCATCTACTGGGTCATGGTTGTCATTTTAACAAAACTTGGCAGCATCTTGGAACGGAGGTTGAGAGCAAGTGATTAAAGTGGAACAAATTACGAAAGTATTCGGGAAAAACCCGGTTTTGAAAAATATTAGCACAACCATACATCAGGGGGAAGTCGTCGCTATTATCGGGCCATCAGGTTCGGGAAAATCCACTTTTTTACGTTGCCTTAACTTATTGGAAAAACCAACGGAAGGAAAAATTTATATTAAAGATCGAGAAATCACCGATCCGAAAGTGAATATTTTGGAGGTTCGAAAACATATCGGCATGGTTTTCCAACAATTTAATCTCTTCCCGCATATGACGGTTTTAGAAAATGTTACGTATGCGCCACAAAAGGTAAAAAAGTTAGCGAAAGGGGAAGTAGAAAAAAATGCCAAGGATCTTTTGGCAAAAGTTGGTTTAAGTGACAAGGTGGATAGCTATCCAAGCCAGTTGTCAGGCGGTCAAAAACAGCGGGTAGCCATTGCCCGGGCACTCGCAATGGAGCCGGAAATTATGCTGTTTGATGAACCGACATCCGCACTCGATCCGGAAATGGTAAAGGAAGTACTGGATGTAATTAAGGATTTAGCGGAAACGGGGATGACGATGGTGATTGTCACCCATGAAATGAATTTCGCGAAAGAAGTGGCAGATCGGGTTATTTTTATTGATGATGGTGTCATTTTAGAAGATGCTGAACCCCATCAATTTTTCAACGAGCCAAAGAGTGAGCGGGCAAAGGATTTCCTATCGAAACTACTTTAATTTTATGGTCTTGAGGGGAGCTCTCAAGACCAATATTTATGGGGAATTTTGGGAAAATGGTTCAACGGATTGACTAATATGGGACAAAATAGACGGAAACTTCATAAATATGCGTAACTAGCTGTCTATGAGACAAAACTATCAAAAATTGAAGGGAAACTGTCTCATAGACGGGCTCTATGGGACAAAACAAGTGGAAAACAAAGCCAAACTGTCCCATAGGATTGTCGGAATCGCATTGTATGGGACAAAACTATCAAAAATAGAAGCGAAACTGTCTCATAGACGGGCTCTATGGGACAAAACAAGTGGAAAAGTAAGCGAAACTGTCCCATAGGATTGTCGGAATCGCACTGTATGAGACAAAACTATCAAAAATTAAAGCGAAACTGTCTCATAGACGGGCTCTATGGGACAAAACAAGTGGAAAAGTAAGCGAAACTGTCCCATAGGATTGTCGGAATCGCATTGTATGGGACAAAACTATCAAAAATTAAAGCGAAACTGTCTCATAGAAAGGGTCTCAATCCCAAATTATGATTTGAAGAATGAAAAATTGACTGCAAGAACGGCTGTCGGTGAAAAATCAAGCGTTGAAAAAACGAAATCTAGCATCGAGACGGGTTCTAAAAACCAAATTAAGTGCAAAGTAATGAAAAATTGGTATCGAGACCGGCTGACAAAGCAAATTTTGCATAGAAGAATGGCAAACGGCCTCTGAAAAACGCTCCATGAGTCTGTCCGACTGAATGCCACAACTGGTATTAGCTACGGTATAGCATGTATAAAGCGTACGATTAGCGATAGAATTATTCAAGTCCATGCATGATCACACGCTAAAAGAGGTTCATCGCACAGACCCCTAACACATTTACTTCTTTGACAACTTCAAGAATTCTTCAGAAAATTTCATAATCCTCCTATCAATAAGATCGTCATCAATTTCACTTTCTACATTAAAACTACTGTCGGGAACAAATACATTTCGGGAAGGTACAACGCCTCCAAGAAATTGAATAATGGGTCTTAAATGATATTCAGCGACGAGAAAATATTTATCAGAACCGGCAGTTGAAATAAACCCGACAATTTTATCCCGAAAAGCTCTCTCAGGTAGAAGATCCAACAAATTTTTTAAACTACCGGAAATGGAAGCTTGATAGACTGGCGTTCCAATAACAATACAGTCCGCCTCTAGTAGTTTATTTACAACTAGTTGTGTGTCATCATTATAATAGGAAAGTGGATAACCCCGCATGAATTCCACATCATAGTCCTTTAAATCAATCAATTCTATTTCAATATCTTGATTTTGCAATTTTGCGAACTGGAGTACCTTAAAAACCATGTGTGAAGTTTTATGCCCTGTTAATGCACCTGATAAGCCAACGAATTTCAAACGATGTTCCCTCCTTTTATGGTTTCATTTTAAGTATATAGCTCGAATTCGGGATTTTCAAACCAGCATCACAATCACGATTTCTAATAAAAAATTATCACCTCTTAATGAGATCCTGATAAAATACCTTCATCGTCCACGAATTCAGGATTTTCAAACCAAACTAACGATTACTGTTTCAAATAAAAACCAGGACCTCAAAATAAGATCCTTAAAAATAAACATTATAATACCTTCGTCGTCCACGTTTCTCCGTTCCACACATCCGTGACAATATCTTGGTAAAATTCCGGTTCATGGCTTATGAGAAGGATGCTGCCTCTGTACTCTTTCAAGGCACGTTTCAACTCCTCTTTGGCGTCAACGTCAAGATGGTTCGTCGGTTCGTCGAGGACAAGGACATTCGATTCTCTATTAATTAATTTGCATAAACGGACTTTCGCTTTTTCACCACCGCTTAACACATCAACCTTACTTTCAATATGTTTCGTCGTCAAACCGCATTTGGCAAGGGCTGCACGCACTTCATATTGAGTCATATGGGGGAATTCGTTCCAGATTTCATCCAGGCAAGTATTGGCATTAGCAGTTTTGATTTCTTGCTCAAAATAACCGATATGAAGATAATCGCCTAACTCTACATGACCTGACACCGGGGCAATTTCGCCAAGAATACTCCTTAACAAGGTCGTTTTCCCAATCCCGTTCGCCCCGACAATGGCAATTTTTTGGCCGCGTTCCATTTTCAAATTCAAAGGTTTGGAAAGCGGATCGTCATTGTAGCCGATAACCAAGTCCTTTGTTTCAAAAATAACCCGACCGGCTGTACGAGCTTCTTTAAACTTGAAGGAAGGTTTTGGCTTTTCTGAGGCAAGTTCAATCACTTCCATTTTATCCAGCTTTTTTTGCCTCGACATCGCCATATTTCTTGTTGCAACACGGGCTTTATTCCGAGCAACAAAATCTTTCAACTCGGCAATTTCCTGTTGTTGTCTTTTGAATGCCGCTTCCAATTGTTGCTTTTTCATTTCATAAACGCGCAAAAAATCATCATAGTTGCCGACATAACGGGTGAGTTCCCGATTTTCCATATGATAAATTAAATTGATTACACTATTTAAAAAGGGAATATCATGGGAGATTAAGATAAAAGCATTTTCATATTCCTGTAAATACCGTTTCAACCACTCAATATGCTGAACGTCCAAAAAGTTGGTCGGCTCGTCCAGTAATAAAATATCCGGTTTTTCCAACAGCAATTTCGCCAACAATACTTTTGTCCGTTGACCGCCGCTTAAATCATGAACATCACGGTCAAGACCAATATCCGTCAACCCAAGACCACGGGCAATTTCTTCCACTTTTGCATCGATTAAATAAAAATCGTTATGGGTTAGCAAATCTTGCATTGTTCCGGTTTCTTCCAGCAAAGCTTCAAGCTCTTCCGGTGAGGCTTCCCCCATTTTGGCAAACAACGCATTCATTTCTTCTTCCATATCAAATAAATATTGGAATGCACTTTTTAACACATCACGAATCGTCATCCCTTTTTCGAGGACAGCATGTTGGTCAAGATAGCCGACCCGAACCCGTTTTGCCCATTCAATTTTCCCTTCATCCGGCTGCAATTTCCCGGTAATAATATTCATAAATGTTGATTTACCTTCTCCATTGGCACCGACAAGGCCAATATGTTCCCCTTTTAACAGCCGGAATGAAACATCTTCAAAAATGGCCCTGTCGCCAAAGCCATGACTTAATTTTTCTACATTTAAAATACTCATAAGGCACTCCTTTAAATTGATACTCATACCGTTCTTTAATAGACATCCTTTTCATTATAACGGTAAAATTTTATTTATGGTAGCAGGAAAATTTAACAAAACGTAAGAGGCTCGAATATATTTCAAGGGAAGGGAGGTGTGGGCGATGGTTTATTATCGGAATGGGCTGCCAATGAGAAATGCCAATGTGCTTACTGTTTTTGGTGAGGGAAAAGTGCATGTCGAACCGAATTTGGCATTCATCACAATTGGTATAGTGAGAGAAAATAAAAATTTACAAACAGCACAGGCTGAAAATAGTGTTGCCTCAAACAATGTCATCCAGGCGCTCCTCGCACTTGGCATCAATCCGAATCATATCCGGACGGTGGAATACCGGATTGACAATGTTTATGATTTTGTCGATGGAAAGCAGATTTTTCGTGCCTATGAAGTTCGGTATTTATTGGAAGTTCGGGTCGAAAACATCGGTCAAATCGGGCTTGTTGTCGATACAGCGGTGGCACAAGGGGCAAATATTATTTTTAATATTCGCTTTGATACATCGAATCGGTCGGCAAAATATCATGAGGCTTTGACGTTGGCACTATCAGATGCGCATGCGAAGGCGAGAACAATCACAAATGGGTTGGGTGTTGTTTTTCAACCGATTCCAATTGAAATTACGGAGACAAGGCAAGGTGTGGTCCCTGTCCCTTATCAAACTTTTACCCTGGAAAAAGTTGCCGGGGCCAGCACACCGATTGAGCCGGGGACGTTGCAAATTGAGGCTAGTCTAATCGCAAAGTTTTTATATTGATTTTTGCTTAGAATCCAAAAAGGTTTTATGGAAAGATTTGCACCAAATATCGTATGAAGACACAATGTATTGCAGTTTGAGCCTTAGTTTTTTTGAAAAATAGGCGTCTCGTGCAACCATTTTTCATAATGAAAAACCAAAACATATGACATTTATCATACTCATCTCTTGACGTTTATGACTAATAAAGACAAAGTTTTCCTTCTAAAATAGAAAATTAAAGAATCATTATTTTAGGAGGAAAATATGAGCAAGGATAAAGAAAAACAGGTACAATTGAAAAAGAGTGTTGCCCCTTTTGCAAAGTCTGAAACGAGAAAGAGTGTGTTACAAATCATTAATTCAATCGTTCCCTTTCTTCTGCTTTGGATTCTTGCCTATCAAAGTTTGGCGATTTCCATTTGGCTGTCTTTATGTTTTTCTGTCATTGCGGCAGGCTTTGTTGTCCGGATTTTTATCATTTTCCACGATTGTACACATATGTCATTTTTTAAAAACGGTAAAGCAAACCGAGTTGTTGGGACGATTACCGGAATTATTACACACTTTCCCTTTGAAAAATGGAAACGAGATCATGCCATCCACCATGCAACAAGCAGCAATTTAGATAAACGGGGCACAGGTGATGTTTGGGTCATGACGGTGCAAGAATATACCGAAGCATCATTTTGGAAAAAGTTGGGATATAGACTTTACCGAAATCCGTTTATATTATTTGGGCTAGGCCCGCTATATCTTTTCTTCATATCGAACCGGTTTAATCGGAAAGGCGCAAAACGGAAGGAACGGTGGAATACGTATTTAATTAATGTTTCCATTGTTGCCATTTATGTGTTGTTAATTTGGGCGATCGGCTGGCAATCATTTTTAATTGTTCAAGTGCCTATTATGTATATCGCCGGTGTACTCGGTATTTGGCTATTTTATGTCCAACATACCTTTGAGGATTCTTATTTCGAAAATGAAGAAGAATGGGATTACGTAAAAGCCGCAGTCGAAGGGAGTTCATATTACAAGCTTCCGAAAGTTTTGGAATGGATAACAGGAAGTATCGGCTACCACCATGTTCACCATTTAGCTCCAAGAATACCGAACTATCACTTAGAAGAGGCACATGAATCAACACCGCCATTGCAAAAAGCAACAACCATTACTTTGGCAACAAGTCTAAAATCGATTCGCTTTCGTTTATATGATCAAGAGACCATGTCCTTCTTAAGTTTTAAAGAATATAAAGAACGAAAAAAAACAACAGGAGCCCGTTTACATTTGGGTATCGGAAGACCGAACATTCAAGAAAAGTAAAGAAAACTTGGTGAGTGACGAGCCTTTATGCGAAGGCAGAGCCGATTTACACGTATCCTTAATTCTTAAAATTTCCCGCTACGTCGAATTTACATCCTAGCCGGAACGTATAAAAAAATGTCCCTTTAAAATGCCCTTCCATTTAATTCGAGAAGGGTTTTTTGATATACTTACTAAAAAGTCTGTATACAAGGGGAAAGACCGATGCAAAAATGGTATCAAATATTTTCAAAAAATACCGGAATTAGTATTTATGCGTGGATCATCTTTTGTCTTCTGCCATTTTATTTTGTTATCGTTTCATCCACGCCCACTGAAATTGTGATTGGGATTATCATGATTATGTTATTTTTTGCCGTATACAGACTCGCTTTTATAAAAAAGGGCTGGACGGTTTATGTTTCTGTAGCGGTAGAAATCATATTAAGTACTTTGTTGACTTTATATTTTGGTTATGTGTATTTTTCACTGTTTCTGGCATTTTTCATTGGAAATATTCAAGGGAAAGCCGGGTTTATTACCTTGTACATTATCAATCTTGTAACAACAATCGGTTCGGTCGTTGCCGGCTTTTTTATTCAAAAGCAAATTTTTTTCTCACAGTTGCCATTTATTGTAATCAGTGTAACAGGAGTCATATTGTTACCGTTCATTATGTATAATCGGAACAAACGCGAACAACTGGAACAAGAGCTGGCGGATGCGAATCTACGGATCTCTCAGTTGATGGTAATTGAGGAACGTGAACGGATAGCCCGTGATCTCCATGACACTCTTGGTCAAAAGCTGTCACTGATCGGTTTAAAGAGTGATTTAGCCGGGAAGCTGCTGGATAAAGATCCCAATCGAGTAAAAAGGGAAATTTATGATATTCATCAAACGGCAAGGACAGCCCTAAAGGAAGTTCGTGACATGGTTTCCATGATGAAACGGATAAGGTTGAAAGAAGAAGTGTTACAGACCCAACAGATGATTGAGTCGGCAGAGATGGAGTTTAAGTTAATTGGGAATCCGGAACTTCCATCTACACCTTTATTTGTTGAACATGTGCTGAGTATGTGTTTAAAGGAAGCTGTGACAAATGTGGTAAAACATAGTAATGCAACCGTCTGTGAGGTACAAATTATCCATTCGCCAAGTGAAGTATCGATTCACATCCGGGATAACGGGGTGGGCATTCCGGATCAACTCGATTCCATAAAAGGTCATGGTCTTCGAGGGATGAGGGAGAGACTAGAGTTTGTCAACGGAAATTTAGCAATTGATCGTTCAAATGGAACTAATTTGAAGATTTGGGTTCCGCTTTTTCATAAGGGGGAGGTATTATGATACGGATTGTCATAGCAGAGGATCAACGGTTGTTATTGGGGGCGCTCGGTTCTCTGCTCGATTTGGAAGAAGATATGCAGGTTGTTGGGATGGCCAGAAATGGGGAAGAAGTATTAAAGCTGGTAAAGGAACACAAGCCGGATGTTTGTATTATGGATATTGAAATGCCGGTTATGAACGGTTTGGAGGCAGCAGAGCAATTAAAAACGGATCCTTGCAAAGTAATTATTTTAACAACATTTGCTCGGGCAGGTTATTTTGAAAGGGCAAGAGCAGCGGGTGTCAGCGGCTATTTATTAAAGGACAGTCCCAGCGAGGAATTGGCGAATATGATTCGGGTGATTATGGATGGACGAAAGGTTTATGATCCGGAGCTGGTTGAACTTGCCTATAGTGAAGTAAATCCGCTAACAGCCCGGGAAGAACAGGTCATCAAGTTGATTGCAGAAGGGAAAAATACGCAGGAAATTGCCAAAACACTATTTCTCACAACAGGAACCGTCCGAAATTATGTATCGGTCATTCTTGATAAATTACATGTGAGTAACCGCATTGAAGCCATTACCAAATTTAAGGAAAAGGGCTGGTTTAAATAGAAGAAAGGCCGACTCATCGCGAGTTTTGTAAGAATAGGCAAAATGCCGAGGAGAAAGGGGCGCTCGCAAACGAAAATCAACCCTTACATTTCTCTTGGAAATTTTTGGTAGGGAGGATCAGTGAAGAGTCTCTCTCAACCCTTACTTCCTCCTTGAGACTTTTTATTGCGTAAGGAAGGTTATAGAGAAGGGGATCTCGTAAATGTAATCCCCCTTACAGCTCTCCTGGGGATTTTTGGTAAAGAAGATCAGAGAAGAGGCTCTCGCAAATGTGATCAACCATTACAGATCTCATGGATTTTTTGCTAAGGGAGATTAGAGAAGAGGAAACAACCCTTACTCGCAGCTGGCTTGAAAGTAAAATTAAGACTCAATTGTTCACCGCCATTTTCCCTAATGGTCCTTCTTCATTAATTACCTCCATCAAATCATATACAGAAATTGGGAACATCGGAAAACCAAAAGCATATGGGGTAATCTCATAAAGTTGAAAATAAATTACCAGTGCTTTATCAGCTATATAAAAATCTTGATTAGGACGAATCTGTTTAAAATCGTCCAGTAAAAAGATGTCCCGCTTAGCAATTTGTTCTTTAATTAACCGGGATAACCGCCCGACATAAGCACTCCCCGGTTTAAATAAGTCGGCTAACTGATACTGCTGGCCGGTTTTTGAATCAAAGGTTAAAGACTTGATATAAGTCATCCCGTGGGCAGCGTGATCATGATAACCGTAATTAGCAAGGCTTAGGCTTAACACATCGCGCTGGTTATTTTTGATTTCATAGGTTCCGAGCATGCTTATTAATGTTGTCGGTATGTCGCCAAATAATGTGTTTATTAATTGTTGTGTTGCGTTTACTATCGCACGGTTCATTAAATGCTCCGCTTGTTTATTCTTGAGATGATACACAACCGGATAATAAACAACGATGTCCGGCCCGCCCTGAACCTTTTCTGTTTTAATTGACACAGGAAATGAAACCGCCATACTCCTCATCCCTTTACATGAATTTCTGTATTGTATTCTTTTAAAAGGAAAAAGGTGTATTTACCTAATTTCAAAAGTACTTTAATATGGTCATGATTGTTCAGGAATATGCTGTGGAAAGTTTTTGTAAAAACTAAGAAAGCAGGCGGGGGATACCTGCTTTTTTAATGAGTCATCTATATATAAAAGGGGAAGGATTACGCATGTGCTAAAGCTGCGTTTAAAATTCTTTTTGCATTTTCTACTCGTTCTTGGGAAGGTGGTTCAACATCTTTTAATTTATATTCCAATCCTAGGCTTTCCCATTTATAAACACCTAGTTTGTGATATGGCAATACTTCAATTTTTTCAACATTATTCAGTGTTTTGATAAAATTGGCAAGGCGCAACAGGTCTTCGTCAAAGTCGCTCAATGTTGGTACCAAAACATGACGGATCCAGACAGGTATATTTTTTTCAGATAAATATTGGGCAAAGTCGAGAATATGTTCATTTGTCATACCTGTGATAAACTTATGTTTCTCACTATCGATATGCTTTAAATCAAGCAAAATTAAATCCGTATATTGCAAAAGTTCATCAAGTTTTTCCATAAAATTCGGGCGACGGTTAAATGGTCCGCCTGAACTGTCAATCGTTGTGTGAATGCCGTGTTTCTTGCATTCCTTGAAAAGTTCAATTAAAAAATCCATTTGTAAAAGTGGTTCACCGCCGCTGACTGTAATACCACCGCCGCTTGCTTCAAAGAATGGTAAATAGGATAATACATCGTCCATAATTTCTTGAACGGTCATTTCTTTGCCATTCCCGATTTTCCAAGTATCCGCATTGTGACAATATTGGCATCTCAGTAGGCAACCTTGGGTAAAAACAACATATCGTAACCCGGGTCCGTCTACTGCACCAAATGATTCAACAGAATGAATCCGACCTGTTACCATTTTGCATCCTCCTTGCTTTTTAAAGGGGAGGAGAAGCTGATTAGATGGCTTCTCCGTCTCTTAATTTGTCTAGCTCCGGCTCCTAGAAACTGCTAAACTTCCCGCCCCTTCACGTCGATAAGTCATCATCGGCTTATTCAAGCCGTGATTCCTTTATCTCGTTACGGGGGCAGTCCAGTTTATCAGTTTCAAAACAGTCGCCTTCGCTTTTCTGTCTACATCGATTCGTGGAACGTACGATTTATGACATCGATTTGTTGTTCACGAGTTAATTTTATAAAGTTAACGGCATATCCGGATACACGAATGGTTAATTGTGGATATTTTTCCGGATGATCCATAGCGTCTAGTAAGGTTTCACGGTTCAAGACGTTAACGTTTATGTGGTGACCACGTTTTGTCATATAACCGTCCAGCATACCGACTAAGTTACTTACTTGAGATTCATCTTCACGACCAAGTGCTTTTGGTGTGATGGTGAATGTATTTGAAATACCATCAAGAGCATCTTCATAAGGTAATTTTGCAACAGATGTTAAGGAAGCAAGGGCACCTTTTGTATCACGACCATGCATTGGGTTTGCTCCCGGTGCAAATGGTTTACCGGCTTCACGACCATCAGGAGTGTTCCCGGTTTTCTTACCGTATACAACGTTTGAAGTAATCGTTAAGACAGATTGTGTTGGAACAGCATTCCGGTAAGTGTGATGTTTACGAATCTTTCTCATCACTTCTTTAACAATCCATACAGCAATTTGGTCAACGCGATCATCGTTGTTCCCATATTTAGGGAAGTCGCCTTCGATTTCATAATCAACTGCAAGCCCGTTTTCGTCGCGGATTGTTTTTACTTTTGCATATTTAATTGCACTTAACGAGTCAGCACAGACAGAGAGTCCGGCAATCCCGCAAGCCATTGTCCGTAAAATTTCACGGTCATGTAAGGCCATTTCTAAACGTTCATAACTGTATTTGTCATGCATGTAGTGAATAACGTTTAATGTATTTACATAAAGCTCACATAACCAGTCAAGCATGGTATCGAATTTATCCATTACTTCATCATAATCCAGATATTCAGAAGTGATTGGCGCAAATTTCGGTCCAACTTGAGTTTTTATACGTTCATCGACACCACCGTTGATTGCATAAAGAAGAGCTTTTGCAACGTTAACCCGGGCACCGAAGAATTGCATTTGTTTACCGATTCTCATTGCAGATACACAGCAGGCAATACCGTAGTCGTCACCGTAGATTTCACGCATCATATCATCGTTTTCATATTGAATGGCACTCGATTTAATCGACATTTTTGCTGCATATTTCTTGAAGTTTTCCGGTAATTTTGTTGACCAAAGAATCGTTAAGTTCGGTTCCGGAGCCGGTCCTAAGTTATCCAAAGTGTGCAGGTAACGGAATGAAGTTTTTGTTACCATTGGACGACCGTCAAGGGCAATACCGCCGATGGATTCAGTTACCCAAGTCGGGTCACCGGAATATAATTCATTGTATTCAGGTGTACGAGCAAATTTTACAAGACGCAGTTTCATGATAAAATGGTCAACTAATTCTTGAGCTTCTTTTTCGGTTAATGTACCATTTTTTATGTCTCTTTCAATGTAAATATCTAAGAAAGTGGAAGTACGACCAAGGCTCATTGCTGCACCGTTTTGTTCTTTAATGGCTGCAAGATAAGCAAAATATAACCATTGAATCGCTTCTTTTGCATTGGTAGCCGGTTTACTGATATCATAACCGTAAGCTAATGCCATTTGTTTTAATTCTTTTAAAGCACGAATTTGTTCTGAGTATTCTTCCCGTTCACGAATAACATCGTCAGTCATTGTACGGTCGCCGATATAATTTAATTCGTTTTGTTTTTGTTCAATTAGGAAATCGACACCGTATAAGGCAACGCGACGATAGTCACCGATAATCCGACCACGGCCATATGCATCCGGAAGACCGGTAATAACTCCGGCATGACGAGCAGCTCTCATTTCCGGCGTGTATGCATCGAATACACCTTGGTTATGAGTTTTCCGCCAGTCAGTGAAAATATGTTCAATTTCTTTGTCAAGTTCAAAACCGTATGCTTCCAATGCTTGTTTTGCCATGCGGATACCGCCAAACGGCATTAATGAACGTTTGAAAGGTTTGTCAGTTTGGAAACCGACGATTTGTTCAAGGTCTTTATTTAAATACCCTGGACCATGAGATGTAATAGTTGATACAATTTTCGTATCAGCGTCTAATACACCGCCAGCTTCCCGTTCTTTTTTCGATAATTCCATAACTTGATCCCAAAGTTGTTTTGTTGATTCAGTCGGACCTTCCAAGAAACTTTCATCACCGGTGTAAGGAGTAAAGTTTTTAATAATGAAATCACGCACGTCAACTTCTTCTTGCCATTTACCAGGTTTAAAGCCTTCCCAATATTGAGTCATTTCTCATGCCTCCTAAAATTATATTAATATAATTTGTTCACTATTTCACATGTTTGTTTAAAAAAATATATAACAGGTAAAATGTTGTTACTGATACAGTTTTGAAATATTTTTGTAGTGAACAATCTTTCTATGAATATAATAGCACTTTCATAACTAATTTCAAAGCAATTTTTTTTTACAAAAATGTGATAAAAGTTAGTTTTACACTGATTTTCACATAAAATTCACATTTACTAAGAAAATCTTGAAAAATAATAGAATGCATGTTTGTATTATATATTTAAAATAAGATAGTGCTGAACTGTATTACTAAAATTCATTTAATAATTTCTGAACTTGTCTCATAGAAATATAATATCCTATATGTTTTCGGTAATCGAAACAAAGTGATGGGGGTTTTCTTTATCCCCTCTGATGGTTAGTTACCAATCGGACCTTAACGGGTAGTTCATTCCCCCATATATTTTCTCGTAAACTCCTAATCTTGAGGCGGGGGTCTTACTGCCTGTTAAAGCGGCTAATATCATGCAGAAAAAATCAATTGAGACACAAAGGAGTTATTTATGAGTAATTTTTTTAAAGGAACCATTTTATTGGCAGCAACAGCTTTTATAAGTGAGTGTATTGAATTTTTAATTAATTTAACGATAACAAAAGAATTAGGTGAATATGGTGTGGGTCAATACATGACAATTATTCCATTAATTGGACTTGTCATGATCATTGCAAGCATGGAGTTGCCAATTTCCATTTCAAAATTTATCGCTGAAAAAGAAGAACTATATCATTTGACCATGTTAAAATATGCTATGAAACTGACAATAATTTTCATTTCAATTTTATTAACGGTTTCGATACTAATTTTTATGATTTTCCCGATTTTTAGTGAGATCCACCCGTTGATTCGCTGGGTTATTTTGCTATTAGTCCCGATTGTATCGATTTCTTCCATTGCCCGGGGTTATTTTGTCGGTATTCAAAAAATGGGACAAGTTGCTGTTTCGAATTTGCTGAAAAGAAGTACACAACTTTTTATCCTTGTATTTATATATCAAATGTTTGATTTTCAGCTTGAAGTTGCTATTTTGATTGCGTTATTTTCATTAATTGGCGGCGAGCTGCTTGTTTTTATTTATTTGATCAGTGCTTATGTTTTGCAGCTAAGGTATTTAAAAAACCGACCAGCCGTAAATATCCCTAAGAGTCAACTGGCGAAAAGTTTAATGGAAGTTTCCGTGCCAACAACTGCCATGAGAATATTCCATTCTTTGACCCATGCCATCCAACCGTTCTTGATTAAGTATACTTTAGTTGCTGCCGGTTTATCAATGGGAGAAGCGACGGAAAATTTTGGGTTAATTTCAGGTGTTGCGATGACGATCGGCTTTTTTCCGGCCTTTATTGCCCATTCATTAATGACCGTTTTGATCCCGAATGTTTCACAAGCATTTGCCAGTCACAACCATGAACAATTACTGCAATTGTTGAAGCGTGTTATTTTATTGACTTCTTTATATGGGATTCCTGTCACTATAGGCTTCTACAATTTTGCCGATGAGTTAACGGGAATATTTGTGAATTCAGCAACAGCATCCTATTTTTTTCAGCTAATGTTGCCTTATTTTTTTCTTCATTATTATACCATTCCATTTCAAGCGTTTTTGATTGGAATGAACTTGGTTAAAGATGCATTTTTACATAATATATGGACGACGATTATTTCTTTTTTGATGATTTATTTTCTTGGTTCAAATGAGCATTTTGTCATGGATGGGATCATCGTCGGAATGAATATGGGAGCGGTTCTTTTAATGTTGTTGCATTATTTTACGATTTGTAAAAAAATTGGTATATCACCTTTGTCACTAAGAAAAGGGGAGATGTTCATTCCACATTGAGGGATAGGTAGCATCTTCCCTTTATTTATCGTATAGAAACACTGGTTAAATTTTATTGTCTCGCTCCACAAGGATATGAAAGCTGTATTTAGCGCCTTTGGGGTTAAGAATACAAATTAGCTGATAAATTTTCATATTGTAGGCCCCAAAAATTGTTAACTTGGTTACTGCATGGAGATACATATACTTGTGAAAGCAGTATTTTGTGCTTTTCTTATGTGTAACAAATATTTTTCATTATTTGCGCCAAAAATTGTTAACTTGGTAGTTGCATACAGATAAAGATATGTGAGACATTAAGAGTAAATTCGATTCGTATGATGAAAAACTTTATTGTTGATGGATAAAAAAAATAGAGATAGAATAATTTTAGTGTCATTTTCATGATTTTTATTGTTGTTCTTGAAAGAATTTTTGACAATGGTTTATTTTAAAATATGGTAGAGAGAAGGATTGATGTTGGAACTTGCTTGGTCATTAGCGACTGTAGTTGTTGTATTAAAAATCATTGCGATCGATATTATTCTTTCCGGAGATAATGCTGTTGTCATCGCTATGGCCACAAGAAGATTACCAAAGAAAAAGAGAAATGTGGCAATTTTATGGGGGACAGCCGGGGCAGTCGTTTTGCGGGTGTTATTCGCCAGTGTTATTGCCGTCCTGTTGGGGATACCCTATGTACATTTCTTCGGCGGTCTTTTATTACTGTGGATTTCTTACAAAGTATTAGTGAATCACGATGATAGCAAAGATGTAAAAGCAAAAGACTCAACATTGCAAGCGATTTGGACAATCATCATGGCCGATGCGGTTATGAGTTTGGATAATGTCGTAGCAATCGCCGGTGCTTCAGGTGGTCATATTTTACTGATTTTCTTAGGGGTTCTTGTTAGTATCCCAATTATGGTTTTTGGCTCAAAATTAATTGTTCGTTTGATGGAAAGGTTCTCCATTGTACCATATATTGGTTCGGCGATATTAGCCTGGACAGCTAGTAATATGATTACAGGTGATGAACGGATTGCAGATTTGTTAAATATTGAGCAAGGTGTGCTTACTCGTATTTTTGCGATTGTGGTCACAGCTGTTGTGTTATTATTAGGTTACTTAAGCAATAAAAAATGGGGACAACCTAGTTCCAGTCATTAAATATAGTTAATACGAAAAGGGTTCTCCGGTCGGGGAGCCTTTTTTGTACGTTAAGAAGTATAAATTTCCAGCAAAGAAGCGACTTCGACGTAGTTGAAAATTTTAAGAATTAAGTATAAGTGCATAAGGAAAACTTCACTGGAATACATCGCAGCCCAAAAAATTTTATATTTTTTCGGTGAACTACGGCTCTGCTCTCGCCTAAAGGCTCAGCAATCGCCGAGTTTTCTTTATGACTGTGAGATGGGGTCTCGTCGCCAAAAAAAGGAGTTTCGCGCCTCAAAACGACGACGAGAAAGAGTCTCGTCGCCAAAAAAGGGAGTTTCGCGCCTCAAAACGACGACGAGAAAGGGTCTCGTCGCCAAAAAATGAAGTTTCCGGCCCAAAAACGACGACGAGAAAGGGTCTCGTCGCCAAAAAAGGGAGTTTCCTGCCCAAAAGTGACGACGAGAAGAGGTCTCGTCGCCAAAAAAGGGAGTTTCCTGCCCAAAAGTGACGACGAGAAAGGGTCTCGTCGCTAAAAAATGAAGTTTCCTGCCCAAAAATGACGACGAGAAAGGGTCTCGTCGCTAAAAACGAGCGATTTTCGCCTCAAAATGGTGACGAGAAAGGGTCTCGTCGCCAAAAAATGAAGTTTCCGGCCCAAAAACGACGACGAGAAAGGGTCTCGTCGCCAAAAAAAGGAGTTTCCCGCCTCAAAACGACGACGAGAAAGGGTTTCGTCGCCAAAAAAGGGAGTTTTCCGGTCAAAAATGACGACGAGAAGAGGTCTCGTCGCCAAAAAAAGGGGTTTCTCGGCTCAAAATGACGACGAGAAAAGGTCTCGTCGCCAAAAAAAGGAGTTTCTCGCGCAAAAACGACGACGAGAAAAGGTCTCGTCGCCAAAAAAAAGGAGTTTCCCGCGCAAAAACGACGACGAGAAAAGGTCTCGTCGCTAAAAACGAGCGATTTTCGCCTCAAAATGGTGACGAGAAAGAGTCTCGTCGCCAAAAAAGGGAGTTTCCTGCCAAAAATGACGACGAGAAAAGGTCTCGTCGCCAAAAAAAGGAGTTTCCCGCGCAAAAACGACGACGAGAAAAGGTCTCGTCGCTAAAAAAAGTTCCTCACACAAAATTGTCGGCGAGAGTAAGTCTCATCGGTAAAAAATAGGTTCATCCCGCCCAAAAATTCTTGTCGAGAAAGATCCCGCCAACACCCTGACACCACAGTTAATGATTATCAATCTAGATTATCTTGGTCTGTTAAAATCAACGTACCCTCTTTGGTAATCGCAATGGTATGTTCATATTGAGCCGAGTTTTTTCCATCGATTGTCCGGGCTGTCCAACCATTTGCATCCATTTTTGATAAATATTTCCCAACATTGACCATTGGCTCGATGGTGAATACCATCCCTTCTTTAATTCTCGGCCCTTTTCCCGGTAAACCAAAATGGGGAACATCCGGTTTTTCATGCATCGATGGTCCAATACCGTGTCCAATAAATTCACGGACAACGGAAAACCCTTCTTTTTCCACATATGTTTGAATTGCATGACCAATATCACCGATTCGGTTACTAGGTACTGCTTTTTCGATGCCTAAATATAATGCCTTTTTTGCAACTTCCAGTAACTTTTTGTTCAATTCGGAAATTTCACCGACACCATATGACCAAGCGGAATCGGCCAAAGCACCGTTTAAATTAACAACCATATCAATTGTCACAATATCGCCGTTTTTTAATGGGGTTTTTCTTGGAAATCCATGACAAATTTCATCATTGATACTTGCACATGTGGCATACTTATACCCGTGATAACCTTTTTGCTCCGGTGTTGCGCCTTGTTTTTTTAAATACTCATCTACAAACACTTCAATATCCCAGGAAGTTACGCCCGGTTCAATCATTTTTGCAATTTCTTTATGGCAAGAAGCAAGAATTTTACCTGCCTCCCTCATATTTTCAATTTCACGTTTTGATTTTAAAACAATCATTTCTACACCGCCTTCAAATACTAAAAAATTTGCCTTCAATATTCTATTGTACTCTTTCTCCATTGATTGTTCTAGTATACCAAAAAATTATCTAATTTCATTTTAAAAGCCGGTCTTCAAGTTTCCTTTGATAATTTTTAAAAACAGATGAATTGGTACGGATTCTTTTCTTTGCCAGCAACGAATTGTATTGTAATAATTTTTTTGATAATGCTTGCTCAAATTGTTTCCTTTCTTCATCATTCAAACAATTTTTCAATAAATCTTGGGTGGTCATAATTTCCTTCTTCAATTCGGCTTCTTCCGGACTAAAACCAGCATTCTCTAATATATGGTATGCCATCCTCAAATCCTTAGGAATTCCTGAATCATCTTTCAAATTTAACGGTTTACCCATCCCTTTTAAATTACGAAACTCCCCATCCTGATATGCTTTTTGAATTTTTTCTTCTGCAATTCGCCAAAATAAATCCATCCGACTCCCACCCTTATCGTTTTTTAATAAACAGCCTATTTTTTAGTTCGCCATTTATAGTGAACAAACCTTGGCCACAATGCGGATGCGCTTGCTTTAATCCCCTTTAGTTTACCATTTATAATGAAGAAACCCCAGTTTCCGAACCTTTAGATTAGCTTATCGCCTATTAATGAAGAAAACCCTCCGTACAAATGAGGGTTGTTTTACTTATTATTCATTTTTTTCGCAAGGATCCCAGCTCTTCAGCAATAGCTTGTCTTTCGTTTGGTGAAAAACGGTCTCGCTTAATGACAAGTTGATAAATATCGAAAAGTTCTTCGTATTTTTCCTCGTCAAATTGGCTGGCTTTCATTATACCAGTATTGATAAAATTTAATTTTTCCGATATTTTATCAACCATATACACCATATTTTCCTTACTTTTGACTGATAAATCCATTCTTATCCCCCTTGTCAAAAATTTATCTCATACTTAGTAGGTAAGTCAAAGACTCCCACCAAAATGGGTGCGTCAATTTGCACAATGTTGGTCCCACAAGGACATGAAGCATTTAGCTTATGTTCCTATACTTCAATGAGGATACCGATTTGATCCCTTACAGATTTTTGATTTCATTCGCTCATTTATATGTAAAATGATAAAAAATAATGATATTGTTAATCATAGCATAGCTGATGTTCAGTTGAAATGATTTTTTGTTATAATGCAAAGTGTAAGGTCTTGTCAGTCTGTCCACAAAAACATGTTAGCTACTCATAAACATAAGTTAAAAATTCGTCGGACAGACTCCGTAGATGATTTAAATGAGGTGATTAATTTGATACGGGTATTATTTGTTTGTCTTGGAAACATTTGTCGTTCACCGATGGCCGAAGCGGTGTTCCGTGATTACGTAAATAAAGAGGGGCTTGGTGACAAATTTTTCATTGATTCGGCGGGTCTTGGCGGTTGGCATATTGGGGAAGGTCCGCATCACGGTACAAGAAAAATTTTAAAGAAATATAATATTTCCGGGGAAGGACTAATTGCCAGGAAAATTGAAGCAGATGATTTAGACAAGTTTGATTATATTATTGCCATGGATAATGACAATCTTTCAGGGATCCAACGTTTGCGAAAAGAACATCCAAAGGCTTATGTGGCAAAATTAATGGATTTTGTTCCGGATGCGGATGAAAATAATGTGCCGGATCCTTACTACACAGGAAATTTTGAACAAGTATATCATTTGGTAACAATGGGATGTCGGGCATTATTGGAAAAAATAAAGGCTGAGCATGGTTTGTAGTATAATTAATAGAAAATTACTCTTTTATCGTTTCCAAAATTATATTGGCTGAAAGAGGGGGACATGATGAATAATAAATTTGTGAAGGGCATAATATACGGTGCGTTAATCGGTGGTGTGATCACTTTATTCGATAAAGAGGTTCGGCAACAGGCTTTGAGTGAAGGAAAACAAAAGGCGAGACAAATAAAGGGAGTCATTTTAAACCCGCGGAAAACGATTGATGAAATCCAAGGAAAATTTGATCAAGTTCGAAATTCTATTCAGCAATTTAATCGTGATATCCAATTTCTTACCGAAAAAGCTTCGGAAATAAAAGAACTTAGTCTGCAAACAGTAAAAACATTTACGGATGAACAGGAAAGTAAAGAGTATGAAAAGGCAAATTCGAATAATGAAAACCAATGATAGAAAACAGCATTACCGGGTTTTGCCGATGTTTTTTCATAAAAAAAACCTCAAATGAAGGATGTAAGTTTTCTTAAATTGCTGGATGTTCCAAAATGAACAGGTGATACGATGATTAATATAAAAAAGAGTATAAATTGGGTGTTGGATTTATATAGAAGAATTATAAGGCACGACTCTCTCGGGTATTCGGCGCAACTGGCTTATTTTTTTCTATTATCGCTATTTCCATTATTAATTACGATGTTTTCCTTACTACCCTATTTACCGCTTAAAACCGAGGATATTATGTATTTTATTAGTGACTTTGCTCCAGGCGAAACAATAACTTTTATAGACTCCACATTGGATACATTATTGGAAAAGCATAATGGCGGGATTTTATCATTTGGTATTATTGCAACACTTTGGGCTGCTTCGAATGGAATGAATGCCATTATTCGGGCGATGAATCTGGCGTATGAAATTGATGATGACCGGCCATTTTTCATTGTCCGCGGATTGTCTGTTCTGCTAACGATCGTTATGATTGCAGTATTTATTATTGCTCTTCTATTACCGGTTTTTGGGAAACATATCGGGATCTATATATCTTCAAAATTTGGCTATACGGATCAGTTTATCGACACATGGAACACGATTCGTTTTAGTCTTAGTTCTGTAATTCTTTTTATTGTTTTCAGTGCAGTTTATTTTCTGACACCCAACCGGAAAATGAAATGTGCAACAGTGGTTCCCGGAGCTGTTTTTTCAACGATAGGGTGGATACTGGCTTCATTGGGGTTCTCCTTTTATGTGAACAATTTTGGAAATTATACGTTTATGTATGGCAGTCTCGGGGTTATTATCGTGTTGATGATCTGGTTTTATATAACCGGTGCAGTGTTGATTATCGGCGGAGAAATAAATGGATTAAATGAGGAGTATAAACGAAAAAATTGCAAGTGAAAAAATGGATAAATGACAAGCAGTTTTTAAAAAATTAGGAACTGCGTCTGATTTGTTTACGAGGGTACGACATTGGTTTCATAAGGACATGACGAATTAGCTTATGTTCGTAGGGGGATAGGTGCCCCACTGATGAGCCTCATCTTAACGGGCAGTAACTTTCCTACCTCGGATTTTCGAATTTATAAAGAAGGTAGGGGCTGCAAAATTCCGAGGTTCAGCAAACCATCAGTGCCCTGCTTTAAGCGGTCACTAAATCTTCCTCCTGAAACTTAAGCTAAAGGAGGAAGATAAGTGTCCGATTGGCTCGACTAACCATTAGAAGGAATAAAAAAACCTACTTATTTTAAAAGTCTTAATCCATTAAGAATGACTAATATTGTACTGCCTTCATGCCCAATAACTCCTAGTGGCAGGTCAATTGATTGGAAAAAATTGGACATGACTAATAAAATAATGACACTGATTGAAAAGACGAGATTTTGTTTAATAATGCGGTTCATTCGTTTAGATAAATGGATCGCTTGAGAAATTTTCGTTAAATCATTTTTCATTAAGACAACATCGGCGGTTTCCAGTGCAGCATCCGTTCCTTCTCCCATTGCCATTCCGATATCAGCAGTGGCTAAAGCAGGTGCATCATTGATCCCGTCACCGACCATTGCGGTTAATCCATATTTTTCTTTAATTGCGCGTATTTCGTTGGCTTTATTTTCCGGAAGACATTCATAAATATAATGAATGATACCTACCTCACTTGCAATGGCATTTGCGGTATTGGCATTATCACCGGTTAACATGATCGGTTCAATTCCCAAAGCTTGCAAATTGGTGATCGCCTGTTTTGATTCTTCTCGCACAATATCTTTCAATGCAAAAGCAGCGACGACTTGTTGATCTTTTTCAATATAGACGATTGTATTCCCTTGTTCTTCCAGGAAAGATCTTTGCTTTTCATCAATGACTTCTTCAATATTTCCATCCATAAAGGCCCGTTTCCCGATTTTCCAAGTTTCACCATTGAAGAAGGCTTTTACTCCCCATCCGCTAACGTCTTCTATCGAGTCAAGCTCAAATGGTACATTTTGATTTTTTGTTGTGGCAAAGCGGATGATAGCTTGGGCTAACGGATGATTTGAGTGTTTTTCAATGGCAGCAACAATTTGCAAAATCTTTTGCTTTTCATCCTCCAAATTCGGCTTCACAAGATATTGGCTCACTTCCGGTTTTCCTTGCGTTAATGTCCCTGTTTTATCAAAAGCGATAGCTCGTAAATTTCCTAAACTTTCCAAGTGTGAACCACCTTTAAACAAAATCCCTTTTCTGGCACCATTTGAAATGGCCGATAATGTTGCCGGCATAATCGATGCAACGACAGCACATGGAGAGGCAACCACCAACAATACCATTGCCCGGTAAAATGTTTCATTCCAACTCCATCCGAAAATATAATGTGGCAAAAATAACATCAATGAAACAATCGCCAATACCAGTTTTACATATGTGCCTTCAAAACGATCAATAAATTGTTGAGAAGGGGATTTTTGACTTTCGGCATTTTGAACTAAGGTAATAATTTTTTGAAATAATGTTTCACTGCTCGGTTTTGTAATTTCGACGGTAATCGAACCACTAATGTTCACAGTTCCCGCAAAAACACCATCATTCAGTCCTTTACCGACCGGAATCGATTCACCAGTAATCGCAGCTTGGTCAACGCTTGTTCTTCCTTTAATAACGCACCCGTCTGCCGGAATTCGTTCTCCCGGTTTCACAAAAATATAGTCACCGACTTGTAATTTTTCGACTGCAACTTTTATCTCTTTTCCATCTTTAATCAGCCATGCTTCTTCCGGTTGTAAACTCATCAATGCGGAGATTTCTTTTCTACTTTTACTCATTGTATACGTTTCAAGAGCACCACTTAATGCGAAAATGAAAATGAGGATGGCTCCTTCTTCCCAATACCCGATAATGGCAGAACCTAACGCCGCAAGCACCATAAGCAGTTCGACATTCAGTGTTTTATTGTGAATCGTATCTGTAATGCCTTCTTTCGCTTTAAAATAGCCTCCAATCACATACGCTAAGATATAAAAGAAGACAGAAGCCGCTTGTTGATCAAGTTTTGCCAAAATCCAACCTGATACGATGAGAATACCGCTAAAAAGGGCAAATCCTAATTCGATATAGGGTTTAATTCGGAGCAGTTTCTCTTTAAAAAGTTGATTTTCTTTCAAAGGTTTTTTTCGAAGGCTAATATTTAGCTCCATTCAGATCACGCTCCTATCTAATTGAGAAAAAATCTCAAATATATATTGGGATTTTATTGATTTGATTTACATAATTGAGAATTAAAATCAGTTCATATCTGTTAAAATGAAATTGTTCTAGTAGTTGAGAATCATTGTCATTGCTATATTTTACCCATATCTTTGTATAATCATTATATCATATTATAGTAAATTGAAAAGGAAAAAGGCCCATTTTGTTTAAAGTAATTATAAATAAGTAATAAAAATAATTATAAATAAAGCAAAATAAAACAGGCTATCCTTCTTAAATCAAGAATAGCCTGTTTTTTTTCGTACATTAAAAATTCCAGCGTTGATCAGCAAGAGGAAGTTGTTTTTCCTCTTTAAATCCGGCAAGACCAAAAAAGATGAGGAAGAGGATACAGCTAATTAAAAAGAAAAAGCTAATATTAGGTAAATGCTCAATGGCAAGACCGCCGAGAAAAGGCCCGGAAATGCTACCTAAGCTAAAACAAATCGAAATTAATAAGTTTCCTGCCGGTAATAGGTGTTTCGGGATCGTATCTGTTAAAAATGCAATACTTAATGAATAGGTGGAACCCAGAAGCATTCCGGCAATAAAAAAGGCGGCTAACAGAAAATAGGCGGAATGTTCAAAGATACTGGCACTTAAGAAAATGACACTGCCGATTAACATAGCAAATAATAATACATTTCTTCGACCAAATCGATCACTTGCCAATCCCAGCGGCAATTGAAAGATAATAGCTCCGATTGAAAAAGCGGAAATAATAACAGCAATTAAATGAACATCAAAACCTAGCCGCAATCCATATACAGGGAAGTTTCCGTTAAGTGATGCTTCTAATACACCGTAACATAAAGCCGGGAGAAGCGGTGCCCAAGCAAATTTAAGTACTTTACCAAAGCGGCCAATTGTTGATCGGATGCATACCGGTTCCATGTCATTATTAATTTGATCGGGATATTCATTTTGTAATAAAAAGACGGTCAGCCATGCAAGTAAACTAAAGAAGGCTGTTACATAAAACGGCAAGTTTTCGTTGATGTCGACTAACCTGGTTAAAAGCGGCCCGACGGCAAAACCAATCCCAAAAGATAACCCATAAAGAGATATATTTCTACCTCGTTTTTCTGGAGGTGAAAATGAAGTGATCCATGTTTGGGTTGAAAAATGAAGAATATGATCACCGATACCAATTAACAACCGCAAAATAAACCAGATCATTATGGTGTTCAAAAAAGGAAATAAAAATAAAGAAATAATAACAATCAACCCACCGGTAATAATTAAGGGCTTATAGCCGAATTTTCTGAGCGGTGCTTCCATAAACGGAGAAGCAAGTAATACCCCTAAATATAAGCCTGTTGCATGTAGTCCGTTGACCGTAGATGAAACCCCGCGATTTTCTAAAATAATCGCAATCAATGGCAACAACATCCCTTGTGACAAACCGGAAATGATGACAAGCGCAACTAAAATGGGGAAGCGTAACTTTGTGTTTTTCATGATCCGATTTCTCCCTTACTGTAATTTCCATAATATGAATGGTATCGGTAAATTGCAAAGTTGGCAAGGGAAACTTATTCGTATTAGAATGTTATTTTTTTAAAACTATTCGTTTGAAAGGGGAGATCGATTGGAAATACGTGGAACTTCAATCATAGGGGACACTGATTATAAATGGCTTTCAAGTTGCAAAAATGCTAAAAATTACGCTCTTGCGGGGAACTGCACACTCATTGTCAATGGGCTCACAAGTTACATGTGTGGCAAGGTTTATACGACCAACATGTGTAGGTCTGAACAAACCGAAAGCATGCAGCCATCCAATTTTGCAGCCATCTTTCCACACCGTTGCAAATCGGACATTTCATTTCCACAACGCATGCACCCATCTTTCCACACCACTAAAAAATAAAACCGAGTGGCAATTCATAACCCACCCGGTTCATTTATTTTACGATTAGTTTTTTAAAAATAGTTTGAACGATTCACCCCCAAAAGTTCATTCACGATTCCAAGCGAGGTTCATGCATTCCATCCAAAATCTTCGTCTGTCCCCTCCTCTCAGGTGCAGTGATAGAATGGAATATTCGCTTCCCTCCTTTTCCTTTTGTTAATACATAAATATTAGGAACGTTTTATTAATATTCTGATTTTAAAACAATTTTTTTAGAAAAATTTTTGGATAAGAATAACAAGCATAGCGAAAAATATAGTCAAAATGAACATGGAAGGAGTTTCAAAGATGAATAAACCCTTATTGAAGTTATTTTTTCTAGTCTTGGCATTATTATTGACTGTGATTCTAAATCATCCGATAAGTTTTGCGGAAAAAACAGAAGTTCCACCAAAAAGTAAACCGGAGCAAAAATTCGAAATTCCAAGTTTTGTATTAAATGTGGCAAAGGAAAATACGTATCCAAATGCATCCCAAGATTTGCCACAACTTCAACCAAGTGAATTAACGAAAGAATTGCTTGAAACATCGAAAGTAAAAATAGAAAATCCGGATTTAATATTAATGCTAAATGAGTCTTCCATCAATAAACCGATCATTGCCATGGGACATAAAGCAACGATATATTTGGGACAATGGCCGCTTAACTATGTATCAAAAGAAACATCACCGAATTGGGAATATCAACAAATCAATACGAATTATTATGATAATCGTGGCGGCGATGCTCCTTACAAATTCCATTATGTACAAGAAGTTCAAAAAATTGTGCGCGGTGGTTTGACGGCAAAAATTCCCCATGCAAATGATGTGAAAAAGATGATGTTGTTAAAAGCAGCTGAAAAAACAAAATTCCCGTTGTCCTTTGATACGGTTGTCGGAGCAGGAACGAAGAAAGATCAATACTACAATATTCCAAGCCGAAAAGTCGGTTATTTAGATGCCTATGCACCTGCCGTGAATGAAAAAGGAACCGTTACGTATGGAGAAGTTTATCTTGTTTTAAAAGGCGGGAAAAAATCGATTGTCGTGAAAAATATTACTTCTCAAGGCATTGGGGCATGGATCCCGATTCAGGATTACGTTTCCTTTAAATTTTCCGCAGTAGAAATGCCAAGATAAGCCGCCATATTTATCCCGCCCCTTTTGAATTTTACTTGTTACAGCTTTTTGTTGTCGAAATGCCAAGATAAGCCGCGCCGAATTTATCCCGACTTAACGGGCAGTAAGACTCCCACCTCAAGTTTCTCGAGTTTACAAAAAAGAAGGGTGGGGGATGAAGAAAACCCATTGATGGAAGTTTCACTTGTGGGATTAAAAGAAAGTAGGAAGAAACTGGTTTGTTTCATTGTCAAAATTAGGGCAGTTCTCTAAAATGAAAGAAGGTGTATAATAAGGACAGATATCATTGGAAGGGAGTTATTTTTTTGCCAACGACTCAAGATAAACAGTTTGACATTTTGCAACAACGATTCAACTCATTTATTGAAACATTGGAAACGATGGAGCCGGAACATGTCGACTTGGAAGAAATCGACCGGCTTATCCAAATGATTGGCGATTTGGAAGAAAAATGTAAGCAAATAAAAGAACAAGGATAGTTTTTAAATTAAGCCCCCATTTGAACAGGGGGTTTTTTATTACAAAAAAGGATAAAATTCCAGTAGTGATGCAATTGGATTTTTATCGTTTCGTTCAAGTACGTTGGTTTGGCCAATTCTATTAGACATTTTGGCTTATTTTTTGTAAAAATTGTCCAATAGAGCCGTTCTATTAGACAGTTTTGATTCAACTTTTAAAGAAATTGTCCAATAAAGAGAGGATTGGTCCCTCCTATTAGACATTTTGGCATACCTTTCCACAAAAATTGTCCAATAGAGCCGTTCTATTAGACAGTTTTGATTCAACTATTAAAGAAATTGTCCAATAAAGAGAGGATTGGTCCCTTCTATTAGACATTTTGGCATACCTTTCCACAAAAATTGTCCAATAGAGCCGTTCTATTAGACAGTTTTGATTCAACTATTAAAGAAATTGTCCAATAAAGAGAGGATTGGTCCCTTCTATTAGACATTTTGGCATACCTTTCCACAAAAATTGTCCAATAGAGCCGTTCTATTAGACAGTTTTGATTCAACTATTAAAGAAATTGTCCAATAAAGAGAGGATTGGTCCCTTCTATTAGACATTTTGGCATACCTTTCCACAAAAATTGTCCAATAGTGCCGTTCTATTAGACAGTTTTGATTCAACTATTAAAGAAATTGTCCAATAAAGAGAGGATTGGTCCCTCCTATTAGACATTTTGGCATACCTTTCCACAAAAATTGTCCAAAAGAGCTGTTCTATTAGACAGTTTTGATTCAACTATTAAAGAAATTGTCCAATAAAGAGAGGATTGGTCCCTCCTATTAGACATTTTGGCATACCTTTCCACAAAAATTGTCCAATAAAGCGGTTTTAATGGACATTTTTGTTCGGTATTTTGAAGGTTTTGTCCAATAAAGCGTGATAATCCAATAGACGGTTCAGCACCATTTTTTAACAGTATCGTTCAATAAGTGAGCTACCGACTTCCCTACAAAACGCAGTTCCACTTTTTTAGCATGATTTCCTTTCCTTATGACAAACTAAGAAAAAAGGAAAGGATGGATAACTTTGAAAAGGTGCTTAATGTTATATATGACCGTCATATGCCTGTTTTTTGCACACGGAATGTCAGCAACTGCCGTCTCCAATTCAGCGATTCATTGGGGATTTAAAAAAGCAGAAAATGAAGTGCCACCGGAAGCAGGGGCAAACTATGATGAATTACTGAAAAAATATAATGCATTTTATAAAGCCGATCCAACTGAAAAGGTTGTATATTTAACATTCGATAACGGTTATGAGAATGGTTATACCGAAAAAATTTTAGATGTTTTAAAAAAGGAACAAGTTCCCGCTACTTTTTTTGTAACGGGTCATTATCTTAATTCCGCAGCGGATTTGGTAAAGCGTATGGTAAAAGATGGCCATATTGTCGGCAATCATTCGTGGAGCCATCCGGATTTTACCCAAATTAATGATGCGAAAATCAAGGAAGAGCTGGATAAGGTCAAGCAAAAAACAAAAGAATTGACGGGTCAAGAGGAAATGATATTCATGCGACCGCCGCGGGGAATCTTTAGTGAGCGCACATTGAAAGTTGCGAAAGATGCGGGTTATATCCATGTCTTTTGGTCGCTTGCTTTTGTTGATTGGAAAACCGACCAACAAAAGGGATGGGAATATTCGTACAACGAAATTATGAAACAAATTCACCCGGGGGCCGTCATCCTTCTACATACCGTTTCAAAAGATAATGCGGATGCATTGGAAAAGGCCATTGTCGACCTAAAAAAACGAGGCTATACATTCAAAAGCCTAAACGACTACGTATTGAGTCAGCAGTTTGGAAAGAATAAGATTTTTTATTGAGGAGAAGGTTTTAATACAAATATTGAATACGACCAAAAAGGAGATATAAAAAACTTTATGTGACAATGGTTTTTATTATTGTAGTTTAAACAGTCGTTTTTTTAAAAGATGTCTTTTTGATACTGACCGAATGCTTTTGTAATTTAATACTTCAGTCATCGGCTGTCAGACGTTTCCAAAAAAAAGAAGCGATTTTCTGAAAGCCGACCTTCCAATACTTTCTTCATGCATCGAAACTTGAAATGGGGCTTAAATGATTCGTTATGGAAACACACATCTTGCGCCCCAACACCAAATATCGAGACAACCTTATAAATTAATCATTGGACAGACTATCAAGCATTTTCTGAAGTTCTTCATCTCCTTGAATGCTATCCAATGGTTATCACCCAAAAAGGTTTTAAGGAAAGATTTGCGCCAAATATAGTACTAACAATTTTTATCAAGACACAGTATATTGTCATTTGAGCGTAAATGTTTTTGAAAAATAGGCTTTTTGAGTGCTAATCATCCAATAAGTTCCATTAAATATTTTGCCTTCACTGATGATTTTTTTAGAAATAGTAAGGATCCAACCCACATTTTACAAACGCATATGTTAAAATATGGATAGATCACTGGTTTTCAATAATCAAAATGCAGGGAGTGAAGAACGTGAAAAAAATCATCAACCATCCGGAACGTGTGGTAACAGAAATGTTAGAAGGTTTAGTTGCTGCTTATCCAAACCAATTAAAACTTATTGACGGGCGGGCGGTCGTGACAAGAAAGGATGTACCGGTAGCGAATAAAGTCGGAATTATTAGCGGTGGAGGAAGCGGTCATGAACCTGCCCATGCCGGTTATGTGGGTCAAGGAATGCTCGATGCAGCCGTTGCCGGAGAGGTATTTACCTCGCCAACCCCTGATCAAATTTTGGAAGCGATTAAAGCCGTTGATAGTGGAAAAGGTGTATTTATGGTTGTCAAAAATTATACAGGTGACGTTATGAATTTTGATATGGCTGCGGAATTGGCTGAAATGGAAGGAATTCAAGTGGACAAAGTCGTAGTCAATGATGATGTGGCAGTGGAAGATAGTACATTTACGACCGGTCGCCGCGGAATTGCCGGGACCATTTTGGTTCATAAAATTGCCGGTGCAAAGGCAGAAATGGGAGCTACATTAGCTGATGTGAAAGCGGTTGCTGAGAAAGTGGTGAAAAATGTTCGTTCGATGGGAATGGCGATTAGTCCATGTACACCACCGGCCGTAGGAAAACCGAGCTTTACATTAGGAGAAAATGAAATGGAAATCGGTCTTGGCATCCACGGTGAGCCGGGTACCGAACGGAAACCCCTTGCGACAGCCGATGAAATTGCCGAGGAATTGACCGATCATATTTTTAAAGATATGCCGCTATCAAGTGGTGATGAAGTTGCTGTCATGATTAACGGGTTAGGTGCAACTCCTGAGATGGAACTCTTCATTGTCAATCGAAAAGTGAATCAAATTTTAAAAGAAAAAGGGATCGGGGTTTATGAAACATTCGTTGGAAATTTCATGACATCCCTTGAAATGGCCGGTTGTTCCGTCACCATTTTAAAATTGGATGACGAATTGAAAGACTTACTGGCTGCTCATGCCAATACACCTGCATTTAAAAAATAACCGGTTGACTAGTGTCGAGGAAATGGAACAATAATCCGGGCATTTTAAAAAATACAGTTTGACTGTGCCGAAAAAATGAACAGTAATTTGATCATTAAAAAATAACGGGTTGAACAGTGTCGGGAATAGGAGCAGTAATCCGGGCATAAAAAAAACGAGTGGATAGTGCCGGAAAATGGAGCAGTATTCCCGGCACTTTAGCAATAACTGGAGGGTTCAATTATGGAATTAACAGTTAAAAAAGCAAAACTTTGGATGGAAGCACTAAACGAAAAGATCCAAAAACATAAAGAATATTTATCCGAGCTGGACCAGGCCATTGGTGACGGAGACCATGGGGTAAATATGGCTAGAGGTTTCCAAGAAGTAATGAATAAACTATCCGATGCTGATTATGCCACCCCCTCGGATTTGCTGAAAGATGTTGCCTTGGTGTTAATGTCCAAAGTCGGTGGTGCATCCGGTCCGTTGTATGGCACAGCTTTTTTAAAAATGTCGATGGCAACGAAAAATAAGGAAAAAATAACTGAAGAGGATTTGACACTTGCGGTAGAAGAAGCAATTAAAGGTCTGGAGCAACGAGGTAAGGCACAGCTTAAAGATAAAACAATGTTGGATGTATGGATTCCTGTTCATCATTATATGAAGCAAAACAGTCCGATCGGTTGGGAAAATTTGGAAGCGACAGCAAAAGGTGCAATGGAAGCAACAAAAGAATTGCTGGCATTGAAAGGGAGAGCAGCTTACTTAAAAGAGCGATCGGTAGGTCATATCGATCCGGGGTCAGTATCGTCCTACTACCTGTTTCAAACATTAGCGGAAACGATGAAAGAAGGGGACGAATAGATGACCGATGTAAGCTCGTTCTAATTTCACATAGTAAAAAAAAAGGAACAAATTAAAGACCGATGTGAGCTCGTTCTAAATTTCACATAGTTTAAAAATAGAGAAGGAGCAAATTTATGACCAATGTAGGAATCGTTCTAATTTCTCATAGTCCAAAAATAGCAGAAGGAGCAAAAGAGCTAATTGAGCAAGTCGTAAAAAATGTCCCTGTTGCAGCTGCAGGCGGGACAGATACAAATGAAATCGGTACAAATGTGGAAAAAATACTATCAGCCATTGATCAAGTATATAGTGAAGCAGGCGTCATCCTTTTTTATGACTTAGGAAGTGCAATGATGAATGCCGAAGTCGCCATCGAATTGGCGGGAAAAGGAAATATCAGAATTGCCGAAAATGTACCCATTGTAGAAGGTGCCTATGTGGGAGCGGTAGAATCCGGAATGGGGCATGGCATTGAGCAAATTTTGGAAAGCTTAGGAAAATCTTTTAAAAAATAACAGAAAAAAAATCATCTAAAACACCTTCGAAATTTACTAAATCAACTTTCGGGGGTGCTTTCTTTTTAGGAGTGTGTTCATTCTTAAGAATTTCAATACCTTGTTACGATAGTTGGATTAAATACGCTGCCATCTAATGAGCAATCACAATCAACGTCTAGGACAACTTGAAAAAGAAATTACTCCAATCAAACGGGCAGTAATAGAAACACGTGACAGGGTCATTGAACTAAAAGAAAAGCCAAGAAATATAAGATACATATTTAGACCAGGAAACAGAAAATAGGGAATAAAACGTAAGAAATGAGACTCGTAGCTTGAATTTTTGCCTTCTTTCTAAAACATAATTGAGTTTGGCCAAAAGTTGACTTTCCCTTTCCCCTAAACTACCATATGTTAAAGAATACTATTTCAAACGTAATAAAGGATGAACTTGATGAAAAAATCAACAAACACTAGTGTCAACATACATAAGGGACAAGTGTTTCCAGTAACGATAAAAAGGCTTGGAATCAACGGGGAAGGTGTCGGCTATTTTAAAAAGCAAGTGGTGTTTGTGCCAAATGCATTGCCCGGTGAAGAAGTGGTTGTCGAGGCGACCAACATCCATAATCATTTTGCGGAAGGCCGGATCAAGAAAATCCGTAAAAAATCGCCTCACCGTGTCAACCCCCCATGCCCAATTTACGAAGATTGCGGAGGTTGTCAGCTTCAGCACTTGGCGTATAGCCAACAACTTGTCGAAAAACGGGATATCCTTATTCAAGCACTGGAACGCCATACGAAATTGGACATTGAAAAACTTGATATACGGCCGACAATCGGGATGGATGACCCATGGCTTTATCGAAACAAATCCCAATTCCAGCTTGGTGAAATTAAAGGAAATTACATAGCAGGCCTCTATAGTATAAACTCTCATCGCCTCATTGACATTCCCAACTGCATCGTTCAACATCCGGCAACGAATAAAGCGGTGCGTGTAGTTAAAGAAATATTGAGCGATTTACATATTCCGGTGTACGATGAGCGGAAACGGACGGGCTTGGTGCGGACAATTGTTGCCCGAGTAGCGGTAGGAACGGGCGATGTTCAAGTTGTTTTAATAACCGCAAAGAAAGATTTGCCAAAAAAAGAATTAATTGTAGCTGAAATTCAAAAGCGTCTTCCTGAGGTGAAATCGATTATCCAAAATATCAATGGAAAAAAAACGTCACTAATCTTTGGTGATGAGTCACTGCAACTTGGCGGAGAGGAAACGATTCAGGAAGTTTTGGGTGATATCAGCTTTGAATTATCTTCCCGTGCCTTTTTCCAATTAAATCCAATTCAAACGGTAAAGCTTTATGATGAAGTGAAAAAAGCTGCGGGACTAACGGGAAAGGAAAAAGTGGTCGATGCCTATTGCGGTGTTGGAACAATTGGGCTTTGGTTGGCGGATAAGGCCGGAGAAGTTCGCGGCATGGACGTGGTCAAAGAGGGAATTCGTGATGCGAGGAAAAACGCAGAACGACTCGGTCTGAAAAATGCTCATTATGAAGTCGGTAAAGCCGAAACCGTTATGCCGAAATGGGTGAAAGCAGGATGGAGGCCGGATGTTGTTGTCGTTGATCCACCCCGAGCCGGCTGCGACGAAACACTCCTCGATACCATCTTAAAAACAGGTGCCAAAACCGTCGTGTACGTCTCCTGCAACCCATCGACATTGGCGAAAGACTTGAATAAGTTGATGAAAAAGTACAAGATAGAGTACATGCAGCCGGTCGACATGTTCCCGCAGACTAGCCACGTTGAGTGCGTTTCGCAGATAGTTTTAAAATGAAAAAATGAGGCAAGATAAGGTTTCTCTCTTGCCTCTATTCAATTTTTGGTGTGGTAAACCGGTAATGAATTATTGGTGTACCGTCCTCTTTTACCTCGATTCGATTAATCAGTCGATGGAGAATATCCTCGGTTAATTCATCGAAATTTAGGAATTGAAGTAATTCCTTTTTGAGCTTTTCAATCGTTTCGATTACATCCTCGCTTTCCATCAATGAAAGAAGTTCATTTTTCTGTTCCATTAATTCAGTTAAATCCTTGTTCGTTGCTTCAATACTCTCTTGATATTCTTCATTGGTAATGATTCCGTCAGCTAACAGGTTGATGAATTTCCTTTTTCGATTTTTTAAAACATCCATCTGTTTGTTAATCTTATTGATTTTCTTTTGAGAATCCGATTTTGTACTTTTCGATTTTCTCTCCATCTTCTTTATATATTGCTCTTTGTCCATTTGATGAATTAAGGATTTTATGTCATTTAGAATTGTTTCTTTTAAAAAATCCTCTTTTATTGTGTGGGCGGTACAGGCTTTTTTTCCATGACGCGCATAAGCCCCACAAATGTATCCGTCTCGATTGCTTCGGAACCACATACCTGTACCACAATCGGCACAAAAGAGGACATTAGTAAAAAGATGTATCTTGGGTGCTGTAATATATTTTCTTCTCTGCTCTAATTGATTTTGGACAGCATCAAACGTTTCCCTAGATATAATTGGCTCATGTGCATTTTTGATAATAAATTGTTCTTCTTTAGGAACGTTTTTTCTTCTTTTACTTGTTACACTTACTGTCGTTGTTCTTCCTTGAACAAGATCCCCAACGTAATGGGGATTTGTTAAGATGCATCTAATGGTAGAATCATGCCACTTATCTCCTGCGTTTGCTTTTCCAGCTATTTGAGCAGGAGTAGGAATTCCCTCGTTATATAGCCGTCTTGCAATACTTTGTCGTCCGTTTCCTTCCAAATATTCTTTGAAAATTCGTTTAACAATCTTTGGTGTCTCATCATTACGGATATACAGTTTTCCATCTCTTACTTCATAACCATATGGAGGATTCGAACCTTTAAAAAGTCCATTTTTTGCTCGAGTCTTTAATGTCTCTTTCACACGATTACTCGTGTTTTGAGATTCTTGTTCATACATCCATGCATAAAGGCCAAACATATGGGTGTTCCCTGTTAATGTATTGATTGCATTATCTAATGTAATGATGTGAATCCCTTGGTTTTCACATAAGTTTTTGATTTTATAGGATAACTCTCCATTGCGGGCAAGACGTGATAACTCTTTAGCAAGAATGATATCGAACTCCTTATTCTGAGCATCTTCAATAAGTTTTTGAAGTTCTTCTCTTTTTGCCGTCGTCCCGCTTTCAACATCGATATAAAAGTAGTAAATATCCCAACCTTTTTCTGTAAATTTCCATGATATATCATCCGAAATCTTAGTGAAATTTTCAAATTCCTCCAGATTTAGATATATACTCTACCCATAAAATGTGCTAAATTTTTGGCATATTGGAACGGGGGAGTATTTTTTATGATTATTTTACATGATTTTGGCATCAGTCTTGAGGAATATGCCATAAATGGAAAAAAGAATAAATTTCCAACTTTTGACAAGTGTCCAAATTGTAACTGTGTGGCTTCGGGCAATCTACATAGGCATGGCTATTATTGGAGAAATGCAATAGCGGAGGAAAAAGAAGTTAAAATTCCTATTTGTAGGATTATTTGCTTGTCTTGTAAAAAAACTTTTTCTATTATTCCAGACTTCCTAATCCCTTATTTTCAACATAGTCTAGAAATCATATTAAAGAGAATTGAACAGTTTTTAGAGAAGAAAAAGTCTAAAGGAAGCCGACAGTTACTTGCTTTTTACTGGAGGCGGTATCAAAAAAAATTAAGATGGATTCATAGCTTTTTTGTGGATTTAGGGGAGGAAGTGGGTTTGTCCAAAGATATGAAAAAAGAGGCCATAAAATATATGAAAATGATTCGCGATTTTGGAGAATCCCTCTTCTTACGAAGGTCGTGGGGTCATTTTTCCTCTTACTTTATAGCAAATTAATTCTGCTATATTTTTGAGGATAAAAAAATATTTTTAGTCCCACATACCTTTTGCGTGTTCAAAAAATGGGGAAAAAGGTAGAATGAGATTATGGATGACCGGTCGTCCTTCTTAGTAAAAAAGGAGGATAAATCAATGACTGAAAAAGAAAGAGAACAAGTAGCTTTATTTCGTTACGGAATCATTGCCCCTTTGTTAAATGGTCAGGTTGATTCCAAGCAATACTTTGAGGAATTAGAGGGAAAAGTCCACTCTATCCCCTATTATGGAGAACGGAAAATAGCTGTGAAAACAGTAAAAGAGTGGCTTCTCAATTATCGTCGAAATGGATTTGATGCTTTAAAGCCAAAGAAGCGTGCAGATCGAGGTAATTCGAGGAGATTATCCCCAGATGACCAGGACCATATTTTAGACATAAGAAAAAAATTTCTCCATATGCCAGTGAGTGTTTTTTATGAACAACTCATCCGGCAAGGAGAAATTAACCGAAACCAAATCTCATACTCTACTATAAACCGTTTATTAAAAAAACACAACCTTTCAGGAAAAATTTTAAGTGCAATTCCTGAAAGAAAACGGTTTGCCCACGAAAAAGTGAATATATTATGGCAAGCTGATTTATCTCATGGACCCTATATCAAAATAAAAGGAAAAGTAAAAAAGACCTTTTTAATTGCTTATATTGATGATTGTTCGAGGCTGGTTCCATTCGCACAATTTTTCACATCAGAAGGCTTCGATGGTTTACGAATTGTTACAAAAGAAGCTCTTATTCGAAGAGGAAAACCGGCCATCATTTATGCGGATAACGGAAAAATCTATCGGTCTGAAACTCTGCAGTATGCATGTGCCCAACTCGGGATTACACTCACGCACACACAGCCTTATGACCCTCAAAGTAAGGGCAAAATTGAACGGTTTTTTAAAACGGTTCAAACACGTTTTTATCCGCTGTTAAAAGCAGAACCCGTGGAGTCCTTAGAAGAATTAAATGAACGATTCTGGAGATGGTTAGAGGAGGACTATCATCGAAGGGAGCATGCATCATTAGATGGAAAAACCCCACATGAAGTATTTCATTCTCAATTAGAGAGTATCACGTTTTTAGAAGACACATCCATTCTCGATTCCATCTTTATGAAGAGAGAACAACGGAAAGTGAAGGCGGATGGAACGATCAGTTTAAACAAGCAGCTCTATGAGGTCCCGGCAGATTTTATTGGCTATTCAGTGGATGTAAGAATTGACGATACCGGGGTTTATATCTTTAAAGATGACAAGAAAGTGGCTGAAGCCAAACCGGTATCCATGACAGATAACGCCCATGTTAAACGAGTTCGGTCTCCTTTTTCTGTTACCCAACTGGCTGAAGAAGAGAGGAAGGAGGAGAACAATCGTGTATAAATCCTTCTACTCCTTAGCTTGGGAACCATTTTCAAAGGATTTGCGACCACAAGATGCTTTTTTATCGACTGATTATAAAGGGGCATTAAATGCTTTAACGTATTTACAGAAATCAAAAGGAATGGGTCTTCTTACTGGTGATCCAGGTGTCGGCAAGACATTTACGTTAAGAGCATTTAAGGAAACGTTGAATCCGTCATTATATCATGTCATTTATTTTCCGCTATCTACAGGCGGTGTCATGGATTTCTATCGTGGATTAGCCTATGGTTTAGGGGAGGAGCCAAAGTTTCGTAAAGTAGACCTTTTTCGGCAGATTCAGCAAGGAATTGAACGAATGGCTGGAGAGAGAAAAATGACGCCTGTATTTATTCTAGATGAAATGCATATGGCAAAGGATGCATTTTTGCAGGATATCGCCTTATTGTTTAATTTTCAAATGGATTCGACCAATCCGTTTATCTTGATTTTGGCAGGATTGACACATCTTAAGACTCGACTAACAATGAATCATCACCGGCCGCTAGCTCAACGTCTCATTCTGAAGTATGAAATCCAGCCTTTGCCGAAAGAGGAGATTATTTTATATATCCATCACCACCTAAAAATAGCAGGGGCGAAAATGCCGATATTTACTGAATCAGCATTGGAAGCTATTGCATTACGTTCTCAAGGTTGGCCCAGAGTCATTAATACATTAACGATTAACAGCTTGTTATTTGGTTTTCAATTAAAGAAAGAACAAATCGATGAGGAAGTCGTCCGATTGGCCATAGAGGATAGTGGGTTATGAAGCGAGGGATTCTAGTTTATAACCATGATGAGTTGGAATGGAGAGTTTGGATTGGGCAACAGGCTTATTGGATTGCGCAGGGATATCATTTTGAACTGCGAATCCAAAATAGATATTTTAAAGCATTCTTGGAAAAAGATTTGGATTGGTTTATTACTTTAGATCAAGATGTGAAGTTTATCCTTCATCCTAATGAGATATATAAAGTTCGAATTAACATTCAGGATTATATACGTTTAGATGCCCCTTTTTAGAGGGGTTTTCTTTTCTCTAAAATTCACTGAAATATTTTGAACTGATTTTTGCACATTCTGAAATAAAGTGGAAAAATAAGCACATTATTTCAGATGATAAGCCGGATTAATTTGAAAATGATGAGCTGAAATAGTGTGCTCGTTTACAACACAACATATAAATATTTTTAAATGGGATGGACAAAAAGTTATTATTCATGAATATTTCAGATTATTTATTACAATTTATGGCATTATAGTAATGCTTCTCTTAATACTATACCTTGTCCAGACTTAATAATAAATAAACCAAATTTTAATCGTTTTTTCATAATAAAACACTTGACTGAAAGCGCTATACATATTATCATGTGATTATAAGTTACCAAAACTTACCCAAAAGATAACAAAAACGTTTTATGGATATTAGGAGGAAGAACAATATGCCAGAAGTTAAGACGCTAAGAAACTTTATTAATGGTGAATGGGTTGAAAGTTCCACAACAAATTATGAAGAAGTTGTTAATCCGGCAACAAATGAAGTAATCGCAAGAGTTCCTCTTTCTACAAAAGAAGAAGTAGATTATGCAGCAGAGGTAGCGGCAAAAGCATTTGAAACATGGAGTAGTGTGCCTGTTCCTCGTCGTTCTAAAATTTTATTTAAGTTTCAAAACTTATTAGAAGAAAATAAAGAAGAATTAGCACGCCTTATTACAATGGAAAATGGTAAAAACTTTAAAGATGCCCTTGGCGAAGTAGGACGTGGAATTGAGAACGTTGAATTTGCAGCTGGTGCGCCAACATTAATGATGGGTGACTCTTTATCATCAATTGCAACAGATGTTGAAGCAACTACTTACCGTTATCCAGTTGGTGTAGTTGGTGGTATTACACCATTCAACTTTCCAATGATGGTTCCTTGCTGGATGTTCCCAATGGCTATTGCTCTAGGAAACACCTTTATTTTAAAACCATCTGAAAGAACGCCTTTACTTGTAGAAAAATTAGTTGACTTATTGATGGAAGCGGGTCTACCAAAAGGTGTATTTAACGTAGTATATGGTGCTCATGATGTTGTTAATGCAATCCTTGATCATCCAGAAATTAAAGCGATTTCCTTCGTTGGTTCAAAACCAGTTGGTGAGTACGTATACAAACGTGGTACAGCAAACTTAAAACGTGTTCAAGCGTTAACAGGTGCGAAAAACCATACATTCGTATTAGATGACGCAGATCTTGACTTAGCTGTGCAAAGTATTATTGGTTCTGCATTTGGTTCTGCTGGTGAGCGTTGTATGGCAACTTCTGTTGTTGTCCTTCAAGAAGGTATTGCGGATGAATTTATGGAAAAATTCGTTCAAGCTGCTAAAGATATTAAAATCGGAAACGGTCTTGATGACGGAGTATTCTTAGGTCCAGTTATTCGTGAGGAAAACCAAAAGAGAACATTTAATTACATTGAAAAAGGTGTAGAAGAAGGCGCTAAATTAGTGCTTGATGGTCGTGAAAATATTCCGGAGGACGGTTACTTTGTTGGACCAACAATCTTTGAAAATGTGACACCTGAGATGACAATCTGGAAAGAAGAAATATTTGCACCAGTATTATCCGTTATTCGTGTGAAAACATTGAAAGAAGGAATCGAGATTGCAAACAAATCTGAGTTTGCAAACGGTGCATGTCTATTCACAAATAACACATCTGCAGTAAGATACTTCCGTGAAAACGTAGATGCAGGTATGTTAGGAATTAACTTAGGTGTTCCAGCACCAATGGCGATTTTCCCATTCTCTGGATGGAAAAATTCCTTCTACGGTGATTTACATGCGAACGGAAAAGACAGTATTGAATTCTATACTCATAGAAAAGTAGTTACCGCTCTTTATAAAACAGGTGAATTTAATAACTAATTTAGTAATGTGCTAGAAAAAAGCTTGATAAGTCCATATGCTTAGACAGAGGCTGGTTTATTTCTCCTCTGTCTCTCTTCTATTTAATTCTTTGAAAGTAAGGGGGAAGGAAAAATGGCTAATTTAATTCGCAAACCCCAAACAGGATGCTCAAATGAAGGGGTTACGATTGTACATAATGTTACAGAAGAAAATTCTCCATTAAAATATGTTGAATTTAAAGTAGTTGATTTAAAACCAGGTGCAAAATATGCAGAGACACTACCGAAAAAAGAAGTGTGTGTTGTTGCTTTAACTGGTAAAATCAACGTTTCCGATGGTGAGCAAACATTTGAAAATTTAGGCACAAGAGAAAGTGTATTTGAAAAGAAACCAACAGACAGTGTGTACATTTCAAATGACCGTACCTTTGAAGTGGTGGCTGTATCTGACGCACGTGTTGTTCTATGTTACTCTCTATCCGAAAAACAGCTTCCTACTCGATTAATAAAAGCAGAAGATAACGGAATTGAGCAACGTGGTAAATACAATAACAAACGTTTAGTGCATAACATTTTAACGGACCAAGATGATTTTGCGAATAATTTACTCGTTGTTGAAGTTTATACAGAAAGTGGAAACTGGTCAAGTTATCCTCCACATAAACATGATCAAGATAATTTACCTCATGAGTCATTTTTAGAAGAAACATATTATCATGAAATGAACCCACGTCAAGGTTTTGTATTCCAACGAGTTTATACTGATGATCGTGTACTGGATGAGACTATGACCGTTGAAAATGGTGATGTTGTTCTTGTTCCTGCTGGTTATCACCCAGTTGCTGTACCGGACGGATACGAATCCTATTATTTAAATGTGATGGCTGGTCCAACTCGTATCTGGAAATTCCATAATGAGCCTGCCCATGAGTGGATATTAGATAGAAAATAATTTAAGTAAATGGAGATGAAAGAAATGAAAATCGATTTCAATACAAACCGAGAATTTGACTTAATTGCGATTGGTCGCGCTTGCATCGATTTGAATGCTGTTGAATACAACCGACCAATGGAAGAAACGATGACATTTAGAAAATATGTAGGTGGATCTCCAGCAAATATCGCGATTGGTACTGCAAAACTTGGTTTAAAGTCCGGTTTTATCGGTAAGTTAGCAGATGATCAGCATGGTCGTTATATAAAGCAATATATGGCCGATGTAGGTGTTGACACATCCAACATGGTATTTGATACAGAAGGACGTAAAACAGGTCTTGCTTTTACAGAAATCCTAAGCCCGACAGAATGTAGTATTTTAATGTATCGTGATGAAGTTGCGGATTTATATTTAGATCCATCTGAAGTTAGTGAAGATTATATTAAGCGTGCGAAAATGCTTTTAGTTTCTGGAACTGCGCTTGCGAAAAGTCCGTCCCGTGAAGCGGTATTGAAAGCGATTAAATTAGCAAAGAAAAACGATGTTAAAGTTGTATTTGAATTAGATTACCGTGGCTACACATGGACTTCAGCAGAAGAAACGTCTATCTATTACTCATTAGTAGCTGAACTATCTGATGTTGTAATTGGTACTCGTGATGAATTTGATGTTCTTGAAAATGTTGAAGCAGGTAAAAATGAAGACACAATCAATTACTTATTTAAACATTCACCAGAACTAATCGTAATTAAACATGGTGTAGATGGTTCTTACGCTTATACAAAAGACGGTCAAACATTCGAAGGTAAAGCGTATAAAACACAAGTATTGAAAACATTTGGCGCTGGAGATTCTTATGCTTCCGCATTTATTTATGCATTAGTGAACGGTAAAGATATTACAACAGCGCTTAAATATGCTGCTGCTTCAGCTTCCATTGTAGTAAGTAGACATAGTTCATCTGATGCGATGCCAACAGTTGCTGAAATTGAACAATTAATTGCGGAAAGAGAATAGTAATTTTTTCTAACGGGGTGGTATCATGAAAAAAATTAGACTTACGACAGCGCAAGCGTTAGTAAAATTTTTAAATCAACAGTACATCAGTGTTGATGGGGTAGAAAAACCGTTTGTCGAAGGTGTTTTTAATATATTTGGTCATGGAAACGTACTAGGAATTGGTCAAGCACTTGAACAAGATGCAGGTCGTTTAAAAGTTATCCAAGGTAAAAATGAACAAGGAATGGCATTAGCTGCTGTCGCATATGCGAAGCAAAAGTTGCGTCAAAGTATTTATGCTGTTACTACTTCCGTTGGTCCTGGTTCTGCTAACTTAGTTACGGCGGCTGCAACGGCAATGGCAAATAACATCCCGGTTCTTTTCTTACCAGGTGATACGTTTGCAACAAGACAACCAGACCCAGTTTTACAACAAATTGAGCAAGAGCATAGTTTAGCTATTACAACTAACGATGCTTTAAAACCTGTTTCAAGATATTGGGATCGAATTACTCGTCCTGAACAGCTTATGTCTTCTTTAATCCGTGCATTTGAAGTATTAACGAACCCAGCAACAGCTGGTCCAGTTACTATTGCGATTGCGCAAGATGTTGAAGGTGAAGCCTATGATTATGATGCGGCATTTTTCCAAAAACGTGTTCACTATTTAGATCGAAAAGAGCCTGTTCAACGTGAGCTTGAAGGTGCAGCAAAATTAATTAAAGAAAGTAAACGTCCAGTGATTTTAGTTGGTGGGGGAGCAAAATACTCCCAAGCGCGTGATGTATTAATCGAGCTTTCAGAAAAACATAATATTCCTCTTGTCGAAACGCAAGCAGGTAAATCGACTGTAGAGTTTCAATTTAAAAATAATCTCGGTGGTTTAGGTGTGACTGGTAACCTGGCAGCCAATAAATTGGCGAAGAAAGCCGACTTAATCATCGGTGTTGGTACACGCTATACCGACTTTGCAACTTCTTCAAAAACAGCTTTCGATTGGGATAATGCGAAGTTCTTAAATATTAACGTCAGCCGTTTCCAAGCGTATAAACTAGATGCATTCCCAGTTGTAGCAGATGCGAAAGTAACATTGGAAAAACTTGCTCCATTATTGGAGGGTTACGAAACAACGTACGGCGATGAAATTCAACAATTAAAAGAAGAATGGAACGCTGAACGTGACCGCTTAAGTAAAGTAACGTTCAACCGCGAAAACTTCGTACCTGAAATTAAAGATCATTTTAGCCAAGATGTGCTAAATGAATATGCCGATGTATTAAATACAGAATTACCACAGACAACGGCTTTAATCGCGATCAATGATACAATCGATGCTGATAGCGTGATAGTTGCAGCTGCTGGGTCATTGCCTGGGGATCTTCAACGTATTTGGAATCCAACGGTTGAAAATACGTATAACCTTGAATATGGATATTCGTGTATGGGGTATGAAATTTCTGGTGCATTAGGGGCTAAATTGGCTGAACCGGATAAAGAAGTGTACTCCTTAGTTGGAGACGGAAGTTTCCTCATGCTGCACTCTGAACTTGTAACAGCTATTCAATATGGACAAAAAATTAACGTTGTATTATTTGACAACTCTGGTTTTGGTTGCATTAACAACCTACAAATGGGCAATGGAATGGGGTCTTATTACACTGAATTCAGAACCCATGACAATCAAATACTAAATATCGACTATGCTAAAGTAGCAGAAGCTTATGGTGCAAAAACATATCGTGTAAATACGATTGAACAATTAAAAGCAGCGATTGAAGATGCTAAAAAACAAACTGTTTCCACATTAATTGAAATTAAAGTACTACCAAAAACAATGACTGATGGATATGAGTCTTGGTGGAATGTTGGTGTGGCTGAAGTTTCTGAAAGTGAAGCAGTTCAAAAAGCATATAATGAAACAGCTGAAATGAGAGAAAAAGCAAAACAATATTAATTGATCTTTTTGCTCCGATTCCTTGCAAGTAATCGGAGCAATAATTTATTTTAATAGAATATCAGATTACATCAATGTTTTACGTAATAAAGAGAGGTGAAATTGATGGGAGAAAAAAGTTCGGTATTAGTACCACTCAATGAAATGCTTGAGGATGCGTTAAAAGGAAATTATGCGGTTGGGCATTTCAATATTAATAGTTTTCATTGGGTTGAGGCAATTTTAGAGGCGGCTCAAGAAGAAAATTCACCTGTAATTGTCGCATCTTCCAATCGTTTAATCGATTATTTAGGTGGTTTCCAATCCATTGCATATTTTGTCAATAAAACAATAGAAGCGAAAAACATTACTGTACCAGTAGCACTACACCTTGATCATAGTGATAGTGTTGAACGTTGTTTCGAAGCAATCGACGCTGGCTATACATCTGTGATGATTGATGGCTCTCATTTTCCTATCGAAAAAAATATTGAATTAACTAAACGAGTTGTTGACTATGCGCATAAGCATGGCGTCTCCGTTGAAGCGGAAGTCGGAACGGTTGGAGGAAATGAGGACGGAGTAATCGGAAATATCAATTATGCAGATCCGCAAGAATGTCTTCGCTTAGTAGAAGAAAGTCAAATTGATGCGCTTGCAGCGGCACTTGGTTCTGTCCATGGACCGTACAAAGGGGAACCGAAATTAGGTTTTGCAGAAATGAAGGAAATTTTTGAGTTAACGAAGGTGCCTCTTGTATTACATGGTGCATCAGGAATTCCTCTTCAACAAATTGAGAAAGCGATTGAATATGGTCACGCAAAAATTAACGTGAATACGGAATGTTTACAGGCATGGACAAATTCTGTTTATGAATATATCGATAGCCATAAAGATACGTATGATGCTCCAAGTATTTTAAAAGCAGGTAAACAAGCGGTTAAAGCGGTAGTGAAAGAAAAAATGAAAGATTTTAAATCTAGTAATAAAGCAAATTAATAGTCGTTTGATAAGGATGTCTTACTCATGAAGACGTCCTTATCGTGTATAGGTAATTGAAAGGTTTTGTTTAGTATATTGTGCGATTCTCCATCGAGGAAGTGATCCTATGGTACCATCCCAGAGGAAAAACCGTTATTTATTTATTGTAGTCTCCTTCTTGTTATGGTTTCCCAACTTTCTATACGTCCCAATTTTGTCGCCTTATATTGATTTTTTAGGCGGTAGTTATACTTTTGCAGGTATTATATTGAGCAGTTATGGGATTACGCAATTATTATTCCGTTTACCCATTGGGATTTTTTCCGATTTAGTAAAGAAGAGAAAACCTTTTATTGTGATGGGAATGCTCGCAAGTGCACTTAGTTGTATTCTCTTTTTAATGTCCGAAATTCTATGGTTTATGCTCCTTGCTAGAGCTCTTGCTGGAATAGCAGCAGCAACTTGGGTCGTTTTTACGGTTTTATTTCCTACGTATTATGAGGAAGATAAAGTACATAAAGCAATGAGCCATATCACATTTATTGTCGTGTTAGGTCAATTACTCGGAATGAGTTTCAGTGGTATTGTTGTTGATGAATTTGGCTGGAAAGCACCCTTTATTCTAGGTGTTATTTTTAGTATTGTTGGTTTATTTTTATCCTTATTTGTCCACGAACAAAAGGGATTAGTTGATAAAAAGCCGATTACATTTAATGAATTAATTTTTGTTGTAAAAGACCCTTTATTATTAAAAACGTCGTTTCTCTCTATCGTAGCCCATAGTATGATATTTGTAACGATGTTCGGTTTTACATCGAGTTACGCACTCGAAATCGGCTTTCAAGAAAAAGAATTAACATGGATTGTTATAGTGTTTATGATTCCTCATGCTTTTGCAACTTTATACATGGGATCTCATATCGTTCCGCGTTTAGGTGAATGGAATTCTTTGAAACTTGCATTTTTAACTTCATCGATTTTTGCGATAGTGATTCCATTGTTTCAAACGAAATTTGCCTTTTTAATTATCCAAGGATGTTTTGGATTTTCTTTAGGTTTAATCTTCCCGCTACTACTAGGGATGTCGATTCAAAATATTGAAATAGAAAAACGAGCGACAGCAATGGGTGCTTATCAAGCGTTGTATGCCATAGGTATATTTGCAGGTCCGTTTTTTGCTGGGATTTTAAACTCGTTACTAGGGCTTGAGTCTGGTTTTTACTTTGTTGGAATTTTAGGGATTTTCGCATTAACATTTATTTTCATCTGGAGTAGAAAACAAGTAATGGTAGTTGAGAATAACCAATTCGAGGAGAAGGTTGAATGATTAAAAGAGTAGAGCATGTCGGAATCATCGTATCGGATATGGATAAATCCATTCAGTTTTATGAAGAAATGTTAGGGTTTCAATTACGTATCCGGATTAATAATGGGGAGAAGGAATTAGCATTTCTTTCACATCCTGGTTCACCGACCTTTGAAATCGAATTAATCCGTGATTTAGAGGATACGATTCATTATTGTGAGCATGGACTTGTTAATCATGTGGCATTTGTTGTCGATGATTTAGAAACAATAATTGTAAAATTCCAAGAACATCATATTCCATTTGTCACCGCCAAACCGAAGCAAGGGTTAGGGAGAAAAACGATTCGATTTAAAGGACCAAATGGTGAAATTTTGCAATTGGTGGAAGAAAGAATGGAATGAATGTTGACTTACGTTTAATGTTTTGTTTTTTACGGTTAAGGGGTGAAAACAATGAAAGAAAAAGGAGTATTATCACAGTCCGAACAATATTTTCATATCCCAAGTGAATTTGCCAAAAAAGTCCTCTATTATCCGACGTTAGGTGGAAATTACTATTGTTCGAGTGAATATGAGACGAAACGAGATAAGTTTAATCAATACTATTTTTGTTATATTAAAGAAGGAAAAATGGAAATTGGGTATAAGGAAGAAAAATTCATTGCTAAACAAAATGATTTCGTCTTTTTAGATTGTTTTTCACCACATTTTTATACTGCATTAGAAAATAGTAAAATTACGTGGTTGCATTTTAAAGGTTCGGGTGCAAAAGAATATTTTAAACTTTTATATAAGAAACAACACGGACCCATTTTTACTTTAGAAGGAAATAGAGAAATTCCGACGAAATTGGATCTCATCTTAACGATGATGCAGGAAGATAAAGTGAATGAACACCTTGCATCCATACTAATCCAACAAATTCTATACGAACTTACGAAAATATCAAAACAGGATCTAAATGAAATAGGAGTTGTGAACCAAGCCATTTTATTTATTGAAAATAACTATCATAAAGATATTAGTTTGGAAGATATTGCTCGACATGTTAATCTAAGTCCATACCACTTTTCTAGATTATTTAAAGAACAAACAAATTTTACGCCAAATCAATACTTAATCAATTATCGAATTAATTGTGCTAAAGATTTATTATATAAGACAAACTTATCCATCAGTGAAATAGCGTATCGATGTGGTTTTAATAGCGATTCATATTTTGCGACAACCTTCAAAAAGCATACTGGGTATTCACCAAAAAAGTACCAAAAGTTCATCTTCAAAATATAACTTTTGGTGTTTTTTTATGTCTTTTTTACTAGAGGGGTCAATTTAATAGCAATATTATGAAAAAAGTGAGCAAAATACTGAAAGAATATTGGTAACTTTTGAGTTATATTAAAAATGTAATATTAATCTTTTGATTAATTTAACAATTAGGTATTCAAAAGATATATATTACATTTAACATCAAATCCTCATTTTGATTTGTATTTTTCATTAGTTAATGAAAGCGTTTTATAGTTTTTTATTATTAGAAAATTTTGACACACATTTCACAAACACGAATACAGGAGGCGATTAAAAGAATATTTATACTGCAAAAGTATTCGAAATTAAAATTTCAAAAATTCTTACTCATAATTTTAATGGGTTATGAGTCACCAAAACAACAGGGGAAGGAGTTTAAAAATGGCTGAAAATGCTACTAACCTCCTTGATATTAAGGGTATTAAGAAAAGCTTTGACAAAAATGAAGTTTTAAAGGGTATTGACTTAGATATTCGGTACGGTGAAGTCCATGTATTACTAGGAGAAAATGGTGCGGGAAAATCTACTTTAATCAAAATTTTAAACGGTGTTCACCCAAAAGATGCTGGTGAGATGTATTGGGAAGGGAAACAAGTAGAATTTACGAAACCACAAGATGCAATCAATCTTGGAATCTCAACCATTTTCCAAGAGTTAAATAACGTAAAACAACTTAAAGTCTATGAAAATATTTTTTTAGGAAGAGAAAAGAAAAAAGGCGGAAAAATATCTTTTCTTGATAAAGAATTTATGCGTAAAGAATCCATCCGTTGTTTAAATGAACTTGGCCAAAATGGTGAAGAACTTGTAGATCAAGAAGTTGGGAAACTTGGAATGGGTCAGCAACAGCTCGTTGAGATTGCGAAAGCGATTGCATTAGATGCAAAACTCATTATTATGGACGAGCCTACGTCAAGTCTGAGCGGTAGGGAAGTTGAACAGCTATATAATGTTATAGAACTTTTACAAGAACGCGGTGTCTCGATTATTTTTATCACCCATAAGTTAGAGGAAATTAAACGGATTGGGAACCGATTAACAATCCTACGAGATGGATATATGATTAAAACTCTACCTGTAAAAGAGACAGATCCGGATTACTGGATTGAGTTAATGGTAGGACGGAGTCTTGATGAAAAATATCCAAAGAAAAAATTTGAAGTTGGAAATGAAGGTTTTCGAGTAGAAAATTTACATGTCGAAGGCACACCAGGACCGGTTAGTTTTTCCGTTAATTACGGTGAGATTGTTGGTTTTTCAGGGTTAGTTGGAGCTGGTAGGACGGAACTTGCTCGGGCAATTTTTGGAGCAGACCCAAAACTTGGCGGAAAGATTTTTATCGATGGGAAGGAAGTTGTAATCAATTCACCAGGAGATGCGATAAGAGCGGGCATAGCTTTTATTACGGAAGATAGAAAAAATGAAGGACTTCTCCTTGATCAGACGGTACATTTCAATATCTCAATTGCCAATATTAAGGATTTCTTAAATAACAAAACAAGAATCATCAATCAAAACAAAATTAGAAAACAATCTGAGAACTATGTGAAAGAATTGAAGGTAAAAACCGAAAGTATTGACACAAACGTACGATTTTTGAGCGGTGGAAACCAACAAAAAGTCGTTATAGCGAAATGGTTATGCACGAACGCAAAAGTGTTTATTTTTGATGAACCAACAAGAGGTATCGACGTTGGTGCTAAAGTAGAGGTTTATCGTTTAATGAACGAACTTGTTGAACAAGGGAATATTGTGATTATGATTTCTTCTGAACTGCCAGAAATATTAGGAATGTGTGATCGGGTTCTTGTCATGAATGAAGGAAGAATCACGGCGGATATTCCGATTGAAAAGGCAGATCAAGAAATAATTATGAAATATGCAACAGGGGAGTGAAGAGTGTGAGTAAAGTTCAAGAAAGAATAATAGATTCAGTACCTACTGAAGAACAAAAAGACACATCCTTTTTTAAATCGGTCAAAAAAGTGTTAGGTAAATTTGGAACATTAATAGCTCTTTTACTTTTATGTTTAATTTTTACAATAACATCTGAGGAATTTTTAACATTCGATAACTTTATGAACATCGCAAGACAAGTATCCATTAATGCTCTGCTTGCTCTTGGAATGTTACTACCAATTTTAACTGCAGGTATTGACTTATCCGTTGGTGCAGTACTTGCTTTTTCATCAATGATCATGGGAATTGTAACCGTGTCAATGGGCATGAACCCGGTTATCGGTATTTTAGCAGCACTTGCCGTTGGTGCAGGGTTTGGTCTACTTAACGGGGTATTATTAACGAAATTTCACTTACCACACCCATTTATTTCCACGATGGGTACCCAATTTATCGCACGTGGATTAGCGTTAATGGTAACGGCAGCTGCTCCAATCGCTGGATTTCCATTATTAATCCAGTATATGGGAAATGGGTTTGTAGCAAATATTGTACCATTTAGTTTCGTATTAGTTATTGTTGTTTATATTATTATGCATATTTTCCTTACGAAAACGAAAACAGGTCGATATATTTATGCGATTGGTGGAAATAAAGAAGCTGCCCGTTTATCAGGGATTAACGTAAACCGAGTACTTTTAATTGTCTATACAATTAGTGGATTATTAGCTGGTTTAGCAGGGGTTATTCAAGTAGGGCGTGTTAACGCAGCTTTCCCAACCGCTGGTATGATGTATGAAACAGATGCGATTGCCGCAGTAATTATCGGTGGTGCAAGTTTCTTTGGAGGAGTTGGAACTGTTGTTGGAACTGCGATAGGAGCAGCAATTATCGCTGTTTTAAGAAATGGATTAAACTTACTTAATGTTTCTTCCGACATCCAAATGGCTGTCATTGGTGCAGTTATTATTCTCGCGGTTTATGTGGACGTACTACGATTAAGAAAGAAAAGAAAAGCTGGTAGTAATTAAAATTCAAATATATAAAAACAATAGGGGGAATTTTAGTGAAAAAGAAATTATCTTATGTAATAATTACGGCTTTATTAATGCTTGTATTAAGCGCATGTAGTCAAGGATCAAATTCCGAAAGTTCATCAGGGAATGATTCTTCTAGCGGTTCAAACGATGAAGATATTACAATTGCTGTTGTATTGAAAACTCTATCAACTCCATATTGGAAAGTGATGGAGGCTGGTGTATTACAAGCAGCTGAAGATTTGGGAGTTAAAGTAAATATTGTTGGACCTCCGTCCGAAGCTGAAATTATGCAACAAGTTAACCAAATTGAAGACCAATTAAGTAAAAATCCAGATGCTATTTTAGTAGCACCAATTCAACCATCAACAGTTGTACCTTTACTAGAAGCAACTGATATTCCAGTTATTACACTTGATACAGATGCTGATATCGAAAATCGTCTATCCTATATCGGAACTGATAACTATACTGCTGGTGTTGAAGGTGCAAAATTCTTAATTGAGGAATTAGGTTTGAAACAAGGTGACAAAGTAGCATTAATTGATGGTGCGCCAGGTAACCCTGCAACAAACGATCGTATTAAAGGTGCAAAAGATACATTTACAGAAGCTGGAATAGAGATTGCAGCTGAACAACCTGCAGACAGTGATTCCACAAAAGCGATGAACGTTATGGAAAACATTCTTCAAGTTGAAAAAGATTTAAAAGCAGTTTTTGTAGCTAGTGATGATATGGCTCTAGGAGCATTACGTGCAATTGAACCATCTGGCTTAGATATTAAAGTAGTTGGTGTTAACGGTGACCAAGTTGCTGCTGAATCTATCTTAAATGGTGGAATGTTTGCCTCTGTTGCTCAAAAACCGTATGACATGGGATATTTAGGTGTACAAAAGGCTGTCGCTGCAATTAAAGGCGAAGAAATTGAAGAGCGTATCGATAGTGGTATCGATATTATTAAAAAAGATAATGCACAAGAACAAATTGATTTCTTGTCAGATATTGTTGACTAATATTAATGTATCTAATTGAAATTAATACATTGAATCATAAGTTTGGATGTTGAAACCAAAGCAATGAACATCATCTCATTGTAGTATCCATAGATAAATAACTTTACTTAGTACCTAGTGGATAACTTATTCCTATCATATGGGAGGTATAAGTATGTTCAAAAATCAAATCGCATAGATTATCCCAAGTTATCTTTGTTGATATGGAGGTAAATTTTAATGAAATTTCCCAAAGCAGCATGTATCGAAACATTGTATACAGAACTTCCATTTATGGAACGGTTTAGGGTGGCAAAAAATGATGGCTTTGAATACGTTGAATTCTGGAGTTGGGTAGATAAGGATTTAGAAGCAATACAAGCTGTTTGTGAAGAAACAGGTATAAAGGTTTTTGCGTTTAATGGTGATGGTGATTACTCCCTTGTAGATCCTACTCACAAAAAAGATTATTTGGCATTTTTGGAGCAATCGATTGAAGCGGCTAAAAAAGTCGGTGCACCATCATTGACGATTCATTCTAATGCATTAGGTGAATTAGGGGTTGTAGTTAATCATTATATCGAGCTTTCGGATACTCTAAAGATTAGTTCGATGTATGACATGCTTTTAGAATGTGCGAGATTAGCAGAAGCAAATGATATTCTCTTAAACTTAGAACCGTTAAATATTTATGTAGACCATGTTGGTAACTTCCTAACAACAACACAAGAGGCAGCAGAAATGATTAAATTAATTAATTCACCAAACTTAAAAGTGTTGTATGATGTGTATCATATGCAAATCAATGAAGGGAATCTATCTTACAACATAAAAAAATATTTGGACCAAATAGGCCATATTCATGTGGCTGATACCCCAGGACGTCACGAACCAGGAACAGGAGAAATTAACTATCATTATATCTTTAACTTATTAGAAGAACTGAATTACACGGGTTGTGTGGGTTATGAGTTATATCCAAAAAATACAACAGAAGAAGCTGTAAAAGCGATTATGAGCTATTAGAGTAGAAGTTGGACCTCTTATTATGGCACCTCGTTATGTTAAAAGTATCAAAGAATCGAGGTGCTTTCCTCATCCTAAATAGTAAATAAAGAATCCCTCTTTAGTTACTTCCGAAGACTTATCTGTTTTCTCAATTGCAAAATAACTCTTAGTTTCAAGGTTGTAAAAAATAAAAAGGCATGAGGATTCCAATGCCTTTTTGTGTAATAATCTTGATGTTTTATATCCACTATGACAATGTTATTTATTTTGGAGCAATAATATGAATATCGTGTTCGGCAGCATATTTCTCATATTCCACAAGAATTTTTTCATCAGAAACGATATAATCCACATCTGCTAATTGGCAATACGTCATCAAACCTAATTTTTCAAATTTCGTACTATCAACCAATAAAAATACTTTACTACTTTTTTGAACAATGGCTTGTTTTAATCCTGTTTCTAAAGGAGATGAGTTCGTGACGCCTTTTGATAATGAAATTCCAGTTGTTGCCATAAATGCTTTATTGATATTATATGTGTTAAATAGTTCGGTATTATCTAGTGTCGTAAATGCGTTTGTTTCTCTTTCTAAAATTCCACCAGTAGAAATTATATTTAAACTTGGAAAAGGAATAGACCGAACGATAAATTCTATATTATTTGTTAGAATCGTTATCTTGTTTTCTTTTATATATTCAAACATTTCGATTGTCGTCGTACCTGAATCGATAAAAATGATATCACCATCTTCAACAAATTCAGATGCTAATTTTCCAATTAAAGCCTTCCCTTTTTGGTTTTTAACTTGACGATCTTGAAAGGATTCAAGTTTTTTTTCATTAATCGCAATTCCACCGTATACCTTTCGAAAATCTCCTCTTTCAACAAGCTCTTGAATATCCCTTCTAATCGTGTTTTTAGAAACGTTAAACACTTTAACTAATTCATCTAAGGAAGCGGTTTGATTTTTGGAAACGTATTCTTCTATCCTTTGAATCCTTTTTTCTTTGATCATGAATCTCCCTCCGATTTTAAGTTCCGGTTATGAAAACGTTTAATATACTATCATTCTATCAAAATATATTCAAAAGTTCACCATTTATTTAAAAAACCATAAAAATATACGAGTAATTGGTAATGAATTTGTTTTATAATTAATTTGGAAAAGCTTTAAGGAATACAGAAAATATATTGATTGTAAACTTTTTTAATTATAATATTTAACTAAGAGTAAACAAAAAGATTATCTACAATTTGTGGTTTTTCCGACAAGGTTGTTTAAATTTAATAAAAAACATACAAGTTTTGGCAATCTTTTGGGTGGTCCAGTGCTTACAATGGAAACTCTTACAGGGAAGGGGAAAAATGATGGGAATTAATGTTGGAATTATTGGCTTAGGAAGAATGGGGCAGATTCATGCGAAAAATATTGTAAATATTCCAGATGCCAATCCTTATGCAGCGTGCAGCACAACTGATGCTAGTTTAGAGATGGTCAAAAGGGAATTTGGTGTAAAAGAAACATATAAAGATTATGAAGAGATGATATCCAATCCAAAATTAGATGCGGTTGTCATCGCATCCCCATCAGGAATGCATACCGAACATATTCAACTTGCGATGGAAAAAGGACTTCATGTTTTTTGTGAAAAACCCATTGGTTTAAATATTGATGACATTAAAAGAACAATCGAAGTAATCGAATCTCGTCCTAATCAAATCTTTCATCTAGGATTTATGAGACGTTTCGATGAGTCCTATCAATATGCAAAAAAATTAGTTGATGAAGGTGCTATTGGTGAACTTACGTTAATTCGTTGTTATGGGATGGATGCAAGTTCAGGGTTTGATTCCTTTTTACGATTTGCAAAGAAAAGTAAAAGCGGTGGTTTATTTGCAGACCTTGGGGTTCATGACATCGATTTAGTTCGCTGGTTTACTGGTAAAGAAATTAAACGAGTTTGGGCACTGGGTAAAAACACGACATATCCTGAATTAAATGAATTAGGTGAACTTGAAACAGGTGCAGCAATGATGCAACTAGAAGATAAAACGATTGCCCTATTAGTTGCAGGGAGAAATGCTGCCCATGGTTATCATGTAGAGGCAGAACTAATTGGTACAAAAGGTATGTTACGTGTAGCCCAAGAGCCGGAGAAAAATCTTGTGACCATTTTCAATGAACATGGAGTAGTAAGACCAACACAACAATCTTTTCCAGAACGATTCCAAGATGCCTTCAGAAGAGAAATGGTCGAATTTATTTCATGTATTAAAGAAGGAAGACAGCCTGATGTAACCGCCTTTGATGGCTTACAAGGAACGATTGTTGCTGAAGCATGTCAGAAGTCGATTGAAACAAATGAAATTATTGATATAAGTTACTAAATGGGACTATGAGAATGTGGAGAAAAAGCAATCGGGGAATGAACTCGATTGCTTTTTTCGTTGGTAAAACAAGTTAGTGTGAGCACATAACGAATCAATTATAAATCAAAATTGGATTTCCCTAAATTTTTTTGGTGATAATCCGACACGATTTTTAAATGTCGTAATAAAATGGCTCGTATTGCTAAACCCAGATGCTTCGCCAATTTCCTTAATGGATAAATTTGTATTATGTAGTAACTTTTTTGCATTATTAACTCTGAAATCTATTAAATAATTAATCGGTGAAGTATTCATATGTTTTTTAAAAATGCGGGAAAAATAAAATGGACTTAAATAGACATGATTTGCTATGTCTTCGAGTTTAATTTCTTCCCTAAAGTTTCTGATGATGAAATTAATCGCTCGTTCGATTTTTAATTCTGTACTTTGGTCTAAATAATGTGAAATTTGGTTTAATTCATATAGTATATTTTGAATGTAAATTGAGACTAAATGTTCATCAACCTTATTTGCCTCCGCCATTTTAATTATTCGATTCATGTAATCAGGAATATATTGATTGTTTAGTAAGAAAACACAACCATGCTTTTCATATAATAAATCAAAATATTCCTTACTCGAGTTACCAGCGAAGTGAAACCACTCAAAAATAGTTTCTTCTTCAGCTCTATACATATGAGGCTTTGTGCAATCAAGAAATACAAGTGAATTTTGTGATGCAGTGAAAGTTCTATCATCAAACTGTATTTTCATTTCCCCCTTTTTTACATACATAAATAAATAACTATTAAAATTATCTCTTTTAACGATGTAATTGTTCGAACAATGAAACAAACCAGAATAGATGATGTAATATAACGCCTTTTTTGCAAACTTATTGGCTATTGTAAAGTACATCTTTGACTGAGGTAAAATTCCCTTATCAAATATCCTCATATGCCTGTCACCTCATTGTTTTTTAAATTGAGAAAAAACCTGTTGACTGAAGGCGTTTTTAGTACTAAAATTTAGCTATAGATGACCAAAAGTTAACCAATAAATTATAGATTATTATGGTAAAGTTATAGTTTTTCATTTTTTGAAAGCGCTACATGTTTGTATTGACTGAAATTCTTTGTTAAATATCGGTCATCTTCTGGAAAAAATTAAAATACTATATAGAAAGTGGTGTATGAAAATGACAAACATTACTTGGGGTATTGCTCCGATCGGTTGGCGGAATGATGATATTCCCGAAATTGGAGCAGAAAATACGCTATCACACGTATTAAGTGATATTGCAGTTGCAGGTTATGCTGGAACTGAAGTGGGTGGATTTTTCCCAGAACCAAAAATATTAAACAAAGAATTAGAACTACGCAACTTACGTATTGCCGGAAGATGGTTTAGTAGCTATATCATCCGGGATGGGATTGAAGTAGCAGTAAAAGCATTCCGTGAACATTGTCGATATTTGAAAGAGGTTCATGCAGATGTAGCGGTAGTTTCTGAGCAAACTTACAGTATCCAAGGTACGGATAAAAATGTTTTTGCGGACAAACCAAACTTTACAGATGCTGAATGGGAACTGTTATGTGAAGGTTTAAACGTTTTCGGAAAAGTAGCAGAAGAGTATGACTTGAAGATGGTTTATCACCATCATATGGGTACAGGTGTTCAAACATTAGAAGAAGTAGACCGTTTAATGGCAAATACAGATCCAAATCATGTTCATCTTCTTTACGATACTGGACATATTTTTGTTTCTGATGATGAATACATGCCGTTATTAGAAAAACATATTGATAGAATTAAACATGTCCACTTTAAGGATGTACGTAAAGAAGTAAGAGATCGATGTAAAGAAGAAGGGAAATCCTTCCAAGGGTCATTCTTAGCTGGAATGTTTACGGTACCGGGAGATGGAGCGATTGATTTTGTTCCTGTTTATAAAAAGTTACTAGAAATTGCTTATGAGGGATGGATCATTATTGAAGCTGAACAAGATCCAAAGAAAGCGCATCCACTTGAGTACGCTTTAAAAGGGAAAAAATATATTGATGAAGTGCTATTACCATTAAATGAGTCCCTCTTAACGAATAACAGATAGCTAGTTTTATATCACAACACTGATGATTACTTATAATATACCTAAAATAATCAACTTACAAACGATTTGTTAAAAAGAATATGTTAGAAAGAAGTGATAAGTATGGCCATTCATGTAGGGGTTATTGGCTTAGGAAGAATGGGGCAAATCCACGCAAGAAATATAGCTGAGAATGTTCCAGATGCTACCCTTTATGCTGCATGTAGCTATGTTGATGAAGAATTGGAATTGGCAAAACGGGAATTCGGTGTTAAAGAAACGTACAAAAATTATGAGGATATGATTGCAAATACGAATCTTGATGCCGTAGTCATTGTCTCTCCTTCTGGACTTCATACAGAACATATTCGCATAGCCATGCAAAAAGGGTTACACGTATTTTGTGAAAAACCAATTGGACTAGATTCAGAAGATATTAAAAAAACAATTGAAGTAATTAATTCCCGTCCAAATCAAGTATTTCAATTAGGTTTTATGAGACGGTATGATGAATCGTATCAATATGCCAAAAAATTAGTAGATGAAGGTACCATTGGTGAACTTACTTTGATTCGTTGTTATGGTATTGATCCAAGCTCAGGACTTGAGTCGTTCGTAAATTTTGCTAAAAACAGTAGAAGTGGTGGATTATTTGCAGATATGTCTATTCACGATATCGATTTAGTGAGATGGTTTACAGGTAAAGAAATAAAACGGGTTTGGGCAATAGGCAAAAATGCCGCTTATCCTATATTGGATAAATTAGGCGAACTTGAAACGGGTGCAGCTATGATGCAATTAGAAGATAAAACGATGGCTATTTTAGTTGCTGGACGAAATGCGGCCCATGGTTATCATGTGGAGACAGAACTTATTGGTACAAAAGGTATGTTACGCGTAGCGCAACAGCCTGAGAAAAACCTTGTAACGATATTTAATAATGAAGGTGTAGTTAGACCAACATCCCAAAACTTTCCTGAACGATTTCATGATGCTTTTATTAGAGAAATGAAAGAATTTATTTCATGTATAAAAGAAGGTAGACAACCGGAAGTTACAGCTTATGATGGTCTTTTAGGAACAATTGTTGCAGATGCTTGCCAAAAATCAGTTGAAACAAATTCTATTGTTGTTATTGATTAGAGCGCAAGGTATTTAGTCGAACTAGTCAAAACATCAATCAGAAAAACAAAAAAGCAGCTTAGTGGCTGAGAGGGGAGAGGAACAATGGGGACATTTGCGATTATATCCTTTTTCTTAATTATTGCAATAGTATGGTTTTATGCCTGGAAGCGGAGTAGGAAAGTTGATAACTCCACTTCCGATGGTTTCTTTTTAGGTGGGCATTCATTAACAGGTATTTCCATAGCTGGTACCATAATAATGACAAACTTATCAACCGAGCAATTAGTTGGACAAAACGGTCAAAGTTATGCAGCAAGTATGGAGATTATGGCGTGGGAAGTTACATCTGCTATAGCGATTGTATTACTTGCTGTAGTGTTTTTACCACGTTATATGAAATATGGTATCAGTACAATTTCGGATTTTATTGAAATTCGTTACGATACATTTACAAAGCGTTTAATTTCATTTTTATTTATGTTTACTTACATGACATCATTTTTACCTGTTGTTCTTTATTCGGGTTCACTCGTATTTAACAGGTTATTTGATGTTGAAGAGATGTTTGGTGTAAATACTTTAACGGCAGTTGCGATTTGTGCAGGTTTTATCGGTTTTATTGGTATGGCCTATTTATTAATGGGAGGGCTTTCATTAAGCGCTTACAGTGATACGCTTTATGGAATTGGATTATTAGTTGGAGGAATGACAATACTTATTCTTGGGCTATCATTTCTTGGCGATGGTAGTGCAATTGCGGCAATTGATATTATTCGTGAAAACACACCGGAAAAATTAAATGCATGGGGTCCAATTGATTCAGATTATGTTCCATGGCCAACATTAATGTTAGGTATGTTCTTTAATAACCTATATTTCTGGTGTTGTAACCAAATGATTGTTCAAAAAGCATTAGGGGGTCAAAACTTAAAAGAAGGTCAAAAAGGTACTTTATATGTTGCTTTCTTTAAAGTATTTGGTGCTTTATTCTTAGTATTACCAGGTATTGTTGCTTTCAATATTTTTGATAGTGGATTAGCAAATAATGATGATGCCTATCCATCGCTTGTATCATTAGTATTACCTGAATGGGCATATGGTATTTTTGGTGCAGTTATTTTTGGAGCCATTTTAAGTTCCTTTGTTGGTTCTTTAAATGCAACAGCTACCTTATTCTCACTAGACTTCTACAAACCTATTTTTCATAAGAATGCAACAGATAGGCAAGTAGCAAGAGCTGGTAAGTGGGTAACTGTGATTGTCGGATTAATATCTGTAGTTATTGCTCCATTAATTGCGTTTGCACCAACAGGATTATATAACGTCATTCAACAATTTAACGGTTTGTATAGCTTACCATTACTTGCCGTTATTCTATTTGGTTTCTGGAATAAATATGTTACAGCAACAGGTGCCAAAATAACCTTTGCTTTCCATATCTTGTTCTATATTACAGCTAACTTCACATTAGATATTAACTACTTATATATTTTTAGTATTATTTTTATTTTAGATTGCTTTGTCTTATGGTTAACTTCTAAAATTAAACCGTTGGATACTCCATTTGAGTTTAAAGGAAACTTAAACAAAGTTGACTTAACTCCATGGAAACATGTGAAATGGGTTAGTGCTTTAGCAATTTTAGCAGTTATAGCAATGTATGTAATCTTTTCACCACTTGTTTTAGCGCGATAGTATTTTTCTAATAAAATATTAAAAGGTCAAGGAGATGTAGAAAATGTCAATAAAAGTGCATGTTGTTGGGGTTATTGGTGCTGGCAGAATTGGCAAATTACATATTGCCAATATGAAAAATATGCACAAAGTACGAGTAAAAACAGTATCGGATCCATTTATCGATCAGATGCAGGATTGGTTTATAAATTCGTGTGTGGAAAACCTTACCAAAGACTATAAAGATATTATCAATGATCCAGAAATTAAAGCTGTGATTATCTGTGCACCAACAGATCTACATATACCAATAATTAAAGAAGCCGCAGCTGCAGGTAAACATATTTTCTGTGAAAAGCCTATCAGTTTCTCAGATGAAGAAACGATTGAGGCATACGAAACCGTTCAAAAAGCAGGTGTGAAATTCCAATTAGGTTTTAATAGAAGATTTGATCGAAACTTTGCGAAAGTAAAAGAAATTGTTGCAAATAAGGAAATTGGCGATTTGCATATTTTGAAAATTCAATCAAGGGATCCTGAACCACCATCCTTAGATTATGTTGCACATTCAGGAGGCATATTTATGGATATGAGTATCCATGATTTTGATATGGCTCGCTATATTTCAGGATCAGAGGTTGAGGAAGTTTATGCTACTGGTACGGCATTAGTAAACCCAGAAATCTCAAAATATGAAGATATTGATACTGCTATTATTACATTAAAATTTGCAAATGGTGCAATCGGTGTCATTGATAATAGTCGTCAAGCTGTATATGGATATGATCAACAGTTAGAAGCATTTGGCTCCAAAGGTTCTGCAAAAGTAAATAATGAAACACAATCCCGTGTAGAAGTATTAACTACAGATGGTGTAAAAAGTGATAATCCTCTGTACTTCTTCTTAGAACGTTATAATGACGCTTATATTGCAGAAATGAGTCAATTCTTTGATGCAATTGAAAATAATACAGAGGTTCCATGTAGTTTCATTGATGGAATTATGGCTCAAAGAATTGCACAAGCAGCGAAAGAATCTTTGTTAACAGGAAAGCCTGTTAAAGTGAAAAAACTATAATTAATAGTTGGTAAAGTTGTGATGATGCTACCTTTATATTGAATATTGAATAAAAAAATGAGTTCGGGGTTTACCGGACTCATTTTTTACTGTTTGTTAAGTTTGAAAAAGGAAAATTGATGGGGAGAGGGATCAGTAACTAAATATTAGTTGAAATGATTTTTTTTCTTTATGGCGAAGATAAGTTTTTTATTTATAAATCATTTTTATATGATTTTCATTGAAAAAGTCACGATAGGTAGAATTTGGTACTTTATCGGTAACTAAGTAATTAATTTCATCGAGTTTACAATACGTTATTAAACCTTGTTTATCAAATTTACTGTGGTCTACTAATAAATATACTTCATTACATTTTCGAACAACGGATTCTTTCAATTTACTTTCGATTGGAGAAGCATTTGTAACTCCGTTCCTAATGGAAATTCCTGTTGATGACATAAAAGCTTTATTTATATTATAGATGTTGAGTAATTCGAGATTATTAATATTTCCGAGTGAGTTGGTTTGGCGTTCGAGAATACCACCAATACAAATCAGTGATATGTTGTCGTGTGGGATACATTTCATAATTAGTTCAATATGATTTGTAATGATGGTGATTTTTTTATTTTTTATATGTTCAAACATTTCAATAGTAGTTGTTCCAGAATCAATGAAAATAACATCTCCATCATTGACAAGATTTCCAGCTATCTGTCCAATCAGTTGTTTCGCTTCTTGATTACGAACACTACGTTCTTTGAAGGAGTCAAGTCCTTTTTTATTTTCATGATTGACAGTAACGCCACCATATATCTTTTTATAATCCCCGGTTTTTAATAATTCTTGAACATCTCTTCGTATTGTATTTTTAGACACATTAAAAACGGAAACAAGTTCATCTAAAGAGACAGATTCTTTTTCATTAATATATTCTTGTATTTTTTTCAATCGTACTTCTTTAATCAATTTTGATCCCCCATTATTTTTAGCGAGTAAATTTATTTTATCAGAGAAACCAAAATTTCCCCACAAATCCACAAAAATATTCATATAAATTGTTTAATATATTATTATCTATGTATTAAGTTATCATTTTTTCTATAGTTTAGGAAGGGGATTTTCTCTTTAATTTTTTCAAAAGTGAATCACTAATCACTGATTAGAATTAATTATAAAGAGAAAAGGGTTAATTCAAATAAGTTTGAAGTGAAAGCCCTGTTTTTTACTTAATGATGATGTTTTTTTTTAATTCTTCATAAACGGCTGGGTCTTGATTTTGAATTCTTCAGCCGGGTGAGAAAGGCTTGAGATTGTATTCTTTTCGTCTCGGATAGTTCAAAATTCAAAGATTGAAATGTTCCCTAATTGACGTTCTGGTGATGCAGACTTCGGAAAAGTATTGGGACCTAATTGGAAATGCCAATCTAAAATGACTTGGGATACGGTTTTATTATGCAGAGCTATGTATTGTAAAGTCTCATTCGTAAATAACTCCGATCTTTTGCACGGAAAAGCAGGATCCACGACCCAGTTTGAATATTATATGCTTGATGGAAATTTCTTAACACTTCTTGATTAAAGTATGGATGTAATTTGATTTAGTTAATACTTAGTTTTACACCTGTTTCTTTTTCTAAACGTTCAATATGCTCTGGTAAGAAGTTGTACACGCCAATAGAAAGGACAAGTCCCAATTTTTTGCATCGATGTTTCAACATATTTATCTTGGATTGGATTTGGCCAATGTATGAAATATAAGTCGTAATGGTCAAGATTTGCGCGATAAAGTGATTCTTGAACAGCTTTTGTTAGTTGATATATTCTTGATAACGTCCTGGTAGTTATGTTAAGGAAAATTAGGAACTTCGTATTGGAACAACAAAGCATTATCTTTTAGAGACCTCACAACCTGGGCAATGCATTTATCAGACTTAATATAGATATTATAATGTAGAAGAAGATTATCTATCGTTAGTATATTAATCGTATTTTTAAACGAAATATTTGTGAATTACTGATATGCATTTAAGACGAGAGAGAGTGATAAGAAGTGGAAATATGTAGATCAGGAAATTAAAGAGTAGTTAATAAATATTGATATAATATATTTATGAACTAAATTAAACAATGGACTGTCAGAATAAACTCTTGTTAATTCTAACACCGCGGAGTATGGTGGAGTTACGGATGCATTTATCAAAAGATATATCATAAGTATTTTGATCTTCCAAGATAAGTTAGGGTATACAGAAATTTTCTTTCATAAAATAGAATCAAAGAAAACTTTTGATAAAAAATAAAATATTGGAATTACCAACAGTGAAAACAGCGATACTTAAGCCTTATATAATTTGTTAAATGATTATGACTCTATACTAAAATAATAATGATCTATGTCTCTACAGTAATGGAAAAACTGAAACCTCCCATTTTAAAAATCAAGTAATGAATTTTTTAGAAAACAACTTTTTATGTATCTCAGCTATGAGGAGTAAATTTATCAATTTTCGGTAGTATTATGCAATTACGACTTATTCACAATTGATAGAATTTTCCAGTTGAATTTATTTACAAAAAGGGTCAAAAAGAACCAATTTTGCTTATTTTTTTAAAAAATGTGGATGACTTATTTTTGCTTATTTTTTTGTTGTGGATAACTTTTTTCTTTGCCAAACATCACATCCTTTGGTACAATTAAATCGCTAGGTAAACCTAATTTGCATAGGTTTTCCCAGTTGTGCGATATCCTCGTCTGTTAGTGTTTGCCCGCGAAAGGCTTCTAACAATCGCGAGGATATTTCTTTTATCGTTTTCTTCATGCTTCTCAATATTTTTGACCCATGCTCATGTAACACCATGATAATCTCTGTAATTTGGGTTAATAGGTAGTGATTTTTCATGGCATTGTAATCTTGGCTGCTTGCGTGTTCAATGTGGTAGCGCAGGTTTTTTTGTCTGTTAAACCCCTCATTCTCTATTCTCCAGCGGCTTCTGCCAGCGTTCATCAGTTTCTTTGCATTGTTTTTTGTGATTTTTATATCTGTGATAAAGGTAAATTTTTGTTTTCTTTTTTCATCTTCTAATTCGCATTCGAAAACATTCACCCCAAAGCCTCTGTAATCAATATCGTTCACCCAGGTGATTTCCCCTCGCTGTTCGCTTTCACGTATCTTTACCACATTGGCTTTCTTGCCTTCCTCCTCTTCCATATTTTTTAACGCTTGAAACTCATCGGTGATGCTTTTAATACGATCTTCCTTAAAACGGAATAAGTAGTTCCAATTATTCGCCTTGCATTGTTTCAATACATTTTCGCAGGCATAAAGACTATCGGCAATCAGACAGATAGGCAGTTTTTTAAAGGTGTCTTTCAGTCTAGCAGTCAGTCGATAAAAAGCATTCAACTCACAATCTTGCTTTTCCACGTCCTCTGATTCATTTTCAATAAACTCGGAGGCCACACTCAGCACCATATTTCCCACAATTAATTTGGCTTCCAAGACATGATGCATGTAGATGGTCTTTATTTTTTCTTCACCCGTTTCCTTGTCTGTGTATTTGTACACTCGTCTCAGGCAGTGTTCACAATGTTTTTTGTCAAAAGTAAAAATACCGGTCCCATCTATGGCAATACCCCAGTATTCCCCATTGATACGATAGGAATCAAAACACCTCTTTTTCAATAATTCCTTGATCATATCGATTCGGATTCTTTCAAGTTCTGCCGGATTCACTCGTGACAAAAAATCATTGATTGTGTCATAATGGGGCAGTTCTTCCAAATCTTCATTCCCCAACAATTTCCCCAAATTTTTAATGCACTCTTCCTTATTAAATTCGTTTGTCATTTCGCGCATACTTTTTAAGTTGCATGCATTTTTCAAAATAACCATCATCAAAAGGACTTCCGTGTCATAGGTGATATAGCTTTGGTGCCTTGGATCATCAATAGTTTTGAGCAATTTGTTTAAATTTTTAAAAAAGTGATTTTGTGTTTTTAGCAACTCGAATAAATAATTTACCTCTTTTTCCTTTTCACGCTTTTCCTTCCTCGTTACCATAAAAAAATCCCCCCAAATGCCAATATATTAGGTTTTTTACATACCCTTATTATCACATATTTGGCAAAGTTTGGGTGGAATTATCTCGAAGAATTTTTACTCTTCAGGGCTGGATTTCTGAAAGTATAGGTAATTTGACGGATGATAAAGATGCATTCTAAGAAAATGCGAAAAGTATTTATAACATTCTTGTACCAAAATACTATAATGAACAATAAGAATATTTATTCAACGCAACCTCCCTTTGTTGGAGGTTTTTTATTTACGAAGAAATTCTAATGGAATAAGTGAGTTGACTGTAGAACGTTTTGCATAAAAATAGGAGATATTCACGTTCTAAATATCAAAACTTTCACTTAAAAAACTGGCTCTTCGCTAATTAAAGTGAATATATAGAAATTTGGTTCTCGTAGATTTCATTTACGAGTTAGAATTTAACTATAAAGGAAGTTCAGAAGAGCAACTATTAATAAGTAATTTTGATAAATTTAAATTTAGAAAGTCCTTTTCTAATAATGAATTTAATCATCTCGCTGAACGTATGGATAGAGAATTTATTAGAGATATATTACAACTTAATGATGTTATAAGGGTGGAGAAAAATTCATATTTCAAAATTCATAAAAGTTATCCATCACCAAGAAGTCTTTATCCGATAAAAATCTTGGTATCAATTGGCTCTTCTTTTTATGTAACAAAAAATGATATCCAAGATGTTTATGAGTTATATTCTTGTGAAGATTTAAATGTACCATCAGGTGACATTGTTTTAGAATTCAATGATAAATATCTTGAAGATTATAAAAGTATTAAAAAGTCATTGTTACTATTAGAAATGGGACATTTATTATTTAATCTTTTATATATTATTAAAGTTTATGGTAAAAAATGTTAATAAATACGGATTGACGACACTGATGGTGACTCATAATATTTAACAGGCTTTAGATCTTGGTAACCGGTTGATCATGATGGATGGTGGCCAAATCATTTTAGATATTAATGAAACGAAGAAGAAACAACTGACCATTGATGATTTATTAAATGAGTTCCAGCGTATCCACGACGAAAAGCTTGCATCAGACCGAACGGTACTAGCTTAATTTTTTTATAAAAAGGACATGAAAAACGTATTAAAATGTATCCTTTGTAAAGGATATTTTAATCAACTTCATGTCTTTTTTTCCATAAATTACTCGGTGAAAATAGAACTATAATATCTTCTAAAAAAAGTTTTTTCCCTATGCATAAATATGAAAAAGTCAAATATATCTATATAGAGTTGAAAATGAGACTGAACGAATAGGGAAAAGATCCTCAAAAACCATGACCTTTCACCCATTCTATTTTTATATCCAAAAAAATTAGAACATTGTTTGTTTTAAAGGTAACTTGAAAGATTTCAAAATTCAGGCTGGAAATATTTTATTTAACATCTGATCACATGATCACCTGATTTGTTCAAATCAACCAGTTTTGTTGTCATTGTCGAAACAGGCAACATTTCAAAACAGGATTACTGTCAAAAAACATTGCTTCATCGCTTGCCTGTGCTGACACATTTTCATGTTAAAATCCCTCTTTCTTATACATAAAGGGGTTTTATAAAAAATATCAAATAGGTAAAGGAGAGATTTTATGGAAATCAAAAGGAAATTAGGTTTAGGAATTGCTTCGGCAGCACTCGGTTTAGCACTAATCGGGGGAGGAACGTTTGCTTACTTTAGTGATACTGAAGTAACAAATAATACATTTGCAGCAGGTACTTTAGATTTATCTGTTAATCCATCCACAATTGTAGATATTGGTAATCTAAAACCTGGGGATACCGTTGTACGTACATTTGAATTAGTAAACGGTGGTTCATTGGATATTTCAAGTATTGATTTATCAACAGTAACATCTGTCACAGATGCAAAAGGTGACAATACAGATGATCTTGCTAAGTATATTAAAGTACTATTCTTAGAAAATGCCGACAAAACAGGTGATGGTTGGGTAATTGGAGATCGTAATAATATTATTTCTCAAACAACATTATATGATTTGCAAAACAAGACTCCTGATGCTGTTGAAAATCTGAATAAGTTCTGGACGAAATTATTAGGTTTAGGCGGCGAAAATAGTGGCTTAAAGGCTGGAGATACGGACACGATGTATGTAGCCTTCGAATTTGTTGATAATAAACGTGATCAAAACCAATTCCAAGGTGACTCATTACAGCTAGAATGGACTTTTAATGCACACCAAACTGCAGGTGAAAATAAATAATATAGTATGTCAAGTTAGAGGAGGGAGATTTCTTTCTCCTTCCTTTGTACATACAACGATTAGCTTTAACAAGAAAAACATTATTGTGGAGGAAAGGATATGAACGTTAAGAAAAAAATTGGATTAAGTGCTGCAACTGCTATTCTCGGAATAAGTTTAATCGGTGGGGGATCATTTGCTTACTTTAGTGATTCAGAAGTAACGAATAATACTTTTACTGCAGGAACACTTGATATCAATCTAAAAAGCACAGATGATAGTAAAAAAATTAATTTAAACATTGAAAATATGAAGCCGGGTGATTGGAAAGTACACCAAATTCGCATTTATAACGGCGGTTCACTTGAGGTCAAAGATGTCAAATTACGTGCAGATTACACTGTAACTGACGCAAATGGCGATAATGGTACTGAGGACTTTGCCGATCATATTTTGGTAAATATTATGAAAGCAGATACGAAGGAAGTTATCGCAAATTGGGTTCCTTTATCCCAATTGAAAGACAGTAATTTAGTTGTTGCGAATGATTTAAAAACACCTACCGGAAACAAATATCAGACGAATCATAGACAAACTTTACGTGTAGATTTTAAATTCAACGATAATGGTCAAGATCAAAATATTTTCCAAGGTGATCAGATTGATTTTAAATTGTCATTCGAAGCTAGCCAAAAAGATGGAGAATTAAAGTAATAAAGAGGGCGGGATTTTTTCCTGCTCGGAAGTAACGTAGTACATATTTATATGTCTTTATAAATATATATAAACTGCAATAGATTAAGGATGGGTGGTGATCATTTGCACAATGGAACGAGTCGGTTAATAAGGGGGATTAAGGAGCGAAACAAAAAATTAATGGTTGTAATAAAGATTGTAGCTTCCTTTTACTTATTTATTTTTTCAATGAACTATATAACTGCAGATACGAATGCGTCTTTTACTAATAAGAAAAAGGTGAATATATCAATTCATGCTTGGGTAGAAGAGCGAATGGAGGATGCTACTACGGACCAATTAGAACAAAATAAGAGCAAATCTACTAATGAGAATACCAATCAGAAAAAAGAGAATCAATCAGAAACAACAAATAAGAACAGTAATATCAAGCCTGAAAAACCAGTAGATGAAACAAGTGGAGGCGACAGTCCTCAAACAGATTCCAATATGAACGAAAACCCAATCAGCCAAGAAAATCAAGCGGATTCACCAGAACAGGAACCGGTCAAAGAACAGACAAGTCAACCTGCAATAGAGAAGGATTCGAAAGCAGTAGAAGCATCAATTTCAACCCAGGAACCAACAAATACACAAGAAAATAATCAAAATAATAATAAGAAATAAAGGGTGAAAAAAATGGAAGAAAATCGTCATAAAAATCCTGAAAAAAATGATGAAACGACAGTATTAGACGAACAAAGTTCCCACGAGAATGAAGAAAAAATGAATCATGAAATAGACACGGAGAGTGAAATACTGGCTCACACTGAAGTTCCAAGCATAGGGCAGACTGAAACAAAAAGTGTGGGTCAAAATGGAGACAGTATGGACGTAGGTCATTTGAGCAGAAAAGAAAGTGCAAAGGATCAAAAAAAGATAAAGTCCGGCAAAGTAATTTTCAAATGGGTCAACAATATTGTAACTACGATTCTCATTTTATTATTTATCGGTGTTGCTGCATTAGTCATATCTACTAAAATTTCAGATGGCGAACCTCAAGCATTCGGTTATCAAATAAAGAATGTTTTGTCTGGATCGATGGAGCCTGGCATCAAAACCGGCTCAATCATTTTCGTAAAAACGGGCGGGGATATGACTCGTTTTAAAGAAAATGATATTATTACTTTCATGCAAAAGGATGACAAGTTAGTAACGCACCGAGTGACTGAGGTTATACAAAATGGTGATCAAGTCATGTATCGTACTAAAGGGGATAACAATGAGGAAGAAGATTTAGAACCGGTACAATCTAGTAATGTTGTAGCTGAGTATACTGGGATAACAATTCCATATGTCGGTTATGTCGCTGATTTTGCTTCCTCCAAAATAGGTATATTATCTCTAGTTATTCTGCCTGGCGTATTTTTGCTTCTTTATTCCGTGTTCTCTATCTGGAAGACGATTCGACTAATAGAGAGACAAATGAAAGGAAAACAGGATAATTCAACTGAAGCATCATTACCAAAATAAAAATTTAAGCCGGGAAAAAAATATTAATGGTTCTTTCCCGGCAGGATATGAAAAGGGGGGAAGCTATGAAAAGGAATACAAGTTTCATGGTATTTATATTTAGTCTGATTTGTTTTCTTGTCTTTCCACTAAATATGTACGCTGAGGAAGGTGGGAACCTCCATACAAAACCGAATCAATATTTATTTACCATTAACAATATGAAACCGGGTGATTCTGCAGAACGGACTTTAACGATACAAAACAGAGGGGAAGTAGACTTTCGCTATTCTACAGAACAAAAATTCAAAAAAGGATCTAAAAAATTATTTAATGAATTTTTATTAAAAGTTACTGATGGAAACGGAATATTATATGAAGGAAAATTGAAAGATTTTAAAGGGTTACCTGAGCGCTTTTTAAAAGCGAAAACGGAAGAAGATATCCAATTTTTAGTGAAATTCCCCGATGCTTTAGGAAATGAATTCCAAGGGTTAACATTTGAAACAGCTTTTTTATTTTATATTGAAGACTTAACAACGGAACCAGAACAGAACGAGACTCCTGGTCCAAACCAATCAGACAATAGCAACCAACCGAGACCCATTACAGATACAACTTCACCGCCAAAAGAAGGTGAAATTTTGCCATCTACTGCAACAAACTATTTCAACTTTATGATGATCGGTATTTGCTTTATTTTTATTGGAGGAATTGCGTACTTTCTATATACAAAAGCAAAAGTAAATCAATCTAATTCATAACCTTGATAAAATGATGCGTCACAACAAAGCATTAAGTTATAATAAATATAGTATTTGATTAAGCGTCCCAATGTAAGAAAAAGTGAGGAGCGTGAGGGAGTGGATAGAAACATAATTCTCTATATTGCAGTGAGTTTAGACGGGTATATAGCAAGGACCAATGGAGCAGTTGACTGGCTAAGTGGTAGTAGTGGGGATCCAAATGTAGATTTAGGATTTGAGGAATTTTATAGTTCAATAGATACGGTTGTAATGGGTAGAACAACATATGAACAAGTTATTAATGAATTATCGCCCAATGTTTGGGTATATGAAGCTAAGAAATGTTATGTAGTAACAACAAAAAATTATGAACCTGATAGTAGGGCAGAGTATATATCAGAGGATATTACTGGGTTTATTAAAAATCTAAAAAAACAACAGGGGAAGGATATATGGCTTGTTGGCGGAGCAAAGTTAATTGATCAATTTATTAAACAAAACTTGGTAGATAAGTATATTATAACAATAATACCAACAATTTTGGGTGAAGGGATTCCTCTATTTTTAGGGGAAAATCCAGAAATTCAACTTAAACTTATTGGAACAAAAACGAATGATGGTATGGTTGAACTTATGTACGTGCAAAGATGATATTAAATCATCTTTTGATAGGAATGCAAAGTATTTAAAATCCATTAAAGAGGGTTACTTGAAAAAACTAGGTCTCATTTTAAAAGAAAAGCGAGGAGTATTATGGGCATTAACTATAAGCAGTGTCCAAAATGTGGATCTAAAAATACATTGAAAATTTTGTATGGTATGCCAACCAAGGAAGTTTTCCAAAAGCAGAAGCAGGAGAAATTAAACTAGGTGGATGCAGAAAAATAGTTGGTGGCCCAGAATACTACTGTAAAGATTGTGAGAGTGAATGGAATAAAGAACAGGCTGTTGATGCTGCTTATCATAAAATCAAGGGACTAAAAGCGTCATTTGGCGGTTACTTCGAAGGCTATTACCCCTGATTGGTTTTATTTTTTGATGATTTCAGCGGATATTCCGGCTACAATGACATTTGCAGGTACATCTACGAGGCCACTGAAAAACTTTTTGAATAGATTCACTAACACAATATATAGTATGATAAAACCCGTAAATACATCTAAATACAGTGTTTAGCGAGATTATTTCGCACTTCTTCAGTGGCCTCTACATCCACATCATTAATGTTCCACTCCGGATAAAAATTTTAAAAAGCAGTCCTACATTTTTATTTAAAAAATGTAAAACATCCCATCTTCATTTATTTTTTCAAGAAGATGGGGTTTTTGATAGGAAATATATGTTCATCTAAAAATACGCTGCACCTCTATTTTTAATTTCTCAAATAGATAAGACTGAGCAATTTCGTTCTGTTTGAAGGTCGTGAATTCTTGAATATTCTGTTCTGCAAAAAGATACACAGTGACTTCCTTGTTGTCAGGATTCGCAATCCAATATTCCTTCACACCACAGGACATATAGAGATCGAGTTTCTTAATCAAGTCCTTTCTTCTTGTCCCCTTGGAAAGCACTTCGACGATTAATGTTGGAATCCCTTTGTAATAATCGTTGTCATCCAAATGTTCCTCCAGGTCACAAATCACCATAATATCCGGTTGTACGATATTGATTTGTTCCGATGTTCTTCGCAGTTCAATATCGTAGGGGGCCACCATTGGGATACAGGAAGTTCCTTGTAATAAATTGGAGAAAACTGTAATTAATTGCGTAACAGCATATTGATGGGCTGTCCTAGGTGCTGCCAGAAAATAAATTTCCCCATCAATGTACTCATATCTTTCATCGGACTCCTGCCATAATTGCAAAAATTCCTCATAGGTTGCTTTTTTACCGTAGCCATATAGTGGTACACTTTCATGAATTTGATTTACGGCACTACCGAGTTGATCACCCAAGGCCGTAAGTTTTGCAATTTCAGTACCATTGCGGGTGATAATAATATCTTCCTGTGCAGCTAACATTAAATACTTTCCAAAGTTATTTTGTAATTCAGTGGAGTTGACCTTCATTTTAGCAGTACCTCCAATATTAGTTAAAGTAGCTAATCTAGCTAATAATAATATACAATTAGAATGGCTATGTTTGCAAATGATGTTGAGGAAGTTCTGGAGACAAAATGATGATGGAGTTCCAATAAACGAAACTTGTAACGCTTTTACAACGTATATATTAAGGTGTAATTGATCAATTCTTAACATGAAGATGGAGGTGGAAGAGATGGGATTTATTCAAATAACCAAAAGTAATATTGAAACCGAACATATATGCTGTGCTTTAGGGGCAAAACAATATGAACATGCAGTTAGTGAGAAGAAAAAGTGGCTGACAGAACGAATGGATGAAGGGTTAGTTTTTTATCGCTTAGATGAACGTGCAAAAGTATTTATTGAGTACTTGCCCGCTGAGATGGCGTGGGTTCCTATTGAAGCACCGAATTATATGTATATTAACTGTTTATGGGTTTCAGGAAGACATAAAAATACTGGGTATGCCAAGCAACTGTTAGACTATTGCAGAAATGATGCCATTAACCGTGGGATGGATGGGATTGTACATATTGTAGGGAAGAAAAAATATCCGTATTTAAGTGACGGGCGTTTCTTTGAACATATAGGGTTTGAAATAGTAGACCAAGTAGAACCATATTTTCAATTAATGGCATTGACATGGAATAAACATGTTGTCCCTTCTTTTAAAAAACAGGTAAAAACCTTTTCTGGTGATGAAGGGATAACGATTTATTATACTGTGCAGTGTCCATTTGCTGTTGGTATATTGGAAGAACTAAGAAAAATAGCAGAAAACAAAAATGTGCCTTTTAAAACGATTAGAATAACAACGAAAGAAAAAGCACAAAATTCACCAACAATCTTGACAACTTTTGGTTTGTTTTATAACGGGAAATTTATTACACACGAAATAATCAGTCCAAACAAATTTGACAAATTACTAACAAAATTATTAACACAAGGATAGAGCGATTCCTTTACAGAAAAAGAAATCGGCTGTTGACTTCATTTGCCACAAAGAGGGCCGGAGACAGGTGAGGTCACTGAAAAATGATTTGTATTCGTTCGTTTGCTGGAGTCGGGTAACCTCCAAAGTAATTAGATATAGTATCGGAACTAATCTAATTGATACTTTTACGCTTTTTCGGTGGCTTCGTTTATTATAAATATACAGGGACGCAGAACTTGTTTCCATGTCAAAGGGGGGGCAATCGAATGGTTCCAACAACAAATGAAAATCTAATTATTCCTATAGATAGAAAAAGTGTGGAATCCATAGCTGATTGGTTCGATCAACAGAAAAACCGGTTCTATCCGCTTGGTTGCACCTATGTTAAAACGCAGCGGCAAATGGAAGAATTATTTTACCGGTCTATAATGAAAGTCCACAAAGAATTACATCGATTGAAAGGTGAAACGGACTTCGAATCATGGGTTGCGTCCATTTTTTTACATATTTGCAGGGAGTTTACTACTGATAATAGTTTAAGTTTACTAGCTTCGGAGGAAAATTACCCGCATAATGATTTATTTCAAGCTCTTGACCAATTAAATATGGAAGAGAAAGAAGCACTGGTACTTACATATGTGAGCGGATTCCCATATGAAAAAGCGGCCCACCTTCTCCAAGTTTCAGTGGAGAAGCTGAAAGAGCTTTTGTTTTCCGGCATACAGTCACTTAGAAAAGAATTGGGGTACGGATCAACTTTTCATGGGTGTAAGGAGTATCAAAAGGATTATACCTCTTACTTAGATCGAACGATGGAGCGGTCGAAAAAGATTGAGTTTGAAATTCATGTTTATCATTGTCAAAACTGTCAGGAGGATTTAGGGACTTTTCAGGATGTCCGTATCTACCTTACTGAACAAAGTAAAGAGTTGCCTATTCCCACCGGTTTCATGAAAAATATTAAAGCTAGGCTGGCAGAAGAGGAAAAGAAAAGGCGGCAAAAGATCAAAAAACGTAATAAATGGGTTTTTATTTTTGCAGTTGTATGTACATTAATAATCGGAATCGGTTTTTTTACCGGGACTTTTGCAAAGCTTTACTATACATGGACGGTAGAAGATCAAGAATTGCTACCCTATCTGCAACATGATTTCGGTGAGATGCTGAATCTGGAAGCAGAAAGTAATGGAGTGAAAGTTAAGATTAAAAGCGCAATATCAGATGAGTTCCAGACGCTCATTTTTTATGAAATTGAAGATACCGAAGCAGACAATCAATATGGAATCATGTTTGGCGATGGGGTTATTGTGGAGAACGAATTTGATTTGATGAATACGGATGCCTATCCCATATATTATCCGCCTGACCTTGAATCGGCTATAAATAAAGAAAAAAAGAATGTGTACCATGGAAAAATGGGTTTATTTCCAATCAGAGAGGATAACGGAACAATTAAACTGGTGATTACACAGTTAATGAAATTGAATGATGCCTCATCAAACCCGGATGAAGTTTACGATGGAAATTATAAAATAGGAGAGTGGGAATTTGAAATCCCTGTGAAAAAACTTCCCACCAAACAATATACATTGGATGAAGAAATAGCAGTCGAGGGAGTCCCGATGCGATTTGATAAACTAATTATTGCACCAACAGCAACGATTCTGCAATATAGTATTAATGCTATACAGCCAGAAAAAAATTTAAGTGGTATTACTTTTGACAATCTGGTAGTGAATAATAAAAAGGTGATTGCAGATTTATATGGTGGCGCTTTTATTGATGCGCAGGAGGACATGGATTGGAGTACTTATCAGGCTTTCTTTGAACCATTTTTTGGGAAAAAACCAAAAGAAGTCAAGGCTCAATTGAAAGAAGCTTTCCTAACAGTTGAAGACCAAAAAATCGTTGAATTGGATCCGTCTCAGAATTATCCGCAAACCTTTGCATATGCGGGCAGTACAATCACCATCGAAAAGGTAGAAATTGGAAATCCATCCAAAGTTGTTATAAGTGATGATAATATTGAAAATCGAACATATGAAACGCTGAACCTCGGTATAAACGGTGATGAAAATATTGAAATGGGGATGAAAAACGATAGCGTGATTGTTGATAAAAATGGAAACAAATACGATCCGATTGATGATTTAGTCAAGTATGAAGAAATCGAGCACCCCCGTTATTTCGTAACAAAATATGACATCAGTTTACAAAGTGACAAAGCCGGTGAAGAAGTGGTTCCGAAAAGGCTCGAAATTTATGGCTATAATACGACGAAATACTTGAACGATGTCGTAAAAATATCATTGGATTAACATAGGACAGTTTTGTTGTCTTTTTTTCCAGCTTACTCGTAGACGGTGCATGGGCTGTAACGGGTTATCCGGATTTAAGTAAGTTTATGTAGTTTTCGCGCTCTTTTTCATCTGTTTTATTCCAGGGTATCTTAATGAAAGACCCACAACGATGATACAAAAAATAATGCAAACAATCGCAACAATATGGAGATGTTCCACGTCTAAATGCCTGTTAAAGACAATCCCAAGTAGACAGGATGACAGGATGGAACCAATATAACGGCTTGTTTGGAAAAGACCGGAAGCAGTTCCGGTTTCTTCCGGCTTAACTTGTTCGTAAAGTGCCGTTTGCATAGAAATGTTATTAAAACCATTACTCATTCCGAGCACAGCCATGATGATCAGTAACCATAAGATTGGAGAGGTTTCATTTAAACTAAGTAATAGTCCCGTACCAATAAATAAGAATCCGCTACCCAAAATTAGAGAAGGTTTTGAACCGTGACGTTCAATTAATCGTCCTGCCAAAGGTGCAACAATAACACCAAAACCGGCCAATGCCAGCATAATAAGGCCGGTCTGTTTCTCGCTATAATGGTGTACTTGTTGGAGAAACGTCGGAAAACCATAAAAATAGCAGTAATAAACAAGATTGATACAGATAAATTGTACATAAACTAAAGAAACATTCAGATTCGTCTTTAAGGCAATTATATCGATAAAGGGTTCCTTCCGATTTTTTTCATACATGTAAAAAATAAAACTGAAAATGAAAAATATGAACAATGCCGACCAATGAATTTGTTTCTCTAATGAAAGCAGGAAGAGAATGAGCGCTACTATGGAAATAATAAATAATAAAATACCGCCCACATCAATACGTTCAAGATTAAATTTTCCCCGGCCTGTACTAGGCAGGATGGTTATCGCTAAGACAAAAGATAAAAGAATAAACGGAAAATTTACGATAAAAATCGCCGGCCAATCCCACGAGTCAATGATGAAACCACCGATTGAAGGGCCAAATGCTGCAGATGTGGTAGAAAAAATTGATAGAGTAGATAATGCTTTGGCTTGCCCTTCTGTAATACTTGTTCGAACAATACTCATCCCGCTTGGAAATAAAGCAGAACTTCCAATCGCTTGCAATGCACGGCAACTTAATAAAAAAGCAAAATTCGTTGAAAACGGAGCGAACCCGCAAGCAACAGCAACAAGTAAAAGTCCGGTCAAAAACACTTTTTTCGGACCAAACATATCACTCAATCTCCCCATAACAGGTTGCCCAACCGCACTTGCCAAGTAAAAAACAGAAATCAGCCATGTTGCATCAGCAAATGTTAAACCAAATTCGTGCTGCATTCGTGTTAAAGCTACGGATATCATTGATGAATTTAATGGATTTAGCAATGTGCCCAGACCGATTGTTAAAACAAGCAGCCATGGCTTACGTATTGAATTATTCATTTTAATCACCTAGCATTAAGTTATCCTGAATAAAAAAAACCATACGATAATCAAAAACGAAATTGAGAAAATAAAGTAAAATGACAATCAGTAAGGGCCACTGATTGTCGGATGAAAATCTCAAGCCTACTTTTACAATGCGCCGTTCAGGCCTGCCTCTTGACTCAAATTTTTAATGCGCTAATGACAATAAGTTTGCCTTTACAGGTCCGGCTTAAGAAAGGAACTCGGAAAATTTAGCTAATAATTCTGTTGTAAAATGATGATTGTTTTTTGAGGCATCATGTGCTTTTAAAATATTGATTTCGCGGTTCAAGTCTTCCATTTTTTTATCCAGCTCTGCAGCTTGTTGTGCGGCGTCTCTTAAACTATCCTGTATGTGCTTGGGAATTTCTTTGTTATATTTATAGTATATTTTGTGTTCCAAGCTAGCCCAGAAATCCATTGCAATCGTTCGAATTTGGATTTCAACATAAACATGTTCCATTCGGTCAGACATAAAAATCGGAATTTTCACGATGAGATGTAGGCTGCGGTAGCCGTTTGCCTTTGGATTCTTGATATAATCTTTTATTTGAACAACTTCTACATCTTTTTGATTTTTTAACATATCTCCAATTTTATAAATATCTTCTGTAAAAGAACAAATAATACGAACGCCGGCGATATCTCGAATATTTTCTTTAATATCTGTTAACGAAGAGGTACAACCTTTTTTAATCATTTTATTTATGATGCTTTGCGGTGATTTAATCCGGGACGTCACATGTTCAATCGGATTATATTCATGGATGAGTTCGAACTCTTCCTGTAAAATTTCTACTTTTGTTTCAATCTCTTTTAAGGCAAAACGATATTGTAATAAAAAACGAGTTATCTCCTGTTGTAATTCTTTTAAATTTGGTATATTTTGTATCATTTTTATTCTGATCCTTTCAAGTCCAATTCTTCTTTCAAATTATATCATATCGAAAATCTTGAATCGAAATTTACCCTTATTAACAAAAGATTTAAAAATATCCAATTCAGCTGCTTTCAGGTAGTGTATAATATTCTTACAAAATAGTAGTAAATAGACTTTAGTAATTTTGTGACGGATCACAGCTGAAATGTGGACAAATGCGTATTTCCAAAAACAAATAATATAGAAGGTGATCTGATGAAAATAGGAATGAGAAAACCTAGCTTGAAAAAAAGAGTTGCAGCCAGAACGAGTATAAAAAGGCAACTCGTTCATTGTGCCGGCTTAAAAATGCCAAGAGGTTATGGCTGGCTACGCAACCCGAAAAAATATACCTATAACAAAGTGTATCATAGAACCACTTTTGATATATTTAAGTTATTGAAAAAGCTTTTTAAGTAATGGTTGGGTAAAGGGTTAGATTCTTCTAACGAGAAAACCACGGACTTTGCGGTAGGCTTGGTCAGTGCACCCAAACAATAATAATCGGCAAAAAAATGAATGAAAGCAAAGTTGTCCAAAGAATCGTCTTTGTGACAATTTGAGGTGATGCATGAAATTTTTGGGCCAGTATTCCTGCATTGACAGCGACAGGCATACAGGATAAAACAAATAAAACCGAATGTAAAATCCCGTCTATTTTTAAAAGAAACAAGCAAAGTAAGGAAATGATTGGCGCGATAATCATTCGGATGCCCATCCCGGTCCAAAATGTAACCCGTTCTTTATTTTTAATGGATGAAGTTTTTACATTCATCATTTGCATTCCCAAAATAGCCAAAACAATCGGTGAATATGCAGCTGAAATCATGGAGACTCCTGTATCAATGGGTTCAGGTAAATGAATTTGAAACGACCGTAATAAAAGTGCAAGTAATGAAGCGTAAATAGCCGGTAAGGAAAAAACAGATTTGATCGCTTCCTTTATACGAAAATGTGAGCGGGCTGCAAAATAGATTCCAATTGTATTAACAATCACCATTTGCAAAACAATATAAACGGTGGCTTTGTCCAAACCGGCTTGACCAAAAGCAAGAAGTATCAAAGGGATTCCATAATTCACACTGTTAGTAAACGCGGAGATAAGTGTCAAACCGGCCGTATCACTGGAAGAAAGCTTAAATAGTTTTCCAAATCCATTTGAAACAGCCCAAAGGAATAAAAGGCTTAACAAGGAATAAGCTAATGTCAAATATACATCATGGTACGAAACGTCTGCTTTCATTAATCTCTCGAATATTAACACCGGCGTTAAATAATATAGAACCAATGTCACAAGAGGCCCTATGTCGATTTGTTTATAACGATCTAATAACACTCCTGCAATAACCGGTAGAGATAGTGGAACAATAACATGAAATAGTGTCGTAAAAAGTTCTTGTATCATAAAAATCCCTTTCCTATCGTTATTAATTCGAATCTTGATGAAAAAATATATTTCGATAGTTTTACTTGATAAATACATATATTTCGCTATTTCTATATAAAAATCCTTCTAAGTTTAGATGGTGATTTTTCATCTACAGTTTCTCAACATATTTTTTAAATATAATGCTGAATTGGAGGAAGTGCTTCCTTTGAAAAAATTTGTCATTACGATCAGTCTTGTAATGGTCATCGGATTATTACTTGGAATTTTCTTTTATAATCAAACGCCTAATCAAGCTTTACCGGATATCGATCCACAACCGGAGGAACAAAGCATAGATGAAACACCAACACAACCTGAACAGATTCAAGGAATTTATCTCAATGAACAAATCGGATACTCCCTGCAGAATGACCGGCTTCAATTACTTTTGATAAAGGGAAAAATTGGATCACCGTCCCTATAGAAAAAGATCAATTGTTTGCCGGCGAATATAATGGGAACAAACAGGAATTGATTGATCATAGTTATCTATTGACAGAAAATCGGACTGCCTTTTTATATGCCGAAGAACCGAGTTGGGATAACGAAACGATTCGTATCCTATTTACACTCGATCAAGGGAAAACTTGGATGAACTCGGTCGTTACCGAACATTACATGGGTGTACGTTTCCGAAAAGTAGGATTTGTAGATGATCAATTCGGGTATATTATCATATCCGGCGGGCGGACGATGTCACAAGAAGGTTCCAATGTGTTCTTAACATTTGACGGCGGCCAAAGTTGGCAGGAAACGAATAATTCGGGCGTTAGTCGACTTATTGCAGACGGGGGCTTTGTTGATGCAAAGATCGGTTTTCTGTCTTTTGGGACGATAAATCCGGAAGCACCGGAATTATACGTAACTCAAGATGGCGGAAATACTTGGAAACAAGCAACGGTAAATATTCCATCCGAGTACGACAAAATTTTTGTGCAATCAGAGACACCGTTTATAGAAGATGATCATTTAGCAGTTTTTGTGAATCAAGGTCCGAATGGCGACTATAAAGGTGGTTTAGTGAAGGGAAAATTTATTTCCACAGACAAAGGAAATACATGGACGTTTTCAATGGAGGTGTCCCCGGATGAAGCAAACAAGTAAAAAAATGAATCTAATCGTGGGCTGGATACTGTTTATCTTGTCTATTGGGATTTTTTTCTTGCAAATAGGTTTTTTATTCTTTCATGAGCGACTACAATTTGAATATATAGATAATCGACTTTTTTATGTACTTAACATGATATTTGTTATTTGTTTATTTATTGCCATACTGCAACTTTTGAACTTAGAGAAAAAATGGAAGGTTTTTGGGGCAGTCGTTGTTTTAATATTTATGATTCCCAATATTACGATGATTTCCCAGACGAATAAGGAGATAAAGAATATTATCAGTGTTTCGCCAAACTTTCAACATGTCCTGTCTTTAAAAGAAAATACGAAGACCGGGGAAACATATTACTACCGCTCCTATTTTGGTATTTTGGGACGACCGAAAGAAAAACTGCCCTATCAAACGAACGGCAGGTTTAAAGTGGATTGGTTAACAGATGATATTGCAGCAGTAACCTATAAGGCAAAGGACAAAACTGTACATCAATATATTGGTACATATGGCGATCGTGGAACCGGCATATCTTATTATTATGTTGCGGCCCAAATTTATGGTGTTTGGGAAGGGGAAAATGCCAGAATTACAAATGAAACAGAAGGCCTATCTGTCACGGTAAATGGCAAGACAGAAATTTATAAATGGGATCAAGTCGTCCAGTTCGGAACATTGGCGATTGTGTTAATGAAAAATAATGAAGCGGTTTGGACGGTTGCCTTAAATAAAGACTTCAATGTTGAAGCTGCAGAAAAGGGTGAAACACCAGGTACCATCCTTTTGTACAAAGCAACGATGGGGAAAACGGAACCTATTCTCTTAAAGCGAGTAAGTAGTTCCATGTAATCAAGAATAATATAAAGCATGAAATAAACGATTTTTATACGATAGCATTTGTAACATAGGGGGAGAATTACTTTGCGGTCAGTAGTAACAAAGGTAAAAAAAATCGTTAGCTATATCATTATTATTTTATCGTTTATTACAGGAATCGCTGCGACGGGGGTAGCCGAATGGGATCATCCCTTTATAAGTATTTTTATATATTTATTACTTGGCGGATTACCTTTTACAATCGGAATCATTATGCTTTACGGATTGAAAAAAGTAAAGGAAACTGCGTGGGAAAAATTTCGTTTTTATACGGGAATTTCTTTTTTAGCACCAATTCTATTAAAAATTATTGTGTATTTCAATGATAAAAACACAAACAGGATTTCTACCCCAACTGATATTTACATTACCAATTATCAAGGTTTTATCGGTTTAATTATCATTTTTACCGGATTTTATGCGTTTTGTCTGTTTATAGTGATTTATATCGTTGGGTTTAAGGTTGAAAAGGAGTTGTATATTTCACTGGTCGTAGCTTTTTTGATTAGTGCCGGATTATCGATTTATGGAAAGAATGATTTTTATGCGATCAGGGAAGAAGGGTTGTTTTTATCGTCAAAGGAGGAACAAATTGCCATCCCTTGGGAAGACATAGAAAGCGTCCGAATCGAAGCATCCATTGCTTCGGATATTGGAAAATATTTTTCACAGGATTTTGAATGGGAGTTTATTTTTTATTTAAAGGAGCATGAGCCGGTGAAATTTAGTGGATTTGGATACGATGAGCCTAGTCTGAAATACTCCCACCAAATTAAGAATGTTATTATGGAGAATAAAATATCTATGTCTATTGATTCCATAAGCGAAAAGGAATGGGAATTTTTGGAAGTGGACATGGAAGATGATGAAATAAAACCGGACGACTTTTATAAATTGTTTCAATATAATCCGGAAACAAATGAATACTATGATATAAAATATTAAAAACATAGAATTATAGCATGTGAATGGATCTAGTACTTCACATGCTTTGTTTACATTCGTGATAAATTTTGCGCAAAACCATTTACGTCCTAATTAGCCTATATGTTTAAAAAGTAAGGTTAAGTAGTTAAAATGAGAAATTTGAATTTACGTCCTAATTATCATTATATGTTTAAAAAGTATTAAAACATATTTTTTCAAACTGATGTATAATTGAAAAGGGCATCGGTGAAATTTTGATTTATCGTGTAAAAAATATACAATAATAATGTGAAAGCAGTCACAATTATGAACAAATTTTCAAAAAACGATGTGCTCAATACAAATCGTAATTATAGTAGGTGAGAAAATGTCTTTATCATTCCCAGATTTTATAACAATGATTACTAGTAATCCGATTATGCTTGTGACAGTTCTTTTGACATTAGGTGTCGTTCTTGTAAACGGGTGGACGGATGCCCCAAATGCAATCGCTACATGTGTTTCAACACGTTGCATGAGTGTTCGTCAGGCGATTATTATGGCAGCCTTAATGAATTTTTTTGGTGTAACCGTAATGACTGTTTTTAATGCAACCGTTGCTGAAACGATTTATAATATGGTCGATTTTAGCGGTGATGCTCACAATAGTATTGTCGCTTTATGTGCAGCAATGGTAGCCATTGTTTTATGGGCTACGGGTGCTTGGTATTTTGGAATTCCAACCAGTGAGAGTCATGCTTTAATTGCCGGTTTAACCGGTGCTGCCATTGCACTTCAGGGTGGTTTAGCAGGAGTAAATGGACATGAATGGATGAAGGTTATTTACGGGCTCGTGATTTCAACTGTAATGGGATTCGGACTTGGATTTTTTATTGTAAAAATAATCAATCGTTTATTTAAAAATGTTCCGTTAAGTAAATCAGCAAATTTTTTTCAATATGGAGAAATATTTGCCGGTGCCGGAATGGCTTTTATGCATGGTGCACAAGATGGTCAAAAATTTATTGGTGTTTTTCTATTTGGTGTTTTTCTCTCACAAGGTGTTACAGAAGCTACCGTGTTTACGATTCCATTATGGGTGATGTTAGTTATCAGTGTGGTAATCACATTAGGGACCAGCATCGGGGGTTATCGTATCATCAAATCGGTTGGAATGAGCATGGTGAAACTGCGAAAACATGAAGGATTTGCCTCAGACCTGGCCGGTGTCATTTCACTTTTAACTGCCTCTATTTTTGGTTTGCCCGTCAGTACTACTCATACAAAAACAACAGCTATTATGGGTGTCGGCGCCTCTAAGCGCATTAGAAATGTGAACTGGGATGTTGCAAAAGAAATGATATGGGCTTGGATTTTAACTTTCCCGGGATGTGGAATCATCGGTTACTTTATGGCAAAATTGTTTATGCAAATATTTTGACAAATGATTTATCGCATTTGGGTTTAGAAAGTGACTGGAAGATCATACAGCAGATGTGTTCAACTCGATTTGCCTCGTAAAAAAGCGAAATATAAAAAAAGCCAATACCTTGAGTGTTTCAAAGCATTGACTTTAGTAGTTTTCCAAAAATAAATGCGGATAGGGAGACTCGAACTCCCACGCCGGTTAAGGCATATGAACCTGAATCATACGTGTCTGCCAATTCCACCATATCCGCAAAATCAAAAATGAATCTAAAACATCAACGACAAAGACAGAAACAACGAACAAAATTTATTATATATCTAAGGAAAGGAATTTTCAAGTACCGAAAAATGCCAAATTGTCGATCTCGCTTGTCCGTGTTGGGTACGTTTCAATGTTTTCCTACGACCTTGAAAAATATTTTTCCCTTCCAGAAAGATGATCGTCTTATCATTTTAATAAAAGGTTCCAAGGAAGAGACCGGGTACCCGATCCCTTGGTTCAATTACATTGATAAGCCTTCTAAAACTTGAGGAAAATCTTTGTATGATGATAAATGAAAGTCGGCTTCTTCATTTTCATTTTGAAATAAACAAGTTGGAATATCCAATTCTTTTGCCGGTATAATGTCCAATGCCCGATCCCCAATAACGAGGTCAATTCCGTACTTGTCATGAACGTAGGCATAGGATGCGACGTGGGGTTTGCGTGGAAAACCATCTTCCTCAGGGCAAACAATCTCTTGAAAGTAATGATCCATTTTCCAATATTTTAATAGACGTAAAGTAGATACTCTTGATCGGTGGGTAACAATGATATTTTTATCTGCCATTTTTAAAACATCTTCCACAAAAGGAAACGGTTTTTTGTCCTCATCTTTAAACTGTAAATCAATTTTTTGATATTCTTGTCGCTTGTCTTCGGAAATTCCGTAATGTTTGAAAGCTTGTTTGGAATCTTTTTTTAACCAGCGGATAAGTTCATCCTCATTGATTTGCTTTCCGGCGAGTTTTTGAAAAGAAGCCATTAATTTCGGGTATGTATCAAATAAAGTTCCGTCTAAATCCCATAAAATATTCACCGAGTTACCTCCGAGTTGATTGAAATAATGTTTTCCCATATGTTTATTGTAAGCAAATCCATAGTTTTCGGCAAGTTGATGCGGAATGCTTAAACGAATATTCTGCATAGATATTAATTTTACTTTGTTGAGATGTAGGATTGCAAACGGTTTTATTTATTTTCAATATGTACGAGACATGCTAATTTTACTTTGTTGGGATGTAGGGATAATAAAGAAGCCGGATGCTTAAACGAAATCAGTGGAGGATAGCGCTTCCCCCACTGAAGTGCCCCTTTATTTCGATATAGCGTTAATGTTTGTTTTATTAATTATAAACGTGCTTAACAGGTCATTTTCCTTAATATGTTTTCCGGCTTCCAGATCAAAAATTTTCTTAACCGCTAATTCCGCAAATAGTCTTTGTCTTTGGGAAACAACGGCATCGAGAACACCTTGTTTGATCGCTTGTAAATTGACCGGATTGTCATCAAAACCGATAAATTTTTTATTTGAAATGTCATGTTTTTCGGCATAAAGCATAGCGACTGTTCCAAAATCACTGTCAACCCCTGCAGCAAGGTCGAAACCACCGCATGTTTTAACGATTTTCTCGAAATCCTTCACCCGCTCTTGATTATCGAAGAAACCGGATTGCTCACCAACAACTTTAATATTAGGGTATTTTGCTAAAACATCGTATACACCTTTCACCCGTAATTTTAAATTTTCCTGATTGATGTTGGTTGCACTCAAAATAACCTTACCACTTCCGCCAAGTTGTTTGACAATCAAATTCGCTAAGTTTTTCCCTGCTTCATAATTGTCGGTACCGATAAAGCTAATTCGTTTACTGTTAGGGATATCTGCATCCACACAAATGGTTTTAATTTGCTCACGATACAAATCATCAATAACAGGTGCAAGGCTTTTTTGCTCGGAAGGTATGATAATTAAATAATCCAATCCTTTCTTTTTTACATCATTAATCATTTGAATTTGCTCCGACTTATCAAAGCGATTCATGAATTTAGCGGTAAAATGAAAACCGTATTTCTTCGCTGTTTTTTCTCCGTTTTCTATCATCAGTTCCGTAAAAGGATGCCCCTTTTGCAAATTGCTGATAAAAGCAATTTTTTTAGTAGTTTTTGTTTTTTTATCAACCCGATAATTATGAATGGATTTCTCAACTTCTACCACTACTTGTTGTAATTGTTTCGATAAGTCTAGTAAAATTTCATTGGATTGTTTTTGCTGCATGCTTAAGGTGGCAGCTTCTTGCGTTGAAGCGGCGGATTGTTGGGCGATGGCGGCAATACTATTAATCGCATCAGTTAAGTTATCTTTCGTGTCATTTAACACATTCATATGTCCACGAATATTATTTTGGTCATTGATTAAATCAAGTACATTTGTATCAAATTGATCAAAGACTTGATTGACTTCTTCAAACGATTGCTGTTGAATTTCAAACTTTTGATTAGTCGATTCAACCGATTGAATAATTGCATTGATTTTTTCCTTTAAGTTATCCAATATTTTACCAATTTCTGAAGCTGAATTGTAGCTTTGATCCGATAGTTTCCTGATTTCGCTGGAGACGACAGAAAAACCTCTTCCAGCTTCACCGGCTCTTGCAGCTTCAATTTGCGCATTCAAGGATAATAAGTTCGTTTGTGAAGCGATATCAGTAATAACAGCAGTAATCGTGTTAATTTGTGAAAGACTGTCTTTTAACAGTTCGATCGTTTCAAAAACTTGATTAATTTCTTCCTTTGTACTGTTTCCGGATTCGATTGTTTTTTCCAGACTAAGATTTCCTTGTTCTGTTAATTTTTGTAAAATATTAATCCGGTTTTGCATCGTATCAACTGCTTGTAACACATTTTGAAATCTTGTTGCCAATTCTGTTGTCATTTTACTGCCTTTTTCAGCATCTTCCGCTTGTTGCTGGGCTCCTTGAGATACGGTAAGATTAACTTCCGCCATTAAATTGGATTGCTTCGTTGAGTCACTTGCTGTATCAATGACCACATCAGTAAGTTTTTGAATTTCCTCGATCGATTCTTGAAAATCACGAATCGTTTTCGTAAACACATCCAAAATATATGACAAATGAGGGTTATTCATAGATATAAGATTTTTCTTATTCTGATCCTGTAAATCTCCTTCTTTAATAAATTCAGCTAATATTTTTGAATGGTCTTGTTTACGTGATTGAAGAAGATAAATGAGGATAACGCCAATAATTCCTAATGATAATAAAATATTTCCGGCTATAGGGTAAAATAGTTGTAGGATAAGGGCAACTATCAAAATGAAAAATAAAGCCAACAGTTGTTTTTTTATGGATGTCACATAGACCAACTCCTTGAAATGTTTAATCGGATGAAAAATGTAACGCTATTTTTGCAAAGCGCTTTCAAATTACTATAAGCATATATTACCATATTTATTTCTTTATAAGGTGACAATTTCTAACATATTTTTTGCATTTTCTGGAATTGTAAAAATCATCAATACTGTTTTATCTATGTAAATGGGGGAATTTCCGGAAATCAATCTAGTTTTTTCGGCGAGACCACCCACACGTCTTTAGGATGCGATACCCAATTAAAATTTTGCAATACTAGATTTGGCGTAACTAGAATCATTATAGTAGGCCGTTTGTATTAAAAATGACGGTGTGCTATAGTTACATTAAAAAAGAAATTTTCCTTATTTATTTTTGGTGAGTATTGAAAAGGCTTGCTATTTTTGTCACTTCCGTTAAATTGAAATGTCCATCCGAAACTAAAGTGAGAGGGAGTTAGGAATGATACGGATTGCCATCGTTGAGGATGATCATAATTATAAAGAACAGTTAATTGACTTTCTTCATAAGTTTAAACAAGAACAAGGTGAAACAATTTCAATTGAAACTTATAATGATGGAGATGAAATCGTTGAAAACTATCATGCCCAATATGACATCATTTTAATGGATGTACAAATGCAATTTATGGACGGGATGTCAGCGGCAGAGGAAATAAGAAAAATAGATTCCGAAGTTGTTATCATTTTTATCACGAATTTGGCCCAATATGCGATTAAAGGGTATGCTGTGGACGCTTTGGACTATATTTTAAAACCGATTTCCTATTTTCAGTTTTCACAACGATTAACTCGGGCGATTGAGCGAATGAAAAAAAGAGAAGCCCAATTTATTACTGTACGAATCAAAGGAGGAGTACGGCGATTTCAAGTTTCTGATATTTATTATATTGAAAGCTTTGGACATCAATTAATCTTTTATACAAAAGAAGGCGAGTTCACCTCATCCGGAACGATGAAAGATTTAGAAAAGGAATTGGCTGACTTTCATTTCTTTCGGGGCAATAAAGGTTATTTAATAAACTTAGCTCATGTTGAAGGAATGAATGAAAACTGTGCCGTTGTTAGAGGGAAGGATCTTTTGATCAGCCGTCCAAGAAGGAAAGCATTCATGGAAGCGTTAGCTAATTATTGGGGCGAGGTGATTAAATGACTAATGTCATTCCGGATATACCGAGAATCTATACAGCCTTGGCCGAATGGATGGCCTGCCTCATTTATATCTCATTATTAAAAAAGCGATTAACCGGTTGGAAACTGATAACATTTTCCGTTTGTACACTATTCATCCAATCTATTTTTTTAGTTATAACGAGAGATTTACCGATTGTTTTTTGGATTCCGTGTATGATCATGGCAATCGGTATGATGCTTTTTTTCATTTTTTTTAGTTGTGATATTACGATTTTTGAAGCAGGTTATTTTAGCGTAAGAGCATTTGTCGCTGCAGAACTGATTGCTTCTTTGGAATGGCAAGTGCATTTCTTTTTTTGGAATGCAGAAAAAGCGACTTTGCCAATGGAATTACTATTATTATTTGCCATCTATGGAGTAGCATTTTTATTCATTTGGTTTCTGGAAAAACGTCAAGTTCCGATTGATGGAAAATTAAATATAAGACTGCACGAATTATGGTCAACGGTTGTGATCGGGGCGGCCGTCTTTGCCATGAGTAATTTAAGTTTCATAACGACGAGAACACCGTTTAGTGGGCAATATGCGCAAGAAATCTTTAACATTCGTACATTGGTAGATTTAGGTGGATTTGCCATTCTTTACGCTTACCATATTCAATTAAATGAATTACGCGTCAGACATGAATTAAAAGCAGTGCAAAATATTTTGCAAAATCAGTTTGTTCAATATCAACAATCAAAAGAAAGTATTGAAATGATCAATTTTAAATACCACGACTTAAAAAACCAAATTATTGCGCTTAAAGCAGAAAAAGATGCAGATAAGCGCAATGAGTTTTTAACAAAAATGGAGAATGACATTAAGCTGTACGAGGCACAAAATAAAACGGGGAATCATGTATTAGATACATTGTTAACCAGTAAAAATATGAATTGTATGAAAAACGGGATTACGCTAACCTGTGTAGCAGACGGAACATTACTGAATTTCATGGATGTCGTCGATATTTGTACGATTTTCGGAAATGCGCTCGATAATGCAATTGAATACGAACAAAAAATAGCTGATAAAGAAAAACGATTAATCCATGTTTCTGTTTTTGCACAAAAGGGATTTTTGATGATTCGTATTGAAAATTATTTCGAAGGCGAGCTCAAGCTTGAAGGGGACTTGCCGGTCACGACAAAAAAGGATACGTTTAATCATGGTTACGGGCTGAAAAGTATTCGCTATGCGGTTCAGAAGTATGGCGGTGTCGTTAGTGTAGATCAAAAAGATCATTGGTTTGAACTAAAGATCCTCATACCTTTGAAAAAAGAAAAATCGGATCTTTGAAAGAATTTTCATGGCTTGGATAAGACTCAGTGTCAATCCAGGCCTTTTCTATTTAAAAAGGCTCTTTTATCGTCCAGCAGCATTCGGTCAAGATTTTTTCAAAACAGGAAATGCAATAACAGTTTGTGCAAAAAAATGAACAGTTTATGCAACGTATTTTTACAAACAAAATAACATGATAACATTTGACTATGTTTTAATGTCGGCAATAGTTGCGGCTATCCTAATCAGACCGGATAAGCTTAATAGAAACGAACTACTTTCCAATTAATTTCCAGCTATATAAAATGGGACTTCTATCTCTATGCTGAATCCTTTAGGTCATATTGTCCTTAAATTAAATATTTGGAGGTAATTATCATTGCGAAAATCGATTACATATCGAATTTTGATTATACTCTTTTTTTTATTGTTTCTTTTTCTATTTAATACTGTCATAAGTGGTGTTACGAACAGCCAAGTACAGTTATCATCTGCCCTGTTTTCAAACTACTTTGTAAAAATAGAAGGGGAGCAGGTAAAAATAGCCAAAGAAATAGGGGAAATTAAATTATCAGTTGATCGGTATATTCAAGGAACAGTGAATGATCCAAAAGAAGTGTCTGAAAAGATACAAAATAATATTGAAAAAGTAAGAAATAGTTTAAAGATAATTGCAAATAAAAGCGATGGGTTTTCCGAAAAGGCGATGAATGATGAACTTAAGAATGCTTTTGCTCCTTACTTAAAGAATATGGAAGCGTTTTTGGAACAAGCTACGAATATTGCAGAAGATATTTCAAATGGTGATATTCCATCAGTAAAAGAAAAATATCTAACATATGAGTCACTATTAGAAGAAATGCATGTCGCAGAGACCGATTATCAAACGGTTTTAGATAAAAGTATTGACCACGAAGGTAGTCTCATCCACTCCCGAGTTTACAGATCCACTATTATCGTTTGGGTAATGGGAGTAATTTTTATCGCAGCAGTTGCAATAGCTGTTTGGATTTCAAAAAAGACGATTATATCACCGTTAAAAAACGCAACAACGAGTTTAAATCATATCATTCAAAAGCTCGAAAATAATGAAGGCGATTTAACAGTTCGCATTGAAAACCGTTCTGAAGATGAAGTCGGACAGATGGTTAAAGGTATCAATCAATTTTTAGATGCTTTACAAAATGCTATGATTTCTATTAAATCCGGTTCCAAGTTCATTTATCAATCTACTGAAAATATTAGTCAGCAAATATTAGAATGTAAAGATTCTACATCCAGTATTTCTGCCGGATTAACTGAATTAACCGCAAGTATGGAAGAAATAAGCAGTACGATCCAGAATGTCGATTATGGCGCTCAAGAAGTCCTATCCGCCTCTAACGATATTGCCGATGACGCCAAAACAAATTTAACGCATGTCAGTAGTATTGTTGAACAAGCAGATGTAATTCAAATACAAACGATAGAAAGTAAAAAACAGACAGAAGAGGTTCTTCAAGATATTAACAAATCAATGAGTTTGTCTATAGAGAATAGCCGTTCTGTAAAAAGAATTAATGAACTTACGGCAGATATTTTAGAAATTTCCAATCAAACGAACTTACTTGCTTTGAATGCATCGATTGAAGCAGCGAGAGCAGGAGAATCAGGAAAAGGGTTTGCAGTAGTTGCTGAAGAAATTAGGAAACTATCAGAGAGTACCAAGGAGATTGCAAGTAATATTCAAAATATCAATTCGCTAGTCATTCATGCTGTAGATGAACTTGTAAATAATGGCGAAAAACTGTTGTCCTATATTACGGAAAACGTTCTGCCTGATTATGATGGGTTTGTAAATATCGCAAATAAATATAAACAAAATATTGATACAATAAATGCTATGTTAACTCGCTATCAAGAAAAGTCCGGCGATTTGAGGAGAATTTCAAATAATATGGCTGAAGGTATTGAAGGAATCACAATAGCAGTGGAGGAAAGTGTAAGAGTCATGGTTCAATCAAGTGATGATACCGCTATGTTATTAAACTCAATAACGGTCATTTCTGATGAATCTTCAAGAAATTGGGAAATTGTAGATGACTTAAATAAACAGGTGGATAAGTTTAAAAAAGTTGAAAAAGAGACATTGGAACAACCTGCTAAATAAGTTAGTTCGTTTTATCTTTACCTTGGTTATGTAGTTTGCTAATTTTTATTATGTGAATCAAAAATTGGCTTGAACTAAAGATTTCATACCTTAGTGAATCGAATATTGGATGAATTTTCTTGGCTTGGATAAGACTCAATGTCAATCCAAGCCTTTTCTGTTAAAATATAGACTTTATTATTCAGCATTCATTTCAGAGTAAGATTTATAAATAGAAAACGCTTTTACAGTTTATGCAAAAATCCATGCAGTTCGTGCAAGTAAATTTTATAAGAAAAAAACTGTGTTAGTATAAGAATGTCAAATATGAGGAAGGAAGAAAGGGCTTAAATTTTTTTGAGGATATGGAGAAATTATGAAGCTATTATTATATTTTTGAAAATGAATACGCTTAAAATCCTCTGAAAATTTAAGTTTTCGCAAAGATTTCTTCCACATAAAAAAATACTATATTAAGTGAGGGGGAGTAATTACATGAGTAAAACCAAGAATAAAAAAAGATCTCGCATTATTTGGAGATCGGTTTTGTCTGTTTTGTTGGTAATTGCTATTGGGGCAAATATTGCCTTGTATCATTTTTCAGATGTTATTTCAGCTTATTTTTCTACGATTGACATGGATAGTAAGGAAGCGGTTGCTGCACGTGAGACATCAACAAAATTAGTTGAAAAAATTGCTGATGAAGGTATTGTCCTTCTTAAAAATGATGACAATACACTTCCACTTAAAACTTCACAAGAAAAAAAGACGAAGGTAAACGTTTTTGGATGGAGTTTTACAAATCCAATCTATGGTGGGACTGGTTCCGGTTCAGCGGATGCTTCTACAGCCGTTACACCAAAGGCGGGACTAGAGTCTGCAGGATTTGAAGTGAATGAACAATTATATAAAGCATATGTAGATACAGGTTTAGAAAGACCAATGGTAGGAATGAATGGTCAAGATTGGACGATTCCAGAACCTGAACCAACAAAATTTTATACAAATGAACTTATGAGACAAGCTAAGGAATTTTCCGATACCGCTATCATCTTTATTGCTCGTTCCGGTGGTGAGGGTGCAGATCTTCCGGTAAGTTTAGATGGTGAAGATACCTTTGATCCAGAGGGCGGAGCATTCGGTGCTACGGGCGTAAGATATGGGAATAAAGATGATCTTGACGCAAATAAACATTACTTGGAACTAAGTAACCGTGAAAAAGGGATGATTGATGCAGTTACAGCAAACTTTGATAACGTTATTCTTGTTGTCAATAGTTCCAATACATTTGAGCTTGGCTGGGTTAAAGATTATAGCCAAATTAAAAGTGTGGTCAATATTGCCGGTCCAGGTCAAAATGGCTTCACTTCTCTTGGTAAAGTTCTTGCCGGGCAAGTTAATCCATCAGGTAGGACAGTCGATATTTATACTGCTGATTTGTTGAAAAACCCGGCAATGAGTAGTTTCGGTGATCAATACTATGTACTTAAAAACGAAGATGGATCATATTCTATTGCAACTGATAAACAAAAAGTAAAATTAAATTACGTTGATTATAAAGAGGGCGTTTATTTAGGATACCGTTTTTATGAAACAGCCGCCGATGAAGGTGCAATTAATTATGATGAAGAAGTTGTTTATCCGTTCGGTTATGGTTTAAGTTATACAGAGTTTGCACAAGAAGTTGTACCCAATAGTTTAAAATGGGATGATGAAAATATTTCGGTTGATGTAAAAGTAACTAATACAGGTTCAGTGGAAGGTAAAGAGGTGGTTCAGTTGTACTACTCAGCACCTTACACAGGAAAAATTGAAAAACCATCAAAAGTTCTTGGTGCTTTTGCTAAGACAGATGTGATTAAACCAGGTGAATCAGAAACGATAACTCTATCATTTAAGGTAGAAGATATGGCATCTTATGATTCAAATAAAGTTTATACATCAAATGGTGGATATGTTCTAGAGGCGGGAGAATATTCCTTAATGCTTATGAAGAACTCTCATGAAAAAATTACGGATGTAGCTTCTAAGGAACTCTCTCAAGTTACTTATTATACAGAAGGTCGTTCCAGTGATCAACAAGTTGCTGTGAATCGGTTAGACAACGAACTAACAGGTGAAGGTAGTCTAACTAAGGTTCTTTCAAGAGCTAATGGTTTTGCAAATCTAAATGAAGTACTTACACAAGATCAAACTTATACGGTTAAAGATGCAGAGAACAAAACAATGACGGTAAAAGGTAAAGTTACAACTACTAATTTTGTTAATTATATAAACGGAATCAGATATGATGTACCTGCTGATACAAATGACAAAGCACCAACTACGGGAGCAGAAAACGGAAAGACATTAAAAGACTATGTAGGTGTCGATTACAATGATGAAAGTTGGGATACTTTACTTGATCAATTAACGGTTGATGATTTGGTTAGTCTTTCAACCTTAGGAGGATACAGAACCGTTGAAATTGAATCAGTAGGTAAACCTGCAACTTTAGACTATGACGGGCCAGCAGCTATTAATAATATGAATATGGCTGCAAATGGACAATCTGGTATCGCATTCCCTGCAGAAGTTATGCTTGCATCTACTTGGAATGTTGAATTAGCAAAACAAATGGGCGAAAGTATTGGTGCTGAGGCTCAAGCTTATGGTGTTACAGGCTGGTATGCACCTGCTATGAATATTCATCGTACCGCATTTGCCGGACGTAACTTTGAATATTATTCAGAAGATGGATTACTTTCTGGTAAGATGGCAGCAGCTGTAACGAATGGATTCCAAAGCAAAGGTGGATATGTTTACATCAAACACTTTGCTTTAAATGACCAAGAAACAAATCGTACAAATGGTGTTTTAACATGGGCTAATGAACAAACCGTTCGTGAAGTTTACTTAAAACCATTTGAACTTGCGGTTAAAGAAGGTGGAGCCGGAGCTGTAATGTCGTCTTTTAACAGTATCGGTAATACATGGGCAGGTGCTAGCTCGGGTCTGTTAAAAGAAATCCTTCGTAACGAATGGGGATTCACTGGTTTGGTTGTAACTGATTTCTATATGATTAATGCCTATCCTTATATGAATTATGAACTGGGTATCCGTAGTGGAAATGACTTGTATTTAACAGGTGCTGCCCCTGTTGGTGTTGCTGAAGTAAATACTGAAAGTAATGACACGTTATGGGCGATGAGAGATGCAGCTCACAGTATCTTATACACTGTTGCAAACAGTAGTGCAATAGACAATCCCATGAGCTCAGAAACTCCAACATGGGTTAAGATCACCATTGCGGTTGATGTTCTTGTTGCTTTAGGTATCGGTATCGGTTTCTTCTTAACATTTCGAAAGGGAAAGGAAAAAGGAAAAGAAAATGCTGCCTAAAGTATAATGACTCGAATAAAAGAAAAATTAGGCGGTACTTCATCCGAGGTACCGCCCAAAAAATAAAAAAGAGGAATGACTATGAAATATAAAGACATAATTCGAGAAATGACCCTGGAAGAAAAAGCCTCTCTTATGTCCGGAAAAGATTTCTGGCAATCGCAAAATATTGATCGTCTTGGCATCCCCAGTATGTTTCTTGCGGATGGTCCGCATGGGGTTCGGAAACAGGCCGCTGCAGCCGATCATCTGGGCTTAAATGAAAGTATCCCGGCAACTTGTTTCCCAACAGCAGCAACCGTTGCGAATAGTTGGAATGTGGAACTTGTTGAAAAAATGGGCAAATATCTTGGGAAAGAGGCAGTTGCTCAGAAAGTCAATGTTTTGCTGGGGCCAGGTATTAATATGAAAAGAAACCCATTGTGTGGAAGAAACTTTGAATATTACAGTGAAGATCCATATCTTGCCGGAAAAATGGCTGCCGGGCTCATTCGCGGAATTCAATTGAATGGAATTTCCGCTTGTGTGAAGCATTTTGCCGTCAATAATCAAGAAGAAAGACGGATGGTCATTGACACAATTGTCGACGAGCGGACACTCCGAGAAATTTACTTAACAGCTTTTGAAATTGCTGTTAAAGAAGGAAAAACGAAAACAGTTATGTCTTCCTATAATATGTTAAATGGCACACATACGAATGAAAATATACATTTAATGAGAGACATTCTCCGCGATGAATGGGGGTTTGATGGTGTCGTTGTAACAGATTGGGGTGGAAACAATGATCGTGTTGCTGGACTCCTTGCCGGCAATGAATTAGAAATGCCGACAACAGACGGTGAAACAGATAAAGAAATCGTCGAAGCAATAAAAAGCGGAAAAATTCAAGAAGAAGTGTTAGATGAATGTGTCGACCGCTTATTGGATCTTATTTTCACGACAGAAAAAATATTTGAAAAGCCTCATATCGATTTTGACACGAAAGAACATCATCAAATGGCCCAAAAAGTGGCCGAAGAATCCATTATCCTATTAAAAAATGAAGGAAATATTTTACCATTAAAAAAAGATGCAAAAGTAGCCGTGATTGGTGATTTTGCAGAAGAGGCAAGGTATCAAGGAGCCGGTTCATCCATTGTCAATCCGACCATTTTAAATCATACATTGGATTGCCTTGATGAATCCGGTATTAAAGCTATTGGCTACGAGCCGGGTTTTGAACGATACGGGAAAAAGAATAAGAAAAAAATAGATAAGGCATGTGAACTGGCAAGTCGTGCCGATGTCGTTCTATTATATATCGGATTAGATGAAGTGACAGAGGCTGAAGGATTAGATCGGGAAAATATGAAAATCCCGGAAAATCAGGTCGAATTATTACATGCTATATACGAGGTAAACCGGAATATTGTTGTTGTTCTTTCATGCGGTTCGGCTGTAGAAATGCCTTGGATTGATAGAGTGAAGGGGCTCGTCCACGGATATTTAAGTGGGCAAGCGGGGGCTAAGGCCGTCTTGAACGTACTAACCGGAAAAGTCAACCCATCCGGTAAATTAGCAGAAAGCTACCCAATCCGTTATGAAGATACCCCTTCCTATCATCACTTCCCGGGCAAAGAAGTAAGTGTCGAATATCGGGAAGGACCATACATTGGCTATCGTTATTATGATACAGCGAATGTCCCGGTATTGTTCCCGTTTGGCTACGGGCTAAGTTATACAACATTTGCGTATGCCGATCTTAAGGTAAGCCGCAAAGGAGTAACATTTAACATAACGAATACCGGAAATCACGCCGGATCAGAAATTGCTCAACTGTATGTCGGTTGCAAGTCTGAAGCAATTTTTAGACCAAAAAAGGAATTAAAAGGATTTAAGAAAGTTTATCTTCAACCGGGTGAAACAAAGGAAGTTACCATTTCCTTTGATGATAAAACATTTCGTTATTTTAACGTAAAAACTAACCAATGGGAAATTGAGGATGCTGAATATGAAATAATGATTGGTGCTTCAAGTGTGGATATAAGATTGAATGGAAATCTACATGTCGAAGGAACCGCAGCACCCGTACCGTATGAAAAAGAAAAACTGCCATCTTATTATTCTGGAAAAGTAAGTAATGTAAGTTTAGAAGAGTTTGAACATTTGATTGGCAGAAAAGTTCCTGATCCGAACTGGGACCGTTCAAAGCCGCTTGGATACAATGATACAATTGCACAATGCCAATATGCAAAAGGTGGTTTTGCAAGATTTGCCTTTCATCTTATAAAATTTGCCCATTGGTTTTTAAGAAAAATTGGAAAAAGAAGCACGGCCAATCTCATCATCATGTCTGTTTATCATATGCCATTTCGGGGGATTTCCAGAATGACCGGCGGCATGATTAACATGCCAATGCTCGATGGCCTTTTAATGATTGTAAACGGACATTTCTTTAAAGGACTAAATTATTTCTTAAAGCAAAGAAAATTAATGTTAAAAGAAAAAAGTTCTTTAACCCGTGAAACTGACGCAGTTAAGGAGATGTAATCATGGCGAGTGGTAAAATCAAACAAAATAAAATGGTTGCGGGAATGATTGATATATGGGTAAAATACAAAGAGAAGCACCCGAATATTGCGCAGTTTCTAGTGTTTTTTATGTTAAGTAACGGGGTAACAGTTTTACAATTTGTATTAATGCCTTTATTAAAAAGCATTTTTGGGCAAACATCATTGGTAGACACAAATTTTCAGATTATGCAATTTGGGCACAATTTTGATGGTAGTCCTTATTATGTTTTTGACTATGCAGCGGGGTCCCTATCTAATGGTGGCGGTGGCGGTCTTGCTTATTTCCTTGCCGTACAAATTACAATCGGTATTGCACAAGTCATAAACTTTTTTGCCCAAAGAAATATAACATTTAAGTCGAATAGTAATATTTGGAAAGCTGCTTTTTGGTATGTCGTTGCTTATATTTTAATAACTATCGGTGCTGCAGCAGCTCAAGGTTTCTACAAAGCGCCAATCTATAACTATCTCATGAATACATGGGGATGGGGATCTGCTGGTGAAACGACTGCCGATATTATTACAATGCTCATTAACAGCGCAATTTCCTTCTGGGTATTTTTCCCGATCTTTAAAATTATTTTTAAAAACGAATCGGAAAAGTAGAAACCTAGGTTCAAAAAAAAGGTAGTGTGATAGATGAAATTATTATCAGTCGTTATTCCTTGTTATAATTCACAAGAATATATGAGAAATTGCATTGACTCCCTGTTGCCCGGGGGGGAGGATGTGGAATTGCTGATAGTAAATGACGGGTCCCGGGATCAAACAGCAGTAATTGCCAATGAATATGCAAAAAAATATCCAACTATTGTGAAAGCAATCCATCAAGAAAACGCCGGCCATGGTGGGGCTGTTAATACCGGTATTCGTCATGCTTCAGGTTTATATCTAAAAGTTGTGGACAGTGATGACTGGGTCGATTATCCATCGTATATGAAAATCTTGCACAAACTGAAAACGATGGCGAGAAATCATACGGTTGTTGATATGGTGGTCAGCAATTTTGTATTTGAAAAAGAAGGAAAGAAAAACAAGAAAGTAATGAAGTATGAAAATGTCTTTCCGCAAAATCGGATTTTTTCATGGGACGATATCGGTCGTTTTCGTAAAGGGCAATATATCATGATGCATTCCCTTATTTACAGGACGAATTTATTAAGAGAATGCGGCTTGGAATTACCGAAACATACTTTTTATGTTGATAATTTGTTTGTTTATCAGCCGCTCCAATATGTGAAAAAAATGATTTACATCGATGTGAATTTTTACCGTTATTTTATTGGCAGAAACGACCAGTCGGTAAATGAGAAGGTTATGATAAAACGAATTGATCAACAGATAAAGGTAAATAAGCTTATGATTGAACTTGTAAAATTGGATACAATTGAAAATCCAAAGCTACGGGAATACTTGCTCAATCATATTGAAATCGTGACGGTTATTTCGGCAATTATGTTAATTCGTTCAGGTACCCCGGAAAACTTGGAAAAGAAAAAGGAATTATGGAATTTTATTAGAGAAAGAGATTTTGAACTATATCATAATCTTAGATACGGAATGTTAGGTCAGCTCATGAATTTGCCCGGGCGAGTTGGTCGAACCATTTCTGTCGGAGCCTATAAAATCTCGCAAAAAATTGTCGGCTTTAATTAACAGATTTACTTGTAAAAAAGATGGCAAGTTGAATGCACATACCTTTCAATGGTAAGATAGTTGAAAGGTATTTTTTTTACAGATAAAACCAGCATGACGGTTATAAGGGGCTGAAAAAAGTATGGATTGAGGCTACTGAAAAACTACTCGAAATAAGTTCATGACCCAAAAATATAGTATGGTTAACCGCAAAAGTATTTCTAGTTATGGCGTTCGGAAAAATTTTTTCGCACCTTTTCAGTAGACTAGAGTGCCTTTCACGGACAAAAAGGGAAGCCAAACAGCGAGAACTGTCCAATAGAGCAAGCTCTCACCGACAAAAAGGGAAGTTAATCAGGAGAAACTGTCCAATAGAGCGGCTCTCGCGGACAAAATCGCAAGTCAATCCGTAGAAACAGAGGCTGTCCAAAAAGTCACTAATTTTGACTTTTTGGACAGCCGCTTCTTCATAAAGTGAGAAACGATTTTTGTTAGTGAATTTAAATAGCAAGGTGGAAGAAAGATGAATGAGGATTATTTAGTGGTAGGTTCCGGGCTTTTTGGCAGTACTTTTGCCTATGAAGCTGCCAAACGAGGGAAAAGGGTTAAGGTCATTGAAAAGCGGGACCATATCGGTGGTAATATTTATACTGAAACTTTGGAAGGGATTCAAGTTCATAAATACGGGGCCCATATTTTTCATACAAATAATAAGGAAATTTGGAACTATGTAAACCAGTTTGCTGAATTTAATCGATACACAAATAGTCCAATAGCCAATTTTAAAGGGGAAATTTATAATCTACCTTTTAATATGAATACATTTAATAAATTATGGGGTGTGATTACCCCGGAAGAAGCAAAAGCGAAAATTGAGGAACAAAGAAAGGCTGCCGGGATTGAGAAGCCGACGAATTTGGAGGAGCAAGCCATTTCCTTGGTCGGCACCGATATTTATGAAAAATTAATTAAAGGCTATACAGAGAAACAATGGGGAAGGAAAGCGACGGAACTGCCTGCTTTTATCATCAAACGGTTGCCGGTCCGCTTTACATATGACAACAACTATTTTAATGACCGTTATCAAGGTATTCCAATTGGCGGGTATACGCAAATTGTTGAAAAAATGCTTTCAAGTGAACGAATTGATGTGGAATTGAATACCGATTTTTTTGCAAAACGTGAAGAATATTTGCAGGAATTTCCAAAAGTTATTTATACCGGAATGATTGATCAATTTTTTGATTATCAATTTGGAGAATTAGAGTACCGTAGTTTGCATTTTGAAACGACGATTTTAGACCTAGAAAATTATCAAGGAAATGCGGTAGTCAATTATACGGATGCAGAAACACCTTTTACGCGAATTATTGAACATAAACATTTTGAATTTGGCAATCAACCAATAACAGTCATTACAAAAGAATATCCGCGAACGTGGAAAAAAGGTGATGAACCTTATTACCCGGTGAATGACGAAAAAAATAATGAAAAGTATCGGAAATATAGTGAACTTGCCGGACAATTTCCAAATGTTATTTTTGGCGGCAGACTTGGTATGTACAAATATTATGATATGCACCAAGTCATTGCCGCAGCCTTATCAGTCGTGAAAAAAGAATTTCATGAATGAGATTTTTCATAGAAAGTGGCTCGGAACAGTAATTCCGAGTCACTTTTTCCTAAAAGACACAATCCTGGAATTTTACAGTGTTCTCGTATTTCTTTGGCGATACCGATATGTTTTTATTTAGCATATGGTGAATGAACCTATAACCTGTAGTGTTCCGCAAACTTCTTTGGCGGTATTTACTTATTTTTTCTTTGCCATATGGTATAAAGAACCTAATATCTACAGTGTACCCCAGACTTCTTTTGCGATATCAATAATATATTTTAATTTTGCCCATTGCTCTTCTTCCGTTAACTTATTGCCGTGGTGAGTCGAAGCAAAACCGCATTGTGTACTAATACACAGTTGTTCAAGCGGAACATATTTGGCGGCTTCTTGTATCCGTGCTTTAATTACTTCTTTGTCTTCTAGTTTTCCGGACTTCGATGTGAAAATACCAATAACGACTTTGGGTCCGCCCTTTGGTATATATTTTAAAGGTTCAAAACCACCGGACCGTTCATCATCGTATTCAAGGAAGAAGCCGTCTACTTTTTCCTTAGCAAAAAAGGTGGGGGCGATATAATCATATGGACCCTCAAATGCCCAAGCCGATTGATAATTCCCGCGGCAAAGATGGGTTGTTACGATTAAGTCATCCGGTTTTCCTTCCAGTACACCATTTGCCACACGTAATGCCAAATCAATTGATTTTTGCCGTTCATCTTCCGGAATATCCGGGATACAGTAACCGGCAATCGCAACATCATCTAATTGCAGGTAACGACAGCCGGCATTATAGAATGCTTGAATCGCATCACGGTATGCTTGAATTAGATCTTTTGCAAAATCTTCAACATCCGGATAAACTTCTTCGTTTAGAATTCCCGGATAGAAAAATTGATTCGGACTCGGAATTGTCATTTTCGCAATGGCCCGGTCGCCGACAATTTCTTTAAATTCGATAAAATCTTGCAAGTGCGGATGGTTCGGATTAAAGCTGACTTTTCCAACAACGCGGACATTATATTTTTCGGTTTCGACGCCAACAAATTGATAACCTTGTTCAGGGATATACCCTTCAACCCCGTTTAAATGCTCCATAAAATCCGTATGCCAAAATCTCCGTCTGAACTCGCCATCCGTCACAGCTTTCAGACCAATTTCAATTTGTTTATCGACAATTCGTTTGATTTCTTCTGTTTCAATGGCTCTTAATTCCTCAGCTGTAATGGTTCCTTCTTGAAAGTCCTTTCTTGCTTTATGGATTCGCTCCGGACGAAGTAGGCTCCCTACTTGATCAGCTTTAAAAGGTGCTTTTGTAATTGTTTTTGTTGTCATGATGTTTCCCTCACTTTTTTTATTTTTTTGTTAAGCTTGTCAATATGGTAAGTCACCGGTATTGACAAATGAAAAACCTCTCTTCAAGAAAGAAGAGAGGTAAACATAACGATTATAGTTTTCGATCTCTTCTTATCTTCAAGCCAAAAGCTTTCTGGAATTGGCACAGTACTTTTAATAAGTCCGCTGCCGAGGTTTCTTCGGGCCAGTCCCTCCACCTCTCTAGATAAGAATATTTGAAAATATGAAATTAATCTTGTTTATTAATATATACGTATTATTCCTATATGTCAACTATTTTTTTAAAAAATTTGTTATGGACCTTTCGCAAATAATTTTCACCCACGTATGAACTTTCTTCAAATTTTAAGCAGATGTATGAGTAAAAATAGAGAAAAATTTTTTATCCCTTCATTAGTGATCGGCTTTATCATACGTGTTGATTGTCTTCTTCCAAAATGGTGAGCATTTGCTTATAATTAGTTAGGTAGACTAATAGAGTAGGGGAAGTTCTTATGAATGTAAAAGACATCGCAAATATCCGAAAGCAATTTAAGTTAGATAATCATCTTTTGCAAGTGAAAGATATTTTTAATGTGTATATTCGAAAAGAAAGCAGTGAAATTTTTTATCAAGAATGTCATCCGTTTCCGATGTTGGACCGGGAGCAGCAAGAATTATTTATGTTGAACTTCAAAAAGGTGTTAACCGGCCAGCTGGATGTAAAACTGTTTGAGCTAAAGTTTCAGGCGGAAGCAGAGGCGCATAGCAAGGACATTCTATACGAGGCAATCCAAAACGATGATGTTGAATCCTGGAAATCACAAATGCTTCTGCTTGTTGAAAAAATGGTCAAAGATATTCAGTATGAAAAAGATATCGTAATTACGTTCATTCGCGGCGAATATTATAAACCAACCAAAAGGACGAATGAGGAGACGGAAGAACACGCAAATGATTCCGTATATACCCATCCATTTATCCTTTGTAGCATAAATCGTACCGAACAGCCGAAAAAATCACTGCTTTTTGATTTTGTTGAGCTGGAGTTTAAAGCAAATGTAGTCGTCGATTCAATTATTAATTTAACATCACCAATGTCGGGATTCCTCTTTCCTTGTTTTACGGAAAATTACACTGATATTAATCATATTTTATACTCGACAGGGAAGGCAAACCAACCGGACTATCATATTATTGAGGATGTATTGAATGCGGAACCGGTGATGACCGCTCAAGACGATAAAGCAGTTTTTGAAGAAATTGTTAAAGAAGTGGTTGGTGAAGAAGTAGAATCGTCAACACTTTCGAATGTATATGAAGAAATTAATCGAATGATGGAAGAGGAAGAGGAACAAGATATTCCAAAACTCGATTATAAAGATGTTGAGCAGGTTTTGAAAGCAAGCGGAGTTGAAGATGTAAATCCGGAAAAAGTCGAAATGGCGTTTCAAAAAGTAATTGATGATGAAAAATATGAGCTAAAGGCAACAAGCTTAGTACCAAAATCGATAAAAATTCAAACAAAGGTTGCCAATATCTCAATCAGTCCGCAAGATTTGAAGTATGTTAAACAAGTAACCGTCAGCGGCAAACGTTGTATTTTAATTGAAGTTGATGAAGATGCCGTTATTGAAGGCTTTAAGCTCATACCGGAGACGTTGTTGAGTTGAAAAGGAATCGACTGGAGTAATGAATAAAACGAAGGGTGTCCAAAAGATGTTTATCTTTATGTTCACCCTTTTTTGTTGAATGCAGCTTAGTGAAAGATAACGGTTGCGGCAATATAGATTGGATTATCGTGAAAAAATACCGATGGAGTGTAAAGATACCTTTACATTCTATCGGTATTTTAGTATTATATATGTAAAGATATCTTTACTTTTTACGGAGGTTTGACTAATGCCGGTGATTAACCATATTCGAGAAATCCGTCAAAAAAAGGGGATCTCGCAAATTAAAATGGCTGAGGATTTACAAGTTACACGTCAAACGATAAATGCCATTGAAAAAAACAAGTATAATCCCAGTCTGGAATTAGCATTAAAAATCGTTGCGTATTTTAATATGCCGATTGATGAAATTTTTATTTTACAGGAGGATGAAAAATGAGTGTAAAAGACAGGAAAAAATGGGAAACGATTTTAACAAAGTGGACGCCATTCTTTATTATTGCTTGTGGTCTTATAGGTATTGTTCTGGGCTCATTTCTTGCTTATTTTTTTCAGGGTGAATTTCCATATGATGTATTTGCCGGTGGTTTGGTTGCAACTATCATTTTGACAATAATTCAAGTGATTAAACAGAAACGCAAAAAGGATAATTTGCCAGAAGCAGATGAACGGGTTATTCACAATGTTTTTCGTTTTTTTGCATATGCTTCACATCTTTCCTTAGCTATTTTATTTATAGCTTTAGCCGTTTTCACACTTTTAGGAAACGAGTCGATTTCCATTCTTTACCTATGGATCTTTTTCTTTTCATACATTTGGATTTTCGGGATAGGTGCTATTCTCATTAAAAGAAGGTAATCGGTTATTTAAGCAGTACACATAAGCTGTTCAGGGTCTAACCGATTTTCGGTCGACCCTTTTTTACTAATAGCAGGAAAGTATAAATTTTTCAATTTCTACTTTCCTAACACATAAGTGCACAAGGAAAGCTTCACTGGAATACATCGCAGCCGAAAAAATTTTATATTTTTTCGGTGATTAGAGAGACTTCGGTAGCATTACCTCGCAAGCGAAAATGTTTTTCCACTGAACTACGGCTCTGCCAACGCCTGAAGGCTCGGCAGTCACCGAGTTTTCTTTATAAAAATATTGATGACTGCTCAAAAATATAATAATTTCCATAATATTAAGAGGCTAACTCCATATATTCCGCAACAAACCGAAAAACATTTTGATAGTCCAATTTTCCATTTTTATACAAAAGTTCTGCGCGTTGAATTTCTGCTTCTGCAACCTGTGATTTTACCTTTACCTCCCTTAAAGTAATCGTACCGTTTAATAACTCCAGAGCCCATTTTTTTAAATTTTCATTATGAGATTGATATAAAACGTAGGATATATAACTAATCCGATCCAATGCAAACTCCCCCTAAAAAGTTTTTATTCTCTTAAATATAATTCTTCAATAGGATAGCTTCTTCCTTCTAAAATTTCGAATGTTTTGTCTACAAATATCTACATGTTTTTACATGAATTACATCCAAAAAGGTACTACAAAATATTGTCCGTTCGCTTATCTTTTTTAATAAAAGAGCTTTTTGGCTGTACCCTTACATAAATTTCACAGTAAATTGGAAAAATAAAACGATACTACGGATAAATTAAATATCTTTCATGCGATTTTTTAAGATAAAATTGCTACTTTTACGATCATAATGGGAGGGTTATAATTGGAACCGTATGAAACAATTCCACCACAAAAAATCCACTGTTATACGGAATACGATGTATTGAAAAAAGTAATTGTATGTCAACCGCAATATATGACAATTCGAGATGTTATTAATGAGACCCAAAAGCATTTTAAGAATGAAGGGATACATATTGAAAAAGCTTTGGAACAACATAACCAATTTGTTGATACATTAAGGCAAAATCATGTTGAAGTCTATTTACTCCCCTACCATCGGAAATATCCTGAGCAAGTGTTTACAAGGGATATCGGTTTTGTTCTCGGAGAAACAATATTTGTTGCTGATATGGCAAGTAAGGTTAGAAACGGAGAAGAAGAAGTCTTGAAACGGTGGTTAGAGGACGAAGAAATTTCTTACTATAATATTATTGGTCATCAAATTGAGGGTGGCGATGTCATTATTGATCGTGACCGCATATATATCGGGTTAAGTGACAGAACCAAAAAGGAAGCGATTGAACAGATTCAAAAACTGTTGAATAAGCAATTTGAGATTATTCCGGTTCACTTTCATGAAAAATATTTGCATCTGGATTGTGTGTTCAATATTGTCTCACCTGATGTTGCTTTAATTTTCCCGGGAGCATTGGATCAAGAACATATTGGAAAATTAAAAGAGCGATATGAATTAATTGAAGTAACAGAGGAAGAACAATTTACACTAGGAACAAATGTTTTATCAATTGGCAACCGGAAAATTATTAGTCTCCCGGTTAATAAAAAAGTCAACGAAGCTTTGAGAAATCACGGTTTTGAAGTCATCGAAGTCGATATAACAGAAATCATTAAATCAGGTGGCTCATTCCGGTGCTGTACATTGCCGATTGAGAGAGAAAGTACAAAAAATTAGTAATAAATGGACCGGGTATAGAAATAACTTGGTCCTTTTTTATATATTTACTAATACCTAATGGTTTTAAAAAAGAGTATCAAAATACTGCATAAATTTAATATTTAAAGAAAAATAACGTTGCCATAAATAATAAATAAATTTTATAATAGGTGATACATTATTAAAATTGTGAAATGAAGGGGGAATGACAATGCCGATTAATATACCAAAAGATTTGCCTGCGGGAGAGTTGTTAAGAAAAGAGAAGATATTTGTTATGGATGAAGATCGGGCAAGAACCCAAGATATTCGCCCATTAAATATTCTTATTTTAAATTTAATGCCGGAAAAGGAAAAAACGGAACTGCAACTTTTGCGCCTGCTCGGTAATACACCATTGCAGGTAAATATTACTTTTTTAAGGACATCTACATATCAATCAAAGAATGTCAGCAATTATCACTTGGATAATTTTTATACAACTTTTGCGGATGTGAAAAACCGCCGATATGATGGCATGATTATTACGGGGGCACCTGTAGAAAAAATGGCTTTTGAGGAAGTGGACTACTGGGAAGAATTGGCAGAAATTATGGAGTGGACAAAAACAAATGTAACATCAACGCTACATATTTGTTGGGGTGCCCAAGCAGCTTTGTATTATCATTATGGCATTGGTAAATTCGAATTGCCGAAAAAATGTTTTGGTGTGTTCAAACATCAATTATTTGAACCAAAGTTGAAGCTTGTCAGGGGATTTGATGAAGTTTTCAACGCTCCTCATTCCCGTTATACTGACGTTTCCAGGGAGGCCATTGAAAACCATCCGGAATTGAAGTTAGTATCTGTATCAGAGGAGGGAGCACCATTTATCATTATGTCTGAAAATGGAAAAAACATTATGATTACCGGACATTTAGAATATGATGCTACTACTCTTGCAGATGAATACGTTCGTGATCAAAAGAAAGGACTTGGGACGGCAATCCCGAAAAATTATTTTCCAAATAATGATGTGAATGAACGTCCGCTTCATACGTGGCGGTCACATAGTTATTTACTGTTCTCCAATTGGCTGAACTATTATGTCTATCAAGAAACGCCTTATCAATGGTGATCGGCGATTTCGAAAAATTATTCTCGTGATGATGAGGTGAACGGACCCTTTATAGGTATGTTCGTATGACTTTTTTCCATTAGCTGAACAATTTTGTATATCAGGAAAAACGCTATTAATGGTGATTGGCAGTTCTGAAAAAATTTCTCTTTATGATGATGAGTTGAACAGGCGCTTCATACGTGGCGGTAGCGTGGTTATTAGTTTTCTCTAATTGGCTGAACGATAATATTTTTAGGCAGGAATTTTCTATTTTTGACGACGAGCCTGAATCTCGTCACCATTTTAAGGTGAAAAACGTTCTTTTTTGACGACGAAACCGAATCTCGTCGCCATTTTAAGGTGAAAAACATTCTTTTTTGACGACGAAACCGAATCTCGTCACCATTTTGAGGTAAGAAATGCCCAATTTTGACGACGAAACCGAATCTCGTCCCAAATTTTATGCGGATGACCCTTCTTGTGACAAGAAACTGGACTTATGTATATTTTTTCCAAGAGAACCGCTACAGCCGAATGAGAAAGCCAATTCTTTAGAGATGGGGGTTGTCAAAAAGCTGATTTGATGATTTAGAAAGCTTTTGACGGATTTTTGGTATAGTAGTAATATAAAGAAAAACTTGGAGCGTGTTATGAAAGCATTTCTTATCCGTACTTCAGTATTAATCGTACTTTGGGGTTTGTTCTTTTTTTCAGAAGGGACGGTACCATCTGTTCGATCATTATTAATTTGTGCCGCAGTCATGGCCGTGTATTTTTTTCAGAATTCTACAAAAAGACAATTTATGCTCTTCCTGTTAAATCTTTTATTATTGCTGGCCCTTTACTTTTTTACAATAAACCCGTATGTGTTGGCCTTGCTATTCTATTTTTCAGTAATGGCGATTTTTGATTTAGAAGAAAATAAATTCAAATGGTTATCGGTACTTATTTGTATATCTCTTCTTAGCTTTTTAATCATTGGCAAGCTTTCAGGAGTATGGTTTATACTTTCTCTACTATTCTACTATATTGCGAACCGGACGAACGGCCTTGCCTCGGGGCTAAAAGAGCAAAGAAAAATCTATGAAGAACTGCTGGGAGAGTATCGCCGCTTAAAAAGGGTGGCCGTTCTTTCTGAAGAGGAGGCAAGGTTTCAAGAACGGACAAAAATTGCTCGTGAAATTCATGATTCGGTCGGACATAAGCTTACTGCACTCCTTATGCAATTGGAAATTTTATCAATGGAGAAGGGAGAAGAAGAATATACGGAATTAAAAGACTTGGCAAAAGATTGTCTAGCGGAGACAAGATTTGCCGTGAGAACGCTCACTACGGGAGAGCTTGAAGGAATGGCAACGATTTTGCAACTGATAAAGAAATTAGAGTCGGAAAGCCATATTCTAGTTCAATTAACAACGAAGCGAGGAATTTTATCTGTTAAATTGACCAATGAGCAAAGTGTTGTCCTTTATCGTGTCATTCAAGAAGGGCTAACAAATGCCATGCGTCATGCACAATCCAGGGAAGTATATGTTGAATTGGGAAGAAATGCGGTAGGTGATATTGAATTTTCCATTAAAAATAAAGTACACGAGAACAAACCGTTCCAAGAAGGTTTTGGTTTACAAAATATGCGGAGGCGGGTTGAAGAATTGGACGGTAAACTTTCAATCCAGCAAAGGGAAGGACATTTTATTGTAAAAGGAATGATTCCGGTGACAGAACAAGGATAAAAACGGGCTTTGAGAAAAAGGAGAAGGCAAATATGTGGAACATTTTAATCGTGGAAGACCAATCTATCGTCAGGCAAGGGTTAAAATTAATGCTTGAACAGGATGGTAATATTCGCGTTGTAGCAGAAGCAAGCAACGGCCAGGAAGCTATAAAATGTGTTGAGGAACAAATGATTGATCTTGTTTTGATGGATATCCGCATGCCGGTAATGAACGGAATTGAAGCAACTCGAATCATAAAAGAACGTATTCCACAGGTGAAAATATTAATTTTAACAACATTTAATGATGAAGAGTATGCGATTCAAGCATTAAAATACGGAGCAAATGCATTTTTATTGAAAACTTCCGACAGCCAAACTTTGATTGAAGCTGTTTATAGCTGTTTTCGTGGCGGGTTGCCTATTCATGAAGAAGTAGCTGCAAAAATGATGCCGCGACTTTTACACAAGGCTGAGAAAAAACTAGACATTCCCCTTTCGTCTCGTGAACTTGCCATTACCAAACTAGTCGGTGAAGGAAAAACAAATAAGGAAATTGCCGCAGAACTTTATTTATCCATTGGAACGGTGAAAAACCATATTACACAAATTCTTCAAAAATTGGAGTTGCGTGATCGCACCCAACTGGCGATTTTTGCTGTTAAAAATGACATATCATAAGGCTGCCTTACACAAGTGCTAACGTAAGCCTTATGGACTCATAACAGTTGTCCTATTTATGCTGATAGTTATTTCACTGACAAAGTAAAAACGACATATCATAAGAGCTGCCTTACAAGGTCTCATGCACAAAGAGTTGCATCGGCCTTAAATAAAGGGTAGCTTTTATTTTTTCAATAGAAAAGTGACGTATTTTAAGCCGTTTTACAAAATGACTTAAGTCATCTTTTCCAACCTAAAAAATGACTACCGACAGTGTTGCAGTTAAAAATGTTCTTTTAAAATAAAGAAAACGGGAGGGGATTCCATGTTACAAATAATGGATTTATCAAAAAAATATAAGAACGTTCAAGCTGTTTCCGGTGTGAATATGTATTTGGAAAAAGGTGAAATAGTCGGGTTATTAGGACCAAACGGTGCAGGAAAATCAACGACAATCTCAATGCTATCTTCACTAATTACACCTTCATCCGGTGACGTTCGCTTGCATAATGAAAGTATCGTGAAACAACCTGAAAAAATTCGGCATATCCTTGGTGTTGTTCCTCAGGAAATCGCATTATATACCGATTTAACCGCTGAAGAAAATTTGCAGTTTTTTGGCAAAATCTATGGCTTACAAGGAACAACATTGAAACTGCGAATAAATGAAGTTTTGGAACAAATTGGTTTAACCGATAGAAGGAAGGATCTTGTAAAAACTTTTTCAGGCGGTATGAAAAGAAGATTGAATATAGGTGTCGCATTATTGCATACACCGGAGATGATCATTATGGATGAACCGACTGTAGGAATCGACCCGCAGTCAAGAAATTATATATTGGAAACAGTTAAACGACTCAATCGGGAGCAAGGGATGACCGTTCTTTATACGAGCCATTACATGGAGGAAGTCGAATTTTTATGTGACAGAATTTACATTATGGATCAAGGTCATATCATTGCTTCAGGAACAAAAGAAGAATTGAAAAATATTCTCTCATCGGAAAATACAATTATTATTAAAGTTGAAAGAATAAAAGATGAATTAACTCGAGTGTTAAAAGCAGATCCCCATATCAGACAAGTACAAGTTCAAGATCAAAAAATTTCAATCATCGTTCCAAAAGAAGAAAATCTATTTCAAGCGATTACCCATTACGCAGAAGAAACGAAAACAAAATTAATCTCGATAGAAGTGAAGGCACCAACGCTAGAAGATGTATTCCTTCATTTAACGGGAAGGGCACTTAGGGATTAGTGCAGGGGGTGATATTGATGATTTTTCCTTTTATAAAAAAAGATTTATTAGTAATGATAAGAAATCGCCAAGAACTATTAGTCCTTCTTTTAATGCCTATCGTCTTAATTGCAATACTAGGCTTTGCGCTTGGTGGGGTTCTTAAAGGTGATTCACCAAATATTCACGCAAAAGTAGCCATTATAAATAATGATAATGAACAGGAAGATTTACAACAATTTATAAAGGATATAGAAAATGCCGGGCTACCGACAGAAGCGGAAATGTCAATGAAGACCGGTGCACAAAGTTTATTACCCGTTGCGATATTAACAGAAGATGTTTTTGACAGTGAGGAATTAAAAAAGTACATTGAAGTTGAAATAATCAAACCGGAACAAGCTGAGAAGGTGAAAAAGGACGATAACTATGCTGCGATTATTGAAATACCGGAAAAATTCACCTATCATCTTTTATCGAAAGTGTTTCTTGACAAATCGGCAGAAATTTCTTTGCAGCTTTATAAAAATGAAGGAAAACAAGGCACCTCGAACCTTGTTGAAGATGTTATTAGACAATTTCAAAAACAGCTTACAACGATGACGATTGTTGGAAAAAATGGCATTCAATTGGATACTGAACCGATAACCGGAACGATAGAAACGGTGTCTAAAAAAGAACCGATCAATTCGATGCAATATTACACGGTTGGAATGAGTGTTATGTTTATCATGTATGTGGCATCAAACATTAGCTCCTTTGCTTATCGTGAAAAACAGTTACACGTATTTAATCGGATTATTTTATCAAATACATCGAGATGGTCTTACTTCATCGGTATCTTTTTCTCGACTATGTTAATTGCGTTCATTCAACAATTGATTTTATACGGGGTATCTGCCCTTATTTTTCATGTATATTGGGGAGATTTAGCCGCATTTCTTGTTCTAAATTTATCATTAAGTTTTGCCATTGGTGGTGTTGCGGCACTTTTGACAGCTGTAAATTACCGAATAGACAGCGAGTCAGCATCCGGTTTTTTCAGCAGCATTATCGTCACATTATTTTCATTACTTGGCGGAAGTTTTACACCATTATCGGAAGTTTCACCAATTATTGAGTTTATTGGGAATTTAACGCCGAATGGAGCAGGAATGACTGCATTATTGAAAGTGTTGCAAGGCTCCGGTATAACGGGAATTTTTGAGCATGTGTTATATTTAATCGTTTTTGGAATAGTCTTATTGTCAGTTGCCGCGTTTAGTTTTCCGAAGAGGGGGGAAGCGATATGATCAGTATTTTACAAACTAAGTTTCGTTTATTTTTCAGGAAGCCGTTACTGTTTATCGGAATGACGGCTATGAGTATGCTTTTTGCTTTTTTCATAGGTGGTTCGCAATATTCGAGAATAGCAGTCCCTATTTATACGGATATAGATCATTTTGAGACAACTGATTTATGGAAGGAGCTCAAGGATTCAAAATTATTCCAATTCACCATAGTGACGGAAGCCGAGGCGAAAAAGCAGGTAAGTGAAGGGGACCGAGGGGCAGCCGTGAAATTGATGGAAGATGGGTACGAGATTGTCATTGCCGCAAAAACATCAGACTTACCGCTGATTAGAAACTATTTACAATCCGTCTATTCCGATTTCTCAATTGAAAAACAGATCAATGAGCAAGTTGCCGACAATGAAAAAAGCAAAGAGATCATCAAACAAATAAAAAATGATAACTCTCTTTTTACTATTCATACAGATTCCTTCCGGGGAAAAGGGACGGTCATTATCGATAACCAATTACAAATTCTCTTTGGAATGTCCTTGTTTTTTGTCATTTATACGATCTCCTATAATGTGCTTCATATTTTGCAAGAAAAACTGGAGGGGGTCTGGGACCGGCTGATTTTATCCCCGTTAAAAAAATGGCAAATGTATGCAGGAAATCTTGCTTATAGTTTTTTACTTGGTTACATTCAAGTCGCTTTATTATTTTTTGTATTTCGTTATTTTGCCGGGGTAAATTTTTATGGAGGATTCGGTAAAACATTGATTGTATTAATACCATACGTATTTTCAATTGTCTCGTTATCTATGTTTCTTGTAGGTGTTGTAAAAAATATCCAGCAATTCAATACCCTTATCCCATTGATTTCGGTCTGTATGGCAATGATTGGCGGTGCATACTGGCCGCTTGAGATTGTATCCTCACCGGTTTTATTGAAATTGGCGGATTTCATGCCGATTAAGTACGGGATGGAAGCTTTAAAAGGAGCCACAATTTATGGAGAGTCTTGGGGTGAATTGTTGCAGCCGATGAGTATTTTAATCTTAATGGGCGTTGTTTTTGTTGGAATTGGCATTAATGTAATGGAAAAGAGAAGTACTTAAATGCTTGGCTTTAACAGTAGAAAAAAAGGGCAACCGGTATATTACTCTGGTTGCTTTTTGGATTTTGGCGTTGTCTTTGTTGGGTTTGGTATTAATGTAATGGAAAAGAAAGTACTTAGATACTTGGCTTTAACAGTAGAAAAAAAGCAACCGGAATCATACGCTGGTTGCTTTTTGGATTTTGGCGTTGTCTTTGTTGGGTTTGGTATTAATGTAATGGAAAAGAAAGTACTTAGAAGCATGGCTTTAACAGTAGAAAAAAAGCAACCGGAATCATACGCTGGTTGCTTTTTTGATTTGAGGATTTATAAAGAATTTTGAACCACCGGTAAGTTCATTGGATATTGAGCCATATGTTGATAATCTGTTATCATAGTAAAATAAAGCTTCCACAAAAACCAATCGGGAAAGACTTTTTTAATAGGAAGAAGGCGTTTGGATGACTGGGATGGGTTATCGAACATTAAAAACAGCCGTGGGTGCAGGACTTGCCATTTGGTTGGCTGATTTATTTCAATTACAATTTTCTACATTTGCCGGGATTATTGTGATTATGTGTATTGAGAGAACTAGGAAAAGGTCGTTGGAAACAATTAAAGGCAAGTTTTTTTCATGCCTGTTGTCTTTACTTCTTGGCGGATTGTTTTTAGAGGTCTTTGGTTATAATCCAATTGTTTTTTCAGTTTTTATTCTATTATTTGTTCCTTTGCTGGTCAAATTTCATATTCAAGGTGGCTTTGTCACAAGTATGGTCGTTTTCCTCCATCTCTATGCATTGAAGGAGACGAATTTTCAAATTATGCTAAATGAATTTTATATCATTTTAATTGGAATCGGGATTGCTATTTTAGTAAATAGCTACATGCCAAGTGTCAAAGAGGATATCCAGAATTTTAAAGAAGAAATTGAGCAGCGGTTCAGTGTTATCCTTTATGAGTTTTCAGCCTATTTGCGAAACCATGAGCGAAACTGGAATGGAAAAGAACTAATAGAAGCGGAAGATATTATCAATCAAGCAAAAAATATGGCTCTGAGAGATGTCGAAAATCATTTGATTCGGAAACAATATGAGGACTTATTTTATTTGGAAATGCGGGAAAGGCAATTGGAGCTGTTAAAACGAATGCTTCCGATTGTCTCATCATTGGAGCTCCAGGTAAAACAAAAGGAAATGTTTGCTGACTTTTTAGCGTTTTTGAGTAAAAATGTGCACTCCGGCGATACAACTGAACTGTCTTTGCAAAAACTGGAAGATTGTTGGGAGATGGTACGAAAAACGGAATTGCCAGCAACAAGAGAAGAGTTTGAGACGCGAGCAAACTTATTTTACTTAATGAACGAAATTGAAAACTATTTAATGATTAAAAGAAAATTATTTCATACTCGAAGTGGGATTTTGCTTAGCGATAAGAAAAGTTGAATAGGGATTAGAACAGGCATCTATGACTGGAATTTTACAGAAAATTAAATCAAGATTGAATGACATGCAAAGGGTGGATAATTAAGATGAATGCTGAAATGCAGGTAATCCTCGACCAATTGGAAGAAGAAAATTTAGGAATTCGAAAAAAAGCTATAGAAGCTTTGAAGAAATGGGAATATCAATTGGAATTGGAAGATGCGTGTTTGCTTCTGGAAAAAGCAGCCGAAATAAAACCGTTATGTGAGGATGAATGGGACAATCCATCATATGCTCTAGTTACAGCTGCTTGTATTTTTATACATGAAGATATGGTTCCGGTTATTGAATAGAACATTCTACGCTATTCACTAAGAGCAGCGATAAAAGTGTTAAGTTTTCTATTGGTTTTAAATACAGAATCAGCTATTTCCCTTTATAAGAAGACTTTTCATCAGTTTTATGACCATGTTTCGCTTGTACCGGAGTATGAGGAACGAAACCGAATCCTTGAAGAAAAGGAGCCTACTATCATATTACTTGATGTTTTGCTGGAACATCAAGTGTATTTTCATCCTTGGTATGAGTGGTGTTATCATTAGTTTGTGGCAATGGGTATTGAAAAACAATACTTTAAAGCCGAGCATTACCCTCTAAATAAAGAATATATTCACAATGAACTTGAGGAGCTTTTTGCCATTTATTTAGAAAAACACGAAATCTATACACAAGAATTGGCATATGAAGTTTGGAAGGATTCGTATTTAAAAATACGGTATAATTTAAGATTTTTATTAACGTTATATTTTTCGTTTTGCACGGATAAAGAGGCATATGCCTTACAGAACATTTTAAAATGGAAAGATAATCAGATTCGACTAATTTACATCGAATTAATGTGGAAGCGTGGTCTTGAAATAGGGATAAAAGAAATAGAGGAAATTTTAAAAAGTACAGATGGTTCACAGGAAGCCTTTATAATTATTAATGAGAATAAGCCTGAACTTTTACCAAGAGATCCCGTTTTTCAAAATTATTTTGTGACTGAAGCGGCGAGGTTTATCTTTTACAACCATGAAGATGGAATTGAAAAATTTCCGAGTGAAGTGGAAATTATGGGTTCTTTTGAATGGAAGGAATATGAATTTGATGAGAACTTGATGTACTATGTGGTTCGGTTTAAGTCCGCAGACCCTGTATTTAAAAGTAAAGGTTGGATGCGAATGTTAATAGGAGCTTATCATACAGGATCTATTCCAACCTCTTACAACCTCGTCGGACTTGACGATCATTATACAGATTTTGAAACTTGGGATAATAAAACTTTCAATGAACACGTAACTGATTTTCAAAACTTCCTTCGCGAAAAACATCAGAAGAATATTGATGAAATCTTCTATGACTATATTCCGATTTTTGACAAAAAGAATAATACAATAGCATTGATATCATTTATATCTTCGTTTTTTTTAGTATTGGTAAGTGATTGGTTTATAATTCCAGTTATCCTTGCACCAATATGGCTTTTATTAAAATATTTTCAAGTTAAAAAGATTAAAAAAAATGTGCGTACAAGAATAAGAGGTTACTATTTGGATTATTTTTGGTTTAACGAAGGGGAGTACATCGATTTACAAAGCATTGCTGAAGTAAAATTCGAAAAGAAAGTGTTGGCAAAGCAAGACAGGTTCTTATTTCTTCCGTTAAAAAAATGGCATTTTGTATTTTATGATTATGGACAAGAAGTTATTTTCAGTATACCGAGGCATTATATAGAAGCAGAATACTTTTTTCCAATCTTTAAAAGCAGAATTGCCCATTTTGTTAATAAGCCAAAAATTACTTTCGAGGAATCTGTATAATTGATGTTTGAATATAAATAGAAGTGGACGCTTAAGATGAAAGCTTAATTTTTTATACATCTTGATTCATCTTAATAACGTCCTTTTTATTATAGGCTCTTTTCTAATCTTTATAAATTTTAATGCCAAGAGATTCAGATAATATCAGGAAACTTAACAAAATTATAATAATATATAAGTAGGAATATGGGGAAATAAAAAAATTGGATTTCATCAAGATTTGCAAGATCAGATTAACCAAGCTATAAGCAATAATTTCATGTAATTTAATTTCATCATAAATCCCCAAAAAAATCACTTTCCTTTGCTTTTATTCTTGATACAAATTTTTTGCTACTCTTAAGTCATTTTCTGCATCAGGTGTCTGTAACGATCTAAAGCATTGTTTCACTTTGCTGTATGCTATGGCTCTGACCTTATATACCAAAGGATTTTCTACCTGTGCTTTAGAAGTTGTTTCTACTTTAATTTCTTAAATAGCCCATTTTTTACCACAAGATATCTTACATTAGTTATAGTAATCCGAAGCGAAAATCTAATCATTTTAAGAACATAAATATATTGATTGTTTACTTTATACAATTTTGAAATCGAATTTTAGTTCATGAAATAAAAAACAGTTAATTCCAAGTTACTAATATGACAAATATAACAAATTAATAATTTTTTTTAAAAATAGAATTGCCATAAATCAAAAAAAAATGGTAATCTAATATATGTGGGGTAGTGAAAACGTTTGCAATAGTTTTCCTAATTAATGTACTACTATGTTTTCTGTTGGAAATAGGCAAACTTATCACTCAATCAACATTAAAACAAGGAGGAGGAGCCGATTTGTGGAGAAAGAGATTAAAACTATTTTCTTTAACAATGATTTTCACCTTAGTGCTACAATTGTTTTCAAGTGCAATAATTAGTGCAAACGTTAGCACAGAAGCGTTGGGTGTTCAAAGCCCAATCATTAATTCAGACGGGAGTGTGACATTTAACTATTCCCCGAATCAAGGGGAGACCCGTGCATTTGTAATTGGTTCATTTAATAACTGGGATTTAAATACCGCCGTTGAAATGACCTTGGAAAATGGAGTATTTACAGCAAACCTGAAGGACTTGTCATATGGGGAACACCAGTATAAGTTTATCTTAAATAACAGAAGTTGGGACCAATCAACAACAGATCCGCTAAACCCTAATCAAAAAGATGGAAATTCTGTTTTTAGTTTAGTAGATAATGTAGATAATGTAAAAATAGAAGCTGCTTTAATGGATGCAAAAGATACGATCCATTTAACAGTAAACACAGATTTAAAAGACAGTGATCAATTTAGATTAATAGAAAACGAAACGAATCAAGAAATTCCTACAACTTTTACAAAGACTTCAAGCACACAAGGTACACTGACCATCACAGATCCAACACAAGTGAACGTTCAGAATATTTATCGTGTTGAAGCAGATCGTTATAAAGGTACAACAGTTATTATGCGTAATATATTGAATGATGATTCTTTCTACTATGAAGGTAACGATCTTGGATATACATATTCACCGGAGAAAACAACATTTAAATTATGGGCACCTACTGCGAAAAAAGTAAGCGTTGCCATTTATGAAAATGCCGGTAAATATGACGGCGCATTCGTAACCGATCATACGGACGGAAGAGAAACACCTATGACACGTGCGGAAAATGGCGTTTGGTCTGTAACAATGAAAGATGACCTGAAAAATAAATATTATATGTATAAAGTGGAATTTGCAGATGGTACAACAAATTATGCTGTAGACCCTTATGCCAGATCTACATCTGCAAACGGTCAGCGAGGAGCAATCATCGACCTTAACAGTACAGATCCTGAAAATTTCCAACCTGACGTGAAGCCACCATTCGTTTCTGCCACTGATGCAGTCATTTATGAACTTCACGTTAGAGATTTTTCGATTAATAAAAACTCCGGAATAAGCGAAGAAAATAAAGGGAAATATTTAGCGTTTACAGAAACAGGAACAACCGGAACGAACGGAATAAAAACGGGAATCGATTCGTTAAAAGAATTAGGAATAACTCATGTTCAACTACTTCCGGTCTATGATTTCGGATCTGTGAATGAGCTAACCGTGGATAATTCTAATTCAAAAGATCCAAAATTTAATTGGGGATATGACCCGGTTCATTTTAATGTTCCGGAAGGCTCTTACTCGACTGATCCTACAAACCCGACAGCACGAGTACAAGAATTTAAACAAATGGTCCAAGCTTTACACGATCAAGGAATCCGTGTCATTATGGATGTCGTTTATAACCATACATATATTCCGGAAAGTTCTCAATTACAGGGAGGATCACCTTTTGATCTTATCGTTCCGGGATATTATTATCGTACGGATGAGAAAGGGAAAATTACGAACGGTTCCGGTACTGGGAACGAAGTAGCATCTGAAAGGCCGATGGTTCGAAAATACATTAAAGATTCTGTTAAATATTGGGCTTCAGAATACGGAATTGACGGTTTCCGCTTTGATTTAATGGGCCTAATCGATAAACAAACAATGACTGAATTAACGAAGGAATTAAAAGAGGAAGTTGATCCATCTATTCTAATATATGGGGAGCCTTGGACAGGAGGAACTTCAAGCTTAGATTCTTCCTTACAAAACTATAAAGGAATACAAAAGGATCGTGGATATGCTGTTTTCAATGATAATTTTCGCAGTGCAATTAAAGGTGGAAGTGATGATGCAAGTGCAGGATTTGCCACCGGTGCCGTAGGAAGAGAAGGTGATATTGTCAAAGGAGTAAAAGGTGCCATTGACGATTTTACGAACCGGGCATCTGAAAGCATTAACTATGTTACAGCCCATGATAATTTAAATTTATGGGATAAGATTATGAAAGTTGCAAATATCGATGTTTCAAAGAGTCCTCATGAAATCATTACCGAAGACAATGTTTTAGATAATGAATACGTAAAACGTAGTCTACTTGCAAATGGCATTGTACTTACATCACAAGGTATTCCGTTTATTCATGCCGGTGAAGAAATATTAAGAAGTAAGTATGGTGACCATAACAGCTATAAAAGCCCAGACAGCATTAATATGATTCGCTGGGAACTAAAAGATCAGTATAAGCCTGTATTTGATTATTACCAAGGTCTGATTGAATTAAGAAAATCTCACCCTGCCTTTCGTTTAGATACAAAAGAAGCTATTGAACAAAATCTTCAAGTGATAAAATCAGATGGTAATATAGTTGTATTCGAATTGAAGAATTTTGCCAATAACGATTCTTGGAAAAATATTATCGTTATTTATAATGCTAATAATACTTCAAAAGAAATTGCCTTGCCTTCTAACTCTGAATGGAAAGTGGTCGTTGATGATCAAAAGGCAGGTACAGAAACAATCCGGACAATTAATGGCAATCAAGTATCTGTTGCTCCGCTCTCAATGATGGTTCTATATGATGACGCGGAAGAAGAATACACTCCGGAAGTTTCATCCATCGATTTTAACATCGATCAAATCGCTTTAAACCTAGGCGATACGAAAACAATCGTGCCCTATGTAAAAGATCAAAAAGGCCGAATCTTAACAGGCGAAAAAGTTACTTGGTCTTCGTCTAATGATGAAGTAGCCAAAGTTGTAAATGGAAAAATTGTTGCGTTAAATGAAGGAGATGCTATCCTTACAGCAACTGCAGGAAATGTCGAAGCAACTATTAAGGTTTATGTCACTAAATTAGTACCGAAAACGATAACAATTCATGGAGATTCATCTGTTTTTGAATCATACAGTACACAATTATCTACTGTTGTACGTGACCAATTTGATCAAGAAATGTTAGGAGAAAAAATAAAATGGACATCATCAGATGAATCCGTTGCCGTTGTTGATGGGACAGGTAAAGTTACCGGTAAAAAGCCCGGCACTATTGTTATTACAGCCACATCCGGTGAAGCTAAAGCAACGTTGACCTTTACTGTAAAAGAAGACGTGAAGCGGTATGTCCGTCTTAAATATGTAAGACCTGATAAAGATTTTACAGATTGGAACATTTGGGTTTGGAACACCGGAGTTAAAAATGACCAAATTGACTTTCAAAAATATGAAGGTGACACGGCAATTGCAGATATTGAAATTTCTCCTACAACGGAATCAATCGGTTTCTTAATCCGAAAAGGAACGGATTGGAATACGGCAAAAATTTCACCTGACAGCGATGATCACAATATAAAAATTGACAAGGATTCTATTATAACAAAAGTTACCGTTGTTACAGGAGTTCCCGGACAATATGTTGTTCCGACAGTAAAAGGGCCAATTTTAGAAGATGGAAATGTAACCTTTTATTATCGAGATGAAACATTATTCGCTAATGATGCAATGGATACCATTGATGATGTAAAAGTAAAAATTGCTGGAAAAGAATATTCGATGGTTTATGATAAGAAAAATGAATATTTTTCATACACATTACAAAATCTCGAACCCGGAAGTTATGAATACAGCTTCCTGGTTACAAAAGATGGTACGACTAGCGAAGTGACAGATCCGAAAAATACAATTGATGGAAAATCAACCATTACGTACACGATTCCTAGCGTATCCATTAATGCAAAAACTAGTCCAAATAAGATTACATACAATGAAAATGCAGTTCTTTCTTTCGATATTAACTCGGAGGAAAAGATTGGTTTTCAAGAAATGTATGCTGATCTCACAGCTCTAGGAGGTCAACCGAAAGTAAATATTGACCCCCAATTACAAGCATTAACTATTGCTGCGGCTGATACCGTTGTTGCCGGTAAAAAAGAAATTAAAATAACTCTTGTTGATGAATTTGGGAATAAACATGATCAAACTGTTGAAATTGATGTGGCACCAAGAACATCGGTAGGGGAGCTGGACTTCGATTGGGATGAGGCTCGGATTTACTTTATGTTAACCGATCGTTTTTATGATGGGGACAAGAGTAATAATCCGGAGCACGGTTATGACCCTACCCACAGTGAAGCTTATCATGGAGGGGATTTCCGAGGAATTATAGAAAAGCTTGATTACCTTGAAGATTTAGGGATTAATACAATTTGGATTACACCAATTGTTGATAATATTGACTTTAATAAAGGATTAGATTTCAAAACCGTCGATGGATTAGAGGCTAAACAATTTGCTTATCACGGCTACTGGGCAAAAGATTTCACATCATTAGACCCGACATTAGGTGATATAGATACCTTTAAGGAACTTATTAAAAAAGCCCATGACCGTGGCATTAAAATTATGGTGGACGTCGTCTTGAATCATGCCGGTTACGGAATGAAGGATATTGAAGAAACTTGGAAACAAGATGCACTATATTTACCGACTGATGTGGAAAGAGCTCGTCTTGAAGGGATGCTTCGTGATGTTGATGAAGACCCGGTTGTTCGTGGTGAAATCGATCATTTGCCTGACTTGAAAACAGAAGATCCTGCCGTTCGTGCAAAAATCATTGAATGGCAAACCGCTTGGTTGGAAAAGGCAAGAACGGATCGGGGAGATACAATCGATTACTTCCGGGTCGATACGGTAAAGCATGTCGACTCAACGACTTGGATGGCGTTTAAAAACACTTTAACAGCAATTGATCCCGGCTTTAAACTAATTGGTGAATATTGGGGAGCAAGTATAAATAATGATGGAGGTTACCTCCGTTCAGGACAAATGGATTCACTGTTAGATTTTGATTTTAAAGAAAAAGCGAAGGAATTTTTAAACGGGAATATTGAAGGAGTAGAACAATATCTGAGGGAGCGTAATGCAAAAATAGACAATACTGCAACATTCGGACAATTTTTAAGTAGCCATGACCAAAATGGGTTTTTATCAGAATACGTTAACGGTGACGTAGGTAAACTCTTAGTAGCTGCAGCCTTGCAAATTACTTCTAAAGGACAACCGGTCATTTATTACGGAGAAGAATTAGGAAAATCCGGAAAGGCTGATTGGGAAAAAGAAGGCGATGTTATAAAACAGTTTGGCCAAAACCGAGGTTCCATGCCGTGGGATAAATATGAAAGTGGCGATCAAACAGCAGTAGCCATTCATGATCATTACAAAAAACTATTAAACATTCGAAAAGACTATTCAAAAATATTTTCTAAAGGAACAAGAACATTTGTTAGAGGTGGGAACGAAGAACAATATTCTATTTTTAAACGGGAGTATTTAGGGGATTCTCTCTATGTCGGATTAAACACTTCTAAGAAAGCTAAAGAGGCAACTTTTAAGATTGATTATCCTGCAGGTGCTTCTGTAACGGATTTGTATAGCGGACAAACCTATACAGTAAATGACAAAGGTGAGATAACGGTTAAAATGCCTTCAAGAGACCTTGGAGGAACGATTATTTTGGCACGTGATCAATCTGAACAACCTGAGGTTCCGGGAGATACAGACCCGGGGGATTCTGATCAAACAGATCCGGAAAACCCGTCGGATGGTGGACAAAAACCGATAGATCCTGATCAACAAACACCTGAGTCAGAGTTAAAGGAAAATGTTAAAGTGAATGCAACTGTGAAAAATGGTAAGGTGACAATCGACGATAATTCAATTACAATATTAAAACAAAATGGCATATTAATAGTTGAAGTAACCGGTAAAAATATTGAATTCGTTTTAACAAAAGAACAAGTTCGCTTATTAAAAGAAAAAGGTGTTAGTATCCTATTAACTAATGAAGATGTTTCACTTCAAATGTCGGCTTCGGTCTTTCCTGACAGCAAGGTTAAAGTTCAGATGAAGCGGATGAAAGATATAAAAGAAGCAGTGAGTGCCGTATATGATTTTAACATATTAGATGAAAACGGAGCGAAAATTACTAATCTAAGTGCACCGGTTACCATTACGTTTGAGGTAGGAAATGATCATTTGAAAGAACTAAATGTTTACTACTTTAACGAAACAAAAAAACAATGGGAATTAGTTCCGGGTGCTGTTTATAAAGAAGGAAAAGTAAGTGTTAACACAACACATTTTAGTACTTTTACTGTATCTGACCAAGATTTAACTGCAAAAACAGTTTTGCCGGAAGAAGGGTATGTACTTCCAAGTACAGCAACAAACGAATACAATTTGTTGGTGCTGGGAGTAATCCTCTTGGCATTCGGTTGGATGGCACTCTATATGAGAAGATATATTAAATCAATTCGTTAATAAGAAAAGCGCAGAGCGCCCGCTTAGCGACGTACAAACTGGAGCGCCCCGCAATGAGAACAGACTTGCTTCCTCGAATAGACACCGCACGAAGAAAAAGCGATTAGCTTTTTCGAGGAAAAGGAAACACGGCGAGGGACGAGCCGATGTTGACTTATCGTAGTGAAGCTACTCCTAGAGTGAACTTCATGAGTAATCTTCCTTGATATACTTCATGAAGCTTTGCGACGAGCTGAACATCCGCTTCCTCGAATAGGCTATGGCGCAGGAGCACATTAAAGGGGAGTTAGTTTCTCAGTCGCTGGCGCTCGTAGCTAGACAATAAAACTAATCCCAAGTTAATTGCTTGTATTTTTATACTTTCTTATACTAGAACGAAAAGAGATCCCAACTTAAACGGGATCTCTTTTTCACAAATCAAAGGAAAAATAAATGTTTTCCTTTTTTTCGTCATAAAATGGCACGTTTTTTCTATAAAAAAAACCGAAGTTCATTCGGATGTTGAAGGAAAATCTCGTTCTAATTGTTCAATCCATTCTTCTAATACTTCTCGTTCTGACTTTGTTTCTGTACGATTCCGCAAATAATCTAAGTCCACATGCGTGAAATTTCGGGATAACAAACGAAATGCCCATATGGAATCCTCTTCCGAATGCCAATGAACCGCCGCATGTAATCTGTCTAAGATAATATCTTCCGCTGAAATTAGGTAAACATAATGCCCATCATCATCAATTTGGACTTTGTTAACCTTGGAATAATCCCCGGCTAAATAGTTATCTGGAATCTCAATGGCAATTTCAATATCATCCCGATAAAAATGTCGACCTTCTTTTTTAAAGTCCAAAGAAAAAAGGATATCCGTTATTTTCTGATACCCGTCGGAAACAAAGTCTATATCCCTAGTTGCATATTCTTGCTGTGTATAAATTTCAACAGACAGCCCCCCTACAATAATTGGTTTTATACCAAAGGGAGCTAATAATTGTGTGACAACAGAGGCTGTATAAATCATTGCTTCATATTTTGGCTTGTAGATTAATTGAGCTAAAATTTCTTTAGCTTGAATGATGTCCATTACTTTGTTCACTCCTACCTTTTACTGAAACGGGCTAAAATTTTTGATTCAGTAGGATCTTTAGGACGAACTCTACCTCTTCTTAGGTTCTTTTTCTGAATCTCTGAAAGAACTCTGTTGGATGTTTCAAGATAGGTTCTGGAGTTCTTTTCTACTCTCAATTCAATATCCCTTAATTTTACTGTATTCATACTTCTCGCATCCTTAATTGTTTTCTCAAATTCAGTGGATTGATTAAACAAATTTTTCATAAAGACACCTCCATTAATAGGAGATTATGTCTAGTTTACCCTTATTATAACACAGTTATGCGAAAGAATGAACGGTTGTTCACTTCATTATTTCAGGTTTTGAAGTTTCTCCAAAAAAATTTGTTTTATTGGAACTAGATCTCTCTAACAAAGGGCGATTGATATATCAAAGGTGCTCCAAATCAAGGAAAATGGAAATTAGCGCTAAAACCAAAATACTTTTAGTTTGTAATAGCACCAATTCCATTTTTATTCAGTTGAAAAACTTGACTGAAAGCTTCTTCAAATTTTCTTTGGGTCACTCGCATTTTCCAATTTACCAATTCTGTTAGGTAAAGCAATTGGTGGCTTGCCAATTGTATCCAACCTTACTGCTATCCAGACCAAAATGTTCACAAGTTTGGCCATCCAATCCATGTACTTTTTAGAGCAAAATTATGAAAATAACTTAATTATATTGGCTTTTTTCTATGCTTATTCTGATTATTTATTTTTTTCCACTTATATTTTTCTTCCACTTGGGCAAGCTTATCATTTTTTCGTTCCGATAAGCGAGTTCCCTCTGTAATTTAAAGTAGCTTTGCAATCTTTTTTCATCTAAATCACCACTTTGAACAGCAGCTTTCACAGCACAATTTGGTTCATTATGATGTGAACAATTTCGGAATTGGCATTGTTTCGCAAGTTCCTCAATATCTTTAAAACTTTCGGAAAGACCGGAATCTGCTTCCCATAACTGGAGTTCCCGCATTCCGGGTGTATCAATAATTAATCCGCCATTAGGTAACGAGATTAGCTCGCGGTAAGTGGTAGTATGTTTTCCACGTCCGTCTCCTTCATGAATTTCTTGTGTAAGTTGTTTTTCTTCACCTAAAAGATAATTTGTCAAAGTTGATATTCGACTCTTAAGGAAAAGTAAAGTGATTTAATAAAATTTTTTGTCATTCTACTTATTATATTGGGAGTACAGCGCAAATAAATGAACTATACAAAAGGTGTCGATCGGAAATGGTCGGCTCTTTTTTAATACGTTAAGAAAGTATAAATTACCAGCAAAGAAGCGAATTCGACGTAGTTGGAAATTTTAAGAATTAAGTATAAGTGCATAAGGAAAGCTTCACTGGAATACATCGCAGCCGAAAAAATTTTATATTTTTTCGGTGAACTACGGCTTTGCTTTCGCCTAAAGGCTCGGCAATCGCCGAGTTTTCTTTATAGTTTGGCAAACAATAAGGTCAAGGAATAAATAAAAAGTGGACTTTGGGAAAAAATGACTCGATTTTCTTGACATGGAAATTGTCTTAGTGTACCATTTGATTAGGACACTAAGACACGGAGGTATTGGGGGTGAAAAAATGGAATTCAATAGTAATTTACCAATCTATATTCAAATTATGAACCTAATAAAAACAAAAATTGCATCGGGCGAACTAAATGGGGGTGATAAATTGCCATCTGTCCGAGAATTTTCAAAAGAGTTGAAAGTAAATCCGAATACGATTCAAAGGGTTTACCAGGAACTGGAGCGGGAAAAACTGGTTTTTACACAAAGAGGCATGGGGACGTTTGTAACTGAGGATACAGATATAATAAAAAACTTGAAAAAGGATCGAGCAGCCGAACTGATAAATCAGTTTTTCCTCGATATGGGAAGTCTTGGTTTTAGAATAGATGCTATAAAAAAAATGGTTTCAGAATGGACCAATAAGGAGGAGAGCATATGAGCAATATCGTGGAAATAAACAATCTGACAAAAAAATATGCAAACAAAACAGCATTGGACAACGTTAACTTGAATATTGAACGAGGAAAAGTGGTCGGTATCCTAGGACCGAACGGCAGCGGAAAAACGACGCTGATAAAAATTTTAACAGGACTGTTAAGGCAAACGAGTGGAGAAGTTTTGATTGACGGAAATAAAGTCGGGGTGAAAACGAAATCTGTTGTTTCCTATTTACCTGATCGAAATTTTCTGTATAAATGGATGCGAATTGAAGATGCCTGCCATATGTACAAAGATTTTTACACAGATTTTGATGAAGCAAAGTTTAATGAATTGCTGGCTTTTATGAATTTGAACAGAAGTATGAAAATTGACAGTTTATCAAAAGGGATGCATGAAAAATTAAATCTTGCTCTTGTCTTGTCGAGAAATGCAAAGTTGTATATTTTGGATGAACCGATTGCCGGTGTTGATCCGGTAGCTAGAGACCAGATTTTAGATGCGATTATTAATAATTATAATGAAGATAGCTCAATGATTATTACGACACATTTGGTCAGAGATATGGAGAGCATGTTTGATGAAGTTGTTTTCTTAAAAGATGGACAGATCGTTTTAACTGGAAATGCAGAAGCACTTAGGGAAGAAAAAGCTAAACAAATAGAAGAAATTTATAAAGAAATATTTGGTGAGGGGTGAGTTATACGTGGTTAAATTAATGAAATATGAAATTAAAGGCACGTACAAAATTTTATTAGGGATTTTAGCATTGGTTTTGATATTAATTACCGGAATTTATATGTATTCAAGAGATAGTTCAAATTTCTTGAATTTCGGAGCGATTTTCATGACACTTTCTGTACTCGTCCTGTTTGGTACGAGCTTGGCAACCTTTTTATATATAGTCAGCTCTTTCAAAAATGAATTATATGAAGATCGTGGTTACTTAACCTTTACGCTTCCTTTAACGGGAAATCAAATCGTTGGGGCGAAGTTACTTGTTGCAATGTTTTGGTTTTTTATTTTAGGGCTGGCCATCTTTTTATATAATTTAATGATGATTTCTATTTTTAGCACTTCTGAGTTTGATTTTTCCGAACTGTTCAAAGCTGTAGGTCAAGTCGTTTCAGTGAAGGAAATAATTATCGGTGTTATTGGTGGAATCTTCAATTTAGCTAATTTCTTTATTCTAATTTATTTTTCAATGGCACTTGGCCGAGTAACGTTTAGAAATAAAAAAATTGGCGGCTTATGGTTTGTTATCTTTTTAGTTTTAAGCGGACTTCTAGCATTTATCCAAGTCCAAATTATTGAGCTGTTTCCTTATTATTTTGATATTAACACATTTAAAATGGGAACGATGGAAGAGTTATATAATTTTGAAATAAGTATAGGTAACGAGGTGAGCATTAGTTCAGAAACAGGCATATTCAAGCTTAATATTGCATCAAGTATATATAATATTATTGAATTGATTGTACTCTATTTAGGAACAGCTTACTTAATTGAAAAGAAAATCGACTTGTAATCCTAATTTTATTTATGTTCCGGTTAGCGGGTGAGAAGTTTTCGCCCGGCAATCGGCTATTTGCGGAACTTAAGCGGATTTTATCGAAAATATCAATAGTATTGTAAATATTTGGATGCTTTTATGAAGAAAATATAAAAGTTGAGTTTCGCACCTTGTCAAACAAATAAATCAGCGAAACCTCATCTCGTCGACATTTTGGGTGAGAAACTCTCAATTTTTGACGACGAAATCCCAACCTGTCTTTGGGGCGCGAAACTCAAGTAAAAATCTAATCCTGTGTATGGCAAAATAAAAGTGCAGAGCTTTGCAAAGGAAAAATGCAGAGTCCTGCACTAAATTTTTGTGCATAAACAAAAAAAGACTTGCCAGTCACCCCAAGTCCCACTACAGTAATTGTGTCAAGCAATTGGTAGTGGAGGTAAGAAAGGATGCTAGCAATGTCTGATATTAATTGTATCAAACATTTAAGAAATAACAAAGGTTTATCTATTTCAGAAATACAAAGAACAATGGGAATTAATTGGCGAACAGCTAAGAAGTATGCGGATGAAGATCAACTCCCTAAACAGAAATCATTTAAAAAGAAAGGGATGATGTATGAGGAAAAGTGGGGAGTAATTGTTTCAGATTGGCTTTTTGAGGATTTAAAGTTAAGGAAAAAATTAAGAAGAACAAAGAAACAAATATTTGAAGAACTAAAGAAAATGGGTTTCCAAGGTTCTTATCGTACTGTTTGTTACTTTATCTCTGAATGGATGAATACTCACCAAGAAGAAAAGGATAAAGGGTATGAAAGATTAGAACATCCTCCGGGTGAAGCTCAAGTAGACTTTGGAGTAATGGAAGCTGTACAAGATGGAGAAATTGTGGATATTCATGCTTTAGTTATGACGTTTCCTCATAGTAATGCTGGATTTGCAGTACCGTTACCAGCTGAAAATCAAGAATGCTTCTTACATGGTCTCAATATTCTTTTTAAACAGGTTGGGGGAGTACCTAAAAGGATAAGAATCGATAATTTGACCCCCGCTGTGAAGAAAAAAAGGACAAAAAATGAAGAAGCACAATTAACTGATGAATTTGTTCAATTTCAGAATTATTATGGCTTTGATGTGCAGGTATGCAATCCAAGAAGTGGCCATGAAAAAGGAAATGTTGAGAATAAAGTTGGATATATACGCTATAACTTTTTTACTTCAGCTCCAATAATGGACAGCTATGAGGGTTTAACTGATCAATTATTTCATAAATTAGAGGCGGACAGAAATAGAATTCATTATGCCAAAAACGTACGTATTGAGGACTTATGGCAGGAAGAACGGGATTATCTTCTAGCATTACCGGAAAAGCCCTATCCTGTATTTAAAGAGCATCTTGTTAAAGTAAACAAATATAATGAAGTGAAAGTGGATCAGACGTTGGTTCATGTCCCTAAGGGTGGCAACTATAGTCAATTACAAATGATATTAACATGGGATCAATTAAAGATTGTTTCACCTAATGGGGAGATATTATTGGATGACTATCGGCCATATATGAAAAAGCGAAAAGCTTTACCATGGCTTTCAATAATTAAAACATGGATTCATAAACCAAGGGTTGTAGAATATTCGCGCTATAATAAGTATTTACCGGGAAGAATTAAAGAATTTTTGTTGGTAGATAATTTAATTATTCGACGAAAACGATTAGAAGCTCTAGCTAGTTTATTAGTTTCTCATGACATGAAGAAGATTAATGAAGAGTTCTATGAATTAATTGCACAGGATAAGCTACCTAGTGATAATAATCCTTATGAAGTGGACTGGAGTAAATACGATTCATTAACTCCTAGAGAGGAGGCTGTCAATTGAAACAGGACATTAAAGAATTGTGTAAGTCATTGAGGTTAGCTTATGTTGCGGATGTATACGAGCAAATACCGTTTGAAACTCCGGAACAATTCTTGTATAGGCTACTTAAGGAGGAAATAAGATTAAGAGAAAAAGCGAGAGCGATCCGCTTGATAAAAAAGGCGAAGTTCTTAGATAAAAAGAGTTTACATGATTACGAGTGGACCGAACAACTTCGGTTCCCTCCTCACTTAACCAAAGAGGATTTGTGTAGCCTACAATTTATTGAGAATCGAGAAAATGTAGTTTTAGTTGGTTCACCCGGGACAGGGAAGACTCATTTAGCCACAGGACTAGGGAGAAAAGCTTGTGAACTAGGTTTTGAGGTTCGTTTTTACCGTGTTGCCCACCTAGTTGAGGAATTAGAGCAAGCTTTACGTAACAACCGTTTATCAGCATTTAGAAAACGGATGGAGAAGGTTGATTTGGTCATTTTAGATGAAATGGGATACTTACCATTTAGTAAAGAAGGAGCTGAATTATTATTCCAAATTATATCGGAGTTTTATGAACAGAAAAGCGTAATTATTACATCTAACTTAGAATTTAGTCAATGGAACCGGATCTTTACAGATTCTCGATTAACAGCAGCGTTAGTGGACAGGCTAATTCATCACGCCCATATCATCTCTTTTCATGGCGAGAGCTATAGACTGTCCCACGCATTGTCGAAAAGGAATTAAATGGGTGGCAAACCTCTGCATTTTTAATTGCATTTCTCTGCACTTTTCTATTGCAAAATACAATCTAATCCGGTATGGAACATGTTAATGAAATAGAGTAGCTGCAAAGAAACTTACAATAAAAAATGATTGTAATAAATTACTTGACAGATGATTTTCGAATTAGTATTATAACTTATAAAATTATGTTTTAAATGTAATGAACCTTTAGCATATCGTTAATGATGAATTGGCGGTATGAAAAAGGATGTAACGGTAATTACATTTTTGAACGGTGTACTTTATTTGAAATAATATTATAGATCGGGTCATTTTTATTGCCCAGATTAATTGAATAATAGGTAGACGGATTAAAAACCGAGGACCGGTTCGTTAATCGTAAACCGACAATTTCCACGTTTTATGGTAATTGAATGCCATACAACGGATGAAATTGTCGGTTTTTTATTTGTCAAAGTTGTGTTGGAAAGGAAAGAAATAAATGAGGATGAACTGTAAAGATAGACAGCTTCGAAAAAAATTATATCGCAACAGGGGGGATTTCCATGCATGCTCAAATTGAACCGAATTTCATCATGAACGTCTTTTTTATCATGATTGCATTCCCAATTATAAGCGGAATGATCCTGTTGCATCCAAAAATACCATTATCGTTTTTACAAATCCACCTGTGTTTACTTGTACCGGGGCCGATCATTGCTTTCTTGGCAATATTTTATCTACATGAAAGTATTGTCATAGGACCGTGGCGACTAGACTCTTTATCGTGGGTTTTAGCCTCATTTGTTCTAACAATTAGCCTTATTTTACAAAAGTTCTCTGTCCGTTATTTATTTGGAGACCGGTCTTATCGAAAATACTTCATTCTTTTTACACTGACGACTGTTTCCAATGCACTTGCTTGGTTTAGTGATGATCTCCGTCTGTTGTTGTTCTTTTTTGGCGCCACTTTATTCGGGTTATTTTTACTAATTGGTTTGAAGCGGGAATGGCAAGTAGCGAAAAAAGCAGCACTGAGTTCCGGTCGAATGTTTTTGATTAGTTGGCTTTTCCTATTGGCAGCGATCATTTGGCTAAGCGAAAAAACCGGTGAATGGCATTTATCAATGGCTCTTAGTGAGACAGAAATTTTACATTCATGGGAAAAAACCGGGATGAACTTGTTATTGGTTACAGCGGTTCTTATACCGGCAGCTCAATGGCCTTTTGGGAAATGGCTACTAAATTCCGTTGTTGCACCGACACCGGTTTCGGCAATCATGCATGCGGGGATTGTCAATTCAGGGGGAATGTTGTTAACCCGTTTTGCCCCCCTTGTTCAAGAGAATCTTTCCCAAACCGTTCTAATTGTTATTTCCAGTTTTTCTATATTAATTGGAACGGGTATCATGCTGGTCCAAGTCGATTACAAGCGGCAACTTGTCGGTTCTACGGTTGCCCAAATGGGATTTATGCTTATTCAGTGCGGCTTAGGGGCATATGCGGCAGCCATTACCCACGCGGTGCTTCACGGATTATTTAAAGCAACCTTGTTCCTGCAATCGGGTTCTGTTTTTGATCAAAATAAAGATAAGATAAAGCTGGCAACCGGACATCATTCACCGGTTTTGATTTTTATCGGAATTATACTTGGTTTAGGTTCAGGAATTGCCATTTGGTTCTCTTCTCCTAATCACTCTTATCAATTGGTTAGTGCCATTATTTTAGGTTGGTCGGTTTCATTTTCATGGGTTCAGCTTGTTGCAAGGAGCAACGAACAAATGGGTCGTTTTGTTGGCGGGTTGCTGTTTATCGGAACGGGAGCGGTATATTTGATTGTACAAGGGGGATTTCATGAAATTTTGCGTGAAGTTCATGAATCGGTTGCCGGGACATCCTCATTTATTGCCGGTGTTTTCGTTTTACTCATTTTAACACTTGGAAGTTTATTTAGTGCTTGGTTAATGAGCCACCGTTCTTCACCGCTTTATGCAAAAGTTTATTTTTGGTTGCTTCGATTAGGGGAACCGGATCAAGAATTAATTGAAAGCCATCCAAAATATTTAGCACAAATACCTTTGCAAGGAGGGAGCTTCCGTTGAGTACAACATTAGCTAAACGAATGACAGTTGAAAAAGAAGCGGATTTACTGAGTCTGAATCTTGTTGAATTGGTAGGTTCTGCTGCAAAAGTAATTTCCCCCTACGGCCCGATTGATAAATTCGCGGCACGGAATCCTTGGGACGGTATGGAATCTCTTCCTTTTGAACAAGTGGCAAGGAAATTAAAGGGGATTGTCGATGTAGATATTTTACCCGATAAACAAATGATTAAATCTGCTTGGGAATCCGGGAAAATTAATAAAGGTCATTTAATTGCAAAGCTTGATCAATGGCTTGAGAGGAATGTCACAGAATTACCCGATAATCTAGCAAAGAAATTTTGTTTGCCAGCATTAATGGATTTCAGTGATGGCAAGAAAAAGAATATGAGCCCGGAAATAAAATCAGTGGCCAAGAAATTAGTACGGCTCGGTCATGATATAGAAGAAAAACTATTTATTAAAACTTTGAGTCAGCAACTGGAACAAATTGGCACCCTCAAAGCCGCAAATTTATTAAATCAATATATGATAAAGTGGTGTAAATTGTATTTAGATCGCTCTCAAGCGGTTTTGCCAATGCCTTACCGGGAAAATGGATTTTATTTTGCATGGAGAAGTTCTGCGCAATTAGATCCAAATTTTAAACAATATCGTGATGAATTATTACAAACCCCTGAAGCTGCAACGACTGCACTTGAGGAAGCCTTGTTAAAACTTGGCATTCCTTATTCTGAAATTCAATCTTATTTGGAAGCTCATTTGCTCAGTTTACCGGGCTGGGCGGGGATGATGCTTTGGCGAGCAGAAAATGTTCAAGGTGAGGAAAATTTGCTTACCGAATACTTGGCTGTTCGACTTACGACCGAATGGCTATTAATCAAAAAGTACCTTCCTTTACCAGAGCAAAAACAAAACCAATCAGGGATGATGGAAGAACTATTACAATCATGGGCGAATTGGGGAGAATTGCCTGCCGATAGTTGGTTTCATTTGTCTTTTTCTGAAATAAAATCGAGGCTCTCGTTAGCACTTCATTTTGATGAAATTGTCCGTAATCAGTTATGGTTACAAGCATGGGAGGAAACGTATGAAGATGAGCTGCGGAGAATCATTACTGGAAAAAATCCTTTTAATAATCATGTAACGAAACCGAATGCGCAATTTGTCTTTTGTATTGATGTTCGCTCGGAGCCGTTCCGACGTAAATTGGAAAAAGTCGGTCCGTTTGAAACAATTGGAACTGCCGGGTTTTTTGGCCTACCGATCGAAACATGTGAACTTGGGAGTGACCATGTTCATCCATCTTTGCCGGTCATGTTTAAGCCACAATATAAAATTCGGGAAACGTCAGCTGTTCCCGAGTTAAAAAATTATTTAGAAAGACAACAGGTAGCCGGTTCCTTTTCACATACCTTTAAAAACTTAAAACAGCAATTAATGTCAAGTATGTTACTTCCGGAAATTAGCGGTCCTTGGTTAAGTTTACAAACGTTGGCGAGAAGTTTTATGCCACGACGAGCCGGAAATAGTTTACGAAAAATGCGAAAATCATGGGCAAAGAAACCTGCCACCCAACTTACTTTGGATCGGAAAGACAGAGCCACACAGTCTATACCAACAGGATTTTCTAAGGAGGAAAAAATTCATTTCGCCCGGCAAGCATTAGTGACGATGGGACTCACGGACCAGTTTGCGCCGCTTATCGTTATTTGCGGCCATGGAAGTATTAGTACGAATAATCCATATGCGGCAAGTCTCGATTGTGGTGCTTGCGGGGGAGCGTCAAGCGGGTTTAATGCAAGAGTATTAACTTCAGTGTGTAACGATCAGGAAGTTAGAAAAGCATTAGCTGAAGAAGGAATTGTCATACCACATGACACGGTGTTTGTGGCTGCCGAACATATTACATCACTTGATGAATTACGCTGGTTAGATGTACCAAATCTTTCAGAGAGAGCAAAGGAGGCTTTTGAACAAGTTCAAGCTGCACTTCCTCAAGTTCATGAAGAAGCAAATGCAGAGCGAATAATTCAAATACCGTCTTATAAACGCAATGATAGAGACCCAAGTAAGGAAGCAAGACGTTTGGCGGAAGATTGGAGTGAAGTTCGTCCGGAGTGGGGGTTAGCCAAAAATGCCAGTTTTATTATCGGTGAACGGAAATTAACTGAAGCTTGTAACCTGGAGGGGCGCTCGTTCTTACACAATTATGATTGGCGGAAGGACCAGGACGGCACCATCCTTAATAACATTATATCCGGTCCGGTAACGGTTGCCCAGTGGATAAATTTGCAATACTATGCTTCAACCGTTGCACCCCATTATTATGGAAGCGGAAATAAAACAACCCAGACTGTAACTGCCGGTATTGGTATCATGCAGGGGAATGCCAGTGACTTACTGACAGGTCTGCCATGGCAATCGGTTATGCAGTCAGATCGTGAATATTTTCATGAACCATTACGATTGCTTGTTGTTATTCAAGCTCCAAGAAAATACATCGAGCGTTTACTTGAAGGAAATTCTTTATTGAAACAAAAACTGACTAACGGTTGGATTCGACTTGCTTCTATCGATTCTGACGGCCAATGGATAAGCTGGACGTGATGATTGAAATTTGAGCATTGCTCCTTTTGCAAAAATGTAGTAAAAAGGAAGTTTGAAAAAAATTATGGATACATTTCGTTATTTGATATAATTTTATCATGATGGTTAGAGATATAGATAAAGAAAGGGAAAAGATGATGGAGAAAACAAAAGGAGCGCTTGAGGCAGAGATCAGCAAAGCTTTAACACATTGGGAAAAAACATATCTAGGACGCGGGTCCATTTCTGTAAAATCAGATATTTTACGTGATATGATTATTGTTTCGTTGCGTGGTATTTTAACCCCTGCCGAATATTCACTTTGTAAAGATAAGGAAGGATTGCTGTCTGTCAAAGAGAATCGCAATAGTTTGGTAGAATCGGGTGCAGATGAGTTAAAAAAAATCATTTTTGAAATTACCGGTCATGAAGTTACAAGTTTTTACACAGATATCAGTACAAACACCGGCGAACGAATCATGGTTTTTAAATTAGCGGAAGACTTACAAAGTAAATTTGACTAAAAAGAAAGGCTGTTCAAAAGTGGATTCTTCTATTGAACAGCCTGTTTGTTTTGTTCTATCTTGGTTTCGCACTTAGAAGAGCATATAAATTGATGAAACTTATTCTCGTCGCCAATTTTGGGTGAAAAATGCTCATTTTTGGCGACGAGCCCTGTTCTCGTCACCATTTTTGGGTGGAAAACATCATTTTTTGGCGACGAGCTCCGTTCTCGTCACCATTTTGCGATGAGAAATCCTCAATTTTGGCGACGAGACCCATTCTCGTCGTCATTTTGAGGTGAGAAATGCTCAATTTTGGCGACGAGACCCATTCTCGTCGTCATTTTGAGGCGGGAAACTCTATTTTTTGGCGACGAGACCCGTTCTCGTCACCATTTTTGGGTGGAAAACATCATTTTTTGGCGACGAAACCCATTCTCGTCGTCGTTTTGAGGCGGGAAACTCTATTTTTTGGCGACGAGCCTCATTCTCGTCGTCGTTTTGAGGTGAGAAATGCTCAATTTTGGCGACGAGCCCTGTTCTCATCACTATTTTGGGCAAAAAATCCTCTTTTATATCGATGAAACATCCCAGCCGTCTTTAAAATATGCGAATCTCAAATAAGAATGAAAATAATGATGAACAGCCTTTGCCAACCAGTTTGTACGTCGCGCACAAAGCGGCCCTGTTTCCTAAACAGCACGTTTTTGATAAATTTCCCTATGTACTGTCACTGCATGCAATCGTTTTTGATTTATGGAAAAGCCGATTCCCGCTTTGTCGGGTACAGAAATCCACCCGTTGTTTACTTCAATTTCCGGTTCGGTAATATCTTCCTCCCAATAGTTTGTCGAAGCCGGTATATCGCCGGGAAGGGTAAAGCCGGGTAATGAGGCGAGTGCAAGGTTAAACGCTTTTGAAATCCCAAACTCAATCATGCCGCCGCACCATAATTGAATTTGATTTTTTCTACATAAATGATGGATGTCCAGTGCATTTTGCAATCCGCCGACACGTCCAATTTTCACATTCATCACTTGGCAGCTGCCTAATTGAATCGCACTTTTTGCATCATGGAAACTGACAATACTTTCATCTAAACAAATCGGTGTTTGGATTTGTTTTTGTAAAATCGCATGTTTGACTAGATCATCGTCCCCCAATGGTTGCTCAATCATCATCAACTGAAATTCATCAAGAGCCTGCAATTTTTTTACATCATCCAATGAATAAGCAGAATTAGCATCGACCATTAACGGAAGATCGGGAAACTGATGGCGAATCTCCTTTATATAGGAATAATCAAGCCCCGGCTGAATTTTGATTTTTATTCGCTGATATCCAAGGTCATGGAATTTTCCTATTTGTTCAATCGCTTCTATCTTGTTTTTAGCGGCAACGACTGCTCCGGCGGCAACTTGCTTTCGTTCTCCCCCGATCATTTCTGCAATGGATCGGTTGTTTCTTTTTCCATATAAATCCCATATCGCTGTTTCCAGTCCCGCTTTTGCCATATGATTTCCTTTAATCTTGGCAAATAATTGAGATACGTTTTGCGGCTGTTCAATTTTTGTGCGAAATAGGATTGGAATCAAGAAATCTTGCAATATATGATAGGTGGTTTGTACCGTTTCTTCTGTATACCATGGGGAAGAAAAAGCCACCACTTCGCCAAATCCTGATAACCCGTCTTTATCAACTACTTCAACAATAATCGACTCCCTTGTTGTGACTGTTGCAAGATGAGTTGTAAAAGGCTTCTTTAACGGCATCTCAATAACCCTTAATATTACTTTTTCAATCTCCATGTAATTTACCTTCTTATGAAATTTATTTTATAAAAAACCTAATTAAATTAGCTGAAAAAATCGTTTGAACGAATGATAGTTGAAACGAGTAATAACCAATTTTTGGTACTCTAAATGCATAAAAAACGTAAAACCGATTGGTCAAATGATAGCTGAAACAAGCAAAAAACATTTTAGGCACTTCTATTTATTTAAAAAGTGAAAACTGTTTTGATCGAATACTATATGAAATGAGTATTAGGCACTCTATTTACTTAAAAAGCGTAAAATTGATTGCTCGAATGATACTGGGTCTTCCAAGTGCACTGCATGTCCGACATTCGGGAAGACAATGCGCTGACAATTAGGTAAGTCAGCTTCCATTTCTTTGGCAATTTGGCAAAACTTTTGATCAATTTCACCGGTTAACAAAAGTACAGGGAGTTCGCATTTCTGGAGACGATCCCACCAAGAAGGTTGTCTCCCTGTACCCATTCCCCGTAAACTGTTTGCCAATCCAAGCGGGGAGTTCTTTAAGCGTTGTTTGCGGATCGATTTTTGCACTTGTTCCGGCAACTGGGTTTGACTTTTAAATAGCGGTATGTTTTCCCAATAATTGACAAAATGCTCGATTCCGTCCTCTAAAATAGTATTTGCCAAATGCTCATCTTGCCGGATGCGGTTTTTTCTTTCTTCCTCGGTTTTTAAACCAGGGGAGCTACTTTCAAGAATTAATGTTTTTACACGTTCCGGATAGAACATGTTAAAACTTAGAGCAAGCCGGCCGCCCATTGAATAACCCAGCAAATGAATTCGGTTGATGCCCAGAATATTTAACATGTCGCATAAATCTTTTGCCACAGCTTCCATTGTGTATCTATTCGGATCGGCCGGTGCGTCCGATTTACCATGACCAATAATATCAATTGTAATAACTTTAAAGGAATCCGATAACCGGGACAGCTTCCAGGTTGAAACATCTCCGGTAAATCCATGCAATAGCATTAGAGGTTCCCCATGACCGGCTATTTCGTAATAATAGTTGACACCGTTTAGATTAATGACCATTTTTCATCACCTCAAAATACCGGTCTATTTCTTCCCCGATAAGTCGCCACATATTGCGATGGGATTCAAGATTCGCTTGCCGATTGGTTTGAACTTCAATAACACGAATCCCGCTTTTTTTGGTCGTTGCTGCAATTGCTTGGTCAAATTCTCCCCAATTCGTTATTTTACAATATTCTCCGCCATACATTTTCATCGCATAGGAAAAATCAATGCCGATTGGTGTCCCAAATAACAGTTCATAATGTCTATCAAGCTTGGATTGCGGGAGAAATGAGAATATACCTCCACCGTCATTGTTAATTAAAATAATATTGATGGAAATATCATTCAATTTTGCGGCAAGCAGCCCGTTTAAATCATGGAAAAACGATAAATCCCCAATCACAAGATAAAGCGGGTTTCTGTATACAGCGGCTCCGATTGCCGTGGAGACGACACCGTCAATTCCGTTTGCTCCGCGATTTGCCATTAGATGTATATTTTTTCTCGTTTGATGGAAAAAAGTATCCACGTCACGAATCGGCATACTGTTTCCGGCAAAAATGGTACTGTTTTCCGGGATCACTTTTGCTAGTTCATAAATAACTTTTCCTTCGTCAAGATCATTCATTGATTTTAAGTAAGAAGCGATAGTTTCCTTCGCGATATGATTTAAGTCTTTCCAAATTGAAAAATATTGTGTCTGCCGTGCTTCTGTAAAAAACGCCTTGATTGTGTGACAGAATATTGCTTCATCACATTGAACCATCATTGTTCCCAAGTTTTGCGGGTCACGCCAACCGGAACCGCCATCGACAATAATATGCGGTGTTTGCCGCCATTTTTTTAGGAATAGAGTGAGCGGTTTCGATACAGGCATACTCCCAAAGCGAATAATAAGGTCCGGTCTGAGCAAGTTTACAGCTTGTTCATTTTTCAAAATCGCATCGTAACTATCAATGACTTGAGAATCGGCAGTTGTGCTTCCACGCAATTGGGACAACGGATCTGCAACAATTGGGTAACCGGTTAATTGGGCGAATTGATGGATCGCCTCGGCCAATTCAGGTTTATCGATATCACCAACAATGATCAGACCGTTTTCAATTTGTTGGATTTGCTCGGCTATTTCACGTGCTGTTTCATTGGATATAGTAAGATTTCCTTGACTAATCTTCAATTCTTTTATTTTTTCAGTGAAAGGATATGGTTCTAGTATTGGTAGGAGCGGTTCACGCAATGGAAAATTAAGGTGAACCGGTCCTTGTAAATGGCCTGTTGCTTCTTTTATCGCCCGTACAGCGGTATTAAATGCGTACTGTTCTTGTCCAAATTCAGGTAAGGCCAAGTCAGTAAACCAACGAACATGATTTCCGTATAGATGGATTTGGTCAATGGCTTGCGGGGCACCGACATCCCTTAGTTCATGAGGCCGGTCTGCCGTTAAAATGATTAGCGGAACTCTTGATAGATTTGCTTCGACAACAGCAGGAAAATAATTGGCTGCTGCGGTTCCGGATGTACATAATAAAGCAACCGGTCTTTGGGAAGCTTTTGCCATACCGAGTGCAAAAAATCCGGCAGACCGTTCATCGATATTCATATACACATTTAAATCGCGATTTTCTGCAATTAGTAAAGCAAGAGGGGTTGAGCGAGACCCGGGACTAATCACAACATCTTTTACTCCTGCTTGAACAAGACCGGAAACGAATGCGGCTAAATATTCGGTTAGTGCTTCTTGATGATTCATTGTTTTTCTCCTTCCTCAAACCACTCATAAATCAATTTCATCGATAAAATAATGCTTCTTGATGATTTATTTTTCTTCTCCTCCCAGCGCATGCAGCATAGGGCGAAACTTTATTCGTGTTTCGATTAATTCATCTTGCGGATTTGAATCTGGGACTAATCCACAACCTGCATATAATATTGCATTGTTATTTTGAATTAAGCCGGAACGTATGCCAACGATAAATTCGCCATTGCCTCGAAAATCTGTCCAACCGATTGGACCGGCATAGAGTCCGCGATCCATTTTTTCTTTTTCACGGATTATTTTCAATGCTTCTATCGTAGGTACTCCTCCTAAGGCAGGAGTTGGGTGAAGCCGTTCGACCATTTTGAAAATCGATTGTCCTGCTTTGGCCCTTCCTGTAATTGGTGTATATAAATGTTGAATGGCCGGTGTTTTCATTAAAATCGGCTCTTCCGGGACAATTAAGTTCGTACAAATGGGATTTAGTGCATTTTTGATCATGTTTACAACCAGCTGATGTTCATATCGGTTTTTTGCGTCATTTAATAAATTCTTACCGAGCCATTCGTCTTCACCCGGATCTTTGCTTCTTGGTGCAGATCCGGCTAGACATGTGGATAATACTTCTTCACCGGTTTTTTTCACTAATCGTTCCGGCGATGCCCCCAGAAAACAGCTGGAACCGGATTCTAATGCAAACGTGAAACTACCGGGTTGGTTTCTTCTTAGTTGTTCCAAAACTGTTGCAATGGAAGGCGATTTTGAAAACTCAATGATCATTTTTCTTGCCAAAACGACTTTTTTTATATCGGTGGATTTTAGCAGGTTTACAATTTCTTCAACTGCTTTCACCCATTCGGCTTGTCCTATTTCCGTACATGAAGTAATCGAGACTTGTTCAACAGCAACAGTCGATTGCCGGGCCAATAAATCGTTCATGTATTCCTCTATATGTTTATATTGGGAAGTTTTGTTTTCCCCAGCTGGATCCATGATTTGGTTAAAGGTTAAAAAGTGTTGACCATTTACGACTGTCAGCATGTATTTTGGCAAATAAAAGAAGGTGTCTCCAAAATCGCTCCATTCTTGTTCTTTTCCTGTATCCGGGTCAAAAGAAAAGCCGCCGAAAAGAAGCGGTCCCGTTCCGATTATGGAGGAACCTTCTATTTCAGCATTTTGAACGATATCTTTCCAAAATTGATGAATATCATCAAAACGATTTTTTTTAGCCAGGTTGGAAAATAGTAAAGCAGCTCCAACGCCAACTAAATAAAAATCTTCATTAGCACTCTTCCAGAAAAATCGTTTTCCTTCTGTATTTGGAGTGCCCTGTTTATAAAAGACAACCGGATCAAATGGATCAATCGGTGTCGTTAAACTAAATAGTGTTTTTTGTTTTGTTTCAAGTTGTTTGATTATATTTGAATGTGCAATAGCTTGATTTTCCGCTCGTAACATTTCTCAAGGCTCCAATCTAGAATTATTATCGATAATATTATATCTTAAATCTGCTCATAATTGGAGGTTTAGCTCTTATTGGAAAGTTGAAAGTAAAAGTGGCGGATTCCGGGGAGGCATCTCATTGTAAGAAAAATCATTCGTTGCACACAGAAATTTTTTGGTAAATACATTGGAGCCTATCCGACTTTTTAATGATAGTTGACTTTTGGCCACTCTCGTCCTCTGATTACATCGGTGTGTACTCACAATGGCGATCGGATAGACTCCTGATAAGCATGATTTTTATATCAATTGTAAAAACCTCATCAATCTAGGTACAGCAGATGTTATACCGCTATTTTTTATATTAATTCGCAAAACTGCTTGCAACTCCAACAATCCCGGTACACTAGATGTTTCATACAGTTATCTGTATAGCGACTATTTAAAAACTCACCAAGTCCAAGTACACTACCGTTATTTTGTATAGCGATTCGCATAACAGCTTGCGACAAAGCTTTCCGGTTTTATTTTCGGTTCCACCCCGATCGATTCCATACGGGAAACCATTTCTTTTACAAACTTTCTTGTTTTATTTTTCCGACCTGCACCTATATCGATATGTCCTTCAATGATCAAACTGGCTCCTCTGTATATATTTGGCAAGATAATATCAATCAATCGGTTTTTCTTTTCTTCAGTAAATAACGAAACCACTTCCTCTGTTAAAGTTGTTTCAAAAGAGATCCGTTCGTGTAAATTTGTCATTTTCCTTGGAACAATCACTTTACGAATACATGCCCAGACTCCTTTTCTTTCACGCTGAATGACAATTCCGGTAATGAATCTCGTGTCATCTTTATGAACTTGGGAATCTGTACCGAACATAAGTCGATAGTTTCCGGTTGGATCACTTTGCATAAACCGGATAATATGTTGAAACACATCTTCAAAAGACATGTTTTTTTCTGTCAAATTCTGAAATTTGTCATTGAAAACAGGGAATTTTCTCATACTCCTTTCATATATAAATAGCCAGTTCTATTTTTAGTATATTCAACAGGAACCTGATTTTTCATTTCAGTAAAGTAAACTTTTGATAAACTACATGAAAATGTTTTATCCAGTAAGGAAAGATGATTTACGGAACGGGGAGCTCGATTTTTTGAAGACAAAGCTTACGAAATTTTTCATAAAAACCCCTGTAATCCATAATAGAACATGTTATAATTAATAGTCCATGTTCTATTATTAAATTAATGATTTTATTTATAAATACGTGACAAAGAAGTGTTGAATAATGAATAAAAGAAAATTGATTCAAAAGAGCCGACGTCAACTGCCGGCTCAAAATGAAAACCGTACGCGAACAAAATTAAAACAAAAAACGATCTATTTACTAAATAAATACTTTACCGGTGACTCCATTCGCTATCAAGAAGTTATCTCGATCATTATTCCGATTTTAGTCGACCAAGCCTTTTTAATTTTCATGAGCTTACTGAACACGGCGATGGTTGCTTCAGCCGGGGTTGCTGCAGTTAGTGCCGTTAATATGGTTGACTCCCTGAATATTTTTTTAGTAAACGTATTTATTGCTATTGCTACTGGTGGTACGGTCATCGTTGCTCAATATAAAGGTATCGGGAATCGGAAAATGGTCACCAAGACTGCGACACAAGCAGTATCAGCGGTAACCATTTTTTCCGTTTTACTTAGTGTCCTCGTTATCATTTTTCATGGACCTACATTGAATTTGTTGTTTGGGGATGCAGAAGCAGATGTTTTGCATAATGCGAAACTTTATTTAATCGGGAGTTGTTTTTCTTATCCTTTCATCGCCATTTATCAAGCTGTTTGCGGCGGATTAAGAGGAGTTGGGGAAACGAAACCGGTTCTGGTGCTTTCTTTACTAATGAATCTTGTTAATACGATTTTGAATGTTATTCTAATCACAATTGCTGATTTAGGCGTCTTAGGTTTAGTTATTTCTGTTATCACGGCAAGAATCATAGGGATGGCCGCTTCCTTACTTTATATTATAAAATATAATCACACGATCCGGTTTCGAATCAAAGAGGCTTTACACTTGGATTTTTCCATTTTAAAAAAGGTGATGTTTATCGGCATCCCGTTTGCTGCGGAGCAATTATTTTTCAATGGCGGAAAGCTGATCACTCAAACATTTATCGTTAAATTAGGGACGCTGGCTTTGACTGCAAATGCAATTGCCGGTTCGATTACGTTACTGTTTCAAATCGGTCCGAATGCACTCAGTATTGCGATTGTTACTGTCGTTGGGCAATGTATCGGCAGGAGAAACATTCGCGATGCAAGGCGATTTACTATGTCTTTCATTGGTTTGTCATCACTGTTTTATATTGTAACATCCGCCGTGTTAATGCCACTTTTCCCTTTGTTGATGAAAATGTTCAGTGCACCGAATGAAATTATTCATACGATTTTTATTATCGTACTTATGTCAGCTATCGCTCAACCGATATTATGGTCAGGCGCATTTATTATGCCTGCCGCATTGAGGGCAGCCGGGGATTCGAATTTTACTTCGGTAGCCGCATTGCTCTCCATGTGGTTTGTCCGGGTTGTTCTTGGCTATATTTTAGGAATAACGCTAGGGTTTGGGATTATCGGTGTGTGGGCTGCTATGATCATTGAGTGGTCTGTCCGCGGTATAGTCTTTTACTTAAGATTTCGTGGGGAAAAATGGTATCAGCATAAGTTAGTGTGAATGAAGAGGCTAGCGGGCAAATCTTTTTTTCAATCGCATTTGATTTTATTGGTGAGAATAAAAACGAAAATAAAATTTTGAAAAAAGGGACCCATAGACAAGAACTCCTTTATTGAAAGGAAGTTTTCAAAACGGGTCCCGCGGCAATTCCTTATTTCATTTCTTTTAAAATCTCTTTTATCAAGGAAATAAATTTTACCTTCACTTTCCCTGCTACATCAATAACTTCATCATGGCTTAACGGTTGGTTCAAAATTCCGCTGGCCATATTGGTTAAACATGAAATCCCCAATACTTGCATATGACTGTGCCTGGCAACGATTGCCTCAGGAACGGTTGACATCCCGACGGCATCTGCTCCCAACGTCCGTATCATACGGATTTCTGCCGGAGTTTCATAGGTTGGGCCGCTCCACCATGCATATACACCCTCCTGAATAGGGAGGTTTAAATCAGCGGCTACCTTTTTTGCCAAATTTCGAAGTTCAGGTGTATACAATTGAGAGAGATCCGGAAAACGTATACCGAGTTCATCATTATTTGGTCCAATCAACGGGTTTGTCCCAACCAAATTAATATGATCGGAAATGAGCATAAGATCTCCCGGTTGAAAACTCGTATTAACTGCTCCACAGGCATTGGTAATAATTAAAGAATCTACACCAAGTGCTTTCATAACCCGAACGGGAAAAGTAACCTCATCCAAAGTAAATCCTTCATAATAATGAAATCTCCCTTTCATCGTAACTACTTTTTTCCCCATCAATTCTCCAATAACAAGTTCATTGGCATGTCCAATGGCGGATGACTTTGCAAAATAGGGAATTTCATCATATGGAATGGTTACCGCATGTTCAATTTCTTCGGCAAGCACGCCAAGTCCGGAGCCAAGAATGAGTCCGATTTCCGGCTTGAGATTTATTTTTTCCATTATGTAATTTTTGGCTTGTAAAATATGTTCCGTTTGATGCATGGTCCATCACCTCATGTCAAAATTTCTTTACGTGATTCAAAAAGTAAAAAAAGCGAAAAATTTTCTGGAGTTTATCATGTACGAAAAAATATGCTCCGTTACCTAGACGCCAGTAGCTTCCGAGAACTTCCAGACTCATTGTTTTTGAACCAAAGCTATTATTAAATACCGATATTTTAACCTAGGACGAGGTGACTGTCAAAAAAAGCAAAAATGTAGTATGTGTAACTTTATGATGTTCGACAGAAGAAAGTATTTTTCGGCTAATAGGAAAGTATAAATTTTTCAATTTCTACTTTCCTAACGCATAAGTGCACAAGGAAAGCTTCACGGGATACATCGCAGCCGAAAAAATTTTATATTTTTTCGGTGAACTACGGCTCTGCTCTCGCCGAGTTTTCTTTACCTTTATTAACCTATTTATATCATATTCATCATTTTTTGGTACAGTAAACGTTTTTAGTTTTTGAATTCACGTTTATCCTGATCGTTTCCTACCTTTGTAGGTCCAAAAAATAAATTACCGACAAAGTTAGGAATATATTTTTATAATAATTATAATAAACTGAAAACATAAAGCGGTTTCATTTAAAAGAGGGAGGAGGTATTCAAATGAGTGAGACTATTTTAACAGGAAAAACTTCTAAAAAATGGTTTTTCTCCGCTTTATTGGCAAGCTTCATTTTGTTAGGGGGGGTGTTCTTTACATTAGGAATTAACGGTGTGGTTTACGCAGCAGGGGTAGGCGGAATTGGTAAGTTTAATGTTTCCTTTACTGAGATGACAGGTACCGGCTTTAAATTATATGGAGACCTGTATGGTGATCCAAGTAAAAATTCCTAAGCACATGTAAAACCGGTATTTGTCAATGATATTCAAAATGCAAAAATTACAGATCTGGTCATTTCGAAAAATGTGGATATTCCAATTTTAGGGAAGTACACTGTCAAAATTTCCGCCGGTAATAAAGGTACCCCGGTAGAAATTAAAGGGTTAATCCAAAAAGCTGCACTCGTACAAGGGGATGCAGTGTTTACTAAAATGGATATTTCGGAAAACTATGTAGAAGCCAATGATCCTGAAGCAGTTAAGAAAGGGTTTACGCAAGGGGCGAGTACGGTGACAATTAAAAACGGTAACATTGAAACCCATTATTTATTCCAAGAAATGGTCACATTGCCGGGATTAAAAGTTGAGTTTGTGAAAAATTAATAGCCTGTTTGTCTGGGAGTGTTAATGATGGACAAATTTCATAACTTTAGAAAAAAATTTAAAAGATGGCGGATGAGCAGGCCGTTTTGGGGAGCGACATTTTCGCTCCTTGCTGGCTTAATTATTCTGTATATGCCGATTCATTTGCTTGAAGTGGCATTACGCCCGGGAAATTTTGTCGTGTTAGGTCTTCTGTTTGGGGGACTAATGACGATTATAGGAATTCTGAGTTATTTTTACACAAGATTAAACATTATTTTTGGTATTATTACGATCTTTTTATCTATTGCATCGATTTTAGGTGCCCTCGGGGGATTATTCGTAGGTACATTACTGGGGATTATCGGGGGCTCATTATTATTGTCATGGAGAGTTGTCGATCAATCGGTGAAAGAGGGAGATAAGGATTATACAAATTATACGCTGTCTGAAGTGGCGGCAAGTTCCACTGAGCATAAGCTGCAGAATGAATGAAGGGGCTGTCCAGAAAGTCAAAAATTAATCCAATTTGTATAGGCTAATTGAAGTGAGGGTGGCGGCGACTCCTGCGGGAACAGCGCGAGCCGAAGACCCTGCAGGAGCGAGGAAACGAGCGACGAAGCGGCTGAGGCCGTGCCCGCGGAAAGCGTCCGCCACCAAAACGAAAGTCAACCGAACCTATTCTTTTAGCAATAAAATTATAGAAGTTGTACTTTTAGGACAGCCCCAAGTTTCATCATATTACAATAGACCTTCTTGCTCATATAAATAGGCATAAGGAATATCAAGGAAAACATATAGTGTATCGGATATTGGATAGGAAAATGTCCGGATTTGTTCGTTTTTCTCGATATCTGTATATAAATCGGATAAAATGCCTTTTTTCTCTATGTTCATCCGGGCGATATTTTCAAAAAAATACGGTCGCCAGCTCCAGTTTTTATTACGGATTTCCTCTTTTAAACTCCAATTGCCGTCATTATCTTTCTCAGCATTGGCGGAAAGTTGCAAACCCTCTTCATTACATATATACACACGAAATGCATAATCGGAGCATGCCTTTCCGATTTTCAAGATCGTTTCATCAAGCGGATCATCCGAATGAATAGACGTTAAAATTGATTTTAATTGTTGATTGATTGCATTTGTCAACGTCATTTGTGCCTTAATTTTTTTTCGCTCATAATTAACAAATAACTGGAAGTCTTTCTTCATTTTTTCTTGACAACAATCAATGGGAACATAATCTTGTCCGCTTCTGATTAAGTAATTGCCTTGATAAAATCGCCCCCCATTACGCCAAGCATGATTTAATTGATGGTAAGTAGATATATTTTTGAACATTAAAGTTGCCCCGATTTTTTGGGATAGTAATGATAGTGAATGATGTACATCTCTGTATAGATGCGGCGAATCATTATCTTTTAAAAATCCAACATCAATTTTTACCACATTGGGTTTCAAATATGCTAAGCGATCAAAACTGCCGCTCCGTTCACCGATATCATCAAGAGCGATTCGAATACCTATTGACTTTAAATAGTTGAACAAAATTCGGACTGAATCTATTTCTTCTGTTTTAAACTCTTCCTTTAACTGGATGATTAGTTTATTTATATCGAATCCTTTTTTGGTATATATGTCTAGAAATTTTTCTAAACATTCGCCTCGATCTTTCATAAGCAAGTTCGTATCATAATTGAAAAATATGTACATGGAAGGATCTGTTTTCATTTGATATTCGATCGCTTTTTCCAGTAAAAGGCGACTTAGTTCCAGACGAAATTCATCAGGAATGGACAAATCTTTGAAAAACCAGTCAATACTTTGTACGGTACCATCCTCTTCATGAAAAAATGCTTCAATTTCGTAACCAACCACCAATTGTGTTTCGGCACTAATGACGGGACGGTAATAGGGAACAACATGGTTTTCATGTAACATAATTTCAACCGGATCCATGGCCTCACCTCCGCAGTATTCTCATAAACACATTTTATTACAGTATGGAGGTGGATGCTACTTAAACGAAATTTTCCTGAAAATTCATAAGGTTGTCCATTTATATTAATGAATTTCAACAGTTAAATAGGAAACCTCGACATACAATGATCTTTTTTTATCGAGCACATGCAAAAGCTGCTGAAGTCCAATCAGCAGCAAGTTTTATTATCAAAAAATATGATTGCAAAAATTCCTTTCTAGTTGAAAACATGGCCTTTCACATAATCTTCAAGGGCGGCTAAAACTTCTTTGTTTTGCTCTTTTGTCCCTATGGTGATTCGAACCCCGTTTGGAAACGGACGGACAATATAACCTTTTTTCAAGAAAAAGTTGAACAGTTCCATTGGTGAAGCCATTCGAACAAAGATAAAGTTAGCTTGGGACGGGTAATATTCAACATTCAGTCTCTGTAAAGTTTGTTCAAAATCTCTCAGACATTCAGCGTTTTTCCGGACACATTTTTTGACAAAATCTTGGTCTTCAAGTGCGGCGAGGGCTGCTTGTTGAGCAAATGATGAAGTATTGAACGGGAGCCGGGCAATATTGATTTTTTTGATTAGTTGAGCATTGCCGACTGCATAACCGATTCGGAAAGCGGCCAGACCGTAAGCTTTTGAAAATGTCCGTAAAACGATTAAATGATTAAAATGCGTTAACAAAGGGATAGAATTTGGATAATCATCGGCTGTTACATATTCATAGTATGCTTCATCAAGGACGACCACAATTTCCGGGGGAACTTTTTCCAGAAACCGGACCAGTGTTTCTTCATTTAAATAAGTTCCGCTCGGGTTATTCGGGTTGCAAATCCATACGATTTTTGTACGATCATCAATCGCTTGAAACATTCCGTCCAAATCGAAAGAACCGTTGACTAGTGGGATTTCCCGAACTTCCGCACCTTCAATGATCGCATGATGTTTGTACTGGGGAAAGGTTTCATTGGCTGTTATTATATTGTCCCCTTCACATAAAAGAACACGGCTGATGATTTGAATAACTTCATCAAGCCCGCTTCCAAATAACAACTGATTTTCATCAACATGTAAATGATCGGAAACCTTTTTCCTAAGCTCTGTTGCATAACCGTCCGGATAGGTGGCTGTATCATGAAGTGAACTTAAAACAGCAGTTTCCACATGAGGCGAGCAACCATATGGATTTTCATTTGAAGCCAATTTAATGACTTTATCAATATTATATTCTCGTTTTATATCTTCGGGTGATTTTCCCGGTTTATAGGGTTGCAAATCCAATATTCTTTTTTTCACTGATTCTTTCCCTCTCTCTTCATTCCGTTTAAAAAATAAACCTCCACTGATCCAACAGCAGAGGATTAGTTACAGGTTATTTATGATTATAGGTTTTGAATTTATATATGTCAATATTTTTAAAAAATATCCGCTCATCCGATCAAGTAAAAATTTGCGGATTACTTTGTGGTATTTTTTCTATATAATGATTTCAGATGGCTTGAACAGATAAGGTGATGTATTTATGAATAAAAAAGGTTGGTTAATATACAACGGTGGTTTAATTTCTAAAAAATTTTTGGAAATTAACCACATGTACATATCCGCTGCAGCAAAAAAAGGAATCGAATTACAACCGGTTAAAAACAACGAGATATATAGTTTCGTCATGGATAATTCTTTGCATGTAAAAAAGGATGGTTTGTTTCAGCCTGATTTTATCCTATTTTTAGATAAAGATATCCGACTGGCCAAACAATTGGAAGGATTAGGTTATCAACTTTTTAATAATGCAAATGCCATTGAAATATGTGATGATAAAATCGCTACATTTCAAACATTGGCAAATAAACGAATACGAATGCCGAAAACGTTATTTTCACCAATGATGTTTCCCGGTACGATAGATCCAAATGACCAATTTATTGATCGAGTGGAAAAGGAATTTGATTATCCGATTGTTATAAAGGAAGCATACGGTTCGTTTGGGGATCAAGTTTATTTAGTGAAAAACCGAGAAGAATTGGTCGTCAAAAGGCACCAGCTGCTATACCGGCCTCATCTTTACCAACAATTTATTTCATCCAGTACCGGTAAAGATGCCCGATTGTATGTGGTTGGGGATCAAGTTGTGGCTTCCATGCTCAGATTCAATGAGATAGATTTTCGTGCGAATGTAACAAATGGCGGGATGATGCAAAAGTTCGATCCCCCGCGAACTTTTAAGGAGTTGGCCATAAAAGCATCACAAGCGGTGGGAGCGGATTTTTCCGGTGTTGACCTTTTATTTGGTGATAATGATGAACCGATAATCTGTGAAGTGAATTCCAATGCCCATATAAAAAATGTGTTTGATTGCACCGGCATCGACGTGTCGGAATATATTTTTGATTACATATTGGAGAGAATTGGTAATGCATAGTGGTTTACTGATTTACGGACGGGATGATTATAAGAAAAATCAATGGTTTGCAGAACAATTTATCGAAAGGGCACAGGAACATGGGTTAACGATTGGCCTTGTTTTAACGGATGAACTTTTCCTTGGAATTGATGAACAATTTTACGCAGAAGCTAGAAGAAAGCGATTAGTGACACCGAATTTTGTTATTAATCGGAGCCGGAATAGTATCATTGCAACGCATTTTGAAAAGATGGGGTGCCGAGTGTTTAATTCTGCTTTTATAACAGAAATTTGTAATCATAAAGGGAAAACCCATCAATTTATCAACTCACATGGCATTAAATCTGTGAAAACTTGGATTGGAAACCGGCATGATTTTTGTGTTGAGCAGTTTGGCGGTGATTTTCCGCTCATTTTAAAATCAGTTGCCGGACACGGAGGTAGAGAAGTATTTTTCATTGCTAACGAAAAGGAATTGACAGAAAAACTAGCCACATTTTCCGGTGACGAGTTTATTTTGCAGGAAGTTTGTACAAATCCCGGCGTTGACATTCGTGTGTTTGTTATGGGAAACGAAATTTTGGCAGCTGTCAAAAGATATTCGGAAAAGAGCTTTAAAGCAAATTTTTCTTTAGGTGGGAAGGTTGAACCGTATTCACTGAGTGACGATGAAAAGAGATTGGTTAAGAAAATCGCACAACTTGCACAGTTTGATTTTGTCGGGATTGATTTTATTTTAGATGAAGAGGGACGTTTTTTATTTAATGAAATAGAAGATGTGGTCGGTTCAAGAGTTTTGTATAAATGTTATGATATGGACGTTGTCGGCAAGTACTTAGCCTATATAGAAAAGAGTCAAAAAGGGAAATAGGTCATATTTTCAAAAAACTTATTGACTTTTAAAATAACACAGTTTAAACTTAATTCATACTAAAATTATAGGAAAAGATGATATTCTTATCAAGAGAGGTGGAGGGACAGGCCCGAAGAAACCTCGGCAACAGGTTTAAAAACACTGTGCCAACTCCTGCAGACAAATGTCTGGAAGATAAGAAGGAATATGATTAAATCTATCCCTTCTTATTTATCAAAATGAAGAAGGGATTTTTTTAGGGGTGAAATGATGATTGAACAGCGGATTTTATATGATAACTTTACAGATGATCCTTTCAAGAATCAACGGTTTACAGATGAAACAAAAGGGGCGTTGCCTGTTTTACAATGGGCATATGAGACATATGGAAATTCCGTTGTTTACGCCTGTAGCTTTGGGGCAGAGGGAATTGTCTTAGTGGATCTGATTGCAAAAGTTCAACCGGAAGCAACGATTGTTTTTCTCGATACCGGCGTTCATTTTAAGGAAACATATGAATTGATTGAAAAAGTAAAAATCAAATACCCGAGTTTAAATATTCAACTAAAAAAACCGAAGCTGACTTTGGAGGAACAAGCAAAAAAGTACGGGCCGGAGTTGTGGAAAACAGAGCCTGATTTATGTTGTTTTTTGCGAAAAATAAGGCCGTTGGAAGAAGTTTTGTATGGAGTCCCGGCTTGGATTTCCGGACTTCGCAGGGAACAGTCTCCAAGCAGAAAGAATACAGATTTTGTCAATAAGGACGAAAGATTTAAATCTATTAAAATTTGTCCATTAATATACTGGACTTGGGAAGATGTTTGGTCATATATCCGTCAAAATGAGTTGCCATATAATATTTTACATGATCAAGGATACCCGAGCATTGGTTGTGAGCCGTGCACATTGCCGGTTACAGATCCAAATAATCAACGTGCCGGAAGATGGGCCGGTTTTAATAAAATAGAATGCGGTCTACATACCCCGGCGAATTGAGGACCGGTTCATTGAAACAAAATGGGAATCAAATTGGGACTAAATTAATTTGTTGGAAAATTGGGAAACCAGAATTAAAGATCCGGTTCTTTGAAACAAAATGGGGAACCGAATGGAGGACCGATTTGATTTGTTGCAAAATTGAAAAATCCAAATAAAGACCCGGTTCATTTGTCGCAAAGTTGGATAATCATAATTTAAAAACATACTATTTTAATATGAATACTGTTTTATAGATTGTAACATAAGAAATGATGAGGTGAAACGTTTTGCAATTTAACGTGAATAACAGCCCATTTAATGAAGAACAACGAGAATATTTGAACAGGTTAATCCCGACATTAACCGAAGCACAAAAAATATGGTTGTGCGGGTTCCTGTCCTACCCGTTCATTGCCGGGTATGAACAAAGCGTGCAAGTTGATCAAACAGCTGCCCCGAAAATGGAACAATCCATTCAAACTCGTGAAGTAACCGTACTGTTTGGTTCTGAAACGGGCAATGGGCAATCGTTGGCAAGTACGATTGTTGAAAAATTACAAGCAAAACAATTACCGGTGCAATCATTTTCGATGGACGACTTTAAACCGCAAAATTTGAAGAAAGTTCAAGATTTATTAATCATCACGAGTACCCATGGGGAAGGGGAGCCCCCGGAAAATGCCCGGTCTTTTTATGAATTTTTACATAGTAAGCGGGCACCAAAATTAGAAAATGTCCGATTTTCTGTGCTTGCATTAGGTGACGAGTCATACGAATTTTTCTGTCAAACCGGGAAGGACTTTGACAAACGTTTGGAAGAATTAGGAGGAGAACGGCTCTATCCAAGGGTTGATTGTGATGTTGATTTTGAGGATCCGGCAGAACAATGGATGAGCGGAGTAGTTGCCGTCTTACATGAAACAAGCAATGCAAATGCATCGGCCATATCTGTTTCGGAAAAGCAAGCGGCGGCTACTCTGTTGGAGGAAAAACAGTCGGTTTATTCGAAAAAGAATCCTTATCCGGCTGAAGTACTTGAAAATATTAGTTTAAATGGTCGTGGTTCGAATAAAGAAACCCGCCACCTTGTGTTATCGTTGGAAGATTCCGGTCTGACTTTTGAGCCGGGAGACAGTTTAGCCATCTTACCGGAAAATGATCCGGAACTTGTTGACAGTTTAATCAATGAACTCGGATGGAACCCGGAAGAATCGGTGCAAATTAACGAGGAAGGTGATATTTATTCATTGCGAAAAGCCTTGCTCTCCAAATTTGAGATTACTAGACTAACGAAATCATTTATTCAGGCGGCAGCTGAACTGTTTCATAATGAAGAGTTAAAGAAACTTGCAGCACCGGGCAATGAAGAAAAAGTAAAAGCTTATTTAGATGGTCGGGATTTACTTGATTTTGTCCGGGATTTTCGACCGGTACAACTTAAACCCGTTGATTTTATTCATATTCTAAGAAAATTGCCGGCGCGCCAGTATTCAATTGCCAGCAGCTTAAAAGCAAATCCGGATGAAGTACATCTCACCATCAGTGCCGTCCGTTTCCAAGCCCATGGTCGCAATCGAAAAGGTGTATGTTCCTCTCAAATTGCCGAGCGGATTCAACCCGGCGATATGTTGTCTGTCTATGTGGATCAAAATCCAAACTTTAAACTGCCAAGTAACCCGGATACACCAATTATTATGATCGGGCCGGGAACAGGTGTAGCACCATTTCGGGCATTTTTGCAAGAGCGTGAAGCAGAAGGAATTACAGGGAAAAGTTGGTTATTTTTTGGTGATCAACATTTCTCCTCAGACTTCTTATATCAAGTTGAATGGCAAAAATGGTTAAAAAATGGGGTGTTAACGAAAATGGATGTTGCTTTTTCGCGGGATCAGGCGGAAAAAGTTTATGTCCAACACCGAATGCTTGAAAAAAGGAAAGAATTTTATCAATGGCTGGAAGACGGGGCTGTTGTTTATGTGTGTGGAGATGAAAAGCATATGGCTCGCGATGTTCATCAAACGATCCTGACGATTTTAGAAAAAGAGGGTGGTTTGACTAGTGAACAAGCCGCTGTTTATATCGATCAAATGCGAAAACAAAAGCGTTACCAGCGAGATGTTTACTAAAACAGGGGAGGCGACAAAGCGTGGAACAAAATAAAACAAAACTTAGTGATAATGAGCGGATTAAACGGGAGAGTAATTATTTGCGAGGGACAATTGCGGAAGGATTAAAGGACCCGATCACCGGAGCCATTTCTCCCGATGATAATCAATTATTAAAATTTCATGGAAGCTATCAACAAGACGACCGTGATGTGAGAGATGAACGCCGCCGAAAAAAATTGGAACCGGACTATCAGTTTATGATTCGTGTGCGGATGCCCGGGGGACTGGCAACCCCAAAGCAATGGTTGGAAATGGATCGACTTGCAACTACTTATGCGAATGGAACTTTGAAACTGACGACAAGACAAACGTTCCAATTGCATGGTGTCTTGAAATGGAACTTAAAACAAACAATGAAAGAAATCAATGAGGCACTTTTTACAACACTTGCCGCATGTGGTGATGTAAATCGGAATGTTATGTGTACTCCGAATCCAAATTTATCGGATGTTCATTACGAGGTTTATGAAGCGGCAAAAAAAATAAGTGACCATCTACTGCCGCAAACACCTGCCTATCATGAAATTTGGTTGGACGGAGAAAAAGTAATCGACACAAGCGTTGGTCAAGAAATTGAACCGATTTATGGACCTACGTATTTACCGCGAAAATTTAAAATTGGGATTGCGATTCCGCCTTCCAATGATGTAGACATTTACTCCCAAGATTTAGGCTTTATTGCGATTGAAGAAGATGGTGAACTAAAAGGATTCAATGTTGCGGTTGGTGGCGGGATGGGGATGACCCACGGCGATTATCGTACGTATCCGCAAATTGCCCGTGTGATCGGTTTCTGCCCAACGGATAAAGTAGTCGATGTGGCAGAAAAAATTGTTTTAGTTCAACGTGATTATGGAAATCGTTCCAACCGGAAAAATGCCCGTCTCAAATATACGATTGATTCCAGAGGCATTGAATGGTTTAAAACCGAGTTACAAAATCGGTTAGGTTGGGAATTAGAAGAGGCAAGACCATTCCATTTTACCCATACTGGAGATCAATTTGGCTGGATAAAAGGAAATAAGAAATGGCATTTAACGTTATTTATTCCAAGTGGCCGGGTAAAAGACGATGAAGAGACCCAATTTCTCACCGGATTAAGAGAAATTGCCAAAATCCATACCGGTGAATTTCGATTAACCCCGAATCAAAATGTCATTATTGCTAATATAACAGCAAAAAAGAAAAAAGAAATTGAGAAACTGGTAGAACAATATCATTTAGCTGGCGGAACATATGCATCTCCTTTATGGCAAAATTCCATGAGTTGCGTCGGTTTCCCAACTTGCGGATTGGCGATGGCCGAGTCTGAACGGTATTTTCCGACTCTGCTCAAAAAGATTGAAGCCATTACAAAAGAAGTCGGGCTCAAACAGAATGAAATAGTCATTCGAATGTCAGGCTGTCCAAACGGCTGCTCAAGACCGGCTTTGGCAGAAATCGGATTTATCGGGAAAGCACCCGGAAAATACAACCTGTATCTGGGTGGCGGTTTTGCCGGCAATCGTTTAAATAAATTATACAAAGAAAATATTGGGGAAAAGGAAATTTTAGAAGCGTTATATCCAATTTTTCAGCACTATGCAAAAGAACGAAAAGAAGGAGAGCGGTTTGGTGATTTTGTCATTCGAACCGGTTATGTGGAAGAAGTTCATTCCGGATTAGATTTTCATGGTTCGAAAACGGTCAAAAACATATAAAACACATGCACTAAACGAAAAAATATATTGTTAATTTCTTCATTGATAAGTGGATATTTCATCACTTGAAAATCAGCGAATACGACAATTTTTATCAGCCTTAAAAGGTCTATAAAAAGTTAGCGGATGCCAACAAAGAAAGAATGAGGTGGAACGATGGGGAAAGTTTATTTAGTCGGAGCGGGACCGGGTGATCCTGAATTAATTACTGTTAAGGGTTTAAAAATTATCCAACATTCAGATGTAATCCTTTATGATCGTTTAGCTAACCAAGAATTACTTGCATATGCTAAAAAAGATGCCAAATTAATTTATTGCGGGAAAAGCCCGAACCAGCATACGTTATCACAGGAAAAAATAAATAGCTTGTTATGTAAGTTCGCTGCTCAAGGTAAAGTTGTTGCGAGATTAAAAGGTGGAGATCCTTTTATTTTTGGACGCGGAGCTGAAGAAGCAGAAGCGTTAAGGAAATGCGGGATCCCATTTGAAATTGTTCCGGGGATTACTGCCGGTTCTGCTGTCCCTGCCTATGCAGGAATTCCCTTAACCCATCGAGATTACAGTTCCTCGGTTACTTTTATTTCCGGTGTTAGACAAGAAGGTGCCGATACGGAACAATATTGGCGATATTTGGCACAGGGAACGGACACAATTTGTGTCTATATGGGTGTAAAACAATTACCAAGTATTTGTGAACGACTAATTCGCTATGGAAAAAATCCATCCACACCAATCGCCATCATCCATTGCGGAACAACGACAAAACAAGAAACCGTAACAGGAACGCTGGAAAATATAATCGAGAAGGCAAAACATATTCAAAATCCGGCAATGATTGTCATTGGTGAAGTGGTCCGGTTAAGGGAAACGATTCAGTGGTTTGAATGGAATGCGGTTCAACAAGCATTTCCAATTCAGGCAGCACTCGGTTAGTGAGGAGAAAGTGTATGCTGGGAATTTTATATGTTTGTCACGGGAGTCGTGATTTAGCTGCAATAGCGGAAGTTCAGGATTTTATTGCTTCGGTGATGAATGAGGTCGATGTTTCGTTTCAGGAATGTTGTTTTTTAGAATTGGCTCAGCCTGATATCGACCAAGGGATTGCCAAACTCATTGAAAAAGGTGTAACGAAAATCGCTGTCATTCCTGTGTTGCTATTAAGTGCCGGCCATTACTATATTGATATACCTAGAAAGCTCGAAGCAAACAAAGAAAAATATCCGAATATATCTTTTGCATACGGGAAACCCCTTGGTGTCCAAGATCGGTTAATTGATATTTTAGTAGACCGGATTAACGAAACAGGTGTACCAATCAATCATCAGGCGAAAATCCTGTTGGTTGGAAGAGGCAGTACTTATCCGGAAACGAAAGTAGATATTGAAAGGCTTGCAAAAATGTTGAGCGAAAAAATCCATTTTAAAAATGTAAACTATTGTTTTTTGGCAGCTTGTAAACCGTCTTTTGCAGAGGAATTTGCATTGTCATTAAAAGGTAACTATTCACAAGTATGGGTTGTTCCTTATTTATGGTTTACCGGATTTTTAATGAACGACTTGCAAAAGACCATCGTTACGCATAAAGATGTAAAAAAGCAAATTATATTAACAAAGCAACTTGGAAGCCATCCAAACATAAAGGAAGCATTAAAGGATCGTGTTTACGAAACCGTTCAATCATTATCCTTTATTCGGGGATGACGTTGTGCCAAGAAGTGCCTTACATGGAGCAAAAATCCAGTTATAAAAGGTTTTTGTTGATTTTACGGGAGGGGTATTAATGGCTGTTACAATGAAGGAAGAACAAAAAGGAATTCCGGCCCATGGTGGAAAACTGGTTCAGCGAGTTTTGTCGGGTCAGGAAAGAGAGTTTTATTTAAATATAGTAAAATCGTTAAAATCATTAAAATTGGATCGTTGGAGTTTATCAGATTTAGAATTGATCGCGATTGGCGGTTTTAGCCCGCTTACCGGTTTCATGGGGGAAAAGGATTATTTACGGGTGATAGAGGAAATGCGCCTTAGTGATGGTACGCTTTGGAGTATTCCCATTACTCTCCCCGTGTCCAACGATGATGCGGATCTATATGATATTGGTAAAGAGATAGCCCTTAAAGGGGAAGATGGTATTGTCTATGGAATTCTACGGTTGGAGGAAAAATATTATCCTGATAAAGAAAAAGAAGCACAACTTGTTTACGGGACGACCGACCTAAACCACCCGGGTGTGAAAAAATTATTTGAAAGAGGTGATGTTTATTTTGCCGGCCCGGTCTATTTATTAAACCGGATCGACCACGGCCAATTTGAAGACTTCTATTTCGAACCGGCTGAAACAAGAAAATTATTTGCCGACTTGGGCTGGAAAACAATCGTCGGTTTTCAAACGAGAAATCCCGTTCACCGGGCCCATGAATATATTCAAAAATGTGCCTTGGAATCTGTCGATGGTTTGTTACTCAACCCGCTCATTGGTGAAACAAAATCCGATGATGTTCCGGCTGATATAAGAATGGAGAGTTATCAAGTTATTTTGAAAAACTATTTTCCTAAAGATCGGGCCAGGCTCGTGATTTATCCTGCCGCTATGCGTTACGCCGGACCGAAAGAAGCCATTTTGCATGCAATTGTCCGGAAAAATTACGGGTGCACGCATTTTATTGTCGGACGTGATCATGCCGGTGTCGGTGACTATTATGGAACATATGAGGCGCAAGAATTAATTTCCAAATATGAGGATGAATTAGAAATCCAAATTTTAAAATTCGAGCATGCTTTTTATTGCACAAAATGCGGGAATATGGCGACAGCAAAAACTTGCCCTCATGACAAGTCTGCACATGTTCATTTGAGTGGCACAAAGGTGCGGGAAAAACTTCGCAATGGGGAAGACTTGCCTAAGGAATTTTCGCGTCCGGAAGTTGCTGAAGTATTAAGAAAAGGATATGCAACAAACTGATTGAAGGAAAAAAAGCGCGTGGCAAACCTATTTGCGATGTTTAAACCGGCCGGCTAAAACTAAAGTCGTCCTGTTACTACTCATGTCTACCTTCATCCTGTGGACCAAGTGCCCCGCAGGAGAACAGATTTGCTTCTTTTACTCAAATAAGTCAACGGTAACAATTAGAATTTGGGGGAAATGGAATGGGAAATGCAACGAATATTGTTTGGCATGATTCAAAAGTGACGAAGGAAGACCGCCAAATATTAAAAAAACATAAAAGTGCCGCTGTTTGGTTTACCGGTTTATCCGGTTCAGGAAAGTCCACACTTACCGTTGCCGTGGAAAAGGAACTTCACCAACTGGGCGTCCACACTTATCGCTTAGATGGAGATAATATTCGGTTTGGCTTAAACAAAGATTTAGGTTTTAGTCCCGAGGATCGGGCAGAGAATATTCGCCGGATTGGAGAAGTAGCAAAATTAATGGTTGATGCCGGATTAATTACATTGACAGCCTTTATATCTCCTTACCAAAAAGATCGGGACAAAGCAAGAGAGATTATTGGTGAAGCGGAATTTATCGAAGTTTATGTAAAATGCAGCTTGGAAACTTGTGAAAATCGCGATCCAAAAGGGCTGTATAAAAAAGCCCGTGCCGGTGAAATTAAGGAATTTACGGGCATTGATGCACCGTATGAAGAACCGGTAAACCCGGAATTAATCATCGATACAGAAAAACTGTCATTGGCCGAGTCTGTTCAAACCGTGATTCACTATTTACTTGAAAAAGGTTTTATTCCAAAAACAAATTAATGAAATCCATTTTACAATGAACAAAACAGGATGCGCTTGGCGTTTTTTCAACAAACAAATGAATAAGAAAATTTGTTGTTGACATATGATTTGAATTGTTTTATTATTAATTTAAATAAATCGAAAATTTTCAGGCGATGAAGAAGAAGAGTATTCTATTTTGACACAAAAAGAGAGCCGGTGGATGGTGCGAACCGGTGTGATCGGATAGAAGAATGGGCTTCTGAGCTTCCAAACCGAACCAAAATTTCGCAGTAGGCTTTGGCGATATTGTCTTGTCGTTATCTGAGACAGTTTAAGTTTATAATACTTAAACGCTAAAGTGAGCTGTTACAGCTAATAAAGGTGGTACCGCGGTCCCTCGTCCTTTACGGATGGAGGGACTTTTTGCATTTTGTAAAGAAAAAACAGAACATGAATAAATCGATGAGTAAGAAGAGTAGGCAGTTTTGAAGCGTTGCAGAGAGCCGGTGTTGGTGGGATTCCGGTACGTGGATAGTTGCTGAATGGCCTTACGAGAGGTGGGCTGAACAACAAAGACGGGATGTGGATTTGCAAGTTAGATCGAATTTTTCCCGATGTTAAGTAGGTAAACCCGTTTTTCCGGCGTTACACGGATAGGATATCAGATGAATATAATGCAAATATTTTCATCCCGTATCCGAAAAAGATGAAAAGTATTTAATGCTTTTCAACAGAGGTGGCACCGCGGTAATCAATCGCCCTCTGCAGACATAAGTCGTTTGTGTTTGCAGGGGGCTTTTTATTTTTGAAAAAGAAGGGAGAAAAAATGATGGGAGAAACACCGCTTTATAAATTTAAACGAATAAAAAATTTAACATTCACGCCAACGGATATCTATCTCCGTTTGACCGGGAAGAAAAAGTTTCTCTTGGAAAGTACCTTTCAGCACGAAGAAAAAGGCAAATATTCGTTTCTTGGGGAAGATCCTTACTTGGAATTTATCGGCATAGGAAACGAAACAACTATGATGAATCATGAGACCGGTCGTTCAGAAAAATTAACCGAAAATGCCTTAACGGTCATCAAAAAACAATTACCGAAAATCGATGTAAATCTCCCGCTTCCGTATTACGGAGGGGCAATTGGCTTTATTAGTTATGATACCATTCGGCAGTATGAGTATATTGGTGAAGATCTTCCGGATGATATTGGAATGCCGGATATTCATCTGATGGTTTTTAAAAATACGATTGTCGTTGATCATAAAAATCAAGTGATTTATTTAATCGTGATGAACCTGGATTATGAACCGGAAGAGCGATTAAATGAACGATTACAGCAACTCCAAGCCGTTTTAGTGAATCCGTTCCAGGAGAAGGTTCCGGTAATGGAGCCAATCCAATTTTCCCCTGATACAACAGCGGAAGAGTTTAAGAGAAATGTAGAAGTGGCTAAGGAGTATATACGAAAAGGTGATATTTTTCAGATCGTTTTGTCACATAGGTTTACCGCCGAGTTGAGACAAAACCCGTTTCACCTGTATCAAAGACTGAGAGAAGCCAATCCGTCCCCGTACATGTTTTTTATCGATTTTGAAGATTATATTGTTCTTGGCGCATCTCCGGAAAGCTTAGTACAGACGAAAGGGAGGACCATTATTACCAATCCAATTGCCGGAACACGTCCACGCGGAAATACCGAAGAAGAGGATGCCCGGCTTGTCCAAGAACTGTTGGCAGATGAAAAAGAACTGGCCGAACATCGAATGTTGGTCGATTTAAGCAGGAATGATCTAGGGCGTGTTTCCGAAATAGGTACGATTGAATTGCCAACCTATATGAAAATTGAAAAATATCAACATGTGATGCATATTGTTTCAGAAGTAAAAGGCAAGCTGAGAGAAGAATTTACTAGCATTGACGCTTTAATTTCATGCTTGCCGGCAGGAACGGTTTCCGGAGCACCGAAAATCAGAGCCATGCAAATTATTAATGAGCTCGAGAACAAGAAACGAGGCGTATATGCCGGCGGGATTGGGTTTATCAATTTTAATTTCGATATGAATATTGCCCTGGCCATTCGTTCCCTCGTTGTCAAGGATGGAAAGGCGCATTTACAAGCCGGAGCGGGTATTGTTTATGACTCGGACCCGGAAACGGAATACATGGAGACGATGAATAAAGCCAAATCATTAATGGAGGTGGCGGGAAATGTACTTATTGATTGATAACTATGATTCTTTCACATATAACCTATACCAATATATTTCCGAGCAAAAAGTGAATATAAAAGTAGTCCGTAATGACCAAATTTCAATAGAGGAAATCGCTGCATTAAAACCGGAAGCGATTATTATTTCTCCCGGACCCGGTACGCCTGAAGAAGCGGGAATTTGTATCGAAACAGTGCAACGTTTTTACCAATCTGTCCCGATTTTAGGTGTTTGTTTAGGACACCAAACAATTGCCGTGGCATTAGGGGGCAAATTAAGGCAGGCCAAGGAAATTAAGCACGGAAAAACTTCTTTTATATCTCATAATGGTCAAGGGGTATTTACGGATTTGCCGGAGCCGGTGGAAGTCATGCGCTACCATTCTCTTGTCATTGATGAACAAGTTATCCCGGACTCACTGGAGATTGTTGCCAAATCCATTGATGATCATGAAATCATGGCTGTTCAACATCGACATTTTCCAACTTACGGAATCCAGTTTCATCCGGAATCGATTGGTACAGAAGTGGGCAAACAAATGATTCGTAACTTTTTACAAAAAACAAGAGAGGAGATTATAAGATGAAAGCTTATTTGGAGAAGTTGATCAGCGGTGAAGATTTAACTTTTGAAGAAATGAAAGAAGTAACGGAATACTGTCTGGAAAAAGCGACTGATTCGGAAATCGCCGCCTTACTGACCGCCATGCAGGCAAAAGGAGAGACGGCTGAGGAAATTGCCGGAATCGTTGATGTCATTTTAGCAAAGTCTACGTTTAAAATACCTGTCATTACCGACGCAATCGATAATTGTGGCACAGGTGGCGATAAATCTTTCAGTTTCAATATTAGTACCACGTCCGCATTTGTCATTGCCGGAGCCGGGATCAAGGTTGCCAAACACGGAAACCGCAGTATCACAAGTAAATCAGGCAGTGCCGATGTGCTGGAAGCCTTAGGAGTTTCCTTAACCCTTTCAAAAGAACATGTTGAAGAATTATTGCAGGAAAATAACATTGCTTTCTTATTTGCACCCAATGTTCATTCGTCATTAAAACCATTTACAAAAGTAAGAAGGGAACTTGGTATCCGCACGGTTTTCAATATTATCGGACCTTTAACAAACCCGGTTCATTTGAACGCTCAATTACTTGGTGTTTATGACAAAACATTTTTGAAAATGTTGGCAACAGCATTGAATCGATTAGGCAGAAAGAGAGCGGTCGTGATTAATGGGGCCGGCAATCTCGATGAAGCAACCCTTGCCGGTGATAATCATCTTGTTTTTTTAAACAATGGAGAAATCACTTCCTTTACGTTGTCACCGGACGATGTCAATTTGCCAACCTATGCAAAAGAAGAGATTCGTGGGGGAACTGCACAGGAGAATGCAGACATTTTATTGAGCGTACTAAAGGGGAAAAAGAGTGCTTATTATGATACGGTTTTGCTGAATGCCGGACTGGGAATTTTTGCGAGCGGAAAAGTTAACTCAATTCAGGATGGAATTGAGAAGGCAAGGGAAAGCATCGAGTCGGGTGCCGCATTGAAACGATTGGAATACTTAATTGATTACAGTAAAAAAGTTCCGAGCGGGGTGTCTTAAGTTGACCATATTAGATGAAATTATTGCAAAGAAAAAAGACGAGATAAAGACATTAACCGGTCAAACCTTTCAACCGGTTGCCTATGAACCAGTCCCGACTTTTCAAAGTTTAGTAGCTGCTTCTTCACAAATGAATATTATTGCTGAAATTAAGCGGTCATCACCATCAAGAGGAGCGATAAACACAACTGTTGATCCTGCCGATCAAGCGAAAAGGTATGAAGCACTTGGAGCAAAAGCAATCTCTGTTTTAACGGACCAAGCTTTTTTTAACGGTTCAATAGAAGATTTGATTCAGGTGCGGAAAACCGTCCGGCTACCGATTTTATGTAAAGATTTTATGATTGATCCGGTGCAAATAGATCGGGCAAAAGCAGCAGGGGCAAACATTATTTTATTAATCGTCGCTGCCCTATCGGATGCCCAACTGGCTGAATTGTACCAATATGCAGTTGAAAACGACTTGGAAGTGCTTGTGGAAGTGCATGATGAGGAAGAAATGGAACGGGCATTACGACTGGAACCGGAAATAATCGGCATCAATAACCGCAATTTAAAAACGTTTGAGGTAAACTTGGCAACAACGGAAAGGCTTGCTTCGATGGTTCGCGGCATGAAGACGATTTTAATCAGTGAAAGTGGTATGAAGCAACAAGGAGATGTTATACGTGTTCGGAATGCCGGGGCGAATGCCGTTTTAGTCGGCGAAACGTTTATGCGGGCGGAGAATTTGGAAGAAACTTTTAAATCGTTCCAGGTTTCATTATTTCAAAATATAAACTGAAAAGCATTAACCGACAGGAAGACCCCCATTGATGGAAGTGTCACTTTATGAAAACAAAGATTTTACAGGAAAGGAAGTGAGCCATACATGCTTGTGAAAATATGCGGTATTCAAACTTTGGAAGCAGCCCGGACAGCTGTTCAAGGGGGCGCTGATTTTATCGGATTCGTTTTTGCTGACAGCCGGAGAAAAATCACCCCTGAAACGGCCCGGGAAATTGCTAACGCATTGCCGAAACAAGTAAAGAAGGTAGGTGTATTTGTTAATGAAACGGTTGAAAAAATGACAGAGATTGCGAATATGGTGGGCTTGGATTTTTTGCAACTTCATGGCAATGAGCCGGCAAGTGTAGCCGAAAAACTACCATTACCGGTGATCAAAGCATATTCAGCCGATTTAATCAATCATTCTGAAATAAGGTCCTATCCTTGTGACTATTACTTGATTGATAGTCCAAAAGGAAAATATCACGGTGGTACCGGGAAAACATTTGATTGGAAGATTGCAAAGGATTTCGAGTTGGACCGTCGCAAACTTATTTTGGCGGGAGGTTTGACACCGGATAATGTCCGGGAGGCAATTACGGTTGTTGGTCCGGTTGGGGTTGACGTTTCCAGTGGTGTAGAGACAGATGAAAAAAAAGATACGGAAAAAATTCGTGAATTTATTAAACAAGCAAAATCGACGGGAAAGGATGAGTCCATTGACAACTTATACAATGCCAGATAAAACAGGGCGATACGGAAATTTTGGTGGGAGATTTGTACCGGAATTATTAATGCCGGCATTATTGGAACTGGAGGAAGTCTATGAAACAGCAAAAAATGATCCTGCATTTTTACAACAAGTGGAATATTATTTAAAACAATATGTCGGGAGGGAAACACCGCTTTATTTTGCCGAGCAATTGACGAAAAAGCTCGGCGGACCGAAAATTTATTTAAAACGGGAAGATTTAAATCATACCGGTGCCCATAAAATTAATAATACAATTGGTCAGGCGCTGTTGACACTGAGGATGGGCAAGAAAAAAGTGGTTGCTGAAACAGGTGCGGGACAACACGGGGTAGCTACTGCAACGGTCTGTGCCCTATTTGGCTTAGAATGTATCGTGTTTATGGGTGTTGAGGATATTGAACGGCAAAAATTAAATGTCTTTCGCATGGAAATGTTAGGGGCTGAAGTAAGAGGCGTATCCAGTGGCAGCGGGACATTGAAGGATGCCACCAATGAAGCGTTACGCTACTGGGCGGCTCATGTGACCGATACCCACTATATACTAGGTTCTGCAGTTGGTCCGCACCCGTTTCCGCTGATCGTTCGTGATTTTCAGTCAGTGATCGGTAAAGAAACAAAACGGCAAATCGTTGAACAGACAGGAAAGTTACCGGATGCTGTCGTCGCTTGTGTCGGTGGGGGAAGCAATTCAATCGGTATGTTTTATCCGTTTATTGAAGACGAGTTCGTTAAACTATATGGGGTTGAAGCGGCAGGAAAAGGTGTGGATACCGATTTGCATGCGGCTACTCTAACAAAAGGGGACGTCGGAATTTTGCACGGGACCTTGTCAAAACTTTTACAAGATGAACATGGGCAAATAACAGAAGCCTTCTCAATATCGGCAGGCCTGGATTATCCGGGAGTCGGTCCGGAACATAGTCATTTACATGAAACGAAGCGAGTCACATATGAAGCTGTAACTGATGAAGAAGCACTGGACGCCTTTCAATTTTTAACAAAAACGGAAGGGATTATTCCGGCGTTGGAAAGTGCCCATGCAGTTGCTTATGCGATGAAACTGGCAAGAACGATGTCGCCGGATGAGACCATGGTTATTTGTTTATCCGGTCGGGGCGATAAAGATGTGGAACAAGTAAAAAGCCGATTGGAGGAAAGATAAATGGGTAAGGAACGGATTGAGCAAAAATTTGCCCAAAAACTTGCGAGTGGTGAAAAATTATTTATTCCTTACATTATGGCGGGAGACGGTGGCCTTAATGTGTTGGAGGAGCGGATTTGCTTTTTAGCTGAATGCGGGGTTGCGGCGATTGAACTTGGAATCCCATTTTCTGACCCGACCGCCGATGGACCAACGATTCAAAAGGCCGGGGTTAGAGCATTAAAAAATGGTACGACTTTAGCGGGTGTTTTGGAAATACTTGAAAGTTTTAAAACAAGAAGAGAAGTTCCCGTCATCCTTATGACATATATAAATCCGATATTTCATTACGGTTTGGAAAGATTTGCCAAAGCTTGTGTGCGGGCCGGTGTTGATGGTGTGATTATTCCGGATGTTCCATTAGAAGAGGAAGATTTGATTGCTGGGTTTTTGCATCAACACGGGATTGCGTTTATCCGACTTGTTGCATTAACGAGTCCAAAAGAGAGAGTTGTTGAAATTGCTCGCCGTTCAGAAGGGTTCCTGTATGCAGTTTCGGTTATGGGGACAACCGGTGTGAGACAACATCATGATGAGCATGTAAAAGAGTATTTGCAAACATTAAAAGAAGTAAGTCCTGTCCCGGTTTTGGCAGGATTCGGGGTTTCCAAAGGGGAACAAGCCCGTGACCTAGGCGAATATTGTGACGGGGTTATCGTTGGCAGTAAAATTGTTGATTTATTCAATGAAGGAAAAATAAAGGAGATTCAAGAATTGATTAAAGACAGTTTGATGACCCGGTCGAAAGCTTAGCAATAAGAAACAAGGCACGGTTGCCATAAATCCAACCATCGCTGCAGTTGCTGCGTCGAAAGCTTAGTAATAGGTAACATGGCACTACATCCATATCTTTCGCAGGTCGTTAAGTTAAGGGCACCAACCTCATACAAAAAATAACCCTTCTAAAAGTTATTTGCCAACTTTTAGAAGGGTTAAGTTTTGTTTGGCTAAGCTTTTTGTGATGTATTTGTTTTCCAAAATCCCGGAAGCGTTTCGCAAATCTAAGCCTTTTGGAATGTTTTTGTTTTGCTTTCATTAACCATTTCCACAAAAAGCTCAAGAAAGCGGGAATCCTCTGTCAATTCCGGATGAAAGGCCGTCGTTAATAAATGGCCTTGTCTGGCAGCAACAATATGACTATCTACCTCTGCCAATACTTCTACTCCACCGCCAACTTTTTTAATATACGGTGCACGAATAAAAACAGCATGGAAAGGGGAATCAAATCCGGCAACTTCAAGGTCGGCTTCAAAACTTTCCCGCTGACGACCAAAGGCATTTCTTTTAACAACAATATCCATGAGGCCAAGATGGACAACTTCCGACCCTTCAAGCTCTTTTGCTAAAAGAACCATCCCGGCACAAGTACCGAATATCGGTTTCTGCTCTTTGGAAAATTGTATCAACGGCTCAAAAAATCCGTATTGGTCAATTAATTTTCGCATGGTGGTACTTTCTCCGCCGGGGAAAATAAGCCCGTCAATTTCATTTAGTTGAGAAGGCCGCTTCACAATGATTGCGTGAATTCCTAATGATTCGACTTGTTTCACATGTTCTTCAACGGCTCCTTGTAACCCTAAAACACCAATTGTTAAATCACTCATTTATCTCACTTCCTTTACATTAGGCTATAATTCAGTTTGTTTAAAAATCATAACCGGAGATTTTCCAGTTGAGTAAAATTCGTTATGAAAGGGATCATTTGGCACCTTTAAGTAACCTTACCAACCGCGTTCTTGCATTCTTTCTTCGGCAGCCAATGTTGAAATTTCAATTCCTTTCATAGGTGTGCCAAGATCTTTAGACAATTTGGCAATTAAATCATAGTCTTGATAATAAGTCGTAGCCTGAACAATGGCACTGGCAAATTTCTCCGGTGTTTCCGATTTAAAAATACCGGAACCGACAAATACACCGTCAGCACCTAATTCCATCATCAATGCTGCATCAGCCGGTGTTGCCACGCCCCCTGCTGCAAAATTAACAACCGGAAGTCGACCGGCCTCTTTAATTTGTTTTAACACTTCAAATGGGGCACCGAGATTTTTTGCCTCAGTCATTAGTTCATCGTCGTTCATATTTACTACTTTACGAACCTGTGCATTAACTTTGCGAATATGACGAACGGCTTCAACAATGTTACCGGTTCCGGGTTCACCTTTTGTCCGAAGCATGGCAGCCCCTTCACCAATCCGGCGGGCTGCTTCCCCCAGATCACGGCAGCCGCAAACAAACGGAACGGTAAACTCACTTTTTAAAATATGAAACTCATCGTCAGCCGGAGTCAGTACTTCACTTTCATCAATGTAATCAACGCCCATAGCTTCCAAAACTCGTGCTTCAACAATATGACCGATTCGAGCTTTAGCCATAACCGGGATTGATACGGCATTCATTACTTCCTCAATAACCCTGGGATTTGCCATTCTCGCTACACCACCTGCTGCACGAATATCCGATGGAACCCGCTCTAAAGCCATTACGGCAACCGCTCCGGCAGCTTCAGCGATTTTTGCTTGTTCCGCATTGACCACGTCCATAATGACGCCGCCTTTTTGCATTTGCGCCATCCCTCTTTTTACTTTATCTGTACCAACTAATTTCTCCATTTTCCCCACTCCATTTCTTTTAAGTATTCTTTTGCATTAACGGTCACTAAATCTTCCCCATAAGGCTTAGGAAAATCAAAGAAGCAAAGGTAGATGATAAGCGCCCGTAAAATGCCCGATTGGTTTGAACCAATACAATGTTTTAATATATTGCATTTTTAGAAGTTTACTATATTATAGAAAGTATCTGATACCATTAAAAGTGTCAGTTTTTATAAAATTGACCATGCCAGTGAGGTGTTTCAAATGGATATGTTATCCATTCACATTGAACGTACTAGTGATACCCCCATTTACGAGCAGTTATACATTTATATAAAAAAAGAAATTGCTTCTGGAAAAATAACTTTTGGTGAAAAATTACCTTCCAAACGTAAATTGGCCGAGTTTCTAAAAATTAGCCAAAATACGGTGGAAACCGCTTATGAACAGTTGGTGGCAGAAGGGTATGTGGAAAGTGTTCCGAGAAAAGGTTATTTTGTCCAAGCCTATGAGGATTTAGAGTATGTTCAAAAGGAAATGACGAATACATCCCGTGAGCAACAACCCATTATACAAATGAAGTATCACTTTCATCCGGGCTGGGTCGATACCGAACATTTCCCCTTTGAAAAATGGCGCAAATATGCAAAGCAAACAATGGAAAAAGAAAACCGGCATTTATTGTTAGCAGGAAATCAACAGGGAGAATATGAGCTGAGGAAAGAAATTTGTCAATATTTATTTCAAGCAAGGGGTGTTCATTGCAGCCCGGAACAAATAGTCATCGGTGCCGGTTTAGAAATTTTATTGCAACAATTAATACTATTGCTTAATAAACGAACAGTCTATGGTGTGGAAGATCCGGGTTATCATGTCATTTCTCATCTCTTGAAAAAATATGAGTACCATGTTCTGCCGCTTGAGGTTGATGAGGAAGGAGTGAATGTGGGAGAAATTGAAGAAAAGAATATTGATGTCATTTATGTTACACCGTCCCACCATTTCCCATACGGGTCGATTCTTTCCGTAAACCGGCGTACAAAGCTGTTGAACTGGGCGGCTGCAAGACCTAATCGTTTTATTATTGAGGATGACTATGACAGTGAATTTCGCTATAGCGGAAAGTCCATTCCGTCACTGCAAAGCATGGATCAAAACGGGAAAGTGATTTATTTGGGAACTTTTTCAAAATCATTAATGCCATCTATTCGGATCAGTTATATGGTCCTGCCTGATTCTTTATTGCAAAAATATAAAAAAGAACTCACCTTTTATCAATGTTCCGTTTCGAGAATTGATCAGCATATTCTAACCGAATTTATGCGGAACGGGGACTTTGAAAAACATTTGAATCGAATGCGGAAAATATACCGGCGAAAATTAGAGAAGGTACTTGATTTACTTAAACCGTATCAAGAATTAACGGTGTCCGGTGCCCATTCCGGATTTCATCTCGTTTTAGAAGTGAATAACGGGTTAAAGGAAAAAGAACTTGTCGATCGCGCGCTTCAGGCTGGTCTTAAAGTGTATCCAGTTTCGGCATACTCCATTATTAAAAGGGAGGAAACCCTGCCAAAAATTGTTCTTGGATTTGCCGGAATTCCTGAAAAAGAATTGGGCACGGCCATTAAGTTGTTGCTAAAAAGTTGGAAGATATTTTAAGAGAATGATTTAAGCAATTTTGTCCGGTAACAAAAATATTAAGGAAAATTCATAAAATACGGGTGATTTTCCGTTATAGAGCGATTTAAAAACTGATATTAAATGGTAATAAGAAAAGCAGACTCATAAGCAAGAGTCCGCTTTTTCTTTCGTTAGTCAAACCAAATTGTTTTTTCCTCTGCCGGTGTCCGAACGGCTTTAATTTCGAAATCCTTTTTCGGATAGCCGAGATAAATGAGTCCGATTATTTTATCATTTTCCTCTAACTTCAAGTAAGGCCTCAATTCCGGTTCATGGGCGATGTCGCCGGTTCTGACAATCGTGGCTAATCCTTTTTCCGTCGCAGCCAAGAGGAAGTTTTGCAGGACACAACCACAAGCGGCAATTTCTTCAATTTCCGGAACTTTTCCTGATGGACTAACTGCCAATGCAATAATAACCGGTGCACGCAGCGGACCTTTTGCCGCTTTTTCAATTTTTTGTTTGGCTTCTTCTTCGCTTAAACCTGTTGATTTTTCCTTGGTAATACGTGCCATTTCTTCACCGAGTTTAACCCGGCCTTCCCCTTTAATGACCCGGAATTTCCATGGTTCTGTTTTTTTATGATTCGGTGCCCAGACGGCAATATCGAGTAATTCTTTAACCACTTCATCCGGAACATCTTTTTCATCAAGTGCACCAATGGAACGGCGCGATTTAATTAATTCAACTAATTCCATTTGTGATTCCTCCCTGTATATTCCATTACCCTTTAAGTATATGATTCTCAAGGATTTCATTCAATTTATGTGATTTTAAAAATTTTTGCAGTACATTTAGTCAAAACGATTGTTAAATCTGTATTTACTAAAAACTGATTCATTCCGCCCATTCTGTTTCAGAACATGTACCTAATAATGAAATGAGCCATATAATGCGATTGAGAAAAATTGAAAGGGGAAAGGAAAATGGATGGTATGTCCCGACAAACACTTGCATGGCATGAAACAATGGGACTTCATGAATTAGTTGCTTCTCAATCGATTGGCTTAATGAAGTTAAAAATGGGATTACGAAATATTGATGACATGCGAAAAAATAGGAATAAACAGCAAAAAGAGGGGAATATTAACATCTAGTTTGAACAACTGTTAAATCGAAAAAATGTGGTGGATTTTGTGGAAAAAGTTGAAGTAGGCGAAGTTTTTACAATTAGTGATGAAGCAGGAGAAGAAAACGAGGTTGAGGTTTTAGCTGCATTTCCTGTTGATGGAGTTGAATATGTAGCGGTTAGTTTTACTGAGGACTTACAGGAAGAAACCGATGAGGGTATCGACATCTTTTTCTTGAAAGTAGACGAAGAGGGAGATTTAGCGGCAATCGGTTCCGATGAAGAATTCGATAAAGTTTCACAAGCATTTGACCAGATTATGGAAGAGGAAGAAGGCGGAGAATAACATTTTCTCCGCCTTCTTTATGCTATTTATGAGGATTTTTTTTCACATCCACCATTTTCCCTTTATACAATTCTTTCCTACTTATTTTCACATTCAATTCCTTGCTCATCTTTTTTAAAAAACTTTCTTCTCGTGCATTGACGAGCGAAATAACCGTTCCTGTTTTACCCATTCGCCCGGTGCGTCCGGATCTGTGCAAATATTGCCCCTCTGTACTTGGAAAATCGACATGAATGACAGTAGCAATATCAGGAATATCGAGACCTCTTGCCGCTACATCGGTTGTTAGGAGGAGAGGGGCAGCGCCGGAGCGGAATTGAGTCAGTGCCGTTTTTCGTTCCATTTTATTTCCTTCACTCGTTAAAACCGCAAGCTTTAATCCATGATAGGTAAGTTTTTCAGCGGCTTCCTCAACTTTAACGGTATTCTTGAAAAAAGCAATGGTTCGCCCCGGATTTGTATGCATGATTTTTCGGAGCAAATCGATCTTTTCCCGCTGCTCACATGTTATATATTGATGCTGAATAGTTGCATTTTCAGGTTGTGTTTGAATCCGAATCATTTCCGAATTATTCATGAGCTCACGGGCGATTTCTTCTGTTTCTTTCGTAATGGTTGCTGAAAAAACGAGCAGTTGTCGGTCTCTCAAAGTAGAATGAATGATATTTTTTACTTCAGCTAAATGCTCCCGGGAAAGAAGTCTGTCCGCCTCATCAACAACCACGGTTCTCACTTCATGCATTTTCATTTTTTTCATTTTAATTAATTCGTACATCCGACCGGTTGTACCGATAACAATTTGTGGTCGGCTTTTTAGCTTTTCTACTTGTTTCTTTAGATTTGCCCCGCCAATGAAAGAATAACTTACGATTTCGGTTCCTTTCGTAAATTTTCGAACCTCGTCCAAAATTTGCATCGCCAGTTCACGGGACGGGACAAGAATGACCGCTTGGATGTCTTTTTTGTCCTCATTTAATCGCTCCAGTATCGGAATTATGTAGGCTAATGTTTTCCCGGTTCCTGTCGGTGATTCTGCAATTACATCTTTTCCGGCTAAAATAAGTGGAACAGTCTGCTTTTGGATCAATGTTGCGTCGGTAAAGCCCGATTTCTCCCAATTTTCCTGTAAAAATGGTTTCATTTGTTGCAAGGCAGTCCAGTTTGCCATGATAATCATCCTTTTTCATGTTTCTTTTCAGTGTCTTCTATTGTATAGGATTTATAAGGAAAGTACAAAATTTGCATTAAATTGTTCATCTTAAGGAAAATTGGCTATTGTTTTAAAGGCGAATTCAAATTATACTTAAACTTACAATTATTATATATTGGTTATTCTATTATTATATGGAAAAATTATTTTGTGCCGCCAAATGAGAGCCGATCGCCGGATCAGGTAATTGGCACTTAAGTCCCATATAAGTTACTAACCTTGAAGATACCATCTTCAGGGATTTTAACAATTTATCATCTACCGTAAAATTAGTAAAGATAGCCTTTTTAAGGGGGGAGTTTAAATAATATTTTTTCAATTTCACCGGACGATTAAAATTCGAATTATTGAATCTTTCTTAAGTACGGCAATTAGTAATATGATTTTTCCATTCATGGCCATCTACTTGTCGAATCACTTTGGCGTAAAAATTACCGGAATTCTTCTTCTTGTCAATGTTTTTATCGGCATTGCTTTATCGTTTTTTGGCGGTTATGTTTCTGACCGTTTTGGCCGGAAGAAATTAATCGTTTTTGCGGAAATGTTACGGTTTTTCGCTTTTACAGTTATGATGATTTGTAATTCCCCTTGGTTTACGTCACCGCTAATTACCTATTTCATGATGACGATTAACACAATTTGCTGGTCATTGGGTGGTCCGGCAAATCAAGCAATGTTGATTGATGTCAGTAAACCCGATGAGCGAAAATATATGTTTTCCATTATGTATTGGGCGAATAATTTATCGATTGCAATTGGAGGGTCACTCGGCGGATTTCTTTTTAAAGATTACCTTTTTGAATTGTTAATTGCTTTGTCAATAACTGCACTTATTACTGTTATACTTATTGTCTTTTTTATTGATGAGAGCTATGTTCCGGAACAAGTTGCAGATCAGAAAGTTTTTCAGCATATATGTCAAATGTTGCGCAATTATCGGGAAGTTTTCCGGGATCATCTGTTCATTCTGTATTGTATGGCCATTGTTTTCGTTATGTCATTAGAGTTTCAATTGAGTAATTATGTCGGAATTCGATTAGAAAGCGAAATGCCGGTACAACGATTTCTTTGGTGGGAACTTGATGGCATTGAGATGACCGGTCTTTTGCGGACGGAAAATACTGTACTTGTCGTATTAATGGCTTTATTTGCTGCAAAAATGGTTTCACGCTTCAAAGATCGTCATGTGATTATTCTCGGATCGTTCGTCTTTGTCGCTGGGTATGCTTATATATCCTACTCGAACAATATTCCATTTTTATTTATCGCAATGGTATTAGCCTCTGTTGCCGAGGTTGTCCGTGTTCCGGTTGAGCAAAACTATCAAGCAAGTCTCCCGCCGGTTCACGCCAGAAGTTCCTATTTAGCTGTCAGCGGGATGGGATATAATTTGGCTCAATTGATCTGTTCCATCACAGTTATGATAAGTGCGTATTTAAATAATTTGGCTACAACTGTTTTTATTGCCGCTATCGGATTTTTTGGTGTGTTTATTTTCATGAAAATCGGATCGGCACTCGATCATCGTGTAAAAAAATCCGCTGCCTAAATTAGCTCATACTAGACTTGGGACATCTTGTCTTGGGTCTAGTTTTATAAAAAGTTATATAATACCTTGTTCGTTTTATTGTAAAATAATAATTAACCGCTAAATTGCAAGATTATATAGAATAAGTTGGAGGAAGTATATATGCCGGGGAAACTAAAGATGATTACCGCCATGTTGATTTTCGGCAGCATCGGTTTATTTGTAAAAAATATTCATCTTTCCTCCAGTGAAATTGCATTGTTTCGGGGGATCATCGGGAGTATATTTTTACTTGTTGCCAGTTCCGTCTTAAGGAAAAAAATCCGTTTTCATACATCAAAAAAGAATATCGCACTCCTTATTTTGTCCGGTGGGGCAATCGGTTTTAATTGGATTTTTTTGTTTGAAGCTTATCGTTACACAACGATATCCAATGCAACCTTAAGTTATTATTTCGCGCCAATCTTTGTCATGATACTAGCTCCGTTAATTTTAAAAGAGAAATTAACATGGATGAAGGTAACGAGTATCGTAAGTGCCATGGTTGGATTATTTCTTATCGTCGGGACGGATACCGATGCCGGAGAAGGATATGATCATGTAACAGGGATTATGTATGGTTTACTGGCGGCTGCCTTTTATGCAAGTGTGATAGTAATGAATAAATTTATTAAAAATTTACCGGATTACGAGACGACGGTTGCTCAATTGTCCCTCGCTTCTCTTGTTTTGCTGCCCTATGTTTTCCTGAATGAAACGGTTAATATCGGTTCACTGGATGGAAAATCAGTTTTATTCATGATTATTGTTGGGATTATTCATACGGGATTAGCCTATGTTCTCTATTTTTCAGCTTTAAAAGAATTAAATGGTCATACAATCGCTATTTTCAGCTATATTGATCCGATTTCCGCAGTCATTATGGCCGCCATTTTCTTAGGAGAAGGGATGAGCTTTGCCCAAATGATTGGTGGGATATTGATTTTAAGTTCGACCTATTTAAGCGAAAGAAAAACAATTTCCTTTCCGGCAAACGGCAAAAAATGAGTCATAGGTTAAATTGCAAAAATTCATTGTTTTTGTTTAAAAATAACTGGTTTCGTGCCATAATAAAGTTGTTGTTTAATTGTTTTAGTTAGGAGACTTTACATGATAAAGCTCATTATCAAAAAATTTATTTCCGACTATGAAAATATAAAAGATAATAATGTACGTAAAAACTACGGTATTCTTTCCGGAATTCTGGGAATTATTTGCAACTTGATTTTGTTCTCTATTAAAATTGTGACAGGGATTTTGATGAATAGCATTGCGATAATTTCGGATGCTTTTAATAATTTGACGGATTCCGGTTCTTCCTTCATTACAATCTTAGGGGCAAAATTTAGCAGTAAGCCGCCGGATAAGGAACATCCATATGGTCATGGAAGATTTGAGTATGTCGCCTCATTAATTGTTTCTTTTATTATTTTCGGAGTGGGTATTGAACTATTGCGGAATTCGATTAATAAAATTATTCATCCGGAAGCCATTCAAATCAATTTGTTTTCAATAATCATTCTATCCCTGTCGATTTTAATTAAATTGTGGATGTACTCGTATAATCGCTATATTGGTATTTTAATCAATTCAAGTATGAATAAAGCAACGGCTAAAGACAGTTTAAATGATGCGATTGCAACAACAGGCGTAATTGCAGGTACGGCTATTGGAGCTGTACTTGAATTTCCGGTTGACGGAATATTAGGGGTTATTATTTCTATTTTAATTATTTATACGGGGTTTACAACCGCAAGAGACTCGGTCAATGTTCTGTTAGGCACTTCCCCGGATCCGGAATTACTTGACAAAATTCAATATCTCATTGATCAAAATCAAACCATCAATTATGTTCATGATTTAAAAATTCATGACTATGGCCCGGGGAGATTAATGGCCTCCATGCATGTCGTTGTACCGCCGGAAATGACCGTGGCAGATGCCCATTTTATCATTCATGGACTGGAACAAAAAATTGAACAGGAATTAGGAATTGAAATCGTGATTCATATTGACCCGGTAAAAGATATCGACGAAAATCCGGATTTATTAAAAAAGGATTTTCGATCACCTCAGTAAAGTGAAACTTCCATCAGTGGGGGGTCTTCATCCTTCACTGATGGTTAGTTGAACCAATCGGACATCATCCCCACCTATCACTCGAAAAACTTGAAGTAGTTATCTTACTACCTGTTAAGGCGGGATAAAATTTCCCGGGGAATCTGCTTTATCTCAGTTTAAATAGGGAAAAGCCCTTGTCCAGACACATCCAGGTAAGTTTTCCTTATCATCCCAAGCAAATCAAAAGCATTCACAAAGTTTAATATTCCATGTTATGATAGTAAAGTAGCTATGCATTCTTACTTTATAACAAAGAATAAATTTATAAAAGGATGATATATTTTATGGAGGAAAGAGTAGTTCTTTCTAACAAAGGAGTGGGTAACATCCTTCAATTCCTGACAGATGTTAAGTATCTATTAAAGGGAAAAGTACTTGTTGCTAATGTTTTACCGGTTTTTACAGCATATTGGCTGTCTTTATATTTTGCAGGAGAACGTTTTCGTGACCATATATCGCTATTTCTGTTAACAATGATCGGGAGTACGCTGGTTATTTCCGGCGCCCTTATTATTAACAATTGGTATGAAGTTGACCTTGATCGGAAAATGGTACGCACACAAAAACGGCCAACTGTTACCGGTCATTTTTCCATGAGAGCAGTATTGTGGGCCGGAATTATGACAACAATCTTAGGACTGGTCACTATGTTGGCTACTACGTTGGAGGCAACCGTTTATTCATTGTTGGGCTGGTTCGTCTATGTTGTTCTCTACACATTTTGGTCAAAACGAAAATATACACTAAATACCGTGATTGGGAGTATCTCCGGCGCCTTTACTCCACTCATCGGTTGGGCAGCCGTTCAGCCTGCTGATCATATTGTTCCGATTGTCCTGTTTGCCATATTATTTATTTGGCAAGTACCGCATACGATGGCCGTTGCCATAAAAAGATTTGATGATTATCAAGCGGCAAGTGTGCCGATGTTACCTGTGGTCTCCGGAATGGGTACGGCAATAAGACAAAATTTATTATATATTATTTGTTTACTGCCGATCCCATTTTTCTTATACCATTTATTCGGTCCGATACTTGTGATTGTTTCGTCTTTATTAACGGTCGGCTGGATTTTTTTAGCCGCCAAAGGATTCAGTACAAAAAACTTGGAAAAATGGGCACAGATGAATTTAATCTATTCATTAAACTATTTAGTTTGGCTTTCTTTCACCATGATTTTGCTTACTGTGTAAAGCTGCAAATGACCGGGAGAGGGATACCCGGTCTTTTGCATTTTCACTTCTTATTAAAATTCACTACAATTTTTTCCAATTTTTCCAGTTGAGCTTGATCAAAGAGCTCTTTACTTTCTTTTAATGAGCGAATGGCAAGAGAAATTAAGAATTGTCTCGGCTCTTCTTTATTTAGTAATTCATCATAAATAAAATCTAACAGTTCTATATAGTTTGCCACTTCTTTTCTATGGACGAGCTGTTTTTTTAAGGATAAAATCGTCCGATATAAGATTTGTTGGTCGTCCATGCTATTAATGTTCGACTCGGGAAGCCATTGATCGAGCAGCTCGGGGGAAAATAAACTTTCCTTTGCCTTTTCCACCTCATCGACGACACGGATAATCCGATTTAAACTATAACGAATGACGTCTTGTATACGCAGTTCATCTCTTCCTTCATAGGCCATCGCATAATACTTCAAATTATTGTGTAAAATACCGATAAACATAATCGCACAGTCTAAAAGATACGGTTTTTTATCTTCACCAAAAAGATCAATAAACCGATTGTAATACCATTTTAAAATTCGAAGTTGCCCTCTTTTAAAAAATCGCATTAATTCCTCGTCTCGGGAAACGATAATCTCCTCAAAAATAGAAATCAATTTATTTTTCTGGTTCATATATATTTGTATTTCAACTTGTTTAATAAAAATTTCAAAGTTAGCCGGATCTTGTCCGATTAATAAATCGTTACGATCTTTTTCCAATTGTTTATAATTGGTTTTAAAAAGTTCTATTATTAATTCGTTTTTTGAGGAAAAGTAATTATAAAATGTGCCTTTCGATATACCGCTATATTCGATGATGTCATTAATGGAAGTAGCATGAAATCCTTTATCAATAAATAATTGATGAGCCATTTTTATTACTTGTTTTTTCCGCTCATGCATCCAAATCACCTAGTCATTAGTTAGTTTACCTACACAAAATTCTATAGGAAAGTCTTTATGATTACAAATAAAAATAGGTAAAGTTTTTTTATTGCAAAAATCAAATTGATGGTATATGATATTCATTATGTGAAATAAAGGTATAAAAATATGAACTGCTAGTATAAAAGGAGGAAGGTTTATGGACGATTCCATTACGAAAAAACCACCTTATGGGATCATAGCGATATTAATGGTCGGAGCATTTATTTCTTTTTTAAATAATACATTTTTGAACGTCGCACTTCCTTCTATTATGAAGGATTTAGATGTAAAAATGTCAACCGTACAATGGCTGACAACGGGATTTATGTTAGTAAACGGAATTATGATCCCGACAACTGCTTTTCTAATCCAAAAATACTCTGTCCGCCGTTTATTTTTAACAGCAGTAGGGTTGTTTACGGCAGGGACAATCGTTGGGGCAATTGCACCTACCTTTTCAATTTTATTATTGGCACGGATGACCCAAGCATCCGGTTCAGCCATTCTCATGCCATTATTAATGAACGTATTATTGGTTAGCTTCCCTGTTTCAAGACGGGGTGCTGCAATGGGAACACTTGGGTTAATCTTAACTTTTGCTCCGGCAATTGGACCGACATTATCCGGTTGGATTGTCGAACATTTTAACTGGCGTGCATTATTTTATTTAATTGCGCCTATTGCAGGGGCTGTTTGGATTTTTGGTTTTATGATGTTAAGAGATAAAAAGGAAAAAGTTGATATTCACTTGGATTTTCTTTCTCTCGTATTATCCACGTTCGGCTTTGGCGGGCTGCTTTACGGCTTCAGTACGGCCGGTAATTCCGGTTGGAATCATGTACAGGTTTATGCAACTCTAACTGTGGGTGTCGTTTCCTTATTCATTTTTATTTTGCGTCAATCGAAGCTCGAACAACCGATGCTTAACTTCCGTGTATTTCAGTACCCGATGTTTTCATTGGCTGCTGTTATTACAATGGTTGTAAACATGGCCTTATTCTCCGGATTTATGCTTATACCAATTTATGCTCAGTCGGTCATTGGACTGACCCCTATGCAGTCCGGATTGATGTTACTGCCGGGTGCCATTATCAACGGTTTGATGTCCCCTGTTACCGGGCGGTTGTTTGATAAATTTGGCGGACGAATATTAGCAGTGACAGGATTATCTATTTTAACGATTACCACATACTTCTTTAGTAAATTAACATTTGATACAACATTTACGCATGTAGCCATATTGCATATTTTTCGGATGTTCGGTATGTCGATGGTTATGATGCCGACATCAACCAATGGATTAAACCAATTACCGCCACGCCTGTACCCGCACGGAACAGCGATGAACAATACATTTAACCAAGTATCAGCTGCTATTGGTACGGCATTTTTAATTACCGTTATGTCTAATCGACAAGAAAGCCATGCTGAAGAATTGATGAAAGCAGCCATGACAAAAGCACACGGGGCATTAACCCCTGAACAAATCGGACATATTCAAATAGAAGCTTTATTGGAAGGGATTAATCATACATTCCTAGTTTCTACATTTATTATAGTCATCGCATTAGTGCTGGCCTTTTTCATTAAACGTGCCAGACCTATTGAAGAAAAAGACAGAAAACAGAACGATCAATCTTTTCGTGAGGCAGTTGCCGAGAATTAAAAAATGAGACCATTCTTGATACCTTTATGGGATGTCAAGAACGGTCTTTTTTTAGTGCTTGTTTTGTGTTTTTAATAACTATGTCAAGAGGAAACGGACGATTTTTTTGGTTTTGCAGCAATCTATACAGATATGCATCTTATTCATTAAAAAAATGGGTGACCCGCTGTAAAACTTGTTCACTACCAATGATTAGGAGAATATCTCCCGGTTGGAATGTCGCAAAAGGCCCCGGAGAAATAATTAATTGCCCGTTTCTTTTCATTCCCACAACAGTTCCGCCTGTATTTTGCCAAAACTTCACTTCCCCTACGGTTTTACCAATATGCCGACAAGTTTCCGGAATCTCTACTTCTATTGGAATTAAAGGATTTGTATTCCGCAACTTCCCGGAATAATCAATGATCTTTTCAATTGTTTCAAATATTTTCTTATCAAGTGTTTCTCTATCTCGTAAATATTCCTTTGTCTTTTTCTCTAAATCCTTTAAGCTTTCCATATTTGAAAAGCGGTGGATGAACTTATATGCATTTTCTTTTGAAGTGATAACAACACCGCTTCCTTTTGTTGATTTTACAATTTCGACATCTTCCAATATTTTAATTGCTTTTCTAATGGTTTCCGGGGAGACATGATATTCACTAGCCAGTGTTGAACGTCCGAATATTTTATCTCCAACTTTTAATTCGTCATTGTAAATCCGGTTTGCAATATCAAGCGCAATTCTCTGATAAGCCGGCATTTGAGTTCGTATTTGCATGTCTTTCATCCTTTACAAAAATCTTTTTGCCTATTTACCCTTATCTTACCATAAAATGAACCTTCCATTCTTTTCATCCTTACTCAAAGGTTTTTTCCGACAGTAGCCACATGTATCAAATGCTGGGAAAAATGTTATAAAGAAGCTCGCTTTGTCGGAATTCAAATGTTATTGTAGCAAGGGACAGATCCTTCCAAATCATGGAAAAAAGTATTTTCCTTAGACAAGTAACAATCTATCTGTTATAATTGGATTGTTACTTTTTTGTTAGGGGGGAATTTAATGATTCGATTTGAAAACATTACGAAACAATATAATCAAAAAACAGTTATACGTGATTTCAATCTTGATATTGAGGAAGGACAGCTTGTCGTCTTTATCGGGCCAAGCGGATGCGGGAAAACGACTCTATTAAAGATGATAAACCGTCTTTTAGAACCGACGAGCGGAAAAATTTATGTCAATGAAAAAGATATTTCGAAACAAGACCCAATTGAGTTAAGAAGAAATATCGGCTACGTGATTCAAAGTACGGGACTTTTTCCGCATATGACTATTAAGGAAAATTTAGAGTTGATTCCGAAATTGAAGGGGGAAGATTCCGATTCAATTAAACGGAAAACGAACGATCTTCTTGAACTGGTTGGTCTGGCACCAGATGAATATTTATACCGATATCCAAGTGAGTTAAGTGGTGGGCAAAAGCAGCGGATCGGTGTAGCCAGAGCCTTTTCAACAGATTCAGATATTATTCTTATGGATGAGCCGTTCAGTGCATTGGACCCCGTCACAAGAAACTCCTTACAAGACGAATTATTTTCCATGCAGAAGGAATTAAATAAAACCATTGTCTTTGTTACCCACGATATGGATGAAGCAATTAAGATTGCTGATAAAATATGCCTCTTGAATGAAGGTCATATCATCCAATATGATACCCCAGATCAAATATTGAAGAATCCGGCATCAGAATATGTTGAAGAATTTATTGGAAAAAGGCGGGTTTGGAATAATCCTGAAGTTTTAAAGGCAAAAGACATTATGATTTCAGACCCGGCTAAAGTTTCACCGCGAAGGAACGTTTTTCAAGCCATTGAGATTATGAAAGAAAATAAAGTGGACAGTTTGTTGGTGACGGATAAACAACAATCTTTAATTGGCCTGGTTACGTTAAAATCAATCCAATTACAAAACCGTGCAACAACGGTTGGAGAAATAATGGAGAAAAATATTTTATCCGTAACGGAAGATGAAAATTTGATTACTGTATTACAAATTATGAACGAAAATAAAATCGGCTACCTGCCAGTGGTCAGTGAAAAAAATCAGCTAACGGGATTAATTACAAGAAGCTCGATCTTGTCCGTATTAAGCGGTCAATTGCTTGATTTGGAGGTGGCATTTTAATGAGTGAGTTTTTCCAATATGTAGGAAATAATAGTGGGCAAGTTTTAAGTTTATTATGGGAGCATATCTATTTAACAATCTTTTCCGTATTTGTTGCAACGGTAATTGGTGTACCTTTGGGTATATTTATCTCTAAAAATAAAAATTTAGCAAAACCAATTATTGGGTTTGCTAATGTGATGCAGGCGATACCAAGTCTTGCTTTACTTGGTTTTCTTATTCCGTTTATCGGTATTGGAAGTACGCCGGCAATTGTGATGGTTGTCTTATACTCATTACTTCCCATCATAAAAAACACTTATACAGGTCTGGCCAATATTGATAAGGATATACTGGAAGCAGCGAAAGGAATCGGGCTAACAAGCAGGCAAACAATGACGAAAATTCAGTTACCGTTAGCAATGCCGGTAATTATGGCCGGTATCCGTATTTCGGCTGTGACGGCGGTCGGATTAATGACGATTGCAGCTTTCGTTGGTGCCGGTGGTTTAGGTTATCTCGTTTTTTCCGGTGTCTCATCAGTTGACAATAATATGATTTTGGCCGGTGCAATCCCTGCCTGTATTTTAGCTTTAATTATTGATTATCTAATCGGAAAAATTGAAAATGGGATATCTTATACAAATAATATTGGAAACAACAAAACTGCCGCAAAGAGGACAGAAAAGAAATCTAAAAAGAAAGGCTTAATAGTAACTGCGATTGTTTTTGTCCTTTTATTAAGTGCCGGCGTTGGTTATTCCATGATGAATAAAAAAGATTCCATTGTCATCGGCTCGAAAAATTTTAGTGAGCAAATGATTTTAGGTAATATGTTGGCCGATTTAATTGAGGAAAAAACGGATTTGGACGTGGAAAGAAAATTAAATCTCGGTGGAACCCAAGTTGTCTTTAATGCGATTAACAGCGGGGAAATTGATATGTATGTTGAATACACTGGGACAGGATTGATTAATCTTTTGAAAAAGGAACTGGTGAATGATCCTGATGAGGTGTACAAAATTGTTCAAAAGAATTTTAACGAGAAATATGATTTGAAAATTTTACAGCCGCTCGGTTTCAATAACACTTATACATTGGCGGTAAAACCGGAAACGGCGGAACAATACGGATTAAAAACGTTTTCTGATCTCGCCAAGGTTAGTGACCAGTTGGTATTGGGCGGAACGATTGAATTTACAAACCGTGTGGATGGTTTAAAAGGTCTCAGTGAAAAATATAATATGGACTTTAAAAGTGTTGAAGCGGTCGATGGCGGTTTGCGCTATACAGCAATCAATAATAATCGAGCAGATGTGATCGATGCATTTTCAACGGATGGACTTTTAGAGGAATTCAAGCTAACTGTATTGGAAGATGACCAACACTTTTTCCCGCCATATTACGCAGTTCCAGTTATTAAAGAGGAAACATTAAAAGAGCATCCTGAATTGGAGGAAGTTCTTAATCTGCTTAGCGGGAAATTAACGGATGAAAAAATGCGGGAACTGAATTATAAGGTAGATAGTTTAAATGAATCACCTGAAAAAGTAGCCAAAGACTTTTTAATCGAAGCGGGTTTGATTGATAATAAATAATTTGGAAAACAGGTATTTCTATCGAGAACATAGGCATGGATGTTCCGATAGAAATGCCTTTTTCATTTTATTATAAAATTATTGAATTGCCGGGATTTTTATTTTTACTGTAAATGTTTCATCTTTATGGATAAAATCGAGGAAGCCATCATGTTTTTTTACAATGTCTTGGATAAGTTTCGTCCCAACTCCTTCATGTCCGGCACCTTTTGTTGTGTTTTCATATGTAACAAACAACTAAGTGCCCAGTAACAAATGTTTTGCAAAATATTCACCTTTTAATTGTATTCTTGTAAGGGGAAATAGCGGCTTTTTCCGCAAGCATTGAAAGCGGGGATAAGGCTACGATTACTCTGATTGGAAACTCATTTAGTCAAAATTCTTCTACTTTGATGACATTAGTAACGAATGCTTTTTCTTCGTATGAAAAGATGATTGTTTCAAGCAGATTGGAACAAACCGGAACTGACCCGAATTTGCTACAGCCATTTGTCATTGAACAAAAGGAAATTTCTGAAGATGATATTGGCAGTAATTTATTGGCGATGATGATTCCGCTTATGTTGGTGTTAGCCATTGGCATCGGTGCGGCTCCGAGTGCTTATGATTTATTTGCCGGTGAAAAAGAAAAGAAAACGATGGAAGCATTGCTGATGACACCGGTAAATCGTTCGACATTATTATTATCGAAATGGCTATCCATCTCTTCTATTGGTGTTCTAACGGGAATAATCACTTTGCTTGTTGTAATTGTGGAAATTGCCTTTTTTACAGAGAACTTAAAAAGTGGTCTTTCCTTTGGGGAGAATGTTTGGATGATTGTTCTGTTGTCATTACTTGTCATCATTGTTTTTTCAATGTTTAATGCCGCATTGCTCATGTTGACAAGTATTGTGGCAAAAACGGTGAAAGAAGCGTAAAGCTACAGTACACCAATCATGATGTTAGCTGTATTCCCAACAATGATTATTTCCAGTATCGGAGTCAACGAATTTGCCTTTTATCATTTTGCCATCCCGATTATGAACATTTTCAGTATATTGAAGGAATTACTGTTTGGCGTGATAAACTGCGAACATATACTCATTACGGTGTTGAGTAATCTTACCGCCGTGATTATTATCTTTATTCTTAGCCGAATTTTGTTTTTGAAAGATAAGTGGGTGATGAGCTAAGTTTTTCATTAAAAATAAAGTGGTACAAAAAGACCTTGGTCATGTCCTGATCAAGGTCTTTTATTTTGAATAACTCATTGAAAAATCTCACCAATCCGTACAATTTCATCTTCCGTTAATTGTACATCCAATGTTTTGAGGTTGGATAGGACTTGTTCCGGTTTTTTGGCGCCCGGGATGATTGCATCAATTCCGGCTTGGGCCAGGTACCAAGCAAGGACAACGTGGGCGACTTCAGCATTTTTTGCTTCGGCAATTGGCCGCAATTGTTCAACTTTCTCCAAATTGCGAATAAATGCTTCACCTTGGAAATGCGGTTTTTTGGCACGTAAATCATTGAATACCATATCCTTTGTATACTTTCCCGCAAGTAAACCGGATGCGAGAGGAAAATATGGGATAAAGGAAATTTGGTTTTCAATTGTATAAGGGAATATTTCTTTTTCAGCACTGCGATTTAGCAAATTATATTCACCTTGAAAAACATCAACATAGCCATCTTTATTTGCTTCTTTTAATTGCTCCAACGAAAAATTAGAAACACCGATGGCACGAATTTTTCCTTCATCCTTCAATTCTTTTAAAGCACCGACTGCTTCATATTTCGGTGTATGTTCATCCGGATAATGAATATAAAATAAGTCTATGTAATCAGTTTTAAGTCTCAACAAACTATCCTCTACCGATTGTTTTAAAAACGTTGGTGAATTATCAAAAACAACTTTATTATCGACAAATTTATGAGCAGCTTTTGTTGCTATGACTGCTTCTTGACGGTTCCCCATTTCTTGAATAACTTCACCGATTAATTCTTCGGAACGTTTCGGTCCGTAAATAAAAGCAGTATCCAGAAAATTCATCCCGTGCGTTAATGCGGTTCGAACAACTTCTTTTCCAACTTCTTCATCTAAATTTGGATACAGATTATGACCGCCGACTGCATTCGTCCCAAGACCAATCGGATTAACATATAAATCAGATTTCCCCAATTTAACATGAATAGACATTGCCACATTTCTCCTTTCTTTAAAAAACTGCCCTGTTATTACGTTTATGATAACACAATGAGATTAATTTTGGAAAATTGTGGGTTATCCCTTTTTATTTATAATGGTTTCATTTCATTGTAATTATAGATTATAATATATATAATATATAACTGTTTAAGGGGTGAATGGTTTGAATGTGGATGAATTTAAATTTTCTATTTTAAATTATTCGAGAAAAATAAATGACCATCTTACCGCTTCATTAAATAAAACCGGACTCGAGTTTGGTTTGACCGGCATGCAAGTGATTTTATTGTTGAAATTATTTAAGGATGGGACGACAACGATTGGAAATTTGGCAGAACATACTCGTGTAGCCGGAGCAAATATTTCATCAATGTGTAAAAAATTAGAGCAAAAAGGATTTTTGACAAGAAATAGGGATAAACGAGATGAAAGAATCGTTAATATATCTTTAACTGACAAAGGATTATCCGTTATGAGCGAAATCGATCAGATCTTTGAAGAAAAAATTCAATCCATCTTATCCGGGGAAAAACAGGAAACTTTGGATGCAATTATCAAAGGCCTAAAATTATTGGATATTTTATTTGAAAAGATAGAAATAGGGAATAAATAAATTGAACAACAAGTTGGAGGAATGAAAGTGAAAGAAGTAAAACCGCCGAAAAAAACTTATTTATACTATTACGGTATAATTTTATTAGTCATCATTTTATTGAATGCCTTTGTATTTCCAACGATATCCGGTCGATATGTCAAAGATGTTGATTACAGTACCTTTTTAGATATGGTTGAAAATAATCAAGTAGCTGAAGTGGAAATTGAAAACAACTATATTAACTTTGTACCGAAAGATGCAAATGATAAAAAAATGTATCGTACCGGGGTAATTGAAGACCCTGATTTAGTCGATCGCCTGCATGATGCAAATGTGAAATTTACAAAAATCGTTCCGCGGGAGCTTTCTCCGTTAATGACATTTTTAATTTCTTGGATTTTACCTTTATTGATTTTTATTTTAATCGGACGTTATCTTTCAAAAAAATTAGGTGACCGATTAGGTGCAGGTGGAGCGAGTCCGATGACATTCGGGAAAAGTAACGCAAAAATTTATGTAGAAGCTCAGACAGGAATTACCTTTGCTGATGTCGCCGGGCAAGATGAGGCAAAAGAAGCCTTACAAGAAATTGTTGACTTTTTGCATAATCCGTCCAAATACAAAGATATCGGCGCAAAAATTCCTAAAGGGGCACTGCTTGTCGGACCGCCGGGAACAGGGAAGACGTTACTGGCAAAAGCGGTGGCAGGTGAATCGAAAGTTCCGTTCTTTTCTATTTCCGGTTCTGAGTTTGTTGAAATGTTTGTTGGTATGGGTGCGGCTCGTGTGCGTGACTTGTTTAAACAAGCAACTGAGAAAGCGCCATGTATCGTGTTTATTGACGAAATTGATACGATCGGGAAAAGCCGGAATGCCGGTGGTTACGGTGGTAATGATGAACGGGAGCAGACGCTAAACCAATTGTTGACCGAGATGGATGGTTTTGATCCGGATAAAGGTGTCGTTATATTGGCGGCAACAAACAGACCGGAAACTTTAGATAAAGCGTTACTCAGACCGGGCCGATTTGACCGGCGAGTCCCGGTTGAATTACCGGATTTACGCGGTCGGGAAGCAATTTTAAGAGTTCATGCGAAAAAAGTAAAAATGGCCGGTGACGTCGACCTGAATGCAATTGCTCGTGCGACACCCGGGGCATCAGGTGCCGATTTGGCCAATATTATTAATGAAGCGGCATTGCGTGCGGTAAAATTCGGCAGAAACATCGTTGCCCAGGAAGATTTGGAAGAATCGGTTGAGGTCGTTATTGCCGGTTATCAACGGAAAAATGCAGTATTGTCAACGAAAGATAAATTACGAATTGCGTACCATGAAGTTGGACATGCCCTAGTTGCAGCCAAACAAACACATACGGCTCCGGTGCATAAGATTACGATAATCCCCCGGACGTCCGGTGCCCTTGGCTATACAATGCAAGTGGAACAAGATGAGCAAGTATTAATGAGTAAAGAGCAGGCTCTGGATAAAATAACAACCTTCATGGGTGGCCGGGCTGCTGAAGAAATTATTTTCAGTTCGATCACATCCGGTGCATCCAATGATATTGAACAAGCGACTAAAATTGCCCGGGCGATGGTTACTCGCTTCGGTATGAGTGAAAAATTTGATATGATGGCTCTTGAAACGGTGAACAATCCGTATTTAGGAGGAGATACCACGTTACTGGTCTCCTCGGAAACAGCGGCAAAAATTGATGAAGAAGTATTGTCGATTATTAAATCATGTCATGAAAAAGCCATTCAAATTTTAGAAGATAATAAAGATAAGCTCCATGAAATTACGAAATATTTATTTGAAAAAGAAACCATTACCGGTGAAGAGTTTATGGATATTTTGACGGGAAAAACAACCGCATAAAAAGAAATCAGGGGGACTTCTATCCATTTTGGACAAAAGTCCCCTTTGCTTGTTCGAAGGTTCATGGCAAATTGTTCAGTGAAAGCTTGCGTATCATCAGACATTTCCGATTATAAAATCAAGGTTTTAAACTTCAAAATTAGGTATCCTTTTTTGAATTAAAATTAAGAAAGCATGCAATCAACTTTTTCCATTTCCTGTATAAACAAAAATCGCATCCCGTAAAAACTCAGCTGCACCCGGGGCAATTTTATCATAGTTAGCTTTAAACCGTTCATCATCGACATACATTTGTGCAAGTCCTTGATGTGCTTCTTTACTGTAGTCATTCCAATAGTAGGTTAGCCATTGTTTGTGCATGTCGGCTACCTTTTGGGCAAGTTCTCCGGTTGGGTCTTGGGTTTTCATCGCTTCAGCAAGTAGCTTATTTATTGACTCCGCTAATTCAGTAACTTCGGCATACTCTTTTTCCGACAAATTCATTAGTTTCGCATTAGATGCGTCAACCGTCGTATCGCCGTATTTTTCTCGAATTTCTTTCCCATATTTCTTTTCATTTTCTTCGATTAATTGTTTCTTGAAACCAATAAACTTTTCTTGATCAGTCATGTTTCTTCTCCCCTCAAAATTTTCTACTGTATGGTGTACATTTTTTATCAAAAGATCAATTTGCTTTCTTTTTTCAAGAAGATGTTTCAAGTGATCTTGTAAAGCTTTTCTTTCATCAAACAGCGGATTTGTCATTATCTCTTTAATCGTCTCCAATGGAAATCCTAATTCCCGGTAAAACATAATTTGTTGCAGCCGGTCTACTTCTTTTTGTCCATATAATCGATAGCCGGATGAATTTATTCGTGCAGGCTTCAATAAATCAATTTCATCATAATATCGCAGTGTTCGAGTACTAATGCCCGCCAACTGAGCTAATTTTTGAATCGTGTATTCCATTTGTTACACCTCCCTTTAAAAAAACCATACACCTTAACGTAACGTAAAGGTCAATAGAAAAAATTAAACCCCGCGAATATTTTTCAGCGGGGCGTACCTTTATTTTTATATCCATCTTGTAATGCAGCCCAAAAGGCGAAAAAAATCGTTGCAAATAAAACGAGAAACGGGGCAACAAATATAAGAAATTCCTTCATTTACAAAAACCACCTTTCTTATTTTCCCGAAACATATTGTTTATTAAATAAGAACAACTTAAGCAGTAAATAAAGGGACGGGACCAGCAAGCAAAAACCGAGAATAAAGGCGACAATTAAACTAATCGCCATTGCATTATTCGTAAAGCTGTCATATAACGTTAAATGAGGATAAAGCAAATAGGGATAATGACTGATACCATAGCCAAAAAAGGCGAGGGCAAATTGAATGACAAGTAAAATAAATGCACTTCCGTAATTTCTTTTTTTCCAAAGAAACCAAACCGTGAGCAAAAAAAGTATAAACGACAGGGCGAACATCCACCATAAACTCATTAATTTTTCGTAATGGTCCGGGTTGTGCCCGCGTAATTCGACGATAATCCCGGCGGCCGTAAAAATCAGTGGAAATGCCCATAGCAAGGCATATTTTCTCATTAATCTCGTTGCTTCCGTGTCACCGGCTTGATTCGCGTACCATGTTAAAAAAGTTGCGGAAATATACAATACCGCAGTTACACTTAATAAAACGACAGCCCATGTTAACGGTTCTGTAAACAATATCCAATAATTTAAAACCGGTGCTCCATTTTCCATTGTAATAAAACCGCCTTCTGAAATCGTTAAAACAATGGAAAGGGATGCCGGAAGCAGGAGCCCGGATAAACCGTAAAGCAATGCATACCCTTTATGACCTCTTGCCCCGTAAGTTTCAAAGGCATAGTATGACCCGCGGACGGCAAGTAAAATAACACCGATACTTATCGGTACAAGCAAGGTTGTTCCGTAATAAAAAGCTGTTTTCGGAAAAAAGCCGATGATGCCAACAAAAAAGAAGACAAGAAAAACATTGGTGACTTCCCAAACCGGTGACAAATATCGTTGAATAATTTTTGTTAAAATATGTTGTTTTTCAACAATTAAGCTGTATGCATTGAAAAAACTGGCGCCAAAATCAATCGAGCCGATCATGATATATCCGAATAAAAATGTCCATAAGACGGAGATTCCGATTATTTCTAAGTTCATTTTTGCACACCGCCTTTTTCCATTTCACGATCTTTCAATTCTTGTTCCACCGGATTCCTTTTAAACATGCGAGACATAACAACAATTGTGCCGATGCCCAAGATGATATATAAGCCACAAAAAAGCATAAGCATCAAATCAACTTGGTTATTCGTTGTTGCCGCCTCGGATGTCCGCATAATCCCGCGCAAAATCCAAGGTTGTCTGCCCACTTCCGCCAGCCACCAACCCGCTTCAATGGCAAGCATCGAAAGCGGTCCGCTCAGTACACTCAATCCTAAGAAAAGTTTAGAGTGAATAAAAGCCCAGCCCCGTTTCACACCGATCCAATAAATGAGGGAAAGGACGACTAATCCCATACCAATCGTTACCATTGTATCGAACAAATAATGAATATAAAGCGGTGGGATTTCATCTTCCGGGAATTGATCCAAGCCAGTAACGACTGCCCCGGGGAGCCAATGGGCAAGAATACTTAAGGCAAAAGGAATTTGAATTGCATATTTAATATCGTTATTTTCATCGAGCATGCCCCACATAATTAACGGAGCCTCGCCATGTGTTTCAAAATGCCATTCGGCTGCGGCCAATTTTTCCGGCTGATATTCGGCAAGAAATTTTCCGGAAAAGTCACCGATTACTGCTGTTGCTATGGAAAATATAAGTCCCAGTTTCATCGTGAAAAACAATGCCTTTTTATGGTAAACATGTTTGGAACCGGTTAGCATTCGGAAAGCAGCAATGGAAGCAAGAACAAACGCTGCTGTCATATAAGCCGTTACCACGACATGAGTTACTTTGGTCGGCATAGCCGGGTTAAACATCGCAAGGAGCGGGTTAACATTTGTCAGTTTCTCATCGACTAGATCAAAGCCTTGCGGGCTGTTCATGAAAGAATTCACAATTGTAATAAAGACAGCCGAGAAGGAAGCCCCGATGGCAACGGGTACAAGCAACAATAAATGTTTCTTTTGATTTTCAAAGCGATCCCATGTGTACAAATAAATTCCTAAAAAAATCGCTTCAAAAAAGAAAGCAAAAGTTTCCATAAAAAGTGGTAGAGCAATAATATGACCGGCCAGTTCCATAAAATTTGGCCACAATAGGGAAAGCTGTAATCCAATTGCCGTCCCCGTCACAACACCGACAGCAACCGTAATAACAAAGCCGCGTGTCCAGCGCCGGGCAAGCAAAATATAATGTTCATCATTTTTTTTAATGCCTACCCATTGGGCGATCATAATCATTAGTGGAACGCCTACGCCAAGGGTGGCATAAATAATATGAAAAGTAAGGGTCGTTTCCGTTAATACACGACTATAAAAAACAGATTCCTCGTTAATCAATTGGTAACACAACCTCCTATTATGGCGAATTTATGGGAAGAATATCATTTTATCCGCCAAAAATACGACCTAAAATGGACAATAGTAAAAGAAAAGCAACCGTAAACGTAAGCCAAATCAGCTTTCGTTCGTGACTTTTATACATCCCCTTCACCTCACTTATAGTATTCCAAAAATCTCCATTTTTAAGCAGAATATTTCAATGAATCGCTTTTCAGGTTGCTCTTTTTGCAAAAACCTGCAATTCTCGATAAAATATAATCAATTTTTAAAATCAGATTTAGTTAAGAAGGGGATTCCATGTTAAAAAAAGTAACTGAAAATATAGAATTTGCTGTCGTAACTTATTCAGGCGGAATGGGTGCGACAAATTGTTATTTACTTAAAGGAGAAGACGGGTATACGGTAATTGATACCGGTATGTATTCAAAGAAAGCAATCCGTTTATGGGAAGAAATTTTGGAGACCGGTTATAAAATTGAAAAAGTGGTCCTTACCCATGTTCATCAAGACCATATCGGACTTGCCAAATGGTTTCAGCAGGAAAAGGGGGTTCCTATTGTTGTAGCCAATTTAAGTTATGGTGAAATAAAAAAATATCGTCGTCCTAATTTTAATGAACGGTTTAAAAAACTGGTGATGAGCCACGGTGTTCCGTTTGTTCCTGACCGACTGCCGGATACACGTTTTATCTATGAATTTGAACCAGATGCATTTTTTGATGAAGGGGATCACATTCAGTTAGGTATGGATATGTATGAAGTGATTTGGACACCCGGTCACGCATACGACCATTATTGTTTTTACAACCGTGAGAAAAAAATTATGATTCTCGGTGATCATGTGTTAAAACAGGTTTCACCGGTGATTGGTCTATGGGTCGGGGAAGAGATGGATTTATTAAAACTTTATTTTGATTCATTAAAAAAACTGGATGCCTATCCAACGAATATTGCACTGCCCGGTCATGGTGAGATGATTTACGATTTACAAGGTCGAGTTGAAGAGATTCAGAACAGCCATCAAAAAAGATTGCAACAAGTTTATCAATCTGTCGAAACGAACCCAAAAACGGCATTGGAAGTATGTTTGGATGTATACGGTTTATTAAGCCTTGAGAAAATGGTCAGTCCATTTATGGCGTCCTTAACACGGTTGATTTATTTGGAAAAGAACAAAGAGATTGAGAGAATAGAGGAAAATAACGTATTTAAATTTAAAGCTGTTAAAAAATGAATTAGGTTATATGCTTAATGATCCGAATCGGTTTCCGTTTACCGGTTCGGGTTTTTTGATAATTGTCATTCAATTATATTAATGAAATTACCTTTGCTGTGATAAAAATCACAAAAAGGTAAATATATGCCGCGAATTGTAAAAAATGTCACAAATTGGACGAAATGGTATGTCTGATTTGTAACAGGATTTCCAAAATAACTCCACAATAATTCCACCATTGCGATAGGAAAAACCTATATGATTAATATGTAAGTTATTATAATTCTTAAATAAGATTAGGTAAAAATGAACTGAAAATTTTAAAGGGGGAAAGCGGAAATGGAAGAAGTGTTACTGGCACGGATACAGTTTGCTTCAACAACTCTGTTCCACTTCATTTTTGTTCCACTGTCAATCGGTTTGGCGTTCATCATTGCTGTAATGGAAACACTTTATGTGGTGAAGAAGGACGAAATGTACAAAAAAATGTCCAAGTTTTGGGGCAAGTTTTTCTTAATTAATTTTGCCGTCGGTGTTGTGACCGGGATTATTCAAGAATTCCAATTTGGAATGAACTGGTCTGATTATTCGCGTTTTGTTGGGGATGTATTCGGGGCACCGCTTGCAATCGAGGCACTGCTTGCATTCTTTATGGAATCGACCTTTATCGGATTATGGATTTTTGGTTGGGAACGGTTACCGAAAAAACTACATTTGGCCAGCATATGGTTAGTTTCCATTGGGACGGCCTTATCTGCTCTATGGATACTGGCTGCTAACTCATTCATGCAAAACCCGGTTGGATATGAAATTGCCAATGGTCGTGCGGAAATGAATGATTTCTTAGGCTTGTTAACAAATCAAAAATTATTGGTGGCTTATCCACATACAATTTTCGCAAGTCTTTGTACTGCAGCATTTTTACTTATAGGTATTTCAGCTTGGAATATGATTAAAAAACGCGACATTGAGTTTTTCAAAAAATCAATGAACATTTCATTAATTGTAGGTCTAGTATCAACACTGGGGATTGCTTTTTCCGGGCATGCACAATCTCAATATTTAGTAGAAGCTCAACCGATGAAGATGGCTGCTGCTGAAGCAATTTGGGAAAATACAACAGACCCGGCTCCATGGACAGTCGTTGCCGGTATTGATACGGAAAATCAAAAAAATAATTGGTCAGTGGAAGTTCCATATTTATTAAGTTATTTATCTTATGGGAAATTTTCCGGTGATCTTCCGGGAATGAAAGCACTGCAAGCTCAATATGAAGACTTGTACGGAGAAGGGAACTACATTCCACCTGTAAAAACAACATTCTGGAGCTTCCGGATTATGGTGGCTGCCGGCGGTTTAATGATTTTATTTAGCTTAATAGGTTTGATTTTACTACGGAGGAAAAAACTTGAAACGAGTACACGTTTTTTGAAATGGTTAGTCGGAGCTTTATTCTTACCGTATATTGCTAACTCTGCCGGTTGGATGATGTCGGAAATTGGTCGTCAGCCTTGGGTAGTAAACGGATTAATGTTAACGGAAAGCGGTGTTTCACCGAGTGTTTCTTCCGGACAAATTCTCTTCTCGTTAATTGCGTTTTCATTAATTTATACATTGCTCGCTGTTGCGATGGTTTATTTGTTTATCAAAACGATTAAACAAGGACCACATGAAAAATTGAAAGACGACACAACCGCAACAGATCCTTTTGATGCAAATGCAGGGGGTGCTGTTAAATGGAATTAAGTGAATTGTGGTTTTTACTGATTGGCGTTTTATGGGTCGGGTTTATCTTTCTGGAAGGTTTTGACTTTGGCGTCGGTATGAGTACGAAATTTTTGGCGAAAAATGAAACAGAAAAACGAGTATTAATCAATACGATAGGACCGCACTGGGATGCGAATGAAGTTTGGCTATTGACAGCCGGTGGTGCGATGTTTGCTGCTTTCCCACATTGGTATGCAACGCTTTTTAGCGGCTATTATTTGCCATTCGTGCTGCTTTTGCTTGCGCTGATTGCCAGAGGGGTGGCATTTGAATTCCGGGGAAAACATCACGCGGCCAAATGGAAAACTACATGGGATTGGTCGATTTTTCTTGGCAGTTTAATCCCGCCGTTTTTGGTCGGCGTACTCTTTTCAGGATTGATTAAAGGACTTCCGATTGATGAAAATATGAATATGCACGCCACTTTCTTCGGAGATATGGTAAATCTATTTACATTAGTTGGTGGAATTGCTTTTGTTCTATTGTCCTATTTGCACGGTTTAATGTTTATTACGATGAAGACAAACGGCCAATTGCGTGCCCGTGCCCGCGAACAAGCGTTAAAAATTTATTGGGTAACCGGTGCAGTCATTGTTTTGTTCGTTGTGTTAACAGGGATATTCACAGATGCTTACGCCAACCGTGGAGCAATCATTATTCCAATGTATGCTGTAGCAGTACTTCTTTATTTAGCTTTATATAAAATGGTTAAAGATAAGAAAGAAGGATTTAGCTTTACTTTAACCGGGCTCATCTTAGTCCTTGTGACGGCATCGTTTTTCATTGCATTATTCCCGAATGTCATGATTAGCACGACGGATGTGGTAAATAATATCACGATCTATGAAGCAGCTTCGGGAGCCTACTCACTTAAAGTGATGACTATTGTTGCCTTAACAATGGTACCGATTGTATTAGCATATACGATTTGGAGCTACTATATTTTTAGAAAACGTGTGTCACATAAGGAGCATTTGGAATACTGATGGATAAAAATCTGTTTCTTTATAAAGATAGTAAAAAAACATTTGTGCTGATTGGAATCCTGACCGTATTGCAAAGTTTAGCAATTATCGCGCAGGCAGGGTTCCTTGCTAAGGCCATTATAACTGTATATGAAGGGGCGGGGTTCAGTGCCCTTCCCTTTTTTGCTATGTTTTTCCTTGCCCATGTATTCAGACATTTTCTCCAATGGTTAAAATCACGTATCGCTTATCGTTTTGCTGATCAAACATCCTCTCAACTTCAAAATGATTTAGTAGAAAAAGTTTTTATGATCGGTCCGAAAACAATCAGCAGGCAAGGTTCCGGTCATATTATTGCTTTATGTTTAGAAGGCATTCCAAGCTATAAAACATATCTTGAATTATTTATCCCAAGATTTTTATCATGTTTACTTATACCGGCAAGTATCGTTATTTATGTTTTTACGATGGATGTAACCTCAGCTGTTGTATTAATTGTTGTGATGCCAATTCTTATCATCTTCTTGATTCTATTAGGCCTTGTTGCCCAAAAGCAGAAAGATAATAAATGGGAAAATTATCAATTATTGTCTCGACATTTTGTTGATTCCTTACGGGGTTTGGTGACATTGAAATTTTTAGGGCGGAGTAAAGGACATCGCGAGGCCATTTATTCGGTGAGCAATAAATACCGGATTTCAACGGTACGTACATTGCGGGTAGCCTTTCTCTCATCCTTTTCCTTGGATTTCTTTTCCAGTTTGTCTGTTGCGGTGGTTGCGGTTGAACTTGGATTACGATTAATTAATGGACAAATAGATTTTTTGGCAGCGTTGACGATATTAATTTTGGCACCGGAGTATTTCTTGCCCGTTCGTGAACTGGGAAATGATTATCACGCAACGATGGACGGAAAGGAATCAGGGGAAAAAATCCGTGGATTACTTAATTTGGATGACGGTGAGAAGCAGGTTATGACTGTCAATTTACCCGATTGGAACAAAGAGTCAGAATTAGTTGTTCGTGGTTTAACAAAAACATTTACAGAGGAAAATCGTACAGTATTAGCGGATATTCATTTTACCATTCGCGGTTTTAAAAAAATAGGAATTATTGGATTATCCGGAGCCGGGAAATCTACATTGATTGATCTTTTATCAGGGTTTACAAAGCCGACAAGCGGGTCATTTTTTATTAATGGGGTTGAAATTCCGGATTTTTCAGTGGCAGCTTGGCAAGATCAAGTAACTTACATTCCGCAACATCCATATATTTTTTCAGGGACGGTCAAGGAAAATATTATGTGGTATGCACCGAATGCGACAGACAAAGAAATTACAGAAGCAGCGGAACGAACCGGTCTTTCAGAATTAATCAGTCAATTCCCGAATGGCCTTAATGAAAAAATCGGACAGGGTGGAAGAGCGTTAAGCGGCGGCGAAGAACAGAGGATTGCTCTGGCTCGGGCACTGTTGACGAATCGTCCGATCATGTTTTTTGATGAACCGACCGCCCATCTCGATATTGAAACGGAACATGATATAAAAGAAATCATGCTTCCATTGCTTGATAATAAGTTAGTGTTTTTTGCAACGCACAGGCTGCACTGGATGAATGAAATGGACTATATTCTCGTTATGGATGGCGGTCGGCTTGCAGAAAGCGGAACACCGGATGAACTTTTTAGAAAAAATGGTGTATTTACACAGTTAGTCAAGGTTCATCGAGGGGAGGTAAGTTAGATGAGAAACTTTAATAAATATATTCGTCCATTTATAAAACAGTATAAATGGTTCATGCTGGCAACCGTTTTTCTCGGTTTTTTAACCTTTTTAACTGCTTCGATGCTTACCTTCACCTCAGGGTTCTTAATCACACGAGCAGCTGAGGCGCCTTACAATATTTTAATGTTATATGTACCGATTGTTCTTGTGCGGGCGTTTGGTATTGCTCGCCCGGTCGTCCGTTATATGGAAAGATTGGTTGGGCACAATACGGTATTGAAAATTTTAGCGGATATGCGTGTGCGGTTGTACGACGCACTGGAGCCGCAAGCTTTGTTTATTCGTTCGCGATTCCAAACAGGGGACTTGGTCGGAACGCTGGCCGATGATATTGAACATTTGCAGGATGCGTATATTCGAACAATTTTCCCAACTATTGTTGCGTTATTCTTATTTGTTTTTTCGGTTACAAGCTTAGCGATATTTGATCCGTTTTTTGCTCTTTGGATTGCCGTATGTCTTGCCGTAATCATCGTCGTTTATCCACTTTTATCCTTGTATTTTTTGAAGAAGCGACAAATTCAAGTGAAGGAAAAGCGGAATCGACTGTACAAAATGTTTACCGACGCAGTACTTGGCATTAGCGATTGGATGATTAGCGGAAACAAGGAGCGATTTATCTTCCAATTTATGAAGGAAAGCAGGGAGACGAATAAGATTGAGAAAAAGTTAGCGGATTGGAATCATGCCCGCACATTTCAACTGCAAGTGATATCCGGACTTATTTTGATATTTGTCGGTATTTGGGCAGGTTTTGAAGCGCTTGAAGGAGAAATACTGCCGGCGTACATTGCTTCTTTCACGCTGGTGACTTTGCCGATTTTAGAAGGTTTAATTCCGGTTTCGAATGCAATCGAAAAAATTCCGGCTTATCAAGAGTCATTAGAGCGGCTGGAAAATATCGATCAATATAATGGAACTCAAGGTGTGGTTGGATCGTTTGAAATTGCAACGAATCCTGTCATTTATTTTGAACATGTTGATTATACGTATGGGTCGAATAAAGAACCGGCCTTAAAAAATATCAATCTGACAATTCGCCCCGGAGAGAAGGTAGCTTTGCTAGGTAAGAGCGGTGCCGGTAAATCTACTTTATTACAGCTGTTAATCGGGGCAATGAAACCGGATAATGGTACGGTTAAGATTGGTGACTTGTCGGCAAGCAGATATGGTGAACAGATTTATGAAGTTATCAGTGTATTGAACCAAAAACCTTATTTATTTGCAACGACGGTGGAAAACAATATTCGTTTGGGGAATCAGGAGGCAACGAGGGAAGAAATTGAAGACGTTATCCGGCAAGTGAAATTGGATCAATATATTCATTCTTTGCCAAAAGGACTGGATACCCAAATGGAAGAATCCGGGCAACGTTTTTCCGGTGGGGAGAGACAACGGATCGCGCTGGCAAGAATTTTATTGAAGAATACGCCAATTGTTGTGTTGGATGAACCAACTGTCGGTCTCGATCCATTGACGGAGCGGGATTTACTGGACACCATTTTTAAAACTTTGGAAGGAAAAACGGTTATTCTCATTACCCATCATCTAATGGGGATGGAAAAAATGGACCAAATTGTATTTTTGGACAATGGGGCGATTTCAATGCATGGAAATCATCGGTCTCTGCTTAAGGAAAACGAACGCTACCGGAAATTATATCGCTTAGACTTAGGAGAAATATAGGATGATGAATTGTGTTTGGGTAGAAAATAAACTATGTACCTGATTGGCAATCTAGGAGAATATAGGACGATGAACTGTTTCTGGGTAGAAAAAATAAACAATATCCCGGATTAATAATTATGAAATATTGGACGACCCAAAAGCTATCTGGTATGTGCAAATGGCTTTTTTAACTCGATCACTTTCTCTAATTACTATTTTTGATGGCGACGAGCCTCGTTCTCGTCACCGTTTTGAGGCGGAAAAGACCAATTTTTGACGACGAGACTTGTTCTCGTCACCGTTTTAGACGAAAAACACTCTATTTTGGCGATGAGCCTCGTTCTCGTCGCCGTTTTGAAGTGAAAAATGCTCTATTTTGGCGACGAGAATCAAACTCGTTACCATTTTAGGTCGGAAAACACCAATTTTTGACGACGAGACTTGTTCTCGTCGCCGTTTTTAGACGAAAAACACTCTATTTTGGCGACGAGCCTCGTTCTCGTCGCCGTTTTGAAGTGAAAAATGCTCTATTTTGACGACGAGACCTATTCTCGTCACCGTTTTGAAGTGAAAAATGCTCTATTTTGGCGACGAGCCTCGTTCTCGTCACCATTTTAAGGCGAAAAACACTCTATTTTGGCGACGAGGTCCGTTCTCGTCACCATTTTAGGTTGGAAAAGACCAATTTTTGACGACGAGACTTGTTCTCGTCACCATTTTGGGGTGAGAAACACTATTTTTTGGCGACGAGAATCAAACTCGTCACCATTTTAGGTTGGAAAACACCAATTTTTGACGACGAGACCTATTCTCGTCACCGTTTTGAAGTGAAAAATGCTCTATTTTGGCGACGAGCCTCGTTCTCGTCACCATTTTGGGGCGAGAAACACTATTTTTTGACGACGAGAATCAAACTCGTCACCATTTTAGGTTGGAAAACACCCTATTTTGGCGACGAGCCTCGTTCTCGTCACCATTTTAAGGCGAAAAACACCAATTTTTGACGACGAGCCCTATTCTCGTCGCCGTTTTGAAGTGAAAAATGCTCTATTTTGGCGACGAGAATCAAACTCGTCACCATTTTAGGTAGGAAAACACCTATTTTTGGCGACGAAAAATCCACCCGCCTTTAGGATCGTGCACCTCAAGTTACACAATTAACCAATTTTGAAGTAAAGGATCGACATATAACAACAAATTTTCCCCATCACTATAAAAATAGCAAAAGTCCGGTTATATAAAACTTTTGGCTTCAGGGAAAATTTCCGGATATAAAATATGTGCTAAATGTTCCAGACCTGTAACTAATCGCGGTGATGGGCGACAAAACCAGCCTTCTTCAAGAATATGGATCCTGTCTCTTTTCGCAAAAGGATACCCTCGCCACTCGGGGCGGTTGATGATTTTTTCGATTTTCACATTCTTCAACGGGATTCCTGTCCAAACAACCATTGTATAGTCCGGATTTGCCTTTACGACTCCGGCCCAGTCGGTTTTCACATTATCTTCCGGGATATCGGCAAAAACATTTGTTGCCCCAACTATTTCCGAAAGATCAGTGAGCCAATTTTTTCCACCGGGAGAAACGACTGGTTTTGGCCACCATTCCCAATAGAGGCGAAGAGGCGGATTTGCTTTCGGGCATTTTTGTCGGATTTCTTCAATCCTTTCTTTCATCCAATCTACTAAATCGCAAGCCTTTTGATAACGATCAGTTGCCTCACCTACCTTAATAATATCATTAAAAATATCACCCAGTCGATGCGGGTCGAGTATGAGAAAAGGTGTATTTAAGCTTTTAACACGTTCCACAACTTTTTCCATACCGGGAACACTTAAAGAACCGACAATGAAATCCGGTTTTAATTCGATCACTTTCTCTATATTAATATTTAAATCAGGACCGAGGTTTGGCAGTTTTTTAACGTCAGCCGGCCAATCAGAATAATGGTCAACACCGATTAGCTGAGCGGTTAACCCGAGACAAGCTAATATTTCTGTATTACTTGGACAAAGTGAAACGATACGCAAGGTTCTCACCTCATTCAATCATTTTTAAAAATCGTGTGCAACGATTGTCAACCAGTAACAAAGAGACATTATGCGTTAAACGATTTCAACACTTTCATTGATAAACACGCCACAGGGAGGTAGTTTGTTTATTATGCGCTCAATACCTTCATTGAAAAATAATCACAGAAAAGTATTTTGTTCACTGCTAAGCACAAACATTAACCGTGAGATAAATTTCTATCTCCATGTCCGGCACAATGCTATAAAATTTTCAACTATTTCCGGACAGGTGGCGAAATGGATATGGGTAAATCCCGCAACCAGATTTCTAGATTGGTAGCCCTCGTGTTTTTTGCCATATGTACTTTCTGTTTCATATGCATAAGGGACATCCCTGCTTGGAATGTAAACAGCGTAATGAAATTCATGTCCTCTTGCTGTTAATCCGTCTGTTAAAATAGGATTCCCGTTCATCCCCTTTATTTCTCGATATCCAATTGCCGCTAATCGGTTTTGCATAACGGTTTTTCCCGGAATCGCCCCAACCATTTCAAATCGGTTCCCATCATGTGTTTCAATTGCTTCTGTTAAAAACATAAAACCACCACATTCTGCAAGGGTTGGTATTCCGTCAGCTATCGCCATTTTTACTGATTGTTTAACCGCTGTTTGTTCTGATAAATTTTTTGCAAATTGTTCCGGAAAACCTCCTCCAATATAAAGACCGTCCACATTATCGGGAACTGTTTCTCCATTTAACGGTGAGAAAAAAGAAAGCTTTGCCCCAAATGATTCCAGTAGATCCAAATTTTCTTGATAATAGAAATGAAAGGCCGCATCTTTTGCAACGGCGATGTTCACCTTTTTTTCACACTTTACATCAAAAATTGAAGAACCTGTCTTCGTAATTGCCGGTACTTCTGCTAGTTGAGTCAGTAAATTCAAATCAATCGTTTTCGCAACAATTTCACCAAGTTTTTCAAAAAAGCTGTTTAAATCGCCTCTTTCAATAGAGGGAATTAGACCTAAATGCCGTTCCGGAAGAGATATATCAATCTCACTATTTACATAACCAATGACAGGAATTTGGCATTCTTTTTCAATGGCTGTTTTGACAAGGTGAAAATGCCCCTCTCCACCGACACGATTTGCGATAACACCAACAATGTTTGCCTTCTCTGTAAAAGCTTGAAACCCTTTCACAACAGCCGCTGCACTCCTCGCCATACTCCCACAATCGACAACAAGAATTACCGGGCAATTCAAAAGGGTACTAATTTCTGCTGTACTTCCTACATCCGATTCCGGCGAATGTCCATCAAAAAATCCCATTACTCCTTCGATAACGGAAATATCTGCGTCTTCACTTGCCCGTAAATAAATTTCCTTTAACAAATCTTTTCCGAACATCCAACTATCCAAATTTCTTGAAGGCCGGCCTGTTACGGCGGTATGGTAAGTCGGATCAATGTAATCCGGCCCGCATTTAAAACCTTGAACTTGCCAATTTCTTTTTCGCAGTGCCGCCATAAGTCCAATCGTTATCGTTGTTTTGCCGACACCGCTTCCAGTCCCGGCAATCACAATTCTTTTTGCAGCCATCTATTCACATCCCTTTTCGTTTTTCATTTCACCAACATTCCACTCATTATAAACAATTTGAAAAACGAATGATCAATAATAGGTTAGTAGCGATACTTATAAACGCTTACTTTTACATAACAATCACTTGCCATAGTCTACACCGTTTTCCTCACAAAATGCTATCGCTATATAAACGGGTATATCATGCTTATATACATTATACGTTTTTTCCACTGCCAGATAAATGTTTCTTTTTTATTCATTTCATAAATATTTGTCGTATTCTAGTGAGTCCACTGAAAAACTATTTAAAAAGATTTACTAACACAATATATAGTATGATAAAGCCCAGAGATACATCTAAATACGGTGTTTAGCAAGATTGTTACGCAGTTTTTCCAGTGACCTCTATTCTGGTAGCAAAAGTTGTCCACCAACTTGAAAAATGTATTTTAAAAAACAATAATTCTTGTGTATCCTCGAACAAATTGGTAAGTTTTAAATATATACCATTTTTCACAGAATAGGAAAGGAGGGCCCCCGGCTTGAGTTTGTTCCGTCCGATTCGTAAAGTTATTCAATTTTTTGTTGATAAATCGTTGGCACCGGGTGTTCATATCGATAACCGCTATCAAATTATCAAATTACTCGGTTCCAGTAGTTTTGGTCTGGTGTACAAATGTAAAGATTTACAAAAAAATCAAATGGTTGCTGTCAAACAACTGCGTCCCACTAAGCAAAAGTTCAAAAAGGAAGTTGCCCTTTTCAATCGGGAAATTTGCATGCTTGAACAATTAAACCATAAGGCACTACCAAAATTGTTGCATTCTTTTTCAGGTAATCTCGGACATTTTTATGTCATGGAATATATTGACGGGAAAAATATGGAAGAAGTAATTTTTGAAGAAAAACGTGTGTACGATGGAAAAGCGGCATTGGAATTTATTCGTGCGTTGACGGAAGCGGTAGGGTATCTCCATCGCCACGAAATATACCACGGTGATTTAAGAATTCCAAACATTATGCTAAGAGAAGAAAAACCGGTTATAATTGATCTCGGTCTGGCTTACGGGGAAAAAGAAGATTTTGTGGCACGAAATCTCTCATCCATTTTAAAATCAAAAAAGACTCAGGAAGAAAGGAAACAAGATGATTATCATGATTTAGGCGACCTATTATTATTCCTTCTATATACAACTTTTGAAAAGAAACATAAAAAAGCCCTCCCCTGGACAGAAGAGCTTCAACTCCATCATTCAACGACCAATCTGCTAAAACGGCTGCTCGGAATTGATGTACCTTATTCATCGATTAATGAAATTTTGGAGGATATCGATGTCGCTATAGAAAAGTTATGAACTGCTGCGATACTTTTTCCTTTTAAAATAGTCGCTTCCCTTATACGGGTTGTGACTATAACGACGTTTGCTGCTGCTACCGAAAAAAGATGAATGGCCGTGGCGGTGTCGACTGCTGCTGCCAAAATGGGCATGATGTCTTCGTCTGCTGCTGGAGTGTGAGCCTAACAAATGTTTTAAAATCCTCTTCAATATTCATCCTCCCTTCTCAAAATAAATCCTATATAAACACTTACGATTGTAAGTCCATGTTGGTTTCAAAAAATTTACTATTTCCACGATGTTTTTTTATTAATCATCCAAAACGACAAATTTACAGAATCTTAACAAACCTTAACAAACCATTTATACCAAGTTAATTTTTCCCCTTTATTGTTAGTTATGTAAGATAAACAAGCAAATTTCTTAGGGGGAAACGAAAATGAAAAACTATAAGAAACTGGCATTATCTGCACTCATCACGGGAGCGGTACTACTAACTGCATGCGGACCTCAAGAAGGAACGAGTGGAAACGAATCAGGATCAAATGGAAATAAAGCTTCAGAACAATCCGATCAACAACTGAAAGGAACCGTTGCAGTGGACGGATCTTCTACTGTTTTTCCGATTATGGAAGCGGTCGTTGAAGAATACAATATGAATCAACCGAATGTAAAAGTTTCTGTCGGTATGTCCGGTACTGGCGGCGGATTTGAAGCCTTTGCTGCCGGAGAAACCGATATTTCTAATGCCTCCCGTCCGATAAAAGACGAAGAAAAAGCGGCATTAGAAAAAGCAGGAATTGAATATACGGAATTTGAAATTGCCTATGACGGCTTATCAGTCGTTGTGAATAAAGATAATGACTGGGTTGACTATTTAACAGTTGATGATTTGAAAAAGATTTGGGTGGAAGATGGTACGACAAAAAAATGGTCTGATATTCGTGATGGCTGGCCGGAAGAAGAAATCAAATTTTATTCACCGGGTACTGACTCCGGTACATTTGATTATTTCGATGAAGTTGTTTTGGACGGAAAACCAATTGTTGAAAAAGCCACTTTGTCAGAAGATGATAACACACTTGTTACCGGTGTAACCGGAGATAAAAACGCCATTGGCTATTTCGGTTATGCTTACTATGCTGAAAACAAAGATCAATTAAAAGTAGTCCCGATTGATAACGGGAATGGAGCAGTTGAACCGACAAATGAAACGGTTGAAAGCGGCAAATACACTCCACTCTCCCGTCCGCTTTACATTTATGTAAAAAATGAATCCTTGTCAAAACCTGAAGTTTATGATTTTGTAAAATTTGCTCTTGAAAACGCAGGAACCCTATCTGAAGAAGTTGGCTATGTCAGCTTGCCGAAAGAAAAATATGATAAAGCTTTATCAACGCTTGAAGATTTAAAATAAAGAAAATAATCAAAGTGGGACAATCCCGGAGATATAAAGCAAAAAGGATAACATGTTTAGAGCTTTTCGATTTGGGAGGATTGTCCCAACATGTTATGGATGAAAGGGGTTTTCAACATGTCCTCGCAAAAATATGCTGCAACATTATCGGTTCAAGAAATGATCGCAAAAAAGAAACGACAAAGAAAAAATTGGAGCGAAAAGATCATGCCGGTGATCTTACAGTTGACAGCGATTATTTCTGTATTAACCACACTTGGTATCCTTTTTACACTACTTGTTGAAACTTTTGCCTTCTTTAAAGATGTTTCATTAAAAGAGTTTATTACCGGTAACACCTGGTATCCTTTTTCTGAACCTGGTCAATATGGAATTATGCCGTTAATATCCGGAACACTCAGGATTACCGGTATTGCCATCCTCGTAGCAGTTCCAATCGGTCTTGCCGCGGCCATTTATTTAAGTGAATTTGCATCGGACAAAGTGAGAAGAGTTATTAAACCGGTTTTGGAAGTGCTGGCCGGAATTCCAACGATTGTATATGGATTTTTTGCGTTAACATTTGTCACACCAATTTTACAAAAAATAATTCCTTCATTGGAAATTTTTAATGCACTAAGTCCGGGGATAGTGATTGGGATTATGATTATCCCGACAATTGCCTCCCTTTCCGAAGATGCATTAGGTTCTGTTCCAATAGCGATTCGAGAAGGGGGCCTCGCTTTAGGCGCAACCAAGCTAGAGGTGACGTTGAAAGTTGTTCTTCCTGCAGCCGTATCCGGGATTGTTGCTTCGATTGTTCTTGGGATTTCCCGTGCCATCGGTGAGACGATGATTGTCTCTATTGCCGGAGGTTCGACACCAAATCTTGGTCTAGATATAACCGGTTCCGTTCAAACAATGACTGCCTATATCGTCCAAGTTGCTCAAGGTGATGCAGGTTACGGAACTACGATTTATTACAGTATATATGCGGTCGGTTTTGCACTCTTTATTTTTACATTAATCATGAATCTGCTTGCCCAGTGGATTTCAAACCGGGTTAAGGAGGATTATTAATTTGCTGATCATTTGCCGTAATTTCTGCAGCTTTGCCAAGGAGGTATACACCAATGAAACTGATTGACCAGGAGCAAGTCATTCGTCGCATGAAACCAAGATTATTTCGTAATACATTTTTTAAATATTTATTTCTTTTAGCAACTGGATTATGTCTCATTGTTTTAGCGGTTTTATTTGGTCGAATTTTTATACAAGGTTTGCCGTACTTAGATTGGCAATTCATGAACAGTTTACCATCCAGAAAACCGGAAGAGGCCGGAATTTATACGGCACTAAATGGAACCATTTGGCTGATGGTGGTTGTGGTACCGGTCACGATGATTTTAGGAGTCGGTGCGGCAATTTATTTGGAAGAATATGCAAAAAAGAACCGTTTTACCACATTTATCCAAGTCAATATCTCGAATTTGGCCGGTGTTCCTTCTGTTGTATATGGCTTATTAGGGTTAACTTTATTCGTCCGCACTTTTGCTTTCGGTAAAAGCGTTTTGGCAGCCGGATTGACGATGAGTTTGTTAGTTTTACCGGTGATTATCGTATCTGCCCAGGAAGCGATCCGAGCTGTGCCGAGCAGTTTTAGGGAAGCCTCATACGCCATGGGGGCAACAAAATGGACGACAATTTTGCGGGTTGTCTTACCGGCATCCTTACCGGGGATATTAACGGGATCCATCCTTGCCTTATCACGTGCGATTGGGGAAACAGCACCACTTGTTGTTCTCGGTATTCCACTATTTTTAGCCTTTTTGCCAAATTCGGTTTTTGATGAATTCACGGCATTACCGATGCAAATCTACAACTGGACATCCCGCCCGCAAGATGAATTCCATGCATTGGCAGCAGCCGGAATTATCGTATTATTAGCGTTGTTAATCGTTATGAATTCGGTCGCCATCATGATTCGAAATAAATTTTCCAAACGGTATTAACAGTGCTTGAAGATTGGTGTTTTGTGAACTTTACGTATTTTAAAAAAGGAGGTTTTTATAATGGCAATTGTGGTTGAAATGAGGAAAGAAGAATTAATGATAGAGCAACCAGAGGTCAATAAAGAAGAGGTTTACCAAACAAAGGATTTGAACTTATGGTATGGGGATAATCATGCACTAAAACATATTAATCTGGATATTTTTGAAAATGAAATTACAGCTATTATCGGTCCGTCCGGATGCGGAAAATCAACCTTTATTAAAACATTGAACCGGATGGTCGAGCTTGTTCCGGCCGTAAAAACATCCGGGGAAATATACTATCGCGGCAGGAACATTTTCGATAAAAACTATGAAGTAGAGGAATTAAGAACCCGAGTCGGTATGGTTTTTCAAAAGCCAAACCCATTTCCTAAATCAATTTATGATAATATCGCCTATGGTCCACGTATCCATGGCATTAAAGATAAAAAAATTCTGGATGAAATTGTTGAAAAAAGTTTGCGGGGGGCGGCCATTTGGGATGAAGTAAAAGATCGGCTGAAGGAAAATGCTTACGGTTTGTCAGGTGGTCAGCAACAACGACTTTGTATTGCCAGATGTCTTGCCATTGAGCCGGATGTTATCTTGATGGATGAACCGACTTCCGCTCTTGACCCGATTTCAACATTGAAGGTGGAAGAACTTATTCAAGAATTGAGAAAAAACTTCAGTATCATTATCGTCACCCACAATATGCAGCAAGCGGCACGGATTTCGGATAAAACTGCATTTTTCCTGAACGGTGAAGTTATTGAGTATGACCAAACGAATAAAATTTTTTCAACACCTAGTGATAAACGGACGGAAGATTATATTACCGGACGATTTGGCTGATATAATAGGTGATATTCTTCATCCGGAGGCGCCGTTTCAATCCTTTTTTTAAAAACCATTTTTGTAGAGTAGATCATGAGTGCTGTACTACTATTGTTTGCTTAGATTTTCACTAGACTAATCTTAAGTTGACAGTAAAAACCCCAGAAAGCCCCGTTGTTAAGGCATTTTCTGCGGGTTTTTTAGTGCCAAAAAGTGCGTACTTTTTTGGTCTGCCTATAAAATTTTTATATTCTTTTGTCCCTTGCTTGATGAGATATCGAGGCTAGATTTTTACTAGAATAATCCTTCTGTTTTTAATATAATTTTAAAAAAGATGAGTCGAATAATCCATTTGCTCTTGCGCTATTGGCCGGCCAGTACCACGCCAAAACAAGAACAACCCCCGAGGAACGGTACACATATAAATGAAAACTCACAGAAATAACATCTATCTCGTTTCAAAAAATGATAAGATAAAAGGAAAACGCTTGATTTGGAGATTTTGCCGATGAGAAGCTCGTATTTAGAAATTCGCAAGGACCATAATGAATTTCCAATGGATTGCTTTTTAAATAGTGGGGATATGACATTGCTCCCCCACTGGCATAAAGAAATAGAAATCATTTATGTGAAAAACGGAACACTGAACGTTGGGATCAATGATACTATTTTCACCATGCAGGAGGGGGAAGTAAGAATTATTAATGGTGGGGAGGTCCACTACTATCTTTCCTCCCCCGATAGCGAAAGAATCGTGCTTATGTTTGACATCTCATTTTTTAAAGACATGAGATTAATCAACAACGAAGAGCTTTCCATGCTTGATATCTTTAACGGCATTGAAAAGTCCAGTCTTTCATGGCCGGGAAAAATTAAACAAAAAATCGAGGAGCTAATTCAAGAAATCTATTTAGAAATGGTGAATAAAGACAGGGGATATTTATTTGCCATCAAAGCAAAAATGTATGAAATGATTGTTACTTTGTATCGCAATGTTTATCAAGATATTTCACCGAATGAATTGAAATCGGAGCTGGTTTCCAACCCAAAATCATTTGTTGAGTCTTTAAGTAAAATTTTTGCATATATTGAAGAATATTATCAACAGAAAATTACATTGGATGACATCGCTCGCCATATGGGCTTTAACGCTCAATATTTTTCCCGTTATTTTAAAAGATTAACAGGACAAACCTTTGTGAAATTTTTAAATGATTACCGTTTAAATAAAGCAAAGTGGCTGTTGTTAAATGAGGATCTGCCAATTATTGAAGTGGCTGAACAAGCCGGTTTTAGCAGTGTCAAAACATTTCATCATTTATTTAAAACCAAATTTGGAACTTCACCTTTAAAATATAAAAAGTCAAAATACGGGAATAACATATAAATTTTCCAGGAAGAAAAAGACCTAACAGTTTTGTATGCTAAATGTACAGAAACTAGGTCTTTTTTGATTGGAGAGAATGAGATGATTAGGGTTACTGTTTGGAATGAATATCGTCATGAGCGGCACAACTCGGAGGTAAAAGCAGTTTATCCAGAAGGAATTCACGGCCAAATTGCATCATTTTTACATGAGGCCGGGTTTGGTGTGAAAACGGCTACATTGGATGAACCGGAGCATGGCTTAACAAGTGAGGTATTAGATCATACCGATGTTTTGATTTGGTGGGGACATATGGCACATCATGAGGTAGATGATCAAATCGTGGAGAAAGTGAAACAGCGGGTATTAAACGGTATGGGCTTAATTGTACTTCACTCCGGTCACTTTTCAAAAATCTTTCAATCGCTAATGGGAACAAGCTGTAATTTAAAATGGCGGGAAGCGGGGGAGAAAGAACGATTATGGGTAATTAGTCCAGGTCATCCAATCGCTGAAGGAATCCCCGAATATATCGAAATTGACCACGAAGAAATGTATGGGGAGCACTTTGATATTCCGGAACCGGATGAGGTCATTTTTACAAGCTGGTTTGCAGGCGGGGAGGTGTTTCGGAGTGGTTGTACATTTAAGCGGGGAAATGGAAAAATCTTTTATTTCCGTCCGGGACATGAAACTTATCCGACCTATTATCATAAACAAGTTCAACAGGTTATTATCAATGCCGTGAAGTGGGCAAAGCCGGTTAAACGCAGTTACCCGGTCTACGGAAATGCAAAACCGCTTGAAAAAATTTTATCCGAGGAGTGATGTTTATGAAGGAAATCCCTGTGTCCGTCCAATTATATACATTAAGAGAACAGTGTGAGAAAGATTTTGAAGGAACATTAAAAAGAGTAGCGGAATTGGGATATGACGGGGTTGAGTTTGCCGGACTTTATGGCAGATCAGCAAAAGAGATACGCAACTTATTAGATCGGCTGGGGTTAAAGGCTTCATCAAGTCATGTTCCGCTTCAGGAGTTGAAAAATGATTTAACTAAGGTAATAGAGGAGCAAAAAACATTAGGAAGCACTTATATTATCTGCCCGTTCCTAATGCCGGATGAACGGAATGAACCAGCCTATCAGGGTTTGATTTCATTTTTAAAGGATACCGGTGAACGAGTTAGAGAGGAAGGTCTTGTCCTCGGTTATCATAACCATGATTTTGAATTGGAACGGCTGAATAATGGGAAAACCGTATTAGAAACGATATTAGATGGAGCACAGTCAGTTATTGCCGAGTTCGATATCTACTGGTTGAAGAAGGCGGGGGAAAATCCGGTTGAATGGATTGAAAAATATATGAACCGGGTACCTATTGTTCATTTAAAAGATATGACAACCGATCAGTTAAAAAGCTTTGCCGAATTGGGGACAGGCGGCGTTGATCTTGAGACCGTTTTATCGCTGGGCGAAAAAGCCGGCATAAACTGGTGGGTTGTGGAGCAGGATATTTGTCAGCGTGATCCTTTCGAAAGTATTGAAATGAGCTTGAACTATTTAAAAACGAAATTGCCTTATCTAAACAAATAGAAAACTAGATATATGATGTTTTCCATCTTGTAGAGATGAAAAACGAAATCGCCTTATTTAAACATTGACGTAAAGAAATCTTTTTCTTTTAAAGGAAAATTTTGTAATTTGAAGCAAGTTCATACGTCCCTATATAAATGGGATGAATCATGAAAAAAGCAAACGGGAGGAATTGGCATATGAGTAAATTAAAAATCGGTGTCATTGGCTGCGGAAGTATTGCAAAATATCGGCATTTACCGGAATACGCTGCGAATGCCAATGTAGAAATTGTAGCGGTTTGCGACATTGTTCCGGAAAGAGCCGAAACAATGGCTGCCCAATATCGTGCAAAAGCTTTTACAGATTACCAAGAGGTGCTGAAGCTAAAAGAGGTGGACGCTGTCAGTGTATGCCTGCCTAACTATTTGCATGCACCGGTATCCATTGCTGCATTGAATTCCGGCAAACATGTGTTATGTGAAAAACCGATGGCCACATCAAGGGAAGAAGCAGAGGCGATGATCCAAGCGGCAAAAGCAAACGGAAAGAAATTAATGATTGCTCATAATCAACGCTTTGTGGCATCTCATCAAAAAGCAAAGGAAATTATTGAGAGCGGCAAGTTGGGCAAAATATACAGTTTTAAAACTACTTTTGGTCATAGTGGTCCGGAAGGCTGGAGTGCAGACGGTAAAGACAGTTGGTTTTTTAATAAAGAAAAAGCCTTTATCGGGGCAATGGGCGACCTTGGTGTACATAAAGCCGATTTAATGCGGTATTTGCTTGGTGAATTTAAAGAAGTTGGAAGCTTCATTGAAACAAATGCAAAATCTTATTCTGAAGTAGATGATAATGCAGTATGTGTGTTACGTACAGAAAGCGGCATCATCGGTACATTGACGGCTAGCTGGGCATATACAGCAGGAAGTGATGATAACTCGACGGTCATCTATGGAGAAAATGGGATTTTGAAACTGGAAGCTGATCCTGAGTATTCGTTAATCGAACAATATCGTACCGGCGAGGTTGTCAAACATCAATTAAGCAGAATCCAAACCAATGAAGAAGGCGGCCAGACGACATCCCATGTTATTAATCATTTTGTTGAATGTATTTTAGAAGACAAAGAGCCACTTATTACCGGTGAAGAAGGGAAAAAATCGTTGGAAATTATCTTAGCAGCCATCGAATCACAAGAAACAAAGCGGATTGTCATATTGTAATTTTTCAATAAACATAATGGACCCAACGACTCCCATAGTGATGTTGATTTTTGAACGGGTCCCACTGTTTGTCTGAAAATTAATTTTAGGAGGTTTTTCAATGAAATTAGGTGTATTTACCGTATTATTTTCCAATAAATCCTTTGAAGAAATGCTGGATCATGTGAAGGCTTCCGGTCTGGATGCAGTTGAAATCGGAACAGGAGGCTATCCGGGAAATGCCCATTGTCCATTAGATGAGCTTTTAGAAGATGAAAATAAACGAAAAGATTATTTGAATGCGGTTACTGCCAGAGGTTTAACCATCAGTGCCTTTAGTTGTCATGGCAATCCGCTTTCGCCTGATAAAGCATTTGCCAAACAATCGGATGAAACGCTGCGCAAAACGATTAAACTCGCATCATTGTTAGGTGTGCCAGTCGTAAACGGTTTTTCAGGAACGCCGGGAGACAGCGAGGATGCTAAACAGCCAAATTGGCCGGTTGTTGCCTGGCCAACGGAATATGCCGATATTTTAACATGGCAATGGGAAAATAAATTAGTTCCGTATTGGAAAGAAATTGGCGAATTTGCCCAACAACATCATGTCAAAATTGGCCTTGAATTGCATGGCGGTTTCCTCGTCCATACACCATATACCATGTTGAAATTGCGTGAATTAACTTGTGATGCGATCGGTGCCAATTTAGACCCGTCCCATATGTGGTGGCAAGGTATCGATCCGGTTGCCGCTATTAAAATTTTAGGAAAAGCAGGAGCCATTCACCATTTTCATGCAAAGGATACGTATATTGACCAGGATAATGTCAACATGTATGGCCTAACAGATATGCAACCATACGGAAATGTACAAACCCGTGCCTGGACATTTAGAAGTGTCGGTTGTGGTCATAGTATGCAAGAATGGTCGGATATGATGAGTGCCTTACGTACCTATGGGTATGACTATGTTGTAAGTATTGAGCATGAAGACCCATTAATGTCCATTGATGAAGGCTTCAATCGTGCCGTTAAAAACTTAAAAGATGTGATCATTCGTGAAACACCTGCTGATATGTGGTGGGCATAAGAGGAGGCTTCTATGACAACGAGAACATACAATTTAGCAGTCGTTGGCTATGGCGGCATGGGCAGCTACCATGTCGACCATTTGCTTAAAAGTAATCCGCAAATTCATGTGAAAGGCATTTTTGATATTAAGCAAGAAAGAAATGATGTGGCACTATCAAAGGGGCTGCAGGTGTACGAGTGTCTGGATGCCTTGCTTTCGGATAAGTCGATTCATATTGTATTAATTGCAACACCAAATGACGTCCATAAAGAAATTGCAATAAAAGCTTTAAAAGCTCACAAACATGTAGTTTGCGAAAAACCTGTAACGATCTATGCCCGTGATTTAGAGGAAATTATGACGGTAGCTGAGGAAACCGGACAAGTGTTTATGGTTCACCAAAACCGACGCTGGGATGAGGATTTTTTAACCGTGAAAAAAATATATAATGAAAAAATGACGGGTGAAATTTTTCATATTGAATCCCGTGTCCATGGTGCCAATGGGATTCCGGGTGATTGGCGCCATTTAAAGAAAAACGGTGGCGGCATGGTGTTGGATTGGGGCGTTCACCTGCTTGATCAGCTGTTGTTTATGATTCATAGCCCGGTTACGAGTGTATATGCAAATTTAAGTTATGTACTGGGCGATGAGGTGGATGATGGCTTCCAAACCTATTTGACTTTTGCCAATGGAATAACCGCACTTGTAGAAGTAGGAACAACGAACTTTATCTCGCTGCCGAGATGGTATTTAAAAGGAACAGAAGGAACCGCCATTATCGAGGATTGGGGTCTTAACGGAAAAATTGTTAAACAAAATAAAGATATCATAGCTTCTGCACCGAAGCCGATTAAAGCAGGGCAGGGCTTAACGAAGACGATGGCCCCTCCATCAGAGGAAGCAACTACAATGGTAAATCTTCCGGCAGCTTCCGTATTATCTCAAGATTTTTATGATAACCTTGTATCAGTTATTGAAGGTCGTACCGAAGCCATTGTTAAAAATCACGAAGTACTGCGTGTATTAAAGCTGATGGAAATTATTTTTGAATCTGCAGAAAAAAATGAAGTGGTTAAAACCAGTTTGTAGATTCAATTTTGTATTCGGATTGAATTCAACCCCTCTTCATTTGTCCCCGAGAGTCAATCTCGGGGATATTTGTTCTTCTATTGTTGCTTCTTTTGTTCTAGAGCGTTTCGAGACCGTTCTTCCTTTTATCGCTGCTCAATTTGTCCGTAAGTTTCGGCTGGTTGCCCTCGTAATATGTCCATAAGAACGATTTTATTGGACAGTTTCAGGAGGTTGGCTTTGAATTTTGTCCAAAAGAGTGGTTTTAATGGACAGTTTTAGTTGATTGGCATTGCATTTTGTCTAATAGAGCTGTTTTAATGGACAGTTTTAGTAAATTTCCCTCACATTTTGTCTATAAGAACCATTATATTGGATAAAGCCAATCTCGCGGACCAGGGGAGACCTATCTCGCGGGCTGGCAGTGACTACCAAGGAGAAATCGGCTCAACCCAAGCAACCGCGTAACCACAAGCTAACCCTGCCAATTATGAGAAAAAACGCCTTCTTGACAATTTGTAAAGATAAAATTATATTAAAATATAACTTTAGCACTTAAACGCTTTTATGTGATAAAGTAAATATTGTAGCATTATAATTTGAATTACGACTCAGGAGGAACAGCATGAATATAAAAAAAACCTATTATACTCCATCTGTAGTAGAAGCTGTGCTGCTTTCGGCAATAAGTATTTTCTTACTAAGTTTTGGCATCATTAAATTCGAGGCTGCACCACATATCCCCATTTTAGTGGTTATTATCTTTTTATTATTTTATGGCTTATTGAGGAAAATCCCTTTTAAAGTAATGGAAGAAGGATTAATTAATGGAGCAATGGCAGGTATTGGGGCGGTCATATTGCTCCTGTTTATCGGTTTATTGATCGGAAGTTGGATGATTAGTGGAACCATTCCAACTTTAGTGTCTACAGGTTTTTCACTGGCCACGAGCCACTATTTTTATGCCATTGTGTTTGTAATAACGGCACTTGTCGGCGTGAGTATTGGCAGTTCACTGACGACAGTCGCGACTATCGGTGTTGCTTTTATTAGTATTGCCCAAACGATCGACCTTTCTATGGCGATCACAGCCGGAGCCATTGTTTCCGGTGCTTTTTTCGGGGATAAAATGTCACCGTTATCCGATACAACCAATTTGGCATCGACAATTGTAAAAGTTGATCTGTTTGAACATATTCGTAATATGGGATGGACAACTGTACCGGCATTTTTATTGTCATTGCTCTTTTTTATTTTTGTTTCCCCACCCGTAGAGGAAGCGGATCTATCAAATATTAATCATTTTCAAGATTCATTGTACTCAACAGGGCTAATTCATTGGTATAGCTGGCTGCCTCTAGTTTTATTAATTGTCCTTTCGATAAAAAATGTCCCTGCGATTCTTTCTTTGGCAGCAAGTTCACTTTTGGCCGTTGTTCTTTCTTTTATTAATCAAATGTTGCCAATTGGAGACTTACTTAATGTTTTGTTTAACGGCTATGTGTCAGAAACCGGAAATACAGCACTAGATGAACTGCTGACAAGGGGTGGCGTCAGCAGCATGTTTTTTACGGTAAGCCTGGTTTTGCTTGCTTTAGCAATGGGTGGTCTGCTCTTTACGCTTGGTATTGTCCCGCGACTTATAGAATCCATTGCAGGCCTTTTAAATAATGTCGGAAGTGTGATTACTGCATCAGCAATGACTGCAATTGGCCTAAATGTCATGATTGGTGAGCAATATTTGGCGATTTTACTTACCGGCGAATCGTTCCAGTCCCAATTTGCTAAGGTTGGTTTGGCAAACAAAAACTTGTCCCGTGTATTAGAAGATGCTGGTACAGTAATTAATCCGCTTGTGCCATGGAGTGTTTGCGGTGTTTTTATTACGAGTATGCTTGAAGTGCCGGTTTTGAGCTATATTCCTTTTGCAATTTTTTGTTGGTTATCTCCAATATTATCTATACTATTTGGTATTTCCGGGAAAACATTGACGTATTTAAAATAAGGTATGAAGAATGCATGATTGCTAGGGAGGAAAGGATGTTGGTCACACAAGTGTTGTCATAAGGTTGTGGTGCTTTTAGCTTGTGTTCTATGTTAAGAATTATAAATTTTCAGCAGAGATGCGAATTCGAAGTAGTGAGAAAAAGTATAAGCTCACAAGAAAGGCTATGAAGAACCGAAAGTATAGGCTCCGTAGTTGAAAAAGCAATGTCTTTTTCAACGAATACATCGTACCAGAAAAAATTTTATATTTTTTCGGTGAACTTACGCATCACATGTGGCCTAAAGGCATAGACGCCCTAGTTTTCTTATTTGAAAAGAAGTGAAAGATAATTCCAAATTAATTCGTTTGTAGTATGTCTTTTGCAGTTCAGTTTGACCGTTTCCGCCATCAATTAAAATCCTCTTTTCTTTTTGGGGATATTTTCCAATATGTAGAAGAGTATAAATATATTTGAAAATCATATTGTCTTATAACAAATGATAAATTATAATAATCTATTATATCGCCAAGTTTCTAATTTTTTGAAAAAGTATTGTTTATAAAAACAAGGGGGTAGTGCAATGGCTGATTTTATTAATACGTTATATAGCTGGCTCTGGAGTACACCAATGATTGTGTTCTGTATTGCAGCTGGGGTTATTTTTACATTAATGACGAAATTTGCCCAAGTACGATTAATTGGGGACATGATCAAACAAATGTTTAGAGGAAAAAGTTCAAAATCCGGAATTTCCTCATTTCAGGCATTATCTTTAGCTTTATCCGGTCGTGTCGGTACGGGGAATATTGCAGGGGTAGCAACGGCAATTGCTTATGGTGGTCCCGGTGCTGTTTTTTGGATGTGGTTAATCGCTTTTTTCGGAGCTGCGACTGCATATGTAGAATCTACGCTCGGCCAAATTTATAAAGAAAAAGTCGATGGTGAGTATCGCGGCGGTCCTGCTTATTATATTGAAAAAGGTTTGAATCGTCGTTGGGCAGGAATGATTTTTGGGGTTGCCGGTTTGCTAGCAATGGCTGTTCTTATGCCGGGGGTTCAATCAAATGCCATCTCTGCCGGGTTTGATAATGCATTTTCGATTAGTCCGTGGATTACGGGGATCTTTTTAGCAGTTTTATTAGGTGTTATCATTATTGGGGGAGTTAAACGGATTGCCAATGTTGCCCAATTGGTTGTTCCATTTATGGCTCTTGGTTATATTCTTGTTGCGCTCGTAATCATTTTTATGAATATTGAAGCTGTTCCGGGCGTTTTTAAATTGATTTTTACTAGTGCATTTGGTGCTGATCAATTGTTTGGCGGTATTTTAGGAAGTGCCATCGCGTGGGGAGTAAAGCGCGGAATTTATTCGAATGAGGCAGGACAAGGAACCGGACCGCATGCTGCCAGTGCCGCTGAAGTATCTCATCCTGCAAAACAGGGATTGGTTCAAGCGTTTTCGATTTATATTGACACATTGCTCGTATGTTCCGCAACTGCATTTATGATTTTATTTACTGGTTCCTATAATGTATATGAATCTGACCAGTCAACGCTTATTGTCAATAATATCGGTGATAGTGTAGAAGTAGGGACAGCTTATACACAAATGGCCGTTGACAGTCAATTACCTGGTTTCGGCTCACCGTTTGTTGCAATAGCTCTGTTCTTTTTTGCCTTTACAACTATTATGGCTTATTACTATATTGCTGAATCGAATGTCGTTTACTTATTTAAAGGCCGTAATTTAAAAATTCCGATGATGATTTTAAAAATAGCTATGATTGCGGCAACTTTCTATGGTACGGTCAGGACTTCAACACTGGCTTGGACATTGGGTGACATTGGTCTCGGCTTCATGGTTTGGACTAACTTAATCGGCTTAGTATTCCTTTACAAACCGGCCATTCAGGCATTAAAAGATTATGAAGAACAGAAAAAGCAAGGTCTTGACCCGGAATATAATTCAACAAAACTTGGTGTGAAGAATGCTGATTTTTGGGAAGACGGGTATAAGAAAGAAGAAGAAGCTGTTTAACCAAGATTTCCTTTCAAGTAGCCACAAAACCTGGCTACTTTTTTACACCAGAAAGTATAAATTTCCAGGAAAGATTGTACGTTGTTGGAAATTTTAGTATAAGTATAAGTGCAAAATGCTACAACTAGAGAGGCTTCGGTAGCATTACCTCGCATGCGAAAATGTTTTTTCGCTGACTACGGCTCTGCCTTCGCCTAAAGGCTTGGCAGTCGCCGTTTTTACTAACGGATCATGTGTTAAGTTTTTTTATGACAAAAGGTAAAGTGGGGCCGGCATTGCAACAGGAGGGTGCGATTTAAGCCGGCCAAGATGTACGACGCTAAGCGGGCGCCTTGCACTTTCTTAATCGCGTTAAAATTTATCGCAGGAAGGGTGAGATGTAATAGGAGCAAAAGAAAGGGAACCCTTCAGATGAAGAAGAGTTCCTAAAAAATCTATTTATGATTGTTTAGCAATAGATAATTTTTGAAAAACGAAAAGTTGGCTCACGAGTCAATTTATTTTCTTTTTCCTCGCGCTTTTACCCGACTGTCGGCTGCATTGGATCGCGCAATAGCTTCTCGGTCTTGCAAGTCCGCCAATTCCTGTGCATACTCGATATCAAGACCATCTGACTTCATATTTTTCGGAACTTGAGGTAAGTTTGCTTTATTTTTGTCGCGAGTTCTTTGTCCACGAGCTCGTCCCATGTTGAGACCCCTTTCGTCAGGAGTTTTGAAGATAAATGATCTTCATCTTTTAGATTAGCCAAGTAACTCGCGAATATGACAGGTAAGTGTTAGCAAGTCTGTTATTATTCCCGGGCAGCTCTGTCAGCTCGTTTAAAATCGCGACCATAAATAATTTCCTGTGCTTTTTTCAACTGTTTCTTTTCTTCTCCCCGGTTTTTCTTTGGATTAGCCATCGCTTTTACACCTCCGTGTTTTCGTGTACACACTATATTTTTAGTTTTTCCATTCCCCGGCAAAGCATACGTAGACGAGCGAAATTGCATACAAATTTTCTATTTTATGATACATTTGTGCTAAAGAAACATGAATGGAGGTGTTCATCCTGCCAATCATAAAAAAGATTACCGTTCAGAAAAGAAATACGGATCGCTATAATGTGTTTTTTGACGATGGAAAAGATGGTCAATACGCCTTTAGTGTCAGTGAGGATATTTTAATAAAATATGATTTACGAAAAGGGAAAGAATTGGATGAACAACAACTTGCGGAAATTTTTTATAATGAGGAAATACAAAAGGCGTACATTCAAGCTGTTCATTACTTATCATTCCGCATGAGATCGATAAAAGAAGTTAAAGAACATTTACAGGAAAAAGGTTATGAGGAAAATGTAATTCAAGAAGTGATTGGGCGCCTTTTGAATCAAAAATATTTAGATGATCGGGAATTTGCACTTGCTTTTGTAAAAACACAAATCAATACCTCGGATAAAGGTCCGAATGTTATTAAAGAAGGTCTGCGGAAAAAAGGAATCCATCCGAGTATCATTGATGAATCATTGGCGCTTTTTACGAATGAAGAAAAACTGGAAAAAGCAGTTAAGCTTTGTGAAAAACAAATATTGAAAAATAAAACAGTTTCCACTAAGCAGTTGAGCAGTCATTTGCGTATTTTTTTAGTCCGGAAAGGGTTTGAACAGGTAACGATTCAGAAAGCCGTTTCACTTGCATTGGAAAATGTTCCCGATCACCGTGATGAAGAAACGATTCAAATTCAAGGTGAGAAAGCGTTGAAAAAATATCGACTAGTACCACCTGAAAAAAGGATTATGAAAGTTAAGCAATTTCTTTATCGTAAAGGATTCCAACTTGCTGATATTGAAAAATTTCTTGATGGAATTGACATAAATAATCATGAATAAAGAATGTATTAGCACGTTTACAGAAAAAAAGACAAAAAATGATGTGGAAGGTGTTTTCAATGACTAAAAAAAGGTATAGTGAAATGTCGGAAATTGAATTGAAACAAGAAATTGCACATTTAAGGGAGCAGGCAAGGAAAGCAGAGCAGCTCGGTATTATAAATGAATTTGCCGTGCTTGAAAGGAAAGCTTTGATGGCTGAGTGTTATTTACTGAACCCGGAAGATTTTAAAAAGGGTGAAATCTATCGACTGCGTAATGAACCGGATACGTACTTCCGAATAAAATATTTGAAAGGTTTCTTTGCTTGGGGAAATCGTCTGAATGGTGAAGGAAAAGAAGAAGGAATTCCGATTTCGCTTTTGGAAAAAGTAAAAAAATGTACTAAACTTACTGGACGGGCTGATTTATATAGAAGCAGCATAGTGGAGTAAAAGATGAGCATGAAGATTAACTGGAGGGAGCCCGCACTTCCTGGACTCCCGTTTCCGTTTTCAAGAGCTATGAATCGTCTCTTTCTCTTTGATTTGAGGCGTGCATCCGTTCCTGTGGTCTTGTATTGATCGTCCCGTCTGCCCTTAATGAGGCAAATCTTGCTTGTGCACGGGGCATTCCTTCCAATTTTTGGTCCTTTTGATTGGGGAACCCTCTTTCCTTGTTACGCACCATCGCTATTCCTCCTATAAGGATGCTATTTACCGTACCAGTTGTCGGAAACAGTAAATTTACATATAATGGTATAGAGTTTTTGACAAATCACGTTAAACTAAACAGAAAAAAATAGTGCGCAAATAATACGCACTAATAGTATGGCTAAAAAAAGATTTCGTTTACGACAATTTTTCAGGGAATTATTGGGGAAGGATTTCCAGCTTTTTGCGAATTTTTTCTTTGCTATAAATCCAACCGGTATATGAAGTTAGAATGTTCATATTATGATCCATCTTAACAACAGCAAAAAACGGGTAATGATCTTTACTGCGATAGCGTAAATCGATAAAGCGAACTTCAATATAACGGATTCCTTCTTCTATTTCCCAGCGATAAACCGGTGAAAAAGAAAGGAAGGCGGCGACATTAGTATCTTTAATAGCTGTATTCATAACCGGTGTATCCGGTAAAGGAATTCGCTCAAATTCATCAACGATTGTAAAACTGCTTTGATAAGCGTAGGCAACATAAAATTTGTTTTTGGTAATAACGGCAATACGCCATTGAAAAAATTTCATCGTTGGACTTAAGATGACTTGTTCTGTATCGGGAATTCGTTTTTTAATTACAGATACTAATGTTTTCCTTATAGAGTACCGGTACAAATAATAGCCAATCAAGACAATGTACATAGTAGAAAAGATTACCCTTGGATCATTTCCGAATATCCAGAATACGATACCGAGTGCATGAATGCCGAAAATAAACGGATCGAACGTGTTAATCCAACCGAGTGCAACCCATTTGGAGGAAAACGGACGTAAAGCTTGGGTCCCATAGGCATTGAAAATATCAACAAATACATGCAAGAAAACAGCAAGAAAAGTCCATAACCAAACATGCAGCAGATTAACTTCAGGATAAAATAAATACAATAGTAAGGCTATGATGAACGGCCACAAAACAACTGCGGGAATTGAATGAGTAATACCGCGATGATTTCGGATATATATCGCATTATTACGTAATTTTAATACTGTATCAATATCCGGAATTTGTGAACCGACAATCGTTGCGATCAAAACGGATTGATAGGTATCAGGATGATTGAATACAACCGGATCAATGGTGGCCAATCCACCAAGGGCAATACCCATGACAAAATGTGTACCAGTATCCACAAAAATACCTCCAGTATGATAACTCTTTAGATGACAAGCATACGATTAATATATGTACCATATCAAATAAATTTTGTGCGAATAATAAACTCTGCTTAATTTTATTAAAAATGATATGATTATTTTTAGCATAATTCAAAGAACGCATTATATACAAATTTTATTTTAACCAACTCTTAATCAGATTTTATCATGTGGAGGACAAGCTGTGAATGAAAGAGTATCCGTACTTTTAAAAAATTTTAACATAGAGGAATTTCAAAAATCTTTAATTGAATGGTTCCAAGAGGAAAAGCGGAACCTTCCGTGGCGTGCAGATAAGGACCCTTATAAGATTTGGGTTTCAGAGGTCATGTTACAGCAAACCCGGGTCGATACGGTGATCCCTTACTTTTACCGCTTTATTGAGAAATATCCGAATATCGAAGCATTAGCTAATGCGGATGAACAAGAGCTGTTGAAGACGTGGGAAGGATTAGGCTATTACTCACGTGTGAAAAATCTACAAGCAGCGGTAAAGGAGGTGCAAACTCAATACGGCGGGGTTGTCCCTGATGAGAAAAAAACGTTCAGTAAGTTAAAAGGGGTCGGACCTTACACGACCGGAGCCGTTTTAAGTATTGCTTATAACAAACCGATTCCGGCTGTTGACGGCAATGTGATGCGGGTATTATCCCGGATTTTTGAAATTGAGGATGATATTATAAAGGTAAGGACAAGAAAGCTTTTTGAAGAATTAGTGGAAGAGATCATTTCCCGTGAAGATCCGTCCAGTTTCAATCAAGGGTTGATGGAACTCGGTGCATTGATTTGTAAACCGACTTCACCGGACTGTTTGTTATGTCCGGTTCGTGACCATTGCCGTGCCTTTCAACATGGTACAGAAACGAGGCTTCCGGTAAAAAGCAAACAGAAAAAGGGAAGGACCGTTCAGTATGTTGCAGCAATTTTGCTGGATGAAAGAGGAAAAGTCGTTATTCGTAAACGCCCTGATGAAGGATTGTTGGCAAGTCTTTGGGAATTTCCAAACGAAGAAGTTATTAGCGGAAAGAAAAATATGATTATCGATTTTGAAAATGAATGGTTGGACAAGTATGGGGCAAATGTGGATTTATTGGAACCATTATGTGTTGTTGAGCATGTGTTCTCCCATTTAACATGGAAGATTCATGCATTTGTCGGCTTGGTAAAGGGGGAGTTGCCACAAAATATGAAAGTTGTGGCTTTTGAGGAAGTAGATGAATATCCGTTTCCGGTTCCGTATCAAAAGATGTGGAAAGAGTATAAAAAGAAGATCGCTATATAAGTATGCGTCCATATGTAATGTCCCACAATATTTACTTTAGAAAGGAATGAGTATATGTCGAACAAAGTAGCATTAGTAACCGGGGCCAGCCGCGGGATCGGCAAAAAAACAGCTCTTCGCTTGGCAGAAGAAGGTTATGATATTGTCATTAACTATGTTCGCAGTAAATCAGCTGCAGAGGAAACGGCTAAAGAAATTGAACAAATGGGGAGAAAAGCGCTTGTTGTCAGAGCCCATGTAGGGGATGTAGATAAAATCAAAGCAATGTTTCAAACGATTGATGAAACATTTGGCCGTCTGGATGTCCTTATTAATAATGCAGCTTCCGGTGTTTTACGTCCGGTAATGGAGATTGAAGAAACTCATTGGAACTGGACAATGAATATAAATAGTAAGGCACTGCTGTTTTGTGCGCAAGAAGCGGCAAAATTAATGGAACGGAACGGTGGCGGCAAAATAGTCAGTATTAGTTCGATTGGTTCCATCCGTTATTTGGAAAACTACACACTTGTTGGTGTTTCAAAAGCAGCCCTCGAAGCATTAACCCGTTATTTGGCTGTTGAATTGGCACCGAAAAATATTGTTGTGAATGCCGTTTCCGGGGGTGCGATAGATACAGAAGCACTTCAACATTTCCCAAATCGAGAGAAATTGCTGGAAGATGCCAGAAAAAACACGCCGGCCGGAAGAATGGTGGAGATGGATGATATGGTCAATGCAATTATGTTTTTCATATCCGATCAATCATCCATGATTCGTGGGCAAACGTTGATCGTTGACGGTGGAAGATCACTGTTAGTTTGAATGATTTTTTGCCATGGATGTTTCATGAACAAAACATTACCGTATTTTTCAATGCGTTCTATAGGAATAGAAATGCCGGAAAAATAAACTTTTGGTTATTTGAAAAGTGAAATCGTCAATTAATTGGTGATACCAAAAATTTCCACAAAATCTTTGGATACTTATCCCTCCACTTGGATATGTTAAGAACGTGGAGGTGATAACAGATGGCAAAAAACAATAAAACACAAGCTGGTACAAATTTTCAATCTGCACAAGGCGGACAAAGCCAATTCGGTACCGAGTTTGCTAGTGAAACGAATGTACAAAAAGTAAGACAACAAAATGCTCAATCTGCACAAGGTGGACAAGGTCAATTTGGTACTGAGTTTGCTAGTGAAACGAATGCACAAGAAGTACGTCGTCAAAATCAACAAGCAGAGGCTAAAAAAAATAAAAATTCATAACATATACATCACATATACATCTAGGGTGAACCATAAAGAACCAACCCCTTATAAGTTCCAAAAGGTGCTTCATTATCGGAGCACCTTTTTTGGCTAATAGGAAAGTAGAAATTTTTTAATTTCTACTTTCCTAACGCATAAGTGCTCTTGCGGCTCTGCTCTCGCCTAAAGTCTCGGACGCCCGAGTTTTCTTTATATCCCGGTTTTAAAAATTTGGTTGAAACGTTATAATATAAAAATAACGAATATAAATTGGAAACAATTATTTTATTGTCAGATAGAAAACTTGAGCGGGATGTAGAAAGTAGGGATTAAAAATGGGAGTTCCCATGGAAGGAGAAACAATCCAAATACATAGTTATAAACATAATGGACATATTCATCGCATATGGGAAGAAACAACGGTGTTAAAAGGAACAAACACAGTCGTCATTGGGGGAAATGATCGAACAATGGTAACAGAATCAGATGGACGAACTTGGATCACGAGAGAACCGGCGATTTGTTATTACCATTCCCAATATTGGTTTAATATTTTAGGCATGCTTCGAGAAGACGGAATTCACTATTATTGTAATTTAAGTTCACCATTTGTGTTCGATGATGAAGCATTAAAATATATCGATTATGACTTAGATATAAAAGTATTTCCGGATATGACTTATGTTTTACTTGATGAAGATGAATATGAAGAACACCGAAAATTAATGGGATACCCGGATGTTATCGATAAAATTTTGAAAGCAAATATGGAGAAATTAATTGATTGGATTCGTCAAAAAAAGGGACCGTTTGCACCGGATTTTGTTGATCAATGGTATGAACGATTTTTAACATATAGAAATTTTTAATAAGAATTCGGTTGGTAAAAAAAGGTCCGTGAATTTTTTTGTCAATACAATTAAAGGATATCGTTTCTTCACGCCATGTTGATCAAGTGGTGAAAAATGAATTTTTGAAATACTGAAGATACAAGAACCGAATCAATAAATGGTTATTTCGGATTCGTTTTGAAAGAAGCAATCTTAGTCATTTTCGTTTAGTTTGGAATAACGTGGAATGATTTTTTAGGGAGAGAAAAAAATGGGGAGTATCAAACGGTACATGCAATTCGTGAAACCGTATCGAGTTCAAATCATTGCTACACTGTTTATCGGTGTGATTAAATTCGCCATACCATTACTAATTCCACTACTATCGAAATATTTGATTGATGATGTCATTGTTAATGAAGCGTTATCGAAACAGGAAAAATTTTCCCAATTAGGGATAGCAATGGGACTAATGGCCCTTATTTTTATTTTTTTACGTCCACCGGTAGAATATTATCGCCAATACTTTGCTCAATGGACGGCAAATAAAGTGTTATTTGATATACGTGAAAAATTATATGCACATTTGCAAAAACTGGGATTGAAGTATTATTCAAATAAGAAGACAGGAGAAATTATTTCCAGGGTCATAAACGATGTCGAACAAACGAAGGATTTTGTCGTAACCGGTCTTATGAATGTATGGATAGACTTGACGACTATTCTGATTACAATAACGATTATGTTCACAATGAATGTAAAATTAACATTAATCTCCTTACTTATGTTTCCGTTTTATGGTTTTTCCGTCAAATACTTCTTTGGGAATTTGAGGAAGTTAACTCGGGAACGATCACAAGCTTTAGCTGAAGTTCAAGGATATTTGCATGAACGTGTTCAAGGCGTTTCCGTTATTAAAAGTTTTGCCATTGAAGAACATGAGAAAAAACGATTTTATAAAACGAATAACAATTTCTTACATCGAGCGATAAAACATACAAGCTGGAATGCAAAAGCGTTTGCTGTTGTCAATACGATTACGGATATTTCACCGCTCTTGATAATTGCTTTTGCGAGTTATGAAGTCATTCTGGGGAATTTAACGGTTGGTACAATGGTTGCCTTTATTGGTTATATAGACCGACTCTACAATCCACTTCGAAGACTCGTCAACTCATCGACAACATTAACCCAAGCAATTGCATCAATGGATCGCGTCTTTCATTTGCTGGACGAAGAGTATGACATCGTTGATAAGATAGATGCAAAACCGATTAAGAAAACGGAGGGAAATATTGAGTTTGACTCGGTTTCTTTTGCCTATGAAGAAACGGAGCGCCCCGTTCTTGAACATATTAACTTACAAATAAAAAAGGGACAAACGGTTGCTTTTGTTGGAATGAGTGGGGGTGGCAAATCAACTTTAGTCAGTTTGCTTCCACGATTTTATGATGTAACGGGAGGAAGTATTTTACTTGATGGTACGGATATTCGTGATTTGAAAGTGAAGGACTTGCGGGATCAAATTGGAATGGTTCTCCAGGACAACATTTTATTCAGTGATACGGTAAAAGAAAATATTTTATTGGGGAAACCGGATGCATCAGATGAGGAAGTGATTCATGCTGCAAAACTCGCCAATGCCTACGATTTTATTATGAATTTACCTCAAGGATTCGATACAAAGGTCGGGGAAAGGGGGGTGAAATTATCTGGTGGGCAAAAACAGCGAATCGCGATCGCTCGAGTTTTTTTGAAAAATCCGCCAATAATTGTATTGGATGAAGCCACTTCCGCACTAGACTTGGAAAGTGAACACTTGATCCAAGAAGCATTGGATAATTTAGCGAGAGATCGGACAACTTTAATCGTTGCCCACCGATTGTCGACAATTACCCATGCTGATTGTATCGTCCTTATCGAGCATGGAAAAATTGTCGAGAAAGGAACGCACGATGAATTGATGGCAAAAAAAGGTCATTATTATGATTTATTTACGGTCCAACAATTTGATTAAGAAGACAGGTTGTCGTATTTTGGCAGATTGATAGAGCAATCGTGCAATGATAATTTCAATTGCCAAAGGTTGAACAAAGTCCCACTATCTTGTTAATGGTGACAAAGTACAATTGGCCTGTCTCCTTTTTTGTAAAAGAAGTTCCGCGTGTTGTATTGTTGTTGAATGTACGCCCGATTTACATATTTACTTGTAAAAGCTCTAAGTAATGCTGAGTAATTCATATAAAACCGCACAGAATCTCCAACTTTGTAATCCTTTTTACATTTTGTTAAGTCCAAAATAAGGTGATCGGAACTTGCCCCTACGATTTCTATTCTTTTGTCGATTGGAACAAGACCTAAATGATCAATGTCCTGTCTGCCGATTGCGACAATTCCCCGGAGCATTTGTCCCTTATCGACAAATACCGGTTTTTGACCAAATGCATCCATACCGATATTTCCAAAGGGTACAGAAGGCTTTTCCTTTATTTCTACCAATTCAGCTGAAAGGGTAAATACGTCATGATGCATTTCGTCATAAAATTGTCCGAAAGCGGTTTCCTTTCCAATGACAATCGCTTCACCCAAACGTAAATTATTAATGCCCTCAGGAATTCCGTCTTTATCCAGTAAATAAAGCGAGCTTGAGTTGCCGCCGGAAATCATTGACAGTGACAAGCCGTATGAAGACTCGATTGAATTTTTATAATCAACAAGTTTTTGTAGAATACCTTTATCAGGAATGACGCCACCAAAACAGGTTAAATTGACAGCCAACCCGAATAATTGAATATTTGTCATGGTCACTATTTCGGCAACCGCTTTATGTAATTCTTTCACATCAAAATAGCCTTCGCGAAGATCGCCTAAATCAACCATGAGGACAACTTTATGGATCTTCTTTTGTCTTTTTGCTTCATTGTTTAAAAAACGGATCGTACTGATTTCGGAATTGAAACTAATATCAGTATAGCGAATCACATCCTCTATTTCACTATGCATCGGAATACGAATAAGTATTTTTGGTTTACTGACTTGGGGATAATTTTTAATGTTTTCAATTCGAGCATCGCCTAGATAATCAACATATTTGTTTTCGTCCGCTGCCTTGACAATTTTCGGATCAGCGGCGTATACCTTGGTTATATGAGTTAACGTTAGACTTTTTGCTTTCATTTTTTTGCCAATATAATCAAGATTATCCGTAAATTTGTTCAGGTCAATGATAATTTTTGGATTCATGCAAATACCTCCTTTTAAATCTCACTTGACTAGTAAAAACACAAGATCGATATTTCAAAAGGAAAGCAAATGATGAAACATTTCCACTCTTCACTACTTGGCTTACTTTTATTTTAGAATAGAGATTACAAAAGACGCAAGGAAGATGCTCCTTTCAAAACAAGTATCACGAATGACCGAACTCCCCTTGATTATGCCAAAATAATGTTTTTTTCCTCAAAACGATAAGTATTTTTATTTATTTTACATAAAAAACAGTGTTATACTATTCCCATCAATCTTCTTTGTTTAACCAAGGGAGTTTTAACACCCTGTTTAGAGTGGGATAAAAACGCAGAAATTTTTATACTACCAGATTTGATTTAGGAGGGAACAGCAATGAGTTTGAAAAAAACATTAACGCTTGCCGGATCAGATACGAGTGGCGGAGCAGGAATACAAGCGGACTTAAAAACATTTCAAGAACACGGAACATATGGCATGACTGCCCTTACATCAATCGTAGCAATGGACCCGAATGAAGGGTGGAAACATAATGTTTTTCCAATTGAAGCGAATATCGTGGATAAACAATTGGAGTGTGCCTTTTCTGTTGGTTTGGATGCAATGAAAACCGGTATGCTCGGTTCGGTTGAAATTGTTCAACTTGGAGCAAAGTATATCGACCAATACAGCTTAAAAAATGTTGTCATCGACCCGGTTATGGTTTGCAAAGGGGAAGATGAAGTCCTTTTACCGGAAACGGTCGATGCTTCCCGAGAGCTTCTTTTACCGAGGGCACTTGTTACAACACCGAATCTTTTTGAAGCTTGGCAATTATCAAAAGTAGGTCCAATTAAAACGGTAGCTGATATGAAAAAAGCGGCTGAAAAAATTCATGCCCTCGGTGCAAAAAATGTTGTTATTAAAGGCGGGAAAGCTTTGGATCATGAAAAAGCGGTGGATCTGTTCTATGATGGAAAAGAGTATGTCCTTTTAGAAACGGAAAAAATTGATACAACGTATAACCATGGTGCCGGCTGTACATTTGCTGCCGCGATAACAGCAAACTTGGCAAAAGGTGAAGAGGTATTTACAGCTGTGCTCAAAGCCAAACAATTTGTTGCTGCAGCCATCCGACATGGTTGGAAATTGAACGATTTTGTCGGTCCGGTCATGCATGGCGCATACAATCTGTTTAAAGACGATGTTTCGGATATCAATCAAGTGACAGTATAATCATCTGTCATTAGGTATAGACCGGGTGCAGAGCTTTTTTGTTTAATGAAAAAAAGAAAAGTACAGGCCTCGTACTTAGTGACGTATGTCGCTTAAGCGGGCGCCTTGTACTTTTCATTAAGAAAATTTTTTTTATGAAACATCAACCTCTATTTCTTCACGGTGATATTGTTGCAAACTGCTGATAAGGATTTCCAGTTTTTCGAGTTGCTCGTTATAATCAAGAATGGTAGCCATAAATTGTAACATATGGTCCATTGTCAACTGTTCGGAGCTGATTTTTTGCATGTCACCAAATAAATGTAGTAACTCATTTCTCTTTGCCACGTATTCTTCCATTTCTTCCGTATGAACTTGAACTGCTTTTCCAATATATCGGAGTAATAGGTGTTCGTGATTGTTATTTAAATGGGAAATTACACTTAATAATTGCTCCCTAATATTTTTTGGTAACTGGTAAAAATCATATTGATAGTGGTGCAACTTTCTCAAAATTTCCAATGCCTTTTTAGCCGTTGTAATCATTTGCCGGTAAATAACGACCTTCCGTATTTTCCCCCGCTTGTTCTTTTTCAAAAAAGTCCTTTCTTCTTTATAGAATAAATAAATTTGTTCAACATGGATAAATTGTTCTTTTAATAATTCGAGTTCTTTTTTTATTAAGGTATGGTCAACTGCATCATGGTTTGTAATCCGTGTCCATTTTAAAATATCATTCGTTATATCGGAAATGGATGTATAAAGTTTTGTTTCATATTTGGGTGGTAAAAAGATCAAGTTAATGATAAAAGCTGACAAAATTCCCAGCATGATGGTTGCAAATCGTAAAATCGCAAAAGTAATAAACTCATCTTGAGGTGTTTCCATAATAACGATTAAGGTTACAACCGATAATGATACGGTATCAATTTTTAATTTTAAATTGATAATAATAAGAATAATTGCTGCCAGCCCAACGATTAAAAAATGATTTCCAAATAACAAAACAAATACAATAGCGATAATCGCCCCTATGACATTTCCTTGTACTTGTTCCAGAATGGTTAAGTACGACCGGTAAATGGATGGCTGGATGGCAAAAACGGCAGAAATTGCTGCGAAAACGGGTGATGGCAGATGGAATAGTTCACCAAGCATAAGAGCCAATACGACTGCCAACCCCGTTTTAAAAATGCGGGCACCTAGTTTCATGAAAATAACCCCTTCTTATTAGAAGTTTACTATTCTTAAAAAATTGTGGAATTCTTTATATGAGAGATGCATCCACATAAGTTTACTATCCTTGAAAAATTGTAGTGTACTTGTGGGTCAATAACAATAGGCAAAACATATATTTTTAAACAACTGCATCCGGACCTGAATTTTACCAATTATTGGCAAAAGATGTCTACAACAATGAAAGTGAGTGAATCGATAACTTGAATAGTAGCTAAGGATGTCCGGAAGCAGATTAAGTGTGTAATCCAGAACTTGAATTTAACCAATTATCCCCGTTCTTTCTTAAAATCGACGACCGTTCTGACGATAAAGGAAGCTGGAACGGTATACCCAATCAATGCTTCAATAATCGCAATTCCCCTCCCTATACCGACCGGAACAACATCTCCATAGCCGACTGAGAATAAAGTAAGCCCACTGAAGTAAAAACATGTATGCAGTGAAGTTATCGTATCTTTTACTTCATTCCCGTTTACAAGCAAAATGGTAAAACCGTTTTGAATAAAAATAAAATAAATAAGACCAAAACCAAGAAAAATGGTCGAAAATATAAAAATTAAATAGATAAAACTTTCCCAGGATAAAAATTTCTCCTGTAAAGCAGTAGGAACAAATAAAGTTCTTAGACTCGACGTGATTATAAATATAATAACAAATAATAATAGATATCCAAGCATTTTGACCACATCCGTAACTTAATTAAAGATTTGGTTATATCACAATTTTAACGGTAAGTCGAGGACTCCCGCTGCAAAATTCGAGTGAGGTGGGAGTTTTTTGTCTCGTCGTTAAGTGGGATAAATGGGAACTGTTCCCTTTTTTATAGAATAAGAAAGTTTTAAAATACAAGTAATTAGCTTGGGATTAGTTTTATTGTCTAGCTCCGAGCGCCAGCGACTGAGAAACTAGCTCCCCTTTAATGTGCTCCTGCGCCATAGCCTATTCGAGGAAGCGGATGTTCAGCTCGTCGCAAAGCTTCATGAAGTATTTCATGGAAGATTACTCATGAAGTTCGCTCAAGTAGTAGCTTCACTACGATAAGTCAACATCGGCTCGTGCCTCGCCGTGTTTCCTATATCTTATTGCGGGGCGCTCCAGTTTGTACGTCGCTGAGCGGGCGCTCCAGTTTGTACGTCGCTGAGCGGGCGCTCTCCGCTTTTCTTATAATATACGCTTGTCCGTTCCGAAAAATGTCAAAGAGGAAAAGACAGGATGTTTTAGTTGTTTTATTCAAGGGATTGTTTTAATCTAATGCTTAGAAGGTGAATATGGAGGGACGTAAGATGACAATTACAATTGGAGAAAAAGTACCTGATTTTGAACTGTTAGCAAGTAATGGTGATAAGATGAAATTATCTGATTTCCACGGCAAACATGTAGTTCTATATTTTTATCCAAAAGATATGACCCCGGGGTGTACGACAGAAGCCTGTGATTTCCGTGATTATCATCAAGATTTTGCAGATGTAAATGCAGTTATTTTAGGAGTAAGTGCCGACCCGCTCGAAAAACACCAAAAATTTATTGAAAAACATGGATTACCCTTTTTGTTATTAGCAGATGAAGATCATAAATTAAGTGAACAATTCGGTGTATGGAAAGAAAAAAATGTTTTCGGGAAAGTCGGCTTTGGTATTGAACGTTCGACATTTATTATTGATAAGGATGGCGTTCTCGTTAAGGAATGGCGAAAAGTGAAAGTGCAAGGTCATGTTGAAGAAGCATTGCAATTTATTAAAATCAATTTGGCATAATTTTCTAACGGTAGAGAGCAGGGAGTTAGTCATGAGCCTGTTTTATGTAAACAAGGCATTCATCCATGCAAGTATACGGACAGTGCATATAGTAAAGTAGGGCATACCTCCTCATGGAATTTCACTCTAAATCTGCCGGCAAAATCATTAAAGCATTTTGCCGGTTTTTCTTATACGCTAAGAATGTATAAATTTCCAGCAAAGAAGCAAATTCGACATAGTTGGAAATTTTAAGAATTAAGTATAAGTGCATAAGGAAAGCTTCACTGGAATACATCGCAGCCGAAAAAATTTTATATTTTTTCGGTGAACTAGAGAAGCTTCGGTAGCATTACCTCGCAAGCGAAAATGTATTTTCGCTGACTGCGGCTCTGCCGTCGCCTGAAGTCTCGGCAGTCGCCGAGTTTTCTTTACGCTTATTCTTAGATTTACGGCAATGTGCGCACTTTATTTTATGTAATACTTTTTGATATAATAGATAAGTGAAATTTTTACGACAATTAACATAATTATATTAATAACCGTACAGAGACATTTTTGAAAGGAAGATGGGAATGCAAGTTGTGGCAACCGTAGGACGAAATGAAGCATTAGAAAAACGAATTCAGAGCGAATTTCCGACCGTTCAATTTACTTTTCTAAAAAAAATGAAGGAAATTGGGGAAAATCGGTATACTGCTGAAATATTGGTAACTTATGGTGAAGATCTTGATGAAAAATTAATTAATGAGATGAAAAACTTGCGATGGATTATGGTTATGTCGGCAGGGATTGAAAAATTGCCGCTTGTCGCAATCAAAAAGAATCATATTATTGTCACAAATGCACGGGGAATCCATAAAATCCCAATGGCAGAATTTGTCTTTGGCTACATATTACAATATGCAAAACAACTCCCTCTTTTTAAAAAGCAGCAAAGTGAAAAAGTTTGGAACAGGAAAGTACATCTTCAAGAAATTTATGGAAAAACTATGCTTGTTGTCGGTGCCGGTGCAATCGGATCACAAATTAGTCGTTATGGTAAAACATTTGGTATACACACAATCGGAATCAATCGCAGCGGGAAGGAAAACCCTGATTTTGATGCAACCTATTCGCTAGAACAACTAAATCATATTTTACCGGAAGCAGATTATGTTATTTCTGTTCTGCCCAATACCGTATCGACAAATAAAATTTTTTCAAGACAACAATTTTTTAAAATGAAAAAAGAAGCGGTTTTTATTAATATTGGCAGGGGAAATGCTGTTGATGAGCATGCATTAATGGAAGCATTGGAAGAAGGACAACTGGCCCATGCCTTCTTGGATGTGTTTGAAAAAGAACCATTACCGGCTGATCATCCATTTTGGAAATCGGATAAGGTGACGATTACACCACATTTGTCAGCAATATCGGATATGTATTTACCACGAGCCTATGAAATTTTTGTGAAAAATTTATGGAACTATGTAAATAAAGAAAACAACTGGATAAATTTGGTCGATTTAAATAGGGGGTATTAACGATGAGAATTTATACAAGATCTGGTGATAAAGGAACCACATCATTAGTATATGGAGCCCGAGTTCCGAAAGATGATCCGCGTGTGGAGGCGTACGGAACATGTGATGAAGCCAATTCATTTATTGGCTTAGCCGTTAGTTTTTTAAGGAATGAATCATTTCAAGGAAAAGAGAGAATATTAAAGATATTCCATGAGATTCAAACGATACTTTTTCACGTAGGAGCGGAAATTTCAACACCGGCAGGAAAAGAAGTTGTTTGGAAACTTAAGGAGGAGTATGTAAAAACTTTAGAAACTTATATCGATGAGCTTGATGCCAACCTTCCTGCTTTGAAAAATTTTATTTTACCCGGGGGTCATCCGGCCGGAGCAGCCCTTCATTCTGCACGGACAATTGTACGCAGGGCTGAAAGATGTTCAATCGGAATAGAGAATCTAAGTCCGGTTACGCTTGCTTACCTCAATCGGCTTTCGGATTTTCTCTTTGTGGCCGCCCGATATATTAATTTCATTTTACAAGTGGAAGAGCAACATTTGCATCAGGAAGAAAATGCTTAGAAACCCGAGTTATAAAGGATTAATTGACAAAACAGGGGTTAAGTGGTTACAATTATTATAGAAGTTATTATTTAATAATTTTTCTTAATAGAAAAGAGGTGCATGGCGGTGTCTCCCAATCAATTGAAAGAAGCATTAGATACGTTAAAAGTGTCTGGCGTTCGCATAACACCACAACGTCATGCGATACTTGAATATTTGATTAATTCGATGGCTCATCCAACTGCAGATGAAATATACAAAGCTCTAGAAGGTAAATTTCCAAATATGAGTGTCGCAACAGTTTACAATAATTTGCGTGTTTTTAAGGATGTGGGTTTGGTAAAGGAACTAACTTACGGGGATTCTTCAAGCCGTTTTGATTTTACCACTCATGACCATTATCATGCAATATGTGAAAGTTGTGGGAAAATTGTTGATTTCCAATATCCGGGTCTTGATGAAGTAGAACAATTTGCATCACATGTTACCGGTTTTAAAGTAAGTCATCATCGCCTGGAAGTATACGGATTATGTCCGGATTGTGCGAAAAAAGAGGCACATTAATTAATCTGATACAAACGAAAAACAATGCTCCCGATTATCGTTCGGAAGCATTATTTTTTTGCAACGGCTTTACTATATGAGTAGTTATGCCCCCAAGATTTCATAAAACAAAATCAGTAACTATGCTCCAGCAAAAGCAAGATTTTCCGCTAACTATAGAAGCCATTCAACATTCACGTCAAAAGAACTATTTTGACCAAGCATAGCAGTCAACGGCAAACGAGCAATTAGCTTTTTATAAACCATAGCAGTCAACCGATCCACCAGCAATTACTTTTTTCATAAAACAGAGCGACAGCGGATTTCAGCAAAAGTACTTGTGATAAAATACAACCATCACGCAGATTTAAAGCTTAGTAACTTTATTTTTTTTTCTGTTATAAGTCTCATCGAACTCTTTCCCCTCTAATTTGCGATCGAGTGTCAACGGTTCACGGCAATACATGCATATATCAACACGTCCCAGCATTTTGGTCACTTTGTTGCATGAGGGACAAACAACCTGTACGGCTTTTGTTGATAACATCCCGATCATAAAATAAACGACACAACTGGCAATGATCGATAAAAATCCAAGAAACATAAAAAGCATCATGAGTATTGGTGAATTTTTAAAAAGTAGACCTATGTACATAATAATAAACCCAATAAATATTAAACTTAAAGCAAATGTCCGAATTTTATTAATTTTACTTGAATACTTCATCGTGATTATTCCCCCTCTATAAACTATATCATAAATTAGCAATAAAATAGAAAATAAAGTGAAACTTCAATCAGGGGGCTTTATCTCCACTGGTGGTTAGTTGATCGATTTTCTTAAAGCTTTCTCTATGTTGACTCAACTTTATAAAAAATTATTGATTGCTCTGTCCGTCGCTTAACTGCGAGGTCAAAAACTCGTCGCAGAATTCAAGTCAACGGGGAAGTTAGCAGGGAGCGGAGAAGCTTGTATACGTTCAATAGGTTTTGATAGCAATCAGTGGGATTATTTTACTTTATTCCGCACAAACGGCCACTATATCTTCCTCTTGTGGCTTAAAGGAAATCAAAGATGTTAAGGAGGACGATAAGTGCCCGTAAGTGTCCGATTAGTTTGCAAAAGAACGTTCTTTTTTTACGTGAATAATCTGGAAACCACCTTCCATTCTTCAAGAAAAATTCCACCTATGAGCCGTCCTATACATCGAAATTCATAAAATTGTAAAGAACAAGGAAAAAAAGTTAGGAAATATGGAGGATTTTGATTGATTTTGTCGAAATGAACATAGGATTATATTTTTGGAGGATTTATTATGGATAATTTTGTTCGAACACTATATCAGGAAAGAGCGAGTCAACCTTCTACACTAGGTGTATTGTTAATCGAAAATACAGATCAATTACTTGCAACAACGGATACATTTGATTTGATTATTTTTATTATTTCTACTGATGAAGAGAAGGATTTGTATTTAAAACATTATTACTATGAAGAAAAAAAGCTTGCCCTTTATATGGTTAATAATAAAAAACTGAATGAATGGCTGATGGCTGGATCAAACAGGAGGATATATGATTGGCTGCTTAATGGAAAAATCCTCTTTGATCGAAATGATTTCGTGCATCAATTAATCCAGGATTTAAAAGATTTCCCTTTCCATGAAAGAAAATTAAAGATAGGTCTGGAATTTGCCAAACTAATTAGACGTTATACAGATGGTAAAAAATTGTATGAACAAAAGCATTTATTCGATGCATATAACCATGTTATCCACTCACTTCATCATCTTGCCCGGCTATCTTTAATCGAAAAGGGATTTCAACCGGAAGTAACTGTTTGGGATCAAGTGAAAAGTATTGAACCTGAAATTTATAAAGTTTATGAAGAACTTATTAATAGCGGGGAGCCGTTAAAAAAGAGATTAGACTTACTCTTTTTAGCAAGTGAATTTTTTATCCACATGAGGACAGATCTCGGAAGTTCACATCTTCTTGAAGTATTGGATAAAAAATTAAAATGGTCGATTCAAGATATTGTTGAGGAAGAAGAACTTAAGCTATATTCCATTGATATTTTTGCCCTTCTTGAATATTTAGTGGATAAAGGCTTTTTACATATTGTATTGGAGGAATCAAAAGGAAAGAAGATTTATCACCGATACTATACGACAAAAAATATTTAATTAAAGACCGATAAAAGGATCATCTTAATTAATGTTACACTCTAGCGGCGAATGGATAATATGCTTTATGAATAAGGATCCTAGATAATTAAACTTTTTTGGATGCCCCCGCTTTAAAATCTACTGGTAATTTAAGTGGTGGGTAGTCCAACATCTTTAGGTGAGGAGACCTTTCTCCCTTAAAACGTGATAGTGAACGGTGGGAAATGTCTCACTACTTAATCGACTATATATATGGAAAAAATGTTAACTTATTTACTAACATTCAGTTGAGAAAGGACCAGTACTTATATCTGAAAGAGCTTAGTCCTGTTTTTTAAAACTTGTATAGCGTAGGTTTGTATAATGATCAACGATATTATTTTGAGCAGAAAGCGTATCATAAATGCAAGATACAACATCATTTTGCGGAACTTTAGGCTACTAAACAGCAATATGGCTCAGCAATTCCTTAAGGAAGCTGAGCATGCTTTTCATTATCGATGGTCCACTAGGATTAAAGTGATAAAGTAGTTCAAAATGGATGTTGACAAAGGTCTTTTTTGTTAGTATACTGATATTCGTCGCTGCAAATTAGCAACAATAAAATTTGCAAAAAAGACAAAAGTTATTGACAAAGATAATATTTTTTGTTATTATATTAAAGTCGCTTTTGAATTGATTTGAAGTCAGTTGGTTTTTAAAAAAGTTCTTGACTTCAAAATCAATATTGTGATATAATAATAAATGTGTTTTC
>NZ_CP155467.1:1090000-2070000 GCF_039654145.1 Caldifermentibacillus hisashii
ATTACGCTGATACCCTTCTTGTAGGGACCAACGATTGCTTCGACCGTGAGTGTTACCAGCACCCACGGTCTTTTTTAATATATGCTATTTATTATCTATATTATAACTGAATTTACTTAAACTGACAAATAGTGATCGAAAAATCGCTCACTAATGAAGAGGCTAAAATTTTTGCCCAAAAAAATTTGCTCATACTGTAAACATATCAGAATCAATATTTCTACCTGTATTTTTGACATTTAACGGTAATGAAATATCAATAGTAAATCGAGTAAAGCATCTTATTGTGAAAGAATTATGCCAAGAGGGGGAATAACTAAACTGAATGGCTGTATTCAGTAAAGAGAGGATGGGGTGTATGAAATTCTTTGGAGTTAATATGTTAATTATCGTTCTAATTTTATCAGGTTGTGCAGAAAATGAAGGGATAGCAGAAGAAAATGATGCTAATGTATATATGAATGTTTCGAGTTCATCAGAAGTTCCTAAATACTTAAGGGCTGATGAAACTCCGACTTATCCTGTTGGCAGTCAAGTTATTATAAATGCTAATCATATGGCAGGAATGGAAGGAGCAACAGCAACGATAGTAGGAGCGTATAAAACAACGGCATACAAAGTCACATATATTCCGAAAACGGTAGGTGATCCTGTGAAACATTATAAATGGGTGATCCATGAAGAAATCGGTAATGCTGGGATCGCCCCATTTGAACCTGGTGATCATGTTTTATTACATGTTGATCATGCGGAAGGAATGGATGGGGCAGGAGCAACAATTGAATCGGCAAAACCAACAACTGTTTATATGGTGAATTTTTTCAATACCAAAACAGGTAGTGAAGTGAAAAATTATCAATGGGTGACGGAAGATGAACTATCACTCATGAAAAAATGAATGGGAAAAGCTAATTCGTTGCACAGAGGTCAAGTGTCTGCCATCAAAAAATTCATATTTATACGTTAGCGCACTGGGGAACAGGCAAATTCATTTGGTTATCCCACAGTTAACGGCATGTCAAGACTCCCACCTCAAAAATTCGAGTTAATTAAGAAGATGGTGGGAGATTAAACTGCTCGTAAAAGGTCCGATTTGTGCACATACAATCAGTGTATATGTTTCATTTTATTAGCTTAAATTTTCTGGATGTTGGTGTTTCTGGTAATACATTTCCAACAAAGATGCAAATCTTATGTAGTGTGAAATTTTACGATTTAAGGCAACTACGGGATTGCTCTTTCCTAAGAGCTCGGTATTCGCCGATTTTCCTTTATCAAAGAGTAGAGTAAAAGACTTGATGTAATGAAAAATAATCCAAGGAAAAGGACAGAATCAATGATATTCGTCGGATCTACCGGATTAACGAGATTCATAATCGCCTGTTTTAGAAACGTATACATTTGCGGGATGATATAGAAAATGAGTAAAGTTATCATGAGCATACCACCAATAATATAGAAGATGCTGTAAACTTTCACGATCCTTGTTTCATTTTCGAATAGTTCCTGTCCTTTATCTCTACTAGTTGAAAATAGCTGCCTTAAATAGGTCTTGCTGTTTTCCAGAAGATTATAACAACCCGAGGAGTTTTCAAAAATATAGTAGATATCGGTTTTCATAAAAAAACAACATTGATAAATCGCTTTATAGAACAAGTCAAGAATAATAAAGTTAAGAATCCCTGATAAAATAGGATCCCGAACAGTAATAAAAAGCTTGATTAAGAGTACAATAAACAGAATAAACTGTTCAAAGTACAATCCAGCTATATATAAAGTATTTCGCTCTTTAGGGGAAAGTCTCCATGCATATGTTAAGTCAGTTTCGAAAACAACCAAAAAGAACCGATGGCCAACACCGAGTTTTGCGGGCAAATTAAACGAACGCGCCGCTAGTACATGACCAAATTCATGGATAACAAGCATGACAAGCGAAATAAAAGAAAATGTAACCATATTAAAGATAAGTGAATCAAACAAAAATAAATCTTCATAATAAGGTATAAGCTCCGTGTTAGTTAGAAAAAGCAGTAGGTTTATCATGATGAGGCAAATAAATATCATATTGGAATGTTTATGAAAAAACAGCCGGCTAAAGCGGGGAGAAATCCATGAAAAACCGGACATTAATAAATTTGATTTTTCTACTTTAAGTTCAATTCCGTCGATTTCTTTGACAAGTCCAAAGTCAATCAATTGTTTGGCAAAATTAATTACATCAACTTCTTCATCCGGATATAACCGTTTCAGCTCAGCTTCAATTTGGCCAAGTGTCCATTTTTGGTTAATAAACTCGATGGCATCCACACAAATTTTAGGCATTTCATAGAAGTCCCCTGAAATAGTATCCTCGATAATATAGTTTTTTTTATCTTTTTTTATTGATACTGGATATAATTTCAATATAGTGTTCAAGGTTAAGTTCATGATTTCACCACCGAGTTTTTTCAATTGGATTTTGTTTAAAAATAGCGATTTTCTATGGGTGCTGGACAAAGATGGCCAACACCCATAGAAAATTAACGTAGGGGCCATGGAATATGAGAACACCACCAACATGTTGTTTTAACTTTTTTAAGTTTGCGGATTTTCATTTATAACACCTCCTTTTATGTTGTTTTTATAATTATAAGAATCATAGACTTTTATCCATGATGGATAAACTTTAATAAAAAGCTCTACCAATTGCGGATCAAATTGAGTGCCTTTTCCTTCTAATACTCGATTATAGGCTACTTGAAGCGGTAAGGCAGAGCGATAAGACCTTGAAGAAGTCATTGCATCAAAAGCGTCTGCAATCGCAGTAATTCTTGCGGCAAGTGAAATGGTGTCTCCTTTTAAACCAATAGGATACCCTTTACCGTCCCAACGCTCGTGATGATGTAATATTACATCCATAAAATCAGCAATCCCCTCCACATCCTCCACAGCTTTAGCACCGACGATGGGATGGGTTTTGATTAATTCGAATTCTTCTTTCGTAAGTTTGCCCGGTTTTGTCAATATTGTATCAGGAATATTAACCTTGCCGATATCATGTAATAAACAGGCATAGTAAAATGATTTTAATTCGTCATCATTGAATTGATTGGATTCTTTAGCGAGAATTTGTGCATATTCCGCAACTCTTTCGCTATGTCCCCGAGTATACGGATCTTTCAGTTCTAAAGTGGTAATAATTCCCTTAACAATGCCATCTAATTGTTGGTTATAGCCAGTTTTTACTGCTTCCACATAACTTAAAAAACGGTGGAGAATAATAAAGGAAATAATCCCCAGAATAAATACTAGAATAGATGGTATAGAAACAATAGAGTCTTTCAAAATTATTCCAGTGATTAATAGTTTAGCAATTGTACCGGTAAAAATTATGTAAAAATATTTTTTATTAATAAATATAGGCGAAAAAATAATAATAACGATTTCAACTATATTTCCTGAAGTATACGGCAAGTTATTCCAATTGTAATATATAATATCTATGATTCCGCCTATAATTGTATAATTGAAAAAGTAGATATACTTTATATAACCAGGTTTATTTCTTTTTAACAAGATAATAGAGATTGGGAGCAGAATAGTTAATATTAAGTACATAAAGTAATTTAATACATTAAATGGTAGATGGGTGAACCATGGTAATTTCGGTAAAAAATAGAAATATACTAAATCATATGAAAAATATAAAACATAGAATATATATAAAAACCAAATCGTTGCTCGTCTTTCTTCATATAACAACGAGACTTTTAGTGTTTTTTTTTGCATAATGTTGCTCCTCTAATTTCTACACTATATTAAAAATTATACAATATTAGGACAATCATGTCGATTATTAAGTACAATTTTTTGTCGGTAATTGTCATTTGTTTATCTGTTATCTGCAATCCTAGAAGTTGGGCGTGTTTCAAATGATATACCCGTTGGCCTAAATCTCGGTCAGTCCTCCTTTGCCGCTTAAAATTTGTTTACCATCTTCATCAAAACGATGCTAATTGTACCAAATAATATTGAAGAAGGAGCAAAAATCATCACGTAGGATCAAATCCTGCTGGTAAAATGGTCTTATTTCTCCAAAATTCAAACAATTTATATGCCACCAAGATTGCTTCAACGAGGAAAATAAATAGGGAAGGGCAGCCTCAAGTCACTGCTTCTACGTTACGAAAATATAAATCTCTTTATAAGGAAGCCATTCAACCAAAATAGTAAAGCTTTAACGTGATTAATTTGATATAAAGTAACATTTTAAATGTATGAAAATTATTTACTGTTTTTATTGTTCATTGTAATATAAACATAAAATTACTGCTAATGTAGTAATATTTTGTAATGAAATTTTTTAAAATGATTATTTATAAGGGGAGTTTTTGGGAGGGATAAAATGAAGATTGAAAAGACGAATGAAAAATTGCTTTGGGTACCCTCACCGGAATTTAAAGACAATTCGAACATGAGGGAATTCATGATATGGTTGGGGAAAACAAGGGGGTTAAAATTTGAAGAGTATCATGAATTGTGGAATTGGTCCGTAACTGATATCGAAGGGTTTTGGTCGGCCATTTGGGACTTTTTCAAAATAAAGTCATCTAAGCCCTATGATGAGGTTATATCAGGTGGGAAAATGCCGGATGTAAAATGGTTTTTGGGGTCATCATTAAATTATGCCGAGCATGTTTTTCGCAATGAAGACCCTGAAAATGTGGCTGTCATCTATGAATCCGAAACACGTCCTTTAGGGGAATTAACTTGGGCAGAACTGAAAAAAACTACTGCTTCCATCGCACAACATTTAAAGTCGATTGGCATTAAGCCCGGGGATCGAGTCGTGGCCTACACACCGAATATTCATGAAACATTATCGGCATTTTTAGCATGTGCCAGCATCGGTGCCGTTTGGTCAAGCTGTGCACCGGAGTTTGGTATGAAAAGTGTGATCGATCGGTTTAAGCAGATTGAGCCAAAGGTATTGATTACGGTCGATGGATATAAATATGGCGGAAAGGAATACGATAGGCTTGAACTGGTCAAACAAATTCAAGCGGAGTTGCCGACACTGAATGAAACGATAATAATTCCTTATCTTAAAAATCAGCCGGATATGTCCGGGTTAAAGAATGCAATCCAATGGGATAAGATTTTAAAAGAAAATGCTCGGGCTCAGTTAACTTTTAAACAGGTTCCTTTTGACCATCCTTTATGGATTTTATATTCATCAGGAACGACCGGAAAGCCAAAAGGGATTGTGCAAAGTCAAGGCGGTATATTAATAGAACACTTGAAATTCCTGATGCTGCAATCGGATTTAAAAAAGGGTGACCGGTTTTTTTGGTATACAACGACTGGCTGGATGATGTGGAATGTGGTTGTTGGAGGGTTGCTTACCGGTGCATCCGTTGTTTTATATGATGGGAATCCCGGCTATCCTAATTATGAAACATTGTGGAAGTTTGCAGAATCAGCCAAAATCACCACATTCGGGACAAGTGCCAGTTTTATTATGGCTTGTGTAAAAGCAGGCGTGAAACCAAAGGAACAATTTGATTTATCCCATTTAAAGAGCATTGGTTCAACCGGTTCTCCACTTCCTGAAAAAGGATTTGAATGGGTGTATGAACATGTTAAAGAAGATGTATGGCTGTTTTCGACAAGTGGCGGTACAGATGTTTGCTCAGCTTTTCTAGGACCATGTCCATTGCTTCCGGTTTATTCAGGAGAATTGCAAGCGCGTGCATTAGGAGCAGATTTGAAAGCGCTTAATGACAATGAAGAAGAAGTCATTGAAGAAATCGGTGAGCTTGTGATTAAGAAACCGATGCCCTCTATGCCAATTTATTTTTGGAATGATGTGGACGGTAAACGTTATAAAGAAAGTTACTTTGATGTTTTTCCGGATGTTTGGCGGCATGGTGATTTTGTGAAATTTACACATAGGGGAAGCTGCATCATCTATGGACGGTCCGATGCAACGATTAACCGTGGTGGCATTCGAATGGGGACAAGTGAAATTTACAGTGCGCTTGAAAGTATTCCCGAAGTAGATGATAGTTTAATCGTGGATATCCCGTTGGATGAGGAGCGTTCTTATATGCCGCTATTTATCGTGTTAAAGCCCGGGATTGAACTTTCAAACGAACTGAAAGCACGAATCAATCAAACGATTCGTCAAAACTGCTCACCTAGGCATGTGCCGGATGAAATTTATTCTGTGAATGAAGTTCCGAAAACGTTGAATGGCAAGAAGCTAGAAGTGCCCATTAAAAAAATTTTGATGGGTGTACCTGTGGAAAAGGCAGTGAACAAAGGATCATTGGCAAATCCGGATTCGTTAAATTACTTTATTCAATTTAAAAAAGAGTCATAGGGACAGGTACCTTGTCTCAGAACCGAACAGTGCTTGAAACTGTTCGGTATGTGAATACTAAAAGAAAGCCCGCGTAAAAATACTCCGTGGGCTTTTTTTAGCTAATAGGAAAGTGGAAATTTTTCAATTTCTACTTTCCTAACGCATAAGTGCAACTACGGCTCTGCCATCGCCTTAAGGCTCGCCAGTCGCCGAGTTTTCTTTATATTTCCAAATATAATTTTATAAAAACGGGACTTTTTCCATATATCAATCGTCTAATGAAAAAATACAGAAAGGATAAGAAGGAGTGGAACGCCGAGTAGAGGACTTTATTTTTCGCGGAACGGATGAAGAAGCCATCGTTTACATTATTGATTACTACGGAGAGGGAATTAAGCGACTGATTTTCACGTATGTAAAAAATTACGCCCAAACTGATGATCTTTTTCAAGACTTTTTGCTAAAAGTTTATCAAAATATTGGACAGTTTCAAGGGAAATCCTCCTTGAAAACATGGCTTTATCGGATTGCCATTAATACATGTAAAGATTATTTACGTTCGCCCATCAACCGTATATTTTCGCCGGGCATAAAATCTGATTTGATAAAAACCTCACAATCCGCAGAAACCCAGGTTCTGAAAAAAGAATATTATCAGCAACTTGCTCAATGTATTTTTTCCCTGCCTATCAAATATCGGGAAATATTCGTTTTGCGGTTTTACCAAGATTTTACCATTAAAGAAATTAGTGAGGCTGTAGGAATACCGGAATCCACGGTCCGGACAAGAATTATGCGTGGGAAGAAAAAAATACAGGAACAGTTAGGGGGCGATGTTTTTGAAGAATTCGAATGAGCAATTAAAAATGGCCATGGATGAAATCATTGGAATAGAACCTTTAGTTCGGGAAGAGGATAAAACGAAATTTTTGACGAAAGTGCACAAGAAACAAAAAATGTACTTAGTCCCAAAACTTTCAGCGGCACTACTTTTCATCGGATTGGCAGGGTGGCTATTATTCCTTGCACTGAATTCCGGCGGACTGCAACAAGCATCTCCGACCGATAAAAATATAAAAACGATTGAAACGGTCTTAAACCAAATGCTCACGGGACCAAGTAAGGAATTCTCAAAGGTAATGGATGCTTTGGAAAATGCAGTACCCAAAACAGGGGAGGGAGTCAATTCCGGAATTATCACATCCACCCCGGATCCATTGAGGCAATATACAGACAAATATTTTAAACCGTATTTTACAGAAGAAGGATTAACAGATTATATAAATACGAGCGGTTTGACATTTCTCATGCAAGCAGATTGGTACGGGTATGTGCTTAAAGTGAACGATTTGAAGATAGAAAAATTAGAAATGGAAGGAAATTATTATGATTTTACGGTCACAGTTAGCTATCAAAAAACTGGCAGTGATCAACAAAATACTGCAGAAGTAACAGGCCAAATCAATGTAAATGACGAAGGAAAAATCCAAGTGTTTAGTATGTTTGGTGATGGCGGTTTATTGGAAAAAATGACAGAGGGGCGGTAATGCCTTCTTGCCAGAGGGACAAGGTATTGCGATCCAGAATCAATGGGAAAGAACTGGGGCAAGGGTTCTGTCCCCATGGATTTCACAGAAAATCAGTGCCTGCCCCCTCAATATGTTCATACGTAAACATTGAGGATCAGGCACTATTATTAGGTTATATTCGGTCAAGGAATCTGTCCTCTATTTCGCAATTTGACCACCGTCAATGACAAATCGGCACCGGTTACAAAGCGTGATTCATCAGAAGCCAGATATACGGCACCATAGGCGATATCTTCCGGTAAAATGGAATAAACAATTGACTAATATAGTGAGAGGTGCTCTTTAAATATAGCAGGTGATAGACCTAGGTTAAGTCTATGGACTATTTATGACACTATCAGACTTTTTTCGCCCCGGATCTTCTTACTTGAAATTATAAAGCGCTTTCAAAACTTTTGTAATCATTTTCTGAAATACTCATTACGGAATATTTTATTAAATGAACGCATAGTGTCATAGTAAGGCTTCAGTAAGCTTAATAGTTTTAATGGTTTTTTATATTTACTAAAAAAGGGGTGATATATTTGAAAGCGTTAACGGGATTTTTTGACCGGCTGGTGCAGCGTTATCTTCCGGATGCCTTTCTTTTTGCTATTATCCTTACCTTTCTTGTTTTTGTAATCGGCATCATTTTTACCGATAGTGGTCCGGTTGACATGATTAATCATTGGGGAACCGGATTTTGGGATTTGCTTGCCTTTACCATGCAGATGGCCTTGGTAGTTGTAACCGGTTATATTTTAGCCAATGCGCCGGCGATCAAGAATTTCCTTGCCGGATTGAGTAAACTAGCAAAAACACCCACTCATGCGATTATGCTTGTGACTTTTGTTTCTGCAATCGCATGTTTAATCAACTATGGATTTGGACTGGTCGTTGGTGCATTGTTTGCAATCCATGTGGCTAAGCAAGTACCTTCTGCAGATTTTCGTATTTTAGTAGCTGGAGCATACAGCGGATTTCTCGTTTGGCATGGAGGATTGTCCGGCTCCATTCCGTTATCGATTGCAACACCGGGTCATTTTTTGGAAAAGGAAATGGGAACGATCCCGGTAAATGAAACATTATTTAGTCCATCAAATCTTTTTATTGTTGCAGCTTTGGTTTTGACATTGCCGATATTTAATCGGTTCCTGATGAAAAATGCTGACTCGCTTAATCAAGATCGTTCAAAATGGACCGTGCCTGATGATGAAGTCGAACCTGTCCAAAAAGCTCCTGGAACACCTGCCGAAAAGCTTGAAAATAGTAGGATTATATCGTTATTAATTGGCGTAATGGGGCTGGCCTATATTTTCTATCACTTTGCAACGAAGGGTTTTGATTTAAATATTAATATTGTCAACTTTATCTTCCTATTTTTAGGAATTTTGCTTCACAACACACCTAGGCAATTCCTAAATACCGTATCAAATGGTGTTAAAAATGCGGGTGGGATTATCATTCAATTTCCGCTATATGCTGGGATCATGGGAATGGTGACGTTATCCGGCCTATCTGAACAAATTGCTTTATGGTTTGTCTCCTTAGCCAATGAACATACGTTGCCTTTCATTTCTTTTGTAAGTGGTGGTATCATTAATGTTTTTGTCCCTTCAGGAGGTGGACAATGGGCCGTACAGGGTCCAATTATGATTGATGCTGCAATGGCGATTAATGCTGATGTTGCCAAAACAGCAATGGGTGTTGCTTGGGGAGATGCTTGGACAAATATGATTCAGCCGTTTTGGGCATTGCCTGCCTTAGCAATTGCGGGGCTTCATATTCGGGATATCATGGGTTTTTGTGTCATGATTTTGCTTTATAGCTTTATCCCGATTTCCATTGGTTTTCTATTTTTCTAATATAATGGGCAAACAGAAAAGAGGCTTGTGGGTTTCCGTTTGCTTTTTTAAAAGATAAGAAAGTATAAAAATACAAGTAAATAACTTGGAATTAGTTTTATTGTCTAGCTCCGAGCGCCAGCGACTGAGAAACTAACTCCCCTTTAATGTGCTCATGCGCCATAGCCTATTCGAGGAAGCGGATGTTCAGCTCGTCGCAAAGCGGGCGCTCTGCGCTTTTCTTACGTTAACGTACAAAAGCTACTTCTTTATGAACCGAACCTACGTAAGAGGAAAAATCTACAAAATTATCTTTATCACTATTACTAAGTCTGTTAAAAGCATAATCTGTATTTGAAGTAAAAATATAATGTCTAAGAGGTGCATCATTTAGTTGCACCTCTTTTCGATTTTCCCATGGACGTCCGCAGCTCACCGGTACGTTTTGATTCACTAAACACTTTTTCCAAACGGTATCTGTCTCTCAATACGTTAATTTATTAGTTTTGAAAGACAGGCACTATTCGGCGGAGATAATTAGTCATTTAAATTTTTCATTGGGAATTGAGGAATTTTAAATTACATTGATGCCTGTCCCCGTGACCCTCCCTATCAAAAAATTTTTAAAAGTCTTATGTTCATTTTGCAAAAGGGAATCTATAACACTAATAAAAGGATAATTACAAGGGGGAGTCGAAAATGAGCAAGCTATTAATCAATGAAAGTCCAATTTTAGTTCTACCGACATTAGCGAAAAAGATTGGACTGAATCAGGCGCTGTTTATCCAACAACTTCACTACTGGCTGGCAGATAGCAAGCATACATATGATGGGTATCAATGGGTATATAACACATACGAGGATTGGCACAGGCAGTTTCCATTTTGGTCCACGAGTACAATCCGGAGAATTATTGGGAAGCTTGAAAGGGAAGGCTTAATCGTTTCCGGAAATTATAATCGTTTTAAGATGGACAAAACCAAATGGTATCGGATTAATTACGAGTATTTGGAGTCGCTGATGGATGAGGATGCGCAACTTTCCGACCTTTGCAGCAAGCGGACTGACACAAGCGACCCAACCGAGCAGCATAACGGCACACACACGGACGCTTCGAACAGTCAAAATCGAATCAATTTAGGCAAGGCATCGACGCAGAACAATCTGACGGATCAAAACGCACCGAGTATCGATAAGCAACCTGACCAAACGAATGCAAATGTAAGCAAACCGACGAACCAATCGGATACCAACTTAAGCAAACGGACAAACCAATCAGATACCAACTTAAGCAAGCCCACGAACCAAAATGGTGCTAACTTAGGCAATCCGACAAATCAAACTGGCACCAATTTAACCAATCACACTGACCAAACGGTGACCAAATTGACTAAACACAACGACCAAAATAATTCCAACTTGACCACATCGGGTGAGCAAGCGGGACAGTACATAGTTCCAAACTTAACTAATCACACGTATCAAAATAAATTCAACTTGACCACATCGGGTGAGCAAGCTGGTCAGTACGTGGGTGCAAGCTTAGCACTAGCACGAACAAACATAACCAAAGCAATACCAGAGACTACTTCAGAGACTACCCCAGAGAAAAAAAGCGTAGTAATAGTTACGCACGCGCGCGCAGAAGAACAAAACCCATTTACATTTTTCGAACAAAACGGGTTTGGAACCATCAGTGGGTATCTTTTTGAAAAAATACAAGCGTGGTGTGAGGATTTGTCCCAAGAACTTGTTTTAGAAGCGATGAAAATAGCTGTCGAAAGCGGGAATAAAAACTGGAGTTACGTAGAAGGAATTCTTCGCCGGTGGTTTGATAAAGGCTATCAAACCATCAATGAGGTTCGTGCCGCACAAAAGGAATATCGGGAACGACTGGACAAGAGCGCAAAACAAAAACCCCGAATGGAACGGGATATTCCAAGAAACTTTATTCTCGACATGGATGCCGGAGAAGATGAATAGATAGACAGGTCCCGCAGCCTACCTTAACAACATTGACTAAAAATGGGATGAGGGACCTGGCACTGTTCGGTTGAGATAATTAGACATTTAAACTTTTCATAGGGAATTGTGGAATTTTAAATTTCATCGATGTCTGTTCCCTGCACCTGCTCCCTGGGTCGAGGGATCGGTCCCTTTACCCCTTTATGCCAAGTTTACGGCAAGTCGAGCTGATTTTTTGGCAATCAATGGTTACAAAGAATGTTGAAATTGATAATAGAACTTAATGAAAGTATGAACGATTCTTTACAAAACAAAAAAAATCAAAAAAACAGTTGTTCTCTGACAGCACGTTGTCACATTAATATGATATGATAAATTTGAAAATTCCACAAACAGATCGGGGGCATAGTTTTGGAACGGCTTATTCGCTTACTCAGGATCATTCAATTAATCCAGTCACATCCGGGGGTTAAGGCAAAGGAATTGGCTGCTGTTTGTGAAACGACGGAAAGGACTATTTATCGGGATCTTGAACTATTAAGTGCAGCAAACATTCCGATTTCTAATGAAGGGAGGGGAAAAGGCTATAAATTTATTGGTAATTTTAAACATTATCCGATGAATTGGGATGAAGATGAATACAACTCGTTTCGCCTACTTCCCGCATTATTAGCTGAACAATATCAGACGAAAGTATTCCGTTCTGCCTATGAAAAAGTAATGGCAACCCATGCTGCTGAAAAGATTGAACGTAAAAAAGTCATTTCGGATTTCTCTAGGGTTATTCAAAATGGAAAATTACATAGTGAATTGAAAGAGCATACAATACTTTCTAAAATAACCGAAGCGGTTCTATCCATGCATACCATTGAAGCGGTTTATCATACACAAAGCAGAAATGCCACTACAAAGCGAAAACTCGATCCATATTTTCTTATCCCTCGAAACAATCGTTTATATGTCATCGGTTATTGCCATAAAAATAAAGGCATTCGAACTTTTCGTTTAAACCGCTTTCTTGATGTGGAAATTTTAGCCGAATCATTTATGAGAGATAATATCAATCTTGAAAAATATTTACAGTACACATGGTCTGTCATTCGAGGTGAGAAAAAAATCAATTTTAAAGTGAAATTCAGCAAAAATATCGCACGCTACATCAAAGAAGAAGAATTCAATGTAAAACCAACCCTAACAGATCTTTCGGATGGCAGTCTGCTCTTTGAAGTGACACTGAATGACGATCTCGAATTTATCCAGTGGATTATGAAGTATGGTCCGGATGCAGAAATACTTGAGCCGGAAGAATATCGAAAGCGGTTAAAAGAAAGATTACGACAATGGGTTGAAATTTATAGAAGCTAACAGAAATTTAATTATGGAGATTGAATTTCAATAAATTACGAAAAGTTTTTAATTAAAGAAAAAATTGCCAATAAATAGTAAAGAAGAAAAGTGGAAAAAAATATGAAACGAAATGCGACAAACTATAGATTTTATCATTATGGAGAAGAGCTAGTGGAAAAGGTAATGCGAACTTTAGGAAATGATTTTCATCCTTAATACAATAAAACAGGTGTTACGTTTTATCGGGGAGCAAACCGAATCTTAAAAATAGTTAATAAAGTGAATAGTCTTAAAGTAGAATTTAATGTGCCGGTGACAAAAGTGGAAGGTCTTACTATCCTAACAAAAGAAGAAGCCAGAAAAAAAGATGGGTATGCCAATATATGAAGGAACAAGCTTGGACACTGTCATCAATCTCATTCAAGAGGCAAAGGATACGTTTATGAAAAAAGTATTAAGGGAAGATTATAGTATTCAAGAATAATAGCCAAACCACTTAAGAATGTTGGAAAAATATGACCAAATCAAATAGAAATGTCGACAAAGGAAATTACAGGAGGGGGTTTAATGAATGTATTTAAAGAAGGAAGTTCATTAAGTATGTTGAATCATGAGCTGGCAATGCGAATTCCAAAACACCAGTTATTAGGGGATTTACCATTATCTTTAAACGATTTTCACTATCTGGCTGCAAAACTAAAAGAATTATTTTTTGGAACTAAATTTCAGATTAATAATAAAAGTGAGTATGAAGAATGTTTTGCGGTATTTGTTGTCTTTTGTGCTGTTTATGAATATGATCAAAGAAAATTTTGGGAGCCAGTTGAAAAATATCTTGGAGAACTGGGACAATACAGCCGGACTGAACTGTATGATATTTTTTCACATGTATTAGAAAAATTCCACTTAAACAAATTTGAGAATGAAAGCGAAGAAGGGTTTAGATATGTAACTCCCATTCTATGTCACGCAGGTATCCCAATTAATGGGCTTGATAGCTATTTTGAGGCGATAAGTAATACGATTAATGATCCTTTTTATGATGATTTTGATGTCGATGATTATCTCGCTTATTTTAAAAATAAGGCTGAGGTTACAGTTAGAAGATATTTAAAATTAGCTGACAAGAGAGACGCATATAATTTTATTCAAAGCACACGAAAATTAATTTTATATGATTCGGATGATGAAGATGGTGAAATTGATACGGGAAACTATATCCGAATGATTGGACAAATTTCAAATTGGAAAGAAAAACCGAAAGTTAAGAAAAGCTTACAAGCAAGAAAAAAAGTTCAGATTACCGCACCTAAAGTAAAAATAGACCTTGAAGGAGTTGGGGTTTATTGTGAACTACCTCGTATCGTTGTCAAAGAATGTTATGATCCATACCTTATTTGGGAAATCTCAATGGATGGATCGACGTATTATATAAAAGCTGATTTTTTAATTAGAAATGGGGTTTTCGTATCTGAAGAAAAGATATATGCACTGAAGCCGGCCAACACATATATGATCACATTGAAAATTGATGATGAGGTTATTTCAAAATGGGATATACAAGGAGTAAATCATTCTTATATCGCCTTTGAACATAATGGGAATTTAATTAAAAAGCAAACACTTCCCAATTATTCCGTTATTTTAATATTAAAGAATAACCGTAAAATACTGGATAAGGGGAATTTACCGATATTTGAATTTCCGCAAATTCCTCTATGGTTTGATTACAATGTATATAGTATTGATTTATCAAATACCCAAGTACTGCGTTGTACACATTTCAATATTCCTGTAAACTCAGAAGATAAGCCTGTTCTTATCGGAGGAAAGACACTTTTTGATCAAGAAAATTCAAGAACCTATACTAAATTACCTAAAGTAAGGGTGCCTGTAATAAGTGATGGAGATTGGCATTTAGTTATAAAATATCAATTTGAAAACACAGTGTTTCAGAAATTAAATGTAATTGTTAAATCCGGACATTCGGAAATCCTACTCAATGAATATATTGAAAAAGATGCTTTTGGCCAATATGAAATAAAAATCTGGAATAGAACCGGTTTTAATGAAAAGTTTTTCATAGAATTTGTTCCCAATAGTAAAATTTTATTTAATCAAAACGACTATTGGCCACATAATGTTTATGGTTATAAAAATAATATACAAACAATACAAACAAGTAAAGAAGTTGAAATAGACGTTTATAATGCAGAAAAAATTAATGAAATCAATAATGGTGACAACATAGTCTATAAATTTAAAACAAGGGAAAAAGATCGTTTCTTAATTGGCGAGTATAAATACTATTGTAATGGAAAAGTTTTTAAAACGCCTTTAAAATTGAGCATACTTCCAATTGCATGGGGAATTATTGAAGATGAAAATGAAGTTATTGAATACGTAAGCAAAATGTATACATTAACAAAGGAGGATTTTACCAATTCCACTGACCCATATTTATTATTTGCATTCGGTTTTCATCAATTCCAAGACATTCAAAAGATAAAATTACAATTAATAGATACGGACTTACAAATAATTTTGGAAAATGAATTTCAAATTGCATATAAGGAAGGTTTAAGAATACCATTAAATCCCTATTTATTTGAAATCCGGAATAATAATGGTGCTTCCCATTTGGACTACAATCTTTGGGTGTCATTAATAAATAGTGCTGAAGATATAGCGGCAAGTTTTATTGTAGCCCGTTTCCAAAATGAAATGGTGATTCGCAATTGCAAACTTACACAAATTGAAAATGAAGTGATTATTGACTGGGAGGAAGAAGGGACAAAGACCGGAAGAGAAATTGTCATGGTAAACTTTGTGAAACCTTGGCATCCCCCCTATCATTTTAAGGTTGATGATAAAAAGACTAGATTAAAAATAAATATTAATCATCTTAAACCGGGAATTTATAAGTTTTTAATCCAAAAAGAATCAGAAAACCTATTCTTTGATGAGATTGAAGCAGACATATGTACTTTGAGTAATTTCCAAAAAGGCATTATAAAAGGAAGAACAGAAGAAGATACCTCTCCTATGGAAAAAGTACTAAGCGAAATATTGAAAACGAGGTTTTTAAAAGCTAAAGTTACCAGTAAACGGTTATTAAAATTACAGAATGATATTAAAAATCTTTCAGTACAGATGCCGGAAGATATGAATATGTTATCTTATGCATATATTTTACACAACCGTTTCCCTCCAAAAAGGGTGGATAAACGAGTTATTTCAAAAATTTTTGATTCGGTGTTTGATTTATTTTTTGATAATAAAAATGAAGCATTTCGTTATGTTTTAGATAGTAAGTTTTCGAATGACTATAAAAAACAATTATTGCAAAAATGTTATTGTATCAATCTTACTTGTAAACCAAAAATCAATGAAATACAGATGCAAACGCTAGCTAAAGTCGATGAGGATGCATATGGATTTATTCAATTAATTCAATCAGAGAATAAAGTGTTTGGGTTAAATTGGGCAGGAATTTCTGATATACGTATTTTAAAAGAAGAAGATTTATTTGGTGAAGAAAACCATTCATTTCTTTCTGAGGAAAATCTAGGGAAAAATCTTTATATTGAGCAATACTTTCAATATCTTTATCAATCAATACAGCTTCCAAGAAACCTTTCAAAGAGTACGGCAGACTTTTTACGAGAATTCCAAAATCAACAAGATGTGCAAGAGACAAAAATTTTTGGCAAGACCAGGCTTCAATTACTTGTTGAATGGAGGGAACAAACAAAAAAAGATTTAAATCACGTGAAAGAACAATTGGTAGAAGTATTAAACATCTGTTCCGATACCCATTTAAAGAAACAATTTATGGATGTGTTTCAAGCATTATCGAAACGAAAAGAAGCTGATGAAATCGGATACTATATTGGTTTAATTGCATTATATGCCTCATTTATTCGCAACGGCCTAATGTCAGAAACGAAGGAGTTTCGAAAACTACTAGGCTATACTATCGAAAAATGTAACAAGTTATACTATCGCGATTCCATTATTATTGAATTATATATGCAAAAGGAGCGGGGATATACATGGGTTTAAATCCAATTACAACGACTAAAAAAATTAAAGAGGACTATGTCGAATACTTAAGTTCAATGTTTTTCTTTCAAGATAAAGATTTAATGAATCAGGCAAAAAAAATGCTTGGGGAAGAAGGAAAATTTGTTAAAGGTCCATTTATAGAAATTACTCAACCTTTTATTAAAGGGAAAAATTTAATGGAATTAATCGCTAATGGCGTCATTTCCGAAGAATTTTTTGCTTTAAAAAATCATTTTCCTCTTGAACGGCCGTTACACATACACCAGGAAACTGCTATTAAAAAGGTTGTTGAAGGAAGAAATATTATTGTGGCAACAGGAACGGGTAGTGGGAAGACCGAATGCTTTTTATTACCAATTCTCAATGAACTAATGCGTGAAAAAGAAGCTGGAACATTAACGGATGGAGTCCGGGCATTATTGCTTTATCCGATGAACGCCCTTGCTAATGACCAGATTGCTAGATTAAGGGATATTTTAAAAGATTATCCATATATCACTTTCGGTAGGTATACGGGTGAGACAGAAGAGGAACAGAAAAAAGCAGAGGAGCTTTTTTATAAGACCAACCCTGATGTTGAATTAATACCAAACGAATTAATTTCAAGACAACAAATGAGAAAAACGCCTCCGCATATTTTGTTAACAAACTATGCCATGTTAGAATACCTACTCTTACGGCCAAAAGACAATGAATTTTTCTCTGGTGAAAATGCCAAGCATTGGAAATTTATCGTTCTCGATGAAGCACATATATATAACGGAGCAAAAGGAACAGAAATTTCTATGTTGATTCAAAAGTTGAAAGAGCGGATATCTCACTATCAACACAATCATTTAACTTGTATTGCGACCAGCGCGACATTAGGTGGTGGAAAAAATGCTCGCAAAGAAGTAGCCAAATTTGCAACCGATTTATTCCATGAACCCTTTTATCCGGATGATATTATTGAATCAAAGCGGGTTGATTTAACGAACCGGAAAATTCATGGAGTAAAAAGAAGCAGTAAAGAATATACAGGGTTAGAGAGAACGAAAGATAACATAGCGTTATATAGTTTTTTAAAAGATGATTTGAATGTAATCCAATTACAAGAGATATTACAAAGCGAGCCGCAATTATTAAGTGATTTAGCTAGAAAGTTTTTTGTAAACGAAAATCTTTCCAATCAAGCAAGATTAGAAGCGATTGTTCAACTCGTAAATCTATGTGCAATGGCAAAAGAAGATCAAGAAAGTATGCCATTGCTTCCTGCTAGATACCACGTGTTTGTTAAAGCATTAGAAGGTGCATATGTATCGCTTTATAAAAAGAGATTATTATTTTTAGATAGAAGAAAATCATATAAATTGCCGGATGGAAATGTGGTTGTAACTTTCGAACTGGCCAATTGCCAAAGATGCGGTCAGGAATATATTGTTGGTCTGACAAAAGATGAAAAACTTGAGCATGCTGATGCTGATGTAGATATTGAAGGAATGAACAGGCGTAAACCGGAATTTTACATGTTGAGTAAACCTGAAGAGGCTATGCATACAATTTCAGTTGATGATGATGAATTAATTGTTGTTGGAAGCGATAAAGCAAAAGAAATTGCTACCGATGAATATATTTTGTGTACTGCTTGCGGTCATATTGAACAGGCTGGAAAAAAACGACAAACAAATTGTTGCAATTTTCCCGAAGAGAAATATATAAAAGTACTAAAATTAAAAATTGCTGAATATACCGTAAATACATGTTTGAAATGTGGAAATCACACACCAAATATAGTTAAACAGTTTCTAACAGCGGATGACCCGGCAACGGAAGTTTTGACAAGAGCATTATATCCTTGCATACCACCAAATAAGCAACTTTTAGAAGAGGATGATTTCTTTCGTAGTAGTGAGTCAATTGATGAGAATTTATTAGGTAGAAAATTATTAGTTTTCTCAGACAGTCGGCAAGAAGCGGCATTTTTTGCATCCTATTTGCAAGCGAAGTATAACAATGTTCTATGGCGGCATTCCATTATCCAAGTGATTAATCAGCTCCAAGAGTATGATGATATTCGAATTGATAGTTTGACGAACGCAATTGTGAAGTATGGAAAACAAAAAAATCTTTTTGAACCTGGTTTAGACGATATTGAAAAACAGAAGCTTATCCAAACTATCTTGATAAAAGAATTTATGAACTCAGAACGTCAGATTGGTCTTGAAGGACTAGGATTGATTTCATTTGTCCCTGAGAAACCGAATAAATGGTCCAATCTCAATATAAACAGCGTTGGAATTCATAATGAATTAAATTTTACAATTGATGAGTTATGGGAAATTTATAAGGTATTATTCAATACGTTAAGAGAATTGAATGCAATAACACTACCCGACTTAGTTGCAATTACAGATCCGGCCTTTTCTCCAAGAAATCGGGAAACTTATTTTAAAATAGAGGCTGAGCATAGCTCACTTGGGAATAAAATTCTTGGCTGGCTACCAAAAGATAAATCAATTAATAGAAGGCTTGATTTTATCCAAAAAATGTATAGGCAAAAAGGCTATTCAAAAGAAGAAGTTGAACAGAAGGCAAGAAGGCTCTTAAAACAATTGGCAACAAGTAATTTGTTTGATAAATTTTGGGTTCGAGATGAGTACATTACTGAAACTGCAATAGCTAAAGAAGGTACTGTTTATAAGCTTAACTATAAGAAATGGCAAGTAAAAAAACCGGAAAAATTATTCATTTGCGACAAATGTGGAAGCATCGTATCAAGTAATATAAGGGGAATATGCCCAACTTTTCGCTGTGAAGGAAGTTTAGTTGAATATGAAGAGGGCATGAACAGATTTTCATATTATAAACAATTATATTCAAAGATGAAACCATTACCCCTCATTGCCCAAGAACATACAGCCCAATTAACAAGTGAATATGCTTCCAGACTACAAAACCGTTTTGAAAAGGGCGAAGTGAATGTACTAAGCTGTTCAACTACATTTGAGATGGGGGTAGATGTTGGACAATTGGAAGCTGTTTTTATGCGAAATGTCCCGCCGGAAACAGCAAATTATATCCAGAGAGCAGGACGTGCCGGAAGACGTACGGAATCAACGGCATTTTCCCTTACCTATGCAAAAAGAAGATCACATGATTTAACATACTATCAATTTCCGGAAAAAATTATTAAAGGAATGATTAAGCCTCCATATATTGAGATAAACAATGAGAAAATTGTACTGCGGCATATATTTTCTGTTGTATTTGCCTGGTTTTTCCGTAAGTATGAAAGTTATTTTGGTACGGTAGATGATTTCCTGAAAATTTCAGGAGAAGGTGGAAAAAGTGCCGTCCAAGTATTGAAAGAAGTGTTACATGAACGGCCAGAAGAAATTTTACAATCATTAAAATTTGTTGTCCCTAAATCTCAAAGTATTCAAGCATTTGTCGATCTTGATAATTGGAAATGGGTGGATTATCTCGTTAAAGATGGTGAAGGTGCACTAGTCATTGCTGAGGCAAATATAAAGGAAATAATTGACGAATTGGAAGAAATAAAAAGGAAATTGGACAGTGAACGAAGACCGAGTGACAGTATTTTAAAAATACAAAATACGTATCTTCAAAAGAATGTGCTAAGCTTTTTGTCCTCAGCTAATGTATTGCCGAAATATGGATTCCCTGTGGATGTTGTTGACTTGGATATTCTTCATAATAGTGAGAATGCAAAATTAGTGAACATTTCTAGGGATTTAAAATTGGCTATTTCAGAATTTGCTCCAGATTCAGAAATTGTAGCCAATAAAAAAGTATGGAAGCCCTATGCATTAAATATGAACAAAACGAAAGGCTGGCCGGTCCAACAGTATGCCATTTGCAAACATTGTGGGCGATTATACGCATATCACGTTGACTTAGGTACACCATTTGAAGATAGGGAGGAAAAATGTTGTAATGAGCCTTTAAACTATTTTTATTATGTCCAGCCCGTTTTTGGATTTTCTACAAGGGCAGATGAGGCTCCTGGAAATCCGGGTGAGCGAAGGAAGGCAAAACCAATGCCTTCAAGGGTAAAATTTGATACGTATGTAGATGAAGACTTAGAACTAACAGAGACATATCAAAAAGAAGTTGAAATCGGACCACATAAAATAGATGTCAAATATTCTTCAAGAGGAAAAATGGTCATTGTCAATAGTGGTGGAGGAAGAGGATACTTAATTTGCAAAAAATGTGGTTATATTATTCCAAAAACATTTGAAAGTAATAGCAAGAAAACAAAACAAAAAAGTGAGCATAAGACAAGACTAGGTAAAAAATGTGAAAATACAAAATATTTATATCATGTTCATTTAGGTCATGAATTTATTACGGATGTTGTTGAAATAAAGTTGCCGCTTATTGATAAAAAATATAACCAAACGAGCTTTTGGCCGTCTCTTTTATACTCAATCATGGAAGGGGCGAGTATGGAACTTGGCATTGCTCGAAATGAAATTGGCGGAACATTATATCGGGCAAGTGGAGAGGATCTCATTAATACGTCCATCATTTTGTATGATGATGTTCCCGGTGGTGCAGGTCATGCCAAGAAAATATCTAAACAATTAATTGGAGTCTTGGAAAATGCAAAAATAAAGGTGGCAGGTACATGTGGGTGTGCAGAAGATACAAGCTGCTACGGTTGCTTAAGAAGTTTTGAAAATCAGTTTTATCATGATATTTTACAAAGAGGAATTGCATATGAATATTTATCTGATTTATTACAATATGTAAGAATAAATGAAAGAATTTTAACACATCATTCTTAAAAATAATTAGCCTGTCTTCTTTTTACGACAATGCCTAAAATTTTGGGGACAGGTAAGTTATTTAATGACAAAAATGGAATTGGACTGGTTTTTTAGGGCATAAATCTATATGGATATCTTATAAATGATTTGGTTAGCGGGCTTGGATTATAGGCTAAAAAGTGCCTGATCCTAGTAAATAGCAGGTACTGAAAAATGTTGTAACATTCATGCTTTTATATATCGCTTCTGATTTCTCTTGCTCATCCAGCGTGAGTATCATTATTTCAGCAATTTTTCCAACTGAATAACCTTTACGGAAGTTAACCTGTATGGAAAATAAAATTTTGCTAGAATAGTTGAAAAATATTCCTGGACTTAAATGGTTGTTTTTGTCAACATGATAAAAATTACTGTATAATATACATGGAATGAAATTTATTTGAGGTGGTTTATATGACTGCTGAAGAAATTTTAAAAGCAATTATAGAAATGGATAACAGCGAACGAATAAAATTATTGAATAAGTTATACGATCGCTACTTTGACAACAGACCTCCAAGAGAACAAATTATAAAAGAGAAAGAAGAAATTTTTTGGGGTACTGACGATGACTAGAACTGGGAGACGTGGCGAAATATGGACCGTTGAGTTAAATGGTAAGAGAAGACCGGTTGTTATTGTGACAATGTAGCTGCAGAACTAGATCATTTAATTGCGACTGTTACTAGCAAGCAGATTCGAAATGAGTTTGATGTTGTTATTGAATATTGGGAGGAAGCTGGCCTAGACAAGCCTTCTGTAGTCAGGTGTTCAAAATTAAATACATTACATTATCAAGAATTATTATTTAAAATTGGAAAATTATATGAAAGTGATTTAGAAAGGGTATTAACTACCATTAGAAATTATTTTTAACTTTTTGTCTCCATAAGTCATCCTAAGTCAAAACAGCTACAATGACACTCAAGGTCACTGTAGCTGTTTTAGTTTTTCTTCTTTTTTCCATCCATTGTTTTAAAAAGTTCCTTCGTTGTTTTTACTACATATTTAACCTCATCTAGTTCTCGTTCCTTCAACATGGAATAATGGCAATCCAACAACAGTGATTTGTCCATGATTTCATTTTCCCTATCTTCTTCAATGATTTTTTTGAAATCAAAAAATTCTACGGGTTTGACTCCTAAAGCCTTGATAATCATTTCTAAAGTTTCTAAAGTAGTGTTTTGCTTCCCGGTTTCGATTTCAGAAATGCGTGATTTGCTAAAACTCATTTGACCTGTATTTTCTGCCACTCTATCCGCAACGTCTTGTTGAGAAAGCCCCTTTGCTTTTCGAATTGCTTTGATTTGTGTGCCAATTAGTCCCTTCAAATTCGTCATTATTTCACATCTACCATAAATGCTAGAGAAAAAGCCAAAAAAAGGAGATACCAATATAGTGGAATATTATTAAAAAGTTCCGTTATAATGGTACAATTGTAATAAAAGTATAAAATTGGGGGTCTGTACCCGTTTATTAAGAGGAGATCGAAATGATTCATTTTCAAGATAAAGTAAGTTTCATCTGGTCGATTGCAGAAATCTTAAGAGGACCATATAAGCCGGAAGATTATGGTAAAGTTGTTCTACCCCTTGCCGTGTTGCGCCGGTTTGATTGTGTTCTAGAAAGCACAAAAGAAGAGGTGCTGACGAGTTCCGAAAAATTTAAACACTTAAATGAAGATGCGCGTGAACCAATATTGAACCGAGTAAATGCGGTCAATTTTTATAAAAAGATGAAGAAAAGTCTCGGTAATAAACGAAATGAAATTACCGATGAGCAAATAGAAGAAATTGTTCGTCTGTACGGAGATTTTAAAGAAGGTGATCGTCACTGCTGTACGTACTGCAAAATATCATTTGTAAATATCTCCACGGGGTCCGAGGTCTAAAACAATAATAATCAATGTATCATTATGTACCCGATAAAGTAAGCGGAGGGATCCAATACGAATTCGATAATCATCATGTTCGGATCCCTCTAATGGTTTTACATTTGGAATAGCATATGGATTTTCCCGAAGTTGATTAATCACATCTTTCACTTTATTCTTTAATTTCGGTGGCAATTTCTCGTAATATTTAGCTGCAGGTTTCCTTAATTTTACCTTGTATTTAGACATGGAGATCATCCCAATCAATGAGATCATCGTTTTTAATATCGTGTTCAGCCTCTTTTAAAATCTTTTTTTCCTCTTCACTTAAAGGTGAATTATCAGCTTCCACGGCAATTTTTTTTTGATTATCTTTTTCAAGCACAACTTTAATCAAATCATACACAAGTTTTGTATCTTTATCATCAATCAGATCTACAAGAAAATGAAGGTCCTCCTTGCGAATACTCATTTTATCACCTCTTAAAAGGTTTCTTTCTTCTTAATTATACACTATTTGTTATGTTAACACTAAAATTAGTGAACAGTGCCGGGCAATATTCAGTTTTTAAACGAGTAAGGACCAAGGAACAGGGTTTTATGTCCCAGTTTGCCCCTGTAAAAGGCGAAAAGGTGCGGCTTTCCACAATTGTTGAAAAACTTAATGAACGGTTTGGAACGGACTTTACCGAAACCGACTTCCTATCCCGTGAACAAGTGAAAAAAGATATGTTAAAAAGTGAAGACATTCAAGAAAAAGCCAAAAACAACACGAAAGAAAACTTCAAATTCGCTTTCGAATAGTCATTTATGGATTTCATCATCGACCGCATGAGCAGCAACGAAAAATTCTTCATGCAGATCTTGGAGAATGAGGAATTTCGGAATTTTATCATGGAGACATGATGAATGAGGTGTATGCGGAAGTGAATGGGTAAACATTAGAACAAAGGCTGTCCGTACAGAATAAAGGGGCAGCCTTATTTTTAAGAACGAGGTCCCTAAAAGATTTATTTACGGTGAAGGAATTGGTTTGCTTTTGATAAAAAATTGTTTTCTCAAATTAATATAGAAACAAACGTTCTTTTTAGGTATAATAAAAAGGAGCTTATCCGCTGGGTTGGGTTTCAACCTCAAGACCAGCGGGGCTCCTGTATTATCAATAATATTATATGTTTGATTCAATTAAAGTATACTATATTTGGTTCAATTCATCAATAAAAAGTAGACTTTTTTTATTATATACGTTTCTTAATAAATTTTCAATAAAAAGTTGGGGGTTAAGATGGAGAAGAGCTTGAACAATAAAGATATATTAAAATATGGTAATTTTAATAAAAACCAAGTGTTCTTTATTCAAAGATGGTCGGAGATGCTAAATATACATACACACAGTAAATATGCTGTACGATATTTAAATTCTCACCAAGCATTAAAAGAACTCCATTATGTTTGTAAGGGAATGATTGAGGGGACAATTAAGAAAAATGATAATCATCTAAAATTGGTATTTAAGGAAGTAAAGAGAGTATTGAGTAGTGATCAAATTTTTAAGGAAAATGCACCATCTCATTTTCAAATTCTAGATAATACTCTTCAAGGAATACCAAAAGCAGATAATATACCAAAACTTTATTCAATTATCTTTCAAATAGAATATGCAATTAATTATATTGAAGACCAATACTTAACATGGATTATTGAGAAACTGCAACAAGTCCTATTATCTGATGATGAAAATTTTGAGATGATAGATAATATTCTTCAAACTTTAGCAAGTGAATTACTAGGCAATGGATGGTCATTACAGGCATTATATTCGGTTGTTCATGAGGGGATATTTAAAAATAATCTTACTGTTCAGGGGAAATTTAATGAAATACTTAATAGGTTTAACAAATCTCCTGAACCTTATATCTTTTTATTTACTTTCAAAGGTGATATATCAAAAGAAATAATCTCGTTATTAGAAAAATTGAATGTTGAATTTATAACTGGGGAGGAAATAATTGAAACATATAAAGATTATAAATTAGATAAGCACATATCAGTAGATAAGATTTATGTTAGAGTTATTTTGGAAAGCTATGATGTATATACAGGTGTAAACAATGCTTGGCAAAAAGTCGTTGGAAGTATAGAAGTACTTAATTTTTATGGCTATAATATACCTGACTTTGATATTGCTCCTATAATTTTATTACCACAAACACCAAAATATATTAGAAATGTTAAGGTGGATCTTTTAGCTAAAAGGAAAAAATTCAGAGCACCAATTACAATGATGAATCGAGTTATAATGCAACTCAAAAATGGTGATGTTGAGGTAAATCGTAAACTAAAAAGCTTGTATGAATTTACTAGGATAAGTGATGAATCTCTTTCTCCCCAATCTACATTTATAAACCTATGGATAGGAATTGAGTCTTTTGCTCAGTCAAAGGAATTTGATGGTGGTATCGAAAGTGTAAAAACAGTTATTGCATATACCTCTACACATAACTATTTATATAGTATTATTAGAAATTTTTTAGAGGATTGTAATCGATGTAAAATAGAAATAAAATATGATGGACAATTAATACGTATAGGAAGATTACAAGCGCAAGAGGCGTTAGATTATTTTTGGGATGAAAAATTTGTTGAAGAAATGAAAAAAACTTGCACAGAATTAAATAGTTTATTATTTTACAGATTTATAGAGTTCATAAGTATCCTAAAAGATGGAAAAAAATGTGCTGATTTATTAGAAAAACATAAAATAAATATCCAACAACATGTGCACAGACTTTATCGAATTAGAAATTCAATTGTACATTCTGGTGAGTTGCTTTATAACACAAATCTATTTATAAAACATCTCTATGAGTACATTGAACAAGTTATGTCTGTCGTTATAAACCGTCTGGAATTAGTGTCCAATATAACATTAGAACAAATCTTTGCTCAAGTTCGTGATAGTGTTGATGCCACGATTGAGACACTAAAGAATAGTAGGTTATTAGAAAAGGACACATACATTAATCTGGTATTAAGAGGAGCATTTTAAATAACTATTAGAATTGTAAATTCTTTTAGTCATCAAAATAACATTATCATTCAGTCATTTATGGATTTCATCATCGAAGCAGTATAGAAGAGACGTTCAAAAAGAAAGGTGTGAAGAATACAATGAAACTTTCATTTGATGGAAGTCTAATTACTGTTCCTATAAAAGTTCCTTATAGAAGGAAATCTATAGAGATAATTACTTTAAAAACGAATTGACTTTATCAGTAATTAAGGTATTATACTTTCAAGGGAAAAATCGGTTCGCCAGGTTTGTAATTGGGATTTAGATTGGTAAGCATGGGGCATGTTAATGGAAGGAGTAGCAGCAAATTGATTACCAAAAAAACTCAACTTAGTGAAGAAGAATTCAAAATTTGAATGGATGATTTATGATAGCGTTTTGGATATTATCTTCTAGGCAACACTATGAAAATATTGGGTAATTTCAACACCACTAACTATCTAAATAATGAAGGAGATATTTTCTATGGCAGAATTAAAATATGAAATCGTTGAACATATTGGTGTGCTTTCGGAGTCATCAAAAGGTTGGACGAAAGAATTAAACGTCATTAGTTGGAACGGAAAAGAGCCGAAATATGATTTGCGTGATTGGGCCCCGAACAAAGAGAAAATGGGAAAAGGAATCACTTTAACCCAAGCAGAGTTAGAGGTGCTTAAAAGATTGCTTCATTCATAATTGATAAAGAAAAAATTAATCGGATCTTTTATTCACCAAATAAGGGAGTTAACTAAAAGTGAACGAACTACTAGTATTCGGTGATTTACATAAATAACTGTGCAAACTTGGCCAAATAGAAGTTGCGATTCCAGGAAGTAGCTTTGCCTTAGGGGATAACCGGCTTGGCTGGAGAGGCAAGAGGAGATTTGCAACTTTACATGGAGATAAAAAGTACCAATGCTTAATCCTTCATGTTGACCCGGAGAACCCTGAATCTACAAAAGGGAAGACCATTCAAAAGGAAATCCAAGAAATATTAAAATTTGATATTAAAGAAATGAGAAGTTTCAGCATGAAAAAACATGAAGTTTATATTCCGCTTGAATGTATTGATTCAAAGAAAAATTTCGAGCTACTAAAATGTTTTATTAAGAAACTATATGGAGTGGCTTATAGAAAAGTTGAAAGATGAGCACTCATTTTAAAAAGTAGTATTTCGTATTTTGTCCAATCTAATAATTAAATGCCCCGTTCTTGAACACCAAATGGTATCGGTGACTATTATAACCAAAAGAAATTGGCTGCCCACCGTAATCGGGAGCAGCCGTTGTTTCGTATTATGCCGCTTCTTCGTCAACGTTTATACTTTCTTGATGGTTAAGGCGACCTTTCCAATAAAAATAACCAATTGTAGCAGCTGTTAAAAAAATCCCGATGATAAATGAAAGGTTTAAATCCAACCTAAATCCAATTTGCGCATTTAGAATGTAGACAAATACCATATACGTAATAAAAACGGCCGGTATAAACGCAATCCAATAATTTCTCTTTTTAACATACAAGTACATAGCACCAATCCAAAGAGCAAGTGCAGCGGTTCCTTGGTTCGCCCAAGAGAAATAGCGCCATAGGATGTTAAAATCAATTTGTGTTAATACAACAGAAATTGCAAATAAAGGCAGTGCAATAAATAAACGTTTTGCCAGTTTGTTTTGTGGTAGTTTAATATAGTCTGCAATAATATTTCGAGCTGCACGGAAAGCAGTATCGCCGGAAGTAATCGGTAATACAACTGCACCCAAAACAGCAATCGTACCTCCTACAGCACCGAGTAAATAAACAGACACTTCATTCACAACAAGTGAAGGAGTACCTTCAGCAATCATTTCCTTTAACGTCATTCCATCAAAAATGGCCATTGTAGCTGCGGCCCAAATCATGGCAATAATACCTTCAGCAATCATCATTCCGTAAAAAATAAAGCGTCCTTCTTTTTCACTCTTTGTTGTTCTTGAAATGATTGGCGATTGCGTAGCATGGAAACCGGATAGGGCCCCACAAGTTATTGTAAAGAATAACATTGGAAAAATTGGTATGTTGTCCGGATGCATATTCGTTAAAGATAATTCCGGAATTTTAGCTGCATCTCCACTTACAAACATACCAACCGCTACGCCAAGGGTTCCTATTAATAAAACGGCACCAAAGAATGGATAGAGGCGACCGATAATTTTGTCAATCGGTAGAACTGTAGATAATAAGTAATAAAAAAAGATTGCACCAATAATTACTCCTAAAGCAACTTTTTTATCAATTAAAATATGAAGCATGGAAGCAGGCGTTGTAACGAAAACGGTACCAACGAGTAATAATAATAACAGTGCAAATGCATTAACTACGTGCTTCGATGCTTTTCCTAAAAATTTTCCTGCAAGTTCCGGGATATGTGCACCTCTGTTTCGGATAGAAATCATTCCTGTTAAATAATCATGAACGGCACCGGCAAAAATGGAGCCTAAAACAATCCACAAAAACGCCACCGGTCCGAATAGCGCACCCATAATTGGACCGAAAATTGGTCCTGTACCGGCAATATTTAATAATTGGATGAGCGAGTTTTTTGTCTTACTCATTGGCACATAATCCACCCCATCTGCATTCGAATAGGCTGGCGTTTTTCGCTCGTAATTTGGCATAAATACTTTTTCTACATATTTACCATAAGTGAAGTACCCTAATAGTAAAAGTGCAATTCCCCCAAAAAATGTTACCATTTCTTCATCCCCTTTGCTGTTAACTATTTGAAATACAATCCCCTAAGAATTTGAAACGTGACATTCCAATTAGTCTTTTCCGGAAAAGCAACCCACCCTCTCTAAATTTGTAATTAAGTTATAAATAGTAATAAGATTAATTACTATAACTTAGAATCCCCGAATTCTTAAAGCAGAATCGAATTCACCAACTATTGTAAACGGTTACTAATGTATTTGACAAGAAAAACACACCGAGACAGTTCGTCGTCCCAAGTGCAATTAATAAACCGGTCTCCATGTTAGTCCCTGTTTTACTATGTCGATAGGATAAAATTTGAGATAGTTTATACAGACTCCTAGAAAATTTATAGGTATTATAGAAATCGACAACAGTTAACGAATAATGTTAACTGAATAACATATAACATTCCATACGGTGGATAGAGAATTAGATCTTCCCGGTACGGAATGTGTCAATTATAAATAAATTTGGTAACCGGTATAACCAATCAATAGAATAAGTAACAGGAAAAAACTATGTTCAAACAGACCGCCAGTTTTAACACCAAATGGAATGCTTACCCGAGTTTTTAGCGGCCAAAGGAGTTTCACACCATCTACCGTCAGCATATCAAGAACAATATGACTTATAATGCCAAGCATGATTCCGAATTCCAATGATTCCGGTAATGAAAAAATATGAAACAGCCAATATCCTAATATTAAAAATAGCAGACTATGTGTAAACGTCCGGTGTCCAAAAACAGAACTGATCATATCATCAATAATAGGAACGGCTCTGCCAATCTTTGAACCGGTATGATCAATATCGGGTACCATTGCTCCAAAAATTAATCCGCAAAAAAGAGAACATCCTCATCAACTGAACCAACATAATGAAGATAAAGTGTTCCGGCTGCAATCCCTCCAAGTATGTGTGTTTTACCTTGGTTAATAGGAAAGTATAAATTTTTCAATTTCTACTTTCCTAACGCATAAGTGTAACTACGGCTCTGCCATCGCCTGAAGGCTCGGCAGTCGCCAAGTTTTCTTTACATAATCAAACCTCCGATGTTATTTAAAACCTTAGTATGTATTTGACACTGAATAAGACTACCACGCAATTGTACCTTGAATCAAGGGTATGATCCAAGAATCATCAGTTCAAATCGGTTGACAAAATTACCCCACCCGGTATATGATTGTCTTGTGATTATAGATATAAGTAGTTATTACCCGAAAAAAATACCCGCGGGGGTAATTTTCCTGCACCCCGTCAAAAAAATCAACCTATCACAAATTATTTGGAGGTATATCAATGAAAAATATTACTGCAAAACAGTTGGAAGAGAAATTAGAAAGGGGAGAAAAGGTAAATATCATTGATGTTCGCGAAGATGATGAAGTCACTCAAGGCATGATTCCCGGAGCAAAGCATATCCGCTTGGGAGATTTGCCAAATTCCTTAAGTAACCTTAATAAAAATGAACATTATTACATTGTTTGTCATGCCGGGGGAAGAAGTGCGATGGCATGTGAATTTTTAGTCGAACAAGGCTTTGACGTAACCAATATGCTTGGCGGAATGATGGCTTGGCAAGGAGATATCGTGGAACCCTAACAAAATACGTACGAGAGCTATAGCTTGATTTTCTACATTAACTAAATTTGAAAAGAGGTATACAATATGAGAGGAAAAATTTTAGTAGTCGGGGGCGTAGCTGGTGGAGCTTCGGTTGCCGCCAGAGTTCGCAGACTTGATGAATATGCGGAAGTGATTATGTTCGAAAAAGGACCGCATGTGTCTTTTTCAAACTGTTCGCTCCCATATCATTTAAGTGGGATTGTAGAAGATAGTTCCAAATTAGTTCTCATGTCACCGGAAGTGTTCAAAAAAAGATACAATATTGAGGCAAGAGTCCATCATGAAGTCGTAAAAATTAATCGAGACAGAAAAACGATTACAGTAAAAGATTTACTATCCGAAAAAACATATGAAGAAAGTTATGATAAATTAGTGCTTTCACCCGGCGCTTCACCAATTCGACCAAATATTGAAGGAGTAAACCAGCCGCATGTTTTTACAGTAAGAAATGTAGTAGATATTGACCATTTAAATACGCATATTAAACAAAACGGGATAAAAAATATTGCTGTAATCGGTGGCGGATTTATTGGAGTTGAAGTGGCGGAAAATTTGATACTTGCCGGTTACCATGTATCATTAATTGAATTTGCCAATCAAATGATGACACCATTTGATTACGATATGGTACAAATTCTCCATAAAGAGATGGTTGACAACGGCATCAATCTAATTGTCAATGACGGTTTAGCAAAAATAGAGGAAAACTATATAGTAACGAACTCCGGTAAGAAAATCGATGCCGAAACAGTTGTATTGGCTATTGGAGTTAAACCGGAAATAACGTTAGCGAAAGATGCCGGTCTTGAAATAGGTGAAACGGGAGCTATAAAAGTTGATGCGAACTATGTAACAAGTGACAGGGATATTTATGCTGTTGGAGATGCGATTGAAGTTTATCATAAAATTTTGCACAAACCAACAAGATTAGCGCTTGCAGGACCAGCCCAAAAACAAGCAAGAGCTGCTGCCGACCATATATATGGAAATATGAACAGACAAAAAGGTGTTATTGGTTCATTCTCTATTCACCTATTTGATTTAAATGCGGCTGCAACTGGTTTAAATGTGCGAACTGCTGAACAAGCGGGGATTCAATGTGATTCAGTTTACGTAATGCCGGGGGATAAGGTTGGGCTAATGCCAAACAGCAATCCTATGCACTTTAAATTAGTCTATGAAGTTCCCACTGGAAGAATTCTAGGCGCACAAGCAATTGGTAAAGGGAATGTTGATAAACGGATTGATGTGATTGCAACGATGATTACCATGAATGGGACGTTAGAGGACTTGAAAGATTTGGAATTAACATACTCACCGATGCTCGGAACTGCAAGAGATGTAGTGAACCATGCGGCAATGGTTGCATTGAATCTATTGCATGGCGTCTATCGTGAAGTGAAAGTTTCAGAGGTTCGAAAGTTAGTGGAAGGTAACGCATTCATCATTGATGCACGCGAAAAAAGTGAATATAATGCAGGTCATTTAAAAAATGCAATTAATATTCCATTAAGTGAGTTTAGAGAGCGAGTGGATGAAATTCCGAAAGATCGTCCGGTTTATATTCATTGTCGCTCCGGTCAGCGTAGTTATAATATGGTAATGGCACTTCAGCATTTAGGGTATACAAATGTGTATAATATTTCCGGTTCTTATCTTGGTATCAGTTTATATGAGTACTGTAATGATTTAGTGACCGGAAGAGAAAAAATCGTAACCGAATATAATTTTAAATAATAGGATTTAACCTTAAGGGCAGTCCAAAAATTCCTTTATCGAAATGTAAAGAGCAGAGTGAGTGCAGCCCGTGGGATAATTTCCCGTCATACTTCTTGATTGCAAAACAATCGAAACTTTAAGGGAACAGTGTGTTTTTTGGATAGTACTCGTAGTATTATTGCTTTATCAGGTGTATTTTCATGAAATCAATGAAAAAGTCAAAAACAACACGTTTGCTGCTATTACGGATTCGCGAAGCTTTTAAATGGCATCGCAAATAAGAACGGCTCTTAGAAAGGAGGGAGAATAATTGCAGTATAATAAATCTGTCGTAAACCGGCTAAAAAGAATTGAAGGTCAAATTAAAGGTGTTTTAAACATGATTGAGCAAAATAAAGACTGTAAAGATGTGGTCACCCAATTATCAGCTTCTCGCAGTGCCATCGATCGGACTATCGGTTTAATTGTCAGCTTGAATCTAGAACAATGTGTTCGTGAAAATATTGAAAAAGGAGAAAGCACGGAAAAACTTGTAAAAGAAGCGGTCGAATTACTGGTAAAAAGTAGATAAAGTTCATCAATTTTTCAGCTAATAGGAAAGTAAAAATTTTTCAATTTCTACTTTCCTAACGCATAAGTGTACAAGGAAAGCTTCGCGGGAATACATCGCAGCCGAAAAAATTTTATATTAATTTGGTGACTAGAGAGGATTCGGTAGCATTACCTCGCAAGCGAAAATGTTTTTTCGCTGACTACGTCTCTTTGGTTGCCTAAAGGACCAGACGCCCGAGTTTTCTTTACAACTTTTAATACCTATGCGGGTATATAGGGGTGACAAAAAATTTACACGATCGCATTTCAACAATTATGGACAAGGATTAAACATAATTTTTCGTATAAAATATGCAAATATGGAGAGATACAATGGAAATTTTACAATGGGTGTTAATCACTTTGCTTGCTTTAATTATTATTCGTCGATTTTTACCGGTGAAAGGTATCACAAATATTTCAGTCGAACAAGTGAAAGAAAAATTTAGTGATAAAGGGGTTCAATTTATCGACGTCCGTACACCTGGAGAATATAAAGCAAATCACCGGCCGCAATTCATTAATATACCCCTTTCAGAATTGCCAAGGAAATTGAACAAACTTGATAAAAATAAAGAAGTTGTTGTTATTTGCCAAAGCGGTATGAGGAGTACAAAAGCAGCGAAAATCTTAAAGAAACAAGGTTTTCAAAAAATTTATAACGTAAAAGGCGGCATGAGTGCTTGGCATTAGAGAGGTAAGTGAATATAGCAAAATATCAATTTCACGGGTACACGGTAATTTACTGCTGTCTTATCTTTAGCAGTTTCAATACCCCTATATGTATAAAATTATTCAAGGAGGAATTTTTATGGAAAATAAAATAACGGTTTATACAACAACACATTGTCCTTATTGTACAATGTTAAAAAACTTCTTAACTCAACAAAATATCCCTTTTAAAGAAGTGAATGTAGAGAAAGATCCAATCATGATGCAGAGACTTGTCAACCAAACCGGTCAATTCGGTGTACCTCAAACGGAAATTAACGGTAAATGGATAATCGGATATGATCCCCAACGTATCATGGCAGCCTTAAACTAAAACCCGGTACAAGGGGTCAGGTTCCTTAAAGAATTAACAATACTAGAGTTTTATCTTTAATTATGACAATAACAGATGATATCAGGAACCTGTCCCTCCCTTGAGTTTACTTTTTGAAAAAGATTTGACCTAAAGGTAGTCAACAAGAACAACAGATGTTCTGTCATATGGAATGCCTTAAAAAAGCAATACCAAGCAAATTTCCTCTATATGTTGCTGGGCTTAGGGACCATGAATCTGTCCCAATATACCACGAATAGGAGATGCTCACCAAAATGAAAATCAATAAGAATACCTTAACCGTAGATGAGAAGTTGGCTATTTTAAGAGCAGCTGATGAAATTATTGGACAAGGTGGCCGAACAATTCTTGCCAAAATATTAAAAGGTTCCCGTGATAAAAAGGTTTTGGTACTAGGGTTAGATCGATGCCCGGTATATGGTTATTTTAAATCAGAAAAAATAGCAGATATTACAGAAAAAATAGATTGGATGATTGATCATGACTTTTTGGATATCGAATATTTTGGAAAGCTTCCAATGATTGTTTTTACAGATCGCGGCTGGAAAATTGAAGCAGATCAAAGAGCGGATGAATTATTATCTGAATGGGATTTATGGATAGAAGCGGGGAAACCGATACCAAATATGGAGTATTTAAAAGATCGTAACCGACATATGATCTTTTTGTTTTTAGATAAAATTAAAGAATCAGGCGATGATAAATACATACCTTATTTGGAAGCTTGGGAAAAAGTCGATTACAAAAAAGTAAGGGGGAAAATCCGCAAAACGATAAGTGCAATCGAATCGAATGCACCGATTGATAATATCGCAGTACAAAAAAGAAAGGAAGAGATAGAACAATTATTAAATGGTGCTGCACCACAAGACCTTATCCTAAAATGCTGGGAATGTGGAAATCGGTTTGTCTTTACGGTTGGTGAACAAATATTTTTCAAACAAAAAGCTTTTCAATTTCCCAAAAGATGTCCTAAATGTATAGATAAAAAACGTATAGAGTTTTTAGATTTTTAGAGGGATTTGAATATTAATGATTGACACCCAAAAAGATTTTTTAAAACGAAATATGGTATCCATATAGGAAAAAATATTGTGTCTTACAGAAATATTGGTTTTTTTGGGAGCTTGCCATATTGATACTTTCATGATTAAAGATTTTGAAATTCATGTAGGGATGTTGTCTTACAGCCGAAAAAGGCAGAAAACACTTAGGGACAATACACCTGTCCCCTAGTTAATCGTCACATCTGCACCAAGAACACCGATAATTTGATTTTCCTTATATATGGGAAAAGATACACTTATACATGGTTTCTTTGTTAATGCTGAAAAATAAACTTCGGAAACGTAGGGATTTCCCGATAAAGCATGTGTGAACCAAGGGCGTGCTTTTGCATTGATCAATGCTGCTTTTGGGTTTGAATAGATGAATGTTCCATCAACATTGTTTGTCCAAATTGCTTCTAAGTCCGGATTGTTTTTAAGTATGTCATCAAGTAGTCTTTTATGGGTAGAAAAACTCATGTCTTGTAATTCTGTCATTTGTAACAGGTCAGTCAGGTTGCTCTTAATTTTTTCAATGAGCGCCGTATCCACCGGCTGGAATTCACTTCTATCATGATGAACAAGCTTTTGCAATTCATTTGATGTTGTTGTAAGGGAATCACTAATCGATAGGATTTGTCTGACACTTTCATGTTGTTTGTCCATATCTTCATGAACGACGATAACATGTTCTTTATTTTCAATGGATAATAATGAGATTTGGTCTAGTAGATTCGTAATTTCCTGAACGCTTTCTGTTTGTTGATCAACGGCAGTGGTCGAGTCAAAAACCATATTTGTAATTTGACTTAATTTCTCTTTAAAAGATTCTAAATGATGAAGAACGTTTCCAAATTCTATTGTGCCGGCTTCCACTTCCTTTGCTTCTCTTTTAACCATTTCTGCGGAACGTTTAATTTCTTCTTGTATGTAATAAATATTTTTTCGAGAATCTTCAACTGCTACAGAGGTTTGGTTAGCCAGTTCTCCCACTTCATTGGCAACAACAGAAAATCCCTTTCCGGCATCGCCAGCTCTTGCTGCTTCAATGGCGGCATTTAAGGCTAAGATTTTTGTTTTTTGTGAGATGGCACCGATTGTATGAACAATTTCATGGATATGATCGGATAGCTTCACTAATTGATTCATTTGCTTCAATAAAGTTTGATGACTCATTCTTAGCTCTTCGAATTTTCCTTGAAGTGCTTGAAGAGAATCCCATGAGTGTTCGATCGTCTTCTCGGATGTTTTACAAGTTGATAATATTTCCTGTGAGGAAGCAGAGATATGCACGGCCGACTCCTCAATAGAATGCATTTTGTCGGCCACCCGGTGCGTATAAGTGACTGTTTTTTCACTATGTGCTAATAATTTATTCGTGCTGTTTTTACTGGAGGAAGAGGTCATTTCTAATTGCATAGTGGCAATTTTTACTTGCTCTACCACACCTTTTAGTTGATCAACCGCCACTTGTATTTGACCTTCAAAATTCTCGGTTTCTTCTATTTTTTCTTCAATTTTATTAATCTCCCGTTTGAAAAATAGCAATTGAACACCCTCCATATTCATGTTAATTTTATTTACATTATTATAGTATAAAATTTAACATTTGGAAAGTGCGGGGAATAAGTACTACCTCCAATGAATAGAAATAATGACTCTTGTTGGATGTCGGAATAAGTAAAACGATGCTTTTTGCAAAAATTGACTGTACCCGATAGTATATAGGCATAGTCAGGTTAATGCACCTATCCTCATCCCCTCTATGTAAAAGGTAATCTTTGTTAATGTGATATAATAAATAGGCCGTCTTCCGCGACTCTCAGAAAAGATAGGGGGGAAGATGGGCAACTTTTTCCTGATAAAATTTGAGTAATGGTACAGGGTCCGTGTACCGGATAGATTATTGTTTATGAACAATACACCTGTCCCCAGAATCGAAAAAGGAGAATAGAAAAAGTGAAAAAGAAGAAACAATTATCTTATGATGATTATTTTGAAGAAATATTGGCATCGGAATTGATATTGCGAGCGGCTGTAAAAAATGACGCAAAACCGGCAGCGGAACTCATTCGTGTGGCTAACGGAGATATAGCGGAATTACTAACAGGAAAAACAAAACCGCAAAATGTTCGTGACACCCTTGCTTTATATTTCCGGGAAGATATCAATCGGTTTAGCTACAAAAATATTTGGATTGCTAGTGTCATGGATAAAGTGGCAGGTCTCGTGATTACCTATCCGGGTGAGGATGCAGCCCGCTTGGATGAAACGATATTAAACAGGCTAAGAAAAAAACAAGGAAACCCCTTAAAATCCTTTGATCAGGAAGCTGATGAAAAAGATTACTATATCGATACCTTAAGTGTACACCCAAAATTTCAAGGGCACGGGATTGGTACAGCGCTCATTAAAAAAGCAGAAACAGTTGCAAAAGAAAAAGGCTATAAACGAATTTCTCTAAATGTGGCACACGGAAATGTTTCTGCCAAACACTTATACAAAAAATTGGGCTACACTGAAGAAAAGGTGATTCAAATTAACAAGCACAATTATGATTATATGGTGAAAATATTAGGTGATTAAGATGAACTCTAATTACCTGATCTTCAAAATTTATTAGGAAAAGAGATAACCTATTGTATTTTGCAATAGAAAAGTGCAGAGAAATGCAATTAAAAATGCAGAGGTTTGCCACCCATTTAATTCCTTTTCGACAATGCGTGGGACAGTCTATAGCTCTCGCCATGAAAAGAGATGATATGGGCGTGATGAATTAGCCTGTCCACTAACGCTGCTGTTAATCGAGAATCTGTAAAGATCCGGTTCCATTGACTAAATTCTAAGTTAGATGTAATAATTACGCTTTTCTGTTCATAAAACTCCGATATAATTTGGAATAATAATTCAGCTCCTTCTTTACTAAATGGTAAGTATCCCATTTCATCTAAAATGACCAAATCAACCTTCTCCATCCGTTTTCTAAATGCTGATAAACGGTTGTTACGTAAAGCTTGCTCTAATTCCTCAACTAGGTGGGCAACACGGTAAAAACGAACCTCAAAACCTAGTTCACAAGCTTTTCTCCCTAGTCCTGTGGCTAAATGAGTCTTCCCTGTCCCGGGTGAACCAACTAAAACTACATTTTCTCGATTCTCAATAAATTGTAGGCTACACAAATCCTCTTTGGTTAAGTGAGGAGGGAACCGAAGTTGTTCGGTCCACTCGTAATCATGTAAACTCTTTTTATCTAAGAACTTCGCCTTTTTTATCAAGCGGATCGCTCTCGCTTTTTCTCTTAATCTTATTTCCTCCTTAAGTAGCCTATACAAGAATTGTTCCGGAGTTTCAAACGGTATTTGCTCGTATACATCCGCAACATAAGCTAACCTCAATGACTTACACAATTCTTTAATGTCCTGTTTCAATTGACAGCCTCCTCTCTAGGAGTTAATGAATCGTATTTACTCCAGTCCACTTCATAAGGATTATTATCACTAGGTAGCTTATCCTGTGCAATTAATTCATAGAACTCTTCATTAATCTTCTTCATGTCATGAGAAACTAATAAACTAGCTAGAGCTTCTAATCGTTTTCGTCGAATAATTAAATTATCTACCAACAAAAATTCTTTAATTCTTCCCGGTAAATACTTATTATAGCGCGAATATTCTACAACCCTTGGTTTATGAATCCATGTTTTAATTATTGAAAGCCATGGTAAAGCTTTTCGCTTTTTCATATATGGCCGATAGTCATCCAATAATATCTCCCCATTAGGTGAAACAATCTTTAATTGATCCCATGTTAATATCATTTGTAATTGACTATAGTTGCCACCCTTAGGGACATGAACCAACGTCTGATCCACTTTCACTTCATTATATTTGTTTACTTTAACAAGATGCTCTTTAAATACAGGATAGGGCTTTTCCGGTAATGCTAGAAGATAATCCCGTTCTTCCTGCCATAAGTCCTCAATACGTACGTTTTTGGCATAATGAATTCTATTTCTGTCCGCCTCTAATTTATGAAATAATTGATCAGTTAAACCCTCATAGCTGTCCATTATTGGAGCTGAAGTAAAAAAGTTATAGCGTATATATCCAACTTTATTCTCAACATTTCCTTTTTCATGGCCACTTCTTGGATTGCATACCTGCACATCAAAGCCATAATAATTCTGAAATTGAACAAATTCATCAGTTAATTGTGCTTCTTCATTTTTTGTCCTTTTTTTCTTCACAGCGGGGGTCAAATTATCGATTCTTATCCTTTTAGGTACTCCCCCAACCTGTTTAAAAAGAATATTGAGACCATGTAAGAAGCATTCTTGATTTTCAGCTGGTAACGGTACTGCAAATCCAGCATTACTATGAGGAAACGTCATAACTAAAGCATGAATATCCACAATTTCTCCATCTTGTACAGCTTCCATTACTCCAAAGTCTACTTGAGCTTCACCCGGAGGATGTTCTAATCTTTCATACCCTTTATCCTTTTCTTCTTGGTGAGTATTCATCCATTCAGAGATAAAGTAACAAACAGTACGATAAGAACCTTGGAAACCCATTTTCTTTAGTTCTTCAAATATTTGTTTCTTTGTTCTTCTTAATTTTTTCCTTAACTTTAAATCCTCAAAAAGCCAATCTGAAACAATTACTCCCCACTTTTCCTCATACATCATCCCTTTCTTTTTAAATGATTTCTGTTTAGGGAGTTGATCTTCATCCGCATACTTCTTAGCTGTTCGCCAATTAATTCCCATTGTTCTTTGTATTTCTGAAATAGATAAACCTTTGTTATTTCTTAAATGTTTGATACAATTAATATCAGACATTGCTAGCATCCTTTCTTACCTCCACTACCAATTGCTTGACACAATTACTGTAGTGGGACTTGGGGTGACTGGCAAGTCTTTTTTTGTTTATGCACAAAAATTTAGTGCAGGACTCTGCATTTTTCCTTTGCAAAGCTCTGCACTTTTATTTTGCCATACACACTATATTCTGCACGTAAAAGCTGCGACTTTTTTCTTAACATACAAGAATAGGCACACGCATTTCGATTTTTAGAAATGCGGTCTGTTCTTGCTTCCAAATACTGCTTAATGAACAAACATAGATTCAAAAGCGCACGGACAGTATGTGGAAAAACTACAGAGATACACAACACAAATAAGTTAAGATCTGATTTGCAGCAAAACTTCGGTCATCCGATTGATGTTTTCCCGGATTTTAACCGCACTTAAGTAATCGATTTTGTCATGGTACGTTTCTGTTTGTTCCATTTGGTTTTCAAGAGACAGCTGTTCATATTGTTCGATGCGATGTTCCGTTGTTGATTGATAATCATCCAGTAAAATGCTTTCTAATTTTTGCACAATTTCGTTTAATTTGTTCAAGTTTTCATCTATAAAATTAGCTGCTATTTGTTGTTCCTCTCTTGAAGTGTTTCTCATTTCTTTAACGCTTTGTCTCTGCATAAGCAGCCCGTTTTTTACAGAAGTGAGCATATCTTCATATTCTCGATCGACGACCATATGATCAACAATTTGTAATGTATCATCCAGCAACATTTCCAATTGTTCCAAACCATTTTCCATTAATAACTTCCACCTTTACCTGTTTGATATGGACCTCAAATGTTGTCCGTTCCCTATAAATTTATCTCTGATCCCCTTTTTTATCCCAAAAATGACTTATGTTTTCTTGTGTATATCAGACATTCCATTCCAAATTATTTAGCAATTTAATGTAAATTATACATGAGCACTGACGAAAGATTTCTAATATGAACCGATTGGAATCGGAGCAAGGGTAAATGTCCTAATTTTTTATACGTTAAGAAAGTATAAATTTCTAGCAAAGAAGCAATTTCGACGTAGTTGGAAATTTTAAGAATTAAGTATAAGTGCATAAGGAAAGCTTCACTGGAATACATCGCAGCCGAAAAAATTTTATATTTTTTCGGTGAACTAGAGAAGCTTCGGTAGCATTACCTCGCAAGCGAAAATGTATTTTCGCTGACTACGGATCTGCAGTCGCCGAGTTTTCTTCATTCCTTATTTTAATAGAGCAGTCAAAACTGTAAGAAACCTGTTTGAGAACACTAAAAACATGGAGAAATATCAATGCGATTACTTTACGACACTATACTTTGATGGTTTCGTAGTTTATTCTACTATATATATGCAAGTCAATCTTACTCGGATCGTTTTTTTGTGTGCGCTCTTAACCTATTTCCAATGGAACCGCACAAAATTATTAAGCAATTATAAAGATTTCTTAATTCATTTTTACAGCGATTTATAATTAAAAGTGAAAGAGGGATGTTTGATGGGGAATAAAGAAAAAATTTTGATTGTTGAAGACGATGCTTCCATCGCTCGTATTGTGTGTGATCATTTACGAAAGGAGGGCTACTTTGTTACTTGGGCATCTACCGGTAAAGAGGGGTGGGAAGATTTTAAAACAGACACGTATGATCTGGCACTTGTCGATATTATGTTACCGGAAATGGATGGCTTTACCCTTTGCAAAACTATCCGACTGGAAAGTGATATTCCCATTTTAATTGTCAGTGCCAAAACCGAAAGCGACAGTAAAATTAGCGGGTTGGACTTAGGTGCCGATGACTATATTACAAAGCCATTCCGATTAGATGAATTAACTGCGAGAATTAGTTCACACTTACGTCGGTATCGTCGCTATATGCAAACAGATGAGGCAAAAATTCATGAATACAATAACGGGCTGAAAATCGATTTCGACAACGAACTTGTTTATGTGAATGGCGAAACCGTCCAGCTAACCGCAAAGGAGCTTGAATTGTTATTTCTTTTAGCCAAAAATCCGTACCAAATATTTTCCAAATCAGAATTATATGAACATGTTTGGCAGCAGGAAGATCTCAATGGAAATAACACGGTTACCGTTCATGTTAAGGGCTTAAGGACAAAACTCAAGGACGACGCAAAAACGGCAAAGTATATTCAAACGGTCTGGGGAGTAGGCTACCGCTTTATTGGAGAAATGAAACAATGAGACTGAAACCATGGTTAATGACCAGTTACTTAATTGTAATGATTTTGCCCATCATCGCTCTATATTTTTTCTATATTAGTCTATCGCAGTTTGATGAGAAGCGTGATTTTGTCGAATATATGGAAATGAAGGAAAAAATTGACCAATTGGAACCGTTGCTGATGAATCCATCCCTCTACAAAGCACAACCGATTGAAAATTATAAACAATTGCAAGAACGTACAGATTCGTCCATGAATATTAAGTTGTACCGCAAGGATGGATTAAAGCTATATTCTACGCTGGATCAGACTGGCGTCGAGATGTACACATTGAAACAACGGGATTCACTTTATCAAGATTTAAATACACTAAAAAAGGAACACCGCACGTACACTTATAAACAGACCGTTTTTTCGGGTGATGATCTCATCGGGATTTACGAGGTGACGATTGCCCGAAATGATTGGCTTGAAGGTGTCAATCACCGGACACTTATCTTAGCAAGTTTCCTATTTCTGTCTTTTGTTGTTATTTACTTCGGGGTAATTAATTTGTTAAATCGAAAATTAACTCGTCCACTTCTGTTATTAAGGGAGGAAATGAACGCTTTTGCCATTGGGAAAAAAGGACACAAAGAACTTCCTCACTCCAATGACGAGATGGGTGACTTAATTTCGCATTTTGAGAAAATGAGAGAGCAAATCGAAACAACAAATAAGGAAGTAGAGAGACAACAACAGGAAAAGGAATATATTGTTGCCGCTCTTTCACACGATTTAAAGACACCGTTGACCGCAATTCATGCATATTTTGAAGCGTTAAATGGACGACAAGACTTGACAGAACAAGAAAAAGAAGAGTATCGGGCGGTTATTTTTGAAAAATTAAATTATATGAAAGAAATGATCAATGACTTAACTTTATTTACAACATTAAAGTCTGCGAAGAATAAGCTTGAATTTGTTGAAGTGGATGGCGCAGAGTTTTTTGAAATGCTTTTAGGAGGTTATGAAGGCCCTTGCCGTAAGCGGGAAATAAATCTTATCAGCGAACAAGCGGTTACAGGTAATTTTTTGCTCAATGTAAAGCAAATGGTTCGGGTTGTTGATAATTTAATGATGAATGCAATTCGCTACACGGAGAAAGGGAAAAATATTTGGCTTGCCGCAGTTTCCCAAACAAGTCCGCTTCCTGAATGGGTGTTTGCTCCCTTTGTTGAAGAATTAGAAGCTTGGCGAGAAAACGGGACAATTCTATTGATTCAAAATGAAGGAAAAGCTATTCCGGAAGATGATTTGGAGAAAGTATTTGAACCTTTCGTCCAAGTCGAAGCGGCAAGGGGACAAGGCGGTACATCAGGGCTCGGCTTAAGCATTGCAAAAATGGCAATTGAACAACACTGTGGAAAAATAAAAATATGGTCACAAACAGGTTATGGAACGCTGGTTGCATGCTGGCTGCAGGGGATAGATTCCTCGTCTCAGGAATGACAAGGGACGAGTTTCCCGGAAATGACCGGGGTTCATCCTGGGATAGCAGGATAAAGACCTAATAATAAAGGGCCTGTTGAAAAAAAGTTGGGGCAATTCAAGAAAAAATAAATCTTGTTGTCCAACTATGAAACGATCAACTTGTCACCTGTTGTTGTGAAAGAAGTCGAAAATTTATTATATACAGGGACAATAGACGAGTCTTTTAAGAAAGGGTGAAAGATTTTGAAAATAAAAGTAGTTTTTACAAGTTCTTTAATCGCAATCGGAATCTTATCAGGATGTTCAGGGGTGACGGGTGTGTCAACGGATGAAATCATTACGAAGGTGTTAGCAGCCGATCAAGATGAAAAAGCTTACTATGCGAAAGGTGAATTAAAGATTTATGAAGATGACAAGCTTGAGGAAAGTTATACAACGGAAGAATATCACAGTGAAGATGGAAAAGCAAAAATAACAATGAAGGATACAAAGACCGGTGAAGAAGGTGTAACTGTTAATGACGGGAAATCAATTATTTCTTTTGATAAAAAACAAAATAAGGCAATGGTAATGGACGATGTGAGCTCACTTGACTTACCTAATCAAAGCCAAAAGGAGCAAGTGATTTCATTTTTGGAAACATTGAAAGATAGTCATAAGTATAAACTAATTGGTAAGGAAAAGGTCAATGGCTTTGAAACACATCACATCAAACTGGAACCAAAGGAGAAAGACTCGATATTTGGCGAAATCGAAATTTGGATTGACCAAAAAACATGGTTCCCGGTCAAAAGCATAAACATCGTGGGAAGCAGCCGTACAGAGTTCGCATATACAGAAGTCGACACATCAACAAAAATTTCAGATGATACGTTTACCTTATCTTTACCGGATAATGTTGAAATCGTTCATCTTAAAGACGAAATGAATCAAAGTAATGGAACAATTGAAGAAGCAGTAGAAAAGTTGGGTAGACCGTTTTTAGTACTAAATGAAGAAAACTTGACAATGGATAATGTTACAATTGATGAACTGAAGGGTGAAATCAACCGAACAGAAATCACCATCACCTATAACAATGGCGATGGAATTCCACTGATTTACTTGTCCGTTTTTCCAACCCCTGAGGAGAAAGAGTTGGCTATTTCGGACACGGGGTTGAAAATTCGCGGGCAAAACGCCGAATTCATGAAAGAAATCAATTCTTATACTTGGGATGAAAATGGTCTCCGATACACATTAATTGTCGAAGGACCTGATTCATTATCTCAGGAAGATATAATGAAAATGACGGAAAGAATGGTAAGTAGTTCAAACTAAGGAGTTGCGAGTTTGAAGTAGGTGTTAAGTGAATGAAATTGCTGACGGAAAGGCCGTTATTAGCAGCTTTTATCATATTCAGTACCTCAACAGTCTTATTCAATAAAAAGTTCTGGAAAGGAAGTAAATTTTAAATGAGCATTCTTGCTTTAGCAACCATTCTTTTGTGGATTGCAGTATATTATGAACTAAATAAACCTTCAGAAAAGCAAAAAGAAAGAAAAATTATAGTTTTATTAATTTTAGGTTCTTTATCAACTTTAGTAATAACGATTTATCATATTCAAAGGCTTTTTGTTTAAAAATTTTCCTTGTAACAGGGGTTGCTAGTTCAACAAGAATAGAAGAAGCGAACAACAATGATTTATACGGTTCACGGGAGTTTAGTTCAACAAGAATAAAGGAAGCCCGACTAATAGGGTTTCCTTTAAACCTTGTATTTTTTAACATTTAAATTAAACTGAGCCAAAAAAATAGGTTTTTGCTAGAGGGTTCAAAAATTTTATAGTACTAGATGGTTTAAACCTATCCCTATGTAACTGTTTATTCACCCAATAACAATAGTGAGATGGCCATGATGAGCATACCGAAAACAAAACCGTATATCGATATGTCACCTTCCTCATATTTTTTCGCTGTTGGTAAAAGTTCAGATATAGAAATAAATACCATCATCCCGGCAACAACGGCTAAAACAACACCGAGTACGGTTGTATTTAAAAAACGCATAAGAACCAGATAAGTTAATAAGGCACCCACAGGTTCAACTAAACCTGAAAACAAGGCCCATAAAAATGATCGGAATTTATTATCGGTGGCATAATAAATCGGAATCGCAACAGCAATCCCCTCAGGTATATTATGAATAAATACCGCGACAGCAATCGCAAACCCGATTGACGGTTCTTGGAGTGTGGACATGAATGTAGCGACTCCATCCGGGAAATTATGAATTGCCAGTGCAATGGCAGTGAATATACCGATGCGCATTAACTCCGGATCTTTTGTATCCTTCGTTTTTACAGTCAACTTTTGTTCGGTTATTTTATCAAGTAGCCCAATAAAAATGATCCCGGAAAAATAGCCGATAATGACTGCCATATAACCAAATTTATCCCCGAAAACACCGGTTAAAGATTCCCTAGCCTCCGGGAAAATATCAGCCAAGGATACGAAAATCATCACTCCCGCTGAAAGACCTAGGGAAAATGAAAGAAATTTTTTGTTTGTTATTTTTGTAAATAGAACAAGTAAACCGCCAATTCCTGCTGCGAGCCCCGCGAATAAAGTTAAGATTAACGCTAGAACAACATCATTTGTCATATTACCGCTTCCCTATATTTCTTAGCTTTTAAGGAACAAGCCTCTTACATTATTTCCCATTTCTTAACAAAAATTCATTATAGCATAAAAAGGAAGAAGCAACGAGTAACAAGACCTAGTCTTTAATTCCCATTGACGAACGATAGTATTCCAACTTACAAAACTACAAATAATTAAAAAAGTTTTGCGGAAAAGGTCATGGCTTGGAATGGAAAATGCTTAACAAGCCCTAGTTTTTGAAAAACAGACTGTAAAAGATGAAGAAGCCTGTCCTATGAAGTGCAGGAGAACAGGCACTAAAATCAAGGTAACTGAAAGAGCCGTTTTGCGTTTTCGGTTGAGTATTCAGCTACTTCTTCGGCTGAAACACCCATGTATTTGGCTATATCACCGGTAATATGCGGTAAGAAGGACGGTTCATTTCGCCGGTTTTTCGGTTTGTTTTTCAAGTTTCTCGGAAGTAGATAGGGCGCATCGGTTTCGATCAATAAACGATCAAGCGGGATATACTTGACAGCCTCCTGTAATTCCTGCCCCCGTCTTTCATCACAAATCCAACCCGTTATTCCAATGTAGAACCCCATCGAAATATATTTTTTCACTTCAGCAACACTGCCTGTAAAGCAATGAACCACTGCTTTTTCAGCTAAGTGTGCATGATGAGCAAAAATTTCACAAAAACGGTTATGGGCATCTCTCTCGTGTAAAAAAAGTGGCAGTTCGAGCTCGTCAGCCAAATCTAATTGCGCCTCAAAACATTGTTCCTGAATCGGTTGCGGCGAGAACATCCGGTTAAAATCAAGACCGCATTCACCAATCGCCACCACTTCTTTCCGCTCAGCTAAACGTCTTAACTCTCGAATCGAATCATGATGAAAGCTTTTGGCGTCATGAGGATGGATGCCTGCCGTAGCAAAAAGAATATTTGAGCATTCCTTAGCCAAATTTGCGGCTGCCTTACTGCTTTTCACATTGGAACCGGTTAGGATCATTTGACTGACTCCATTTTTCAACGCTCGTTCAACCACTTCTTCTCGGTCTTTTGCAAATTGTTTATCAGTAAGGTTTAGTCCGATATCTATCAATTGTTGCATGATAAATCCTCCAAATCCGTTTAATCATTAACTATTTTATCATATTTTGACAATGGCCCACTGTGTTCATACTTTAAAGCATTATCAAAGAGGTTTCATTTTAAATTAATTTAGTTCAAACATAGCATGAGCAGTTGTATAACTTGATTTTCCCACCCTAAAAACCAATAAACAATTGGTTGCGCTGTTGTTTGCAGGAATCCCCACTTCAGGTTGATAATTCTTAAGTGGTGGGTACTTCAAATCCCTGCAATACAGAAGGTGCCCCTTTTTCACCAGCAAGGTCTCCCATACCGTACGCCATCAATTTACCTTCGTAAACCAATTGAAATGCTGCGGTATAAGGCAATTCATGTGGTTTGATTAAGGATACATCTTTTGTAAAATCAATCACGTTACAATGCTTTAGAACCGATGCGACAAACTGTGAACAGAAGAATGCGTTTTTTCTTTCTATCGGTTTATTGAACATCACGCCAAAAACCCCTAATAAATTATAGCGATACAACTCCTTTTGTATTTCCAACTCTCGAATATAGCTTCTCATTTGATTTATCTGTGCATCTGTTACCGTTAACGAATAAATCGCACAATTTGCCCGTCTGAACCAATCAGATAACATATCCTCCCGTACAAATCCACACAAAAATGGGTTTCTTGGCTTTTTCCTGCCAAAACTATACACTGTTGCTAATTCTCCGTCAAAGGCAATCGAAGCATGATTATAGGGCTTTTTCGTATAGCATTTTATTAATCTTGAAAACAAGGTTCCGGTATCGGTTAGTAACAGATAAATCTTTTTTTCTTCCATCTCTACTCCCCCTCGTATCGTATGTAAAGAATCCTTTTAAGAAGACTATAAAGTATAAAACTTAAGATAAGGTGAATGAAAATCTTAAGAAAACCTTAATTCTAAATGGATATGACCGAATATATGCTATTTTTTTGTATAAAACAATAAGAAAATCTTAAGAAATCAATCCAATATTTGTTAAGATTTAATTGGTAAGATACATTTAGCGCGAAAGAGAAAACAGTAGGAGTGAACGTTCATGAACATATTGGTTTGTGATGATGATAAAGAAATAGTCGATGCAATCGGGATTTATTTAGAAAATGAAGGCTACAAAATGTTCAAAGCTTTTAATGGAATCGAAGCAATTGAGATCATTGAGCAAAATGAAATCCATCTGATCATCATGGATATAATGATGCCGAAAATGGACGGGATTCAAGCAACGATGAAAATTCGCGAACAAAATAATATTCCATTAATTATGCTGTCTGCGAAATCGGAGGATACAGATAAAATATTAGGATTAAATCTGGGCGCCGACGACTATATAACGAAGCCGTTTAATCCGCTTGAACTCATCGCACGGGTTAAGGCAAACTTAAGAAGATATACGAAATTAGGGAGTCTTGAGACGAAAAACAATGTATATCAAAGCGGAGGCCTCGTGATTGATGATGAAACGAAAACCATTACTGTTGATGGCGAAGAAGTCCATTTGACCCCGGTCCAGTATAAAATTTTGAAACTATTGACCGCAAATGCCGGGAGAGTTTTTTCGATAGAAGATATTTATGAAAAAGTCTGGAATGAACCGGCCTTTAATCCGGAAAATACCGTTGCCGTACATATTCGAAAAATCCGTGAGAAAATCGAAATTAATCCAAGAGAGCCAAAATATTTAAAAGTCGTATGGGGAGTTGGATATAAAGTTGAAAAAATATAGTCATTCAAAACTGACAAAATTCATTGTTTTTATCATAATGATTGCCTTCTTTTCCGGAACGATAACAACGCTGGTGAAGATAGTGACGATCCCTTTTAATAGTGTACTGCAAAAAAGTTATTTTGAAAGCGCCGCATACATTCAGGAGAGTCAGGGACTTATCAGCGACTTAACAAAATTAATGGGTGAATTTAAGAATGAAGAAAATATTTTAAATGGTGGAACGATCAGTGAGGATGAGTTAAAGGATAAAGAAGAGGAGTTATACTTCCAATTTCAAAACTCTAAGAAATATAATCCTAAATTAAGTGAAGAGGAAAATTATGAACAATTTAAAAAGGAATATGCCGACGAGATTGCTCACGAGAGGGATAAATTTATTCAAAGAGATTTAAGGGAATACCACCTTTTATTACAAAATATGGATGATTATGAAACACCGTTGTTTTATGCCAGTGATGGTACAAATGTATACACAAATACGACGATGAAAGAAAGACAGGAGTTCGAAACTTATCCTGCATTTTTTATATTTGATCATTATGACCAAGAAATTTATCCAAAGGAAACGAGGGAAAATGATTATTTATATTGGATTACTGATCAAGTAAACGAGCTGGATCCGGAAAATACGGTTATTTATTTGGCGTTTCCGGATAAGTTTTTAAATACAAATATAAAGGAATGGAAGGAAAATAGTGCCCTTTCTGCAAAAAATTTATATAAATTGACATACTTAGTGCCGGGATTTATCTTATCTTTTATCTATCTTGCTCTGGTGACCGGCAGAAAATCGTTTCGAGATCAAGAGGTTCACTTAAATGTAATTGATAAATTATATAATGATATAAACGTTCTGTTATGTGTCTCCTTGATTGCACTTTATACCGTATTATTAGATCTATTGTTTGAAATGAATAACAAAATGATTCTTCCCATAACGGTTTTGATTGCTGCGATTGGTTTCGTGCTTATTTTTTCACTTATTAAGCATGGGAAAAACAAAACACTCATTAAGCATACATTGTTATATAATCTCATTAGTCAATTTGCTCATTTTATCGGAGACGTTTATCGAAACGGAAGCCTTGCCGTGAAAACCGTTTTGCTTGCTGTGGGCTACCCGCTTTTGGTTGCTTTAACATTTTTCATATTCCCGGTAACGCTAGGAGTTGCCGCATGGTTTGCATTGAAAAAAATTAAGTCCTTCAATGCAATTCAGGCAGGTGTTGAGGAAATTAAGGCCGGAAATCTTCAATATCACATTGATATAAAAGGACGAGGGGAATTTGCCAAGCTTGCAGAAAATATTAACAGCATTACCGATGGGTTGAGAAATGCAGTAGACAATGAGTTGAAGAGTGAACGGCTAAAAACAGAACTGATTACCAATGTTTCCCATGATATAAGGACGCCTTTAACTTCCATTATCACCTATGTGGATCTTTTGAAAAATGAAAAGGATCCAACAAAAATAGAAGAGTATGTTGGAGTATTGGATCAAAAATCAAAGAGATTGAAAGTATTAACAGATAATTTATTTGAAGCAGCAAAGGCTTCCAGCGGCGATATTCCGGTCCATCTTGAAAAAATTGATATCATTTCATTAATTAACCAAGGTTTGGGGGAAGTGGGCGATAAAATTTTAGCAAGAAATTTGGAATTTAAGTTGAATTTTCCTGCAGATAAACTTTTTGTGACAGCAGATGGTCGGTTGTTGTGGAGATCAATCGAGAATGTATTATCGAATATCTTTAAATATGCCCTTGAAGGTTCCCGAGTCTATGTTGATATTGAGGATTTAGGTAATGATGTACGGTTCGTTTTTAAAAATATTTCCGCATCAGAATTGAATATCTCAGCGGATGAACTAATGGAGCGGTTTAAACGAGGGGATGAATCCCGATCAAGCGAAGGAAGCGGATTAGGATTATCTATTGCCAAAAGCTTAATTGAAATCCAAAGAGGGAAATTTTCTATTCAAATTGATGGCGATTTATTTAAAGCGATCATTGTTTTACCTAAATATAGTCAGGAATGATTATGGTGTTTTTATATCACTTTTACCGGTCATTCAGGACTCTAAAATAAAACACTGATTGGAGTTTTACAAAAGGGAAGGCAGTTGCAAAGAGGCAACACCTTCCCTCATTGTGATTTTATAGGCTTTGTGGGAAACTTTTACCTACCCCAGCGGCTAATCGCCTGAGGTGAGGTACTTATTTTAATAACCAAAGCCTACATAGTTTGTACCGACAATAATTAACAAAATGAACAGCACGACAATCAGTGCAAATCCTGCACCGTATCCGGATCCTCCACCACTCATCAAACATTCACCTCCCATATCATTTCACTAATAAAGTATGTCATCATTGGAAAAATGGAATGGACAAAATCCTAAAAAATGTAAATGTGCATTTGAGGGAATACTGATGACTCACTGTATGTAGTTTTATCTAATAAATGTTTTCTCAAATCATTTGGCAATTGTATTTTTGTTGAAGGGGCGAAATTGGACAAAGTTCGGAAAGTACAACAGAAAGGGGAAAAAATCAACAGTGCACGTTTAGTATTCAATAGTAAAAGTGCAGAATTCAACAGTGCCCCCAGTTAATTCAACAGTAGAACCCCGTAATTCAACAGTCCCCGACCTCCCATTTAACAGTAAAATATGAGCGAGAAAGAAACATTTTGTATTTTGTTGTGAAACGTAACGTGGTATATTGAAAAGGACGAGAAGTAACGGTCATAAATAAAAAATGAAAGCAATGAACCTGTGATTCGAAAAAGCAAAAGGATGAAGGAGCGATTATTCCATGAAATTTTTCCATACCGCAGACTGGCACTTAGGAAAACTTGTCCAAGGTGTGTACATGACCGAGGATCAACGGTATGTTTTGCAACAATTTATTGAAGCGATAGAAGAAGAGAAACCGGATGCAGTCGTTATTGCCGGTGATCTATATGACCGTGGAGTACCGCCAACGGAAGCTGTGAACTTACTGGATGAGGTACTGGAAACTATCGTTATCAAGCTAAAAACTCCGGTCTTGGCTGTTGCCGGGAACCACGATAGCCCGACACGCCTTCATTTCGGTAGTAACATTATGAAAGCGAATGGTTACCATATTGTCGGTCAACTATCTCAAACGATAGAACCTGTTATCCTGAGAGATGAATATGGCGAGGTTCACTTTCATCTTGTACCTTATACGGATCCGAGTGTGGTTCGACATGTATTTTCAGATGATGAGATTCGCTCTCATAATGATGCGATGCGAAAAATTACTGAAGCCATTGAAAAAAATATGAATCCGGATGCGCGCCATGTCTTTGTCGGACATGCCTTTGTAACTCCGCACGGGGAAGAACAAGAAAACACAAGTGATTCGGAACGCCCGCTTGCCATTGGTGGCTCGGAATATGTTGATGCCAACCATTTTAAAAACTTCCACTACACAGCGCTTGGCCACCTCCATCAAGCACATTTTGTCCTAGACGAAAAGATTCGTTATTCAGGTTCGCCGCTTAAATATTCGATTTCAGAGGAAAATCATAAAAAAGGGTTTTACATTGTGGAAATGGACGGACATGGTCAAGTAACAATAGAGAAAAAACTGTTGAAACCAATCCGTGACATGAGAACGGTCGAAGCCACGATGGATGACCTATTAAAACATCCAATTAATGAAGACTATGTGTTCGTCCGTCTACTCGATGAGACACCGGTTTTATCACCGATGGAAAAGGTTCGTTCCGTTTATCCAAATGCGATGCATGTTGAACGGAAAATTATTTTGCCAACGGATCGCCAAAGTGTAAAAACAGAAAGAGTCGCGCGTCATCAAATGGATGACTTGTCTTTATTCCGAGCGTTTTATCAAGAAGTGAAAGGGACAGAAGTAACAGAGGAAACGGAATTGCTTTTCAAGGAAGTTCTCAACGAAATATTACAAGAAAATCAAGAAGAATTAAAACGAACAGCGCAAGAAGTTGCGGCGTCAAAATCAATAGACTAAGAGGTGGACAGGAAGATGAGACCAATTAAACTGACCATGACCGCATTCGGACCATATAAAGATCGGGAAGTCATTGATTTTACCGAGCTGGATGAAAATCGAATATTTGTCATATCCGGTAATACGGGTGCCGGGAAAACAACGATCTTTGATGCCATTTGTTTTGTTCTATACGGAGCGGCCAGTGGGGAAGATCGCAGTGATGTAAAAGGACTGCGTAGTGACTTTGCCGATGATGATGTACATACTTCTGTTGAATTAGAATTTGAATTGCGTGGTCATTTATATCGAATCAAAAGGCAGCTCTCCCATGTGAAAAAAGGAAACAAAACAGCAACTGGCGAGGCTTACGAATTTTACGAAAAGATAGGAGAACAAGAGATTCCGTGTGTGGATCGGCAAATTGTTTCCGAGATTAATAAAAAGGTAGAAGAATTGGTCGGTTTAACGCGTGACCAATTTATTCAAATCGTCATGCTTCCACAAGGCGAGTTCCGGAAACTCCTGACATCGCAAACGGAAAATAAAGAGGAAATACTCCGAAAAATTTTTAAAACCGAACGCTATACACTTATTAGCCAACGATTAAAAGAAAAGAAACAACAGGCAGAGGATGATTTTACTCGGGAAAAACAAACGCGTGACCGCTATTTTTCCGATATTCAAACTTTATTGCCGGCACGGGATGAATCAACTTTATTTGCAACTCTTGCACAAGAAAATTTTAATACCTACCAAGTTTTAGACGGCTTAGATGAAGAATCTGTTTATTATGAGAAGTCCATTGAAGCAAATAAACAAAACGAAAAATTAGCTGAAGCAGCCTATCATAAAAAACTTGAAGAGTACCATAAGGCAGAAGGGATTAATGAGGAATTTAAAAATCTGGAAGAAAAAGAAAATCATCTTAAAGAAGAAAGAGCGAAAGAGCCAATTTTTAAAGAGAAGAAAGTTCAGTTGGAAAATGCAGAGCGGGCAGGAAAAATTGAAAGCTATGAAAACCAAGTGAATGAATGGCGCAAAGATGAAAAGGAAAAGTCTGCTCGCTTTCAATTGATAGAAAAATCTTATCATCGTACCGTTCAAACTTTGCAAACCGCGGAAGCTTCATATAAGGAACAGGAAAGTAAAAAGGCTGAGCGAGAAGAGATAAGGAAAAAGCTAGACGGTTATAAAGAGTTTTTACCTTTAGTCCAAGAGATCGACATGAAAAAACAAGAACTTATTGAACAACAAAAAAATGTTCAAAACCTGGCTAAAAATCGGGATTCTATTGTCAGCACAATTCAAGAGCAAAAAGAAAAGAAACAGAAATTAAACGATCAAATTAAGGGGTTGGAGATTCGAGTAGATACATTACCGGATAAACAACAGAAGTTAATTGAACTACGGAATCAGGCAACCGTGTTACAAGGTTATTTAAAACTACAACGAAAACAAGCAGAAATGGATAAAGATGTAAAGACGAAAGAGAATCAATATAGCACAGCGAAACAAAAATACGAAACAATGGAAGCCGCTTGGATCAATGGTCAAGCAATTATTCTCGCTTCCCATTTACATGATGGTGAAGCTTGTCCGGTTTGCGGAAGCACAGAACATCCGAATAAAGCAGGTGGTCATGTTGATGTACCAACAAAAGATGCGTTGGATGCTGCAAAAATTGAATTCAACCAAATTGATGGAGCCTATAGGGACAGTAAAGCAAAATATAATACTTTGAAGGCAGAGCTTGAAGAAAAGGCAATTGAAGTTCGTCAGTTGGGCTTCGATGTTCAAAATGTTGAGGCAACTTATATAAAAATGGTTGAAGATGGGAAAAAATTAAGTGCAGAAGTTGATTTATTGCAATCGGAAAAAGAAAAGTTGGCTCGTTTAAAGACACAACTTGAAAAATTGGAAGCAAACTTAAGTCGGATGGAAAAACAACAAGAATCTGCGACGGAAGACTACCAATTACACAACACTGCCTATCAAGCCAATAAAGCTGTCTATCAAGAACAATTAAACCGGATTCCGGAAGATTTACGACAACTATCCGTCCTGAAGGCAAAAATCGCTGATACAGAAACGATTCAAAAGACAATGGAACAAGCTTGGGAACAGGCACAAAAACAAATACAATCAGCGAAAGAAGAAGTCGCCAAAGCAAAGGTAAACTTAGAAAATGCAAAACTCGCTTTGGATGAAAGCCGTAAGAAAAAAGAAAAAGCGGAACAACAATTTATTGAAATGTTGCATAAAGCCGGGTTTTCGAATGAAGAAACATATCGTCAGGCAAAAATGGCAGAAACAAGCCAAAAACAGTTAAAAGCGGAAATTGAATCTTATTATAACAATATTGCTTCGTTACAGCTTCTGGTGAAAGATTTGCATGAAACATTAAAAGATAAACATAAAGTTGATTTAAACGAGTTAAAAACCGAACTGGATCAATTAAAACAAGCCTTCGATCAGGCACAAGAACAGTTAAGACAATCAGAACAGTATTTACAGCATGTGAGAAAGTTGCAGAAAAACATTTTTGAAGCAAATGAGCGTGTGACAGAATTTGAAAGACGGAAAAACATTGTCGCAGATCTCTATGATGTGATTCGTGGACAAAATGATAAAAAGATTTCTTTTGAGCGCTATTTACAAATTGAATTTCTGGAGCAAATTCTGATTGCTGCCAATGAACGGCTAAAGCGTTTATCAAATGGTCAATATGTGTTACTTCGCAGTGAGCGGCAAGAAGCAAGAGGGAAACAAAGCGGCCTTGGACTCGATATATATGATTCCTACACGGGACAAACACGTGATGTAAAAACATTATCCGGCGGTGAAAAGTTCAATGCGTCCTTGTCACTTGCTCTCGGTATGGCAGACGTGATTCAAAGTTATCAAGGCGGCGTGTCGATCGATACGATGTTTATTGATGAGGGATTTGGTTCACTGGATGAGGAATCCTTAACAAAGGCCATTGATACATTAATCGACTTACAACAAACCGGTCGAATGATTGGGATTATTTCCCATGTTCAAGAGCTGAAAAATGCAATCCCTGCGATCTTGGAAGTCAATAAAACGAAGGAAGGATACAGTAAAACACAGTTCGTTATTAAGTAGGATTCAAAAAATGACCAAAATATATTCGGAAAATTACCCATGCACAAACAAGTTTTACCTTTCAAATGAAGATTTGCATTATTTTAAAGTTTTTTCCAAATCTGGTTTTTATTTATAACCAAAACTAGTGTACAGTCCTGTTACCTAAAAACAACATTCTGCCTGTTTTTAAAAAGCAAAATGACCAACAAATAGCCCCGCCCTCTTCTGGACATAATAAAGGAGAGGAGGGGGATATATGCCACGAAGAAATAAAATATTAGTAAAGGAAGCAAGGAAAGGTCTGGATCAATTAAAAGCAAAAGTAGCTGGGACCAATAATCCAGAACAAGCAAAATTTGAGGCTGCAGCGGAAGTAGGGGTGCCATTACAACAAGGCTATAATGGAAAATTAACTGCCGAGCAAGCAGGGAAAGTAGGCGGCAGATTAGGCGGTAGCATGGTGAAAGAACTTGTCAAAATGGCACAGGAAAATTTAGATAAAAGATCATAAAAAATCGTATTATGGCAAACAGTGGAAAGCCCGGGAGAAAACTGTTATACCTTATACAGTTTCCTTGGGCTTTAATCCTGGCTTTGCCCAAATTAAGTAAAGAATTCCGCCCCAATGTCGTTCCATTAGTTCAACCTCTAGCTTAGAGTTTTCGACTATCTTTTGGATATTGCGATTGCAATGGCAGCCAGCGATTCTTGAGTAGATAGGATCAATCGCTTTGAGTGTTAAAGACCAGAAGGGGTTGTGACTAAGGCCATGTTCCAAGAGTAAAATTTTGCCATCATTTTTACACCAACTGTTAAATTTATTTAAGGTGTTAACGGGATCCGGATAGCTGCATAATGTTAGTGTAGATACAATACAATCAAAGGATTCTGGTGAAAAGTCCAAATCATCCAAATCTGCATGGATCAATTCTGTATCGATTTGATACCGGGATGCAGCCTTTTTTGCACTTTTGATCATTTCAGCGCTAAAATCTACCCCTGTCACATGAACTTTCTCTTTGTTATAATGGGAAAAATTCGCGCCCACTCCAATACCAACCTCAAGAATGTTACCATAGGCCGAATTTATGATTTTCCTTCTCCTTGCAGCCATGTTTGGATTTTCCCGATTTTTTTCATACATCGTTACTTGCTTATCATACTTTTTAATTAAGTTTTTTTGTTTCATATGTTCCTCCAAAATTAAACCCAAACAGCAGTTATTGATAGATTATACCACAATATCAGAAATTTATTGGATATAATTATTTTTAAAAATTTATGAATTACAGAGGAATATGATAGACCATGTTTAAATAGAAGCATTTTTAATTAAGAGACAAGTTTTAAGCCAATAGTCGAACATAAAATAATCGCAATAAACAGGACCCTTTTCCAATTTCTCGACTCTCCATAAATAAACATTCCGATTAAGGTACCAAAAACGACACCGATTCCTGTCCAAATGGCATAAGCTGTTCCCATTGGTAAAAATCGTAATGAATAACCTAAACATAGCAGACTACAACCAAATCCAAGAATTAATAAAACGATCGTTTGCCAATTTCTCGTTTTCTGCAATTGATTGATCATCGCCACACCAAATGCTTCAAATAAGCCTGCCAAAATTAATGAAAACCAAGCCATCACATTTTTTCTCCTTCTTCAACTTGATGATCTGTGACTAATTTCAAGCCAATTACGCCGATTAATAATAGGAATATTAATAAGATTTTTTCCCACCTAAATGGTTCACTAAAGAAAAGAATCTCTGGAATCACCGTACCTACTGTTCCTAATCCGACAAAAACTGCGTAAACCGTCCCGGCAGGAAGAACTTGTGCAGCTGTGATCATTAGGTAATTGCTGAGAATTAGAGCCACTATTGTTCCTGTCCAAGTCCAAAAGCTATCAGCATGGGCTAAACCAATCACCCAAAATATTTCCAAAATAGCTGCTATAATGACTCGCATCCATTGTTGATTCATCAAAACGCACCTCCAGTTTTGTGCTACAAAAAAGCCCTGAGAGAAAACTGTTGAATTCAGTTTCTCCCGGGCTTTTATCCCTCCGTGGCACAGCTATAGAACTGTGAGTTTTCTCTCGGACCGGACCAACATAATCATTGCGGAACCCTAGAAAACAATTTTACCTATATACTTAAAAATTATTATACATGAAATTGAAGCATATTCAAGCGAAACTGGATTTCGTGAGTCCTTTTCATAAAATTCATCTTAGCTAAAACAACATAACAAATTTACGAATGAACATTGAAAGAATCCCGGGAAATAGGCAAACACACAATTCTTAGGTACAAGTTGATGGGTAGATGACTAAATGAATATGATGAAGTGAATGGAAAGGAAGAGGAGAGATGCTTATGTATCAAAGTTACAGCCCCTACTATGAGTATAATGAAAATAGTCGAACTGAGTATTACCATCCAATGTTGTACCCGATGGCAGACTATTTTCCGGCCGCCTATGATGAAAGACAATTTAATCTACCACCCTTTTTCCCGGGAGGAATTTTGGGACCACAGCAGGGTCCACCAAGCTTTTCGCCTCCAATCGGGCAACCTGGTGGGGGAGAACAGGGAGGCCCCCCAACTGGTGCACCTCCATCTTTTATCCCGACACAACAAGCGGGAGTATTTGCGGTAGATCCGGGTGGTATTCGTCGTTGCTTGTTTAGATACACCTATGTTTGGCTGAACAATGGTCAGCAATTCTGGTTTTATCCGATTTTTGTAGGTAGAAGATCAGTAGCAGGTTGGCGATGGATCGGGTTTACGTGGGTTTATTTTGGTATTGATTTGCGACAAATCCAATCTTTTACTTGCGTTTGAGAAAAATATGATTTTTCTTCAGCAAAAAGGTGCCATTCTGAAATAACGGATGGCACCCTTTTTACTTTATGTTCTTAAAGTATAAGATAAAGCTTTATCTGTAAATTTGGTTATAATGCTTTGGAATATTCGTGAACCATTTAACATAAATAAATCGAAACAAGACAATGGTTATAAGATGTAATATTGAAAAATAGAAGAGATTCCAATTTTCTGCTAGGAATAAAAGCTCCTTTTTTACTAAGAAATCATCTAGCAGCCATTTAAAAAATAACACTCCGGCAATCCAATACCATTTAAATTGAAACATTACCACAAATGTAATGAGGAACATGAATAAAAAGATGATTAGAGCATTTAGAGCCAAGGTATTTCTATAGGGATCGGAAAACCATTCAACTGAATAAAGATGGGTAGAAAAAACGACTAACAACAAGAATTGAAGGGTGTTGGAATAAACAGAGATCGTCAAGTACATAGTAATATATCGCACGACTCTTGTCGGATTTTTGAGCTTTTCATACCAGAACTTTGCTAAATAAAAACAAATAGGTAGTAGTAAAAAAGTAATCCATGTCCTCCACCAATGATGATCATATAGTTCAAATTTTATGAATAATTCCTCTATCCCTATAAATGATATGGTGGTGAGAATAATCATTACAAATGGATAATGAAAGGCAGCAATTACGCTGGCAGCTGTCGGTATGGCAAGTCCTTGTGAAACAATTGACCCAAGAGTGGAATCAAACCAAAAGGTCTTAATTAAATTTGGTTTATAATCATAGCCATGGAAGATGATCAATATAAAATAGTCGACAATATAGGCTAACCCGCTGATAAAAAAATAGGTTTGAACTAATCTTTTTTTCTCTTTATGTTTGATGATTGTAATGATAAAGACGATAAGGCTAATTCCTGATAATACGAAAAACCAAAAGTAATTGGGCGTATTCACGTCTAGCCTCCTATTGAATATTAAATATGGATGAATTTAACCAGTATTCTTAAGCAAATCGGAACTTTCCTAATTACTTATGCCAATTTCTGAGTAGATTATTGCAATATTTCTATTCTTTGTTATACAGACAAAAAATATCCTAACAAAAAACAGGAAAAACCGATTTATCAACGTTAAAAAATAGATTAACATGTCCAATTGACAAGGAAAATTGCCCTACCCTAATCACAAGAAACACGAATGTATGAACTATTCTAATCTCGAACCACAAGGACATATTTTAGTCACAAAGAAATAGCCTGTCATCAGAAAATTCACAACTAACCCTATCCAAAGAAACACATGCGGCTTGATTCCTTTATTTTGTTATCACAATCGCTTGTTTCCCCATCTGCTCCCAAGCTTGGATAAAAGCTTGTCTGTCCACTTTTTGATTCTTCGTTCCATAAGGGTTGTTCAAATATAGATATTCTTGATCAAATCCGGTTATGACCACACTGTGTTCGCTGAAGGTGATCTGTATTTCCCCTTGTGGCGTGTCCCAAGTTTGGAAATTATGTACCGGTTGAAATGTATTTGTTACAATTACCCAAACCGGCAACCCTTTTTGTAATTGCTTAATAACTTTTTCAAATGTTTCTCCTGTTAAATCTATGACTTTTTTGCCGGCATATTGAACAGCTAACTGATAAATCGGTTCGTGATATACAGCAAGCCCTGGTCCATCCTCCATATTGCCGACAAATCCGACATTTGGATTTCCGTAAAGACCATCGTCATATTGAAGTGGCACCTTAGCTATTTTTTCAGCCAATTCATTTTTTGTCACTTCTATACCGTGATAATTTAGTAACATGGCGAGACTTGTTACTTCACACCCATTGTATAGGCGGGGATGTTCCATTTGATTGATGAGTGGTACATCTATTTGAATTTTTTTAATGTCATCTGTGGCATTTTTTGTTGAGTCTTCCTGTGACTTGGTAAATAAGTTAATTTCTTCCACAAAATCAAATTTTTGATTGAAAATATATATGAAAACAATTAGGCAACCAATCACCAAGATTCCCTTTTTTTTCACCCAACTTCAACCTGCTTTCATCACAAATTCCCTTTATTTGTAAAGAGTTCATAAACTCTGCCTAAGGATTTTTATTCCCTTAATGAGGAGTCAAAATAATAAAAGTTTTAAAGGATAATTTGATCCGAGCCTATCCGAGGGATAACATGTTTTACGACTTGTATGGCCTCATCAATATTTTTTACATGTATTATTATTTTTTCCGAGTCAGGATATTGTGGCTCGATTTGTTTATAGCGTTTATCATAGTAATATTCCAAAAGTAACCGGACAGCTTGCTTATAATTTTCAGATTTAAGGTCTTGCTCAATTTGATTGGCAACCGGTGTGTGGATACGTGATTTTATTTTAAGAAAAGCGGCTAAACATTCCGATTGGTTATCCCATGGCCGATAATCTTCTAAAATTTCGTTGATTCGTTCTTTTATCGGTAATTCAATCATCAAAAAGTTACTTTTCCCTTTTAAATCCAATAAAAAATGCGGAAGGGTCACTTTACCAACCCGACTACTCTCAGATTCAAACATTATAAATGGTGCATGTTGTAATTCCCTTAGTCGATGGACGAGCAAAGCATCAAAGGTTTTCTGGTTGTTGGGACGCTGACCGATATGGCCAAAAATTGATCCTTTATGATTCGCCATTCCTTCCAGATCAATCACTGGATAGCCTTCCTTTTGTAAAGTCTGTAAAATTTTCGTTTTCCCGGTTCCGGTTAAACCGCTAAGAACATAAGCAACAGGTGGTAATTGGATATTCTCCAGCTGTTCGATTACCCATTTTCGGTAAGCACGGATCCCTCCGTCCAATCTATGGACATGAATATTCATTAAATCTAAAAGCGTTGCTGTAGTCCGACTCCGCATCCCGCCCCGCCAACAAAAGACCGTTTTTTCACCATTGATTGCCTTGAATTTCTTAATAAAATCAGGCAGTTTCGCCGAGATAATTTCCAAGCCGCGATCTCTTGCCGCTGTTTCACTAATTTGGGTGTAAATGGTACCGATTTCTGCACGTTCTTCATTCGTAAAAAAAGGAATATTGATACTAGTCGGAATGGAGAAATTTTCAAACTCAACGGGAGACCTGACGTCGATTAATGTCATCTGTTTATTTTCCATTAATGGGATTAATTCTGTGACCGTAATATTTGTAAACATTCGCTTTACCTCCAAAAAGGACCCTTCTATCCACTACTGTTAGTGAGTTAAAAACTCAGCCCGTTTTATGTTTTGCTCTACGGTTGTAACACTCTTTACACTATTGTTAGTGAGTTAAAAACCCTTCAATTTTTCCGGCAAGTAGAAAGGGGTTGTCCGTTATACGTTTGCATTGTAACTTTACAATCAGTGGGGGATATTGATTCCTCCACTGTTTGAAGTTGCATATTATTCAACAATGACATGTCCAACAGGTTCTACACTCACTTCACCGATTGTGTTTGCTTCCAAACCGGCATTTTTAAGGTCCGTTAATAATTGTTCTGCATCGTTTGCAGCTACACTCATCAATAAACCGCCGGAAGTAACGGCATCACATAATATATGGCGGTCGACTTGATCCATTGTATCGGGAAACGTAACCATATTTTGTACATGAGCGTAGTTATTTTTTGATCCTCCGGGAAGTACGCCTTGTTCCGCCAATTCACGGGCACCCTTAAGAATTGGAACTTGGTTTTTTCTAATTTTTAGACCAACTCTGCTTCCTTTAGCCATTTCAGTTGCATGACCCAACAGACCAAAACCTGTTACATCGGTACAAGCATGGACTTCATACTTTTTCATCAATTCTGCAGCTGTTTTATTTAAAGTAGTCATAACTTTAGTAACCCGTGAAATTTGTTCATCATTGAGTAAATCTCGTTTAATCGCGGTCGTTAATATTCCAACGCCGATCGGTTTTGTTAAAATCAGTTTATCACCGGGAACAGCTCCTGCATTTGTTTTAACTTGATCCGGATGAATCAAACCGGTTACAGCAAGACCGAATTTCGGTTCTTGGTCATCGATGGAGTGCCCACCAACCAACGTTACACCGGCTTCTTCCAGTTTTTCTTGGGCTCCTCGCAAAATTTCGGAGAGGATACTTTTGTCTAATTTACTAATTGGAAAGGCAACAATATTTAAAGCTGTTAAAGGTTTACCACCCATTGCATAAATATCACTAATTGCATTGGCAGCGGCGACTTGACCAAATGAATAAGGGTCATTAACGATCGGGGTAAAGAAATCCACCGTTTGCACAAGAGCGAGGTCATCGCTAATTTTATATACACCAGCATCATCACTTGTATCGAGACCGACAAGTAAATTGGGATCTTTTTTCGAAGGTGGCAATAATCGCAACACTTCTTCTAAATCACTTGGCCCAATCTTACAACCGCAACCGCCTTTTGTCGTTAACGAAGTAAGTTTTATCGCATTCATTTCTTTCATAACAATCCGACCTTCCAATAAATAATGAAATAAACACGCTTCTATTATACATCAATGTATCCGGATGATAAAAAGACTAATCAAAAGGAGGGGAATTATTTTATATCGATTAGGACAAGTTTGAGATAAAATGCTGATATTTATTTTTTTGAAATGAAGTGATGGGGACTAAAGATGCGTGAAATGGGACGGACGATTTCGCTGCATTGTTTTTGTATAATAATGAACCATTTGCAAACTCTATAAGTAGTTTCAAAAGGAAGGGGGAAAACGATGGATCAAACTAGAATAAAGCAAATATTATCTTCTCCAAATGATGTAGAAGTTACATATAATGGAGTTTCTGTCTGGGTTGATGAATTGAATGAAGACGGAAGAACGGCCACCGTCCATCTGAGAGGTCCTTTGGAAGAACGGACAGTGGTGGAAATTCGTGAATTAAAAGAGGAATCGTAATATTTTCTTCATAATTTTTTTATTTTACATGGGAATGATTTTTGAGAAAAAGATTCTGAATGTTACTTTTGGAAAAAAAGTTGCCGACGGATCATTTTGTACTTTTGATTGTTATAAATTGAAGAAATGAAAATAATATATTTTTTAATGGAGGTTCATGATATGGCACGCAATTTAAATGAAATTATGACATCAGATGTAGTAACGATTAAAGAATCACAAACGGTTCAAGAAGCCGCAGCATTAATGAGTGAGTATAATATTGGTTCACTGCCGGTCGTTAATAACAACGGGGAGATTGTAGGGATCATTACAGATCGGGATATCACGCTTCGTACAACCGCACAGGGAGAACATCCACAAACACTTGTTTCAGAAGTGATGACTGCACAACAAATTGTCAGTGGAACGCCAAATATGGATGTACATGAAGCAGCCGATTTGATGGCTAAGCATCAAATTCGCCGCTTACCTGTTGTAGAAAACGGCCAAATCGTCGGAATGGTGGCCTTGGGTGATCTTGCCACAGAAAATATTTATGCAAATGAGGCCGGAGAAGCACTACAAAGTATTTCTACACCTTCTGCACCGCAACAGTAAAAAGAGAGTTAAGTCAAAGGGAAAAAGGGGCTAACTGAATAGCTTCTTTTCTTTTGTGTTTGTTATCTGTAAAGACTACTATTTCGGTCCTGCGCTTTTGACTTCCCCTTTTATGCGGCAGATTGCTTAGTTGGTACATTTTTTTGTTTACGGAGCAGTGGAAAGAAGAACATACCGCTTGCCAATAAAATCATTCCAAAAAGAAATGTTTTTAAATCAGAGGTTCCGGCAAAAATGGCCCATGTCGAGTAAAGGGTGGCAAGACAGGCGATGATTCCATCCGACCACCTGCCAAAGTGATCCAAATATGTTTCCCCAGTCACAACTAATTTCAGTTGATATAAGGAGGAGATCAAATAAGGAACAAGAAAGGCAAGGGTAGCAATATAGATAACAAAATCAAAGGCGCTGGCCATCGAGTTTGAAATGGTTGAAAAAAGAAATACTTGGGTAAATGCGTTTGTCAGGATTAATGAAAAAACCGGCATTCCTTTTTTATTCTCTTTTGCAAAGGCCGGAATAAAAATCCCTTGTTTTGCTGCTTGATAAGGAACTTCGGAGCTTAATAAAATCCATCCAATGGTCGAGCCGAGTAAGCTGATAATGCCCAGGCCGGATAGTAAATAAGCACCAATTGGACCTAAAACTATTTCCATCGCATCAACTAAAGGCTTTTCTGATTGCACTAATTGATTTTGAGGAAGGATTCCCATTACTAATAAACTGATTCCGATATAAATAGCCAATGCCAACAAGAGACCGATTATTGTTGCCTTTTTAATATCTTGCTTTTTTTTCGCTCGTCCGGAAAATACGACGGCAGATTCAACCCCACAAAATGCCCATAACGTTGAAATTGCTGCGTGATAAACTTGGCCGCCTAAGCCAAGAGATAGACCTGTCTCCTCATATCTTGGGGCGTAAAGGGGCAATAAATTACTTTTTTCAAATGCAAATAAAGCAATAATGATAAACAGGAAGAACCCAATCACTTTTGCTGCGGTTGCAACAAAGTTCAGTTTTCCCGCACCATCCATTCCTTTTAAAATGATTATATGCAATCCCCATAAAAGGATTGAACAGACAAAAAATGTTAATAGATTTCCTGAATAAAGTGTGAATGGGCCAATTTCAACTATTACTAATTTACTATTCAATATTGGAAAGAATGTTGATAAATAGCTTGCAAAGGTTGTAATAATTGCTGCATTTCCGGCAAAATTTCCAATCCAATAACCCCATGAGGACATAAAACCGGATATAAGTGAGGTTTTTGAATTTTTCGGAAACAATTCCTTTGCGTAAATTTGCGGTCCTCCGTGTAACTCGGGCTTTCGTATCGCTAAATTTCCAACAACCAAAGCCAAGAACAAAACACCAAATCCGGTTACACCCCATCCGAGTAAAACACCTGCAGGGCTGGCGGCTTCCGAAAGTGTCCTTGGTAGCATAAAAATCCCCGAACCAACCATGTTTCCAACAACCAAAGCGGTTAAAATCCAGAAACTTATTTTATTTTCAGCCATTAACGGCAGACTCCCTTCAAGTTAAAAACCTGTTTCTCTATGCAAAATCCCTAATAATCATACAGAGTTTGCGAAACTCCGTCAATATAAAAATTTTTCCTGATTTAGAAGGATTTTTTTTACCTATGTCGAATTATTACTAAAAATGTCAGCTTAATGTCCCTCTCCAATAAAAGTGTGTAAGTTCATCCCCGTTTTTACAAGCACTTCTACAAATAAAATTTATTTAAAACTTCCATCATTCGTTTTTTAATACATGAAATTTTGTATAATAAAAATGAAAGGAACGAGTTAAGTTACGTATGGTTTATAAACTTCCGATTTTTTGGCTCAAACCAAAAAATGATTTTGTTTAAGAATTAAGAAAGTATAAAAATAAAAGTAAATAACTTGGGATTAGTTTTATTGTCTAGCTCCGAGCGCCAGCGACTGAGAAACTAGCTCCCCTTTAATGTGCTCCTGCGCCATAGCCTATTCGAGGAAGCGGATGTTCAGCTCGTCGCAAAGCTTCATGAAGTATATCAAGGAAGATTACTCATGAAGTTCACTCTAGGAGTAGCTTCACTACGATAAGTCAACATCGGCTCGTCCCTCACCGTGTTTCCTTTTCCTTAGAAAAAGCTACTCGCTTTTTCTTCGTGCGATGCTTATTCAAGGAAGATTATTCAAAGTCCTCGAAAATGCATTCGCATTTTCTTCGTGCGATGCCTATTCGGGGAAGCAAATCTGTTCTCATTGCGGGGCGCTCCAGTTTGTACGTCGCTAAGCGGACGCTCTACGCTTTTCTTATTAAATTCATTTTTGGTCGGGGCACGAAACAGTCAAATAAGTTACTGGAAATGCCGTTTGTCAGGGAAGGGAAAAATGGAAAACGTCCGGCGGAAAAAGGAGAAATGCAAGATTACTATAGCGGCATGCGGGACAGAAATTTTTTAGCAAGAACCTTCTCCACAATTAAAGAATATCGAAAATTCATTGAAGAACAGTACCATATTATTGCCGAAGAATGGGATAGCATTGTTAAAATCAATAGCTCAGAAGGCGGTGTAGAAGCTTTCTTTGATGATTGTAAAAGTACGAATCAATTATTCGACCGGCTGTTAATCCCAACAGTGGAAAACTCGATTGCCGGTCATGATCCGAAAATGTTTGCCGATATGTTTGAAAAGCGACATGAAAGCTTAAAACAATATAAAAAATTAAAGGAAACGATTGAAGAAAATAAACGCATTCAAGCTGAGTTGGAAAAGTATGTGGCAACCTTTGAAAAGCTTCATATAGCAAAACTTGCATACGACAAGACAAAGCAGCGAGCAAAAGGCATTTGGGAAGAAATCCAGATGCAAAAAAGCAATATGAATGAAGAACACCATGGAATGATGCAAACATTAGCAGAGTGGCAATCAGCTTATGATCATTACCAAGTTAAAAAAGCTTCCTACCAAATCGCCATAGAAAAATCGAAATTTACGGCGCTGGAAAAAGAATATGAAGAAGTTTATGCCAATTTTAGCCAAAGGGAAGAGGAGTTGGCCAATGTTAACAGGGACTATTATTCTTTAAAACTCGCCAAACTAAAATTGGAGTTAAAGAACTATCAAGACGAATTAACCATGATTGAAAAAGAAATCGAAAAGCTGGACCAAACAGAAGAATTGGAGGACCTTGAAATCCAGCTGGAGGAGGCAAAACGGTCATTGCTCGGCTACTTTGTTGAAACAATGGACGAGATTAAAAAAGAAATTTCTCAAGTTCAATACGAGTTGAACCCGATTCAGGAACAAATCGAAGCGATTCAAAAACAATTGGATGAAGCCGGGAAACTCGAATCGGAAAAACAAAAAGAAACAGCTGCGATTGAAAATCAGATTCGTACACGTCAAACGGATTTAGCAAAACTGGAACAATTGCTCCTTGCTAATCCGAAACAACAAAAGGTGGAAAGTGAATATAAACTTTGGCAAGACCGTTATCAATTTTTAGATGAAGAAGTCATCCGATTAACTGGAGAAATAAAACAATTGGAACATGAGCAAAAAGAAATCAGTAAAAGTATTGATGAACTGAAAACAGAACGGGAACAAGTGCAAAATTCTTTAAACATCATTGAGAATGACAGGGAAAGAATTGATTATGAACAGCGAATACTTATTGAAAAATTAAGTCTTCTCCGCCCCGGGTGGTCGTCTCTTGAGTCAATTTATGATCTGGAAAAATCAATTTTCTCTCGACTTGAGGAGTCGATTGATATTTTATCAAAAGAGAAAAAAGAGTTGCTATATAAAGAACGGATTGCATACCGATTGGTAGACGATTACGGTAAACAGCAACTGTTTTTCAGCGATTCCTATATTGATTCTCACATAAAATCGTGGAAAAACCAATTTGACTATCTTCTTACCGGTGTCGAGTACTTACAAACCCTTGATGAACATGAATACGAGAAAATGTGTTCCTATCCACTATGGTCACTTACACTCATCACAACGAATAAATCGAAACCGGCCTTACAAGAAAAATTGCAGATGTCAGCTGAACAATTGCATTTTCCAATCCAAGTAATGACGTTGGAAGAAGCAGCTACAGTTGATATCATGACGGATGACGTTCATACATGGGTGATTCCGCTTCATTGGCAAAAAGGAATGAACGAAGAGGCTTTTGACCATTGGAAAACAGAAATCAAGGAGCGGGCAAAAGCGGCAACCGATACTCGGGAAGCAAAAGAACAAGAACTGAAAAAATGGGAGACAGGCTTAAGAGATTTCCAACAATTTATTACCATGTACCCGTTTGAAAAAGTCCAACTATTAGATGAATCCCGTTCCGAACATATTCGAAAAATTGATGAAATGTCAAGAAAAATCAAGAATGAAGAGGAAAAGGGTGGGATCTGCCAAGAAAAAGGAAAACAATTTGCTGAAACGATTTCTGAATACAAAGAAGAAATGCAGGGATTGGAACGAAATTTGGAAAGGGCGATGGAATATTTTCAATACGTCCGTGAAGTAGAAGAGGCGAAGAAAAAGGAAAAACAACTAATGAATGAATTGGAAAATATTCAAAGAAAGATGACCCGTTGGAACCGGCAGTTGACTGATTATCAAATGCGGGAAAAATCACTGGTAGAACGAAAAAGGGATCTCGAGTCTAGTTTAAGATTCTATGAAAATCTTGATGAATATCAAGCTGTGCGTTCCTATAGTCCGATTTTTACCGGAGAAAGTAAACTGGCCATTCAAGAAAAAATGAACACGATTCAATTAAAATTGCAGAAAATCAGTAAAAGTTACGGAGAATGGAAAGCAAGACGGGAAAATGCCATTCAAAATATCAACCGAGTCCAATTAGATATGGACGAACTTCGGAAAGAGCAATCACAACTCAATGAAGAACAAGTTTTTCCGAGTGATGGCGAACAATTAATGGAAAACACACGCCGGCTAATGGTTCAATTAGCCAAAGAAGTTAAACGTTTGGACAAGATGAAAACAGAAAAATTGGCGGCAAAAGAAGGGCAAAAAGGAAAATGGCAATTGACGATTGACCAGTTTCAACGGAATTATCCTGATGTGGAAATAGTCGAGTTTACTGAAGCCACTCTCGATGAAGAAAAAGACCTTTTAGTACAAGAAAAACGGGATTTGGACGAAAAGAAACAATATATTGATACGCAACTGAGCCGTATTCAAAAAGAAATACAATCGATTAATGAAGCTGAACGGGAAATGGATCGTTTTATTGAAAAACATCATTTTGACGCACCTAATATTGAAGCGACTCCTTTAAATGCCGATGAGAAAATGGCGTTTACCTATCACCGAAAACCGTCTGTTCAATCGATAATCCGTGAACTGGAGTCGGCCCGAGAAAATGTTGACGGGGAAAATAAAAATGTCGGAAACGGGAAACAAACGTTCAGACAGTTTTGCCAAACCATTTCCGACTTTAAGATGCGAAAAATGGCGGAAAACGGCGTCGATTTTAAAGATACGTATGACGAATTACTCGAATTTCAGCGAAACATGGTCAAACGAATTGAAATAGCAATAAATTATGCCAACGAAAGTATTCGCAAAGAAGATGCCGCTCTTCAGGCATTTATCAACCAAATTCATACGCATTTAACAACCATTGTAGAAGAACTGCGGGAAATTCCAAGAAAAACAAAGGTCAAAGTAGGGGATGACTGGAAAACCATTTATTCGTTCTCGATTCCGGAATGGGAAGAAGAGGAAGGAAAAAAACGAATCAGAGATTATATCGAATGGATCCTAACTCAATTAGAATCAGAACGCTATATAAAACCGGATGGCAGTCAAGATGATATGAAAATAAGAAAAGATATCGAAATGTGGCTACAATCGAAGCAACTCTTGCAAAACGTTATGAAGAATGAAGCAATGAAAGTAAGCTGCCGAAAAGTAACGAATGAAAACAAGGTAACGACAAGATCGTATTCATGGGAACAAAGTAATGTCTGGTCCGGCGGGGAAAAATGGAGTAAAAATATGACATTATTTTTAGGAATTTTAAATTATGTAGCGGAAAAGAAAAAACAAAATCGCCCCAACACGAAACTTCATCGGGCCGTTATATTGGACAACCCGTTTGGTAAAGCTTCAAGCGATCACGTATTAAGTCCGGTGTTTTTTGTCGCCGAACAATTAGGTTTCCAAATCATTACGTTGACCGCCCATGCAGAAGGGAAATTTTTACAAGATTACTTCCCGATTATCTACAGCTGCCGGTTAAGGGAATCGAACGATAATAACAAACAGGTGATGACGAAGGAGCAATGGTTACACCGGGCATACTTCCAAGACCATGACCCGGTCGTCATCGAGCGACTCGGTCAAACAGAACAGTTGAGTTTGTTTGATATGTAGGGTGGATACGATTAATAAAGGACAACCCAAGCTAGGGTAGCGTTATTGGTTTATAGTTAAATATCTTTTGAGAACAACGTCAGGTATTCGTGTGATAAGGATGGAAGGGTTATTGGTTATTATCTTTTGAGAACAACATTGAGAAAAGTACTATCGGATTTGCTCTCTCTGATATGTACCTGTTTTATCCCGGCTTCTGTTTTGTGAAGTCGGGTCTTTATATGTTTGTTTGCCCCGGTAATTGTATTTATCGAAGCGATCTTTGAAGGGCTGATAAGTGAGAACTGCGGAGTGGTAATGGAGGGACTGAAGTGAATATTGGACTTCCCTATTGGCATACGTATACTTAGAGAATGGAAATTTACTAATATGAGGGGGATTCCATGGGTGATTCAAAGAACTTCAAGAAGTTGAGTGGGAATCGTAAAACAGATCAACTCAATCAGTTCCGTGTTACCAATAAAGGAAAGAGGCTAACGTCTAATGAAGGGGTAAAGATCTCCAACAATGAATATACATTAAAAGCAGGAGTTCGTGGTCCAAATTTAATGGAGGATATCCATTTCTTTGAAAAACAAATGCATTTCGACCATGAAAGGATACCTGAGCGAGTTGTACAGGCAAGAGGGTTTGGGGCGCATGGCGAGTTTGAATGTTATAAATCAATGCAGCAATATACAAAAGCTTGTTTTCTTCAAGAACGTGGGGCAAGGACGCCTGTTTTTGTCCGGTTTTCAAATTTGCAAGGAAATAAAGGGTCGAGTGATACAACACTAGGGCCACGTGGGTTTTCAACTAAGTTTTATACGGAAGATGGGAATTATGATTTACTAATGTTTTCGGTACCGGTCTTCATACTCCACGATGCCTATAAGTTTGCGGATGCGATTCATGCACTGAACCCAGAGCCCCATAATGATATCCCGCAAGCATCCTCTGCACATGATAATTTTTGGGATTTTGTTGTGAACAATCCGGAATCAACTCATTTCGTTATGTGGGCAATGTCAGATCGAACGGCTCCAAGAAGTTGGCGAATGATGCAGGGGTTTAGTATAAATACATTTCGTTTTGTAAATGAAAGTGGGAAATCAACATATGTCAGATTTCAATGGAAACCTGTCCTTGGTGTCCATTCTTTATTGTTAGATGAAGCACAAATCATTGCCGGTATTGATCCCGACTATCATCGCAGGGATTTGTGGGATGCGATTGAATACGGCGCATTCCCTGAATATGAACTAGGTGTGCAGATACTTGAAGAAGGGGGTTCGGCTGAATTTGATTTCGATATTTTAGATCCGACAAAGCTATGGCCGGAAGAGGTTGTCCCTGTAGACGTTATTGGTAAAATGACTTTAAATCGGAATGTAGATAATTATTTTTCAGAAGTAGAACAAGTGGCATTTAATCCGGCCAATGTCATTCCGGGAATAGATTTTTCAGATGATCCGATTTTACAAGGAAGATTATTTGCCTATAGGGACACACAAATGCATCGACTGGGTAGCCCAAACTTTAATGAAATCCCGATTAATCGTTCGGTTTGCCCGGTTCATAATTATATGCAAGGGGGATATATGAACCAATTCATTTCTGTTGACAGAGTAAACTACCAGAAAAATTCTCTGGCCAATAATTTTCCAGTTCCATCTCATCCAAGCGAAGGCGGCTATACGCATTATCCGGAGAAGGTCGAGGGCTATAAAGTTAAAGCTGTCCCTGATTCATTTAAAGATTACTTTTCTCAGCCAAAAATTTTCTGGAATAGTTTATCGTTTATTGAAAAACAACATTTGGTTCAAGCACTTTGTTTTCAACTCAGTAAAGTTCAAAGTCACTCAATTCGTGAGAAAGCTATACAAATGCTTAGCCATGTGGATGCAGGAATGGCCACCATGATAGCTGATTATGTAGGAATCGAGCCGCCAAGCGGAGTTAACCAAGTTTCAGTCACATCTCATTTCCCATCCTTAAGTATAGCAAATGCAACGAAATATCCAATAACGTTAAGAGTTGGCATTTTGATAGGTCATAATTTTGACGATGAAGAAGTAGGGGATATCATTCATGCACTCAAGAAACACGGCATCTTTATAGATTTTATTAGTGAAAAGCTGGGAACAATAACTGGAGTTGACGGAACAAAAATCACTGTCAGCCAAACTTTTTTAACAACAAACCCGAATTTATATGATGCACTTTATGTTGTTGGAGGAAGTTCGAAACGAGAAAAGAAATTCAACCAAGAGATGATGAATTTTTCCATAGAAGTATATAAACATTATAAACCAATCGGAGTTGCAACGAATGCTGAGAAATATCTTCCGGTATCGGGAGAAAATAATTTATTGGGCGTTGTATTTGCTAAAAATAATCCGAACTTTAAAGATGAATTTATTGCTGTCATTGCAGAGAGGCGATTTTGGGAACGGGTCTGACCCACGGTACAAGCTAGACCCGGCTAAAGGTGTCTGTCCCTTCGTACATGTAAATAGTTGAGGAAGACCGAATTTATAACTTCTGCGCTCATCAAAGTTCCTTAGCCACTTCGTACATGTAAACAGTTGAGACAGACCCTATCTACAAGAGCTGCAGTAATGATCCCTACCGTATATCGAAACAAATCCACAACAAGAAATCCTTTCCCTAAAATTAATGAGCCCAGTACAGTCCCCCGAATCTGATTAACCCAAACTGCTTGATACAGTTGACTAAATTCGATAGTATAGCTAAACAAAAAACTAAGAATAATAGCTGTTAACCGGCTCTTCCCCACGAATAGGAACCGAAAACCGAAATACACCATTCCAGCCCAAATTGTATCCCCGGCATTTTCTGCAATAAATAATGGGAGCAACTGACTGTACTTCCTCGATGCTAGCCCTAATAAGATGGTAATCACCACAGCAATCAAATAAGTGGATCGCGGGTGATGAGTAAAACGGTTCAAAAACCTCTTTTTTTTATGCAATTCGATTCCCCTTCGATATTGAGATTCCCACTATGTAAAATTTACTAATCACCTTAATCATTTGCCTGCTCCAGTCAGGCACCGCCGTATACTAATTGCTCATAAAATTTTTCATCTGTCCAATATGATGTTGATCATGCCAAATAAAATCGTTAACATATTGATGTATAGTAAATAGATTTCCGTCTGCATCTTCATGTGCTTTCATGAAATCTTCATCAGTAAATGATTTTAATAGACTTAAAATTTCCCTGCGATATTGAACCGCCTCCAATGATAATTCCTTCAAACAGCATTTTTAAATCGTTAATCCGTCTTTCTTTTTCTTTTGGCAACTTTACATAAACGCTACAGAGTATAATATTAACATAATCGTGATTCGAATTTTCAAAAATATTATATCATAACCAAACAAATGTTTCAATTAATTTCTGTTTATGTAAATATTTACACCATAGCTTCTTAAATATAATTTTAATCTGTTTCATTTGAACAAAATATTGCATCTGTGAGTCAAAATATATATAAATTATGAAATTTTGCTTAAGTTTTCATAAATGAATAATGAAATATGGCTTTAGTATTTGCCAAATTCAATTATAATGGAAGTAACAGATGTTTGGAAAAAAGTATGGAACGACAACAAGAAAGTGATTACACTAATATTATATATAACAATTGTTTATTGTGATTTATTGGGAAATGTAAATGATGATCAAATAAAAATAATTGAATAACTTTGTAGGGGTTTTAAAATGGAAACAGATAAACGGTTAATTGTAAATTCTAATAATGGCAATTTACTAAATGAATTAATCAAATCATTAAATGAGTGTGAATCTTTCTATTTTAGTGTGGCCTTTATTAATTTCAGTGGTCTTCAGTTACTTTTAGATTCCTTAAAAGAAGCGGAGTATAGAGAGATAAAAGGAAAAATAATTACTTCTACATATTTAAATTTCACCGAGGTCAAGGCGCTAGAGAAAATTCGTACCTTTAATAATATAGACTTAAAGGTATTTCATAATTTTGATGAAAAAGGGTTTCATACAAAAGTTTACATTTTTGAATATCAAGATACATTTAAAATAATCATTGGATCCGCAAATATTACGCAAAGTGCATTAAAAAGTAATATTGAGTGGAATGTTGAAATTGTCTCCAAAAATGAATCGAATTTTATAAAAGAAGTTTTAAAAGAATATAACTATTTGTGGAAAATAAGTGAAGAAGCAACTGATGAATTTTTAAACGAATATCAAAACTTCCTAAAGACAATAAACAAGTCAAGGCCAATGTCTCAATTAACATTTGAAAGAAATTATATTGTTCCCAATCGAATGCAAAAAAGGGCGATTGAAAGCCTTGAGCGATTGAGAAATTATGGAGAATCGAAAGCGTTGGTTATTGCTGCGACTGGAACAGGAAAAACATATATGTCAGCTTTTGATGTGAAAAATTATAAGCCTAAAAAACTACTATTTGTCGTTCATAGGGAAGAAATTTTAAAGAAAGCGCTGGAGACATTCAAATTTTTATTACCCAATGAAAATATTACTTTTGGATTGTTAACAGGAAATACAAAAGACAAGAATGCTGATTATATTTTTTCAACGATTCAAACTCTTTCTAGATGTTATCACGAATTTGGAAAAGAAGAGTTCGAATATATTATTTACGATGAGGCTCATCACACAACAAGTCCCAGTTATCAAATTGTTATGAATTATTTCATCCCAAAATTTATGCTAGGGATGACCGCAACACCTGAACGTAGTGACAATATGAATGTGTTTGAACTATTTAATAATAATGTGGCTATTGAAGTTCGATTACATGAGGCTTTAGAAGAAAATTTAATTATCCCTTTCCATTATTTTGGAATTACAGATATTGAGGGGATAGATTTAAGTGATGTGGATATTGACGATATTGCCGAAATAACAAAGCGGTTAAATGTAAATAAACGGGTAGATTTCATTATTGAAAGAATGAATTTTTATAGTCATGATGGGGACAAACGAAAATGTTTAGGGTTTTGCGCAAGTATCGAACATGCAAAGTATATGGCTGATGAGTTTACTAAGCGAGGTTATCCTAGTGTCTATTTACATGGTGAACATTCCCCTGATGAAAGAACTTATTTTATTAATCGATTAGAAGATGATAAGGATGAACTTCAAGTTATTTTTTCTGTAGATATTTTTAACGAAGGAGTGGACATTCCCTCAATTAATACCGTCCTCATGTTACGGCCGACAAGTTCTCCTATTGTTTTTATTCAGCAGTTAGGTAGGGGATTAAGAAAGCATGAAAGTAAGTCATTTTTGACGGTTCTTGATTTTATTGGCAATCACTCAAAGGTTTTCTTAATTGCAATAGCTTTGAATGGAAGTCGTTATTACGATAAAGAAAGCTTAAAAGTGGCAGTGTCTACAGGATTTGCCAATATGCCGGGTGCAACTCATATTCAAATGGATGAAATATCGAAAGAACGCATTCTCGAACAAATTGATCGGGAAAATTTTAATTCATTAAAATATTTACGTGAGGAGTATTTTGAATTTAAAAAAATGAATCAAAGGAAAATTCCTTATCTTTTAATGGATTATTTAAAATATGATGGCGCACCCGATCCAGTAAAATTTATTAATCGAGAAAAGACCTATTTACACTTCCTTGCAAAAACTGAGAAGAAAGAAGGAATCAAAAAATTATTACTGAATGATGCCTTTGAAAGAACTTTAAAAGATTTGTCAGCAAGACTACCTTTAAAGCGAATCTATGAGTTTGTTATTCTTAAAATTTTGCTTGAGCAACATGAAATTACGATGAAAGAGGCAAAAAGCGAGATTTTAAAACACGTTGAAAAGGTTGATGACGATAGTATTCGCCATGCTTTTGAAGTGTTGAACCAGGATTATTGTGATAGAGGACAAATTAATCGGGGTGCCAAACTTCTTGAAATTAAAAATGGTAAAGTGTCAAGAACAGAAATGTTTTATCTTGTCCTTCAACATGACCAATATCGTAAATATATAAAAGATGTCATTCATTATGGCATATTTAGATATGAGAAGGAATTCAAACGGGATTATTATGGTGTACCTCATTTCAAATTATATGAACAATATCAAATGATGGATGTCGCCCTTTTATCAAATTATCGCAAAGTATACAGTTCGTTTAGAGGATCCGGTCTCTTAACAAATGGAAATGAATATTTTCTTTTTATTGATTTGCATAAAGAAGCTAATATTAAAGAAAGTATTAATTACAAAGATAAATTTATTGATAGGCGGTATTTTCAATGGCAAACCCCAAATAGCACGGCACAATCTTCTGAAAGAGGGCAAAGTATTATTTTCAATCAAGTGCGGGGTATCCATCTTCATTTATTTGCTCGGAAATATCGGGAAATAGATGGAAAAACAGAACCGTATATTTACATTGGTAAGGGGAATACGGTTCATTATGAAGGAGAAAAGCCAATTACAGTAAAACTTGAACTGGAGCATGAAATTCCTGCCAATCTATATACTGAATTTACACAAATGGTATAGTCTTCTCGTATTTGAGAAGACTACTTTTCATTCATTAATAATTTTACTGCTGGGATATCTGCGGGTGCCCAAACAAGTGAATTTAGATTTTCCTTTTTTAGCCAAATGAATTTTGAATGTTCAACTGGTACAGGATTTCCTTCAATAATTTTTGCCTTTATTGCAATTAAATGAATAATAAAAGTTTCGTATTCATGAATGTTTTCATTATGAATATCAAAAGTCTCAATTTTACATTTAAATTCTTCTTCTATTTCTCGCTTTAGTGCCGTAAAAACATCCTCATCCGCTTCGACCTTGCCACCGGGAAATTCCCAATGATTTGAAATTGACATTTTCGGTGACCTTAATGCACAAAGAATCTCACCTTGGTCATTTTCTATAACGCCTGCAACTACTTTAATTTTCTTTTTCATAATAAATCTCCTCATAAAAAACTAGATATATTTATTATAATATACTCTTAGTTTCGTACCTAAAAATATTTGTGGTTAAAAATAAAAATAGCAATAAAAAAGCCGCATAAACACTGATTATTTGTTATGATTAGAGTACTAATCCAATGTTATGATTAGAGTACTAATCCAAAATAAACTAAAGGATATGTTTTATACAGGAAATAAGTAAGGAGATTTCAAACTCATGAGGTTTCCAATTATAGGGAGGCCATGTAAATTTTCAAATTCCGCTTCCTTTGCCACAAGGAGGGCTTTCCAAAATTATATGTTAATCGGAGGAAATCGACAAATAATATGAAAAATAAACGGACAAGGCCTATTTTCCTTATCCCGAAAATAATTATAAAGTTAAGAAAAGCAGGTGATATTCATGAGTGAGGAAGTCTTATCAATTCGTAATTTGCGTAAAAATTTTGGAGAGAAGGAAGTTTTGAAAGGGGTGGATCTGGACGTTTACCGTGGGCAAATTATCGGATATATCGGTCCAAACGGTGCGGGGAAGAGTACGACGGTCAAGATTTTGCTCGGTTTGGAAGGGGATTATTCCGGGGAAATAAAAATATTTGGCCGTGATATTTCTAATGGTGATATTAGCTATAAGAAAAAAATTGGGTATGTACCCGAGATGGCCGATGTTTATGATAATTTAACAGGTTATGAGTATTTAACATTTGTTGGCGAGCTATATGGGCTAAACCATGACTTAGTCGAATATAAGGCCAAAGGATTAATGGATCTGTTTGGCATTGGCGAGGTTTTTCATACGAGAATTGCTTCCTACTCAAAAGGGATGAGGCAAAAGCTGCTGATTATTTCAAGCCTTCTTCATAATCCGGAGCTGCTTTTTCTGGATGAACCGATTAACGGGTTAGATGCGAATAGTGTCATGGTCTTTAAGGAAATATTGGCTGAACTGGCTGCACAGGGAAAAACGATTTTTTATTCATCTCATATTATGGATGTCGTTGAAAAAATCAGCAGTCGTATTGTTTTGTTGAATGACGGACAGATTGTTGCAGATGGATCTTTTGCCGAGTTACAAAAGAAACAGGGCGGAACACTGGAAGAAATTTTCAATCAATTAACCGGGTTTCATAACCATGAAGAAATTGGAAGAAGATTCGTTTCGCTCGTTCAAGAGGTGTAATAATGGAGACGAGAGATTTTAAAAGATTAAAAGTGTTGGACAAGTTGCAATGGTTTTTTGACCGCATGGGTGTTAATTATTCGGTAATGAGGAAAATTTTACAAGTGAAGATGATTATGGATGAGCGTAGAGTCCCAACGATCTTCAACCAAAATAAGAAAAAAGACGGGACCGTGAAAAAAGAAAGCAATGGATTCATCAAATCGTTATGGGTCTACTTATTGATGAGTTTATTTTTGCTGCCGATTATTTTTTTAGGCGGGAATTATTTATTTCAAATGAGTTTGATTTTTGGGATCATCATGTTTATGGTGATGACGACGATGGTATCGGATTTTTCAACGGTGCTTTTGGATATTCGCGATAAAAATATTTTATATACAAGACCAATTGACCGAAAAACAATTAATATGGCGAAAAATGTTCATGTTATGTTTTATTTGCTGTTATTAACTGCTGCACTTGTCGGGATTCCGGTGCTGGCCGGTTTATTTCGGCACGGCGCGATCTTTTTCCTTATTACTGTTATTGAATTAATTTTACTAAATATGTTTATTGTTGTCATCACGGCGCTGATCTATATGGCAATTTTAAAGTTTTTCGACGGTGAGAAACTAAAGGATATAATTAACTATGTACAAATAATACTTTCGCTCTCGATTATGGTTGGCTATCAAGTTGTTGTGCGTTCATTTGAGCTTGTTAATCTTGATATTGTTTTTATTCCAAAATGGTGGCATCTTTTTATTCCGCCAATCTGGTTTGCAGCACCTTATGAAATGTTTTTAAATCACGTGTTCAGTCCGACAATGGTTGTTCTCAGTGTTTTTGCTGTACTGATCCCAATTGCTTCCTTTCTCCTTTATCTTCGGTTGATACCTTCATTTGAAAAAAGCTTGGAAAAACTGTCAGCACTTCAAGCGCAAAAAGAAAAGAAACGAGGGAAAATTGGAGAAAGTTTGCTGAAACTGATTTGCCGAGACCAAACGGAACGCGCGTCTTTTTGCTTTGCCGGCATCATGATGAAAACGGAACGCGATTTTAAGTTAAGAGTCTACCCATCGCTTGGGTTTTCAATTGTTATTCCATTTATCCTATTTTTTAACCAAATCGCCTCGCAACCTTTTGCCGAAACAGCTGCAAGCAACTTGTATCTTTCCATCTATTTTGCGATGATTGTCATTCCGTCTGTTGTACTAATGCTAAGTTTTTCCGGCAAATATAAAGGAGCCTGGATTTTTCAAGTGATTCCAGTTCAAAATATGGAAATGATCATTAGCGGGACATTAAAGGCGTTTCTGGTCAGGTTGTACGTTCCTATCTATGTCCTGTTAAGCGTGATTTTTGCCGCTATATTTGGCGTTCGTATTATACCGGATTTGGTCATTGTCTTTTTAACATCGTGTCTGTACACCTTAATTTGCTTTTTGTTCAGAAAAATTACCATGCCGTTTTCAGAACCATTTGAGGCAGCGAAAGAAAGTGATTCTTGGTATATTTTTGGCCTCATGCTCATCATTTTACCGTTCTTTGGTTTGCATTATTTAAGCTTATATCTTCCGTTTGGAATATATTTATATATGATTGTCTTGGCGGTGGCCCTCGTTTTTGGGTGGAGATGGGCGATAGGCTTGAAGTTGAAAAATGTCCGTGTGTAATCATGTATTTATTTGTGGAAAATATAAGGTTGATAAAAGCTAGTTCACTTAACTAAAAGATTTGGAGGGTCTGTCATCCAAATTTGAAGTAGAGACCCTCCCCGGGGTGTTTCAAAGCAACGGATTCCCTTTCATCCCTATCCATAGTTCAGACTGTTCTATTTGTGCGGCAAGTTGTAGGAGCCAGTCTTCTTTTCCTTTTGGCGCCATGAACTGGACACCGAGGGGAAGTCCGGCAGCAGTTAAATGAACCGGAACACTAATTGCCGGTTGTCCGGTTAGATTCGCCAGTTGAGTGAATGGGGTGTAAGTAAGACTGGCTTCGAACATATCATAGACAAGTTTTTGCTGTTCGACCTTAGTCAGCTCACCAACTTTCATTAGTTCGGCAATTTCTTTTTCTGTCTGGGTGAGTTCGCCTACTTTCGGTGCTGCGCTTGCTGTGGCGGGGGTTAAATAAAGATCATATGTACGATGAAACTCAGCCATTTGTGCTGCGGCCACATCCCATTCATCAAGGCTTCTAGTATAATCAGCTGCAGTCACCGATTTTCCTGCGACGGTCAAAACCCAGGCAACAATTTCCATATCCCCCGCAGTAATTGGCCTTCCGAGTGCCTCCTTGATTGACGCTACCATTCCGGCCATTTCACCACAATTCATGATGTAATAATTTTTTATTAAGCGGATTCCATCAACATTATTTGCTTTTTCTTCTACTTCATGACCTTGTTCTTCCAGCCATTTGATAGTTTTATACACGGCTAGACGCGCCTCCTCACTAACAGGGGTTCCAACAGGTGACTCCGTTGTGAACGCAATCCGGAATTTTCGCTTTTCCGGCTTTTCAACAACGTCCTTAAACTTGCCGGGGAATAACGGTGTTTGGTAGGCTGCTTCCGGTTGTACTGTTTGCAAAAGATCTAGAAGGGCGGCACTATCTCGAACAGATTTTGTTAAGGCAAAATCAATCGAGGCCCCTTGCCATTGCCGGCCGACACCGGGTCCAACCGGAGTTCTTCCCCTTGTCGGTTTTAAACCGAATAGCCCTGTAAAGGAAGCGGGAATCCGAATTGAACCGCCGCCATCACTTGCGCCGGCAATCGGAACAATCCCTGAAGCGATACTGGCAGCCGAACCACCACTCGATCCTCCTGGAGAATATTCGGTATTCCATGGATTCCGTGTTGGACCGTGGACTTCCGGTTCGGTAATATTTTTTAAACCAAATTCCGGCGTGTTTGTATGACCGATAAAAAGGAACCCGGCTTTCCGGAGCCGTGCAACAAAATTGGAGTCGCGTTTGGCGATATTATCAAGAAACAGTTTGGAACCGGATGTTAACGGCTCACCTTTAACAGCTTGAGATATATCTTTTAACACAATCGGAACCCCGGCAAATTCTTGCTCGCCAATCCGGAGTTCAGCTATTTCTTGAAATACTTTTTCTTTCCGTGTACGAATGACCGCGTTTAGCGTTGGATTAACTTCCTCTAACCGTTTAAAGGCGGCTTCAACTAATTCTTTAGGTGATACTTCCTTTCGTTTCACCAATTGGGCAAGACCAATCCCGTCCAAAGCCATATATTCATGCTTGTCCATATATTTTTCCCCCATCTTGCATTTTTGAAAAATCTTTCCAGTTCAATTGTAAGGGAAATGCATTACTTTTTAAAGGAAGGTGAATTTGCATATAAATGAAAACTCAATCAAAGCAAATTTTAGAGAAATTATTTGTCCCTCTCTGGCTTATGTTCCCAATGAAAACGAACACTTGCCTGACTAATATGAAATCGCCCGATAATCAAGCAATTCACACCTTCTACTGTTATTTAAAGTTTTTATTCTACCTTAACGGTTAAACAAATTTATGGGAAAAGTGAAACCAGCTTACATTTAATCCGTATTTTCGTTATATATACATAAACAATGACTTTTATAAAGGGAGAGGATAAAATTATTTAAAACTTTTAAATTGGTTAGCTTCCGATGAACCGTATTTTTCCTTAAAAAATATCAACTAATAAGGTTATATTATATTGTGCGGACCGAGTTTTAAACGAACGATCAGACGATTTGGAAGAACAATGTGAAGAACGATAATACGACAACAGAAGGGATAGTATAAATGAATAAACATAAAGAAAACGACTCTTTTTCTGATTTGAAGCCTTTTGAAAAGATTTTAGTTATTGTATCATTGATCCTTCTTGTAGTCTTGGCACTTTCCTTTATAATTGGAATTTTCTTTTTTGGCTTTGCCGGACTATTTCACATCTTTGGCGTTCATTATGAATCGATTCAGTCACTAATTCTTTTTGCAGTTGTATATTTTATAGTCGCTCTTATTCTAGATTTCCTATCGATTCTGCTTTTTGGTTTACTATCAACATATATAACAAACAAATTTAAATTATTTGTTACCCGGATGATTTTGGACTGTCTCTTTTCCTGGATTGCTCTCCATACAGTAGATGATGTAATGGAATCGATAACCATTCCACTAATGACTGAAATTGTTGTTGTGATTGTATTCTTTATTATTGAAGAAGCATTTGAAAATAAAAAAGACAAAAAGGAATAATAAAATAAAATTTACTTTTTTCCTAGATGATTGTGTTACTATATTTATTGACTTTTGATTTTTACATAATGCAGGAAGAAAAGGAGAAGTTCCATGAAGACAAAGTCGATTCAACTCAGTCATTTTCAACAAATGCTCTCTCAATTTATGGAAAAGCACCGTATTAAAGATTTAGTTAACGATTTTGATTTCCACCATGAAGCAAAGGTGTATCTTGGCAGCGGTCAGATGTTTAATGATTTTGGCCGACTAGGATTAGAATTGCTGGCAGATTTGTGTGAAGCGGTTCACTTAGATTATTATTTGCCGCAACATAATGATGAGATTAACAAAAAAGATGCAGATCATTTAATTACGAATGAGATGATTGCAGACGGTGATAATCAGCAACTAGAACAATGCCAATTTATGTTTAGTCATTTTACTATTCCGGAAGATAGCGGACTTAGTGCCGAGTGTGGCCGGTTTGCTTATATGCGGAAGGCCAATCCGGAAAAATATTGGGCCAGTGTGGCGATATTGGACGATATTCGCAGTTTAACAATTCCGAATCCGGAACAAAAAGGGATAGAAAACCAAGCAATTTATATGAATTCCTATACAGCCGGATTACCTGATTATATAGGTGAAACTTTATATGACTGTTTTCAATTTTTCTTTAAAAGTTATAAAGAACATAAATGATTGACTTATAAGGATAGTTTAACGACCTGAATTAAAAATAATCAGTACATACCAAAATCATCTAATTTGAATAGCAAATTTGTTCCATAGAGCCGTTCTATGAGACAGTTCAGCCCCAATTTCCGACGATTTTGTCCCATAGAATGTGATTCGGTCAATCCTATGGGACATTTCGATTTGTATTTCTTCTAATTTTGTTCCATAGAGCCGTTCTATGGGGCATTTTTACATATTTTTCCACTCGAAATGTTCCATAGAGCTGTTTTGTTAGACATTCTGTTCTTCCAAATCTTGTGTGATATTATCAGGGGATTTTCTTGGGTAACTAATCATCAAGACATAATTTAAAATACTTTATCGATCCGGACAGTTCCGGGGATATTATTGCCGATAGCTGTTCACTCCAAACAAATCTATTAATAAAATTTACAAAACCTTTACATTCACTTAATAGCTCATTTACAAAACATAATTATTCTCTAAATTAGAGAGAATATAAATGAGCATTGTGCAATTTGTGCATCTTGGGGGTTTTCAAATGATAGATAAAAGAAAAGGAATGGTTCTTATTACCCTAGTTTTAACAATTATATTATTCGCTTGTGGAAAAAATGAAGAAAAATCAGGAACAACAAATGGAAATGCTGCTACAATTTCCATTTCCGGTTCTACTTCAGTCGGACCACTAGCAGAGAAATTAGCTGAAAAATATAAAGAGAAGAACAATGTAAATATAGAAATTAACCAGATTGGCTCATCTGCAGGAATTACCAACGCCGTAAATGGTGTTTCGGAAATCGGTATGTCTTCCCGCGATTTAAAGGAGGAAGAGAAGGCGAGTTTACAGGAAACGGTGATTGCTTATGACGGAATAGTTGTTGTCACCCATCCAAGTAATCATGTTAAAAATTTAACATTAGCACAAGTAAAGGATATTTTTACAGGAAAAATTACCAACTGGAAAGAAGTTGGAGGAGATGATCTGGAAATTGTTGTTGTTTCCCGTGAAGATGGCTCAGGCTCCCGTGACGCTTTCCAAGAAATTGTCGGTTATTCATCCGGAGAATTGGTTAGAAATTCCATTATTGCCAGCGGAAACGGAAATATTAAAACAACCGTTGCAACAAACAAACATGCAGTTGGATTTATTTCATTTGAATATATTGATGAATCGATAAACACAGTAAGTATTAATGGTGTCGAGGCAACAGCAGAAAATGTTCTCCGGCAAAAATACAGTCTGTCCCGTCCATTTTTATTTGTTCATAAAGAGGAAAATCTTTCCGATGAAGGGAAAAAATTTATCGATTTTATATTAAGCTCGGAAGGTCAAAAAATTGTTAGGGAAACAGGAGCGATCCCTGTAAAAATGTAACCAAAAGATAAAGCAACATTTGTACTAGCAACCACGGAGGAGTAAACAATGTCAACCTTACCTGTAAAAAGAGAAAAATCAAATAAAAGAAAGTATTTTTTGGAGAAACTATCAGGGAAAGTTTTCCTGTTTTGTGCACTTCTTTCTGTTATTAGCCTTTTACTTATTATTGGATTTGTGTTTTTTAAAGGGTCCAAGCCGTTTATTGGGGAAGGATATAGTATCGTTGATTTTCTGTTCGGCAACGATTGGGTTCCAAGTGAAAATCAATTTGACATTTTTCCTATGATCGTTGCTTCCATTTACGCTACAATTGGTGCCCTTATCATTGGGGTTCCGGTCGGTTTATTTACCGCGATTTTTTTGGCAGAGATTGCTCCGAAAAGTATCGCAAAAATAATTTCGCCGGCCGTACAACTGTTGGCGGGTATTCCATCTGTTTTATACGGCGTTTTTGGGCTGGCCGTTATCGTTCCTTTTTTGCAAAATCAACTCGGTTTAATAAAAGGACAGAGTTTAATCGCCGTTATTCTCGTTTTAGCCATCATGATGTTGCCGACCGTTGTCACTGTTGCGGAAACAGCTATCCGGGCTGTTCCAAAATCATACCGGGAAGGATCACTGGCTCTAGGTGCTTCCCAGATTGGGACAATTTTTAAAGTTGTTGTACCATCAGCAAAATCAGGTATTATGACGGCCGTTGTTTTAGGAATGGGAAGAGCAATTGGTGAGACAATGGCAGTAATTTTAGTGGCTGGAAACAGTTTGATTATCCCAACCAGCTTGACTGACAGTATCAGGCCTTTAACAACGAATATCGCATTAGAAATGGGTTATGCCTTTGGGACCCATCAAGAAATGTTGTTTGCCACCGGGATCGTCTTATTCTCCTTTATTTTATTATTAAATTTTGTGCTGGCAAGAATCAGTTCGAAAGGTGGTAATTAAGTTTGAGAAAGCTTAAGGATCTTATTTTACTGGGGCAATTATGGTTAGCCGCTTTCCTTACAGTTGCAGTACTCGTAACCATTGTTGGCTTTATTTTTTACAAAGGAATTGGACTTATCAGCTTTGATTTTATTTTTGGTGATTATTCCCCATCAGGCGGGGGCGGAATTTGGCCAATGGTGGTGACAACGATATACACAATTGTCATTTCCTTACTTATCGCGACCCCGGTTGGTATACTCGCAGCTGTTTATTTGCAAGAATATGCCAAACAAGGAAGAATGGTCAGAATCATTCGTTTTGCGACCGAGAGCTTAACTGGAATTCCATCAATTATATATGGTTTGTTTGGGGCGGTGTTTTTTGTAACGACTTTAAAATTAGGAATGTCCATTATTGCAGCGTCCCTGACATTAACCATAATTATTTTACCGGTCATTATCCGAACGACAGAAGAATCGTTAAAGACGGTGCCGCAAAGCTATCGGGAAGGTTCGTTGGCTTTAGGAACAACAAAACTGCAAACTTTATATAAAGTAATTTTGCCGAGTGCCATGCCGGGAATTTTATCTGGAATTATTCTTTCCATGGGACGGATAATCGGTGAATCTGCCGCCATCTTTTTAACAGCTGGAACGGTAGCTGCCATGCCGGAAAGTATTTTTTCATCAGCACGGACGCTTACCGTCCATTCATATTTAGTCACACAAGAAGCCGGAGATATTGAGCTCGCAGCAGCAATTGGCATTATTCTTATTGCGATTATTTTAATACTTAATTTTTTCGCCACATGGATCTCAAAAAAATTGAATAAAGCCGATTATTAAAAAAGGAGACTGGGGTATGTATACAACAATACTGGAACCAAAAATGGTAAAAGATGAAAAGTCAACCGTAACAGAAACACCTGAAACGAAAACAAAAATTCATGTAGAGAATTTGAATTTATTTTATGGTGAAAAACAGGCTCTTTTTGATGTATCAATTAATATTAAAGAAAAAGAAGTAACGGCATTAATCGGTCCATCCGGATGCGGGAAGTCAACGTTTTTGCGAACGTTAAACCGGATGAATGACTTGATTGAAGGAGTAAAAATTAGCGGCAAAATTATTATTGATGATGAAAACATATATGAATCCAATGATGTTATTAAATTGCGCACGAAGGTTGGTATGGTCTTTCAAAAGCCGAATCTGTTTCCAATGAGTATTTATGATAATGTCGCATATGGTCCACGAATGCAAGGGATTAAAAATAAGGCTATTTTAAATGAAATAGTTGAAAACAGTCTTCGTGGTGCAGCGATTTGGGATGAGGTACAGGATCGGTTAAAATCTTCCGCTCTTGGACTTTCGGGTGGTCAGCAACAAAGAGTTTGTATTGCCCGGGCAATCGCGATGAAGCCGGATGTGATTTTAATGGATGAACCAACCTCCGCGTTAGATCCGATTTCAACTTTGAAGATTGAAGAATTGATCGCGGCAATGAAAAAGGACTATACGATTGTCATTGTAACGCACAACATGCAACAGGCGGCACGGGTATCGGATAAAACAGCCTTCTTCTTAAACGGTGAGATTATCGAATTTGATGAGACAAGCAAAATCTTTTCCATGCCAAGTGACCAAAGAACAGAAGATTATGTAACTGGTCGGTTTGGATGATCCTGTCTTACAGCGTGAGAACGTGTCTCGTGAGCAAAACAGCCGCAAAATTAGAGGTCATTGAAAAAGGGCAAAAAAGAATCGAGGAGGTTTCAAATGGTTGTTCGGGAGAGTTTTGATAGTAGTTTACAGGAACTGCAAGAAAAAATGATGGAGATGGGGGAACTGACAGGCACCTTAATAGAAAAGTCATTTATTGCGCTTCAAAATCAAGATATTGAGCTGGCTTTAAGGGTGATTGAAGATGATGATGAGATTGATGATATGCAAAATGAAATTGACCAATTGGCGATATGGTTAATTGTTAAAGAGCAACCGGTGGCCAGAGATATACGAAAGATTATCGGCGCGATAAAAATTCTTACAGATGTAGAACGTGTTGCTGACTTTGGGGTGAATATTGCAAAGTCAACCATCCAGATTGGAAATGTTCATTCGCTCATTCATTTAACAGATCTTGAATCTATGAAGAATAGATGTATCAGCATGTTGGAGAAATCGTTACAAGCGTTTTTTGAGGAAAATATCAGCCTTGCCAAAGAAGTAGGGGATATGGATGATCAAATTGACGACCTTAGTGATGCCAATTATAAAAAACTTAGCGCTTATTTAAGTGAACATCCTGAAGAAACAAACCAGCTTGTGCAATTAATCCTAGTTAATCGCCATCTTGAGAGAACGGCAGATCATATTACGAACATTGCCGAAAGTGCTGCTTATTTAATAAAAGGGAAGAAGTATGATTTAAATCCATAACTTGAATTGAGGACGGTTACAGCGGTATCTATAGTATCTAAAGAATTGGTCCCTTTTTGTTTTTAATGAAAACAATAAGGGACATTAACTTTTATATACTATGTTTCTCTTTTTTCGTTATATTGGCAGTTGTTTCATTATGGAGTGGAGTTTCTTTTTGTTTTGATCCCGAATAAAACCAACCGCCGACAGCAAGCGAAATCATGACAACCCAGAAAATCGAGTTCCAAATTGGTCCTTCAACAAATGAATGAGGAATGAGATGAACCGCATCATGGGCTAATGTATGAACCGCCAATTTGACACCGACCCATCCGACAATTAACATCGCTGCTGATTCCAGACTGGGACGCTCGGTCAGTAATCTGATAAATAAAGCTGATGCAAACCGAATAATGATTAGACCGGCAAGTGCACCCAATACGATGACAATAAATTGCGCTGTATCTATTCCACCAATATGACCGAAACTTGTCGCTGGAAGGGCAATTACTAATGCAACGGCCGCCAAAATAGAGTCAATGGCAAATGCGATATCAGCAAAAGCGATTTGAGTGACAACACCTTTGAAACTCTTTTCTTTTACCTTTTTCTCCTTATGGTCATTTTTGATAAAATGTTTAATTGCTAAAAAAATCAAGTAGGCTGCACCAGCTGCTTGGACTTGCCATACATTAAATAAAAATGAAATGATAAAAATTGCACCAATCCGGAAAGCAAATGCGAATGCTAAACCGATATTTAGAGCTTTTTTCTGTTGCTCTTTAGGTAGACTTTTTGCCATTACTGCTAATACTAGAGCATTATCAGCTGATAACAAGCCTTCCAATACTACTAATATTAATACAACTGAGCCATACTGTAAAAACAGTGATAAATCCATTTTCTACCTCCAAGTGATTTAATTATGATAAACGAACAAGACCTTTGAATTATGAGTAAATTTCATAATTCAAAGGTCTTGTTAACAACGCAAGGTTGCCAATAAAACCGATGGGGTCCACCCATGTAATGACGGCTTTATTGTAAAAACTACTCCCCTTTGATTTTAGGTAAAAGACTATATCAAAAACTATAACAAATTTACCGGATGAAATTCAATACTTTTTTATAATTTTTTATGAGTTAACACGATTTATATAGTGTAAAAGACTTGTTGAATTATAGAAAAAACTGTTGAACTTCATAACTTTCAAGTTAAAAATTCTCCAATCACTTTTGCTGATTAATAACTACGGTTGATTTTTTCCTCCTGTTGAAGGCCCCTTATTTTACTGCCGAATTTTTTCGCCTGATTACTAAACTTAAGAAAGCCGAATTCCTGTCGGCTCCTTGTATAATTTTTTATCTCATGGTAAATATGGTAAATCTTGCGTTAATTTTCCCATAACTTTTTTTGGTGCTAATCATTCCCTTATTTTTATGCGGTCATTTTTCCTATCCCTTTTTAACTACCAAAAACAAATCAAAACAAGAATATTTATATGTTTCCAAAATATTATATTGCAAAATAATAATTTTTCCATATAATTAGAATTAAGATAAATAAAACTATTATTCATAAAAATGCTAATTACATATTAAATTAGTAATAATACCTGTAATATAATCAGTCAATTTTTTGAACTAGAGGTGATGTCAATGGGTGAATCGTATCTTTTCTAAAGAAGGCGCCCGGAACCGGACAATAAGGCTAATCCAAGTTTTCCACCTTATTTTTAAACTTTTTTATTCTATAAGAAAATCACCCGGATCATGCAATAAGACTTGTCAAAGTATGGATGTTATTTTTTCACTCTTCAGATAGTAAATACAACCGAACGTTTACTTTCTTAAACGACCATTGATGCATAGTTCACCGAAAAACTTTATCGGCTGTAACAAAAACTTTCCTTGTGCACTTACTTAAATCTTAAATTTCCAACTAATTGGCATCCTTGCCAGAAATTTATACTTTTAAAAAAATAACTGAATCATCATTCAAAAAGATAGAGGTGTATTATGAGCAAATTAACCCATGCATCTAAAAAAGCACCATTATTAGAGGTTAATCATTTAGAAACAGCCTTCAAAATTGATCGTGAATATTATAATGCCGTAGATAACGTATCATTTACCGTCAAGCCTCGCCAAGTAGTCGGAATTGTTGGTGAATCCGGATGTGGAAAAAGTGTGTTGTCACTATCGGTAATGAGGCTTCTTCCAAAAGGAATTAGTGAAATTCGCAGCGGCGAAATATTATTTGACGGTAAAGATCTGGTGAAAATGTCAGAGAATGAGATTAATAATATTCGCGGAAAAGACATTGCAATGATTTTCCAAGAACCGATGACCTCATTAAATCCCGTATTTACCATTGGTTATCAATTACAAGAAGTATTGTTAAATCATATGGAAATTTCCAAAAAGGAAGCAAGACAGAAATCAATTGAATTGTTGAAAGGTGTAGGAATCTCCCGCCCGGATAAAATTGTTGACGAATATCCGCATCAATTATCAGGGGGCATGAGGCAACGAGTCATGATCGCGATGGCGATTGCATGTCAACCTAAGCTCCTCATTGCAGATGAACCTACGACTGCACTTGATGTAACCGTACAAGCCCAAATTCTCGAATTACTGAAAGAAATTCAAAGTGCAAATGACATGGCGATTATTCTAATTACCCATGATTTAGGCGTTGTTGCAGAAATGTGTGATGATGTTATCGTCATGTACGCCGGTAAGATTGTTGAGAGAACCGATGTGGATACTTTATTCTACAATCCGAAACACCCATATACGAAGCTATTAATGGGCGCAATTCCAAAAATGGATGAAGATAGAGAAGTACTTGAGTCTATTAAAGGAATCGTACCTTCGTTGAAAAATATGCCAAAGGTTGGTTGTAAATTTGCTGCGCGCTGTCCACATGCGATGCCGGAGTGCTCATTTGTCACTCCACAATTGGCTGAAACTGAACAAGGACATGAGGTAGCTTGTTTACTATATGAAACGAGCAGGCCTAAGGAGGGGATGAACGTACAATGAATAACGCACAACCAAAACTTACGACCAGTAATAAAAATCGTTTTAAAACTCTCTTAGAAGTTAAAAATTTAAAAACCTATTACCCTGTAAAAGGCGGATTTTTCAGAAGGACGGTTGCCAATGTCAAAGCGGTGGATGATGTTTCTTTTGAAATAAAAAAAGGGGAGACTTTAGGATTAGTAGGTGAGTCAGGCTGTGGTAAATCTACAACGGGCAGAACGATCCTGCGCCTCATCAATCCGACAGACGGGCAAATTATATTTGACGGTAAAGATATAACAAATATACAAGGCAGGGCATTGCGTGAAGCAAGAAAAGATTTCCAAATGGTATTCCAAGATCCTTACGCTTCCCTCAATCCAATGCAAATGATTGGTGACATTGTTTCTGAACCTTTAAAAAACTTTGGTAAGTCAAACAAAAAAGCATTAAAAGAAGAAGTTATGGACCTGTTAAATCGGGTCGGACTTCCGGAAGATGCCTATGAAAAATATGCGCATGAGTTTTCCGGGGGTCAGCGTCAACGGATCGGAATTGCCCGGGCATTAGCGCTGAAACCTAAATTAATTGTCGCCGATGAGCCGGTTTCTGCGCTGGACGTTTCTGTACAATCCCAAGTATTAAACTTATTAAAAGAATTACAGAAAGATTTTGGCTTAACATATTTGTTTATCGCTCACGACTTAAGTGTCGTCAAACATATGAGTGATCGGATTGGCGTTATGTATCTTGGAAACATCGTGGAGATTGCTGACCGTAATTCGATTTACAATGAACCGCTGCATCCGTACACACAAGCCTTAATATCGGCCATTCCTGAACCTGACCCAAGAAAAAGCAAAGAACGCATCGTTTTAAAAGGTGACGTTCCAAGTCCGGTTAACCCGCCATCCGGTTGTCCATTCCATACGAGATGTCCGATGGCAAAAGAAGAGTGTTCAATAGCTAAACCGACTTTAAAGGAGGTGAGGCCGGGGCATCAAGTAGCATGTATTCTTTACAATTAGCAAAAGCAAAAATTATTAAGGGGGAGAAAAATGAAAAAATCATTTCTAAAGCTAACAGCGCTAATGCTTGTTCTTTCGCTTGCATTAGCTGCGTGTGGCGGCGGGGACAAAAAGACAAGTAAATCTAGTGACGGAGGCAACAAATCAGGATCGCAAGACGGAGGCACTTTAACGTATGCGATGGAAGCTGAATTTAAAGGTATATTAGATGTCAACTTCTATGATAGTCAATCTGACAGTGAAATTTTAACTTTCAATACAGATCCATTGATTACATTTGATGAAAATATTAAAGCACAACCGAATATTGCTAAATGGGAAACGAAAGATAACAAAGTATTTAAGTTTACTTTCGAAAAAGGTGTTAAATGGCACAATGGTGATGAGTTAGTTGTCGACGACTGGATTTTTGCACTTGAAACAATTGCTTCGATTGGCCCGGATCATCAACGTTGGTCCAATGTTAACACGATTGAAGGTGCAAAAGAATTTAACGAAGGAAAAGCAGATTCCATTTCCGGTTTGAAAAAAATTAATGACTATGAAATTGAAATTACTTTCGACAAAGCTCGAGCAAATAACTTAGAAAATATTTGGCAATATCCATTGAATAGAAAACATTTTGCTGACCTAAAAGGCAATAAAAATATTGATGATTGGTTGGCGTCTGACCAAGTACGCGTTAACCCGATTGGAACCGGTCCGTTCAAAATCCAAAAAGTCATTCCGGGTGAGTCTGTAGAGTTAGTTCGTTTCAACGACTATTGGAAAGGAAAACCGAAACTTGATAAAGTTGTGGTAAAAGTGATCGACGGTTCATTAATCGTTGGTGAGCTTGAAAACGGCGGCGTGGATATGAGTGCCTTCCACCCATCATTACTCCCGGAAATTCAAAAATTAAAAAACGTGAAAATAGAAGAAGTTCCGGGTCTTTCTTACTACTATATCGGATTCAAATTGGGCACATTTAAAGACGGTAAAGTTGTAATGGATAAAGACAAATATGCAAACAAACAATTACGTCAAGCATTATTATATGCAATCGACCGTGAAGAGTGGGTAAAAGAATTCTTTAGCGGATTAGGTAATCCGGTCAATCGTCCAATGCCGTCAGCACATTGGATTGCTGCAGATAACAGTGAATTACCGGTCAACTACACTTATGATCCGGAAAAAGCAAAACAATTGCTGGATGAAGCCGGGTATAAAGATGTGGATGGAGACGGCTTCCGTGAAGATCCAAACGGGAAAAAGTTTGAAATCAATTTTGCTCATTATGATACCGGCAACCCGACATATGAGGCCCGTGCCAAAGCCATTACGCAATATTGGGAAGAAGTTGGAATTAAATCGAAGTTAACAATGACAGAAGTAAACCTCTACTACGATCAAATTGAAAAAGACCATGAAACAATGGAAGCATTCTATGGCGGATGGGGTACAGGTGCTGACCCGGATCCGTGGGCACTATGGGGTGACGATACAGTTTGGAACTATCCTCGTTGGGTCAATGAAGAAGCAAACGAGTTGTTGAAACAAGCTGTGGATGTTGAAGTCGTTGGTACTGATCAAGAAAAACGCAAAAATCTTTATGTAGAATGGCAAAAAATCTTTAACGAAGAAGTACCTGCACTGCCAATTATGGAGCTAAATGACGTTTATGCAATTTCTAACAAAGTTCAAGGTGTGAAAATTACTCCTGTAGGAACGAAAGATATGCATAAATGGTCGATTAAACAATAATGATGAAATGGTTCCTTTGATTGAAAGATAAGGAGAATGCATATGCTGAAATATACGCTTCGAAGAGTATTAGCTATGATTCCAATGCTTTTCCTTATCTCCATTATTGTGTTCTCCCTGGCAAAATTAATGCCGGGGGACTCACTTGGTGGAGAGATTGATCCGGCAAATACGGATCCGGAATATATTGAGCAGATGCGGGAAAAGCTTGGATACAATGATCCCATTTATGAACAATACTTTCGTTGGATTACCAATTTTGTTCAAGGTGATTTCGGTAAATCCACCCGTTACAAAATTCCTGCAAATGAAATAATTATGGAACGTTTACCGAATACAATCTTTTTAAGTTTGACCTCATTAATTATTACTTATGTTTTAGCGTTAGCAATGGGTATCTATTCCGGTCGGAAACCATATACACTTGGAGACAATACAATTGCAGCAGCCAACTATATCGGACTGGCCTTACCATCCTTTGTTGCAGGTGTGTTTGCCATTTATATTTTTTCTTTTCATCTTGGATGGTTCCCTTCCAATGGATCTGTTGATATATCAGTCACTGAGGGAACATTTGAATACTGGCTGAGCAGATTCCATCATGTGTTATTGCCGGCATTCGTTTTAGGACTATTAAATACGGCATCCTATACACAATTTTTACGTAATGATATTATCGAGAACAGTAGGAAAGATTATGTTCGGACAGCCCGTGCAAAAGGTACTTCAGAAAGCAAAATATATAATGTTCATATTTTTAGAAACTCAGTGATTCCATTAGTGACATTTTTAGGATTTGATATCGTAAACTTAGTCGGCGGAGCGATTATTACGGAAACGATTTTCACCTATCCCGGAATTGGACAACTTTTCTTAACTTCAGTAACGAACCGCGACTATTCTGTTTTAATGACATTAACGATGATGTTTTCTGTATTAACATTAGTCGGGAACTTAGTTGCTGATATCCTTTACGGTATTGTTGATCCGCGAATTAGGCTTGATTAGGAGGAATGGCAATGGAAATAATGACAGATAAAAATAGTGCCGTGAACATTAAGCCGCCGAAAAGTATGTCTCCATGGGCCATTGCTCGAAGAAAGTTTATTAGAAATAAACTGGCGATGATTAGTTTATGTTTCTTGGTTTTTGTTTGTATTGTTTCTTTTTTAGCACCATACATTACCACGCATGATATTACAAGAATAAATATGGGTTCATTTTCACTGGAACCTTCATCGGAGCATTGGCTTGGTACAGATAAGAACGGCCGGGATGTTTTTACAAGATTGTTATATGGTGGAAGAATATCTTTGTTTATCGGGCTTGCCTGTACGGCATTTGTTATTGTTACTGGGACGATTATTGGTTCCATAGCCGGTTATTTTGGAGGAACCATTGATAATCTGTTAATGCGGTTTACCGATTTTGTTCTAACATTTCCTTTCTTAGTTTTCGTTATCGTACTAAACGCGATCCTTCAAAATAAGGTTAGCGGCGTATGGGTATTGATCATGGTTATTAGTGGATTAAGTTGGGGCGGTGTAGCCCGGATTGTTCGGAGCAAAATTCTGGCAGAGAAAGAAAATGAATATGTCCTTGCAGCGATATCGATTGGATGTTCACCTTTTAAAGTGATTGTAAAACATTTACTGCCAAATGTTTTATCGACAATCATTGTTCAGGCTACAATTTTATTTGCCAGTATGATAGTTGCAGAAACCGGGTTAAGTTTCTTAGGGTTTGGCGTTCCATCTGAAACTCCAAGCTGGGGGAATATGTTATCTTTTGCAAATGAACCTGACGTACTACAGGATAAACCGTGGATTTGGATTCCTCCTGCATTAGCTGTTACCTTGACAATACTGTCCATTAACTTTATTGGGGAAGGATTAAAAGACGCGTTAAATCCAAAATCATATAGATAAAGTGAAACTTCCATCAGTGGGGATTTTTTATCCCCACTGATGGTTAGTAGAACCAATCGGGCACTTACGGGAACTTATCTTCCTCCTTTCCATCTTTGATTTTTCCAAAGCCATAGGGGAAGATTTAGTGACCGTTTGTGCGGGATAAAGTGAAACTTCCATCAGTGGGGATTCTTCATCCCACTGATGGTTAGTAGAACCAATCGGGCAGTTATAAACACTGATGAAATTTTACTTTATTTTTCCAAAATGGTATTTAAAAAGAAATCAATATGCTGTTCCAGTTTTTTCTCAACTTCAGCGGTGCCTTTTCCGTCAAATTTTAAAATATTGTATTCCGTAAGTAAAGAAAAAACCGGGTATTGATATTCGATGGCAAGTACTTTCGGATTATACGGCCGGATTTTTTTAAACTCGATGAATTTTGTAAACACAATCTCGAGGAATTCAATTGTTTTTCCATATAAATCATGTAAAATAATTTCTCTTGCCAATGGTGAACGAAATTGTTCCACTTGGAGAAGCCGCCACATTTTTTGCCCGGTTTCGTCTTCCATATATTTTTTGAAATTATGGAGACCGGCTCTTAAAAAAGATTCGACCGAATGTTTTTGCAAGATTTCATTCAGCGTTTCAAGAGGCGGTAATGTTTTAGAAAAATCTTCTCTAAAAAAGTTAAAAATAGATTCTAAAATTTCATCTTTACTGCTAAAGTGGTTATATAAAGAGCTTTCTTTAATCCCTACTTCTCTCGTAATTTCACGAATGGAAACCCCGCTGAAACCTTTTTGAGAAAATAAGTCCAAGGATATGTGAAATATTTTTTCTTTTGTGCTTATTGTCATAATTTCACCTCCATTTCATATAGAAGTAATGTTTATTCAGATGTATTTTAATGAGCGTAATGCACTAATTCCATTATAAGCTAACGATCGTTAGTTATAAAGTGTTTTGCCAATTAACTTAAATTTGCTTTTGTACTGAAGGAGAGGCAGGATTTATATGAATGAGGGAAAGCCAAAAATCCGTCGTAAAAAAAGCCCGGAACGAGGAGAAAACTAAAAAACGGTCATACTATTGGCCCAAAAAATCAGCCTCAAAAAGATGAAGCTGCTTTTTTGCTTTGGTATGGGGTACTATTTTATATACCTTTTTTTTCACAATATGTTTCAACTAGCTCCTCTATCTTTCCAAGATCAGGAGAATCTCCTGAAAAGGCAAATTTTAATTCTTCAACAAATTTTCCTTCATGGTAAACATGTATTGCTCCGTTTTGTTCAATCACGCTATATTCCGGTTCAAAACGATATCCGCCTCTTTCAATTGCACCCATTAATATACCAGCTCCTAGCAAGAACATTTACTATATTTGCAGCTAATCACTTCCCTCGTGATTGGCTTCTCTATTGAGGATTTCCTCACTTAATGCTGCATTTTCTAAACCTTTGTCACTAAATGCATTATCGCTATTTAACATATCGTTATATGCTCCTCGATCCATATCGGTATCACAATTTTCATACTGATTATCCTTGTTGTGATTGTTATTTCTCATATATTCACCCCCAACACTTTTTCTTTTGCTTAAAAGTTTTAACCAAAGCAAGTTTTAAGAAATAGCTAAACTTTCTTACCGCTGGATATAAAAGTTATTCTCTTTTAATAAAGAATAAATGCTCTTCAGGGAAATTTTCTTTTCATCAAATTCAATCTTCATTTCACCATCGTCCGTATCAATTAGAACTCTTTCAATTCCATCTTTTCCCTTTAACAGTTGTTGAATTTGTTGAATGGGGGTGTCAGATGTAGCGTTTTGAATAAAAATGGTTTCTTCAGCCATTTTATGTCGCTCCTTTAGTGAATTAAATTGAGTAACTTGAGTTTCGACCTTAGAAAACCAATCTCGCCAACAATTTTAGGCTAAGGTTCATTTTTGTCGACGAAACTTTGCCATGCGAAACTCAAGTAAGTAAAAAATCCAATCTGTTTATATAGTGTTTGAATCATTACCTAATTTATACTCCGGCAAATCTATTTTCTATATGAATAGCAGCTAAAAAGGCCATGACTATTCTGGAAAATACCGGGAAAGTAAAGTTTTTTATACCGGAAAAAGGCAATCAAAATCCTATGGGACATTTTGGCTTATTTTTATTGTGGAAAATTTATAATAACGAAAACAAAGGAAAATCAATGTCATGATAACTGTTGAGTTAATTTCCGGTGCTCCTTTATGAAATATTTACAAGTGTATTTTTTCTAATAAGGATTTAATACTAACTTTTAACTTTTAGAAAGAATTTAAAATAGAGGAGCCTAATTATGAGTGAAATACAACGCAAAGGACAAAATGAATATGAAGAAAAAGTACTAGCCTTAAATGGAATGGATAAAGAAATTCTTGATCAGGTCAGATTTGATGAAATAAGTGAAACAAGATCGATTTCATTAAAACCTGTGAAAGACCAAGTAATTGTCATTACTGGTGCCTCAAGTGGAATCGGGCTAGCTACTGCAAGAATCGCCGCGAAAAAAGGTGCGAAAGTCGTCTTAGCCGCCAGAAATGAAGACGCCTTGAAGGACTTGGTCAACGAATTAGAAAGAAAGGGTCATTCGGCAGTTTATGTAAAAGCGGATGTTGGTAGAGAAGAAGATGTGAAAAAAATTGCCGAAACAGCCATTAAGCAGTTTGGCAGGTTTGATACATGGGTGAATAATGCCGGGGTAACTATCTTTGGGTATGCAATGGAAGTCAGTATTGACGATATGAAACGATTGTTTGATACGAATTATTGGGGTGTGGTGTACGGGTCAAGGGTGGCTGTAAACCATTTTCAAGAAAGAGGTGTTCCGGGTGCGCTCATTAATGTAGGGAGTTTGTTTGGCGATCGGGGAACTTTGATTCAATCGACTTATGCCCCGTCCAAATTTGCTGTTCACGGCTGGACAGAAAGCCTCAGAATGGAATTAGAAAAAGAAAAGGTGCCCGTCTCTGTTACGCTGATCCATCCTGGGAGAATCGACACCCCTTACAATGAACATGCCAGAAGTTACTTTGATAAACAACCGGTACATAAAGGGATGGTTTACCCGCCTGAAGCTGTTGCAGAAGCAATTTTATTCGCCGCTGAACATCCGAAACGCAATATCTACATCGGATCGCAAGCGAGGGCACTGAAACTAATAGGAACGAACCTTCCCCGCCTTACCGACAAACTGATGGAACGCTACTTTCCTCAGACTCAATACGCCAATCGTCCATCCAACCGACCTGAAGAAAGCAACTTATTCAAGGCAGGATATGGAATGCATGAGCGAGGAACAAATATCGGGTGGAAACGCAATTCAAGTTTCTATGTAAAGGCAACGAAGTACCCGGTCATTACCGGATTTCTCGTCGTTGGGCTTAGTGCACTCGCATGGGTTGCCGCCAAACGAAAAAAATAAAATAAATTGGCAAAAGAATGATCTCGAAACCAAAATCAATGAAATGCTAAACGAAAAAATAAAAGTGGATGAAAGAAAGGTGTAGGTCCCTATGTCAACAAACCAAATTCCTCGTGATGAGGGAATGGATAACAGTCTCGCTCTGTTGAAAGAAGGCTATCTGTTTATTAACAATCGGGTGGAAAAATTCCAATCCGATATTTTTGAGACCCGCTTAATGGGGCAAAAAGTCATATGTATGAGGGGGAAAGAGGCAGCTGAACTGTTTTATGATGTGGACAAGTTCCAACGAAAATGGGCAATCCCCAATCGGATTCAAGAAACATTACTAGGGAAACGCGGAGTGCAAACGTTAGACGGTAAGCAGCATCTTATTCGAAAGCATCTGTTTATGTCACGACTTATATCACGTTTTCGGCACTTGCCTTATATGAGCACCCGGACCAAAAAGAAAAACTGAAAATTTATTATTGCATTTTATTGAAATTGTAATATAATAAACATATATTCACTAACGTTCGTTAGTCCGAAAGATTAGAATTCAATGTCCCTTGGGAAATTGTTAAAAGAGAGATTTTGTTTCAAAACGAACGTCCATATAAAGCAATTTTTAAATGAAATTAATGGAGTGATATAGATATGAACCCTTTCATTCAAACAGATCAATTTAATTATATTCGGTTTCAAGTAAAAAAACTTGTAAATGCTCATTCAACATCTAGTGATCAAGATGTGATTGCAGCTGTCAAATCGATGGTGACAGAAAATGTCTTCGCTTTAATACCTAATTTAAACGATGAGCAAAGACAGATGCTACAATCGATCACAATGGTGGATGATAAAGAGGCAGGAGAAAAATTTTTACTGCAGTTAAAACCGTTTGTGATTCCATTTCAAGTAACGGAACCAGGAATCAAGAAATTGTTTCCGAAAGTAAAAAAATTAAAAGTCCCGCCACTCGAAAAGCTGGATTTGCATGAAGTTGTCTACTTAAGTTGGCTGGATCAACAAACCAATAAAAAATATTTGGTATATAGGCGAGCAGGGAAATTGCTTGGAATTGAAGGTTCTTTTCAACCAATGAATCAAAAAGGTGTTTGTGCCATTTGCCACCGACATAGTGAGGTCGGTATGTTTAGTGTCAGAGAGAAGGGAAAAGCGTATGGAACTTTTATTAACAGAGGAAATTTTATTTGTACCGATAGTCAAGAATGCAACAACAATTTAATATCTTTAGAAAAATTATATGATTTTGTTGACAACATTCAAAAGTAGGTACTAACTTTTAAAAACCGAGGATGCCCCGTTTTTCGGATTTTCAAGGAATTAACGGGGCATTTTCGTATTTTTATTGAAATGATTTCATCGCTTGCTCCAATGCATTATGGGCTTGTCCAAAAGCTTCTGAAGGACCAGCATCCTCGGCTGTTTCCATTTGTGCCATGGAATGTTTAGCTTGGGTCAGGGCTGTAATCGCATCTTCAAGCATCGTCCCTTTATCGCCGTGTTGTTCTTTTGCTGATTGCAGTTGGCTAATCGCTTGGTCCAAGTCCACAGCTTCAGGATTGTTGTATGCATTTTCCAATTGTTGCATAACTTGTTCTAATATCTCCTTCACGTCAATCATCTCCTTTCCATATCGTAGTTTTACCTATTAAAACGACAGTATATCTGTTTAAATACAGCTTCCTGAGTCAAATACTCAACAAGTCATGGGTTTGTTTCTAATTTCACTCAAAACCATGTCAAGAAAAAAACTAAATAAATAAAAGCTCATAGACATCATTTAATTGGCGGGCCCGCTCGCTATCCTGTTCCTGACTCGAATAATCAATGGCTTCTTTTAAAACTTGATTAAGAAACTTGCTTTCATCTTCAGACAGGTCCCTGATAAACTGCTCTTCACTTGCATAATTTCCTTTTGTAATCTTCTTAAAAAGGCTCTTACCTACATTGCTGTTTTCTGTGTGAGGTGCTAAAACTTCTCGAACATATAGTAATGATTGTTCCACTCGAGACACTCCTTAAAAATGCTGTTTTTCGATAGTCTCAACAGATGATGACATATTATTCGTAAAAATGTCTTTAGTCATGTGACCTAATTATTCATCCGTAGAATTAGTTTGGTCCATCCATGTAATAATTTCCGGAGTATAGAGAAGTGCTGCATTAAGCTTTTCCTCTTTTATGGAAGGTTCTTGATGATTTTCTTTTTTTTGTTCTTTTTTCCCCGTTAAATCATAATCTTTCAACTTGTTCGCCTCCGTAAAAATATCGATAGTTGCTGCTGTTGTTATTTTCCCAAGATATGCAAATAAAATCCATAATCACAAAAATTAGGGGATAGAAAATCTCAAGCGTATAAAAATGTTAGACAAGGAAACGGGGCTAATAAAGTCTTGCCCCGAATTTATAGCCTTATATAAAGCAACAAAATCTTAACAACAGCGTCGAGGATATCCTGGGTCAACTACGACGTTTCTTGTAATTGGTTGAACAATATGTCTAGGTACGTTGACAATATTGGTTCTATTGATGTTTATAACAGGGTGGATATAAGGAACTTCACGCGGAACAAAGCGGTCACGGACAACATATTTTGGTGGACAAAAAATAGGTCTCACAGGTCTAGACAAGAGAAATCACCTCCATTTCATATATTAGTATTACATGTATATAATGGAATTTTTGAACCGGACAATTTCCCTAATTCTATACAAATTTTGGTTATCCACCGCTTAGCCCAATAAAAATTTTTCAGAAAGGGATTTATGTCACGCATTTCTCCTTAAAATTAAACAAAAGTAGCATTTTCCACGCTTGTAACGGAACTACCTAAGTTAAAGATTTTTACATTTCCATCATTTTTTCAGCTTTGTTATGATTTGGATAGGTGCCGATTACCTCTGTGATAAAAAATGTTATTATATGAGTATAACTTTTTACGGGACAAATGGTAATGGCATAAGATCACCATGTAATAATAGATCATTCACGTTTGGGGAAAATAGTGGATACTTTTTAGTTAGGTGGCTGACTTAATTCGTTTTTGCCGGGATTATCAATTGCAGCGACCAAATCGAAAATTAAGAAAGAGGGTGTTGTAGAATGCAAGCTTACTTATTTTTAATATTATTACTGGTTGCCGGATTAATTGTGAAAAATCAATCACTCATTGTATCCGTTGTTTTTTTGTTAGCGATGAAGCTTATTTTTAATCATGAAAAATTATTCTCCACCATTCAGACGAAAGGAATAAATTGGGGAGTTACCATTATCACCATTGCGGTATTAACCCCAATTGCAACCGGTCAAATTGGGTTTAAAGAATTATTTGCTTCGTTAAAATCACCATATGCTTGGATAGCCCTTGCTTCCGGTATTCTCGTTGCGTTGCTTGCTAAAAATGGGGTTGTCCTATTGGCGAAAGACCCACATATCACGACAGCATTAGTCATTGGAACCATCTTAGCCGTTACCTTATTTAAAGGAGTTGCAGTTGGCCCGCTTATTGGTGCAGGGATTGCTTGGTATGCAATGAAATTATTTGGAGTAAATTAATCGGTGTGTAAAATATAGATGATTCCGGTTTCATTATGGTCGTTTAATGATGGGGGCTGATAAAACGACCAAAGCAATACAAATATCTCCTTATATGTGCCGGGAAAGCGACAAAGTTTCAAGCTCAACTTTCCCGGCTAAGTTATGCTGGCGATTTATTTAGTTATTTCCTTGCAGATCCCAACCCCACATGGATAACCCCTATTGAGATGTAAGAGAATCATTTTTTAATAGCCGTAACCAACAAATGCTGCCCCGACAATAATTAACAAAATAAACAATACGACAATTAAAGCAAATCCTGAACCATATCCACCGCTAAAAGCTTCACCCATTAATCTTCACCTCCTGCTTCGTTTCACAAACAGCATATGTTTCATTTGAAAAAATGGTCTGGACACAAGCCCCATTAGAAAGAAAACTGGCAGGCAAATAAATGACTAACCTTTTTTCAGAAGGGTTCTTGACAAATAGTTTATGAAAAAAGAAGGCTTATGACATAATTGACTTATGCTTTAGCGATGGAATGGACACGACTTAATGAAATAAGGACCTTGAATAATTACATTTCTTTGGAAGCTCCCACTTCAAAATGGGCAAATAAGTCGCGGGTAGTTCACATAGATAAGATAAAAAAATTAATTTTCCCCAAATTTACTTTGTTTTATATAATGTTCCATTGCCTTATTTAACCACTCCTCTTCTTCTTTTGAAAATGGAGTAGGCGCCAATTTTTCCAGTTCATCATAATTGATTTCATCCAGATTGCCGGTTTGGGTGGCGAGCGTTTCCATAAAATTATCATCGAACAAGGAGAGTGTTGACTTCATATATTCCTCGATTAAATTGATAACTTCAGGACTGTCGACAGGGCTGCCAACCAATTCTTTTACTCGTTTAGTAAAATCAATGAATACATTGTCTAATTTCTGCATTTCGCCTTCTGTTTGGACATAAATCATATCAACAACATCTTTATCAAAATAACTTTCTAACCATTCCCGCTGTTTGTCTTCCGTTTGCATACTGCGAATTAAACTCATTAATACGACACTGTCAATTTCTCCGTGTTCATGAATAATTTTAATGGCCCGATCAATGGCACTGATGGACGTTTCAATTCTCTTTTTTTCTTTTTCAAATAATTTTTTCTGCATCGTCAATGAATCGACTAAATTCATATTAAATTTTTGCTCAGATAAGATTTCTTTAATTTGTTCAAGGCTGAACCCGATAAATTTGTAACTAATAATTTTTTGTAGCTTAATAATATCGTCTTCACTATATTTTCGATGCCCGGACGATTCATCTTTAGCAGGTGTTAATAACCCGATATCGTCATAATAGTGCAACGTTCGGATTGATACACCTGTTTTATCTGCAATTTCCCCAATTGAATAAAATTTTTTCTTTTCCATTTCTAATCCTCCATTCAGAAATTTTTTAAAGCTCTATTCTTACTATAAAGCCTAACGTAACTGTAGGTTCAAGGGAAATTTAATTATTTTTTTAACCAGCTTTATATAAATTGACTTTCTTATAAATGTTCGTTATAATTTGTCAAAACAATTCGATACTTGTTCAATGATAGGGAGAGTAATGATTGATTTTTTCGTTGATAGCGAGCCGATGTTGGTGGAAGATCGGTACGGAAGCAATCGTGAAACGCACCCTTGAGAAAGTTTATTGAAAGTGAAAGTAGGTAAACTCGGTTAAATCCGTTATTATTGCAAGCTGGCTTATTGGATAAGCAAGTAGAGTGGCACCGCGAGCAAAACCCTCGTCTCTATATTTTTATATGGAGATGGGGGTTTTTTAATGTTAAATGAAGGAGGGTTTGTATGGTTTTTAAAGAGGTTATTGTATTATCAATATTGTATTAAGGGAAGGATTGCGTTTATTGGGTATTGGGACACCGGAGCGAATGTAAAATTAAGTGCAGAAGCCGTGACATGCAGGAGTACCAATTATCGGATTTCCAATGAATTTAGCCAAAAAGGACCGGGCGTACTTTGCCCGGTTTTCTTACAATTAGAAGGTGAAATTCTGTTAAATTATTTCTCCCGCTTTCAGGATGTGGAAGAAAGGAATATAGTGTGTCCCAGCATCATGCTTAAGTCAACTATTTTCTGTTCAACGATTACTTGGATATTCGCGGAAATCCTCTTTCATACTGAACCGGAATGTCTATTTGTTTCTTCAATTGGACGGCTGCTTCCAATGTCCAGTACGGATTACGTAACATTCCACGACCGACGGCAACAAGATCGGCATCTTCATTTCCGATTATTGAATTTGCTAAGATTGGATCGTCTAATTTTCCAACAGCAATAACCGGAACATGTAAAGCCTGTTTGATCTGTCTGGCTAAAGGCACTTGATAACCTGCATGGACACCCGGTTGACCACCACTGCCAATTGGACCCTCTCCACCTGTACTAACATGGAAGAGATCAATACCTGCTTTTTGATATTCTTTGGAAAACTCGACTGCATAATCGCCACCATAGCCACCGTCAACATATTCAGCTGCTGAAATGCGCATAATCAGCGGCATATCGGCAGGAACTTCACTCTTTGCCGCCTCGACAACTTCTCTGCCAAATTTGGTTAAGTCTTTTCCGTATTCATCATGACGCTTATTTGTTAAAGGTGAATGAAATTGGTGAATTAAGTAGCCGTGTGCCCCGTGAATTTCAATCACATCAAAACCGGCTTTTACAGCTCGGCGGACGCTCATGCGGAATTTTTCCACCATTTCTTTCACTTCATCCGTTGTTAGTTCTCGTGGAGTTTTGAAATCATGGTTAAACGGAATTGGCGATGGTGCAACAGGTGTCGGGGCATCTTGAGCTTTTCGTCCGGCATGCCCAATTTGGATTCCGACTTTTGCACCATAATTATGGCAGGCTTCAATTATCCGTTGAAAAGCAGGTATCGCTTCATCTGACCACAAACCTAAATCATAATCTGTAATCCGTCCATCCGGTTCCACGTCCGTCATTTCGAAAATGATTAGTCCGGCACCACCAATTGCCCGACTTACGTAATGAACATAATGCCAGTCATTTGGAATACCATCTTTTTTGGTTACCGAATATTGACACATCGGGGGCATGACCACCCGGTTTTTTAACTTCAATCCTTTTAATTGAAATGGATCAAATAAATTCATGCCTTTCCCTCGCTTTCAAAACTAAAGAATATATATATTATATCATTTCATGACAAGAATATTGGCGGATATGCTTTTGCGTTATATTGAGAAAAATCCAAAAATCGGAGTATTTAGCTCGCATTCACGAGCAGCAAAATCCCCACCTCAAGATTTTCGCAAACAGCGCGGTAAATGGAATATTTTAGTAATTTTTTTATAATCCTTTATACTTTTAAACCTGAACCGATAATAAATACATAGACTGCTCTTATAACGAAAACGATACTTCTTAGTAAGAAGCTGCCTATTGCAAAAACTTCTAATCTACAGGAATTTCGGGAAACCGATCCGAATGTTTTTAACCATGTATTTTAGAAAAGAGGTAATGGATATATGGAATTATTATTGGATAACCAATCTTTAAATAACTCGGAATTTTATCATGTTGTACAACCAATCGTTAATCTTGTGGAAAAAAGAATCCATGGGTTTGAGTTTTTGCTTCGATCAAAGCAAATCCAAAATCCTGAGAAATTATTTGGCATGGCTGAGAAAAATCATCAACTAAATGAACTGGACAAAATATCGGTCTATAAAATTTTTGAAACGGTCGCAAATTCTAAGGGAGCTTTAGACGAATACCAACTTTTTATTAATGTTTATCCGTCAACAATGGTTGATCCGGACTTTTTAGAAAGCTTAAAAGAACTGGCTGCCGGATCAATGATTCATCCGAATTCCATCGTGTTTGAAATAAATGAAGCGGAGGAAATTTTGGATATCGAGTTTTTTAAAGAAACAGTTGTTAAATTGAAACAAATGGGATTTTTGATTTCGCTTGACGATATTGGGAAAGGTCAGGCGAATATGAAAAATTTAATTGAAATTGACCCGAATGTCGCAAAATTGGACTTGTACTTTTCTGAAGATTTAGCTTTCTCCCCGAAAAAACAAGATTTTATTTACTATTTTCATCAATTTTTAGGTCATCATGCAAAAATTGTACTGGAAGGGTTGGAGAAGGAAGAAGATTTGCAAGCAGCTAAACAACTAGGTGTATCTTATGGTCAGGGTTACTATCTTGGAAAACCACAGCCATTGGAATTTTATGTAAATGGATTGAATGACGAACGGACGAAATGAATGAAATATAATCTGAACGGTAGGTCAAAAGATTTTCAGATTCGAATACAGCCTTTTCCTGAATTATTATTGCGGTCCGCTTTAGTTTATGACAGAAGAAGGCAATTTTCGCAAGTTACTCCAGCAGAAAGTGAAGCAGTAAACCTTATTTCCATTATAAAAAAGATAAAAATTGAAAAAAATAAGTTGACATTGATAATGATTATCATTAAAATTGTAATTGATAATGATTATCATTTTTAATATGATAGAATAAACATTTACTAGTTAGACAGTACATAAAAATCAGGAAAGTGAACAGCGCCTATGAAGAAGAGATACCTACTCCTAGTACTGATTATCCTTTCGCTTATATCCCTCTTTATCGGGGTATCAGATATTTCAGTGATGGATATCTTTCATTTAACAGATAAACAATGGCAAATATTAGTAGTCAGTAGAATTCCAAGGCTAATTAGTATTATTGTCTCGGGGGCATCACTGAGTATTGCCGGGCTGATTATGCAAAGCTTAAGCCGCAATAAATTCGTCTCACCAACAACAGCGGGTACGATGGATTTTGCCCGACTGGGAATTCTCATCGCTATGATTGTTTTTGCCGGTGCCGGTTCACTTAGCAAAATGTTTGTTGCTTTTGTATTCGCTTTAGCAGGGACCTTCCTGTTTATGAAAATCTTAGAAAGAATTAAATTTAAGGATGCGATATTTATCCCGCTTGTCGGGTTAATGCTAGGAAATATTGTCAGTTCAATTGCAACATTTTTTGCCTATCAAAATGATTTAATTCAAAATATCTCATCATGGTTAATTGGTGATTTTTCCATCATTTTAAAAGGAAATTATGAATTAATTTTTATTAGTGTGCCACTCTTGTTTATTGCGTATCTTTATGCCAACAAATTTACAATTGCCGGAATGGGGGAGGATTTTTCAAAAGGTCTTGGTTTAAACTACCGTCAAGTAGTTAATCTCGGTTTAATCATCGTTGCTCTTATTACATCATCGGTTGTCTTAACCGTTGGGGTAATCCCATTTTTGGGCCTTATTATTCCTAATGTTGTTTCGATTTATCGAGGCGATCATTTGAAGAATAGTTTAGCCCCAACAGCAATTCTTGGTGCCATTTTTGTTCTGTTTTGCGATATTCTCGGTCGAGTGATTATTTATCCGTATGAAATTCCAATCAATTTGACAGTAGGTGTTATTGGCAGTGCAATTTTTATTTACTTATTATTGAGGAGACAGGCACAATGAACTACAAAACGAAAACTTGGCTTTTGGCTGCCCTATCTGTCATATTCATATGTCTCTTTTTATTTACTGATATAACCGGGAATTGGGAATATATATTAGAAAGAAGAACGTATAAAGTCGCTGCCATCATATTAACCGGGGTTTCCATTGCACTTGCAACTGTTGTATTTCAAACGATTACGCAAAACAGGATTCTCACACCAAGCATTTTAGGTTTAGATTCTCTATACATGTTAATTAATACGTTTATTATCTTTGTCTTTGGTTCAACCACATTAACATCAACCGATAAAAATATTCAGTTTATCGTTATTGTTGCCATTATGATTTTATTCTCTGGGTTGCTTTACAAGCTGTTATTTAAACGGAATGAACAAAATATATACTTTCTTTTATTAATCGGATTTATTATCGGTACATTCTTTGATAGCTTTTCGTCATTCATGCAAGTGCTAATTGATCCAAACGAGTTTCAAATCGTACAAGATCGAATGTTTGCATCATTTAACAATATAAATACGGATGTGTTATTATTAGCTACTGTTCTTATCATACTAACACTGCTCTTGTTTTTAAGATTCTTTAAATACTTAGATGTGCTTGCACTCGGGCGCGATCATGCCATTAATTTAGGAGTCGATTTCGATTATGTTGTAAAAAGATTGCTTGTCATTGTTGCCATACTCATTTCGATTTCAACAGCACTGGTCGGACCGATTACATTTCTGGGACTCCTAGTTTCAAATCTTGCCTATGAATTTTTAAAAACCTATCGACATTTCTATCTGTTGCTCGGTGCCAGCCTAATCAGTGTGGTTGCATTAGTTGGCGGACAATTAGTCGTTGAAAGGATTTTCACCTTCTCGACAACCTTAAGTGTCATTATCAATTTCATTGGCGGTGTTTATTTCGTATACCTCTTGTTAAAGGAGAATCGATCATGGTAGATATTAAACAGGTAACAAAAAGATATGGTAAGAAAGAAGTTATTAAAGATGTGTCTGTCAATATCGAAAAAGGGAAGATTACCTCATTTATCGGTCCGAACGGTGCCGGGAAAAGTACACTTCTTTCCATGGTCAGCCGACTCATTTTAAAAGATGAAGGGGAAATTCTCATTGACGGGGCCGATATTACAAAAAAGAAAAGCGGGGATTTGGCGAAAAAAATTTCCATATTAAAACAATCAAACAATGTAAATTTACGTTTAACTGTTCGGGAACTTGTATCTTTTGGCCGCTTTCCTTACTCTCAAGGAAAATTGTCAAAAGAAGATTGGGCATATGTTGACGAAGCGATTGAATATATGGAATTACAGGAAATTGAGGATCACTATCTCGATGAACTGAGTGGCGGTCAAAAACAAAGAGCGTATATTGCTATGGTTATTGCTCAAGACACCGAATATATTTTGCTCGATGAACCGCTGAACAATCTGGATATGAAGCATTCGGTACAAATAATGAAAACATTAAGGAGATTAGTAGACGAGTTGGGTAAAACTGTCCTCCTTGTTATTCACGATATTAATTTTGCTTCCGTCTATTCGGATTATATTGTCGCTTTAAAAAATGGTCAAATTATTAAACAAGGAACGACCGACGAAATCATTAATCGTCAAGTATTACGCGATATTTATGATATGGATATGCATGTCCAAAATATCCAAAATTGCCGGTTCTGCTTTTACTTTTCATAGATTTTTCGTGATTAAAAAAATAAAAAAAGAATAAGTGTCAGTATGGGTAGGGTGCGCGCAAAGGATATTGACACTTATTCAGCAAGAAAAAATATAAACTGATAATTATATTCTACCATGAATGAAAGACAATTTGTCTAGAAAAATGCTTTATCAAAAATATGAATCGAAACTTACTTATAACAAGGGGTGTTTGCTAATGAAAAAATATTTGTTTTCACTACTTTTATTAATCATAACGTTTGGCTTGGTTGCTTGTGGGGGTACAGGAAGTTCCGATAAATCCAGTGGGAATTCATCCGATAAGGAAGCAGGGAAAAAGAATGAGACCGTAATGATTAAACACGCTCTCGGTGAAACAGAAGTAAAGAAAAATCCCAAAAAAATCGTTGTATTCGACTTCGGTATACTTGATACATTGGACAAAATGGGAATTGAAGTAATCGGTGTTCCTCAATCCGGGAAAATCCCGCCGTACTTGGAAAAATATGCAGATTCCAAATATGAAAATGTCGGGAGCCTTGTTGAACCTGATTTTGAAAAGATTGCGGAAATCGGACCTGATTTAATTATTACTTCCGGACGGCAAGCCGAACAATATGATGAGTTCAAAAAAATTGCACCGACGATTAATATTCAATTGGATGCAAAAAATTATGTAGACTCATTTAAAGAAAACGTTCAAATCATCGCACAAATCTTTGATAAAGAAGATTTTGTGAAAGATGAATTGGCAAAAATCGATGACCAAATTGCCAAAGTAAATAAGGAAGTCACGGCATTAAATAAAAATGCTTTAATTGTGCTGGTTAATGAAGGAAAGGTCAGTGCCTTTGGTCCAGGTTCTCGTTTCGGACTTATTCACGATGTTCTCGGTTTTACACCGGCAGACCCAAATATACAAGTGGATGTTCATGGTCAAGGTATTTCCTTTGAATATATTGTGGAGAAAAATCCCGATTACTTATTTGTCATTGACCGGACGGCCGTTGTTGGCGGAGAATCTTCCGCTAAAGAAGTTATAGAGAATGATCTTGTGAAAAATACGACTGCATATAAAGATGGACATATTGTCTACTTGGATCCAAACTATTGGTATTTGTCCGGTGGCGGATTAGTGTCCGTATCTGAAATGATTTCCGAAATTGAAGATAGTATAAAATAATGAAAGAAAATTTTTAAAGATTCGTGCGCTTGGTTATTTGTAACTAGGCGTTTTTTTTTTGAGGTGTCTAGAAATATCCGGCAAATATAGTTTGTTAAAAATACCCATAAAGGTAGCCGCATAAACTTCCTTGTGAGCTTATACTAATACTTAAGTCCAAAGATTTCCCGTAACAAATGAATTCATATCCTTGCTGGAATTTTTTACTTTTGATAACGTAATAAAAGAAAGTTAGCGACAAAGAATTTTTTATAAATGGGGTAGTTTGATGAAAAAAATATACAGTAACATCATTGAATATCGTGGTACACATTATGATTTTGGATTTTTGCAAGGAGAATTGTTGCGAGATTCACTGCTCGTGAAAAATCGTGAAAAACAGTGGAAAGTACGAAGACCTCGTTTTACTGTACCGGAAGAAGAAGTGAAACGAGCCATTACAAGTGTTGCGCCGAAAATTTGGGAAGAAATTATCGGTTTACAGGATGCGCTTAAATGGCCGATGGAACGAGTCTTACGGGAGTTTGGCGGATATCGGGTGGAATATGTAAAATCCGGGTGTTCCATTGTTACCGGTGATAATTATTTAATTCGTAATTACGATTATCATCCAAAAACTTATGATGGGCGTTATACACTATTTCAGCCGACAGATGGCGGTTATGCCGTTGCCGGTCCGAGTCAAAGAATAACCGGAAGAATGGACGGAATCAATGAAAAGGGTCTGGCGATGGGGTATAATTTTATGAATCGAAAAAATCCGGGTGATGGGTTTGTTTGTAATATGATTGGACGTTTCATCCTGGAAACTTGTGCAAATGTTGACGAGGCCGTCTCGCTTTTAAAAGAAATACCGCACCGCCATTCATTCAGTTATATTGTCCATGATAAAAGCGGCATTACGAAAATAATTGAAACATCGCCACGAAAAGTAGTCGTGCGGGAAGGAAATGTCTGCACCAATCATTTTGAAATCATGGCAGAGGAAAATCGTCATTATTTGGTTGATTCAAAAAGGAGATTAGAAATTATTGAAAAGGAAAGACCAAGTTTAAGGGATGGCAAGGCAGCCTTTCGCTTATTAAACGACACAAATCGAGGTGTGTTTTCCAAATTATACGGCAGCTGGGCGGGAACGATTCATACATCTGCCTATTTCCCGGGTAAATTAATGGCATGGTTTGCATTAGGTGGTGACCAAGAACCGGTCGAGATTGATTTTGCATGTTGGCTGAAAGGGGAAAATCTCGAAACCCACCGCATTTATGGGGAAGTAGATACCGAAATTCCATTCGTTCATTTAGATGAAGGGGCCGATTGGTTCAACTAAGCATCAGTGGGGATAAAGAGGCCCATTGTTGAAAATTTCACTTTATCCCGCGCAAACGGTCACTAAATCTTTTTTCTGGGGCTTAAGAAAGAAAAGTGCCCGATTAGTTCAACTAAAACAATCAGTAGGGATGAAGAAATCCCCCTTGATGGAAGTTTTTTTACGTTTATGTGGAAAAATAGGATAAAATAGAATTTGGATATATTTTCAATTTGAAAGGAGATTTATCATGACAAACACAAAATGGACCGGATTTGTCGGAACATATACAAAAGGGGAAAGTGAAGGAGTTTATTCTTTTGTTCTAGATACAGATAAGGAAAAAATTATGAATGTTCAACTCGTTGCCAATTTGGAAAATCCGACATATTTGGCTATATGTAAGGATAATAAAAATTTATATGCCGTGGCTAAGGAAGGGGAACAGGGAGGAGTTGTCGGATTTCGAATCGACGAAAATACCCACAAACTTGTTGAATTGAATAAAGGGTTTACTGCAGGGTCCTCACCTTGTTATGTTGCAACAAATTCAGACGGTTCTTTACTTACAGCAGCATACTACCACCGCGGTACCGTTGAATTATATACATTGAATGAGGACGGTTCTTTGAATGAATTGAAATCCACTGTTGCCCATGAAGGGAAGGGGCCGAATCCGGAGCGGCAGGAAAAACCGCATACCCATTATGCTGACTTTACACCGGATGAAAAATATGTAGTGGCTGTTGATCTTGGTATAGATCAGCTAATTACTTATGAAATCGTTCAAAATGAATTAGTAAAGAAACAAACATTATCGCTTCATCCCGGTTGCGGTCCGCGTCATTTAACTTTCCATCCTAATGGTCGCTATGCCTATTTAATGACTGAAATTAGTTCAGAAGTTATAGTGTTGGAATATCATCATGAGGATGGCAGCTTTAAAGAAATTCAATACATATCCACCATTCCGGAAGATTTTCAGGAAAATAATCAAGGCAGTGCGATTCATATAACTTCTGATGGGAAATTTGTATATGTTAGCAATCGCGGACATAACAGTATTGCTATTTTTCAAGTAGATGGTGATACAGGGATGCTTTCTTTGGTTGATTTTGTCTCTTCAGAAGGGGATTGGCCGCGGGATTTTATTCTCGACCCAAGTGAAAATTATCTTGTCGGATCTAATCAAGAAAGCAATAATTTGGTTCTTTACAAGCGAGATAAAAATTCAGGTAAGCTTACCCTACTACAAAAGGATGTAAAAGTCGGCCATCCGGTTTGTGTTAAATTCATGAAATAAATTTTAAGTGGATAATTATCATAATATAAGAAAAACCAGGCTATTTTACCTGGTTTTTCTTTCAACATGAAATATGAATCAATTAATGGACACCTTTCATGAATTTTTCGATTTTTGGTGATAAGAGGAATAAAGTTATACTTAGTAATATCGCAATAACCCCGATAGTTCCGAAGTAAACCATTTCTGTTTCCGGTTTATAAAATTTTACGATTTGTGCATTAATTGCTTGTGCTGCCGCATTGGATAAAAACCAAAGACTCATTGTTTGTGCTGAGAACGCTTTTGGTGCTAATTTTGTTGTTGCAGAAAGTCCGACCGGAGATAAGCACAATTCACCTAACACACAAACAAAATAACTTAGAACAAGCCAGAGTGGATTCACTAAAGAATCGGTTCCGCCCAGATAAGCAGGTAATAAGATAATAATAAACGATAAACCGGCAAAAAGAATCCCAAGGGAAAACTTTTTCGGTATAGATGGTTCCCGATTACCGAGTTTAATCCATAACCAAGCAAATACCGGTGCCAAAGTTATGATAAATAATGGATTTAATGATTGGAACCAGGCCGGTGAAAGGTCAAATCCGGCAAAATGTAATTGTGTTCTTTCGTCGGCATAGTTGGCTAAAATCGTTGAACCTTGTTCCTGAATAGCCCAGAACATAACGGAAGCAATAAATAGCGGGATATATGCCAAAAGTCGTGAACGTTCAACATCTGTTGTTTTCGGACTGCGATACATAGCAATAAAATATCCGGCAGGAATTAAAATGCCAAGGATACCGACTAATGTAATAAAGCGTTTAAAGTCCATATAGCCGATTTTTATAGTGAAGATAAATATAAGGGCAAGGATGATTGTGCCAATACCAATCCAAGTAAAGATTTTTTTCTTATCTTCAGACGGAAGCGGATTGGCCACATAAGCACCGGCTTGTCCAAGATTTTTCTTCTTCGTAACGACAAAAAGAATTAATCCGATAAACATACCAATTGCAGCAATCGAAAAGCCGAGATGGAAATTATGTTTCATGCCGACTTCCCCGACAATTAACGGTGAAAGAAAACCGCCCAAATTAATCCCCATGTAAAAGATACTAAACCCGGAGTCACGGCGACGATCTTCCGGTGAGTAAATATCTCCAACTACAGAAGAGACATTTGGTTTTAAAAGACCTGTACCTAAAATAATGAGGACCATTGAAACTAAAAAGAAAGCAAAGTTTCCCGGAATAGCTAATGCGATATGCCCGAACATAATGAGTACACCGCCGTAAAAGACGGATTTAGAAGTTCCAAGCAAGCGGTCGGCAACCCATCCGCCAATAATACCTGACATATACACTAAAGATCCGTATATACTCATAATCGACAAGGCCGTACTTTTATCAAGACCCAGTCCGCCTTTCGATACTTCATAGTACATATAGAAAACAAGAATGGCTCTCATTCCATAGTAGGAAAAGCGTTCCCAAAATTCTGTAAAAAACAATGTAAATAGGCCTTTTGGATGTCCTAAAAATCCCTTTTGAGGAATTGTTTTCCAAATATTCTGTCTATCTATGGATGACATAAAAAACCACTACCTCCTTTAATATTTAATATATTAGTACAAAATGCTTGCTATTGTCAATTAAACAAGGTATAATTATTATTTTACAATTTTAATAATTTTATAATTTTAATGGCTTTTTATTAAGGAAGTAGTGATTTCTGAATAAAATACCCATTGACGTAATCGAAAATTATAGGATTTTATCAGACTTATCCAAACACAAATTTAATCTTTTTCTCTTGCTCGTCCCATGCCAACTTCGCATTGAATTCTTTATCCTTGCTTTTGAAGCCTTGAATTTGGTCTGTAAATCCATCGGTCAAAAGCTTTTTCAATTGTGCCTGTGTAATGGTTTTTCCAAGAATTTTTTTTGAGATCGTGAAGGAACAACCGGTCTTTTGATAATTGCTGCAACCGTAGAAGGTACCTTTATCTATAACATTTCCGTCGCAAAATTTGCAGTTGCCGAGTTTTCTGGGTGCGGATTTTTTAAATTGACGGGGGACAAAGTTTTCAGTCACCTCACGATCAAACGACCATTCGACCGCTTGCTTTGTTGTCTCCGTCACTAAATGGGTAATCATCTTATTCGTCATATCGATAAATTGTTTCGCATTTGCTTTCCCCTCAGCAATTTCCTTCAGCCGTTGTTCCCATTTTGCCGTCATTTCCGGTGAAGCAAGCAATTCTTTCCCGATTGCGTGTATCAAAATTTTTGCCTTTGCTGTTGCATATACTAAATTTTTCTTGATTTCGATGTATTTGCGTGATTTCAACATTGTTATAATCTCGGCTCGAGTCGCTTCTGTTCCAAGGCCTTCTGTTTCGTCCAACACCTTTTCCAATTCTTTGTCTTCTATATGCTTTCCGGCAGTTTTCATCAATGTAATTAACTGTCCTTCTGTATACCGTTTTGGTGGCTGGGTTTTACTTTCCTTCACGTTGATCTTTTTGACAATGCCGGTTTCGCCTTTTTCAAGTAAAGGTAATTCCGGTTCACCATCTTTTTCATTCGCAGGAATAACTTTACGCCAACCTTCAGCAAGTTGAACTTTTCCTTTTGATAAAAATGTTGCCCGTCCACCAACAAGGGTCGTAACTGTCGTATATTCGTAAACAGATTTTTCATAATGCGCGGCCAATAAGCTTTTAATGATCAAATCATAAATTTTTTGCTCGTCGGCACTTAATTTTTCAGGATCCTTCACTTGTTCGGTCGGGATAATTGCATAGTGATCGGTTACCTTTTTCTCATTTACATATCGTTTATTGTTGCGGATGGACGAAATCGGTAAAGGGAAAAATTCGGCATACTTTTCTATCCGGGAAATCTTATGTAAGATATCCGGAAACATGTCCGCCTCACCCGGTGTCACGTAGCGGGAATCGGAACGCGGATAGGAAACGATTCCTTTTTGGTATAAACCTTGCAAGATATCGAGTGTTTTTTTCGGCGGGAATTTATATAAGCGATTTGTCTCCGCTTGTAACGCCGACAAATTATAAAGCATCGGTGGATGGTATTCTTTTTTCTCCCGCTTTACATCAGTAATTTCAGCCGGCTTGCCGTTACAAAATTGAGCAATTTTTGCGGCCATGTCAGCTTTCTTAATCCGGGAATCCCCATCCACTTCCCATTTGCCTTTATATTTTTTCCCATTTATGAAAAATTCACCAATGACTTCCCAAAAAGGTTCCGATACAAATTGTTCGATTTCGAGCTCGCGTTTCACAATGAGTGCAAGGGTTGGCGTCTGCACACGGCCGACCGAAAACACGTCGGAAAACCCTTTTTCCTTTAAAAGAATACTGTACAGTCGGGATGCATTCATGCCAACAATCCAGTCACTGCATGCACGGGTATAGGCCTCAAAATATAAATTTTTCGTCTCGGTTTCATCCCGAAGATTCCGAAAACCTTCTTTAATGGCCTTAGGGGTCAAGGAAGAGATCCAAAGCCGTTTCATTGGCTGTTTGGCTTTCGTCAAACGGAGAATATTACGGATGATCAGTTCTCCTTCTCGTCCGGCGTCACCTGCATGAATAATTTCGGTTATCCTAGGGTCGTTTATAAATTTTTTTATGACCGAAAATTGTTTTGCCTTATCTTTACTTACTTGATATTGGAATTGAGACGGAATCATCGGTAAGGTGGCCAAGGTCCATTTTTTCCATTCGGGGTTATATTTTTCCGGCGGGACAAGTTCACATAAGTGACCAATGGCCCATGTCATGAAAGCGCCATCCGGAAAAATCTCATTCGGTAAAATTTCAATGTATCCTTGTGCTTTTTTATTTTTAAATACGGAGGCGAGTGTCCGTGCTTGATCCGGTTTTTCAGCAATAATCAGCTGCATTTAAGAGAGAAACCTCCCTTTCGTTTTTAAACATGATTTGTTCCTAGATTTCATTATAAAAGTTAAGGTCAAAAAAACAAGATATAACTAAAAAATACTTAATAACCTCATACAAAAAGAAAATGTCTTCCATGAAGTTTATGTGGAAGGCATGTTTAAGTCAATAACATGTTAACGAAGGGGAGGTAACAAATCATAATGTCTATTTAACAATATAAAAATAATTATAGTGTCTAAACATAGCTTTCTAAATCAAGAAGCTCAAAACCCCGAATGACATTGGAAAATTTGGTCAGGTGCTAATTTACAGTAAAATTAGATTTTTTTATTTTCCGATTTATTCCAGTAATTTTTGAAATCTAAAAGAATCAGTTGCTTGCCTATTATGAGGCCAATTTTCTCTTTTTATGAGGTTTAATGGCAAATAAGCCCCCAATTAAGAATGTGCCGCTAATAAAAAACACCGAAAAAATTCCTAACCAAGATCCGACCAAACCAAAAAATGCAGGTGCTATTAACTGAGAAAGTCGATTAGACGCCAGACGCAAGCCGAGAACCTCACCTGTTCTTGATTTTGGAGATGCATTAAAGGTGGTCGTCATGGAAAGCGGTTGACCACATCCAAGACCGAGACCGATAAGTGCGCTTAAAGCACCTAAAATAAATATATTTTCCGTAAAAGGAATGAATAAAAAAGATATGCCCGCTATAAAGACTGAGATAATTAAAACACGGTCTCTTCCAAGTTTTTCTGTTAATGCATTTAAAAAGAATCGAACGAGAATAATAGCAAAACCTTGAATCGCTATAATCCAGCCGATTGAAGAGGTTGGAATATCATATTCCTTTGCAAATATCGGAAAATAGGCAACAAAGATATCCTTTGAATAAAGAACAAGGGCACTGGAAATTAAAGCCTTCCGCAATACCGGGATTTTAAGTAGACGAACAGATGATTGAAAACGATAAATTTTTTAATCAGTCAAAAATTGGACTCATAAAGACTAGCTTTAAGACAGAAAATATAAAAGTAATTGCTAAGAAGAGAGCAAGAATAACATATAACCTTTTTGTTTAAAGGTGATAAAAATGTTTACAATTTTATATACAGCCAGTTTTTTACTTGCTTTAATAATTATTTACCTAATATTAATGAGGATAAGAGAAAAATGGGATTAAAATTATTTTGCATTATAAATATGATGGCATTAATTTAACTAGCTCTGATATATACTTAAGAGACTTTTATTTTTCTGAAAATTTTGTATCAATCTTTATATAGTTAAACAAGGATCCTCTTTGAGTTGAATCTTGTTTCTATCGATTCTTCAAATATGGTGTGCGCTTTATCATGATGTTGCTCATTTTTTCAGTTTAATTCTTCTTTATAATTCAATATAATACCTGAATGTGTCGACTATATTTAGAGAAAAAATTAAATAAATTTCCTTAATATGTATTCTTTGTGAGATTAGGAAATTATACGGCGATTAGAGTATAGTAAAGTTTAATTTTTGTCAAGGTCAGCGACGAAAGTTGAACCCGAAAGGAATTGTAATCGTTCTCAACCAGCCATAAAATAAAGTTGTAAGGAACATTGTATACGTATACAAAACATATTTACGGTAGTTTCTGGGAGATGATCGAATGCTAAAAGATTTGACAAGTGAGAGCCTAGTTTCTTTGCAAATAGATGCAGAAAATTGGGAAGATGCTATAAGATTGGCAGCAAAGCCTTTATTACAGGAAGGTAAGATTAAGCAAAGCTATATTGAGAGAATGATAGATAATGTTAAGGAGTCCGGACCTTATATCGTTATTGCTCCACATGTAGCATTGCCTCACTCGCGTCCTGATACTGATGTATTAGAAAGCGCAATAGGAATAGCAACATTAAAAAATCCGGTTTCTTTTGGAAGCGAGGCTAATGATCCTGTTAAATACGTTTTTTGCCTATGCGCAAAAGAAAAAAATGGCCATTTAAACGCTTTAGCAGACTTAGCAAATTTACTCGAAAAAGATACGTTCTATAATCTCCTAGATGAAGCAAGGAGTCCGAAAGAAATTATTGAATTTCTCAAAAAATAATAAATGAAAAAGGAGTTGTTAGTATGTATAGAGCATTAGTGTGTTGCAGAGCTGGAATGGGCTCTAGTATGTTATTGAAAATTAAAGCTGATCAGGTAATTTCCGAAAATCATTTTGATATTAAAACGGAGCATGGAAATTTAGAGTCACTAAGAGGATACAATGGTGACTTAGTTATTACAATGGAAGATTTAATGAATGAAATTAAAGATCAAGTTCCATATGCAGTTGGCATTCGTAACATTGTTGATAAGGAAGAAATTAAAACTAAATTATTGGAATTTCTAGAAAGCAAAAAATAATCCGTAAAGGGGAGAACTAAATATGTTAGATGCTATTTTAGCTCAAACAAGAAATACAGCCCTAATCGTTGGTTTAATCGCTCTTATTGGTTTGTTATTACAAAAGAAGTCAGCAACGGATGTTATTTCAGGAACAGCCAAGACAATCATGGGTTTTATGATTTTCAGTATAGGTTCTGCATATCTAACAACAATTGTTTCAAACTTCACAACTTTATTTAATGCCGGGTTTGGAATTGATGGTGTTACAACTCAAGTTGAAGTAGCTACCGGATTAGCACTAAATACGTATGGTACTGAAATTGCTTTATTAATGCTGGTTGGTTTCGTTGCAAACATTATTATTGCAAGATTTACACCTTTTAAAGCCATTTTCTTAACAGGCCAGCACTTTTTATATTTCGCTTGCGTTTTAGGTCTCGTTTTTATCGCTTATGGATTTAGCAGTATTGTTACGATTATTGTTGGTGGTATTATTTTAGGATTTTGTGGTGCTGCACTTCCAACACTTTGTCAGCCATTCATGAGAAAAATTACCGGTTCTGATTCATTAGCAATGGGACACTTCAACACAATAGCATATGCATTTTCCGGTTATGTTGGTAAAATGGTTGGAAATTTATCCAAAAAATCAGATGATGAAAAATCAGATTCTAGCAGCATTAAACTACCTAAGTTTTTTGAATTATTTAGGGACTTTGTGTTCTCCATTGCTATTTTCATGGTTGTCCTTTTCTATGTTGCAGTATTTGTTTGTGTGATTAATGGTCAGCTTGATTTAGTTAAAGAAATGTCTGGTAATGATATTTGGTTCATATACCCATTATTACAAGGTTTGCAATTTGCAGCTGGCATGAGCGTATTAATCTATGGTGTTCGCCAATTCATTCTTGAAATTACAAACGCATTCGTTGCAATCTCAGAAAAATATATTCCAAATTCAAAACCTGCTGTTGACTGTCCTGCCGTTTTCCCGTTTGCTCCAACAGCAGTTGTAATCGGATTTGTCGGTGCATTCATGGGTGGTCTAGCAGGAATGGGATTAATGATTTTGTTCAATAGTAGTATCATTATGATTCCTGCTGCCGGTATTTGCTTCTTCTCGGGCGGAACTTGCGGTGTCTTTGGTAACGCATATGGCGGATGGAAAGGTGCACTACTTGCTTCATTCTTGGTCGGTATAGCATTAGTTTGCTTGCCATTAGCTCTGTACCCTTTGTTTGATAATCTTGGGATTTCCGGAGCATCTTTCCCGAACATTGACTATAACATCGTCGGTTCATTTTTAAACTGGTTAATGGGATTATTCCATTAATTGAAGTACTAGAGTAAAAGCTATTAATAAAATAATTTTAATAATTGTACAAGAATATTTATTAGATTACCAGCGAAGGATGGGTTGCCTACATAAATAAATTGGTAATCCATTCTCTAAAATTTGATTAATGATAGGGATATTGCTATTTTGAGTTGGCAACAAGTGCAAGTGAGAATTTGATTTTATTAAACTTGGGGTGAAAATCAAGCTGGAAATCCAATATCTATAAAAATTAAAAAGAGGTTATATTATGAATCAAACAAATCATGAAGTAAAAACCTTTTTAGATACGGTAAACAGTGAATTAGATAAATTTCAAAAGCAAATCGATTATCACTCTCTTGAACGGGCGCGGGATTTAATATTAAAAGCAGAGAAAAAATATAACAGAATTCATGTGACAGGAATCGGCAAACCGGGGCATGTTGCAGGATATATTGCATCATTACTTTCTTCAACTGGAACTCCAGCATATACGCTCCATGGTACTGAAGCCGTCCATGGTAGTTCAGGTCAAGTATGCCCAGGAGATGTAGTCATTGCAATATCTAATAGTGGTGAAACTTTGGAATTAAAAGCAACTGTTGAAGCATTAATCAAAAATGGTGCAATAATAGTTTCTGTTACAGGAAAAAAAGATTCTTGGTTGGCAAAGCATAGCGAAGTTGTCCTTGTTGCCGGTGTTGAAAACGAAGGAGATTATTTAAATAAACCACCACGTGCATCCATTATTGCTGAAATTCTTATCCTTCAAAGCTTAAGTATTTTACTTCAAGATGCTAAAGGAATAACGCCGTTGCAATATTACAAATGGCATCCAGGTGGTGCAATCGGCCAATCAATTAAAAATGGGAAGTGATTTAGTTGAAAATTAAAGGGATTATAACAGCAATGGTAACACCATTCGATGAAGCTCAGAATCTTAATTTGGTAGCAACCTGCCAATTGGTTGATAAATTGATTGAAAGTGGCGTTGACGGATTATTTATTCTAGGAACAAATGGAGAATTCCACCACTTAAGTAATGAGGAAAAAATTTTATTTTCTAAAACTGTTATTGATCATGTCAATCACCGCATTCCAGTTTATGTAGGAGTAGGTGCTTGTGGAACAAAGGAAACTATTAAGCTTGCCCAGCAAATGGAAAAGGTTGGAGCAGATGCTCTATCCGTCATTACGCCATATTTAATAGCTCCAACCCAGGAGGAACTAATCCAGCATTATAAAATGATTGCCGAATCTGTTAATACACCCATTATTTTATATAACTTACCAAAAAATACAGGTGTGAATATTGAGCCAAGTACCGTTGCAACTTTATTAGAAGTAAAAAATATTGTTGCAATTAAAGATAGCAGTGGGAATATGGAAAACATGCAGGGTTACATCGATGTAGTCAAGGACCATGATTTCGCTGTTTTAGTAGGTTCAGATTCGAAAATTTTATCTGCTTTAAAAATGGGAGCTTCTGGTGCTGTCTCTGGTACGAGCAATGTTATTACAGAAGTTATCATATCCATTTATCACAAATTTATCAATGGCTATCTGGATGAAGCAGAAAAATTGCAAAAGGATGTTGATGTATTACGGGAGGTACTAAAATTGGGTACAGTACCTTCTGTAATGAAGAAGGCTGTGACTCTGCTTGGTGTAAATGTTGGTGATGCGCGACTTCCGGTAAAATCTTTGAGTGAGGAAGATACTTTGAAAATAAAAGAAGCATTGAATTTTTATCAACTAAAGGTGATTGAAAATGTTTAAATTAAATGTGATGCAGCGTATTGTAAACACTGGTGCGATGGCCATTGTGAGAACAAACACTGTTGAAAGAGGTATTGAAATTGCAGAAGGCTGTTTAAATGGCGGCGTCGATATAATAGAAATTAGCTATACTTTTCCGAATGCAGGTGAGGTAATTAAGGCTTTAAATGATAAGTTTGGTGACCGATTAGTTGTTGGAGCTGGTACCGTGCTAGATAGTGAAACAGCTCGGTTAGCAATTTTACATGGGGCTAAATTTATTATTGCCCCGAATTTCAGCAGAGAAGTTACAAAAATTTGTAATAGATACCAAATACCTTATGCACCTGGTTGTACAACTGTAACGGAGGTTATCGAAGCTCTTGAAGGTGGTGCATCCTTTATTAAAGCCTTTCCGATTTCAAACTTTTACGGTCCGGAGCTTGTTACGATATTAAAAACACCGCTTCCTGAAGTGCCAATCTTAGTTTCTGGGGGAATTACGTTGGATAATTTAAGTGACTGGGTAAAGCGGGGAGTTGAATGCTGTGGAATTGGCGGACTATTAACAAAAGGATCTGCTGTTGAAATTGCCGAGAATGCTAGTAAAATTTGTAAAATAATAAACCAAAATAAGAAGACAAAAATTGGTGTAAAATAAAGGTATAATTTAAAATTGTAAAAAAAATTGCTTTCTTAGTTAGCTTATAAAAATAATATTTAACTAGGTCTTTCTTGATTGAATAAAGGTTGCTCGGCCAGGATTGAAAAAATTATATTATTATCACAATAAAATCAAAAAATAATCAGCGAGTGTTTTTTTTAAAATCCTTCTCCTTGGTTGAGCAACTGAGTTAAAGGAGTCTCTTTAACAAATTATACTAGAGGAAATATATTTTTAAATGTTGGTAGGGTGGTGATCGAATGGATAAGAATTTAATTGCTTTAATCAAAATTCTTGTCAAAAAGTCTTATATTACCCGAACTGATTTAGAAGTAGAAACTAATTGTTCAAAAAGACAAATTACATACAGACTTGAAAAGATTAATGACCTTGTAGAAGCAAAAAAACTCCCTCCCATTGAGTATGGAAATCAAAAAGAAATCATCATAAAAACTGAAACAAAAAATTTTTTGATCGAGATTTTGCGAAAATCCTACAATGATAAATTTTACTATTTTGATAAAAGGGAACGAATTATTTATCTCTATATTATGCTGTTTATGAATCTTGAGTATCTTTCACTGCAGCACTTTATGTCTTCATTGAAAGTAAGCCGTTCTACCATTTTAAATGATTTAAAGGATTTGGAGCAGGAGCTGGCAAAAGAGAATATTAAAATTAGTAACAATCGGTCAAAGGGTTATTATATTAGCGGACCAGAACTCGATATCCGCGGATATATGATGAAGCTTGTTTTACTATCATTAGAGGATGATCACAATTCTGTTGTTTTTGATTCAATAATTGACGACTACCATCTGGAGTCCTTCCAATTTTCTAAAAAGACGATTACCGAGCTAGCTAATAAGTATAAAATCCATTTTGTTGGTGATAGATTGGATGAATTCATTTATATTTTTATTTTTCTTAAAGCAAGACTGAAAAATCACAAAAATTTAACTGAAGAATATTTAGGAAAGCCAAATTTAGATATTATTTCTGAAATGAAAGAGTATAAGTTTACTGGAGAATTATTATCCTATTATAAAGATACAACCAGTTTTAGCGAACAAGAATTCCATTATATTACTGCTTGGATTTTAGCTGTATCTGTCGGAAATTTTGCAGAAGAGACTGAAGATAAACCTATTATAAGTGAAATTGTTGACAGAATCATGATCCGATTTGAAGTGTTAAGCGGAACCCATTATAATGAAGGACCTGAGATTTTTAAACAATTATACTCGCACATTCGCCCGGCTTATTATCGTCTTCTTTTTAGATTGCCGATATATAATCCTTTGTATCCTAAGATAAAAGAGGAATATAGTGAGCTGTTTCTTTTAGTTAAAGAAACGATGAAACCATTAGAAGGATTATTTGATGGCGAAATTCCAGAAGAAGAAATTGCCTACTTAACGATGCACTTTGCCAGTATTTATTCTAAGAAACGAGATTATGAAGAAGTCGTTAAGAAAAATGCATTAGTTGTTTGTTCAAACGGTATCGGACTTTCGGCAATATTGTACAATGAACTGAAGGAAATGTTTACTGATTTAAATTTTTATTTGCCGATTGATGCTGTTAAATTTAAAGATTTTGATAAACCCGTCGATATTATTTTTACAACAGAATATCAATTGCATCTCATTGAGTCAAATATTCCGATTATTAAAATAAATCCGATTATTAATCCGAGGGAAAGGTATGAAATTATTCGTCAAGTATATACACTATTGGATTTATCTGTTTTCAAACAGCCTAGTCTAGAATCAATAATGGAAATTATTTGGAAATATGCCACGATTAGTAATCCGACCCAATTATATAGTGAATTGCTTTCCTTTTTTAGCTCATCTTTTAAATTAAAAAATGAAAAGAAAGAGAAGGGCTATCGACTAATCGACTTAATCTCTGAAGATTGTATGAATTTAGGGATAGATGCAAAGGATTGGGAAGAGGCCATTCGAATATCAGGAAATTCATTAGTCAGAAAAAACAAAGTAACTCAAGATTACGTTGAGAAAGTTGTAGAAAATTTATCTCCGTATTTCGTTATTACCCCTCTTGTTGCACTACCGCACACGAGACCGGAATTTGGGGCACTTTCTTATTCAATTGGAATTACCGTATTAAATCGCCCTGTCGAATTTGGAAATAATGAAAAGCCAGTAAAGTATATCTTTTTTTTAAGCAGTCTTGACAATAAAAAACATTTGCCAGCTATGTCTGATCTACTACATTTACTTAACCAAAAATCTTTTTTTGAAATGCTTGATGGGACCAAAGACAAGAAGGCCGTATTAGAGTATATTAGATGTTACACTAGTCAAAGTACTATTAGCTCAAGTACAATGGAATAAAAGTTAATATGATCTTGGTTGATGTAATCGTAATTCCAAAATCCGTTACACCGTCAAGAATTAAGGAAAATGCGGATATATTTGATTTCGAATTAACCGCGGAAGATATGGAGAGAATTGATGCCCTGAATAAAAACGAACGGACCGGAAAAGATCCGGATCAATTTCTGTTTTAATGTGAATGGAAAAGGATAGTGCCAATACTATCCTTTTTTACTGGATAAATTTGAAGGGCTGAATTTTGCTGAATTTTTCACATCCTAGCAGAGAACAATGTTAGATAAAATTTTTGCCGCTACCTACTAATATGAAAATCTTTCCAGGTTAAAAGCCGCCCGTCAAAATGATCAGTCTCTACTACTTATATACCGCCACTTCCTGTTAGCTCCGGAAAATCATCCAAATAAGGTGCTTCTATATCTATTTTTTCCTTCGTCAAAGGATGAATAAACGATAAATATTTTGCATGTAAGGCTTGACGATAAAATAGAGGCTTCCCGCCATATAAAACGTCACCAACAAGCGGATGACCAATAGATGAAAGGTGAACCCGAATTTGGTGGGTACGTCCTGTATCAAGGCGACAAATGATTTGGCTCAAATTTTTCACTGTATCGAAACCAATCACTTCATAATGGGTGACAGCCGGTTGACCTGTGTTTGAAATGCGTCTTCTGGTCGGATGATGGCGGTCACGACCAATAGGCGCATTAATCGTACCTTTTTTCTTCTGTAATTTTCCATGAACAATCGCCATATAGGTACGTTTTATTTTGCGTTTTTCCAATTGTTTATCAAGAATGCCGCCAATAAAAGGCGATTTTGCAAAAAGAACGGCACCACTTGTATCTTTATCAAGCCGGTGGATATGTTGTACTTTGGCAGGTTCATTCTTTACCGCTAAATAATGGACAATCCGATTTGCCAAAGTATCCGTGTCAGCAGAAGTGTTTGGATGTGTTGCCAGTTGTGCCGGTTTATTGGCAATCAACAAAAAATCATCTTCAAACAATATTTGCACAGATTGAGGTGAAGGTTTGTTGCCGTAGTCTGCTTCAAAAAATATATTTTCAAAAATAAGCTGATCACCCGCTCTTAATTTGTTGGCAAATGGAACGGAAAGACCGTTTTGTTTCACCATCTTGTCCATTCTCATTTGGTGAATGCGTTTTTTGGCCAACTGCCATTTATTTTTCAATAAATCATCAATGGAAATCCCATCCCATTCTGCAGGAACTACTACATGCAGGTGGTTGTCCAATTTCTCTACTTTGATCATGTGATCACCCATTCTTTTTAAAGTTCTCCAAAACTAACTGTTTTTCACTGGTTAACCTGAAATTTCCACAGACAAATGATTTGTTCATGAGTATAATTATTGTTATCTTATACACATAGGGAAATTATTTTATCGATAAATCCGAAACAGTATTTTACATTATTCTAGAAAATTGTCCAAAAGGTGGGTTTGATCTTGAAGATTGTATATGCTTCCACCCCGGAGCAAGAGAAAAAAATAAATCATTTAGTTGAATATTTCTACTCAAATATCTTACCGAAATATTTTACGGATAAACAAATAAATGAATTCATCAAAATGAACTTTTTAAATATTAATGATTTTGATAATCAGTCTGACACGTTAAAAGAAGCTTATCAAATTATAGCGTGCTTGGAAACAATTTGTTTTCTTATTGAATCGGAAAGTCTTGAGAAAGAAAAATACCAAAAAATGTTTAATAAAAACGCACAAATCTTAAACAATCTTGGTTTTTCATTTCCTTTTTCTTATGAAAACTTTTTAGAAACTAAAAATGTTTCAATGGAAATGGGCAGTATTCATGTGAAAGCTGCCAATCATTGGCTCGTATAATTTGGGTGATTGCATAATGAAACGTCTGGTGATTACAGGTTACAAACCGCATGAATTAGGGATTTTTCATTCGAATCATCCGGGAATCCCTTATATTAAAAAAGCGATCAAAAAGCAGCTTATCCCTTTGTTGGAAGAAGGTCTTGAATGGGTTTTGTTGAGTGGCCAATTAGGCGTTGAAACATGGGCGGCGGAAGTAATTATGGACTTGCAATGTGAGTATCCAAAGCTAAAATATGCCGTAATTACCCCATTTCTTGATCAGGAAAAAAACTGGAAAGAGGAAAAACAAGAGAAATATGAGGAGATTTTATTGAACGCTGATTTTCATTCGACGGTTACGAAAAAACCGTATGAAGGACCTTGGCAGTTCGTTGCGAAAAACAAATTTTTTATCCGAAATTCGGATGGTCTTTTACTTGTTTATGACGATGAAAAAGTCGGCTCCCCACAATACATATTGAAAATGGCGAAAATTTATGCCGAGACTCATGACTATCAATTACTTGTCATCAATTCCGATGATTTGCAAGCATTAATTGATGAAGATATGGATAACGGTTAGTCATGTTTAAAGGAAAGCTTTGTGTGTTTTATAAAGCCGTATAAAGCAATTGCGGTGAAGCAGTAAAAGCGGAAACCGGCCGGGTATGGTTTCCGCTCTTTCATCCGGAAAAACAAAAACTATTTCAAAACATTTTCCTCAAACCAGTCTTGGAACTCGTCCTTTTTCTTTTCTCCATGAATCCGAGCCACTTCTTTTCCATTTTCAAAATGAATAATTGTCGGTGTGCCCTCAATTTTATAATCATCCCAACCTTGTTCATATTGCAAGACATTATATATTTGCAAATCAATGTTCAAATCTTCGGCGAGCGGAACGACAATTGGCGTTGTTTTTTGACAATGGATACATTCCGGGCTATAAAAATACACAGTGGCCGTACCGTCATTTTTCAATTCATCCTGCAGTTCATCCGGTGTTACAGAATTTTTATAGTAGTCCTGTGCATCGTTCTCCTGGGCATTATTTAAAAAGGCAATCGCTGCAAAAAGAACAACGATAATTCCTAAAAAAATCAATACTTTTTTCATTTATTTCCCTCCTTCAAGCCTTTCCTGATCGTAAAACTAATCATAAAGATCATTATAAATGCAGTTAACGCTAAAAACGGAATAGTAATAAAACCAAACCAATTGATGTACTGTGCTGTACAGGGGACTCTTCCACAAAATAATGGCCCATCTCCGGCGAAAGATAATTTTTGTAAACAATAATGATAAAGGGATATCGATCCGCCGACCGCAGATAAAATCATGGCATACAAACTCATGTTCCAATCTTTTTTCACATAGGCAACCCCAAGCAAAATCGTCATCGGATACATAAAAATACGTTGGAGCCAGCATAAGTCACAAGGCTCATAATGTTTAACTTCAGAAAAATATAAACTGCCAAAAGTCGCAATAATCGAAACAGCCCAGCTACTAAAAAATAACCAGTCAGTTTTTTTCTCTGCCAAGTATTTCCCCACCTTTTTCCAAGTACCATCTTTCATATTTCAGAAATAAAAGGTCAAACTTAAAATAATTGTACCATATGTTTCATTTTTCATGTTCTTTAAATACTTGGATAAATGGACTTATTTTTTTATAAAAAAGGGAAATTTTTCTCCATTGATTTTGGAAAATAGTTTAAAAAAATAAAAAGGCCTGTTTATGGAGTGAAACGTGAAAATACCAACGTGTTTCTCACCATAAACAGTCCGGAATTTTGTTTCCTTCGCTTTTTTCACCAGTCAAACCGAGTAAAGAACATCTTGTTGCATGATGGTTGCTTTATCATTCGCATAAGCGGCATATTGCAATAAAGCATATAGATGTTTTTCCACAATTGTATCATTTTTTTGATAGTAATAAGCGTGTAAAAAATGTTCAATTCGTTTTGATAAAAAATCATCCTTTGTGCGGACCATGAGTATTAGCAAATTATCCCACTGGGAACGGTATGTGTAATACAATGCGCGATCATAATCTGCTTTGTTCATGTATTAACCTCCTTTTTTCAGGAGTTAATGATATTGTATGCGGAAATAAGATATTTTTGTAAAGTAAATCTTAACAAAACGATATTTCTGGGGACGTATTTTTTTACCAGTATATTCGCGGGTTAACAAAACGAAACAAGTGAAAAATAAAAAATGAACACAGGATAAACTAATTAGCTGGATGTGGAAGCAAATGAGAGTGGTTGTTAAATACGGATTCATTTTTATTTTCTTTTTCTTATTCATGCCTGATCAAGGTCGTGCTTATATGGTTGATGCAGTAGATGGTTATACGATAGAACAATTAGAGGCGGATCTCAAAGATATTCATAAACAATATGGAAATAATTTATCCGTAAAACAAATAGGGACAAGTCATTTTCACCAGCCGATTTGGGCAATAAAACTTGGTGAAGGGGAAGAATCAATTTTACTTATCGGGGCACATCATGGCCGGGAATGGATCACCTCTAATTTGCTTATGGTGATGTTGGAAAGATACGCTGATGCCTATCAACATAAGAAAAAAATCGGGAAATTTGATTCGAACATATTTGATAAAGTTTCGATTTGGTTTGTACCAATGTTAAATCCGGACGGGGTAGATATTCAACAAGGGAAACTTCCGGTGCAGAACAAGCGAGATTTTATTTTCATGAATGACGGTAGTCCTAATTTTAAAAGATGGAAAGCAAATGGCATCGGAATTGATTTAAATCGGCAATATCCGTCCGGCTGGCAAGACGTTCCCGGCAGCCCTTTTCCGTCCTATAAAGGTTATAAAGGAAAGCAACCCTTTGAGGCAAAAGAGGTACAAGCGGTCGTTCGGTTTGTAGAAGAAATCAACCCGATGTCGGCAATTGCTTACCATTCATCCGGGCAAGAAATTTTTTGGCAATACGGTGCCCGGCAAAATATCGTTAGGGATTATTTTTTGGCAACCAAATTAGCCGAATTAACCGGTTATTCTTTGTCGATCCCGCCTGAAGAAGCCAATGGAGGGGGATTTACCGATTGGTTTATTGAAGAATACGGGAAGCCGGCATTTACTCTCGAATTGACCGATTTTCATCAAGAATCCAACCCGCCCATAAGGAAGCTTTGGGAGGAATGGCGCCGAAACAGACTGGTTGGCATTTATCTGGCAAGCGAAATGGCCAATTGGAGATAGAAAGAAGCAAAAGAGAGCTGTCACTCATGAAACGACAATCAGTGGGGAATTGGAATCGCCGCACTGATTGTTTGAGAGTGAAAAATTACTGAAATCTTTCTAACTTTGTAAAGAAGTCAACAACAAATTGGTGAAAAATTTTTTCCGATGGTGCCAGTTCACGTGTTTTCGGCGTTATAATGCCTACTGTTCTTTTAACTTCAGGAAAGGAAATCGCAATTTTTTTCGTCATTCTTGGAATATTGTTAATCAATGTATTTTCCGGTAAAATGCTAACACCAATCCCGGCCGAAACCAAGCCCTTAATGGCATCGATATCTTCACCCTCAGAGGTTATTCGCGGAAAGAAGCCGGCACTTTTACAAGCATCGATGGCAATTTTTCGTAAAATATAACCTTCCGAAAACAAAACAAAATCTTCTTCTTTCAGTTCACTTAATTGAATATGGTCCCTGTCAGATAACGGGTGAAGCAAAGGAACTAAGGCAGAGAATTTTTCCGAGAATAAAATATCCACTCTAATATCTGAATCTTCAGGAGGCGTCGGACCCAAGAACGAAATATTAATATCGCCACTTTTAACCGCTTTACTTAAATAAGCATATGAACCTTGTCTCAAGTGAAAACTGACTGTCGGATGAATTACTTTAAAATTTGAAATAATCGTTGGTAATAAATGGTTAACAAAACTAGACGGATAACCGATTTTCACCGTGCCGTGTTCCGGATCTAAGTATTGATCGACTTTTTCTTTTGCATAATCGATTGCTTGCAAAGCCTTTTTAACATGAACTAAAAATGTTTTTCCAATATCAGTTAATTTTAAATTTCTTCCTACTCGTTCAAACAACATAACCCCTAATTCATCTTCCAGTTTAGCGATTTGTAAACTGATGGCCGATTGAGCAACATGGAGATGGTCGGCTGCTTCTGTCATATGTTCCCGCTCGGCTACTTCAACAAAATACCGTAATTGTCGTAATTCCAAATGTTTCCCCTCCTAATCATTTACTAATCGTTTTTTGAGATAGTTTCTATCTTAATAATATATTGTTTGTATCAATTTGAAAATATATAATTAGTACTACAACGAAAATTCAGAAAGGGACTAAACGGAAACGAGGGGAATCATATGACTTTTCACCAATTACCTCAATCTCAAGGACTGTATCACCCAAGTTTTGAACATGATGCCTGCGGGATTGGTTTGTATGCACATATAAAAGGAAAATCTACCCATGATATTGTAAAAAAAGGAATTGAAATGCTTACTAGTTTAGATCACCGGGGAGGGAAAGCGGCAGACGGAATGACCGGTGATGGAGCAGGAATAATGGTGGACATCCCTGATCGTTTTTTTCGGAAAAATCTAAAAAACATTCAACTTCCTTCCAAAGGATATTACGGGGTTGGCATGCTCTTTTTAACCGAAAATGAACGTGAGGAAATTGAATATTATATTAATGAAACGATTCGGTTAGAAAAACAAATATTGTTGGGCTGGCGAACGGTGCCGATCAATCAAGAGCAAATTGGCGAAAAAGCCCGGCAATCCTGTCCGGTTGTCCGTCAAGTATTTATCGGATCACCTGGAGAAGTAAATCAACTCAATTTCGAACGAAAATTATATGTCATTCGAAAACAAGTGGAAAAATGGGCTAAAGAACACGGAAAAGAATTATATTTTTCGAGTTTGTCGAGTAGCACAATTGTTTATAAAGGTCTGTTAAATCCGGATCAATTAGATCGTTTTTATTTAGATTTGCAGGATGAAGATTTTGTCTCACGTTTCTCACTTGTCCACTCCCGTTACAGTACGAACACATTTCCAAGTTGGGAAAGAGCACATCCAAATCGTTATCTTTTGCATAATGGTGAAATTAATACATTAAGAGGCAATATTAATTGGATGAAAGCCCGCGAGAAACACCTGGCTGCATACGCTTTTGGTGCTGATGCGGAAAAAATTATGCCGGTCTTAGATGTAAACGGCAGTGATTCATCGATTTTAGATAATGCTTTTGAATTTTTTGTCCTATCCGGCATGCCGCTTGCTCAAGTAGCGATGATGCTTGTTCCGGAACCTTGGTCGGAAAACAAACATATTTCTGCGGAAAAACGTGCTTTCTATCAATACCAAAGTTTGCATATGGAGCCGTGGGATGGACCGGCAGCTATTATGTTTTCGAACGGTAAACAAATCGGAGCTGTTTTGGACCGAAACGGCTTAAGACCGGCGAGATATTATGTAACAAAAGATGATTACATTATTTTCGCTTCCGAGGTGGGCGTAATTGATGTCGAACCGGAAAAGATCTTATATAAAGAACGATTAAGTCCGGGAAAAATGTTACTGCTTGATTTGGAAGAAGGACGAATCATTTCAGATGAAGAAACCAAGTTGGAAGCCGCATTGGCATGGCCTTACCAGGAATGGCTGCAACAAGAGCTTGTTTTGCTGAACGATCAAGATGAGACTGAGGAAATTGTGGATCACATTCCTTTACGGCAAAAAGCACTTGGCTATACGTATGAGGACATTCATAAGTACTTACTGCCGCTCGTTATAGACGGTAAAGATCCGGTTGGTTCGATGGGAAATGATATGCCGCTTGCTGTTTTATCAGAGCGTCCGCAATCGTTATTCAATTACTTTAAACAATTATTTGCCCAAGTGACAAACCCGCCGATTGATTCGATTCGTGAAAAAATTGTCACATCAACGGTTACGTATTTAGGAGCGGAAGGGAATATATTAAAGCCGGGTCCGGAAAACTGCCGCCGCATCGAATTAAAAACACCGTTATTAACGGCGGGACAATTTAAACAATTAATAGAGAATCAAAAACCTGATTTTCAGCATACGATTTTATCAACTGTATTTACCGATGATTTAGAGACTGAGTTAGAAAACTTGTTGCAAGAAGCGGAAAAGGCAGTGAACGAAGGGATAACCTTACTGATTTTATCCGATGAAAAAATGGACAAAGCGCATGTCCCAATGCCGCCTCTATTAGTCATCAGCGCGCTCCATCATCGGTTAATTGAGAAGGGGTTACGAACAAAGGCAAGTATCATCGTTGCATCCGGAGAAGTAAGAGAAGTTCATCATTTTGCTTCATGTATCGGGTTTGGCGCTGATGCCATTTATCCTTATCTTGTCTATGCGACATACCAAAAAGCAATTCAAGATGGTGACCTTGATTTTTCTTATACCAAGGCGGTGCAGAATTACGTAAAAGCGATTACCGACGGAATTGTAAAAGTCATGGCGAAAATGGGGATTTCAACAATTCAAAGCTATCGCGGCGCCCAAATTTTTGAAGCCCTCGGGATTTCCAATGAAGTGATTGACCGATATTTTCATGGAACGGTTTCACAAATTGGCGGGATTCATTTGGATACAATTGCTAAAGAGGCGATTCTTCGTCATGAAGCCGCCTACAGCCACCCGATGGATTCTCTGCTTGAATCCGGAAGTGACTTTCAATACCGTGTTGATGGGGAACAACATGCATTCAACCCGCTGACCATTCATACATTACAGTGGGCGGTAAGGAAAGGGGATTATCAATTATTCAAAAAGTATACAAAACTTGCGAATGATGAACGAATTCACTTTTTGCGGAATCTGTTTACTTTTAAAAAACGTTTGCAACCTGTACCGATTGAAGAGGTTGAACCGGTGGAAAATATTGTAAAGCGTTTCAAAACCGGTGCGATGTCCTTTGGCTCAATCAGTAAAGAAGCTCATGAAACACTTGCGATTGCGATGAACCGCTTAGGAGGAAAAAGTAACAGCGGTGAAGGAGGAGAAGATGCTGCTCGCTATAAACCCGATGCAAACGGCGGCAGCAGGAAGAGTCGAATAAAACAAATTGCTTCCGGTCGTTTCGGTGTAAAAAGTCATTATTTAGTCAATGCAGATGAACTGCAAATTAAAATGGCACAAGGCGCAAAACCGGGTGAAGGAGGGCAGCTGCCGGGAAATAAAGTGTATCCGTGGGTTGCCGAAGTTCGCGGATCCACACCGGGTGTCGGACTTATTTCTCCGCCGCCGAATCACGATATTTACTCTATTGAAGACTTAGCACAGCTCATTTTTGATTTAAAAAATGCAAACAGAGATGCCAGAATCAGTGTGAAACTTGTTTCCAAAGCCGGGGTTGGTACGATTGCCGCCGGGGTTGCAAAAGGGAATGCCGAAGTGATTGTTATCAGCGGTCATGATGGCGGAACAGGTGCATCGCCCAGAACAAGCATTAAACATGCCGGTCTTCCCTGGGAATTGGGGCTTGCCGAAGCTCACCAAACTTTGTTGCTAAATGGATTACGTGATCGTGTCGTATTGGAAACAGACGGTAAACTCATGACCGGGAAAGATGTTGTCATGGCAGCCTTGCTTGGGGCGGAAGAATTCGGTTTTGCTACAGCACCGCTTATTTCCGTCGGTTGTGTGATGATGCGAGTTTGCCATCAGGATACTTGTCCGGTTGGCATTGCAACTCAAAATCCGGAATTACGGGCTAAATTTGCCGGGGAACCTGAACATGTGATTCATTTTATGACTTTTATTGCTCAAGAAGTCAGAGAAATCATGGCTCAACTTGGGTTTCGCACAGTTGATGAAATGGTGGGACGTACAGATATTCTTGAAGTAGGCGAACATGTAAAAGCTCATTGGAAAGCAAAAGATTTAGATTTAACTAGAATACTTTATCAACCGGATTTCGGTCGACTTTCTAAGAAAAAGCAAAATCATAAGTTGGAAGAAACATTGGATCTTCGGGAATTGTTATCTTTTGTTCGGCCGGCTTTCGTGGGCGGTAAAAAAGTGGAAGGTACTTTTGCCATTAAAAATACGGACCGGGCTGTCGGAACCATTGTCGGGAGTGAAGTATCCAAACAATATGGTGAAGAGGGTCTGCCGGAAGATACAATAAAACTTCATTTTAATGGGGCTGCAGGTCAAAGTTTTGGTGCGTTTGTGCCAAAAGGAATGACGCTTATCATTACCGGAGATGCCAATGATTATTTTGGAAAAGGTTTATCCGGGGGCAAGTTGATTGTTTGTGCACCGGGTGAATCTCCATTTGCCGCGGGAGAAAATGTAATTGTTGGTAATGTTGCTTTATATGGGGCAACAAGCGGGGAAGTGTATATTAATGGACGTGCCGGTGAACGGTTTGCTGTTCGAAATAGCGGTGTTCATGCAGTCGTAGAAGGAATCGGTGATCATGGTTGTGAATATATGACAGGCGGACGGGTGGTAATTTTAGGCGATGTCGGTAAAAATTTTGCTGCCGGTATGTCAGGCGGAATTGCCTACGTACTCCAAGATGAACCGGAACAGTTTAAATCCCTTGTTAATAGTGAATTAGTTGAGTTTGAAAGCTTAACAGAAAAAGATGAAATAAATGAAGTGAAAAAAATGATCGAAAAACATTTTGAATATACCGGAAGCAATAAAGCTGAAAAAGTCCTGGCCAATTGGGATTGGATAAAAGGGAAATTTGTTAAAGTCATTCCAAAGGACTATAAACAAATTCACCGTCTTGTCACCCGATTGACGAAACAAGGTATGACAGAGGAAGAAGCAATATTTCAAGCATTTCATCAATTAAATGAAATGAATACTACAGAATCAGCTGTACCGGCAGTGAATAAATAGAGAGGAGAGATGAAAATGGGGAAAAAGACGGGATTTATGGAATATACTCGCGAACATGTTTTTGAACGAGAACCCGGTTCTCGGCTCAATGACTGGAATGAATTTTCATCTCCTTATTCCGATGAAGTTTTACGAATACAAGGAGCACGCTGCATGGACTGCGGCACTCCTTTTTGCCACCTTGGAATGGAAATCAATGGTGTAACCACAGGGTGTCCAATTAATAACTTAATCCCTGAATGGAATGATCTTGTTTACCGTGGTAAATGGCAAGAAGCATTGGAAAGATTGCTTAAGACGAATAATTTTCCTGAGTTTACCGGTCGGGTTTGTCCCGCTCCATGTGAAGGTTCTTGTACATTAGCAATTTCCGAACCGGCCGTTTCGATAAAAAATATCGAGCGGACCATCATTGATAAAGGCTTTGAAAATGGTTGGATCAAACCGCGAATCCCGACGTCCCGAACAGGGAAGAAAATAGCTGTTATCGGTTCCGGGCCGGCCGGGTTGGCAAGTGCCGATCAGTTAAATCAGGCAGGACATTCCGTCACTGTTTATGAACGGGTTGACCGTCCCGGCGGCTTATTAATGTATGGAATTCCAAATATGAAGTTAGATAAAAAAATCGTTGAACGCCGCATCCGTTTATTAGAACAAGAAGGAATTAAATTTATCACGAATACAGAGGTCGGAAAAGATATTTCTGTTGATGAATTAAAGTCGACATATGATGCAGTAATCCTAGCAACCGGGGCGCAAAAACATCGCGACTTGCAAATTGAAGGAAGAGATGCAAAGGGTGTCCACTTTGCCATGGATTATTTAACTTCAGTAACAAGGAGTCTACTCGATTCAAATTTCCAAGACGGTCAATTTATTAATACAGAAGGAAAAAATGTCATTGTTATTGGCGGCGGTGATACCGGGGCCGACTGTATCGCAACAGCACTAAGGCAAAAATGTAACAGCGTCATTCAATTTAGTAAACATCCGGAATTGCCGATGGAACGTACAGCTGATAATATGTGGCCGAGCTACCCCAATGTGTATACGTTAGACTATGCGCATAAAGAAGCAAAAACTATTTTTGGCACCGATCCAAGAGAATATTTAATTCAAACGAAAAAGATCGAAAAGGATGCGAACGGTCACGTGAAAGCTCTTCATACCGTTCAAATGGAAAAGATTTACCATGAAGACGGCTCCTACCATTTTAATGAGCTGCCCGGAACAGAAAGTGTGTGGCCGGCTGACTATGTTTTTATTGCTATCGGATTTGAAGGAACGGAAACTTCTTTGGCTGACCAATTTGGGGTGGAAACGGTCAATCATAAAATAAAAGCTTCCGTTGGTAAGTACCAAACAAATGTGGAAGGCGTCTTTGTCTGTGGAGATGCAAGACGTGGTCAAAGTTTAATTGTTTGGGCGATTAACGAAGGTCGTGCAGTTGCTAGAATGGTTGATTATTACTTGAAAACTGTCGCTGTATAATAGGGTTGTCTCTTTTTGAGGCAGCTTTTTTTCTTTCTCTGTGTGCTTATACTTAAATACTTTCCGACTATGTCAAAATGGCATCCTTAACCGATATTCATATTTTAAGGTTAAAAAATCTACTATTTTCTCCCAAACCTCTTATGTAAAAAACTCAATTCTTTTCAAAACAATCATCATTTTCTTTAAAAGTTCATAAATTGTAGATAAGGAGAGGAAGTTTTTGTATAGAAAATCATTGTCCATTCTTAATTGTAGGTAGGGAGGTTAGCCGATGAAACAGGAAGAGCACCTCGCACTCGAGAAAGCAATTGATGAGATTACCGAGATTGCGAAAGGTTTTGGCTTAGACTTTTATCCGATGCGATATGAAATTTGTCCGGCAGATATTATTTATACATTTGGGGCGTACGGGATGCCTACCAGATTTTCCCACTGGAGTTTTGGAAAGCAATTTTTTAAAATGAAACTTCACTATGATCTCGGATTAAGCAAAATTTATGAATTAGTCATTAATTCTGACCCGTGTTATGCTTTTTTACTTGATTCCAATTCCCTAGTCCAAAATAAACTTATTGTTGCACATGTCCTTGCCCATTGCGACTTTTTCAAAAACAATGTTCGTTTTCAAAATACGAAACGGGATATGGTGGAAAGTATGGCGGCTACGGCTGAACGAATCCGTCAATATGAAATCGAATATGGAAAAAAAGAAGTGGAATCGTTCATCGATGCGGTTCTGGCGATTGAAGAACATATCGATCCTTCATTGGTACGACCGCATTTGGCCTGGACACTGGATGACGTCGAATATGAGGAAGAGGAACCGACCAAAGCATCACCGTACGACGATCTTTGGAATCTTGATAAACCGAAAGAAACAAAATCGAAAAAAGTAAAGAAAATAAAAAAATTCCCGCCACAACCGGAAAAGGATTTACTCCTATTTCTTGTTCATTACAGTCGGGAATTAGAGGAATGGCAACGGGATATTTTAACAATGATTCGCGAAGAAATGCTATATTTCTGGCCGCAGTTAGAAACGAAAATAATGAACGAAGGTTGGGCTTCATACTGGCATCAACGGATTTTACGAGAAATGGACTTGACGAGTGATGAAGCCATTGAATTTGCCAAATTGAATGCCGGTGTCGTTCAGCCTTCAACAACAGGAATTAATCCATATTATCTTGGGCTAAAAATCTTTGAAGATATTGAAGAACGTTATAACAATCCGACTGAACAAATGAAGAAACTTGGCGTTAAACCGGGTTCCGGCCGGGAGAAAATTTTTGAAGTTCGCGAACTTGAATCCGATCAATCGTTTTTACGAAATTATTTAACAAAAGAACTGGTCATGCGCGAAGATATGTATTTGTTTCAAAAGCAAGGAAGGGATTATAAAATTGTCGACAAAGAATGGGAGCATGTCCGCGACCAATTGGTAAACATGCGGGTAAACGGCGGCTTTCCTTATATTACGGTTAATGATGGGGACTATTTACGCAATGGCGAGCTTTATTTGAAACATCATTATGAAGGAATTGAGCTGGATCTGAAATATTTAGAAAAAGTACTCCCTTATATTTATCAGCTCTGGGGCCGTAGTGTGCATATGGAAACAATTGTTGAAGAAAAACCGATTCTCTATAGTTTTGACGGACGGAGTATACAGAGACGATATTTGTGACAAACGATTACCATCGTGAAAGATAAGGTAAGTGTGACTACAGTGTACAGAGACGATATTTGTGACAAACCGGAAAATAGTTGGGGTTAAATGATTTACTAGGGAAAATAATTGACAAATAACAGTGAAGTGCCGACTATTTCATTTTTGAAATGTCGGCTTGTTTTGTATGCTGTGTATGGCGATTAATGAGAAGAACAACAGGATAAACCTCTTATTAATGAAATGACGGGAATTTCAGAGGAGCTGCTTGTGATAATTGTAAATGGTGTCACTTTTTTGAACGAGAAAAATGTATTTGCCGATCATTTTAATATAAGATAAATTTATATAGTTTGAATAATTTTGTATATTATGGTATATTAATATATATCTCCTAAGTTATATGTCAGATGTCGAACTTTAACCCTAATCTTTTTAAGGTAAATGCAGGAGTCTGGTCACTCATATCATGATCTAAAAAGGGAGATCAATTCTTATGATGTTAAAATTTTCATTTATTGCTGGAATTGTTTTTATTGTTATTTCGGCTATCTTTAGTGGCGCTTGGGTTGATGGGCAACAACAAAGAGCAAATTTTTATTCTGAAACAAAAGGGCATAGGGATTTTAGGATGAAAATAGCATCGTACTCTGGGTATATAGGAATTGTTTTTTTAATAATTGCTGCATGCCTTTACTTTTTCTCATAAAGACCAAACATGCCAAGTATTCAATCTTGTCGGGAACAAAACCGTTGATAAAGACGTCCAATTGCAGCGTTTATACATTAATCAGTTTTCAGGAGAATTTCCATCATTCCTAATTTTAACGGAGGTGGTAAAGCGTGATCTGGTTATATCTGCTTATCCCGGTTTTCCTAATCGGCGGCATTGCTATTTATTTTGAGAAAAAATCAGGAATGAAACCACCAAAGGATGCTACGGAAAAACAAATCGACAAATTGGCGGAAATGAAATCTCAGCAAGAAAATAACCAAAATGGGTTTTATCAATAAAGATTTCTTAAAGCGGTCAACATCTTCAAAAGATTAAAGGTGAATGACCGCTTTTTAAGTGAAAGGATTGCTTATTGGTTTTTTGTAAGATAATTGGAAGATACGTTTTCAACCTTTTTTATATTAGTCTTATTCCGTTCTTGGTTTGGTAGGGTCACAGTTTGGCGGGGTAGTATTCCTTGATTCAGCAAGTTTCATTAAATAATAGCATTCCTCCCGGTACATATGGTCGGCCATTAATGCGGAAAAGGTACTGAGAACCGTGTGGGATAGTTCCATTTCTTCCAATTCATGAAGAAAGGTTTGAAATAATTTAATTTCCACTTCAACATCATTATTGAATTTTTCAAGAGCCGGGAAGGAATGGACATTTGTACGCAAATACCCAGTAAGTTCGGATGCTTTCAAATAAAATTGCTCAAAATGCTTCGTAAACTCATGACTTTTTTCCTTGAGCCGCTTTTCAACTCCATCTAACTCATCATTGATGGTACCTGAATGACCATAAGCATCTGCCAACCAAAGGAGATGGTGGTGCAATTCATGAAAAATCGGCGGGACTCGGCCTTCTTTTAAATAGCTCAATACCCGTTGATATTCTTCCAGTTCATTCACCATATGATTAAGAAAAGTGGGAGTTAAATGAATTCCGGCTTCACCAGTTATGTGTCTCCGAATAATCATCAATTTAAATTCCTTAAAATTATCGACAACCTCTTCTACCTGATTGGTAAAGGAAATCACATTTTGTTCGGTTAATGATTTAGATTGGCTTAACAACTGATCGAAAGTATGAATAAATGCCCTTGCCAGTTCAATATCTTCCTGTTTTGAAGGATAGAGGGAATCATGAATAAATCTCGCGTGATCACCAAAAACTTGCAACCAAAATTGATGTTCAAACGAAGCACTTTTTAAAAATTGAGACAATCTCATCAGCTCCTTATTATCATCTAACTAAATATATTCAAGCATATAGAGAAAAATAAGCGGGAAAATAAGCGGGACAGGTTAATTTGTTAAATGTGTTCACAAATTAAGTCAAGAGTTGCTGAGAATTGGTAATACAAACGATACTTCCGCCTGATTCACTACTGCACAAAAAGGGATCAAAAAATTTTTTATAATAACATGAATTTCCACTGTTTTCATGTTCATTAACTTGTCAAATTTATAGATAAAAAGTATAATAATGGTATGGTCATCAGATGACCTTACTAATTGCATAAGTGATATAAAATGTTAGCGCTTGCTGGTGCTCTTATTTCGTTATTTGAAAAGCCATATAAGAGTGGTATTTTTTGTTTTTAGTGAAAATCAAATGCTGTCAAACAAATGGTTAAGAGACTTGAAGTATTTGAATTTTAACTTATTGTTCCGTACAATAAGTTAAAAACTAAAGGAGACTAGGAAAATTGGAGTACAAGCGGATACAAACGAAGAAAATTTACGAAGAAGTGGCAGACTCGATTATTAACATGATTAAAAATGGGGAACTGAAACCGGGTGAAAAAATCGAATCTGTTGAAAAATTAGCGAAAAATTTCGGGGTAGGTCGTTCTGCTATACGGGAAGCATTAAACGGATTGAGAACAATGGGATTGGTCGAAATGCGTCAGGGGGAAGGGACGTATGTAAAAAAGTTTGACCCATCCAAGTTCACATTGCCGGTCACAACCGCATTTTTGATGAAACAAAATGATGTCAAAGAATTGTATGAAGTCCGGAAAATCCTGGAGGTTGGAACAGCGAGTTTAGCGGCAATGAACTGTAACGAAGAAGATTTATTTCCAATGGAAGAAGCGCTTAACGTCATGGAGAATGCGGGAGGAGATGAAGATCAGGCGCAAAAGGCCGATACGGATTTTCATCTTGCCATAGCAAAGGCAACACATAATCATTTGCTGATCAGTTTAATGGGGAGTATGTCTGAGTTAATTTCCGAAACGATTAGAGAAACGAGGAAAGTAATCCTTTATTCAGAAGATCAAGCAGATCTTCTTTTAGTTGAACATAAACAAATCTTCGAGGCTATTAAGAAAAAAGATTCGGATCTGGCAGGTAAGGTTATGTTCAACCATTTGGAAAATACAAAAAACCGGTTGTTTAAATATATTGAATAGAATTTTCCTCACCATATCGCTAAGTAAATCCGTTAAGAAGGCTTGCCCCTATGCATCTGGTTTGTTCAACTAACCATCATTGGGAAGAAAACCCCGCTGATGGAAGTTTCACTTTATAAATTTATAGATTTGTAGAACGTGAAGGAGTGTTATATTGTGAAAGTTTCATTATTTATCACTTGTATAAGTGATATTATGTTTCCAAATGTCGGGAAAAACACTGTAGAAATTTTAGAACGGCTTGGATGTGAAGTTGACTTTCCAACCTTGCAAACATGTTGTGGACAGCCGGCATACAATAGCGGCTATTTGGAAGAAGCAAAAGGATCGATGAAACAAATGATCCGAGCATTCAAAGACGCCGAATATGTCGTCGGTCCGTCCGGTTCCTGTGTCGGTATGATCCGGGAATATCCGCATGTGTTTAAAGGAGATTCTGAGTGGGAAAAACCCGCCCAAGAACTTGCTGCCAAAACATTTGAATTAACTCAGTTTATTGTCGATGTATTGGGAGTGAAGGATGTTGGGTCAACTTTCAAAGGGAAAGTCACCTATCATCCATCTTGTCACATGACCCGGATTTTAGGAGTGAAAGATGCACCAAAAATTCTTTTGCAAAATGTAAAAGGAATTGAATTTGTAGAATTGCCTTCCGCTGAGGATTGCTGCGGTTTTGGCGGTACATTTTCTGTGAAAAAGCCGGAAATTTCCGCCGAGATGGTGAAGGAAAAGTCGCGCCATGTGACAGAAACCGGTGCTGAATATTTGGTCGGTGGCGATATGGGCTGCCTGATGAATATCGGCGGACGCATGCAAAGAGAGGGCAAAAATGTCAAAGTCATACATATCTCAGAAATTTTAAATACGCATAATTGACAAGAGGTGGAAGAAATGAGTTTAAAATTGGAAGATATTCCTTTTGAAGAAGGGGTACAAAAAGGGATCGAAAATGATTTTATGCGTCAAGCAGTTTCGGGTGCTCAGGGTCGTTTTCGTGCCGGCCGGCTAAAACAGGCGCAAGAATTGGGAAACTGGGAAGACTGGCGAAAACTCGGTGAAGAAATCCGTACCCATACAGTAAATCATATCGACTTTTATTTACATCAATTAAGCGAACAAGTGGAGAAACGCGGCGGCCATGTGTATTTTGCTGAAACTGCAGAAGAAGCAAACAGCTATATTAAGCAGGTGATTCAGACAAAGAACGCCAAAAAAATTGTTAAATCAAAGTCGATGGTGACGGAAGAAATCGGTTTAAATGATGCATTGGCAGAAACCGGTGCTGAGGTTGTTGAATCCGATTTAGGTGAATGGATTTTACAATTGGAAGGGGACCATCCATCCCATATTGTTACACCAGCTCTTCATAAAAATAAAGAACAAATTCGTGAAACCTTTGCCCAAAAACGAGGATATACCGGGTCAAGTGAACCGGAAGAATTGGCAGCTTTTGCCCGCAAACAACTACGAAGTGATTTTTTGCAGGCAGATGTCGGTATTACCGGATGCAATTTTGCCATCGCTGAATCAGGAACAATTACCTTGGTAACCAACGAAGGAAATGCTGATATGGTATGGACCGTTCCTGATACACTAATTACCGTGATGGGGATGGAGCGGATTGTACCTACGTGGGAAGAAATGGAAGTTCTAGTTGGTCTTTTAACACGTTCAGCAGTTGGACAAAAACTTACCAGCTATATCACAGCATATACCGGTTGTCGTGGGGAAGATGAAATCGACGGACCAAACGATTACCATCTCGTTATTGTTGATAATGGCAGGTCGAATGCACTTGGGACGGAATTTCAGGCAGCCTTACATTGTATTCGCTGTGGTTCTTGCATCAATGTTTGTCCGGTTTATCGTCATATCGGCGGCCATGCCTACAATTCGGTTTACCCAGGGCCGATTGGTGCAGTACTGACGCCTGTTTTGGATGGATATGACGATCATAAAGATTTGCCGTATGCATCCTCGTTATGTGGAGCATGTACGGAAGCTTGTCCGGTAAGGATACCTTTGCACGAAATGTTAGTTCTTCATCGGCAAAAGATTGTTGAAAATGGTGACACTCCTTTTGCAGAAAAAATGATGATGAAAGGCGTCGGCATGTGGGGAGGCAGCCCGTTTGTTTATAAAATGAGTACAAAACTTGCCCACTCTGCCTTAAAACCATGGACAAAGGATGAGACAATTGAAAATGGACCCGGACCATTAAAAGCATGGACGGCGGTTCGCAATCTAGCAGCCCCGCCTAAACAATCTTTCCGTTCTTGGTTTGAAAACAGAAAAAAGGACGGTGAAAACTAATGGCGGTTTATAATCGAGATGAATTTTTAAACAAATTGGCAGCGAAACTCGGCCGTCCCCTTCGAACAGAAGGTGTAGTGCGCCCGGTTTGGCGTGTAAATCCGCAATATGAAGTGTTTAAAGGAATGGATCAAGAAGAACTTGTAGACATTTTTGCAAACCAATGTGAAGCCATCCATACAGACTTTGTAAGAACAGACGTTGCTCATTTAAAAAATGTTTTAGTCGATGTCATAAAAAGTTATGGCGGGGAATCAATTATTTTACCAAAAGACCCACGGAATGAAATATATGGCTTGCCAGATTGCTTTAATGAGTTACAACAAGATACAAATATTCATGTTTGGGATTACACAATTGGTAAGGAAAATGAAAAAATTGCTGAGCGAGCTAATATTGGTATTACTTTCAGCGATATAACATTAGCAGAAACAGCGACGGTCACTTTATTCCATAATAAACACCACGGAAGATCAATTAGCTTAATGCCGAAAAATTATATTGCGATCATTCCAAAAAGTACTTTAGTGCCCAGAATGACCCAGGCAGCAGCAATCATTCACGAAAAAATTGAAAAAGGGGAATTGGTTGCTTCTTGTGTCAGTTTTATTTCCGGTCCAAGTAACAGTGCTGATATTGAAATGAATCTGATTGTCGGGGTACATGGCCCAGTTAAAGCAACATATATTCTTGTTGATGAGTAAAATAAAAATTTTTTTATAAGACATTTTATAGAGGTATAAAAAGAAAAATCTCCAGGTATGGAATGAGGGTGAGTAAACCCTCTTCCATAGGTAAATATTTCTATTCCCCAATTAATCACTCACTAGTTATTACCATAAATTTTTTATAAAAAAATTGAAGGATTTTTTGTCTTTTTGTCGAATAAGATAAACATAAAATTCCCCAAAGATTTTCCTTCCTTCATCGTTTTTTACTGTACTAAGCATCCTAATTTTTTCAAAGTAACCGAAAATTCCGTTATATTCATTGAAGCCAAAATTTTGTATAATAAAAATGAAAGGAACGAGTTAAGTTATGTATGGTTTATAAACTTCCGATTTTTTGGCTCAAACCAAAAAATGACTTTGTTTAAGAATTAAGAAAGTATAAAAATAAAAGTAAATAACTTGGGATTAGTTTTATTGTCTAGCTCCGAGCGCCAGCGACTGAGAAACTAGCTCCCCGTGAAAAAGCATTAAAGGACATAAATTCCATTCGTGGGGAAGCAATGAGAGAAGGAAAAGAGGAAGGAAGAAGAGAAGGAAAAGAGGAAGGCAAAGAAGAGGGCATAAAAAAAGGCATAGAAAAAGGAAGAAAAGAAGGCATAAAAGAAGGCAAACGGGAAATTGCAAAAAAGATGTTAATGGAAGGTGCAGATATTAACTTTATCGTTAAGATGACAGAGTTAACGGAATCTGAGGTTTTGGAAATGAAGAGTGAGTTGAATTGATAATAAAAAAGGGAGATCTTGGACGAGTAAGTGGACGGTTTATTTCTATCCGTCTACTCGTCTTTTTTTTATACGCTAATGTATCAATTTCCAGCAAAGGCAATCGTCATATTTTGAAATGAAAAATAAAGATACTCAGATAAAAAACCTTCAACATTGGTGCACGTGAAAAGGGCTCTATTAAGCCCTATGGTTGTTGAACTCATGATTTCGATAACGAAATATTTGAAAGAGAATAAATGCAATGATTGATAAAAGTAAACCGGTAATATAAGGGAGCCCAATACCGATGGCAAATAACATGCCGCCAAGGGGAGGCCCGATAATTCTGCCGAGAGAGTCAAAAGAAGATAGAAGACCGGTTACACTGCCATGACCGACCGTTGATGTCTTTGTTAACAGTGCTGAAACCGTTGGACGAATCACACCATTACCGAGTCCAAAAATGGTTAAGTAAACTGCAGCAGAGGTAAAATTATTGGTTAGTAAAATTAATCCGAATCCGATTGCTGATACCAGCAGTCCTCCTTGAATAATTCTTTCGTCGCCAAATTTTTTGGAGAGCAGACCGATTAAACCACCTTGAACAACAGCACCAGCCAAGCCCATAATCATAAAAATATAACCGATTTCCCTCGTCCCTAGCCCCGCCTTATCAGCGACAAAATAAGCGTATGTCGCTTCCAAACCGGCAAGTGACAAAGAAACGAAAAACTGTAAGATGAACAGTATCGTATTAGCTCCTCGAAATGCAGCCCACCTTGATAGAGCAGGAGTATTTTTTTCAGTATTACGCTCTTCCTTTGGCTTAGATTCTTTCAGGACAATGAGAACAAGCAGGAAGGTAAATATAGAAACGGAACCGGCAATGGTAAACGGCAAATTAAGGCGAATATCGGAAAAAACGCCCCCGATTGCCGGACCAAAGATAAATCCTAAACCAACTGCAGCACCAATCATCCCCATCCCTTTACTCCGGTTTTCAGGGGTGGTTATGTCCGCTGCATAAGCCATTGTTGTCGGCATATTGGCTGCCGATAAAAGACCGCCGATGATTCGGGCAAAAAACAGGATCCATAAGTGATTGGCAATAGCCATTAGAAAAAAAGAGATGCTGAGTCCGGCAATACCAATTAACATGACGGGTTTTCGACCAATTTTATCGGAAATTTTCCCCCAAACAGGAGAAAATAATAACTGCATAAAAGAATAGACGGCCATCAGTAAGCCAAGTTCAGCAGGGCTGGCACCAAGTTCTTCCGCATAAAAAGGCAGAACAGGAATGATAATACCAAAGCCAACCATTACTAAAAACATCACAAGAAAAAGAATAGGTAATGCTCGTTTATTTTCCATTTCCTTCCCCTCTTTACGAATGAATTCAGAACTTCCTCATCTAGCAAAAAAGCAGCGGTGGTCTCAGTTCCCGCTGATTATTTATAAATATTCGGCTTAAAGAATCGGTGAAAGCAGCCTTGATATGGATTCTTTGAAACGAATTTTTAAAGGTCTTCGTAAATATTGATAATAAGTGAGCCTTCTTGACATTTTTATATCTTCATTGAAAACTTCAACTAACTGTTTCGCTGTCGGGACGTGATAGATAAACGCATTCACTTCAAAATTCAACTTGAAGCTGCGAACATCAATGTTGGCAGTTCCAACCGAAACAGTATTTTCATCAACAACCATCATTTTTGCATGAATAAAGCCGTTATCATAAATATAAACTTTTGCACCAATTTTAAGGAGTTCACCAATATAAGACATCGTTGCCCAATATACAAACATATGATCCGGTTTATTAGGTATCATAATTTTCACATCAACTCCGGATAAAATGGCAATCCGCATGGCATCAAGAATGCTCGCATCCGGGATAAAATAAGGTGTTTGAATATAGATAGATTTTTTTGCCGATGCAATCATTTTTATATAGCCATATTTAATTTGTTCCCATTCTGAGTCCGGACCACTTGTTACAATCTGAATCGGAACTTTCCCGTTATGGTTGATGTCGGGAAAATATTTCTTATCATAATAAATATCATTGCGAGAGGAAGCTTGGTTCCAGTCTAAAATAAAACGAATTTGGGTGGCAAAAACGGCATGTCCCTGTAACCGAAGATGCGTATCACGCCAATAACCGAATTTTTTATCAAGACCAAGATACTCATCCCCGACATTGAATCCGCCGAGATAAGCAATTTTCCCATCAATAATAACAAGTTTCCGGTGATTACGGAAGTTCATGCGCAAGTTGACTAACGGAATTTTTGAAGGAAAAAACACTTCTACCTCTCCGCCTGCTTGTTTCAATTTATTAAAGGAACGTTTCTTAATTCGTCGCGACCCCATTTCATCATACAAAACACGAACTTCAACACCTTCTTTTGCTTTCTTTGTTAATAAATCAATTAATTTTTTTCCTAATTCATCGTCACGGAAAATATAATATTGCAGGTGAATATGACTTTTTGCGTTTTCGATATCTTTAAAAAGAGCTTTAAATTTCTCTTTTCCATCAATAAATATGTCCAGCTCATTATCTTGGGTTAAAAGGGCATTATTGTTGGAAAGAAAAAAATAAATCAAGTCTCGATGGTTTTTCATCTCTTCCGTTGCCATCTCATATTTTCCATCCTCAATGTGACGGATTTGATCTTTAATTAAATTATCGAGTCCGATCTTCTTTAAATCTCCCCAAACGAATAATTTTTTTCCTTTTAAATTTTGTCCGAAAATTAAATAAAGAATAAATCCAAGGAGTGGAATGAAGAACAAAACTAATAGCCATGCCCAAGTGGAACTCGGATCACGTCGCTCCAAAAAAACAACGGCTACAGCCAAAATAATATTTAAAATAAAAATGGCACTGATAAAAATAGATAAAAGGCTCATAAAAATACTCCTGTTACTTTAGTATGATTTTCAAAAATAATAGCATGTTTTAGGATTGGTAATCTATATTATAATAACTCGATTTATGAAAAATGAGAAATAATATTATCTATATCAAAAACCGTGACTAAGGTCGACTATTCGAAATATAGAAAAATTTATGTTCATTTACTCGTTCGTTTTTGTTATAATAAATGTAATCCTCACGAAAATTCAACATGGGAAAAGAATCGGGACATATAAATAAATTGGACTCCTAAACCGGTTTATTGTAACCCAAAAACGAATGAATATTAATTCTAATAGTAAGTGGGGTTGGAATAACGTGGATGCTATTTATAAAAAACAACTTGATTTAGAGTACAGCTATAATTTTCACATGTTTAATTCTATACTACATATATTATCGGAAACTTTTAACAGCTTAATTATTCGGAGTTCCATGCAGGGTGTTTTTAACTATGTATCGCCAAATTCTTTTTACATTCTTGGATATGAGTGGGAGGAAATGATAGGGAAAAAAATTACATACTTTTTACATGAAAAGGATAAACAAAGAGTACTTGAGATGTTTAATCGAGACAGTCATTTTTTGGAAAAAGAAAAATCCCTCACGATGCGATTAAAGAAGAGGGATGGGCTCTTTGTCTGGAGTGAATTAGATATTCATATTTTAAGGGATGTCAGACAAAATCCTAAGGAAATCCTGTTTTTAATTAAAGAAAAACCAATTGGCGACGAGGATAATCTTTTAGAAAATGATAAAATGGCACTTATTGGTCAACTTGCTGCCGGAATTGCCCATGAAATACGCAACCCACTTACATCTATTAAAGGCTTTATTCAATTGATGAAATCGGAGCCAACAAAGAATGACCAATATTTGGAAATTATTGATCAGGAAATCGACAGGATCAGTAGTATTACAAATGAATTGATGATTTTTGCCAAGCCGAATCATTTGAAATTTGAGCTTCATGATTTAAAAGTGATTTTAAGATCATGTATCACGTTGCTTGAAGGAGTTGCGTATCAAAAACAAATCCGTATCACACTTGATAGTTGTGAGGAACCTGTTTGGGTTTTTTGTGATAAACAAAAAATAAAACAAGTCATCATCAATTTGATAAAAAACGCATTAGAATCAATGGAAGATCCCGGAATTATTACGATAACCATTCGTAAATGTGAAGGTCAAAGTGTTCTTAGTATAACTGATGAAGGTTGCGGTATACCAAATGAACTTGTTGAAAAGTTAGGACAACCATTTTTTACAACAAAAAGTAATGGGAATGGACTTGGACTTATGATGTGTTATAAAATTATGGAAGAACATGAAGGGAGAATAGAAGTCCAGAGTGAATTAGGGGTCGGAACAACTTTCTATGTGTTTTTACCTTTAGAAGATTAAAATGAAGATTCACGACAGAAGACGAAACAATTGTTTGGAAAAATATGTGAATAAAGGGGATGCTGACTATGAATCTTGGCTTTGGTGAAATCGCGATCATATTAATTGTTGCATTACTTATTTTTGGTCCATCCAAACTGCCAAAGTTAGGAAGGGCTGCCGGGGAAACACTTCAGGAATTTAAGAAGGGGATGAGGCAAGTAATGGATGATGATGATAAAAACGGTAAAAAACAAGTGATGGATGATGAAAAAAGCAATGAAAAAATAGAAGGATAAAGGAATAATTTTAAATAAACGAATACGTTCATCTATTAATTAAGAAGGTTCCGCCTTTTCATTCGTTTTAAAATATGTATAAAGACCCCCGCATATTTGCGGAGGTCTAATCCATAATTATTTAGTTTTGCTTAGAAGTTTTGACCAGAAAGTTGTTGTTGAGCCATAGAAACTAAACGTTTTGTAATTTCTCCACCGACCGAACCGTTAGCACGGGAAGTCGTTTCTGCACCAAGATTCACTCCGAATTCTTGAGCAATTTCGTATTTCATTTGATCTAGAGCCTCTTGTGCTCCTGCCACTAAAAGTTGGTTTGAGGAATTGCTTCTGTTTGATGCCATTGTTGTCTCCTCCTTTTTTATGGTCGGCATTTTCTATCAAAGAAATCCTACCTTCTTTTGTAATCAACATCTAAACCGTATTTTGGTGGTTGGTAACGTTGATTACATGTTTTATTGTGTGTGAAACAGCAAAATATATTCGGAAAATTAAAGGTAATTGCTACCAATTTAATTCTTTTTTTAATAACATATTTAAAGAAATCCCGTGGCAAAATACGATTAACATTAATTTCAGGAAGGAATGTTTTAATTGTCAATTTGCCCGGTATGCAACGGCTTTGATTCATTTATTGTTCCGTGTCGGAATTGCAATATCAACATGATTGATGAGGGGAAACTTAGTGACTTTTTTGATGACTACAGCCCATATATGGAAATTGATTTATTGCGGTTGGAAGACGGCTATCCGCAAAATTTTCATCAGAGTCAATGTGTTCACCTTTTACAGTGTCCCGCTTGTGGTCGGCAAGAGACATATTTTATCCGGGAATAAAACTGTTTCGTATGTACCTGATTGGTTCAACTAACCATCCGTGGAAGAAGGCCCCACGGATGGAAGTTTCACTTTATCCCGCACAAACGGGCTGTAAACTTACATTAAAGTTTAGAAATCAAGAGAGTTTAGGTAGAAGTAACAGCCCGTAAGTGCCCGATTGGTTCAACTAACCATCCGTGAGTGACCTCACGGATGGAAGTTTCACTTTATTGTAAAATAAATTCATGAAAAATTTTTTCGGGATTGGTAATGACTTGTTCCATTAATTTTACGGCGTGAAGGAGGAGATACTTATTTGATAACCGTTCATATTTGGATAATTGTGGATGGTTAAAAATGGAACGTCCGGGCTTGGCATTGGCCTCGAACATCCAAACCTGCCCACTCTTGTCGACTCCAAAATCAAATCCAATTTCTGCAACGATTCCATTTATGTTTTTCTCGATATATTTACTAAGAGTAAGAGCTGCTTCAACTAATTTTTTTGTTTTTGTCTTTCGTTCCTCATGATCGGGAAAAATCTCTTCTAATGTTTTTATTTGGCCCCCCGCTAACAGATGGGTTGTCGGGCTACCGCTGCCGGCCACTTTACAGCCAATTGTAGTCACAACCCATTTTCCGTTCGGCAATTTATTTGTATGGATGCGAAAATCGGCGATGTGTTGGTCAACACGGAAGAGCTTGATTCCTTGTTGAATAATATATGGACCGGTCAGATGTTCTTGCAAAAAATTACATAATTTTGTGATGTTGGCACATTTGATTAATCGATTGTTACCCGCATTATCCCGGAATCGGACAAAAATCTCATCATCTACGGTCTGGATTTGATATATACCTTTGCCGGAGCTGCCGCGATCCGGTTTTACATATAGAAAACCAAATTCGAAGAGCATATCCTTTAATGATTTTTCTTCAAAGGGAACTGTTTTTGGCAAATATTTGTTTACAGCTGATTCATTTACCAAACGGTTATAGATATCCAGTTTATTAAAAAATCCGGGATTAAACCAAGGAATGGCATATTCTTCTTGCAATCTTGTTTTTAAGGACTGAATATTTTGCAGGTTTTCAACAGCACGGTTTGGCAGTCGGTCATAAATAACGTTCGGTAAAGGAACTTCAATTTGTTTCCATTTGTTTTTATGGTAAACATAACCGGTAACGAAACCTTGCTCCCAATCAATATGCTGGATGCCGAACACGACAGGTAAAACCCCGACTTGCTCAAAGGTTAAGAAAAATTTAGACAAGGAATAAGAGCGTGAGCCCATTGGATTACCAGGAAATCCGGTGAAGCCGGCGGTAAATATTCCGACAATCGGGCCGATAAAAAGACTCCCCTCCTTTTCAAATAGATGAAGTCGTAAAGGTAGATCAGGAATATGCAGGTGATTTGCAAGGCTTTTTGTCATCGTAATGGTCTTTGTGTGCTCTTTTTGTGGAACCGCCTTGCAAGAAACAGTTAATGAACCGAAAGTAATTGTTTGGATGTCTGAAAATTTTAGCTCACTAGGGTAATAAAGGATTAACTCATTGCTATTCATGATTTCAATCGGATAAGATTTGAACATGTTTTGCTCACCTTTCTCAATTGGTGTTAGAATCAATCGGTGCTAATAATGAAGGATAATGTCCGGTTAACAAAAGATAAATCCTGTTTGAAATGAAGGGAATCAATAATCATGATTATTTCTCCAGCGGTCAAATTTGCCCAATACCCGAACAGCCGTTATAATTTAAGGATGGAAGTAAATGGGTAATCTTAGGAGAAATCGGTATCCTTTTTCATATTAAACAGCATATGTACATTCGCCCATTTAGGTGCATCATTTATGTTACAATGTAATAATTATCTTCAAACTCCACTTGTAGAAGTAAGAAAGGTCGATCCACATGCAGACATTAATCACGATCCTTTTCATGGGTATTGTTGGTGCAATTATTGGAGGCATAACAAACTCTATCGCCATTAAAATGCTATTCAGGCCTTATGAGGCAAAATATATCGGCAATTGGCGCCTTCCGTTTACGCCGGGGTTAATTCCGAAAAGACGTGACGAACTGGCTAAACAAATGGGCCAACTTGTCATTAATCACTTATTAACACCTGAAGTTATTCAACAAAAATTGACTGATCCTAAAATATATGACTCTTTACATCAAATTTTAGTAAAGAAAGTAGTGGAATTTTTTCAGTCGGAAAAAACATTAAATGAATGGCTTGAACATATTGGAATGATGAATCATGACGGAAAAATGGAAGATAAATTATACATATTACTAAATAAACAAATGACCCATTGGATAAATGAACATAATGATCAATTACTTCAAGAACTTATTCCGGAAACAATTTGGGAAAAGTTGGATAAAAATGTCAACAAGATATCAAAGTATTTGTTAATTAACGTAAAACAGTTTCTTGTTAGTCCAAGCGGGTATCACTTGATTAAACATCATTTTGATCAGTTTTTTGAAGGCCGGGGTAGATTATTAAACATGTTGCACCCATTTTTAGACAACCGCAATATGATCGAACGATTGCAGCAAGAACTTGTAAAAATAATTGAAAACGATCAAACGGAAAAAGCTGTTACTCAGGTTTTACAAAGTGAACTAGACAGAGTAAAGTCTTGGACGGTTGAGGAAGGTGTGCAAAAATTGTTGGGAAAAGAAGGAAAAGACTTGATTTGGGAAGAGTTGAAAAAATTTTTCTTCCACAAACCGCTTAAATCTTTCCCCTTGACCGATCTCAAAAATACAATTATAAACCAAATGATTCCAACTGTTGTTCAAAAGGGAATGGAGAAGCTTGGGAGTACGTATATAGAAAAATGGATGAAAAAATTAGAAATTCCTGAATTGGTAAAAAACCAAGTTGACTCCTTTTCGACGGAACAATTGGAAGAAATCGTTGTTGGCATCAGTCGGCGAGAATTGAAAATGATTACCTATCTTGGAGCTTATTTAGGAGGACTAATCGGAATTTTGCAAGGTTTTATCGTCATCTTAATGGGTTAACCCGTCCGAAAAAAGATTTGAGGGCGGGTAAAAAAATTGAGCACGCTCTCGCTTTTTTGAACATAGTTTGTTATAGTTAGAGAACATAGTTAAAAGAAGGCCTTTTCCTGTTTGGATATGGAGCCTTTTTAATAAAGATAATGGAGGTCCGAAATGGCTGCAAATATTTTTGATACCGCTTATACTTTGGAGAAAAACATTCGTGAAAGTGCTGAATTTGTCGATTTGAAAATTCAATATGCAAGTTTATATGCCGATGAAGCCGCAAGAAAACTTTTTGATGATTTTCGTACAGTTCAGATGAATTTACAAGAAAAACAAATGACCGGGCAACCGATTAGCCAAGAAGAAGTTGTTCAAGCACAACAAATGGTTTCGGTGATCCAGCAAAATAATAAAATCACTCGTTTAATCGAAGCCGAGCAAAAGATGAGCTCGGTAATTGCAGAGATAAATAAAATTGTTATGAAGCCGTTGGAAGAATTATACAGTCAGCAACAAGACCAATAACGATAAAGAACCCTGCCGTCGACGATTACTTGTCACGGCAGTTTTTTTCTATAAAAGGGTTCATTCCTCTGTTCTATACATTCACTTTTTTACATAGGTATAAATAAAAGCATTTTTGTCAGTTCATCGATACATCATGATTTGGCATAAGGGGGCATGGATGATGATTTATCGGCTACTTGCCATGAATATTGACGGAACCATTTTGCAATCGAACGGCAAATTACATAAATCGGTGAAGGAAGCTGTTGAATATGTTCAATCAAAAGGTGTGATGGTTACCCTTGTTACATCTCGAAATTTTGCCTTTGCAAAACGTATGGCAAAAGCACTGAAATTACAAACGATGGTTATTGCTCACCACGGTGCATTTATTGCTTCATCATCCGATCAAGCAATATTTGTCAAAAGAATTGATGAGCAAATTGTTCAAGATATTATCCGATTCTTGGAAACTTTTTCATGTCATATTCGAATCGTGCATGAAAAATATTCGGTCAGCAATGTCCCATTAAAGAATTCTATTGTAACGAGGGCGGTTATTGATACGAACAGTTTTTCCACCTATCACCATCAATTTGTAAAAAATCTTGGAGAATATGTTGAAGAAGAACAAATCCATCCCACACATATTGAAATAGACTTTCCGGATCAAAAAGTAGCCAAGGAAGTGAAAATCGCCCTGCAAAATATGTTCTACGAAATTGATCTTTATCTGTACGATAACCAATTAATTATTTTGCCAAATGGGGTGTCTAAATTAACCGGATTACTTTATTTTTGTGAAAAACAAAAAATTTCTCTTAATGAAACGGTTGCCATCGGAAGTGATATAGATGATTTGGATTTCATTGAAGCAGCAGGTTTAGGTGTTGCAATGGGAAATGCCCCGATTGCTGTGCGGAAGGCGGCTGATTGGGTAACACGGTCGAATAATGAGCACGGTGTATCCTATATGGTAAGAGAACATTTTCGAAAACAACAGCCCATCTCCTTTTTAGAAAAAATAAACAGTATAAAAAAATCATCCATCTAAAAGGGTCCCGCTCAATCGGAGACCCGTTTTTTTATAGGTTAAGAGTGTGTACTTATAAATTGGTCTTTAGCGAAAAATAGTTATAAAAATTATCAATTTAAAGAAGGATTTTTCTTCGGAATAGCGAATATGTATTATTAGCAGTTTTTAAGTTTAATAAGTTGAAAACGTTTACAAAAGGAGATGAGGTAAAATGATGAACACCCCGCTAATTTTAACACAAATGATTGAAAGGGCAGAAAAATTTTTCCCTAACAAGCAGGTAATTTCACGGACTTCAACAGGTGTGCAAAGATTCACGTATAAGGAATTTGGTGAACGGACAAGGAGATTAGCAAGTGTACTGACTAAGTTTGGCATTACGAGAGGAGATAAGGTAGGAACCATTGCTTGGAACCATCACCGCCACCTGGAAGCATATTTTGCCATACCATGTATTGGAGCTGTTTTACATACGATCAACATACGCTTGTCCCCTCAACAAATTGCTTATATTATCAACCATGCCGGGGACAAAATTTTACTCATTGATGAAGACCTTTTGCCGATCGTAGAAAATTGTAAAGATGAACTGAAAAATGTTGAGGCGTTTATTATTATGACCGATCGGCCGGAATTACCGGAAACAAGTTTAAGTCCTGTGTATCACTATGAAGATTTACTGAGTGAAGGAGATGCATTATTTACTTTTGTAAAAGATATTGATGAAAATGACCCTGCCGGAATGTGCTATACTTCTGCCACAACCGGTTTACCAAAAGGTGTGCTTTATTCACATCGTGGAATCGTGTTGCATAGTTTTGCTCTTGGTCTGGCAGACGGGGGATCAGTGAGTGAAAAGGATACGGCCATGCCAATTGTTCCAATGTTTCATGTAAATGCATGGGGTCTTCCTTTTGCGTGTGTGTGGTTTGGCTCAAATCTTGTTTTACCGGGTCCAAATTTTACACCGAAAATTTTATTAGAATTAATGGTATCAGAGAAAGTAACCATTTCTGCCGGAGTTCCGACCATTTGGATCGGTGTTTTAAAAGAATTAGAAAACGAAAACTATGATTTGTCACATATCCGTTATCTTTTATGCGGAGGTTCAGCGGCACCAAAAGGAATTATTAAAATGTTTGAAAAGAAATATAATATTCCATTTATGCATGCCTATGGAATGACCGAAACAACTCCGCTTGCCTTAATTTCCAGATTAAAGAGCGAACATGACGAGTTACCGGAAGAAGATATTTATGAATTAAAGGCGAAGCAAGGGATTTTAGTACCCGGCCTGGAAATGAAAGTAATTGGTCAAAACGGAGAAGTGCAATGGGACGGTATCGAAATGGGGGAACTATGTCTTCGTGGTCCGTGGATTGCTTCCAGTTACTATAATGATGATCGTTCAAAAGAGACTTTTAAAGACGGCTGGCTCCATACGGGAGATGTAGTTACCGTTGATAAAGGCGGGTTTGTTAAAATTGTTGACCGAACGAAGGATTTAATAAAAAGTGGCGGGGAATGGATTTCATCTGTTGACATTGAAAACGCACTAATGGCCCATGAGGCTGTTTTTGAAGCTGCTGTCGTCGCCATACCGCATGAAAAGTGGCAAGAAAGACCCGTTGCCTGCGTTGTGTTGAAAGACCAATATAAGGATAAAATAACTGAGGATGAATTATATGAATTTTTGAAACCCCAATTTGCTAAATGGTGGTTACCGGATAAAATTCTTTTCATGAATGAAATCCCGAAAACATCAGTTGGTAAATTTTTAAAACGTGCGTTAAGAGATCAAGTAAAAGAATTATTGAATGTTTAAGGAAAATTATATTGCAATAAAAAAAGAGGGACGGCTATGTTCCTCTATCTATCGGAATATCACTGTTCTTTTAACTGATTTCTTCATATTTTAATTAAATAGAATGAGATTCATTCCCGATTTCGAAATAATTTTTGATTTTTAGTGACAAATTGTTTACAATAGTTATTGGGAAACAGTAAATCTCATATAAGTTTAAATCAATTTTTCTTGTTTTCTTATCAGGGTCCAAAATGGAGTAGGGGATAATTTGTGACTTTTAGAACATTCTGTGAAAGCATATTAGGAAGAGTTACAAATTAATAACATTCCATAATGGATTTTCAAATAACCCAATTTTTTATTAATAGGACGTGGAGGGGAATAGCATGTCAAATGTAATGGAAGATGGAAACATGGAAAAAACTTTACCTCAAGGTGAGCGCGATCTTTTGGATCAGTTGCTTAAGCCGGAAGTACAACAATCATTAACGGTGTTAGTGGAACAGCTTCCAAAGTTAACGGAATTAATAACGGTCCTGACAAAAAATTTAGAAGTCGTAAAATCCCTGGTTACCGATGAAGTCTTGAAGGAGGATACGGTGGGGGCGATTAAAGAAGTAGCAGAACCGGTGATTCATTCAGCGAAACATTTAGCAGCTAATGTAATTGAAGCAAAAGACCGTGCCGAAGAAAGTCAAGAAGTCATCGGTATTTTTGGTTTGTTGAAATTGTTAAAAGATCCACAAGCTCAAAAAATGTTACGTTTTCTTAATGCTTTCTTAAAAGTTGCGGCAGAAAAAGAACATAAATAATCAGTTCAATTGTGTGTATCTAAGGGAAAAGATTTTTACATATGAACGGAGGAAGAAAAATGTCGAAGGAAATTGTCATTTTAGGTGGGGGCTATGGCGGTGTATTGACCGCTTTGACAGTTCGTAAATATTTAGATGAAACAAAAGCCAAAGTAACAGTTGTGAACAAATATCCGACACATCAAATTATTACAGAATTACACCGACTTGCAGCAGGAAATGTTTCGGAACAACGAGTTGCTTTACCTTTGAAAAAATTGTTTAAAGGAACAGCGATTGATTTCATTGTTGCAGAAGTGGAATCTTTTTCGGTGGACAATAAACAAGTAAAATTATCGAACGGTGACACGTTAAGTTATGACATGCTCGTTGTCGCTTTGGGCAGTGTTACCGGATATTTCGGCATCCCGGGACTCGAAGAAAACAGTATGGTGCTCAAATCTGTGGATGATGCAAAGAAAATTCGTGAACATATTGAAGAGAGAATTCGTCAATATGCGGAAACGAAAAATCCGGAAGATGCGCATATTCTAATTGGTGGCGGCGGTTTAACCGGGGTCGAACTAGTCGGTGAAATTGCTGACTTGCTTCCGGAATTGACGAAAAAATATGGTGTTCCCCGCAGTGAAATAAAATTGCAACTTGTCGAAGCAATGCAGAAAATTTTACCGGTGCTGCCTGATACTTTAATTGAACGGGCTCAAAAAAGTCTGGAAGCACGTGGTGTTGAATTTTTAATTGGTCTTCCGGTAACAAAAGTGGAAGGCAATATCGTTTCATTGAAAGATGGCAGTGAAATCAAAACCAATACTTTTGTTTGGACCGGCGGAGTTCAAGGGAATCCATTAGTAGGCGAGTCCGGATTAGAAGTAAACCGCGGTCGTGCTTCCGTAAACGAATACTTGCAATCAACTTCCCATCAAGACGTGTTTGTTGTGGGTGACAGTGCAGTTGCTTTTGCCCCGGATGGTCGTCCATATGCACCAACAGCACAAAATGCATGGCAAATGGGCGAAACGGTTGGTTATAACTTATTTGCTTATTTGGAAGGAAAATCATTGGAAGTATTCAATCCGGTTAATTCAGGAACATTGGCCAGTCTTGGTCGGAAAGATGCAGTGGCTTCGGTCGGAGCAAATGGGACGGAATTACACGGAATCCCTGCTTCTCTATTAAAAGAAGCAAGTAATTTGCGCTATTTATCTCATATTAAAGGTTTATTTTCATACGCATATTAATGATACAATTGAAGCAAAAGCGCCGGAATTTTGTTATCCGGCGCTTAATCTTTTTTTATACATGAAATAACAGCAGTTTCCCATCCGGTGATACAAGGCGGTGCGTTTTATTCAATAAATCTTTTTCAGTTAACATTGTTTCTGCTAGCTGTTTTGCCTCTTGGTCACTTTTTGCCTCAATGGATTCATCCAATAATTTTTCCCCTGCTTGTTCAAAAGCCGTTAGTTTATAAATTGGCATTAAATTACCCCCATATCTTTTCAATAATAAATTTTTATCCCGCAATACTTAATTGATTCGACAAATTAATGAAAATTCCTGCATTCCGTCGGGAAATGTGTAAAAAATTTGTGTTTCCTTCGTGCATTATATATAAAAATATGGCATAATAAAAGAACATATATTCGTGCGATTAAGGATGGGGAGATTATCGTGAAATCAATCAAATTTATTCATTGTGCGGATTTGCATTTGGATAGTCCATTTGTCGGGCTAAAAAATATACCTGCCGCTATACACGAAAAAACAAAACGCTCAACTTTTGCATCATTTTCAAAAATTGTTGAGGTCGCGATTAAGGAAAGGGTAGATTTCGTGATTATTGCCGGAGACTTATATGATGGGGAAGACCGCAGCATCCGGGCACAATTGTTTTTGCGAAGAGAAATGGAAAGGCTCGAACAGGAAGGGATTGGCGTTTTCCTCGTCCATGGAAACCATGATCATTTATCCGGCAATTGGACAAAACTTGAATGGCCTAAAAATGTTTACCAGTTTCCGGCCACGGTAGAGGTCATTCCATATGAAACGAAAAATAAAACACGCATCCATTTCTACGGCTTCAGTTATCCAAAGAAACATGTCTTTGAACGGATGATTGATCATTACCAAAAAAAAGACGGAGCGGATTATCATATCGGTATTTTGCATGGCCACGATTCAAATAATCTCGCTCATTACAGCTATGCTCCATTTAAAGTGAAGGAGTTAATCGAAAAGGATTTTGATTACTGGGCACTTGGACATATTCATAAATCACAAATTTTACATAAAGAGCCGATGATCGTGTATCCCGGTAATATTCAAGGAAGACATAAAAACGAAACGGGTGCAAAAGGTTGTTACTTAATCGAGATGGATCATTTTGAAACGAGATGGAAATTTATCGAAACAGCTCCGATCCGTTGGGAAACGTGGGAATTAACCGAAAAAGAACCGTTTCGTTGTTTTGATGATTTTTATCAAACCATCATCGGAATAAAGGATTACTGGCGGCAAAAGGGGACCAATGTTTTTTTGCAAATAAATTTTAATGAAAACCAATTTGATGTATTGACAGACCGTATCGATCTTGAAGATATGTTACAACTATTACAAGAAGGTGAAGAACAGCAAGATTGTTTTATTTGGATTTATCAACTCGATATTCAGGAAAATGACACGAACAGGCAAGTTATTTCCGATGATTTTTTTCAAGAATTATCAAAGCAATTTCAACATGTTGATATAAAAGAACCGCTCTCTTTTCTTTTTGATCATCCGAAAGCAAGAAAATATTTAGCCCCTTTAACCGAGGGAGAACAACAACAAATTTTACATGAGGCTGAAAAACTCCTCTTTCGTCTATTAAAAGGGTAAAAAAGCCGGAACTAGGCGTGCTGCCACGGATGAAAAATGTTTTTCGCGAGGGGTGAAGATAATGATTATAAAAGAGTTAGTCATCTATGGGTACGGAAAGTTTGAACAATACTATCTAAAGTTACAGCCATTTTCTTTGATTTATGGAAAAAATGAAGCAGGCAAGTCTACCATCATGTCTTTCATCCATAGCATTCTTTTCGGCTTTCCATTGAAACAACAAAGTGAATTACGATATGAACCGAAAACAAGTTCCAAATATGGCGGTCGGATTGTTTTGGAAGACCCTGATTGGGGCATTGTCCAAATTGAACGGGTGAAAGGAAAAGCAATCGGTGATGTAACGGTAAAACTTGAAGACGGCACAATCGGTGATGAAGAATTGTTGCAAGTGATTTTGGGTGGTATGGAAAAATCGACCTATCAATCAATCTATTCCTTTGATATTCATGGGTTACAAAATGTCCAAAAGGTGAAAGGGGAAGAGCTTGGGAAATTTTTATTCTCGACAAGCGCGATTGGAACGGAACAAATTATGGAAACAGATCAGTTCCTTGATAAAGAAATGGACAAGCTGTTTAAACCAAACGGATCAAGGCCGGACATCAATAAACAAATAGCAAAGATGAAGGTGCTGGACAATCAATTAAAGGATGCCAAGAGAAAAATTATAAACTATGAAACTTTGTTGCAAAATTTAACGAACACGGATAACCAACTGGAAGCTAAACGGAAACAAATGGCGGATATTCAACAGGAAATTTTTGAAAAGAAAGAATGGAATCGGATATATCCGTTGTTTATGCAGAGAAAAAATCTTGAGGAGAAACTCACGGAACTGGGTGAATTTCAGTTTCCAAGTAACGGAATTACCCGTTATGAAAAGTTGGCAGCTGAATTACGTACAACAAAAAAACGGCTCGTCCCGTTAAATGAACAATTGGAGGAAATAACAAAAGAGCTCGAAACGATTGAAGTAGATGAACGGATTACGGAGAATAAAGAACCAATCCAATTCATTGTCGAGGATTTACCGAATTACCGTCAAGAAGCCGGAAAGTTGAAAGAGCTAGCCGTCCAAATCAACCAAATTGAGGATGAGTTGCTGCAAATAAAGACTAAGTTACATTATCAAGGTGATCTAGAAGCGATCAAGCAATTTGACTTAAGTTTTGCCAAAAAAGATCAAATCATGAAGCTGGTAAAGAAACAAATTCATCTGGATGAAAGAAAAAGGGAACTGGAGAAAAATGAAAATGAACTGGGGCAAAAATTAAAGCAGCAAAAATCATTTGTAAATGAACTTGCTCGCAGCCGCTTAAATAAAAAAGAACGGCTTCATTTGGAGAATGTACTTAAGCAGGAGCAAGAAATAAATGAAATTGAAAGCGAACTGAAGTGGATTGACAGTCAACTATCCCAGCTACAGAACAAACAATCGATTAAAAAATCAGGAAAAACGACCTTACTGTTTGTGTTTGGTTGTATTTGTATGATTACTCTTGCCTTATTTTGGTTTGATTATTGGCAAATAGCTTTGGGAATTTTATCGGCCTCAGTTTTATTTTCCCTGTTTCTCGTCATAACAGGATGGAGAAAAGCGTCGGATGCAACGATCAAAATGAATGAACCATTAATTTTGAAAAAGAGGCAATTGGAAAAGAAATATGATGAAATTCAGATCACTTCAGAAGACATTGAACAAGCCCGTGAAAAATTGAATAAAGATCAGCTTATTGCTAAACAGGAAGAAATTGAGAATATTCGGCTCGAACAATTAGAACGGCAATTTGACGAATTAGTTGCAAGTTTTGAACATTGGGAGAATGAAACAAGGGCCATCAATGATGAATTGCTGGAAATGGGAAGAAGTTACTTTTTACCGGACTATATGGCGAAACATCATTTAATGGAATGTTTTACACTGCTTGAACAGTTGAAAACACGCTGGAACGAAAAACAACGAATGTCCCAACAAATTGAGCATTTGAAAATGATCCAGACAGAAAAAGAAGCGATTTTATCAAAATATGATTGGCTTTTTCATGCTTCCTCGCAAAACTATGAGGAAAGAGTACTGCTGCTCAAAACAGAATTGAATAAACAATTGGAGCTTGAGAAAATTCAAGCTGAGAAACTGGCAAAACAACAAGAGCTCGTTAACCAAATTGCGACATGTAAAGCGGAATTGAAGCAAGTCGAACAGGAAATTAACGTATTATTCCAACAAGCAAACGTTGAAACGGAAGCTCAATTTTACTTAGTTGGAGAAAAAAATGAAAAACGGAACGAGTTATTGAATGAATTCGAACTTGTTAATAAACAGTTGGCTCATTCGAACTTAAATCTTCCGGATGGAATGAACCTTATCCCTTCCTATGTGGATGAAACAACATTTACCGAATTGAACCGAATAAAAGAGGCGATAGGCAAAGAAATTGAACAATTAGAGAAAGAACGGGTATCTATTCGCCATGAAATCACGTTGATAGAAGAAGGCGGTACCTATACAGAACTGTTACATCAATTTCATCAAGAAAAATACGAACTGGAAGAAATGGCGCGAACATGGGCTGTGTTTCAGACGGCAAAATATGTATTGCAAAAGGGGATGGAAAAATATAAGGTTGAACGTCTTCCAAAGGTTCTTTTACAGGCTTCTAAATATTTTTCTTTTATCACCGACGGGGCTTATAAGCAGATTTTTCTTGATCAAGAAAGTGACCAACTGTTTGTCGAACGAAAGGATGGTATGCTTTTTACTCCTAATGAAGTTAGTCAGGCAACAGGAGAACAATTGTATATCAGTTTGCGCTTTGCCTTGGCTGTTCTTAGTCATAAGCAAAACCCATACCCGTTCATTATTGATGATGGTTTTGTTCATTTTGATGAAGACCGGCGAGACCAAATGATGTACTTGTTAAAGGAAATTTCTGCTGAATCCGGTGTTCAAATTCTTTTCTTTACATGCCATAATATTTTTAAAAGCTATTATGGTAGACAGCAATCGGTCGTTTTCCTTTGAATTTTGAATAATAATAGAGTTCGGGAATTCGATAAAAATGACGTAAAATCTATTCATTATGGTAAATAAGTTAATAGGAGTCGGGAGGAACGTGTATGACTAAAGGAGTCCGCTTTTATGAGGCTGGTGAACAGGTTGAACAATATTTTTTAATTAAAAGTGCTGCCAAAGGAATGGCCAGTAACGGGAAACCGTTTTTAACATTAATTCTCCAAGATAAAACCGGGGCCATTGAAGCAAAACTTTGGGATATTACCGAAGAGCTAGAAAAGACATATGTTGAACAAACGATTGTTAAAGTAATGGGTGATATTCAAAGTTATCGGGGGAAATTACAATTGCGGATTCGGAAAATTAGAACGCTGTCCCCGCAAGAAAACATTCCGGTGGACATGTTTATTGAAAAAGCACCGGTTGAAGCAGATGTAATGCTTAGTAAAATTAATCAATGCATTTTTGAAATGACCAATCCGAAAATTCAGCGGATTACCCGTTATTTGATGAAAAAATATGAAAAGCCGTTTTTGGAGTACCCGGCGGCCACGAAAAATCATCATGAATATTACTCCGGTCTTGCTTATCATGTTGTATCCATGCTCGATTTGGCAAAAGCGATTGTCGCGCTTTATCCGAGTCTGAATAAAGATCTGTTATATGCCGGTGTGATTTTGCATGATTTAGGCAAAGTCATTGAATTATCGGGTCCAGTATCACCATCTTATACAATAGAAGGAACATTGCTTGGACATATCACCTTAATGGTCGGTGAAATTGGAAAAGCAGCCGATGAATTAGAAATTACCGGCGAAGAGGTTACTGTCTTGCAACATTTAATCCTCAGTCATCATGGAAAAGCTGAATGGGGGAGTCCGAAGCCGCCGCTGATCCGAGAAGCAGAGGTTTTACATTATATTGACAATCTTGATGCCAAAATTAATATGTTAAACCGGGTTCTTGATAAAACAAAACCCGGTGATTTCAGTGAACGGTTATTTGCCTTGGACAACCGATCTTTTTACAAACCAAGCTTTCAAGAATAGCTTGTCATAAAAAATCTCCTATATGAATATACTTGTACAAATAATAGTTTTAAAGGATAGGAGGTTTCGTTTATGGTTGTCCCATTTTGGATTTGGTTGGTTGTGGCCGGTATTGTGATCAGTGCATATATGACGATTCGAACCAATCGGGAAGAAAAGGAAATGGAGTTAAGAGAAGCAGAGCAAGAAGGAAGCATTTATATAAAAAGAATGGAAGAAGAAAGGGAAAAACGGAAACTGTTTCATGAAGCATAAGGAGGAAAAAAACAGCTTTCCCAAGCGTGGTCGATAATTTTGACCTCATGGGAAAGCTGTTGTTGTGAATATTGACTTCATCCTTCGATTGAAATTGTGGATGAAGGAGGATCATTATTTTTTAGATCCTGTCTCAACGGAATTTTTCAAAATGTCTTTCAAGTCTTTGTCATTGATTTTTACATCTGCATTTTTAACTGCTTCATCCACAGCTTTTTGAACGGTAGCTGAATCAAGTTTTGATTGCTTCACTTTATCTACCAGTTCTGATTTCATTTTGTCAAATGATTTGACATCTTTTTTCTCTGTTACTTTTGTTGCTTGGATGATATGGTAGCCATAGTCCGTTTTGACCGGATCACTAATTTCATTTTCCTTAAGCTTATAGGCGGCAACTGTAAACTCACGAGTAAGTTGATCAGGGTTCAACTCACCTAAATCTCCGCCTTTTTCAGCTGTCGCTGTATCTGTTGACAGTTCTTTTGCCAATGCGGCGAAATCTTCACCATTAGCTAATCTTTGTTTCACTTGTTTTGCCGTTTCTTCATCAGCAACAAGAATATGGCGTGCCGTTACCGTTTTTGTTTCAATCCCGTATTGTTCCTTTAACTCATCATTTGTCACTTTGATTTTATCTTTTGCCGCTTTTTCTTGGAGTAGTGAAAATTCAAGAATGTCTTTCAATTCATCCTCACTTGAAATGCCCATTTGAGCTAACCAACTTTGGAAATTATCTCCATAAGCGTCCTTGTATTGTTTTAATGCATTATCTACTTCTTTATCAGAAACCTTATATTTGTCAGACAAAACTTGTTTGTATACAAGTTCTTTCAGAGTGGATTCGCCATATCGATCTTTCAGTGTTTGGTAGAACTCATCTTGGCTAATATTTCCCGCATCCGACTCAACAATTGCTTTCCCGTTATTGCAAGCAGTTAAAGTGAGTAGACCGGCTGCCAATGTAAAAGTTAACAGGTATTTCTTCTTCATCAGATTGAACAACTCCTAATCATTTGATTTAATGCTTGTTTCATTTTACCACAAATTTAACTATATCATAATAAAAACAAACAAACAAAAAAATTATTTTCTGTATCAGTTGAAATTACAGGATCAATTGTCATATTTCGGGAAATTGGTAACCGTCAAATAACTGGATATTTTTTTCTACCTTAACGACGAGTCAAGTCCCCCATGTTAAAATTTTCGAGATTAAAAAAAGATATGGAGGGGACTGTTTACCCGCATGCGTCCGATTAGTTCAACTAACCATCAGTGGGGGGATAGATGACTCACCGATGGAAGTTTCGCTGTATAAACTAGGTGTTTTCACTAAACAATTTTTGCACAAATACATAGGATATATTGAATTCGATAAAGGAGGTATGACAGATGACAGTACCGAATGCCAGCCCGTTTGTTCTAATTGTCGTGCTGTTTATTTTATTAATCATTGTAGGGTGTTCGTATTTGTAATAGGAAAAATGAACCTTAAGTGATAAACAAGTGAATGTATAAAGGAGGTGTCATTATGTCTGAAGGATATCATGGCGGAGGATTTGCATTGATTGTTGTCTTGTTTATCTTGCTTATCATCGTTGGTGCAGCGTACATTTGGTAAATAATGCAGGTAGAAGAAATTCCGGCACCGTTTTGCCATACTTGCATAGTCAACTTGTATTGGCTTAAATCGAGACGACAGGAAAAATAGTAAAGGGGCAATTCATCCACTGGATTGCCCCAAAAATTTATCACACCTTAACAGCAAGTCAAGTCCTCCACCTCAAGATTTTCAAATTTACAAAGAAGATAGGTGGGGGACGGGCTGCCCGCATAAGTCCGATTTGTTCAACTAACCATCAGTGGGGAGAGATGCCCCACTGATAGAAGTTCATTTTATGTAAATAACATCGCCACATATGATGAGAGCAATAAAATTATCGTAGAAATATTTGTAGTATGGATGATGGTATGATGTTTCTCTTCCGGGATCTCTTTTTGGATACAAAATCTATACATAAGAATATTCAAATAAAAAATGATAATAGTGGCTAAAATAAGAAAAACAATAAGCAAAAGCATCCCCTCCCAGTACGTCAAGCATAACTTTCTCTATATTAAATCACTCTTCACCCTTAACATCCACTTCATTAGAAATTAAGATTCTTTGATGGTCAAAATTGCGTAGTATACACTATTTTACTCAATAATACTTTTTTTCGATAAATGAAAAGAAGTTTTAAAGTATTAAGAGGTAATTCCGTTTTAAATAGATATTAATAATGTAATATAATATACATCAAAAGCAAAGTAAAAATATATGTATAATCAATGAACAAATATTTAGAAGCCAGTATGAAATATCTCCATCTACCTGTAGTATAATAAGTACAGTTGAAATCCCAACCCTAAAGGTAAAAAATTTTTCTTAGCTTCTATCAGGATTTAGTCAAAAGATAAATTCTATCATAACTGCGATGGTATTAAAGACTATATGGATTCGAAAACAACCGTCTTAAATGATTGTGATAATGTTTGGTCGAACTTGGACATGTTGTTTTGCATACAGATGCCAAATCATTTAAGTACTAACATACTTTACAGCGGGTTTCATAAAAAATCAATGAGAAAATGAAAAAAGATTTTGACGGAAGATGACAAAAGATGACAAGTTGAAGGATGATAGACAATGATGGATGAATTGTTAAAGCGGATCGAAAGGCTGGAATATTATCAACAATTACTACTTGAGATCGTGAATACTAATGATTACCCCTTCACAAAATTAATCATTCAGAAAAAACTAGGGCCGGAAGAAGTTTTGGAATTCCAACAGCTTTGTGAATATATGAACAATAAACTCCAAGAACAAAAAGCGGAAGGATTATTATATTTTTATCCGCTTCTTAAAGAGTTCTCTGATAAATTGAACAGAAAACTGGAGGTGAAAGAAACCGTTGAATCCTGTTTACAACAATATCTTTATGTTGAGTTAATGACCGAATTTAAGAAATGCTTACTCGGCTAAACCACTTCTTTTTCCTTGTTATCTTTTTCTTTTATATCCTTATGATGTATGTTCAGTTTTTCTATATCTGTGTATGTTTTTTTGAAAATATCCATAAAGTCATCACCGTATATATTACGGACGATGGCTATTAACTCTAATATATCGGGATATTTGCCATAAATATCTTTCAAAGGCTTAGCACCCATTAAAATTGCATGTTTTGACGGATCAAATTTCTCTAGTAATTCAATGATAAGGTTTTCGCCTTTTTCCGTTAAACGGATATACGTATTTCTTTTATCCTCGACCTTCTTGGAAAAAGTCAAGTAACCCCTTTCTTCCAACTTTTTTGAAAAATTGAAAGCAGTTGAAACATGCATGACACCAAATTTGGCAATATCGGATATAGATGCTCCGTGTAAATGGTAGGCGATCCATAAAATATGATGTTCGTTGATGTTCAAATTGTATGGTTTGATCCATTGTTGCCAGTCTTTTTCTATGGCCTTCCAAAGTGCTTTTCCCAATTGTGAAATTTTTTGTGTAAATAAAAGCGCTTCAAGTTTTGAAAAATCTTCCATATCATCACCTTCTACTTTTTGATTTAACATTGTGGTAAAAAAGAAAAAATTAATGAAAACTCAGGCATCCGAGCCTTTAGGCGACTCGGGACGTGTAGTAAACCCAATAAAAATAACACTTCATTTCAAATTGAACAAATTCCGACCTTTTACCTATTTCCCTTTTTACACTATTCTGTCATGTATGTTTCAAAAAATTTTATTATATTATTTCAAAATTCTACATTGATCACAAAAAATCCTTTTTATTTTGAAAAAATTTTTTGTTTTTATAATATAACTTTATGGTCGCACCAAAAAAGTTTTACGTAAATTTTTAGAAAAGATTTGTATATCGGTCGAAAATTCCGTAAATTTTAAAAAGTACGCTTTTGGGTAAAGGAAAGAGAACTTGGGTTACTTTCCAAGTTCTCTTTCACTGAAAAGCAATTAGGCGAAGGTCATTTTGCTTCTTTCCATGATTTTCGCGACGATTGGATAGACAATAACAATGGCGATTGTGTTCAACAAAGCTGTTGGCAACACAATTGTTGTAAACATTAACATGAATGCACCATCCAATCCGATTATTAAAAATGCAGAAGCAAGGAATATAGTTCCTGAAATAATCGTGCCAATAGCCGTTAATACAGCATTGCTAATAATGGAACGATTCTTTTTGACTAGAAGGAACAACCCGTAAAATGCAAAAGCCGAGATAAATTTATCAATGATGTTTGGAAAAAAGCCACCTGGTACACCTGTTGTTAATCCGGAGATAATTCCGGTTGCCAGACCGAGTAGGATAACATTTTTCTTATCGGGAAATAGAATAATTGCCAAAAACATCATTAGTAAACTGAAATCCGGTTTCATGCCCCCTGCACCTATACCGGGGATCAATATATGCAATGCAGCCCCAATCCCCACAAATAAAGCCATAATAACTAATTCTTTTGTTTTCATCTCTATTCTCTCCTCCGCTGTTCTCTTCTCAACTTAACTCCTTTTGTATCCTATGATCAAAAGCGAGTTGGTTTGACTGTATTATAACATACGTTTCTTTTCGATAAAAGATATTTTTCAAAAAGTCTGGAAAAGAAGTTTTGATACACGTGCTGTATGCATGTTTGCTCATCTGTATGAAAACGATCTATTTTAAAAGACCATTTGTTTCTTCTCTTTTTATTATATGAGCATAATCATATTTGGTCGGCGATCGATTTAGCGATCTTTTGCAAATCTTCTTTTGTATACTCGCTTGTATGCGTCTTCCAAACGGCACCAAAGCCGTCATCTTCACCATATCGCGGAATCAAATGGACGTGATAATGGAAAACGGATTGTCCAGCATATTCTCCATTGTTGTTTAATAAATTTAACCCAATTGGATTGTATGCATTTTTAATAGCGTTTGCAATTTTCGGTACGGCAGAGAACAGCTTGCTTGCTACATCCGGAGTTAATTCATAAATATTTGCCTGATGGGTTTTCGGAATGACAAGCGTATGTCCTTTTGTCACTTGAGAAATATCAAGGAACGCCAAGACATTTTCATCTTCATATACTTTAGCAGATGGAATTTCTCCGTTTAAAATTTTACAAAAAATACAATCCGACATTTCTATCATCCTTTCTAATTTCATATTGTTACCTATTTTATCATATATTACCAAGAATGGGTAAAAGTAGATGAGGATTGAACAGGAAAATCTTCTGATGTCCGACTTTTTAGGAAAGTGCAGATAATCTCTGTTGAAAATGTAAACATTAACGTAAAAAAGGCAAGACCTGTGTTCAGTAACTGAACATTGGTCTTGCCCGTGCGAAGGGAAAATGAAAGCGGGTTTGTTACTACTCAATCAGGCAGGTTTCTAAAGAATCTAAAGCATTCAAGCTCATCATCCCCGTTTCTTCATAAAAATTATGAACGACTTCGGTTGATGATCTTTGACAAACACCATTTATTGAAGTGGGTTTTCTGAATGCATAGCTCTTTTTAAAACGAGTTCAGTATCTTTCGTAAACACCCCATTTGAATAAAAGTTATTTTCCCTTCAAAAATTAGCATAACCAGATTTAAAAAAATCATACGACGACAGAAAAAATTTTTTTATCTGCCGTAAATTTGCTAAACTAAAATTAATATACTGGACAAGCAACGAAAAATAATTCAAAGGAAACATAAAGATATCTTTGACTGTTAAGCAATGTAAAGGAGAATGATCATGAGCTTACTAGAAGTTCGGTCGCTTTCAGGCGGTTATACGAAAAAAAATGTGTTAAATGAAGTGAGTTTTGAAATTGAAAAGGGGGAGATAGTGGCACTGATTGGACTTAATGGGGCCGGCAAAAGTACGACTATCAAGCATGTTATCGGTTTAATGGAACCAAAAAAAGGGGAAATTCGTATAAACGGAAAGACGATTCATGAAGATCGTGACGGTTATCGAAAAAAATTCTCCTATATTCCGGAAACACCGGTCTTGTATGATGAATTAACCCTGGAAGAGCATTTAAAATTGACAGCCATGGCTTATGGGGTGCCGGAGGATGAATATAACCGGCGAATCGATCAATTACTGAAAGAGTTTCGAATGCAAAAAAGGCTAAAATGGTTTCCCTCCCATTTTTCTAAAGGAATGAAACAGAAGGTCATGATCATGTCGGCATTTTTAGTGGAACCTGAACTTTATATTATTGATGAACCGTTTGTAGGATTGGATCCGTTAGCTATACAAAGTCTCTTGCAACTTTTACAAACAAGGCAAAGCAAGGGAGCGGGTATTTTAATGTCTACGCATATTTTAGCAACAGCAGAAAAATATTGTGACCGTTTCGTTATTTTACATAATGGGGAAATCAAAGCAAAAGGGACGATGGAAGAGCTGAGGAAACAATTCAACTTAAAGGATGCCAGTTTGGACGATTTATACATTCAATTGACAAAGGAAGACACCAAAGATGAATAGAGATCGACTTTGGAATGAAAGATTCATGGAGCGCTTAAAAGAGTTGCTTCGTTACGGTAGGTACATATTTAATGACCATCTTTTAATTGTATTACTTTTTGCCGTTGGTGGCGGGGCATACTATTATAAAGACTGGGTAGCAACGTTGGATGAAACATTCCCGACAGCCGGACTTTTTGCGGTTGTTTTTGCCTTATTATTAACGAATGGGACGGTTATTACGTTTTTAAAGGAGGCTGATAAAGTATTTTTGCTTCCAATAGAAACAAATTTGACAAGTTATTTTGTCCGAGCGTACATATTAACAGTCCTGTGGCGGTTATCTATTACGTTCATTGTTTTGCTTATTTTGATACCCATTTATTTGCAAACAACCGGTACCGGAAAAGCATTGCTTGTCTTTAGTGGCTTACTGGTTTTGCTTCAATTTCTCAATCTTTATACTCGCTGGAAAGTTGATTACGATACGGATCAGGCATCGGTTACATGGGATTTAACTGTACGACTGTTATTAAACGGTTTACTGGTGTTCTTTTTTATCAATAAAAGATTTGCGCTTTTTGCGATTGTCTGCATCATTTTCGTTATTTATGCAGTCTATTTTCGTAACAAAATGAAAAACAGCGGGCTCCCGTGGGAACGGTTGATTGTTAATGAAGAGCGAAGAATGGCGTTTTTTTACCGGATTGCGAATTTATTTACGGACGTCCCACAATTACGAAACCGGATAAAACGCAGAAAATGGGCGGATATGTTTATGAAAAGTCGCCGCTGGACACCAAGCAGCACGTATTCGTTTCTCTTTGTTCGAACTTTTTTCAGGAGCGGTGATTATTTCGGTTTGTTTATGCGATTAACTGTCATTGCTGCTCTGCTTATTTGGGGCTTGAACGGTTCATATATTGCTTTTGCGATCGCGATACTTTTTATTTATTTGACCGGTTTCCAACTGATTAGCCTATGGAAACATTATGATGCGGTCATTTGGCCGGATCTTTACCCGGTCGGTGAAGACACAAAGAAAAAAGCCTTTTTAAAAATCATGTTAAATATATTATGGACACAAAATATTATTTTTACGGTTAGCTTCATTACCTCATTTGAATTTCAAAGAGGGCTCCTGTTGTTTCTTGTTTTAAGTGGATTTTGCTATGCTTTTCTTTTTCTTTATTGTAAAAAACGAATTGAAAAACTGGATTGATTCATATACGAGGTGGTCAGGAGATGGAATATGAAAGAAAAGCTTATGATGAGCTTTTACAATGGCAGAGAGAAATCCGAAAGAAAGGGAGTCTTTTGAACCGGATTTCCAAACAAGCACAAAATAAGATGAGTCAACTGATACCTGAAAAAGCTCAAAACGTGATCACTGAGGCTGTGAAAAAAATGGTCACTGCGGTACTATCCGGTTCAAATCTTCTTTTTACCAATGACTTTCCAAAAACATATTCATTGGAAGAAAAAGAAGCACTGATTAAAGAGCAATTGGATAAATATCGAAAAGCTGCGACCGTGGAAGGCGCCGGAACAGGTGCAGGGGGGATTTTACTTGGGTTGGCCGATTTTCCGCTTCTTTTATCAATAAAGTTGAAATTTCTTTATGATGTGGCAAAAATTTATCACTATCCTTTAGATCAATATGAGGAACGACTCTTTTTATTAATGGTTTTCCAACTTGCTTTTTCCAGTGATGAAAAACGGATTGAGACTTTGGAAATAATTGAAAATTGGGATAGAGAAAAAGAGCGGCTCGTTGATCTTGATTGGCAAACATTTCAGCAAGAATATCGCGATCATATTGATTTTGTGAAAATGCTGCAAATGGTGCCGGGAATCGGTGCCGCGGTGGGCGCTTATGCAAATTATAAATTGCTGGACAGATTAGGGGAAACGGCGATATTTTCTTACCGAATGCGTTATTTTAATAATTTAAAAAATATTAGGGTTGAATGATCAGGGGGGATTTGCTTGCTCCCCTTCCCGGCAGTTTTTGTAGTCGTATAGATAGATAATGAATTTCATAGAATAGAAGTTTTTTCATAAAATAAGTAATACTCCTGATATTACATCAAGATCATATCAGGAGTATTTTATTTCGGGTCTTTACAAAATATTAGAAAAATTTCCGTGCCATTCCTTGCCTGTATGGTGCCATAACTTTTAAATTTGATTTTGATATTGCGCAGCTGCAGTGAATAATGTTTTTGCTGCTATTAACATTCCTTGTTCATCAATATCAAATTTCGGGTGATGATGTGGAAAACAGTCTTTCTCATGAACTGGTTTTGCCCCGGTGAAAAAGAAAGTACCTTTCACATGCTGCAAGTAATAGGCAAAATCTTCACCGACCATCCGTTTCTCACATTCTATTACATTAGTGACTCCCGGTACATTTCCGGCACATTTGGCGAGAAATTCCGTCTCCTCTTTATGGTTAACGACAGGCGGATATCCTCGAAAATAATGGTAATCATATGTACAATCATTGGTGAGACAGCTGCTCTTAATCATTTTTTCAATGAATTGTTCAATCTGATTGCGAACTTCTTCGTTAAACGTCCGTACCGTTCCTGTTAACTCCACTTTATCCGGAATTACATTAAATGCATGTCCGCCATTTATTTGCCCAATGGTGACGACTGCAGACTGAATCGGATCAATGAATCGACTAACAATCTGTTGCAAATTTAGGACAAGTTGGCTGGCGGCTACTATTGGATCTTTGGCAGCATGGGGATAGGCTCCGTGTCCGCCTTTCCCGTTTATCGTAATTGAGAAGCGATCGGCGGCAGCCATAATCGGCCCCGTACGAAAAGAAATTTGTCCGACCGGTTCCGTAGACCATAGGTGAGTTCCAAATATAACGTCCACTCCGTCCAAACAGCCGTCTTCGATCATTGACTTTGCCCCGCCCGGAACATATTCTTCCGCATGTTGATGGATAAAAACATATTCCCCGGAAAGCTCATCTTTCAAATCGAAAATGATGCTGGCAACAGATAATAATGTCGCAGTATGTCCGTCATGACCGCAAGCATGCATCACGCCGGGAACGGTTGATTTATAAGGAACGTCTTTTTCATCTTGAATTGGTAAAGCGTCAAAATCTGCCCGCAATGCAACGGTTTTTCCCGGTTTAGCGCAACGGATACGGGCAACTACGCCATTTCCACCGACATTTGTTTGAACTTGGACACCTAAATTTTTATAAAAATTTGCGATATATTTTGCTGTCTCAAATTCTTTAAATGACAGTTCCGGATGTTGGTGCAAATATCTTCTTATTTTTACCATGTGATCATAATTTTTTTCCAATAATTGATAAGCTTTTTCCAACATATTCATCCCCCTGATTCGTATAGAATTATTCATCGATTTCATTCAGACCAATATAATATTCGTTCAAATAGGATGGTCCGGCATACATTTTTATTTTATTAACCTCAATACTTCTGTCTTTTTCGTCGGGGAAAGCAAATTCTTCCATATCTTTCCATGCCTTAAAAGCTTCTTTACTTTTCCAGAAGGTAATAATAAGATACGTATGATTTTTCATTGGCCGTAAAATGCGGGCTGCAAGAAATTCGTCTGCATTGTCCAATCTACGGGGGCGTTTGCTTAATTCATGTTCAAATACCGGAGAATCTTCATCTCTGACCGGAATATAGTGGAATAGTGCATATCCTTTGACCGGAACACTACCGGTAGATTCCAAGATTTCGTATTTTCTTGGCATTTGGAACACAGTTTTCCCGTTTGTTTCGTGGAACAATAGAGCATGATCAGACCCGTAGAACAAGGTAATGTTTTCTTTTTTGAATTTCTCGGCGATTTTTTGTAAAAAGTCTGCAGTACCTGTCGTTAAATAGACATATTTCATCATATTTCACCTCATTTTATGAGCATATTCGTTTTAAACAAATTGTCGTTAATGGTATGGTTAAATTAGAATGTAATCATTATTTTATTGCAAAATTTGATTTTAGCCAAACCGTTTAAGTTGATTCCACTCGTAGCGGTGTAGAGCGGATGATAGGCCCCTACTGAATACATGTCGGTTTTTAAAATGATTATTATAAAATAATAATGGTAATTTAACAAATTTATGACAAATATTAATGAAATCTATACAATGACCGTAAAAACATGTATAGTGATGATGGTCTATTTATAACTATTATAATTTAATAACAAAATTTTTCTAACTTTTTATTGAAAATATTTATTTGAACCATAGTACATACAATTGGTTTGGCAATGTTATAATCGAAACTTGCTACCAGCCCGATAAAAATACGAAAGGTGATTACTGTATATGTCCAGACTAAAAAATGACACTTTCTTAAAAGCTGCCAGAGGGGAAAAAACAAATCATATTCCGGTCTGGTATATGCGGCAGGCAGGACGGTCACAACCGGAATACAGGAAATTGAAAGAAAAATACTCTTTATTTGAAATCACCCATCAACCGGAACTTTGTGCCTACGTGACGAGACTGCCGGTTGAACAATATGGTGTAGATGCGGCTATTTTATATAAGGATATTATGACACCGTTACCTGCTATGGGTGTGAACGTTGAAATTAAAGGCGGGTTCGGTCCGGTCATTGATCAGCCGATTCGGACATACCAAGATGTTGAAAGATTGGGGCAAATCGATCCGGAACATGATCTCCCGTTTGTGTTGGATACGATCCGGTTATTAACAACCGAACAATTGACCGTCCCGCTAATCGGGTTTGCCGGGGCACCGTTTACTTTGGCGAGTTATATGATCGAAGGCGGTCCGTCGAAAAACTATAATAAAACAAAGGCGTTTATGTATGGTGAGCCTCGTGCTTGGTTTTTGTTAATGGAGAAACTGGCAGACATGACGATCGCTTATGTAAAAGCACAAATTCATGCCGGAGCCAGTGCAATCCAAATTTTTGATTCCTGGGTGGGTGCATTAAATGTTCAGGATTACCGGAATTTTATGAAGTCGACAATGTTACGGATTTTTTCTGAATTAAAAAAGGAAAATGTCCCGCTCATTTTGTTCGGTGTCGGTGCAAGTCACTTAATAATGGAATGGAATGATTTACCTGTTGATGTGATTGGACTGGACTGGCGGTTGGAAATTCGCGATGCCAGGGCGATGGGAATTACGAAAACCTTACAAGGAAACCTTGATCCCGCTGTCCTTCTTGCACCTTGGGAAGTAATTGAAGAGCGGGTGTCTGACATTCTAACTCAAGGTATTACACAACCGGGATATATTTTTAATTTAGGTCATGGAATCTTCCCTGATATAAAGCCGGAAACAATAAAACGGTTAACCCAATTTATTCATGAATTTAAACAATAACGGTGAAGGTCTGTAGTGATAATAGGACGGCTTTTCGGCAAAATAAATACGAGGTGATACGAATGAGCAAGAAAAAAATGGGGCTTCTCGTTATGGCTTATGGAACCCCGTATACAGAAGAGGATATTGAACCGTACTATACACATATTCGTCATGGCAGAAGACCCGCAGATGAATTAATTGAGGATTTAAAAAGTCGTTACCGGGCAATTGGCGGTATTTCACCACTGGCTGAAATAACAAAATCCCAGGCAGAAAAGTTAACGAAACATTTAAATCGAGTTCAAAATAAAGTTGAATTCCAATTGTTTATCGGTTTAAAACATATTCATCCGTTTATTGAAGATGCGGTAAAAGAAATGCATAAAGAAGGAATTACTGAAGCTGTCAGCATTGTTTTAGCACCGCACTATTCGACCTTTAGTATTAAGGGATATAATGAACGGGCGAAAAAAACAGCCGATAAACTCGGTGGAATCCAGATCGTTTCCGTTGACCAATGGTATGATGAACCGAAATTTATTGATTTTTGGGTAAATCAATTAAAAGCTACGATAGAAAAAATGCCGGAAGAAGAGCGCAATCATTCCGTTGTCATTTTCTCGGCACACAGCTTGCCGGAAAAAATTTTACAAGCCGGTGACCCGTACCCCGATCAATTAGCCATGACAGCAAAATTAATAGCTGAGAAAGCCGGTATTGATGCGTATGCTGTTGGTTGGCAAAGTGCCGGTCAAACAGCGGAGCCTTGGCTAGGTCCTGATGTGCAAGACCTAACAAAAGATTTACATAAGGAAAAAGGCTATAAAGCATTTATTTATTGCCCAATCGGGTTTGTTGCAGAACATTTGGAAGTCCTATTTGATAATGATACAGAATGCCAAATCGTCTGTGAAGAAATTGGAGCAAGCTATTACCGCCCGGAAATGCCAAACGATCACGATCAATTCATCGAAGCATTGGCAAATGTTATTTTAAACAGATTAAATGAATAAGGAATATAGAAAATGAAAAAAGCTGTCTCATCTGATTCTATTATGATGAGACAGCTTTTTAGTGTTCCACTTATAAGTTTACCTTTTAACTTTGCCTGTTTTCTGATTATTTTAAGATTAGTCCATATCTTTTAAGCCGATGCATTTATGGCAAACATTTCCATAACATTCATGTTGTTCCTCAATTTCTTCGCCGCATTTTTGGCAATACTTTGAAGGTAGGTTTTGGAAAAATTCGAGAATACTTAAAATCATTTGAATCGCCCCTTTTTTAATTTGTATTACCATTGTATTATAACAAGACGAAAAATGCAACTGTGTATTAAAACAAATTATTTATTCTATCCGCGAGTCAAAATTTGTTATCGAAAGATTTGGGGTAATGTGTGGTAGATAGATGGGTAGCCACTACGGTAATTTTGTCGACGTTAAAAAGAACCTTTAGATTAGGAAATAGTTCGAATAATGTAGTATAGTGAATTTTAGAATACTTGGTATAGGAGGTATCTTTTTTGAAATTAACCATTATTGGTCCGTGGGGCGGGTATCCGAAAGTGAATGAAGCGAGTGCCGGGTACATATTAGAGCATGACGATTTCAATCTTTTAATAGATTGTGGAAGCGGGGTATTGTCAAAACTTCAACAATATATAAAACCAACTGATCTTGATGCTTGTATCATTAGCCACTATCATCCCGATCATAACGCCGATATTGGTGTACTACAACACGCACTTTTAATTGACATGTACTTGACCGGGAATAAAAAAACACTTCCTATCTATGGTCACGATTTTGATAAGGAATCATTTGCAAAGCTTTCTTATAAAGATATTACAATCGGGATAGCTTATGATCCGGAAAATGAGTTGAAAATCGGTCCTTTTTCGATCCGTTTTTTACGCACTGTCCATCCCGTTCCGTGCTTCTCATTCCGAATTGAAGCGGATGGAAAGGTATTTGTGTTTACCGGTGACAGTGCTTTTCAAGAAGCATTTATCGATTTTGCAAAAGATGCAGCGCTTCTTTTGTCCGAATGTAATTTTTATGGTAACATGGATGGCAGTAGAGCCGGCCATATGAACAGTAGGGATGTAGGAAAATTAGCCGATCAAGCGCAAGTCCAAAGACTGATTTTGACTCATTTGCCTCATTATGGCAATCTTGAACAATTAGTTTCGGAGGCCGGTGAACGATACAAGGGACCAATTCACTTGGCCAAACTTGGGGATATATGGACGATATAGGAGGAGTCTTACATGCTGTACGTTGATAATAAAGGAATAAATGACCCGCAAATGAATCTGGCCATTGAGGAGTACATATTAAGAAATTTAGATATCAATGAGTCTTATTTACTTTTTTATGTAAACGGGCCGTCAATTATCATCGGTCGTAATCAAAATACGATTGAAGAAATTAATACCGAGTACGTTGAGGCAAATGATATTAAAGTGGTCCGTCGAATGAGCGGCGGTGGTGCGGTATACCACGATTTAGGCAACTTAAATTACAGTTTTATTACGAAAGATGAAGGCAATAGCATCCAAGATAATTTCAAAAAATTTACGAAACCGGTAATTGATGCGTTACGAAAACTAGGTGCCAATGCAGAATTGATGGGGAGAAACGATATTGAAATCGACGGTCGCAAAGTTTCCGGTACTGCCCAATTTGCAACGGGCGGCAGAATGTACACCCACGGAACTTTGATGTTAAACTCCAATTTGGATAATGTCACAAAAGCATTGAAACCGAAAAAGGAAAAAATTGAATCCAAAGGTGTTAAATCTGTTCGTGCTCGGGTCGGTAATATTTCCGAATTTATTGATCGGCAAATGACGATTGAAGAGTTTAAACAGTTTATTTTAGAAAATGTATTTGAAGCGGAAGGCAGTGAAATTAAAGAATACGTACTGACGGATGAAGATTGGAAAAACATCGAGGAATTATCAAAATTGAAATATCAAACATGGGAATGGAATTACGGAAAATCACCGAAATCCAATATTCAAAATTCAAAACGTTTCCCGGTTGGTACCATTGATGTTCGTTTACAAGTTGATAAAGGCAGTATTCAAAATGTGAAAATTTACGGGGATTTCTTTGGCTGGGGGGATGTAGCGGATATTGAAACAAAATTGAAAAACGTTCGCTATAATAAATCTGCCTTACAAGACGCATTAAAAGATATAGATATAAAGTATTACTTTGGCAATATCGAAATGGAAGATTTCTTAAATTTAATATACTGATTTTCAAAGGCTGTCCAAAGTGTTGACTTTCCTTTTTGGACAGCCTTTCTCTACTCTCAGCGGTTGTGTGGAGAGGAATCTATCAGCTTGCATTAGAAAATACTTGACACATAAATTTTTGCAATTATAATTAATTTATTACTAATTTGTTTTTTGAATATAATGGTTAACACCAAAACTGTAAAGCTTACACGCAAAGGATAATATTTGGGGTTGTACGAATGGCGGATTTTGCATAAAATTTCCGTCAAACGTTTTTTGGTGCTAATCAGATAAACTACTTTGGAGGGAAATGGTTAATGGGGAAGTTGAGAAAAAGTGTTTCTTTCATCTTGCTTGCGAGTCTGTTAATTCTTGCAGGTTGCACGTCAAATAAAGAGTCTTCATCCGGTGGAAACGGCGGCTCAAATTCGAAAAGTGGAGGAGGAGAAACATATACAATTGGAATCAGCCAATATGTGAATCACCCGTCTTTGGATGCGGCAACGGAAGGGTTTAAAAAAGCATTGAAAGAATCAGGGTTAAAGGTGAAATATGATGAGCAAAACGCTCAAAATGATCCGAATAATGCCAAAACCGTGGCACAAAATCTTGTTAACAGCGGGGTTGACTTAATTTTTGCCAATGCAACACCAAGCGCTCAGGCAGCTGCGGGTGCGACAAGCGATATTCCAATCGTATTTACCTCGGTAACCGACCCGATTGGAGCTGAATTAGTAAAATCAATGGAATCACCCGGAGGAAATGTGACGGGAACGGCAGATATGCATCCCGACTCGATTCCGAATACAATTAAATTTATTGATGAACAAATGGATGTAAAAAAAGTCGGAACAATTTATAATGCCGGTGAACAAAATTCAGTGAAACAAATCGATGAAATGAAAAAAGCGATAAAAGGTACTGATTTACAATTGGTCGAAAAAATTGTGGCTAATACTTCTGAAGTTAAGCAAGCTGCAGATGCACTTGTTGACAATGTTGATGTGATATATATTGTTACAGATAACACGGTTGTTTCGGGATTAGAATCCGTCATACAAGTTGCCCAGAGCAAGGATATTCCATTATTTGTCGGAGAATTGGACTCCGTTAAACGGGGTGGATTTGCTGCATACGGTTTTGACTATGCCGATATCGGTTATGAAGCCGGACAACTTGCAATTCAAATTTTAATGAATGGGAAGAAACCTAGTGAACTTCCTGCCCAATATCCGCAAAAATTGAAGCTGGTTATTAACAAAACTGCTGCTAAAGAAATGGGGATTCAATTAAAGCCGGAATGGGATGAATTGGCGGAATATGTTGAATGATATCGTGAAGAAGAAGCGTACCAAATTGGTTTAATGGGCAATCCATAGAGCATGGATTGAAGTTTCACCAAATATATTGTATAGCAATCTATAATAACGGAGTCAGTCATATATGTCTGTACTCCTTTATTATTTCATGGTCATATATTCTAGTAATCTTTTGAAATACAAACTTGTTTTGTGTTCTTTTTGTTACATGTGGATTTTAGGAGGGGTTGTTTTGGAAACGAATGTATTGGATAAACCTGCAAACCAATTTAAACTTGGTTTACAAGGCGGTGCTACAATTGCCATCGGGTATATGCCGGTTGCAATTACATATGGGTTTATTGCCAAAACAACGGGGCTGACTCTGGGTGAAACCATTTTAATGAGCCTCATTGTTTATGCGGGTGCATCCCAATATATGTCTCTGGATATGATTTCTAAACAGATTGGAGTCATTGAAATTATTTTGACGACGTTCATCGTTAATATTCGTCACTTGTTGATGAGTGCATCGTTAAACGAAAAAGTAGAGCAAGACAAACCGATCAAAAAGGCGCTTTATGCTTTCGGTATCACTGATGAAACTTTTTCTGTCACAGCGGTTCAGAAAGAAAAATTGACAACTGGTTATATGTTTGGACTAACGTTCATAGCTTATAGTAGCTGGGTTTGTTTTTCCGGTGTAGGCTATATTGTTGGTGCCAGTCTTCCTGAACTTTTTCAAGAAGGAATGTCGATTGCGCTTTATGCAATGTTCATCGGGCTGTTAGTGCCGTCGATGAAAGGGAGTAGGAAAGTTGTCTTTCTCGCAACAGTTGCTGCCTTATTTAATAGTTTATTTGTTATGACGGAAGTTTTGTCAACGGGTTGGGCAATTGTTTGTTCAACATTAATTTCGTCATGCCTTGTTGAACTCATTATTCTGTTGAAGAAAGGGAAGGAGGATGGACCGAGTGAATAGCCAAATTGTTTGGATGATTATTGGAATGGGACTGGCTACGTACATTCCGAGAATGATTCCCCTTGTTATCTTACAAAAATTGCAACTACCCGTGTTTTTGCAAAATATCCTGCAAAACGTCCCTTATGCGATTCTTGGTGCACTCATATTCCCAGGCGTATTTTTTATTCATGAGGACATCTGGTTCGGGGTTGTTGGTGCGGCGATTGCTTTTACCTTTGCCTCTTTTTTCTCGAATGTTGTTGTTGTCGTAATCGGGTCAATCTTTGCATTGTCTGTCGTTTCTTTTTATTTTTAATTTTTAATTTAGAAAAACAAGGGGAACATACAAAAGTGGGATACTAACAAATGGTTGGTGAATAGGTTGAGAAAGAAAATAATCCTCATCTTTTTGACATGTTATGTTTTATTTATCGGTTTTCTTTATTTGTATTTATTTAATTGGAACACGGGAGCGCTGTCGGCGGATGAAATTGGAACCGCAGTAGATCCGGCAACCTTCCTTACTGGAGAAGAACTGGTCTTGTCCGAGCAATATTCAAATATCCGGAATCTTTTGTTTTTCTTGGGAATTCCGTATGAATGGCTGTTTTATTTGCTCATTTTACTGCTTGGAATTGGAAAAGTTTTTGAAAAATGGGCAGAATCAACTTCAAAAAGATGGCTGTTTAAAAGTGCGATTTTCACCTTTTGTTTATCCTTTGCTTCTTTTTTATTCTTTTTTCCACTGGGATTTGTCGGCTACCGGTTATCAAAAAGTTACGGTCTTTCGAATGAAACGTTCCATGGTTGGATGCGGGATCAACTAATTGACTTTTGGATTGAATGGGTGTTTTTATTTATTATCGTCACATTCCTGTATTGGTTAATCAGGAAAAGTGAAAAACGCTGGTGGTTATATGCTTGGTTTCTCTCCATACCATTTACAGTATTTATGATGTTTATCCAGCCGGTTATCATTGATCCTTTATACAATGACTTTTATCCGTTAAAAGACAAGGCTTTGGAAGATAAAATTCTTTCGTTGGCAGCTAAGGCGGATATCCCCGCAGAGCATGTCTATGAAGTAAATATGTCGGAAAAAACAAATACGCTCAATGCCTATGTGACAGGAATCGGTTCGAATTCGCGAATTGTCTTATGGGATACAACATTAACGAAATTAGATGACGAGGAAATTTTGTTTATCATGGCTCATGAGATGGCCCATTATGTGGAAAAACATATTTATTTCGGGATTGCCGGTACTCTATTGTTATTATTGGCAGGGTTATTTATAACGGCAAAATTGTTGGACGTTTTATGTGATAAATATGGCGGGATATTGAGGATTTCTGACAAAACAAAACTTTCTTCTTTACCGCTTATTTTACTTATTTTATCGGTCTTGTCCTTTGCAGCAAGCCCGATATCCAATGCCGTCAGTCGTTATCAAGAAGAACGAGCCGACCGTTATGCCATTGAAATGACAAGAGATGTCGATGCAGGGATTTCAACTTTTCATGAATTAACAAGAGCAGGACTTAGTCAAGTAAATCCACCGAAACTTGTGAAATGGTTTCGATATGGCCATCCGACCATGAAGGAGCGGATTGAAATGATTGAAACATATGAGCAAAATAAGTAGATGCTGTTATTCAGGGTCCGGGCAAAAGAAAAGGTCCGGGCCTTAACTTTTTACTGGAATTGATTTTGTCGCAAAGCTTCATTATCGGTGGTTTAAACTGGATGGGGGAAACGAAGACCCAGAAAAAAACTGCTAAAACAGCAGTTAGAAGGTTGCTTGTAAAACTTAAGCTAAGCATTTAATTGTTCTTCTATTTCTGTCAATTGTTTTGCAAGAAGGAAAAATGATTCTCTATCACATTGATCAATTGCTTCATCAATTTTTTCTTTAATCACTCTTCTCTTTTCCTTTAAAAGAGCTTCTTGAATTAACAAATCGATGTAGACCGATTGAATAAATTTATCCTTTTGTTGTGTATTCTCTAATGATGCTTTTGTCAATTCAGCAAAAGAATTTTCCCTTTTCATAACGTTTCCTCCCCTCATTTTTTACTTCCCTTAGACTTCAGCCGACGAAAAATAATTATTAGTAACATTATATTCGTAAATGGGTAAAAACTCAACCTATTTTATCTAATGTTCAGAAAAAGTTTTAAATGGTGATTGTTATATTTATTTATAAAAATACAAAATGTCTATGGACTATATAGAAAAATCATGATAAAATAAAATTGTATGTGTGCTTAAAATAAAAAGGAGGAAATTATGTCGAAGAAAGTGGTAAAAACATGTTTTGAATTTCAATTTGATTCAATGATCATGGCCATCATCCCCGAGCAGTATGGCAGCAAATTATATTCAAGGGTATTAAAAACAGATGGAGAAGTGTTGATTCCGTACAGTCCCATGGAAGTTATAAAGAAAAGTTGTCATTTATATGCTTCCAGTTTTGAAGGAAGAAAAGAAGGGACAAAGGAGTTAATTGGTGTCACACATAAACCGCCCATCGTCATTGATCCGATTCAATCCATTTACTTTTTTCCGACTGCATCCCCGAAACAACGGCATTGTATGTGGATTTCCCACAGTCATGTTCTGGCCTATAATAATGCGGGAAGTCTGAATACGGAAGTTATTTTTACTAATAAAATGAGGCTTCAAGTTCCGATGTCATGCGGATCTTTTGATAAGCAAATGTTAAGAACGGCATTGTTAAAAACAAAAATTGACCCAAGATTTATTCAAGCTGAAAGAAACAGACAAATTTTGTATCAAAGGTTTGAACAAGGGCTTGAGGCAATGGAAAGAAGAAGTCATTATGACGTATCTTTGGACGAGCCTTTTGGACGATCATATTGGTCGTCAAATCGTTTAAATAAATAATTTGTCAATAAACTTTCAACGTAATTACGTAATCGCGGATTGAAATAACTGTGATATTCTTCATACCCCTTGTAAATGAACAGGTAAGTCGTAAATGTATCATCCCATTTCGTTTTTTGTACTTTCATCCCTTGCTTTTTTAACTCTCTTTTTACATAATATAATTCTTTATGGACAAGATTTAATATGTGTTCGACTAGTTCAATATATGGATTCGGCAGTTTGAACGGACTGCTTTTAAATACAGATAAATCTTTTTCCAATACTTTAATTAACATTGGGTAATAAATGGCTTTTTCTAATAAATCCCTGCTTTCTGAAGGAATCCTTGTCATTTTCCCTTCCTCCTCAAGAACAAAAGTTCGTATATACGAATATCTTATTAAAATTTCTTCTAAAATGCAAACCGCTATTACTGAAATCCCTCTCTTTTTTTATACGTTAAGAAAGTATAAATTTCCAGCAAAGAAGCGAATTCGACGTAGTTGGAAATTTTAAGAATTAAGTATAAGTGCAACTACGGCTCTGCTTTCGCCTAAAGGCTCGGCAATCGCCGAGTTTTCTTTACAAAACCGGCTAAAATCCGGAAAATTCAAATCATCCTTTTCCAATGATATAATTGGTTTTATTAACAAATGGTAAAATAAAATAAAAGGATTTTTTGATCTTTCTATTTTGGTCATATTTTATGATATAATTTTCTAAAAAACACTGAAGGGTTTCATCATACTGCTTGTAATCTGACCAAGGGAGATTTTATATGGATTTTTCGAATATGCAAGAAAACCTTATGGAATTAATTCAAGATTACCGTTCTTTTGGTCCAATACCCGGACTGGTTTTACCGATAATTGAAGCCTTCTTACCTTTTTTACCTTTATTCGTATTTGTGACTGCCAATGCAAGTGCATTCGGGTTGGGATGGGGTTTTTTGTTTTCATGGATTGGTGCATGTACCGGTGCGTTGATTGTTTTCTCAATTGTTCGGAAATATGGACAGAAACGGTTTTTAGCGTTTTTAAAAAATCATAAACAAGTGAAAAGACTTGTAGACTGGGTGGACAGGCATGGATTCGGACCTTTATTCCTGTTAATGTGTTTTCCGTTTACACCTTCTGCAGTCGTGAATATTGTCGCCGGTTTATCGAGAATAAGTATTTATCAATATGGTGTGGCGGTATTAGCAGGGAAAATGGTCATGATTTTTAGTATCAGCTATATCGGACATGATATCCCGTCATTAATCCATAATCCAAAAAAGACGATTATACTAGGGATTGTGATTGTCATTCTCTGGTATATTGGTAAGCGAATTGAGGCCCATCTGGATAAAAAAATAGAATCGGATCGAATCTCGAATTTGAAATCAAGGGAAAAGGGTGAGCAAGACGAATAATCGAGGCTCTTTCTGAAAATGTCGTTTAAAGTTATGTAAGGAGGCAGATGCGGATGTCACTGCGATTTGTTAGAGGTCGTTCCGGCAGTGGAAAAACAACTTTCTTGTTAAATGAAATGAAGGAATCATTGCAACAAAAACCTGACGGGAAACCAATCTTTTTGATTGTCCCGGACCAAATGACATTTTTAACTGAATATAAAATGGTGTCGCAACCGGATCTTAAAGGTATGATTCGATTGCAAGTATATAGCTTTACCCGACTTGCCTGGCGAATCCTTCAAGAAACAGGCGGGATTACCCGGCTACATATCAGTACGACCGGTTTAAATATGTTAATTCGGAAAATTGTTAATGAAAACAAAGAAAAGTTCCTTGTTTTCAAACAAAGTGCCGAAAAAAAAGGGTTTATTGATCATCTGGAAAAAATAGTGACAGAATTTAAGAGATACTGTATTACCCCATCGGAACTAAATAATGAGCTCGAAACCATTTCCAATGAACCGACACTGGAAGGAAAAATTCATGACCTAGAGCTGATTTATGAGCAATTTGAAAATACAATTAAGCAAAAATACTTAGCTTCAGAAGATTATTTAATGCTTTTGGCTGAAAAAATTAAGGAATCAGAAACACTAAAGGATGCCGAAGTTTTTATCGACGGGTTTTACAGTTTCACCCCACAGGAATATTTAGTCATCGAACAGTTGCTTAAAAGTGCAAGGAGGGTGACAATTGCCTTAAATGGTGAAAGAACTTATCGTGAAAGTTTACCGGGAGAATTTCATTTGTTCCGAATGACGGGAGAAACCTATGCGACCGTTTATGAGATTGCCAGGATTAACGGAATTGAAGTAGAGGAAGATGTCGCTTTAAATCAATCAGTACGTTTTCAAGATGAATCACTTGCCCATCTTGAAAAATATTATGAAGCGCTCCCGGTTCAACCATTTACAAAGGATGCCAATATTTACTTTTGTGAAGCTACTAACGCAAGGGCGGAAATTGAAGGAATCGGGAGGAAAATTGTTGCCCTCGTTCGCGATCGAGGGTACAGATATAAAGACATCGCCGTTCTTGTCCGAAACGGTCAAAATTACCAAGAACTGTTTGAGACGATTTTCCATGATTACGAAATACCTTATTATATTGATCAAAAGCGACCGATGCTAAACCACCCGTTAATCGAATTTATTCGTTCATCTTTGGAAATTATAACGAGCTATTGGCGCTATGATCCTGTTTTTCGTGCGGTTAAAACCGACTTGCTTTTTCCATTAAATGCAAATATTCATGTCATGCGGGAAAAAATGGACCGACTTGAAAATTATTGCTTGGCATACGGTATTCAAGGGGACAAGTGGACGCGGAAAGAACGCTGGCGCTATCGGAGGATTAGCGGACTGGATCGGGATTTTCCTCAAACCGATGAAGAAAAACAGTTTGAGCAAGAATTGAATGAATCCCGTTTGATGATCGCCGCTCCGATTAACCGTTTAGCAGGCAGATTGAAGAAAGCAAAGAACGGCAAAGAGCTTTGTACCGCTTTGTTTTTATATTTAGAGGAGCTTGATATACCTGCTAAATTGGAAAAAATGCAGCAAGATGCCGAGGAAAACGGGAAATTAATGCTAAGTCGTGAACATGGACAAGCCTGGGACGGAGTTCTCCAATTACTAGATGAATATGTTGAAATATTAGGAGATAAAGAACTATCGATTAAACAGTTTTCCGAAATCATTGAAGCGGGCCTTGAATCCCTACATTTTTCTTTAGTTCCTCCTGCGATTGATCAAGTGGTCATTGCCGACTTGGAATTATCAAGACTATCAGACATTAAGGCTGCGTTTGTCATCGGTATGATTGACGGAATTATGCCGATGAAATTTCAGGAGGATGGTATTTTGACCGATGAGGAAAGGGAAAAACTGCTCTCATCCGGTTTAACGCTCGCTCCTACCAATAAAATGCGCTTGCTGGACGAAGAATTTATCGCTTATAAGGCATTTACGACTCCGGCGGAACTTTTATTCCTTAGTTATCCGTTAGCAAATGAAGAAGGGAAAGCGTTAATCCCTTCACCGTATTTAAAACGTTTGGGAGAAATGTTCCCGAATGGAAACCATTTATTTTTTGGAAATGAGGTAAGTGAATTACCAACGGAAGAACAACTTGAATTTTTATTAAACCGGAAGCAGGCACTAACACATGTAACGTACCAGTTACAAGCTTACAAACGTCATGAACCTATTGATGCGATTTGGTGGGACGGATATAACCTGTTGATGACCGGCAGGGACAGAGACTCGGCTGTAAAGGTACTCTCAAGTTTATTTTATGAAAATAAAGCAAAACGGCTCTCAGCATCTACGGTTAAAGATCTCTACGGGGAAGAAATAAATGGGAGCATTTCAAGAATGGAAATGTTTAACCGCTGTCCGTTTTCACATTTTATGTCCCATGGTCTTCGTTTACAAGAAAGAAAGATTTACCGCCTTGATGCACCGGATATCGGTGAGATGTTTCACAGTGCACTGAAATATGTCGGAGATCAGGTAATGAAGGAAAATTTGTCTTGGGGAAAATTAACAAAAAGACAAATCCGGGCATTGGTTGCTGATGCGGTTACATATCTCGCTCCGAAGTTGCAAAACGAAATTTTATTAAGCTCCAATCGCCATCAGTATTTATTGCGGAAGTTGGAACGGGTTATTTTACGCGCGACCGAAGTCATTGAGGAACAGGCAAAATCAAGCAAATTTGTTCCGTATCGTATGGAATTATCATTCGGACCAAACGGAGATCTTCCACCGGTTTTGTTTCAATTAAAGAATGGAATGAAAATGGCATTAGCTGGACGAATCGACCGAATAGATAAGGCAGAGAACGAAAATGGTGTCTTTTTAAGAATCATTGATTATAAATCGAGCAGTCATGATTTAAACATCGGGGAAGTGTATTACGGCCTTGCTTTACAAATGCTTACGTACTTGGATATATTGGTTCGCTACTCAGAACAGCTCGTCGGTACAAAAGCTGACCCGGCCGGTGTCCTATATTTCCACATCCACAATCCAATTATTAAAAGTAAGAAGTTATTGACAATAGAGGAAATAGAAGAGTTAATTTTTAAAGATTTCAAGATGACCGGATTAGTTTTAGCGGATCCGGAAGTTGTTCGGATGATGGACCAAACATTGGAGCGTGGGGATTCAAAGATTATTTCCGCAGGTTTAAAGACAGATGGTACGCTAACAGCTCGTTCAAAAGTAGCAAATAAGGAAGACTTTTCCCATTTGCGGCAATATGTAAGGCAAGTATTTGAAAAGACCGGGAATGAAATCGTCGAAGGGAATGTCGATATTGCGCCCTATAAAATGGATGATCGAGTTCCTTGTACCTATTGCCCGTTTAAATCTGTTTGCCAGTTTGATCAGACGTTAAAGGAAAATAATTATCGAATATTACCTTCACTAAATAATGAGAATGCAATGGAGCGGGTTAAGGAGGTTGTGAAATCTTGAATATACCACAAAAACCGGCCGAGGCCATTTGGACAGATGACCAGTGGAAGGCAATCCATGCAAGAGACAGAGATATATTAGTGGCTGCGGCAGCGGGTTCAGGAAAGACGGCCGTTCTTGTCGAGAGAATTATTCAGCGAATTCTTGATGAAGAAAACCCGATAAATGTTGATGAATTACTTGTTGCCACGTTTACGAACGCTTCTGCTGCGGAAATGCGTCATCGCGTCGGCATTGCTCTTGAAAAGGAAATCGCGGCCCGTCCCGATTCCGTGCATTTACGGAGACAATTAAACCTATTGAATCATGCAACAATATCAACCTTGCACGCATTTTGTTTAGAAATTGTCCGAAAATATTATTATTTAATCGATATTGATCCGGGGTTTCGTATCCTTGATGAAACAGAAGGGATATTGCTTAAGGACGAAGCAATTGAAAGCCTGTTGGAAGAAGAGTACGGTAAGGAAAATAATGAGGCGTTTTTCAAAGTTGTCGATATGTATACCAATGACCGCAGTGACGTCGCTTTACAAGATTTAATTTTGAGATTATACGAATTTTCCCGAGCCAATCCAAATCCAGACAAATGGCTTGATGATTTAGTTGCCAATTATGATATTAAAGAAGGGCAATCGGTGGAAGATCTTCCGTTTATCAAGCCGCTATTATTTGATTTAGAACTGCAACTAAATGAAGCCAAAAGTTTTTTTGAGAAAGGTTTGGAACTGACGAAAGTACCGGGTGGACCGTATAAACGTGCGGAAAATTTCGAAAGTGATTTATTGCTTTTGGATTCAATTATCCGTGCGAAAAATGAATCATTTCAAGCTCTTTATGATATTTTTCAAAACATTAAGTTTACGACTCTTAAATCATGCAGAGGTGATGAATTCATTCCTGAACTGATAGAGGAGTCGAAAAACTTACGGGATCAAGGGAAAAAAATCATTCAAAAATTACAAGTGGACTTGTTCTCCAGAAAACCGGAAACATTTTTAAAAGATATGCAGGAAATGAAACAACCGGTTGAGACATTGGTTCGCCTAGTTAAATCTTTTGCAGAAAAATTTGATTCGTTGAAGAGAGAAAAAGCCGTTGTTGATTTTTCTGACCTTGAACATTTTGCGCTTCGAATACTTGGACAAACGGATGAATCCGGTATTCTTCGGCCGACCGAGGCAGCCCTTGCCTATCAGAAGCAGTTCAAAGAAGTTTTTATTGATGAATATCAAGATACGAATATGGTGCAAGAAACCATCCTTCAATTGGTGAAAAAACCTACGGAAGAAAATGGAAATCTATTTATGGTCGGGGATGTTAAACAGTCTATATACCGGTTTCGGTTAGCTGAGCCGAATCTATTTTTACAAAAATATTTATCTTTTACCCATGATGGAATAGACCATGGTCTTCGGATTGATTTAGCGCAAAATTTTCGCAGCAGACAGGAAATTTTGGATGCAACGAACTTTTTGTTTAAACAAATAATGGGGGTTCAAGTCGGAGAAATTGAATATGATGAAGCGGCAGAATTGAAAAAAGGTGCCGCCTATCCGGAAGATGAGCCCTATCCCGTTGAACTGACAATTCTTTATCGAGAGGATGATGAAGAGGATCAATTGGAGAAGAATGAGGATAAAACAGAGGACCATGACACTGAGACGGTTTCATTTACAGAAGAAGAATTACAACAATCGGAAATGGAATCCCGATTTGTAGCGAAAAAGATCCGGGAGCTCATCGATAGTGAAAAACAAGTTTATGATGCAAAGAAAAAAATGTATCGACCGCTTCAATACCGGGATATTGTTATTTTGCTTCGTTCCTTTACTTGGGCACCGCAATTTATGGAAACACTGAAGGAATACGGTATACCCGCCTATGCAGAGCTGGCGGGAGGATATTTTCAAGCTTCCGAAGTGTCGATTATGCTTGCTTTATTGAAAGTTATTGACAATCCCTATCAAGATATTCCGTTAGTTTCAGTTCTTCGCTCACCGATTGTCGGATTACATGAAGAAGAGCTTTCCCGGATTCGAATCATTGATCGAAAGGTGAGCTTTTATGAAGCGGCAAAAAAATTTGAACGGATAAGAGGAAAAAATGAATTTGAGGAATCAATTATTTACAAGTTAAATCTGTTCTTTTCCCAGTTGAAAAAATGGCGTACGCAAGCAAGGCAAGGTTCTTTATCTGATTTAATCTGGCAATTGTACCGAGATACCTACTTTTACGATTATGTCGGCGGTTTACCCGGGGGAAGACAGCGACAAGCGAATCTGCGTGCTTTATATGATCGGGCACGGCAATATGAATCGACTTCTTTTCGCGGTTTGTTCCGGTTTTTGCGCTTTATTGAACGAATGCAAGAGCGTGGTGATGATCTCGGGGTTGCGAGAAGTTTAGGGGAAAAAGAAGATGTCGTCCGGATCATGACGATTCACAGCAGTAAGGGATTAGAATTTCCGGTCGTATTCATTGCCGGTCTTGCTAGGAAATTTAATATGAAGGATTTGACTAAACGTTACTTATTCGATAAGGAATATGGATTTGCAACGGAATATATCAATCCGGAAAAGCAAATTGTCTACCCGTCTCTGTTTCAAATGGCTCTGCAAAGAAAAAAACGGCTTGAATTAGTAGCGGAAGAAATGCGTGTGCTTTATGTTGCCATGACACGGGCAAAGGAAAAACTTTATCTCATTGCCTCAAGCAAAAACAAAGAAAAATTACTGGCTAAATGGCAAAAGTATCTGGAAGAAACAAATTGGTTATTAAATGATTTTGATCGTATGGAAAGTAAAAATTATTTGGACTGGATCGGTCCGGCCTTAATCCGCCATCGCGATGGGGAGGAATTGCGTTTACACTCGTCCGACCGTTTGGATAATGAAACTGTACAGGAAATTGTTAACCATTCGTCCCAATGGAAGATTCATTTGATACCAAGTCAACAATTGGTAAGTACAGAAAATGGAGAAAATGCCGGTGATCATTTCTTAACTTTTGTGAAACAGGGAGAGTTGGTTCCTGTTGAGTCTGCATATAAAGAGCAAATTTCTCATCAGTTGAACTGGCAATATCGCTACCAAGCGGCAACCGTGCATCGCAGCAAACAATCTGTCTCGGAAATCAAACGACTGAAAGAAATACGTGATGAATATAGTGGTGAAGAACTAATCCGACCGTTTAAAAAGCCTATTACAAAAAGGCCCAAGTTTATGCAGGAAAAGACGTTGACTCCTGCAGAAAAGGGAACAGCCATGCACTTAGTCATGCAACATATTGATTTACGCAGGATGCCAACTGTCGAATCGTTAACAAACCAAATTTTTTATATGCAAGAGAAAGAATTGCTGACAGAAGATGAGGCAAATATGATTCATCTGGAAGAGATTGTTCAATTTTATCATTCAGATTTAGGGCAAAGAATATTGGCGGCCGACTGGGTGAAACGAGAAGTTCCGTTCAGCTTTACTGTACACCCGAAAGAAATTTATCCCGATTGGTCGGAAGGGGATGACCCGGTTTTTGTTCAAGGGATCATTGATTGTTTATTTAAAGATAAATCCGGTCTTGTTTTGGTCGATTATAAAACGGATCAAATCAGTGACCGATTTACAAAGGGGTATGATGAAGCAAAGCCGGTATTATTACAACGTTATCAAACACAAATCGATTTATATCGGAGAGCGGTTGAAACCATATTGGCAGTTCCCGTAACGGATGCATACTTATACTTTTTTGACGGTGGCCATATATTGCCGGTTAAGTGAAATACACCCGTACAGGATACATAAATAACCTGTACGGGTTTTTATTTCACCTAAAAGGCGGTCCAAGACCCTCACCTCAAGATTTTCGAGTTTACAAAGAAGATAGGTGGGGACGGGATGGCCGCATGTGTCCGATTGGTTCAACTAACAATCAGTGGGGGGATGCCCCACTGATTGAAGTTTCACGATAGCTAAGTTTTACTAATTATTCTGTCCGGAAGGTTGGTCTACTAGATCAGGGTCGACGGCATTCGTTGCACTAAATCCATTATTTGTAATGGAAAGTCCTCCAATATTCCCTGAACCGGAGCCTTGATTTTGTTTCGTATTCGACTTTGGTGCAATATTCAATGTGTCGCCAAAATTAACAACACCACCGCCTATATTAATAAGTTGAATCGAACCGATGATGGCTGGCATGTTTACCATCCTTTATCATAAGGTTTAAGCTTTCAAACACTACTTCCTTATAATTTATGAAAATTGACGCAATATGTTCTTATTCCGTTTGATTTGTTGCTTTCTGAATATTTTCAGGCTCGGCAATTTGTCTAATCTCTTTTCGGCGATTTTCTAAATAAATATTTTTATTACTGCCAATCTGAATAATAGATGAACTCGTTGCCCCTAAAATATTTATTCGGTTAACAACAATACAACCACACATATGTTGGTTCCGATAATAAATTTGCTGATCTATTGGAGGAAGTATAAGCGGTAGAGAAAAAATGCCGTAATTTATTACATCACCTTCATTTTCTAAAAACAACTCTTTATCGCGTTTAACCGCAAATGTGTCGCTTTTGGCGTTAATAATGGTGCTGTCGCCAATGAGTAAATGTGAGGAAAAAGTAAGAATTTGTATGCCTATTCTTTCCACCTTTGATATACGTTTTAACATATTAACGTGTCGCTATAGGGACGAATGGACCAATTAACAAGGAAGATGAAGGTGAATCATAGGCACACACCATTTGCATCGAATCTGTGTCTCCTACTAAAACAGCAGAGGAGCTGGCAATCGCAATAATATTTATATTCACTACATGCAAATCGTGATTAATCACTTCCAAGATCATTCTTTTCCTCTCCCTTTTGTCCTTTCATTGGAAATTGGCGTAAAAAAGCGTATATAGCTTGTTGTATGTCGTGAATAGTCATTTGATAAATTTCTTGTTCTTCCTCGTTAACAGAAAAATTGCGACGATTTTTGGCTAATTTTTGTGAATAAAAGGCTAGTCTCTCCGGCAGTTGCCTGCGAATATCTTCTTGAATAAATGCTGCATAGGATTCATCCAGTTCAAGTCCCATTTCTTTTTTTGCTTTTTCAATAAATAATGGAAGCTCTTTTTCTAAATACGTATTTAATTTGTCTTGTAATTGGTTTAGTTGCACCTTACTTTTTTCACTTTGTTCTTTGCGGAAATGGGGTGTTGGAATTGAGAATTCATCCATTCCTTGAAGGTCTTGCGGGTTCAAGCCAATATTCAATGTCCCGTCCAATCGTTCAATTTTCAACTGATCAAAATGGTAGTCGATTCTTTCCACATTTATTGGCGGCTGATTTTTTAGTGTTTCAATCGTTTTCGCAAAATCGGCATGAGCCTTTTCTAATTTTGTTAATTTTTCTTCATGCCTTTTCAGTTGTGAGGCAAGTTGATTTATAAATGTATAGAAATCATTTTGCAACGACATCACTTCCTTATGCAGTTTGAATATGGAGAAAGAATAGTTGTTCCATTAAAGTAGCAATTTATCTCTGTCCTGCTCCCTGTACCGGAATGGTGAGAGGTTGTGCCGCAGTTGTACTGGTAAACCCTTCGTAGTTCGGTTCCGGTGCATCACCGGTAAATCCTCCGGTATTATATGCTTCTGTTATCGCGCTAATCTTTCCGGCAGTGCCAATTTGTAAAACCGAGGAGTTCGCAATGCTATTAATTCGCAGTATATTAATTTGAATCGTTTGTTGAACATAAATATTCATTTTTTTCACCTGTTTGTCTTCTTATGATTATTTCGGTTAGACATTAAAACTGTTCGGTTGGTCGACTACATCGCGGTCATAGGTATTTGTGTTGCTGCGATGGTTATATACATAAAGCTGCTCGGCCGTATTAAATGAACCTGCACCTGCAAATGTTTTGTTCATTGTATAGGGACTAATTTGATATACATCCCCCACATTAAAAACACTACTGGATCCGATTGAATTTACGTTGACAATTCCGACTACTGCAGGCATATTGCTCACTTCCTAACCCGTTTTCCCTTTATCCACCTAGCGGGCAGTAAGACTCACCTCAAGATTTTCGAGTTTACAACGAAGATAGGTGAGGAGCGAACTGCCCACATGCGTCCAATTGGTTCAAATAACCCATCAGTGGGGATAAAGAGCCCCCCTGATGGAAGTTTCACTTTATTGTATGATTCATTAAAGGAAAGGTGCTATAAGTGCCTATATTTTGTACGTTAAGAAATGAAGAATTTCCAGCAGAGATGTAAATTCGATCTAGTAGTAGTAAATTTAAGATTTATTGTTTTGTCCCATAGCACACGATTTGGACAATTCTATGGGCCATTTCGGCTTATTTCTCAATTAAATTCGTCCAATATGAAAATATACCAATTATTATCATTTAAACCAAACTTATGATAATATGTAAAAAGGGAAATGATGATTTGCGCCGAAAGGGTTAATCAAGAAAATTCATACAAAATAGAGTTCCTACAAATATTAATTAAATGATTAGCACCCAAAAAGGTTTTAAGGAAAGATTTGCGCCAAATATAGTACTAACAATTTTTATCAAGACACAAAATATTGCCATTTAAGCGTAAATGTTTTTGAAAAATGGGCTTTTTGGGTGATAACCATTAAATTTCCTGAAAAAACCTTTTTGGGTGTTAATCGAATTATTAATTGGGAGGAATTAAAAAATGACACATCTGCATATTACATCTTGGGTGGTTGCCATCATTTTATTTATCGTAGCTGTCCTTTTGACAAAAAATAAAAATGAAAAGCCTGCAAAAATCGTCTCGATGATATTACGTCTATTTTACTTGTTCATAATTGGAAGCGGTATTCAATTATACTTTCTGGTTGATCCATCCTCGGGCTATCATATAAAAGCTCTTCTCGGAGTTTTAGTTATTGTATTTATGGAACTGGTTCTTGCGGGCATCAAAAGGGGTAAATCAACAACGATTTATTGGATTTTATGGTTTGTAATTTTGGCAGCAACCATTTATATGGGATTCACTTTACCACTCTAAAGGTCAATGAACTTTAATAAGATTACATAAAAAGATTAGGAATCATCTGAAACGATATATATCGGTGAACCGAGATTAAGAGAATTGTCGTATTTTGTCAATTCTTTTCTTTTTTTCGTTACAAATTCACTTAAATATGCTATTTTTATAGTTGTAACATATTTAATGACACTTTTTCATATGACAAAAGCAGGTGAAAGCTGTGGTAGAGACATACAATTATGAGTTTATTGATAAAGAGCAGCTTAAAAATTTTATTGAAAAACATCGTTTACGATTGTATACAAATATACTGGCGCAGATTTTTGTCGGAAATGGGACTTGGAAGGAAATACAAGAAATTCAATTCATCATGAAAGAACTTTTACCGGATGTACAGTTGATTGGATGCACATCATCTGCGGCCATTCTGGATGGAAAAATTGTGGAAGGAAGAACAGTAATAAACTTCACTCTTTTCGAACATACAAAGGTTGAGACAGGACTTATTCAAATCACGGATCATGATAAAAAGGTTGAAACGGATAATTTGGACTTAAAAACGATTATTGCCTACACGACGCATCCATCGATCCAGACCCGTGATTTTTTTAACGATATTCCCGCTGAAAAAGAAGTAATCGTTGCAGGAGGCAGTGCAACGAATACATCCGACAAGGAAGTTTTGGTGTTCACGTCCGATAGTGTAACCTCTAATGGTATTGTTTTTGTAAAACTCTATAATCCTAATTTATTTATAGATACATACCATAATATCGAATATAGTAAAGTCGGTGAGTGTATTAAGATTACGGAAGCGGAAAATGATCGAATTTTATCTATCAATAATGAAAAGCCGATAAGATTTTTTGAACAGAGTTTTGGTTTCAATCTAAAAGACTTTCATCAGGCCGGTTGTGAGTTACCTTTCATTTTTTTAAAAAATGGTGAAGACAAATTTTGTTTTATAAAAGACATATTACCGGATGGGGCAATGAGGGCAAGCTTGGAATTACGTTCCGGTGATGAATTATTTTTGGTCTATTTTGACTTGGCACGTATGATCGAAAGTAGTTTACTGCAATTAAACAGGCTGGCGAATGATTCCGTTGAAACGGTTTTTACATTTATAAATATGAGGAGAAAAACTCTGTTTGAATCATTTACAAGCCAGGAATTACATCATTTACAAGCGTTGGGTGAAGTGTCAGGGCTGATCACTTTAAGTGAAGGAATGTCGGGAAGTGTCAAAGATGTGACGACGAATTTTTCTGTTTCCGCAATAGCTTTATCAGAAACCGATAAACTCCTGGATGCTAGTAAAAAAGATGTTGAAATAGCAATCTCAGAAATTAGCTCAGAACGCGAAACTGAAACACCGCCGGCTGCAAAAAGAAAAGAGTTTTATTATCATTTCACTTCAGAGATGAGTAAGCAATTATACTTTGCAAATACAATGAAACTTGTAACAAAACAACTGGCTTGCCTTTCCTGCTCGTTGGAAAAAGCCAATCGAATGCTCTTTTATGATAAAGATACTGACTTGCCCAACCGGTTAAAAATTACCGAAACGGTAGATAACTTAATTTCAGACAGTGTAAACAAAAAGTTTGCTGTTCTTTTTATTGATATTGACCGCTTTAAATTAATTAATGACAGTTTTGGCCATTATGTCGGTGATATGGTTATTGGTATAATTGCCAATCGATTAAAATCTTTGCTTACAGATGATATATTTATCGGTCGTTTCGCAGGTGATAAGTTTACTGTCATTTTAAGAAAAGAACTGGATGCAAAGCAAATAATGATCTTGGCAAATAAAATATTATTATCTATTTCAGAACCGCTTGAATATGAAGGCCAGGAGTTTGCCATATCGGCCAGCATCGGTGTAAGTTACTATCCGGATGACGGGAACGATACAGAAACAATTTTAAGAAATGCGGATACGGCGATGAACCGAGCGAAAAAGTATGGAGGAAACCAAATTATATTTTTTGCCAGTGAAATGAATGTACAAATTAAATATAAGTTTGAGTTGGAGAATTATTTGCGGCGGGCAATTGAAAAAAAGGAATTGTTTTTATTATATCAACCGGTTGTAGACTTACAGACAGGTCAAATTAACGGGAGTGAGGCATTAATCCGCTGGAATCATCCAAACCTGGGGTTGATCTCACCGATGGAATTCATCCCGATTGCCGAGGAAACGGGGCTGATTCATGAAATTGGAAAATGGGTGCTCATGGAAGGGTGTAGGCAAAATCAAGAATGGTTTGACAAAGGCTATGATGAATTGTTTATCTCTATTAACGTCTCCGCCCGTCAATTTTTGCATCCAACATTTGTAGAACATTTACATGAATCACTACAATATTCCGGAATGGATCCGAAAAAACTACATTTAGAACTTACGGAAACCGGTATGATTGATAATGTTGAAAAATCCATTGCAATTATGCAAGAAATCCAAAATTTAGGGGTAAGAATATCCATTGATGATTTTGGGACAGGCTATTCTTCACTCAGTTATTTAAAAAATTTACCTATCGATACATTGAAAATCGACCGTTCTTTTATTAATAACTTTACATCTGAAACGGTGGACTACTCCATTGTGAAGGCCATTATTACGATGGGTAACGGTCTGTCAGTGAAAGTAGTGGCAGAAGGAGTAGAAACCTATGAGCAGTTAATTGAATTGAAAAAAATGAACTGCGATTATGCACAAGGTTACTATATTGAAAAACCGGTATACCCTGACCGTTTTATTGAAATTATGAACAACAAAAAATTTCAAATTTCTTAAGTTGATTAATTGTGATTTGTGAAAAAGGCTGTATTAGGTCAAAAACCTGTACAGCCTTTTATAGCTAATCGTGGGGATATTTATAAAGTCCAATTTTAAAGGTGATTTTAGGATCGTCAATTACTAGGTAGGATCGTTTAACTTCTGCTTGGTCTTTGCAGTGCTTGTAACACAATACGATTTCCCGTATTTAATGTGTACTCGAACCGGTCACTTTTTTGGCCCTGACGGTAATGAAAATGATGATGAACAGAACAAACTCCCACTGTATTATCAAATACGAAAAAATTGGTCCCTTCCTTTTCTTTCGTGACAAGAAAAGATTGGTGATTATGGCAAAAAATAATATCGTAAATTGAAAAGTTAAGTTCATTTAATTTGCGGATAAATTGAAAGAAGGCATCATCAGCTAATTCTTCAAGCCACGCTTGGTAACTGATGGATAATGATTTTCGGATTTTCACATAGGTTTGATCCTGCAGTTCATATTGTTTATTTTCATACTGAACAATAAAGTCATCCGTTAATATTCCGTTATACCAATGATTAAGGTGTTTCATACGGATTTCTTTATATAAAAAATCCTCCAAGGGAAATGCTTCTTCTGTTTCATTATCAATGATAATCCAGTCATCATTAATTTTTTCAACAATTCCTTCAAAAAAAGCTCGATCTTGTTTTTCAAGGATGCGATAGCGTTCCGGTTTCATTGAATTCCTCCATCAATTGAAAAGATTAAGTTGATTCCACGTAACCACAAGTCAAACGCCCGTCGTAACAAGCGAGTCAAAGGTAGTAGCTCAAACTCTCGCATGCGTCCGCTTGGTTCTAATAACATTGAGTTAGGAATATTGATTTCTACTTAATTTAAATTTCCCTCTAAGTACTTTTCCACCATTTTCATTTATTGGCAATGTCATGTTATTTTATACTGTTCTATTATTGATAAAATTTTCCATTTTCCTTTTCCATTTATTGACCTGTCTTTCCGAAACAAGGTAAGCTAGAGGAGTAGAAATAAAGGGGGAGTATGATGTTGCGAAAATGGATGGGAATGGTCTTGCCTGCTTTTCTGCTTTTCTTTGTAAATGCGACAGCCGGGTTTGCAGCTGAAGAAACCAAAAGGGTATGGCAAGATGAAAGTATTTATTACCTTATAGTTGATCGTTTCTACAACGGCGATCTTTCAAATGATTTTACTGTAAATACAAAGGACAAGCTTTCCTATCATGGAGGAGATTTCCAAGGTGTTAGACAAAAACTCGACTATATCCAAACAATGGGATTTACGACCATTCGGTTGGGTGTGATTTTTGATCAGCATGCATATAGCCGATCCGGAGCGGATACCAAAGATTTTTATCATCCAGAAGAACATTATGGGACGCTGAACGAGTTTAAACAATTAGTGAAAGAAGCACATAAAAGGGAAATAAAAGTGATGATCGATTTTCCTTTAACGATATCTCCTGAGCATCCTTGGGTGAAGGATCCGGAAAAACAAAATCGTTTTATCATTGAGGATGGAAATGAATCCAAACAAGAAAATAATCAATCCGTCACCTCGCCAAAACTAAATATGAACGACCCGGAAACAGCTCAGTATGTTTCGAAGGTTGCCAAATGGTGGTTACAGGAAACAAAAATTGACGGTTACTTTTTTTCACAAGTTGATCAAATTCCGGAAACATTTTGGTCAGGATTAATAAAGAAAATAAATTCCGAGAATAAAGATCTCTACATCGTCGGGGAATTATCCGAAAAAGCTTCTGTAAACTTAAGAGACTATAAAAATATCGGCTTTACTAGTTTGCTTGTTCCGTCAACGACATTAAAATTGCGGGAGTCTTTCAAGACACCGAATCATTCTTTAACAAAGCTGGCTCAAGATGTTGGAAAAATAGAATCATCATATTTGATAAAAAGTACGGACGGTCCAAGTTTTTCCCGATTTACAAATGATATCGTTGCAGCCAACCAATTTCCTGGAGATAGATGGGAACCTTCCTTAACGTATTTGTTTACAACACCAGGTGTTCCGATGATTAACTACGGTTCGGAAATAGCGATAACAGGTGATGATCCAATGATGGATTTCCGTGCTGATCCCGATTTAATTGAGTTTATCGAAAAACTGGGAAGAGCCCGAAACCATTATCTCTCTTTAACAAGAGGGGATTTCACATTACTTTATGAAAATGAGGGAATGGCTGTATATACACGGTCTTATAAAAGTGAAACGGTATTTATAGCATTGAATAATACGTCTGAAAAACAGGAAATATTAATCCCGACAGATAAGCTTGGCTCCAAAAAACAATTGATAGGTCTAGTCAATAATGATCTTATTAAAGAACAAAACGGCAATTACCCGCTTTCGATAAATGGTGAAGAAAGTGAAATTTATATCGTACGCAATGACCATGGCGTTAATATGTTAAATGTTATCGTCATCATTGCCATCCCGATCGTGTTTTTGATTCTCTATTTCTATATTTGGAAGCGCGGTAAAAATAACGGGTAATTAATTGGATATTGTAAATATATGAAAAAAATTGAAATGGTGCCAGCGCTTTTAACAATTTTAAGCCCGGGAAAGTGTTTCATTCATCACTCCCGGGCTCTATCATTGCTTGAATATCATCTAACATATGTAAATCCATTATCGGTAATTAATAAATTGTATATCGAGCGGCAAGTCTGCTTCACGGATGACTGCAATGATTTTTTGCAGGTCGTCTCGGCTTTTTCCGGTCACGCGGATTTGATCATCTTGAATTTGACTCTTAACTTTTAAACCGGTATTTTTAATAATTGTGTTAATTTTTTTGGCATTATCTTTATCAATACCTTGAATTAGTTCTGCGCGCTGACGTACATTTCCGCCAAAAGCATTTTCCATTTTTCCGTATTGCAAATTTTTGATTGGTACACCTCGTTTAATCAGTTTACCTAATAAAACATCCTTTAGCTGCGACATTTTGAACTCATCATCGGAAATTAAAACAAGTTCATCGCCTTCCAGTTTTACATCGCTGTTGCTTCCTTTAAAATCATATCGATTTTGAATTTCTTTCAGTGTTAAATTGATGGCATTCGTCACCTCAGCCATGTCAATCTTAGAAACAATATCAAATGAGCTTTCTTTCGCCATTAAGCTACCTCCGTTCATATGTTTTCCTTCATTATAGGGAAAACTAAGGAAACGGGCAAGTAAACAGACGGAGGCAGCTAGAAATTACAAATGATCAGTCTTCTTTGAATATTGGTGTTTACCGGCTTTTCGGTTTTTTTCTTTCAATTCGTTTCTTCTTTCGCGAAGTGCCTGATGGTCCACCGGTTTCTTATCATCATCAGAAGTTCTTGACATAAAGACCCTCCTCAATAATTTCAAATACTAACGCTTACCTTATTATGGGGCAATATCAAGTTCACTATTCGCCTTAGCATTTAAAAAGAAAATGGCAAGTGTACCCGGTCCGGAATGGGCACCGATTGCCGAACCGATCATATTGATATAAAAATGTTTACAACCAAATCTTTCTTCAATCATATTTTTCATCTGCCGAGCTGTTTCCTCATCGTCTCCATGGCTGATGCCGATAAGCTGGTCTTTCAAATTAACACCACGTTCTTCCATTAACTCCAGAATCCTGTTCAACACTTTTTTCTTTCCGCGGATTTTTTCAATTGGAATCAGTTTACCGTCCTCAACATTCAATAAAGGTTTTATATTTAAAAGTCCGCCGACAAAAGCACTGGCTCTTGATACCCGACCGCCGCGCCGCAAATATTCTAAATCATCGACAGTAAATAAATGTTCCATATGACTGCAATAAAATTCGGTTTCTTGGATGATCTTTTCCTTTGTTGCTCCGCTACTCGCCATTTTAGCGGCATGAAAAACAATTAATCCTTGTCCTAAAGAAGCCGCTTTTGTATCAATTATCGTTAAATCCAAGTCAGGATACTCTTCTAAAACCTGTTCTCTAATCATGCATGCCGTTTGATACGTTCCGGACAATTGTGACGAGAAAGCAATATAAACTCCAGGGCGTTTTTCTTTGGCTAAGTTGACAAAAATCTCTTTTATCTTTGTTGGGGAAGCTTGGGATGTTTTTGGTGTTTTGCCATTACGCATGGCATCCAATATTTTCTTGGAATCAATCGAAATCACATCGTCATATTCTTCACCATCCAATTCGACTTGTAAAGGAAGCAAGTCAATGTTTTGTTCTTGTAAAAAAGAGTATGGTAAATCAGCACCGCTGTCTGTAATAAGTTTTACCTTTGTCAATCCCCATCACCACTTTCGAATGTTTCTTATATGCTTTAGTTTATCATCAAAAATTGGAGAATTAAACCAAAACTTCACGGAAATCCAAGCCGTTTTTAGGAAACAATAAAAAAATACTAGTATTACCGCGCTGAAATGGAGGTTACATCTTGACTTTATTCCATGTAAAAAAATTCATCATTGTTATCATCGGTGCATTTATTTTTGCATTTTCCATGAATTATTTTTTAATACCGGCGGGTGTTTATTCAAGTGGTTTTTCCGGATTGAGTCAATTGCTGTCAAGATTATTTAGTGAATATTTTAAAATTCATATTTCTGTTGGAATTTGGTTGTTGCTGTTGAATATACCGGTTACGATTTTAGGATGGAGAAAGATCGGTAAAACTTTTACTTTGTATAGTTTTATTAGTGTTATTTTTTCTTCCCTGTTTTTAAACTTGATACCGATAAAGGAATTATCAGATGATATTTTGCTAAATGCGGTATTTGGCGGAGTGATCGGCGCAGTTGGAGCAGGAATGACTCTGAGGTTTGGGGCTTCAACCGGTGGTATGGATATTATTGCCGTATATTTATCAAGAGTTGTTGAAGGATCCGTCGGCAGATTTACGTTAATTTTAAACAGTTTCATTATTATTTCTGCCGGATTCTTGTTTGGTTGGGAAAAATCTCTTTACACGCTGGTTGGATTATTTTCTTCATCAAAAGTGATTGATATTCTCCATACACAAGCGCAAAAACTGACGGCGATGATCGTGACCAAAAATTCCAAAGATTTGAAGCAGGCAATTTTAACCCGGCTAACGAGAGGGGCAACCGTCGTTCCTGCGCACGGGGCGTATTCCAATGAAGGAAGGGATATGTTAATCACCGTAATTAGTAGGTATGAATTGTTTGAGCTGAGGAAAATCATTAAAGAAGTTGATCCTAAGGCATTTACCAATATTGTAAAAACGGACTCGGTCATCGGTCTGTTTAGAAAAGATTAAAGAAAACTTGGTGAATGCGTGTCTTTATAAGACTGCCAAACCGAAATAAAAAATGACAGCTCCGAACCGAGCTGTCATTTTTTCCGGGGGATTAGCTGTTGTGAGAGTCTACTGCATCCAATTCCTGTTGGTATTGTTGCAAAAGTTCTTTCTCTGCTTCAGTCGAATTAGCAAAAGCGGATGAAATAGCGTTATTTGCTTTATCGATATCGTCTTGGCTGATATCATTCTTTTGTTTTAATCGTTTTGTAAATTCCCTAGCCTGTTGTAACAATTGATTTGCCATTTTGCTCCCACCTTATAATGAATCAAAATGATTATTCATTTTTCTGGCCTCAGCTTCAGCATACGTTAAATGGTAAGGGATTTTTTCCGAATGACGAGTTACCGCATCGACACCTTGCTTAACAAAACGCTTTGATTTACTACTTTTGCCCATTCGTATCCCTCCGTAATTACAATTAGAACAAGAAGGAAACTTGGCTTCTTGTTCCTTATTAACATATCCCAATTGTGTCAAAAAAAACTGTCAGAATACGACAACCTTGCCCGAATTTGGTTAAAAATTTACGCTATTCATTCATATAAAATAAAGGACGTATAACTTGAAAATCAATAAATTGAAGACTTTAATGAATGTTCCTATAAGAAGTAAACCAGTCAGCCGATGAATTGCTTGCTTTAGTTGAAGTTCAAGACTTTAATAAAAGTTCCTCCAAGTAAACAGCGATTCCGTCTTCTTCATTTGATAATGTCACGTCTTTTGCGACATGTTTGGCCATATCAATCGCATTTCCCATGGCCACTCCATGTCCGGCGAATTCAAGCATTTCTAAATCATTATCTTCATCACCAAAAGCAATCACCCGACTTTGGGGAATTCCGTAATAATCGGCGACTTTTTTAACACCGATTGCTTTATTAATTCCGTGTTTTACAATTTCGATAACCGGATATGGGGCGCCCCAACTGCGGTGTTCGATAACTTCCGCCTTTGTTTCTGAGAGATAGGAATTAATTTTTTCAACATTCTTTTCGTCTGAATGAATCAGTAAGCTGGTTGGGTCATTTTTTAAAAAATTACGTAAATCACCGTAAGTAACGGACAGATTCCCCAGTTTGAAAAAATCAATTAATTTTTCATCATGATAATGAAGATAAATATGGTCCATTACTTCAGCGATAATATTTTGAATGGAATACTGGTTGGAAATTTCAATAATATCTTTTACCGCCTCTAAAGGGAGTGGTTGATGATATACACCCCAACCGGCATCGAGCGGATGATGAACAAATGCTCCGTTAAAGTTGACAATCGGGCTTTGTAAGTTCAATTCCTTATAATACATTTCGCTAGCACGATAAGGTCTTCCGGTAGAAATCATGACAACATGACCATCATTTTGGACTTGATTTAATACAGCTTTTGTCTTTTCAGATATGGTTTTATCATCTTTTAATAACGTTCCATCTAAGTCTAATGCAATTAAGTGTTTATCTTTCATTGAGACATTCCTTTCATTATGTCATTATTTAGCAATTATAGCACACTCGTGTTAAACTGTTATTAAGAAACTGTATTAAATATTAGTTTATAATATATGGGTAGAAATACAATAGATTTGCTTGTATTTTTTATACAATTTCCATACTGGTACAAGGAGTTTTAGACTGATATTGGATTTTTAGGAGGAAAATGATGATTATTGTTGAAAAGAAAATAGTTGCCAATATTCCGCTGTTAGAAGTTGTGCAAAAAGAGTTGTTGGATCAAGCGGTACCCACTGTATTCTTTTTCCACGGATTTACAAGTGCGAAAGAACATAATTTGCATTACGCCTATTTGATGGCTGAAAAAAATATACGAGTTGTCCTCCCTGAGGCTGATTTACACGGAGAACGAAGCCGGGAGTTATCGATGGTGGAACAGGCTTTACATTTTTGGGAAATAATCTTAAAAAATATCGCGGAGCTTGCAGAATTAAAGGAAGCATATGTGCGTAATAGACAAACTTTAGAAAATCAAATTGGTGTTGCCGGCACATCAATGGGGGGAATTACGACCTTTGGTGCCTTATGTAAATATGATTGGATAAAGGCAGCTGTCAGTTTAATGGGGAATCCCGCTTATCACCATTTCGCTCGTTATCTCGTTAATGAACTGCAAAGCCAAGGATATAAAATTCCGTATTCGGAACAGCAATTAGAAGGAGAGTATCAGAAATTGTTGCCGGTTGACTTAAGCATGAATCCGGAAAAGTTAAACAATCGTCCGCTGCTATTTTGGCATGGAAAAAAGGATCCAATTGTTCCCTATACATATGCTTATGATTTTTATCAAAAGGTAAAGGAAAATTATTCAGAACATCCGGACCATATCCGCTTTGTTTTAGATCATCATGCCGGACATAAAGTATCACGAGAAGGGTTATTAGCAACGGTTGACTGGTTTGAGCAATTTCTTCAATAAATGTCCAACCTTATCCAACTTGTAGTGGCCAAGAATTTATCTTACCTTAACGGAAAGTAAGACTTCACCTCAAGTTATTCGAGCATGGAAAGAAGACAGGTGGTGGTCGGACTGCCCGCACGCATCCGATAGGTTCAACTAACATTAGTGGGGAAAAAATATCCCCCTTGACGGAAGTTTCACTTAATTCATTTTTCTATGTATCTTTGGTATGATAGAATATGAATTGGAAAGGAGGTTTTTTTATGGATGAAGCTTTAAAAGAAAATATACTCGGTGCGCTTGAACAAGTAATCGATCCTGAAATTGGAATTGACATAGTAAATCTTGGGTTGGTATATGATGTTGATCTGGATGAAAACGGCAAAGCCATTGTGACGATGACTTTGACAACAATGGGTTGCCCATTAGGCGGTATCATTTCTGACCAAGTGAAAATAGCTCTTTCTGATATACCGGAAGTGAAGGATACTGAGGTGAATATTGTCTGGAATCCACCGTGGTCAAAAAATATGATGAGTCGTTATGCAAAGATTGCACTAGGAATTCCGGATTAATCCGAAACTGACCCTAAGGAAGGGGATGATGGTTCAGCCAGACCCTTTCGAAAAGTTTTGAGAGCCTGCTTTCAACTGTCATTTTTTTCATCTCTACCTGAATTCATGATTTCCCTCTTTTCGTAAAAGATAATAATGAGAAATCTGGAAAGGGGGATGAAAGCAATGGGAGAAAATCGTCGTTTCCGAGCAGGGTACAAAGCACCAAATGACGGGATATATATTGAAATAGGAGAAGAAGGATCGTCTGTCGTCAATCCAAGACAAGTCCGGTTAAAAGCAGGACAGCGTTTCCCGGAAAACTCCAATCATAACCGCATTTGGACCTTTAAGGGTTAAATTCGATTTTTCATATTTTGTATTATATGAAATTCTGGAAGCAAAAAGTCAAAAGGTTGTCTTGTCAGGGAGAATAGAAATGACTCCCCTAAAGGACAACCTTTTTTCGTATACTTTACGTATAGATGACCGGCACTTAGGAAATCACCGGAGAAAAATTTGAAATTAAGTAAAAACTGAAAAATACTTGTCATTTTCGATGAACTACGCATGACGAGTCGCCGAACTTAATCGTAATCGGTTCACTCTCTTACACATTTAGTTCTTTATCTTTTGGCATAACTGCCGCAATTAGGAAAAGAATAATCGAGATGCCGATTGCTAAAATTGTTCCAACTGTAAAATCATATGAAGCGGATTTTATTGACCCGACAATATAAGTTAACATATGTGATAAAAGAAATACCCAGAAAAAGGTCCAAAAATATTTCATGAAACTCCACCTGCTTTTCATTTTATAATTATTTTCTTCATTATCATATAAAGAAATCATACCATAAAAATCAAATTTTAGGAAAGGTTTCTTATTGAGCAATTTAAAATAAACAGCTTAGGTTTTTATTGCGAAACACAAGAGGCAATCTGACAAAGCTGTTTTTCCCCGGACTTACAGGAAAGATAAATGAAAAATAGGCAATTGTAATAGAGAGTTTATTACGTTTTTGAATAAAGTATAAAGAGAAGCACTGCCCACAAGGCTGATTATTGTGTTAATGAATGGAAAATAATTGGTAAGTAAATATAAGAGGGGTTATGTATGAACTTTCGAATTTTCACCTTAAATGATCAATATTGTATCATTCATTATCCGGAAAAACCAAATGGATTCGGGGTATTGGTCATCGGCGGAGAAGAACAATATGTAGATAAACAGAGTAGTAATTGGTTAAGTAACAATGCAAGACAGAAAATCCTTCAATCATTTTTAGATGACGGATACACCGTTTATTATACAAATTTCAATTACAGGCATATGGGAAATAAGCAATCTGTTGAACAAGTGGCCAGTCTATACGAATTTATTAAGCGGACGGAAATCTTAAACGAACGGGTGCACATTATTGCAGAAGGAATTGGGACTTTGATTGCCATGGATTTATTAAAAAATAAAAGAGAAATGATTCGCTCGATTGTATTCATTAATCCGATATTTTCCATTCAATGGATGATATCAATTTTGAAAGATCAACCTTTTCTTTATAAAAAAACGATCAAAGATTTATCATCTGCTTACAATATTAGTGAAGAAAGTTGTGAAAAAAATATCAAAAACTTAAAAGTGACATCATTTACCATCACATATCCTTTCGTTATCATTCATATTTTAGAACATGGAATTCAAGATGCGCTATGGACACAGCTATATAAAAAATATTTTTCTAAATATAATGAAAATATCTATGTTATTTTACCGGAAAAAAGGTCGCGCATTGCTTATTACGCAAAGAACTTATTCATGCAGGCTGAAGCTCAATTGTAATCGTATTTGACAGCAGGTGAAGCAAATGGACGGATATATCCTCTTCGGATCCTTTGGACAATTGGGATTTGAAATTTGTGAACAACTATTAAATAAAGGTTATCAAGTAAACCATGTAAATGTTTGTGATGACTATGAGGATCAGGAAATTATTGAAGAAAAAAATTTATTGCTTGGCAGAAATGCGAATTTTAAGAGAATGGGCGAAAATTTAGAACGATCCATAAACGTTCCAATGATCATCCCATTATATGATTGGTTATTTTACGATGAAAATCAATGGGAAATGATTTTAAAAAAACTTGAACAAATTTTTGCCCGGCTTTCAGTAAAAAATGCTTCAGCCCCGATCATTTTATTAAAAGCATCAGGTCCCGACCAAAGGATCCAGTCAATGAATCATTATTTTCGGGTAATTGAACAAAAATTTTGCAAAACATTATCGATTTACGTTCCCATTATATATGGGAAGTGGTTTACCGAGACTTCATATCTTTACCATATGTTAATGGGGGAAAAAATTAGCAGAAACGCAGATGCCATTTATATTAGTGATGCGGGTAGAACGATTGTTGATTTAATGTTACATGAAGAAAAAGGAGAATTTTATATTAGAAATCAAAACAAACATCGTTGGCATGAATGTCTATATATGCTGACCGGTATTAAATCACAAACCGATTTTCCGGAAGATGAAACCGTCAATGATCCCGGTAAAGTTATTTTTGTCAATGAAACAAATGACGGAGAACGTTTTTTTGATGAAATAAAGAAATTACAAACGATATTTGATTTGTAACATGTAAGTTTACTTGAATTATTTCCACTGTACAAAATTTCAATTGAATTATCTTTTTTTTTCAAGTAAAATTAGTACCAAGTCATAATAACTCATAATAAAAATAGTTGTGATCAGAATTTTTCAAATGAGGAGTGAGTTACATGAATGTTGGAATTGTTGGTATTGGTCGTTATGTACCGGAAAATGTAGTAACGAATCAAGATTTAGAAAAAAGAATGGATACTTCCGATGAATGGATTCGAACGAGAACCGGGATCAGGGAGCGAAGAATTGCCGGTGATGACATAAACACCTCACATATGGCTTATTTCGCTGCACAAAAGGCGATTGAGGATGCCGGGATTCAGCCTGAAGATATTGATCTCATCTTAACAGCAACGGTTACTCCTGATCAGCCTTTCCCAACCGTTTCTTGCATGATTCAGGAACAAATTGGTGCCAAAAAAGCTGCAGCGATGGATATTAGTGCCGCATGTTCCGGATTAATGTACGGAATGGTGACGGCCAAACAATTTATCGAAACAGGTGTTTATAAGTATGTATTAGTTATCGGTGCAGAAAAGTTATCGAAAATAACCGACTGGGAAGACCGTTCAACTGCCGTATTATTTGGTGACGGAGCCGGTGCAGTGGTCATGGGACCGGTCACTGACGGACGAGGAATTTTATCATTTGAACTCGGTGCAGATGGTTCTGGAGGGAAATTTTTATATCAAGAAAAATATATTTGTATGAACGGTCGAGAAGTCTTTAAATTTGCTGTTCGACAAATGGGTGAATCCGCCTTAAATGTGATAGAAAAGGCAGGCTTGTCGAAGGAGGACGTCGATTTTCTTATCCCGCATCAAGCTAATATCCGAATTATGGAAGCAGCAAGACAAAGATTGGATCTCCCGGTTGAAAAAATGTCAAATACTGTTGGAAAATATGGAAATACATCTGCAGCCTCCATTCCAATTTCTTTAGTTGAGGATTTGGAAGCAGGACGGATTAAAGATGATGATATTATCTTGATGGTTGGTTTTGGCGGTGGTCTAACTTGGGGAGCGATTTTAATGAAATGGGGCAAGTAATTTGTTTTACTAAAGATAAAAGGCCCGTCTTGACTAAACCGGTTACAGCCCGGTTGTTTTAACTAATCAATCGACATAAGCAAGTTGTTAACAGGTAAGCGGTTATGTAGACATCTATCATTTGATTATTAGGTGTATTATTGTTCGGTAAAAATTCTTTAAAACCTAAAAAACTTTTCAAAATTTTTTCCGGGATGGTAAGATAAGATGAAGGACGATCGTAATAAAATAGTGTACGAATTCTTGAAAGTTTCATAGTGGAAATATGCACGATTAAAAAGGAGTTGTATTGAAATGGAACAACGAAGGGTAGTTATTACTGGGATTGGTGCTGTTACACCTGTTGGCAGTGATGCCCTAACTTCTTGGAATAATATTATAAACGGAAAATCAGGTATCGGTCCGATGACTCGGGTTAATGCTGATGAGTTTCCTGCAAAAGTTGCCGCAGAAGTGAGAGATTTTAATCCTGAAGATTTTATTGAAAGAAAAGATGTAAGGAAAATGGATCGATTTACTCATTTTGCCGTAGCTGCATCACTTATGGCCGTAAAAGACGCCAATCTGACAATTGATGATCATAATGCACATCGAGTCGGTGTTTGGATTGGTTCGGGTATCGGCGGGTTAGAAACGTTGGAAAATCAATTTGAAACCTTTTTACAACGTGGCTATCGGCGGGTTAGTCCGTTCTTTATACCGATGATGATTCCGGATATGGCAACCGGGCAAGTTTCGATTTTTCTTGGTGCAAAAGGTTTTAATTCTTGTACAGTAACGGCCTGTGCAACCGGAACAAACTCCATTGGCGATGCATTTAAAGTTATTGAACGCGGTGATGCAGATGTCATGATTTCCGGTGGTTCTGAAGCCCCAATCACAAGAATGTCGATAGCAGGATTCTGTGCCAATACCGCGCTCTCAACCAATCCCGATCCAAAAACCGCATGCCGGCCGTTTGATAAAGATCGTGACGGTTTTGTTATCGGTGAAGGGGCAGGGATCGTTGTTTTAGAAGAATTGAATCATGCTTTAAACCGAGGTGCTCATATTTATGCAGAAGTAATCGGCTACGGAGCGACCGGTGATGCCTATCATATTACTGCTCCGGCACCTGAAGGAGAAGGCGGTGCCCGTGCAATGAAGATGGCGATCGATGATGCTGGAATCGACCCGACAACAATCGATTATATTAATGCCCATGGTACAAGTACCGAATATAATGATAAATATGAAACAACAGCCATTAAAACAATATTTGGCGATCATGCTTATAAAATGGCCATCAGCTCAACGAAATCAATGACCGGACATTTATTAGGCGCTGCCGGAGCGGTAGAGGCAATTTTTACTGTTTTAGCTCTAAAGGAAGGCATTTTACCGCCAACCATGAATTTACAAAATCCGGATCCGAATTGTGACTTGGATTATGTTCCAAATGAAGCAAGAAATCAAGAAATTACGTATGCGATGAGCAACTCGCTCGGATTCGGCGGTCATAATGCAACACTAGTCTTTAAAAAATATGAATAATGTAGAAACGCTTAAAGCCAGGGAAAGGGGACCTGGCTTTACGTATTTATCATCGTCTTTTCGCCATTAAGAGAAGGAAATCTTGCTTTTTCAGGAATAATTTAACTCTTTTCGGACAATACTGTACTCAAACAGTCTTTAAGCGAGGGGTTAGAAATGATGTATTTGCATGATGTTTGGGTGAATTGGTTCGAAGGGGAAGAGAACGGATATAATGTCTGTCATTTTCATGAATGGCGAAAAGATGATACCATCGAATTATTAGATCAGGTACCGGTTTTGAAAGTAACGAAAGACTTATATGATTATATTGAAAATGGGTTGACTGATCTGCCGGAAGGTTTATTGAATGATGTGTTTCAAAAGGCGTATTTGCGAAAAAATCATGAGCGGATCCAGTTGGACTATTGTTTTATCATAACAGACGGCATCGGCATTCTGGCCGTCGATACGCTCGGATATCAAATACCGATGAGGAAAAGTCGCATAATCCCGAGACAAGAGCAACTTGTATATGAGATGATAGCAGAAGAAAATCCGATCAAATATTCGATACCAAAACATCCGAAAAAAGAACATCATATTATGTCACCTGAACCGGAAGTAATGATGGGGCTGACAAGGAAAGAGCGGCAGTTAAAGCAATTGTTATTTTTAGCTTTAGATCATCTATATACATCGAAAAATACAGGGCAAGTCCGGTACTGGTATACAGAATGGGCACCGGGACATTATTCAACGATTCGGACGAAATCGTTTGAAGAAATATGGAATCAACTGTATGAAGAAGTAAAACTCGGTTGGACAGAAAAACATGAGAAGCTATGTGAGGCTTTAATAAAAGGTGAACCATATTTTGAAAAACTTTGGGAAATGGAAAAAGGATCAAAGGTAAATTAAAGAGTCCTACTTCAAAAATGTCCGTGAGATAAAACCTCATGGGCATTTTTTTTGTACACTGCATGGCGATTAACAATGTATCCCAAATTTTAGTATAGGGCAAATCAGGATTAACAACTGTGTTACTTACTAAAATGGTAATTACACCGATAACGAACTTAATGAAATAATGGTAATAATAAAATAACTAATAATAATCAATAATATATGGATGAGTAACAATAATATAAAAATCATTGTAGGATTATTTATCTTGGTTCTTTTAATATAACATTCAAATATGATCAAGAACCAATAATTTATACTGGTCATTTCTGGATTTAAAATGACATAGGTTATGAAAAAAGGAATTTGATAAATTAAAAATTTAGTAATGAAAATTTTATTCATCTCTTTCCAATTTTCCGTTAAAAAATCCGAAAGAACTAATAATATAATTGTTTGATAATTTTTTCAGTTATAATAGCAAATAGTTTTTTCTTTAAAATTCCTTTTGTCACGATAACCATTTGTGTTATCCATTTATTAATTATTATTCCAACCGGATTGATTGATAAAAAGATGGACAATCAAATGCGTAAGAAGATTATAGAAGAAGCGATGAAAAGCCTGAAGAAGTAATAGTTGTTTGGTGACTTCTAATGTGTACGCTAAAATATGTCAGTACAAGATTGATTATTTTGTTGATTTTAACCGTATATGATGACCGGGAAATTTTGTCTGACATAAATCGTACATACTCTATGAAAAGATGTAAAACATAAGGTTGGAGGTGGAAACGATGTCGGAAAACGAAAAACTGAAAAAACAGCTCCGAAAATATTTTAGCGATGAGCAAGCAAAAAAAGATGATCAATCACACGAATTTGATCATGAATTTGCCAATGAACCGTTGACAGCTGCTGAAAGGTTGAACAATAAAAAAACGAAAAAACGGCAATAATGAAAAAAAGGGGATGAAAAAGCCATCCCCTTTTTCACAGAAATCAATTGGATTTTATCTTTTCCGACCGAGTCCCATTGCTTTCTCCATTTTCCGTAACATTTTGTTTGCGACCAGTGCAGCTTTTTCTGCCCCTTCATCTAAAATATTATCAAGTTCATCAGAATCGATTAATTCTTTATAACGGTCTTGTATCGGTTGCAGCGCATTAATAATTACTTCGGCTAGATCCGTTTTAAATACACCGTAACCTTTTCCTTCATATTTCTTTTCTAGATCTTCAACAGATATATTGCCAAAAATTGAATAAATCGACATTAAGTTAGAAACACCCGGTTTGTTTTCTTTATCGAATTTCACAACACCGTCTGAGTCGGTAACTGCGCTTTTAATTTTTTTCTCAATTTGATTCGGTTCATCCAGCATAGAAATAAATCCTTTTTGATTTGGATCAGATTTGCTCATTTTTTTTGTTGGTTCCTGCAAGGACATAATTCGAGCACCGACTTTTGGTAAATGAATATCCGGAATCGTAAAGATATCATTATATTTTTTATTAAAACGTTCAGCCAGATCTCTAGTTAATTCAATATGCTGTTTTTGATCATCGCCAACCGGTACAAGATCAGCGCTATATAATAAAATATCAGCAGCCATCAGTGGTGGGTAGGTTAGAAGACCTGCTGAAACCGCCTCTTTTCCGGCTGATTTATCTTTAAATTGCGTCATTCTTTCCAATTCACCAATATAACTAATGCATTGCAACATCCAAGCTGCCTGGGCATGAGCGGGTACTTCCGATTGAATAAATAACGTAGCTTTATTTGGATCAAGCCCGACTGCTAAATATAATGCGGCCAAACTGCGGATATTTTTCTGTAATGTTTTTGGATCTTGCGGAACGGTAATGGCATGTTGGTCAGCAATGCAAAAATAACAATTGTATTCATTCTGTAAGGCGACAAACTGTTTTAATGCCCCAATATAGTTACCGATTGTTATCATTCCGCTTGGTTGAATTCCTGAAAATATTGTTTTCATTGTAACGCCTCCATTATTTTTAAATCGATTACTCTGTAGTGCCTGCATTTTTAGATGGACTATTTACTGAAATAAAAAACCATCCGTCCAAAAGTAGGGACGAATGGTCATAAATCCGCGGTACCACCCTAGTTACCGAAATGGTCACTTTACCTTTAACGCAAGGCATACGCAAATGTCTACTAAACAGAAGAAAATTAGTCCCGTTGTTCGAATTTGACTCGAAAGTCCATTCCATCCGACTTGCAGTTTGTTTCCACCCGCCACAAACTCTCTATAATGCATAAGTAGAATGTACTAATCTTTCTCATCGCTTTACTTGTAATGATTATTTAAAATGTATATCTGTATTATATGCAATTCATATATAAAAATCAATAAAGCAAGGGGAGAAAATCAATTGGAACCAAAACACAAAATGACAGTTTTCAATAAGACCAATGTAAATGATAATAAATACTCAAAAAAGACATCCGACCAATTTCCTATTGAGTATGATACTTTAGGAAATTAGTGTTATTCACCTTATTTTTATTCAATATAAATAGTAAGCTTTTTACGATTAACCGTCTCAGAAAAAATCAAAAATTATTTTAAAATATATACCCAATTTCTTGAAAATCATGTATAATTAAGAAAAAGATATTCCTATTTTAAATTAATTTTAATTTAAAGATGTTGAAATAAATATTCATATACAAAAATATCCAAAAGGAGCGATCGAAAGAATGGTTACATTGTACACTGCACCTAGTTGTACTTCTTGTCGGAAAGCAAGAGCTTGGCTAGAGGAACATAACATACCATTTAAAGAACGGAATATATTTTCCGAACCTTTGACAATTGAAGAAATCAAGGAAATTTTTCGGATGACAGAAGACGGTACCGATGAAATCATTTCAACACGTTCGAAAACTTTCCAAAAGTTGCATGTGAACTTGGACGCGCTTCCATTACAACAATTGTTTCAACTAATTAGAGAAAATCCGGGACTTTTACGCCGTCCGATTATTATTGACGAAAAACGGTTACAGGTCGGTTATAACGAAGATGAAATCCGTCGTTTCCTTCCAAGAAAAGTACGGACTTATCAATTAAGGGAAGCACAAAAACTTGTCAACTGATTGAAAAAACCAATCCCTTTACTGTTTTTAAAAAACGGTATATAATAAGTTAATCAGCCACCTTCATGCAAAAGTGCGTGAAGGTTTTTTTCTAAATATGTTTTTTTTAAAATACTATGACTTAAACTTACATGTACGGTTACCATATGGACATGTAGTTGAATTGGGTTGGTTACTTATTTTATAATAATTTAGTCTTTTTTATTTCCGTTCTTTTTGGTTTTGTCATAAAATAGGATTAGAAGACATACAATATGTTCATTTAGGCGGGAAAAAAGACGGACTTTTTTGGTTTTTTCAAGGGAACTTTACCCTTCAAATAAATGGTCGAGAAGGGAGCGTTATGAAATGGAGATCGAACGCATTAATGAGAATACATTAAAATTTTTTATTTCTTATGTAGATGTAGAAGAACGAGGATTTGATCGTGAAGAAATTTGGTATAGTCGTGAAAAAAGTGAGCAATTATTTTGGGAAGTAATGGATGAAGTAAACGAAGAAGAGGACTTTCCTTTCGACGGACCGTTATGGATTCAAGTTCAAGCTTTAGAGAAAGGATTGGAAGTATTTGTCACAAAAGCACAACTTACTAAAGACGGCGGTCGCTTGGAATTACCGCTTGAAGGAAAATTTAGTGCTTTTCCAATAACTGAGCAAGTAGATGACATACTTGACCACCATTTCCAATACAGTGAGCAAGAAGAAATGGAAGAGGTGGATGAACATTCGATTTCCTTTGTTGCTTACTTTAATGAATTCGATGATCTCATCCCGCTGGCCAAACGTTTGAATCCTGAAGGTGCTATAACGAAACTATACGCAGTTGAAAATTCTTATTACTTATATATAGACTTTCCGTTTGACGTTTTTACCGAAGAAGAAATTGATGATTGTTTGAGCATCATTCTCGAATATAGTATGGAATCACAACGAACGATTCATTTTTTACAAGAGTACGGGAAGGAAATTATTTCTGAAAATGTCTTTACGGTTATTCGGAAATATTTTCATTAAATGTAAAAATGACGATTTTGAATTCCATTTTTATAAAAAACCGGTTTTCTGCCAAGGAGAATCGGTATTTTTTATGTTTTTATCCTTCAAAACGGTTATTTTCATCTTTTGACGAGTTTATGAAACCCGTTCATAATAAGGAACATCCAGGAAAGGAGGAGAATCATTTGTTCATTGCTAAAACGAGTTCAGGTGACTTTATATCCGTTTTAAATGGAACTTACGATGCGATTAAGGATATTAAAAAGCACGAACCGTTTTTTTGCCCTTCCTGCAATGGTGAATTAATTCTTAAAATGGGTGTGAAAAAAATTCCTCATTTTGCCCATAAGAGTAAATGTCCGATAAAACCGGAAGGAGAGTCAGAAATCCATTTGCTGGGAAAAAAGAGATTATATGAATGGTTAACTGTACAAGGATTTCGACCGAGAATGGAAGTATTTCTATCTGCCTTGAATCAACAACCTGATTTGCTGTTTGAATGGGGTGGAAAAAAAGTTGCAGTTGAATTCCAATGTTCGATCATACAGACAAACGAAATCAAGCGGCGGACATTAAATTATTTAAAATATTCATACTGGCCGCTTTGGATTGTTAATCAAAAACATGTAACAACACGATATGGATCTATGATTCATTTAAGTGAGTTTTTAACCGGTTTTATTAATAAAACTGCAAATGGAACTCCATTTTTGCTTTCGTTTAATCCGGAAACCGACTGCCTCTATTTATATAACAATATTATTCCGTTCTCAATTAATCGTGCATATACGAGCATTGATAAATTTACCCTTAAAGATACATTGGTGAAAGTTCTATCACAAAAACGGCAATCTCACCGGTTTTATGAAAATTGGAATGACCAATTGGAAAAATGGATACAGAGGCTATCCCTAATGCCCAATGGAAGAAACAATCCCTTTTTACAGTTTTTATATCATCACCAAATTCATGTAACAGAACTTCCTCCTGAAATTGGCTTGCCGGTAAGAAATATGTTTCTTATTTATAATCATCCAATGGAATGGCAATTTTATATTTGGTTTTATTTTTTATATAGACGAAAAAAAGGAGATGCTATTCCGGTTCAACAAATAAAATCATTTGTCGTTCACAGTTTGAAACAAATAATTAAATTCCGTGATTTAGTGCTCTTTTCCGAATCAGAACATTATCGTCCCGTTCATGATTATTTACAAATTTTAACCGATATTGGATTTTTCAGCAGAATTGGGGACAAATTAATTGTAAAGAAAGTACCAAAACGAATTGTCAATCCACATCTTTTCAGACAAGAAAAAAGCAAGGATTTTTATCGTCGTTATAAAGCAATCATTTTAAAACCTTTTCTATTGACGGAATGATTAGATAGGGTTATTTTTAGAATTAACATATATTTCCTTTCATCTTTTTAGAATAGCATACATATATAGGAAATAAATTACCAATGAATGGAGGAGTTATGATGTCAACAGAAAAAGCAGTAAAAAAGCTGCCGGCAAGAAATGAAATCCCGGTAAAGGATACATGGGCACTGGAAAATATTTTTGCAACAGACGAAAAATGGAAAGAGGAGTTTGAGCGGATTAAAGCGATAATTCCTAAAGCTTTTGAATTTCAAGGGAAACTTGGTGAAAATGCTGACGTTTTATATGAAGCATTGCAATATCAAGATGAAGTGATGATGCGACTGGGGAAATTGTATACATATGCCCATATGCGATATGATCAGGATACGACAAATTCTTTCTATCAAGGAATGAATGATCAAGCGAGAAATTTGTATACTCAGGCAGCAAGTGCTTTTTCCTTCGTTGTCCCCGAATTACTGGCGATTGATGAGAATAAAATTCGACAGTTTTTAACCGAAAAAGAAGAATTAAAGTTATATGAGCATGCTTTGGAAGAAATTAATTTGCAACGTCCGCATGTATTGTCACCTGAAGTAGAAGCGATTTTAGCCCAAAGTACAGAAGTGACGGATGCGTCGAGTAATACATTCGGCATGCTAAATAACGCAGACTTGGAGTTTCCATCTATTGTGGATGAAAACGGAGAAGAAGTCGAAATAACGCACGGCCGTTATATTCGCTTTTTAGAAAGTGCGGATCGCCGTGTGCGAAAAGATGCGTTTCATGCTTTATATGAAACGTATGGGAAATTTCGAAATACGTTTGCGAGTACACTAAGCGGACAAGTAAAACGCAATAATTTTTATGCTAATGTCCGTAAATACAAATCGGCACGGGAAGCCGCACTATCCGCCAACAATATTCCGGAGTCGGTATATGATAATTTAGTGGAAACAATCAATAAAAACTTGCCGCTTCTACACCGTTATGTCGCATTACGGAAAAAGGTGCTTGGACTTGATGAATTGCATATGTATGATTTGTATACACCGCTTGTTAAAGATGTCAAAATGGAAGTGACCTTTGAAGAGGCAAAAGATATCGTCTTAAAAGGATTGGCTCCAATGGGGGAAGAATATCTTTCCGTTTTAAAAGAAGGGTTTGCCAATCGCTGGGTAGATGTCCATGAAAATAAAGGAAAAAGAAGCGGGGCTTACTCATCCGGAGCGTATGGAACCGATCCGTATATATTGTTAAACTGGCAAGACAATGTCAATAATTTGTTTACCCTTGCCCATGAATTTGGTCATTCGGTACATAGTTACTATACAAGGAAATACCAACCATTTCCTTATGGCGATTATTCGATTTTTGTTGCCGAAGTTGCCTCCACTTGTAATGAAAATTTATTAAGTGAGTATTTGTTAAAAACATTGGACGATGATAGAAAACGGCTGTACATTTTGAATAATTATTTGGAAACATTCCGTGGCACGGTATTCCGGCAGACCATGTTTGCTGAATTTGAACATGATATTCACATTCGTTCCCAAAAAGGGGAAGCATTGACGGCAGAATTACTGACAAACATTTATTATGATTTAAATAAAAAATATTTTGGTGATGATGTTGTTATTGACGAGGAAATTGGCTTAGAATGGGCGAGAATTCCACATTTCTACTACAACTATTATGTTTACCAATATGCAACGGGCTTAAGTGCATCAACGGCATTGAGTAAACAAATTTTAGAAGAAGGAGAGCCTGCCGTAGAACGATATATCGGTTATTTGAAATCCGGAAGCTCGGATTATCCAATCGAAGTGTTGAAAAAAGCCGGGGTGGATATGACAACGGCGGAACCGATCGAAAATGCCTGCAAAGTTTTTGAAGAGAAATTGACTGAAATGGAACGACTATTAAATAGATAAATGAAGGTATGTGAAAAAGGGCAAATTTGGGTGTCATTCACCTGCAAAATTTGCCCTTTCTAATACGTTAAGAATGTATAAATTTCCAGCAAAGAAGTGAATTCGACGTAGTGGGAAATTTTAAGTTTTAAGTATAAGTGCATAAGGAAAGCTTCACTGGAATACATCGCAGCCGAAAAAATTTTATATTTTTCGGTGAACTACGGCTCTGCTCTCTCCTAAAGGCTCGGCAATCGCCGAGTTTTCTTTAACTGATACAAAAACTTATTTTGATTTATCACTCCAAGATGCTTTCTACTATTAGACATTTTGACAATTTGTCACATAGTATTATTTTTTAAATCCTTTAAATTGATTATGGTAATTTATGTAAGATAAAAATATTAAGATAGAAAAAAATAGGAAAGTTGCCGTCAGATACAATGGAAAAATTTTCAAAATACCAAAGAGATAACCGACAAAAGAAACAATGACTAATAAAATAAACCCAACTATATACCAACGATTCATATGATCACTCTCATTAGATAATTTGTCCTTATCATTTTATGTAGCGATGTGGTACAGTATGATATGTGGGTAAAATTTGTCCCAGTATGACAAAAAATGTGTCGAAAATGTGAAATATATGATAAGGACTTGCACAAAGGTTGAGGATTTGATATTATAGTGGTGTGAAGTTATTCACAAACAAACATATACCCCTTTGTTTGACCGTGAAAATTTCTCCCATCCCCTTTGTTCGTAACATGGAAGAGAGGTTCAGTGGACCACCCATCTGCTGAACCTCTCTTTCTATTTATCATTTGTTAATGTATGTAAAAAAAAGACTGCTTAATAAAGTCAAACTACTTTATCAAACAGTGCTTATATCTTGTCATTTTTTATAGTATAAGAAAGTATAAAAATACAAGTAAATAACTTAGGATTAGTTTTATTGTCTAGCTCCGAGCGCCAGCGACTGAGAAACTAGCTCCCCTTTAATGTGCTCCTGCGCCATAGCCTATTCGAGGAAGCGGATGTTCAGCTCGTCGCAAAGCTTCATGAAGTATATCAAGGAAGATTACTCATGAAGTTCACTCTAGGAGTAGCTTCACTACGATAAGTCAACATCGGCTCGTCCCTCACCGTGTTTCCTTTTCCTCGAAAAAGCTAATCGCTTTTTCTTCGTGCGATGTCTATTCGAGGAAGCAAATCTGTTCTCATTGCGGGGCGCTCCAGTTTGTACGTCGCTAAGCGGGCGCTCTGCGCTTTTCTTATTATTGTAATTTATGCGCCAAAATGTACCGTGTTCGGTATGAATACGTTCAACAACTTGCTGGAGCAGCAACTTTTTCATTTCTAATTCCACTTGTAAATGAGGTAAATCGTAAACAAATGCGATATCATCCGTGGAGACAATTTCATGATAACGAATAAATGATAATAAAGGCGGTAATGAATTGCTGACAGGACGTTCTCCCAATATATCAGTCATAATTTCAATATATACTTCATAAGGATTTACACCTGCTAATTTCAGTCCTTCTTCTTCAACATTATTGTTAAAGAAAACAATTGTTGGTGTTTCCGTTACGTCCATTTCATTAGAAATTTTCAGATCACACTGGAAAGCATGGGAAGTGCTTTCTGAATGTATATCTTTATAAAATTCTTCCACATCCAATAAGGAATCATGGGCACATTTAATAAGCGTATTTAATTCCGTAATATCTTCACCTTTTAAATAAAAATATTCCTGAAGTTTCCGCAAAAAACGAATTCCTGCTTTTTTTCCTTGCAATTCAGCAGCTTTTACGGCAATGGACGCTAAAAACGGGGAAGTTAAATTCAAGTCCGCTTGAATATCATCACAATCAATACATTTTCTGCGAACCGTTTTTTCTAATTTCTTTGTTATCGATTTGCGTGGTCCGGAATTTAAGTCTGTCAACTTGCCGCTTAATACATAAGTTAAACTGAAGTAATGACCGTATTCAAATTGTAATTTTTTTATAATCGGTTCTAGAGCAAAACAGTCTGAACATAGCGGATCGATAAATAAATACATTTCAAGCGGTCTGTCACTACCGCTAATCAAGCTAGATAAATTGAAATCATAACGATTTTTGTCGATCACTGGACCTCACCTTTTCTACTTTCATATTCATCATCGGTATTAACCATATGGTGGGCAGTAATTACTAACCGCGAAAAAAACTCTTCCCGGATCGGACCGGAAAAACCTACTTCATCCATTGCTTGAGACATGCAAGTTAGCCATGCGTTTGCCCTTTTTGGAGTAATAGGGAAAGCAAGATGTCTCATCCGCAATCTCGGGTGGCCATGTTCAGATGTATATAAAGGAGGTCCGCCTAAAAACTGGGTTAAGAATTGCTTTTGTTTTCTGGCTGTTTCTCGCAAATCATCCGGAAAAATTGGTGACAAATCCGGATGCAGTTTAACTCTTTTATAAAATGCATCCACGATTTTATGCAATGTTTCTTCCCCGACCATTTCAAACTGTGAAATTATTTTCCTTTCCATAACGGATAACTCCTTTATTTCACTTTGGATATATTTTAACAGCGTAGAAGAATTAACTCAAATAAATAGCTTTTTCATGATAGGCTGAGCAATTCATCGTAGTCAAGTTAAAAACTGAGAAGCACAATAAAATGTGAAAAAATGAGCATGCAAAAAAAGGATTAAACGATTGCCTATTATCTCCAATTCAGCAAAACATCACCCGGTTAATTTTCCACCGGGTGTTTTATTTCGAACATTTATATGGAGCTTATACGATAACATCTTTCAAAATTTTAGCTACGTAATTTTTTGTTTCTTTAAAAGGGGGAATCCCGTTATATTTTTCGACATTGCCAGGTCCGGCATTGTAAGCAGCCAGAGCCACATCAAGTGAACCGTAACGGTCAAGCATTTGCCGTAAATATTTTGCACCAGCCATTATATTTTCTCTCGGATCATCAATATTAATAACGCCTAAACTTTTGGCGGTAGATGGCATTAACTGCATCAGTCCCCGTGCTCCACTGGGACTAACCGCATAAATATTAAAATTTGACTCTTGTTTGATCACTGAAATGAGCAAGGAAACAGGTAAATTGTAGGTTTTTGCTGCCTCTTCAATTATCGGTTGCAGTTGTTCATCAGCAATCTTTACGGCTGGTTTTATATTCTTTTGCAAAGAAGGCAAACCATTTCCGGCAGAGGAAACAGATATTGTAGCATTCTTTGTTTCATTATTTATATTTTGTAATACCAACAACTGTTCGAGCATGGAAGAAAACAACGGAGAATTGCCGGATGATGAAGAATTCCCGTTCAAACTGTCCATATCTCTCAGAGCATTGATTTCTAAAATTGTTTTGATTTGTTGTATATTCATCGACACACAACCTCTCCAACGTTTATACGGACCGTTTTTTTCGCCATTCATTATAGAAACGTTGTACTTTATTTTCTGTTTTTCTTATTGGAATGTTCAAAGATGTTAACAGACGAGTAATATGTTTGTACGCTTTTGGGTCCGTCACTTCATATTCTACCTCAAAATCTTCTTTTTTTAAATAAAAACTTCTATCCAGTACTAAAAGCCCCTCATAAAACGGAATTTCAGCCCTGGAAGTAGTCAATGTACCGAAATGATTAATTTTTTTAAGCGAAAATTGCATTGACTTCAATTTTTTTTCGATTGCTCCTTTAGGAAAAAATTTATGTTCAAGTAACAAATCCCGCTCAACTTCTGATATAGGTTCATTTGTTTCCAAAAGCCCCTCGTCATTTGGTTCTTTTAATGTTAACTCCATATGCCCCTCTTTCGTTCTAATTCGGAGAGCGCAACCGGCTTTTTTTAGCGCAAAGTCATCGGTGTCAAAATAGTCATTTACTTGGAGAAAAAAATCATTTTCGGTTACCCCTAAAAATTGTTGCAATCTAATAAATTCATCTTTTGTCAATACATTTTTAAATTCAATTTCTAAATGATTTTCCATAATTTACCCCCACATAATTGAATGAATCGAAATCACGATCTCAAAATTTTTCTTTATAACCTTCGTATAATTATTTTGAGCGAATATCTAATCTTTTTGCGACTGTATGGTAAAATAATATCAGATTACCATATAAAAACAGAAGAAATAAATTTGACATATCGGTAAATGCCGATTGGTCGGAAGGATACGGTGTGGGTCATACAAACGTTATCACAAAGACTACGCATTTAGGATGTATTCCTTCTGATCAGCAGATAAAAAAACCGCTAGAAGTAGTACCTAATTTTAATAAAATCAATGTGGTTGATATAACACGGAAGAAGTGTGCGGTATGTACAGAGGTGATTTCAAAATGAATTGGGAAGAGTTTTTAGAACCCTACCGGCAAGCTGTTGAGGAGTTAAAAATAAAATTAAAAGGGATTCGCAGACAATTTGAATTAGAAAAAACACATTCATCAATTGAATTTGTGACCGGTCGTGTTAAACCGATCGCAAGTATACTAGACAAGGCAAAACAAAAAAATATTCCACTTAATGAATTACATACGATGTACGATATAGCCGGGCTACGGATTATGTGTCAGTTTGTTGATGATATAAAAAAAGTTGTCGAGCTGCTTAGAAACCGTAATGATTTAGAGATAGTTGAGGAGAAAGATTATATATCGCATAAAAAAGCGAGCGGTTATCGATCTTATCATGTCATTATCAGTTATCCGGTTCAGACAATTCATGGTGAAAAGAAAGTGTTAGCAGAAATTCAAATTCGTACATTAGCCATGAATTTTTGGGCAACAATTGAACATTCTCTAAATTATAAATATAACGGTCAATTCCCGGAAGATATCCAGTTCCGACTTCAGCGGGCAGCAGAAGCAGCGTTTTTGCTTGATGAAGAAATGTCACAAATTAGAGAAGAAATTAGAGATGCTCAAAGATTTTTTTCTAGTAAAAAAGATTATCCACAAGATGCTTAACATTCAAAAAGCTTATTTTTCCAAAAAGCTATTGGTTCATGCATTATTTAGCAAAAAAATTTCTGAAAACCTTTTGGGAGCCAATTTTAAATTAAACATGGGGGTGCAAAGATTTGAAATTTGCCATCGTTTCAAAAGGGGATGAAAAGTCGAATACGTTATCCGAGAAATTGAAAAGCTATTTGACCGATTTCAAATTGGAATATGATGAAATAGAGCCGGAAATTACGATTTCGGTAGGGGGAGACGGTACACTGTTATCAGCTTTTCAACGTTATCGCCATCGTCTTAATGATACAGCATTTGTCGGTATTCATACCGGTCATTTAGGATTTTATGCAGATTGGATGCCGGATGAAATTGAAAAACTTGTCATCGCTATTGCCAAAACAAAATGTCGGATTGTCGAATATCCGTTACTTGAAGTCATTATTTATTATAATAACGAAAGACAAGAAGAACATTATCTGGCATTGAACGAAGCGACCATTAAAAGTGTAGAAGGTACCTTTGTAATTGATGTTGAGATTAAAGATGAATTGTTTGAAAGATTTCGAGGAGATGGGTTATGTGTTTCCACTCCATCCGGAAGCACTGCCTACAATAAAGCGTTGGGAGGGGCCATTATTCATCCGTCATTGGAATCAATCCAGATTGCCGAAATGGCTTCGATCAATAATCGCGTTTTTCGGACAATCGGTTCGCCGTTAATTTTACCGGCCCATCATAAATGTATTTTTCGACCTGTAACCCATAAAGATTTCTTAATCGGAATCGATCATTTAACATTTGTTCAGAAAGATATCCAGTCGCTGCAATTTCGAGTGGCTGATCAAAAGATTCGTTTTGCCAGATACAAACCGTTCCCGTTCTGGTCAAGAGTCCGTGCGTCATTTATCGATGAATAGTTGATTTTTTTCTTGGAAGCTATTTGTAGAAATAATGACAAGCACTCACTATTGTTAAAACAAAGGAGTTAGAAATGATTTATGGCAAAACCTTTCATACTTGAATGGGTCATTACAGAAAATGATCACGGAAAAACAACGAGACAATACTTACAAGAGCGGGGAATTTCTAAAACTTCATTAACCGATATAAAGCTTCATGGCGGCAATATTTTAGTAGACGGCGTTCATGTAACGGTACGGCATGTTTTAAAAAAGGGGGAGCAGTTAACTGTTATTTTTCCGGTTGAGGAGCCCAGCCAAACTCTCTTACCTGAAAAAATCCCTCTTCACATTGTTTACGAAGATGATTATGTACTGGTTATAAATAAACCGGCATTTATGAATACGATACCGTCCAGAGAGCATCCGACCGGAAGTCTAGTCAATGCGGTAATGGGTTATTATAAGGAAATTGGCTTAACGGCAGCTCCTCATATTATCACAAGGCTTGACCGAAATACATCAGGACTTGTTTTAGTGGCTAAATATCGTCACATCCATCATATTCTAAGCAAACAGCAACAGGAAAAACAGGTAAAACGGGAATATGAAGCTTTTGTTGAAGGAATTGTCGCGGAAAACAATGGGATGATTGAAGCACCCATTGGTCGAAAACAGGACAGTATTATCGAACGTACTGTAACAGATGGCGGTCAATACGCCTGCACCCACTTCCAAGTTGTTGAACGATATAAACAGATTACGCATGTTAGGTTAATGCCGGAAACCGGTAGAACGCATCAAATTCGCGTACATATGGCTCATATCGGTCATCCGTTAGTGGGAGATGATTTATATGGCGGTTCACAGATCTTTTTGAACCGCCAAGCTTTACATTGTCGCCGTCTTCATTTTCTCCATCCTGTAATGGAAAAAACAATGAAGTTTTCCGTACCATTGCCGGAAGATATGGAGAAGCTTTTGCAGATTTCGGCGGATGACCCGGGTCACTGAAAAAGTATAAAAATATTATTACTAAATTGATTTTCCAGATACGATATCTAGTTGGTTTATTCACTGATATGAAGCAAGTGAACGAATTTGAACAGTTTTTTTGTGGGGCGAGTATGCCCCGATTTTGCCATAAAAAAAGTTTTTAAGGAAATTTTGTGAATTTTTCCGGAACATATTTTTGGTGAGAAGGAACTTGAATGATCTCTATTTCCGGATAGCGAAGGGCCGTTAATTTTCCGCCGAATACACAACCGGTATCAATATTATATGTATGATTAACGATTCTTACGTTATGGACCGGAGTGTGACCGTAAACAATGATCCGATTGCCTTGATAATATTTTGCCCAATCTTTTCGAACCGGTCTCCCATCCGGAAGTTTTTCCCCGTTAACATCGCCATACAAAACAAAGGTTTGAACCTCTTTATTTGTATGACCGATAAAATCTTCGCGGATTCCGGCATGGGCGATGATTAATTTTCCGCCATCCAATTGCAAATACATGGGTGCTTCTTCATATAATTTGATAAATTTTGTCCGAATTTCTCGTTGCTTTTTTACAGGCAAATGTTCATATTCAGCAACCGTTGTCTCTAATCCATGAGATATTTGCACGTTATTTCCGAGAAAATAACGATATAATTTATTACAATGATTCCCGGGTGTATAAACTGCTTGATTTTGCTTAACAAGTGAATAAACAAGTTCAATTACTTTCACGGAATCCGGACCCCGATCAGTTAAGTCACCTAAAAAGGCAAGTGTTCGATCTTGATTATTCTTTATTTCATCATCAAAAAACTGATAACCTAATTTATCCAATAACTCCATTAATTCCTCATAGCAACCATGGACATCTCCAATAATATCGATTTTCATACAATTGAATCCCTTCTTTACAATTTAAAGCAGAACATCCCTTAACGAGGGTATTTTTTACTATAAATGAAAAATTGTTTCAATGAAAGTGATATTAGGTTGACTATTACCTTAGGGATTAGTCTATGATTATTTTGTGAGGTGATCGTTATGTTCATACATGAGGTTTGCAAAAAATGTTCCTTAACAAAAAAGGCGATATATTATTACGAAAAGCAAGGGCTTATTCGTCCGAACATTGGAGAAAATGGATATAGAAATTATAGTGATGAAGATGTATCAATATTAAAGGAAATTTTTGTTCTGAGAAAGTTGGGATTAACGATTTCTGAAATTAAAAATGTCCTTTTGAGTAGTAATAAGGCTGTGTCACTGTTAAAGTACAAATATTTAATGGATTTAAAGAGGGAAAAAGTAATGGAACAACAAAAATGCCTTGAACTACTTATTGAAAACTATAATGTTGATAAAGGAATAGATTATATTGACATTCATCTCAACAGGTCTTTTACCATTAAAGAAAAATTAATTCAGGCTTTTCCGGGCGTATACGGTATATTTTTGTCTGTTCATTTCGGTCCATTTCTAAATGAAAAAGCAGATACGCCAGAAAAAGAGGAAGCATATGGTAAAATTGTCGATTTTTTGGATAAAGTGAGAATAACACGGGAAATGGAAGAATATTTAGAAAGTGTTATTCCCTTAACGGATCAGGAAGTCATTGAAAAAATGAATATGACTTTCCTAAATGCAGTTGAAGATATTGAAAACTATATTGTTAACAATCAACAGGAAATTGAGGAGTATATCAAGTTTCGAAATTCGGAAGATTATAAGTCAACACCTGCTTTCAAATTGCAACAATTGTTGGTAGAGTTTCAGCAAAGTAGCGGCTATGATGAAATTTTTGTTGAAAATTTGAAGATTTTGAGCCCTTCTTATCTGGAATATTCAGAGAAACTTCAAGAAGCTAACAAAATATTGCTTGAAAGGTATCCGCAAACAGCAAAATTTTACTGAACTTTTCCCAAAGATCGGTGAGGTACTGGGTTATGTGTTTCTTTTGTTCGGAATGACAACAATTATTGGTAGAAAACGATAAAATTAGTCGTACACATTTTTTTCTACCACTTTCTTACTTTTCAATTTGTGAAGAATATAGTACTATTAGTAGTAGGTACTAATAACATGTAATAAACAGGAGTTTGGAATACATTGAATTTTGAAACGGAGGAAGAAATATGGTATTGTCGCTAAAAGGGAAAACATTTGTCATTATGGGTGTTGCCAACAAAAGGAGTATTGCTTGGGGGATTGCCCGGTCACTCGACAAGGCTGGTGCCCGACTGATTTTTACATACAACCAAGATCGCATGCTTAAAAATGTGAAAGAATTGGCGGAAACATTAGAAGGCAAAGATTATTTGTTGCTGCAATGTGATGTGACAGTTGATGAAGATATTACTGCTTGTTTTCAAGAAATAAAAAATCAAGTCGGTACAATTCACGGTGTCGCGCACTGCATCGCATTTGCCAACCGGGAAGATTTAGAAGGTGAATTTGTCGATACGTCCCGTGACGGCTTTTTGCTGGCCCAAAACATCAGTGCCTATTCCTTGACGGCCGTAGCCAAGGAAGCCAGACCGCTTATGACTGAAGGCGGAAGTATTATTACTCTTACATATCTAGGTGGCGAACGGGTTGTCACGAATTATAATGTGATGGGTGTTGCGAAAGCTTCGTTGGATGCAAGTGTTAAATATTTGGCGAATGATCTTGGAAAGGACGGTATTCGCGTTAATTCGATATCGGCGGGACCGATTCGAACATTATCTGCTAAAGGAATTCGTGGTTTTAATTCCGTATTAAATCAAATTGAAGAAAAGGCACCGCTACGGAGGACCGTGACGCAAGAAGAAGTGGGCGATACCGCATTATTTTTATTCAGTGATTTATCTCGCGGAATTACCGGGGAAAATATTCATGTCGATGCCGGATTCCATATTTTAAGCGGGATTTAATTTTTAAAGCTAGTTCGATAAATTGATCGGCAATGTCAGTTTTCTACATGACCTATGGGAAGTAAGCAAAGTCCGGCATCACGTCTTATTTCTTTAAGTGTGTGGTATGATGAAAGGAAGTATGCGTTAGGAAAGTAGAAATTGAAAAATTTATACTTTCCTATTAGCTAATGAAAGGAAAGGGATGTCACTTGGAAAAATACAGGGAAGTTTTGAAATTGTGGCAGTCCTATCAAATCAATTCGGCTGAAGATTTAGATAAATATTTGGACAGCTTCCGGATACTCTTTGCTTATCATTCCGGGAAAATAGAGAATGACGAGATTAATTACCACGACACGAGAGAAATATTTGAAAGCGGTAAAGTTATCAATTTCAGTGGCAGCCCTCGTGCTATATTTGAACAATATAATCAAAAACTGTGTTATGAGTATTTAAAAGAAAAAATAATAAAAAGAGAAAAATTAAGTGTTGATCTTATTAAAGAAATTGATAAGATTTTAACCGGCGGAACGTATGATGAAAAGCGATACATTGTCAATGAAGAGCGCCCGGGCGAGTTTAAAAAACATGATTATGTTACTGGTATTTTGGAAGTTGGTTCTTCTGCTGAAAATGTAGAAAGTGACATGATCCAATTGATTGAAGAAGTGAATGAGTATGACGGTAAAGAAATTTTAAAAGTGGCGACGTATTTCCATGCCCGTTTTGAATATATTCATCCTTTTGCAGACGGAAACGGCCGGGTAGGCAGAACAATGATGAATTATTATTTGATGACGCATAACCATCCCCCTTTCATCGTTTATAATGAGGATAAAAAATTATTTTATGAGTGTCTGCAAAAGTATGATGAAACAGAAGATTTGAATCCTCTGTATAAATTTTTTAAATATGAGACGGAAAAGACTTGGAAAAAGGCTTTAGAGCTTGCAAATGGAGAAGTGCGTGAACGAAAAGGACTGGAAGATTATACGTAATATAAAATGATAAAAACACTTGCTAATGAAACTTGGTTATGTTCTATTTTGTGAGGGGAAAAACATGGATGAAAAATATGCAGAAGATGAATTATAACCTGTTTCCGGGATGTAAAAAGATTCTTTCAACAACATAATACAATAAAATAAATAGAGCACACTGATTGGCAATATGTTTATTGTGACCAGTGTGCTTTTTTATAGAGTTTTTACGGCCAGATGATATCGGCTAACTCAGGAAAGTCGATAAACGGGTTACGGTTGCCTTGGATCTCATAAATAGCAAGATTGCGGTGTTTTTCGTAAACGGTCACCGGAAAATCCCGATTCCATTTTAACAATACAGGTATATGTATTTTTTTCATAATTGATTTCTTTATAGCATCCGGGTAGCGAACGAAAAAATAGAGCATTGCCCGGGCAACCGTCCCTTTGCCGTATTCCGGTTCAAAATATTCCCCGGAAGCAACTCCGCAATGATTACGAATTGGTTCTGTTTCTGATTCGGGATTATAAAAAGCATGGTCGCCATACGGTAAATTGGAACGTAATGTATTGCAATCCGGCTGACAAACAAATAAATGGTGAAGATCCCCTTTCATCGGTTCCGCTGCATTGAACCAACTTTGAGGAACAATATGCTCTGTGTTAAATTTTGACTCATAATCAATTGATTTCACTCTTTTTAACATTTCATGCTTATTCAAATATAAATGGTTTAATTCCTGAAATTTTTCATACCGCTCATTGACGGTCATAAAATCATCTAAAAGAAATGTATCCGGATCATTAATTTTTCCTGAATAAATACTTTTCATTGTCCCATCCGGTTGTAAATCGACCCATGTATATAAATACATATCTTTACTCAAAAAATAAGGAATGATATTTTTATGCGTCTTTTTTAAATAGGAATGGAGGGAATAAAATACATTTTTTCCTTTCCCATGAAGGTTCAGCTTTCTATAATACTTTTTCATGAACTGAGCATCTTTTTCCTTATCATAGTAGATATTCTCGTTTTCTTTTATTCTTTTAAGATTATTTTTTAACAAGACAATTGCTGCATTTTTTGCTATGATTCCCGGTTGATCAAACTCGGTCAAATCAAGTTCTATATCCTCACGATGATTTTCCAAAAAAACCCTTCCCCTCAAAACGATAGATTTCCTGACCGGTACCTAAAAAGGATCCGTAAATTTTACACAAGATTGGTATAATCCGTATTACGTACAACCCAAAAAACGGTATTTGAATGCAAATTTTCAGAACAAGAACTTTTTATGCGTTTACCTTTATCTTTATTTTACATAAATAAGTGTTCTTTTCCATTGATTAAGCAATTAACACAATTGCTTTTTTCCGCATACAAATAATAAGGCAGAATTTGTGTGAAAGGGGACAAAGCATGAAACAGAGCGCTAAAGGTAAAAAATGGAAACCAACCATGTTTATTCAACAGCCCGATTATATGATAGGAAATGTAAATGTTCAAAATGAGTATCGTTTTTTTATCGATTTTTATCATGATCGTGGTGGGGGCGAGCATATTATGGATAAAAAAGAAAGGACTCAAGCAGAAGCGACAGATGAGGAAAAAAATCATGATGGTCAAATGAGCAATCAAGAAAAAGAAAACAATACAGAAGACTTTATTGAAAAAATAAGTGGCGAGCTAATACTGGAAGAGGCGGTTAATGAATTAGACCCAATGAATAATAAAAACATGCCAACTGAAGAAGAACTTGGAACAGACACACCAGATGTCGAGGGTAAATTAAATATAGAAGAAAGTGAAGATGATGATAAATTATCAGAAGATGAGGATTTTTCATTAGCAGATCAAGAAGTAGTTGAAACAGATGGGAAGGAAACCGGGGGTACGCATGTAGAAGAATTGAATGAGGCTCGAGATGATACAGAAGAAACACTGAATGGGGAAAAATTGGAACGGAGACGAGAGATTAGACAGCTGGTCAGACGGTTGGCATTTTATCCGAATGTATTGGAGCGGCCGGTTTGTGAAGCGAAAATTAATGGGGATAAAGTATGGATTCAAATTCTTAGCAAACGGGGAGATCAAGTACGAATCAGGAGAAACAGAAAAATTGAGACCATTCATATTGATGAAATTGAAGAGCTTGAGGTTCAAACATAAAAAGAATAGAAAAGAATACACGCAAATGGAGATGCAACCCAGGAACTTGATTTAAAGCAGTTGCAACTCCATTTTTTTATTTATCCGTCATGTACGGTCACTCGAAGCAAAGGTGGGAGATAGGTGCACGTAAACTTCCCAATAAAAATAGTAGTACAGACTCATAAGTCTATACTACATCTAAAAAATTCTTAACCTGTAAAAGGTCCTGGTGTTACTGCCGGATGACAATTAACGCCACAGAAGCAGTTCAAGTCAACTGTAATGCATATACCGGTGTTTACATATCTGCCAAATGCACCTTGGTCTAAGAAAAAGAATAGTAAGTTAGCTAACCCAACTTGTGTTTTCTCATCGTTTGTCGTTTGTGCTACAGGAACGGCTTGTAGAAGTTCTAATGTTGCACAACAAGTTTCGGGATCGACATCTACAACACGGAAAGCGATTGATTCATATACATTTACATCAGGACCGGTACCGGTTCTTCTGATTCCCCTTCCGACAAAGTATTCACATGTACCTTTACAAATCAAAGAGACCGGGATGGTTGTATAGGGACTGGTTGCATTTAATCCGCCGCATAGTTCCTGAAGAGAGGTAGAACATCCACTGGTGCAATGACTATTGGCAGGGTCCACTTTTTCTTGGGCTTCTAAAATGTCAAGTAATATATCACAAACACAGTTATGGTCGAATGTATCTGGTTTAATGCCCATTATCTTTCCTCCTTATCAGTATTTCATATTCACTTACAGACTATGTGAGAAGGCTAATAACGGTATCGGTAAAACGCCTATTTTTAGTTTTTTTAATTATAAAGATGAGATTTCTTTTATATATTGAAGGAGGAGGGATTTTTTATGTTTAGTATTGATGGGTGGTCATTTTTTTTAATTGGATTAGCAACTTTCCGATTAACCCGTTTGATTGTCTTTGATAAAATAACCGAAATGATACGGATGCCTTTTTTTGATGAGGTGGAAGAAGTGAATCCTGCTGGTGACAAAGAAGTGTATTTAGTACCGAAACAAGGAAAGTTCAAAAGATGGATTGGGGAATTATTAAGTTGCTATTGGTGTACCGGGATATGGGTAAGTCTTTTTTTAGTTTTCCTGTATTCTTTTTATCCCATTATTGCGGAACCGTTCATTGTTATTTTAGCTGTAGCTGCAATTGGGGCAATAATTGAGACAATAATAAGCGCTTTTCTGGGCAAATAGAATGAACAAAGTTTTTAAAAATTTCGTAGACTAATATAAAAAGTTAGAAAAGGGGTTAGGACATGAGAAGTAGAACAATGAAAAAATCGATGGAATTAAAACAACCGAAAACAACAATGAAGAAGAAAAAAGATTGTGGTTGTGGAAAAAGAAGAAAACGGGAAACCGACCAATAATAAAGTGAAACTTCCATCAGTGGGGTTATTTACCTCACTGATAGTTAGTTGAACCAATCGGGCACTTACGGGCACTTATCTTCCCCTTTTACATTTCTGATTTCCCTTAAGCCACGGGAGGAAGATTTAGTGACCGTTTGTGCGGGATAAAGTGAAACTTCTATCAGTGGGGTTATTTACCCCACTGATGGTTAGTTGAACCAATCGGGCACTTACGGGCACTTATCTTTCCCCTACATATCTTTGATTTCCCTTAAGCCACAGGAGAAAGATTTAGTGACCGTTTGTGCGGGATAAAGTGAAACTTCCATCAGTGGGGGGAGGTGGAATAAAGCAAACAAGGGTGTCTTTGGAATAAAGATTGCCCTTTCTTTATGTTTTATAACAATTCTCGATTGTGCACATACACATTTTCATTGGTTTCCCAAGCAAAAAGGGAGGACGATTCATATAAAAGTATTGAAAAGAACAACAAATGAAAGGAGCAAAAAAAGATGCCTTTGCAATTACTATTGTTGCAAATCCAAGCAGCAGGGGTCACGATCAATGAAGTTTTTACATTACCAACCAACGTGCCGGGGGAACCTGATTTAACAGGGGTTCGTGTTTTAGAGGTCACCGGAGAAACTGTCACATTTGTAAGAGTCGATTCGCTGGGTGGAAATCGAATTATTGTTCCACTTGATAAAATTGTTGCGATCGATTACCCGCCTTTTGTTCAATAAAATACGAAAAAATAGAAAATAGGTAAAGAGACTGTGCTTCCAATTTAATCGGAAGCTCTTTTCTTTAAGGAAAACGAAAAGAGGGATTCGATGAGTAAAGATGATCGAAAGATATTATTTGTCACGCGTGACCTTTCGAACCGAATTGAAAAAAGTAGCTACTATTTACTTAAGGAATTAAGAAAAAAAGCAAATGTCATCACAAGTGATCTGGATGGTAACATTCACGACATTTTAAAAAACATCAACATACGGCCTGATTTTATATTACTTAATGATCGGAAACCGGATTATTGTCCCCATATAGGCGGATTTACCGATTTGGATATCCCGGTCGGGGCGATTGTTCATGAACTAAAATATAAACCGTATCAAAGAAGCCGATTTTATCAGCGAGAAAATATTCAATATCTCTTTACTCATTATCGAAATGCATTTTTATCCCTTTTTCCGGAATTCCATGATCGAATGATTTGGTTTCCCCATCATGTCCCAATTGATATTTTTAATGATTACCAACTCCCTCGGGACATTGATGTGTTAATGATGGGTGCGATTTATCCGCATTTATATCCCATGCGGGCAAAGTTTTATGAAATATTGAAAAACGAGCCGAATTTTGTTTACCATCCCCACCCGGGTTATCAGGAAATCCACAATTGGAAAAATGTCTATGCAGGTGAAACATACGCAAGAGAAATAAATCGGGCAAAAATTTTTGTTACTTGTGACTCAATCGAGCATTATCCTGTCATGAAATATTTTGAGGTATTGGCGTGCAATACGTTGTTACTCGCCACACCTTCTCAAGAATTGTCCGACCTTGGTTTTATTGATGGGGAGACGTTTGTGGCCGTGGATGAACATAATGTAAAAGAAAAGATTACCTATTATTTGCAAAATGAAGATGAGCGAAAAAATATTGCCAGACAAGGTTTTCAAATGGTTCAACGTAATCATTCAACAGAAAAACGAACAAATGAGTTACTATCACATATTAATAAAATCATAGATAAAAAAGCATGAAAGATATCTTATTAGGTTAACATCCAAAGGTTTCTTTTTTATAAAATTTCAATCGATTTATGTTATCCAAAATTAAATCTTATGTGGAATGCTTAAGAAAATCTATTTATGAGCTAATTACATGATTATTTAAAAATAGAGAAGTAACCAGTCCGTTATAAAAGAAAAAGAATAGTATAGTTGTAAAGCACAAAAAATCAGGAAGTGTTCAGATGAAGGTAATAACGATTTTAGGAACAAGACCGGAGATTATCCGCCTTAGTTTAATCATAAAAAAATTAGATGAATTCTGCGATAAACATATACTCGTCCATACCGGCCAAAATTTCACGAAAAATTTAAGCGACATCTTTTTTGAAGAACTGGAAATTCGCAAACCTGATTATCACCTGTTTAATCATAAAAACACTTTGGGAAATCAATTAGCGACGATGTTCAAGGAATTAGAACAAATTATTCAGGATGAAAAGCCGGATCAAGCACTTGTGCTGGGTGATACAAACAGTGCTTTAAGTGCAGTTTTATTGGAAAGAATGGGTGTTCCGGTTACTCATATGGAGGCCGGCAACCGTTGTTATGATTTGGCAGTACCGGAAGAGAAGAATCGCCGCGTCATTGATGCAATTGCAACATTCAATTTACCGTATACGCCAAATTCCAGAGAAAATCTGTTACGGGAAGGAATTCCTAATAACCGGATCATGGTGAGCGGTAACCCGATTTATGAAGTGTTGGTTCATTATCAATCGAAAATCAATGAAAGTCATATAAGAACAAAATTACATTTGCAAGAAAAAGATTATTTTCTTGTCACTTGTCACCGGGCGGAAAATGTCGATAACGCCACAAATTTAGCAGAAATTTTAAACGGTATAAATGCAGTGGCGGAACATTTTGATAAGCGGGTGATTTGCAGCATCCATCCCCGAACAAAATCAAAACTAAACAATCTTCAAAATAATAAACTTCATCCATTGGTTGAGTTTCATGAGCCATTCGGATTTTTCGATTTTATCCAACTTCAAAAACATGCCTTATGTGTCATGACCGATAGTGGAACGGTTCAAGAGGAAAGTTGTATTTTTCATGTACCTGCAGTAACGATTCGGAACAGTACAGAACGACCTGAAACGGTAGCGTGTGGAAGTAATATTGTTTCCGGAGTCGATGCCAAATCTATTCTTCGGGCAGTAAAAGTCATGGTAGATAGGCAATCTGAATGGGTTTTACCGATAGGCTATGATGATAAATATGTGTCAGATAAAGTAGTTAAATTTATTTTGGGAGGTAAAGGAGTTGTTTGAAGAACAAACCATCTTGATTACCGGAGCAACCGGTTCTTGGGGGCATGAACTGGTAAAACAATTATTGGAAAAAAGGCCTCGTGAAATTCGCATTTTCTCGAGAAATGAAGCGAGTCAAGTGGCCATGCAAAGGAAATTTCAAGACAATAGATTGCATTTCATTATTGGTGATATTCGTGATAAAGAAAGTTTAGTAAACGCAACACAAAATGTGGATTTACTTTATCATCTAGCCGCTTTAAAACATGTACCCGTTTGTGAAGATCAACCAATTGAAGCATTAAAAACAAATGTCATTGGAACGCAGAATGTAATTGAAGCGTCCATCTTAAACAAGGTAAAAAAGGTCATATATATTTCAACGGATAAAGCAGCCAATCCCGCTAACTTCTACGGTTTAACAAAGGCAATTGGTGAACAACTGATCACTCACGCCAACTCACTAACAGACGATACAAAATTTGTCACAATTCGCGGCGGAAATGTCCTCGGAACAAGCGGTAGTGTGATTCATGTTTTTAAAGAACAAATTGAAACGACCGGAAAAGTCAGTATTACGGATAAACGGATGACCCGGTTTTTCTTAACCATTGAAGAGGCTATTCATCTTGTATTCACGGCGACCGAATCGAGTGAGGGCGGCGAAATATTTGTGATGAAAATGCCGTCTTGCCGAATTCTCGATCTCGCCGAGGTATTAATTGAACAATCCGGGAAAAAGGATGTCGAAATAATTGAATTAGGGATTCGTCCCGGTGAAAAAGTCAATGAAGTATTATTTTCAGAATATGAAAGTCAAAACACAGTGCTCTTTGACGAACATTACTTTGTGATTTTACCTACAAAAGATTTTCCAAGATTAATAGAAAAATATCAAAACTGCCAACTTGTCGAAAGGAAGAGCTACAGTTCAAAAGATGATTTAATGAAAAAAGAGGAGATTAGAACGTTACTGCAAAGAGGAGGGTTCTTAAGTTGAAAATTCTCGTATTGGGCGGTGCCGGAATGGCCGGTCATATGATTGTCCAATATTTCCAGACGAAGACCGACTTTGAAGTGAGATATACAACGAGGACCCGGAAAAACGGAATTTACTTCGATGCGACAGATCCGACAGCAATCGAAGAAATTATCCGCCAATACAAGCCGGATGTGATCATTAATGTCATCGGTCTTTTGAATGAACAAGCGGTAAAAAATCAAATGGATGCGATTCTAGTAAATAGTTACCTTCCCCATTTTTTGCAAAAAGTCCTTGATAAATATGGCGGGAAGTTAATTCATATAAGTACCGATTGTGTTTTTTCGGGGGTCGTTGATAAAAATTCCAATTTTCGAATAAATGGAAGTGGAAGATATACGGAAAACGATGAACCGGACGGAACATCGGTTTATGCGATGACAAAAGCCTTGGGGGAGATCCGTTCAAATCACCACGTCACGCTTCGTACATCGATCATTGGCCCGGAGTTAAAGGATGGAATCGGCTTATTCCATTGGTTTATGAAACAAAAGGGTCGGATAAATGGCTACCGAAAAGTATTTTGGAACGGCATTACCACATTACAATTAGCCAAGGTAATTGAAACAGTTATTGAAAAAGATGGAGCCGGGCTTTTTCATATAACGGCTCCTGAAATCATTTCGAAATACGATTTATTAAAACAGATCCAACAAATTTTTTTAAAAAAAGATGTTACCATTCATCCTTATGACGAAATCGTGTTGGATCGTACGCTAAAAAATACGAGAACAGACATCGTTTTTCGGGTTCCGTCTTATGAAAAAATGTTGACGGAATTGTATGAATGGATGGTACGAAATGGTTAACCGGAAAATTCTGATTACCGGGGCGAGAGGGTTTACCGGGTGGCATGCGTGTCAATATTTTCTAAATAACGGCTACCATGTTGTCGGTCTTGTGCGAAAAAAACGTTTCAACAAAGATCTTCCGAATTATAAGGAATGGGAATGTGATTTAACAGATGAATTTTCAGTTTATGATACAATCAAAGCTATTAAACCTGACTATATACTGCATACAGCCGGAAAAAACGATGTGAAAGAATCCTGGGAAAAACCGGCCGAATATGTAACAGTGAATGTATTAGCGACTGTTCATTTATTGGAGGCTGTTAGAAAGGTTAAAAATAACGGGAAAATTTTAGTCATCGGTTCGGCTTTGGAATTCGATCCATCCGGGTTGCCAAATCACCCATACGGCTTGACCAAAACTTTTCAGTCACTTGTTGCGAAATCTTGGCAGACTTTATTTCATTTGCCAATTATGATTGCGAAACCGACCAATTTAATAGGTCCGGGGCCATCCAATGGTTTTTGTTCACTTATCGCTGAAAAAATTGCTTTGGCTGAAAAGGATTGTCTCGCCGAACCCGTTTTGATTGATGACTTGACACAAGAAAGGGATTTTTTAGATGTCCGTGATGCTGTTCGAGCATATGAATTAATTTTATTAAAAGGAAAAATTGGAGAGGTATATCCAATCGGAACCGGCTGTTATCGGACATTAATGAATGTAATTGATTCATATCAATCTTTAACTACCGTTCCTGTCCCCGTTCACATAAAAGCAAATAAACATGACTTGGGCATCGATAAAGGAAAAGGAAGAATGGATTTGACAAATATCCGTGCACTCGGTTGGCATCCCGGTTACCCGTTTCTTTCTTCTTTAAGCGATATTTTAACTTATTATCGAAATAAAGGTTGATTTTTATGCCAAAAGTATCGATTATCATCCCATTCTATAATTGCCCATATGTTTCTGAAGCGATTGCAAGTGCTTTGAATCAAACTTACCAAGAGAGGGAAATTATTGTTGTCAATGACGGCTCGACTAGGTTTACTGAGAAAATCCAACCTTATCTTGAGCAAATTCGTTATATTGAAAAAAGCAATGGAGGAACGGCAAGTGCTTTAAATGCGGGAATTCGTCTATCAGAGGGAGAATATATCGCGTGGCTAAGTTCGGATGATTATTTTCTACCGGATAAACTGGAGAAACAGTTAGAATGGATGATCAAAAATGAATTAAAAATTTGTTTTTCTTCCTTTTACCAGATGAATGAAAAAAGTGAAATTATTGGTGAACCAGTTACCCTTTATTTTCAAAATAATGAGCAAATGGAGCGGACGTTAAAAAGAAGAAATATTTTTAACGGTTCGACAGCAATTATCCACAAAAAAATTTTTCAAGAAATTGGTTATTTTGATGAGAGCCTTTTATACACCCATGACTATGATTTCTGGTTGCGAGTTGCACAAATAACCTCAATCGGCTACTTGGATGTGCCGACTGTTCTTTATCGAATTCATGAAGGTATGGGATCGAAAAAATATAAACCGGATATAAGGAAAGAGCTGCAGTATATTCGAAATAACAGCCGGTAAAATTAGAAACTGTCCCGTTTTTGCGGGGCGGTTTTTTATATTTATAATGGGAAAACAAAGCGAGTTTTGAAAAGCATATATTTTCGGTAATCAACATATTTCATGTTTACATGCTCACATATCCGAGTGATGGGAAACCAATCCATCCATTTCCAATGCATAAAAGTATGGATTAGGCAAAAAAATAAGTTGAACAAAGTTACATAAATTCAATTTAGTGAGGGAACAAAATGGAAAAGCGTTTGATGTTGTTTATTTTTAGCTTAAGTGTTTTATTATTCGGGTGCAGTACAGTTAATGATACACCGGAAACAAGGAGTTCATTAGTACGGACATCTAATCCGAATCCGATTGCAGTCAACAATAAAGATGAAAAATTGGCGGGGGATATTAAAAAAACAGCTTTATCCATTGATGGTATTTATGATGTGGCTGTGATTAAAGGGGAAGCAAAAGATTGCTTAGTTGCATTCAAAGTTCATCATCTTGAGCGATTTCGCATGAAAAAAATTGAAAAACAGTTAACGAAAGAATTACAGAAGCAATTTAAGGATTTGTCTTTTACCGTTTCCAGTGATTTTAAAATTTTTTTGGAAGCAGTTCGATTGAATGAAAAAGTAGAAAAGGAAAATTTGTCCAAGGAGAAAAAGGAAAAACGATTACAAGAGATCATTAAGCTAAGTCGAGAAAAAACGTGATTGGAGAGAAATGGTAGATGGGAAAAAACAATAAAACTTCGGAACAAAAACAATATGAAAAACTGGAGCAACAACATGAAACAAAACGACCGGTGTTAAAAAACTGTATAAAAGCTTTTTTCGTAGGTGGGACGATTTGCGCCATTGGACAAGCGGTCAGTTATTTTTATATTTACTTTTTTAATTTTACAGAACAGACAGCAAGTAATCCAACAGTTGCAACAATGATCTTTTTTTCCATGCTCCTGACCGGCTTTGGAGTTTATGATAGATTGGGTCAATTTGCAGGTGCCGGAAGTGCTGTACCTGTGACCGGGTTTGGAAATTCCGTTATCGCAGCAGCTATTGAACATCGCACAGAAGGTTTTGTACTCGGTGTCGGAGGAAATATGTTTAAGTTAGCCGGATCAGTTATTTTATTTGGTGTATTTTCCGCATTTGTTGTCGCATTAATAAAAACAATTGTTATTCAATGGTTTGGAGGTGGCTTTCAATGATTGTCGGAAAAGCCAGCTGGTTTTTTGAAAATGAACCTGTCATTATTGCGACCGGAGTTACTGGAGGACCGTTTGAAAAAAATGGAAAGCTAGCAGAGGACTTTGATCTCCTTTATGACGATTTATGGATGGGTGAAGACTCTTATGAGAAGGCACATCGGCTTTTGATTGATGAAGCTTGTCGGATCGCTCTGGAAAAGGCTGAATTAACGAAAGAGCAAGTGAACTTTATGATTGCAGGAGACTTGATCAATCAAATTACGCCAACGAGTTTTGCTGCTAGATCACTAGCTGTTCCGTATTTTGGCATATTTGGTGCTTGTTCAACCTCAATGGAAGGGCTGGCTCTTGCTTCTTTTCTAATTAATGGAGATGGTGCCGATTATATCGTTACCGGTTCAGCCAGTCATAACGCAGCGGCAGAAAGACAGTTTCGTTATCCGACAGAATATGGCGGCCAAAAACCTCCGACTGCCCAATGGACGGTGACAGGTGCAGGTTATGCAATAATTGCCAAACAAAACGAAAAATATAGTGAAAAACCGAAAATTACTGCAGCGACGATTGGAAAAGTCATTGATATGGGGTTGAGTGACCCGTTTAATATGGGTGGAGCGATGGCACCTGCTGCAGCAGACACGATTGAAACGCATTTTGAAGAAACCGGGAGAAATCATGAATATTATGATCTGATTGTTACCGGTGATCTGGGGAAAATTGGACGGGCAACAGTCCTTGATCTTCTTCATTCAAAAGGAATACATATTCCCGAAGAAAAATTTCTTGATTGTGGTTTAATGTTATATAAAGAGGAACAACCTGTTCAAGCGGGGGCGAGCGGGGCAGCTTCTTCAGCGACGGTAATTTATGGTCATTTACTTAAACAAATGAACTATGGTTTTTATAAAAAAATTTTATGTGTTGCGACTGGTGCACTATTATCCCCAATGACTGTTCAACAAAAAGAGACGATTCCTTGTATCGCCCATGCCGTATCTATTGAAAAAAATTCATAGATGGTGAACCTTAAAAAGGAGGGAAAATGATGTTAGCAATGTTTTTTTGGGCATTTGTTGTTGGTGGCCTATTTTGTGTTATCGGCCAGTTGCTTTTTGATGTGGCTAAATTGACACCGGGTCATACGTTAAGTTTGATGGTTGTTGCGGGTGCTGTTCTGGACGGACTTGGTTTATACGAACCATTAATGGATTTTGCCGGGGCGGGGGCAACTGTTCCAATCTCCAGTTTTGGGAATTCATTGGTTCATGGTGCGATGCAGGAAGCACAGGCTCACGGTATTATTGGCATTATTACAGGCATGTTTGAAGTAACAAGTTCAGGAATTTCGTCAGCGATTATTTTCGCATTTATCGGCGCACTACTTTTTAAAGCGAAAGGGTAAAGGGATTATCACCATTTTGAGGCAAGATGGACTTTTTTCTGGCAACAAGATCCTTTCTCGTCACCATTTTGAAGCAAGATGGACCTTTTTCTGGCAACAAGATCCTTTCTCGTCACCATTTTGAGGCAAGATGGACCTTTTTCTGGCAACAAGATCCTTTCTCGTCACCATTTTGAGGCAAGATGGACTTTTTCTTGGCAACAAGACCCTTTCTCGTCGACTTTTTTAGGCAAGGAACACTTTTTTAGCGACAAAACCATTTTTTATGAATCCTCTTCAATTTGTTTCTTTCGTAAAAATAATCCTCTTTTGTCCGATTTTTTTTGAGAAAATCAAAAAATTGCCTATACAAACTTACCTCTTTCTACATAAGCTAAATTGTAAACATAAAGAAGTGAGGTGAATTTGTATGTCTTGGGGATACGGAAGTTGCTATTCCGGATATGGTTATGGAGGTTCCGGTTACGGTGGTAATTCATTTGTTTTGATCGTTGTTCTGTTCATCCTTTTAATTATCGTTGGTGCCAGCTATTTATGTTAATATAAAAAAGGGTTGCCCATAAAGTTATTGTTTAACTTTTGGGCCCCTTTTTTTTATGTCAAAAAACCTTCTTTTGGAACAGGTACTTTTCCTAAAAATAGCCTGAACCATTCCGGAACTCATGCATAAAATAAAGTAGTTTTGAAAGGGAGTGTGAGAACAAAGGATGGAAAACAATTTCTTTAAAAATATAGAGAAAAAAACCGGTGTAAACATGAATGACATTTTTCAATTAGCTAATTCCATACAAGGTGCCAATTTACAAGATGAAACAACGGTTCGCCAAGTAGTAAAACAAGTATCAAAAATTGCGGGTCGTAATATTCCGAAAGAAATGGAAGACAAAATTGTTCAAACGATTATTCAAGATGGTAAAAAGCTTGATTTTAACACAATTGCAAATATGATGAACAATAAAAAGTAAGGTGCAACACCCTTACTTTTTATATGGTATAATATAAGTGTAAGGGGATTCGTTTTTAGGGAGGGGATTTCAATGGTAGCCATTTTACCTGTAAATCGCCAAGACTATACGCAATATGTTGAAAGAGTTCTCAATGCTAACGATAAAATGAAATCCGTTGCGGCTGTAACGAAAGCAGGCCGGGTTCCAGCGGTATTAACAGGTGCTTATTTATATAATGAAGAAAAACAGACACTTTTTTTTGATAAAGAAAAAGGGCAATATATAGATATCATTGTTTAGAAAATGTGAGCACAAGTTGGAAAGACTATCCGAAATCGTAATCGGACAGTCTTTTCTGTTGTCATTACCGGGCGCCGGGCTACAGGAAGTGTTCAGCTTATGTGTAACAGGACGTTGCGAATTTAGCTCTGCGCTTTTCTTTAAAGTTCCATTTCCATCGCTTTATGAGGGATTCCTGCATCCAAAAATTCATCGGAAGTTACGGTAAATCCCAATTTTTCATAAAAAGGCAGTGCGTGGGTTTGGGCATTGAGTTTCACTTTCTTTGCTCCTGTTTCTTTTGCATAACGAATAATTTCGTCCATCAATTGTTTACCGGAACCGTTCTTTCGATAGTTCGCTAAAATACAAATTCGTTCAATCTTTCCATAATCTTCCACTTCACGGTATCGTCCGGCTCCGATTGGCTCATTTTCGTCATTATACATAACAAAATGGGTTGCTTGGTTTAATTGATCGTATTGGTCAATTTCTTCCTCAATTGGAACCTGTTGTTCTTGAACAAAGACGATTTTTCTTATTTTTAACGCAGCTTGAAACTTTTCTTCGTTTGTTACTTTTACTACTTTCATCACTGTCACATCCTGAGCTGATAAGTTATTTTCCTAATAAAAATGTTTCGTACACATTCCAAATCCCATTGTCTAATTGATAAAGTAAGTGGAACCGGTCTATCGTTTCGGTATGCTCAATTTTTTGCAAACGCAGCTGACTGAATACATCTGCATGTTCACTGTTCGATAAGCTTTGACCAATGGTAATATGGGGAACAAATGCGTATTCAGGAGGATTACCGAAAGAGCCGGAATTTAATTCTTTAAATAATCCTTCCAGTTCCGCAGTTGGTTCGACCTTTAAATAAATGACGTTGTTTACAGGATGAAAAGAGCTAATTTTATTTGTTCTTAATTCAAACGGTTCATGTCTTTTTGCAATCTCTTCCAATTTTGCGGAAATTTCTACTAATTGTTCTTCGTTTGTTTCAAATGCAGCTTTTAGTGTCAAATGGGGCGGAATAAGTGAATATTTTGAGTCATATCGTTTTCGATATGAGTTAGCAAAATCCTGCAATTTTTTAGACGGAAAGATGACAATTCCAACTTGCATTAAGAATAACCTCCTTTAATTTGGTTCCTTCATGTCATTCTTTTATTATAACAAATATGAATCAGTTAGAGAAATAATTATTTGACTATAAAAAATATTGGGTAATACAAAGATTATAAAGGGAAAAGTTCAGTAAGTCCACGTTTTAAATCTTTTTGCCAATATTTCCAAGTGTGATTGCCCTCAATTTCTTCATAAAAATAGTCAACCGGCTTTTTCTTTAATTTTTTTGCAAGTTCTCTGTTAGGAGCGAGAAAATCTGCCGTATTCCCGTCTGTCATATCGACCTCTGTTTCCCGGTTGCCGATGACATGATATATTTTTAACCGGTTCCAATCCTTAAAATTGTCGACTTCTTCATAAACATATTCGTCAATATATGGTGAATGAAGCATTACTTTTCCAAATATATTCGGGTATTTTAGCGCTGTTAGTAACGATATCGTTGCCGCCAACGAATCCCCTGCCAATGCACGGGATGAGGCTGTTTCAGCAACAGGAAATTGCTTTTCAATAAATGGAACGAGTTCATTGGCTAAAAATTGCCGATAATTTGCCGAAAGTTTGCCTTCCGGGTGATATTTAACCTTGCGATCCGGTACGTTCTTATAAGGGATACCGAAAAATAAAATCGGTTCAATTTCACCGTTTTCAATCAAATCATCTAATACTCGGGCAATTCGCCCCAATTGAAAATAATCTTTTCCGTCTTGGGCAATACAAAATGGATATGTATATAATGGTGTATATTGCGGCGGCAAATAAACCAGAACTTGGGTTTCCTCCGCTAATTCGTTACTGAAGAATGTTAAGTCCTGAACAGTACCTTTTGTCATAAAAAATCCCCCATACTTTGTTTTTTCAAAATCTATATTAGCATAAGTTTATTTTAATAGTGATGAATATGACTTCAGGGGAACCATGATAGTCATGTATACTTTTCTCTGTATATTTTAAGGAAACATTGGTAAAATCAAATAATCTGGAAATGATAACAATTGAAAGTTGGATAGAAGGAAGGAATTTTGACGATGGGACATTTACAGGCTGGTACAGTTGTTACTCTAGAAGTGGTCAGAAATACGGATTTTGGGCATTTCCTTAGCGATGGGTCAAATGATGTATTACTTCATAAAAATGAGCAAAACGGTGACATACAAATTGGTCAAAAAGTGGAAGTGTTTTTATTTCAAGATAAACAAGGACGCTTGACTGCGACAATGTCTTTACCTGAAGTTCGGGTTGGCACCTATGGCTGGTGTAAAGTTGTTGAAGTGAAAAACGATTTAGGTGTGTTCATCGATATTGGAACAAGTAAAGATATTTTAATCCATAGAGATGATTTACCAAAGCTCAAGGAAGTTTGGCCGCAAATCGGGGGCAGTTTGTATTGTACATTAAAAACAGATAAACGCGGTCGTCTTCTGGGAAAATTAGCGACGGAAAATGTAATGGAAGAATTATTCGTAAAAGCGGATCGTAATGTATTAAACAAAAATGTAACGGGCATTGTTTATCGCACTTTACATAGCGGTACTTTTATTATCACTGAAGAAGGTTATCGCGGTTTTATCCATGAAAGTCAACGAGATAAGGAACCGCGGGTGGGGGATCGTGTGACAGGGCGGATTATTGATGTCAAAGTGGATGGAACAGTCAATGTCTCTTTATTAAAGCGAGGATATGAAACATTGGACGATGATGCTGAGAAAATTTATACTTATTTGCAAAGTCGCGGCGGAAGTATGCCATATTCGGATAAAAGTGCCCCTGAAGATATTGAAAAACGTTTTTCCATGAGTAAGGCTTCCTTTAAACGAGCACTTGGAAGACTATTAAAGGCAGGAAGAGTGTATCAAGAAGAGGGCTGGACGTATGTAAAGAAAGACTAAATAGGGGAAGATTCCGGTATTTAGAAGAAAGTGAACGAATTTCAATTATATTAAGATATATAAAAATTCACAGCAAAGATGCAAGTTCGGCATAAGGTTTATGTATAATTTTTCAAAGACCACCACGTCTAAAATTTGACGTGGCGGTTATCCTTTAGCTAATAGGAAAGTATAAATTTTTCAATTTCTACTTTCCTAACGCATAAGTGCTCTTGCGGCTCTGCTCTCGCCTAAAGGCTCGGCAATCGCCGAGTTTTCTTTACAGAATAAGAAAGTATAAAAATACAAGTAAATAACTTGGGATTAGTTTTATTGTCTAGCTCCAAGCGCCAGCGACTGAGAAACTAGCTCCCCTTTAATGTGCTCCTGCGCCATAGCCTATTCGAGGAAGCGGATGTTCAGCTCGTCGCAAAGCTTCATGAAGTATATCAAGGAAGATTACTCATGAAGTTCACTCTAGGAGTAGCTTCACTACGATAAGTCAACATCGGCTCGTCCCTCGCCGTGTTTCCTTTTCCTCGAAAAAGCTAATCGCTTTTTCTTCGTGCGATGTCTATTCGAGGAAGCAAATCTGTTCTCATTGCGGGGCGCTCCAGTTTGTACGTCGCTTAGCGGGCGCTCTGCGCTTTTCTTATTCAGCAGCAGCTGTTAATACCGGTACAACTTGTTTTTTCCTGGAAACAACACCTTCTAATAGGGCAGTATTATTTTCTAATATCACATTATATGCCTTTTCAACGAGCGCTGTATTCGTACCGAGGGCAAGAGCCGTTGAATTACTGTTTAAAATATCTGTGATCACAAACAAAAATAAATCAAGTCCTTTTTCATCGATAACCGATTGAATGGCAGCTTCCACTTCATCTTGTCTTGCCAAAACATCTTGCGGATCAACCGTATTAACCTGTGCAATAATCACTTTGTTTTCGCCAATATTAAATGGTTTAGCATCAAGGGAAATTAACTGTTCAGCTGTCTTTGAAGAAACATCTGCTCCGGCTTTTAACATTGCCATTCCGTATGTTTCCAACTCTACATTAGCAATTTCAGCAAGTTCTTTTGCTGCTTGTATATCTTCTTCAGTGCATGTCGGTGATTTAAAAAGCAAAGAATCAGATATGATTGCGGAAAGCATAAGACCGGCAATATCTTTCGGAATGACAACATTGTTTTCTTTGTAAAGTTTTTTAATAATCGTTGCTGTACATCCGACCGGTTCAGCACGGTAGTATAATGGATCAGCCGTTTCAAAATTGGCGATCCGATGATGGTCAATAACTTCTAAAACTTTAACGCCTTCAATATCGTCTGCGCTTTGACCTCGTTCATTATGGTCAACTAAAATTACTTTATCCGTTTCTTCGGTCACTTTTTGGACAAGGCGGGGCGTATCAACTTTGAAATAGTCAAGCGCATATTGGGTCTCGCTGTTTACTTCACCAAGACGAACCGCTTCTGCATCATATCCCAATTCTTTTTTTAACTCCGCATAAGCGATTGCCGAACAAATTGTGTCTGTATCTGGATTTTTATGTCCGAATACGAGTATCTTTTCCATTTGTGCCTCAACTCCACTTCCAAAATTTCTATTCATTTTAACACTAATATGGTACTCCAAATGAAAAAAATTAACAATATTTTCAATGAAATTATTGGAAAATCATACGTTTATGCAAAAATTATTATTTTATAATACTCAAGACTCAAGAATTATTCGACATACTTCTTCAAATTTCTTGCAAATTATGATATACTTTTATGGTCTGAAATAAGAAGAAAAATAGTAAGATTTAATTAATTCGTTATATGAAAAAAACAATAATTTATTTAAAAGATAAAATATTCCTGGAATATTTTTTTAGAATATGATATAACAAGACTAATAAAATTTTTCTAGTATAATTTTACCTTTATTTTCTGAAAATTCACTATTAAAGGGAGAATAGTACAATCAGGAGGCGCAAAATGGAGAAAGAAAAAGTGTCATTTTCAGAGTATTTAGTGATTGGAGTCATGTTATTTGCACTGTTTTTTGGAGCGGGTAATTTAATATTCCCGGCACATCTTGGCCAATTGGCAGGGGAAAACCTTTGGCCGTCGATTTTTGGATTTTTGATCACGGGTGTTGGATTACCGCTGTTAGGAATTATTGCCATTGGATATTCCGGAACGAATAATTTACAGGAGTTGTCCAGCCGTGTACACCCTATATACGGTGTTTTATTTACCAGTTTGTTGTATTTAACGATTGGGCCGTTTTTTGCAATTCCGAGAACGGCGACGGTTCCGTTTGAAGTGAGTATCTTACCGTTAATGGGAGACGTAAATCCAAAGATTAGCTTATTCATATTTTCATTCCTATTTTTTGCATTGACCCTTTGGTTATCATTAAATCCAAGTAAAATCGTTGACCGGGTTGGAAAGTTATTATCACCGGCCTTAATCATACTGTTAATTGTTTTAATTGTTCTTTCGGTAATTAACCCGATTGGATCAACGGGCAGGGCACAAGGTGAATATTTATCAAGTCCGTTTGCAAAAGGTTTTGTAGAAGGCTATAACACGATGGATGCCTTAGCTTCTTTAGTATTTGCAATCATTGTTATCAACGCGATTAAGGCATTAGGTCTTAAATCAAACAAAGGAATTTTGCTGGCAACTTTCAAATCAGGTGTTATTTCAGCGCTTTTCCTCGGAATTATTTATATTGGGATTGCGTACATGGGCTCAATCACTGTTCAAACGTTTGGTTTGTTTGATACAGGCGGACCGGTGTTAAGCAATGTTGCTTCATATTATTTAGGTAATTTTGGTTTAATCGTGTTGGCAATGATTATGATTCTTGCCTGCTTAACAACAAGCATTGGTCTGATAACTTCCTGTGCAGAATATTTCAATACGCTTTTACCTAATGTAAGTTATACAGTGCTGGCAATTATTTTTTCCGTTGTCTCATTTGTTATCGCCAACTTTGGGCTGGCTAACATTATTGCATTCTCGGTTCCGGTATTAATGTTTCTCTATCCATTGACAATTGTGCTTATGTTACTAACATTTGTTTCACCATTGTTCGAGCATTCGCAAATTGTATATGCAGGAACAATCGGTGTTACGTTCTTAATAAGTATTGTTGATGGATTGAAAGCACTATGTGATTCGTTAAAAATAGATTATTTCGGCTGGTTGTCATCAATCATATCTTTTTATAATGATTTTCTGCCTTTATATAGTCAAGGTTTAGGCTGGTTGGTTCCGGCCGTCATTGCCATCGTGTTAACAACAGTAATCAGTAAATTTTTTGTAAGGGAAGGAAAAACAATTATTCAGTAGAATGAAAGATGCATATAATGTATTTGGGCTGTCTCTAAGATTGGGGACAGTTCTCTTCTTTTGGATTAGAAAACAACTTGGTGGATCAAAAGCCCCTTTACGCAAAAAAAAGTGACTATTTGGTACCCCACCAAATAGTCACTGATTGATAACCGACAAATTAGACGTAGGCGGGTATCCCTCTCCCACCAATCTTTGCCGTTTGACTCGAATTTGGAGAGGGATCCTTGACTTACGTAAAAAATCGCCGTTTACCGAGTTTTTATATGAATATTTTTTCTGTTTTCTTTTGCAAGCGCTTGATAGATTCCCAAGCCCAAGAAAATCATTGTTAAAACAAACATGATTAAAGCAGTTCCATAAGACCCTGACATACTCACAACCCAATAAAGAAGCATAAAAATAAGTGATACGACAAATGATAAATTCATATATAAAAACCCCTTTCCGACCGTTAAAATGAAAATTATTAAACGCTTTGTCAAATTTGTTACATTTTATTGTCTATATTTTAAAACTCCGGTGAAAAAAAGTAAAGAAATATGATTGCGATTTCATTATTTTTATATAACCAATTGTCGTTGATTTACAATTGTAGAAAATCTATATTTTTTTGGAAAAACGAAAGGCAAAAGAGGGAGTACATCATGAAAAAATTTTTCCTTGGCTTCATAATTCCTGTTTTTGTGTTAATGATTTTCGGGTTCAATATGTGGACTGATTTTTTTCAGACCAACAAAATAATCCCGCCGGACCAAGTGAAAGGAATGAAAGCGGAAAATATGGATGATACTTATTTAAATTATTTTCAATCAGTCCTGGAAACGAAGGGAAAATTAAAGATTGCAGTAATGGGTAGCAGTGTAACAAAAGGAACCGGTTCCTCATCACCAAAAATGAGTTGGCCATCCAGGCTTAAAACTTTTTTACAAGAAAGGAATGAATTAAAATACCGGGACATTCAGCTTGTCAATTACGGATTTTCCGGATTTAAGGCAGAAGATTTATTGAAAGAAGGAAAAGCTGATCAACTGATTTTGGAAAAGCCGGACTTTATTATTCTGGAAACATGTATCATTAATAACTATCGACAATCATCAACCTTATTTGAAACAATAAAATACATTGATGATTTAGTCAATAAAATAAAGAAAGAACTTCCCGGTGCAAAAATCCTAATTATTTCACCAAATCCGATCCTTTCTCCTAATAAAAACCAAGTCGGCTTAACGTTTGAGGATTACCAAATGCAAACCACGGCCTATTTCCAACAAGAAGGATTAAACTATATGAATATTTACGACGAAATGAATAAATTGCTCTCCCAAAATAACCATAAACTTCAAGATTATTTGGCTGACGAAATTCACCCGAATGATCAAGGATATCAAGTTTGGTTTGAAATTTTACTCAAACATTTATTTTGAGATAATTTTTAGAAGATGTTCAAATAATCCGGTAAAAAGCAAATTTTCTATTCTTTCTTGGATAAGAAAACGTATGCGCTGGAGCCTCGGTACCTGAACTATTCAGTTTTTTTTATCTCACTTTTACATATTTATTTTCTTCCATAAAAATGTGTATTAAGATAGGGTTAGATTTTTTTATGGGAGGAACAAGTTATGTTACGTATTCGTGAAGCTGAAGTAGAAGATTTACCGGACATGTTAGCTATTTATAATTATGCGATTAAAAATTGGACGGCGACTTTTGATCTTGAAGAACAAACGCTACATCAGAGAAGAAAATGGTTTAATCAGCACGGTGATAAATATCCTCTCATTGTTGCCGAAGTAGATGGAACAGTAGCAGGTTACTGCAGCCTCAGTCCATTTAAAGATAAAAAAGCATATGAAAAAACTGTAGAGATATCGATTTATCTTTCCGAAGCATATCACGGGTTTGGTATCGGCAAAAAACTAATGGAAGAGATTATCTCCGAGGCAAAACAATTAAACTACCATACGATAATTGCCGTGATTACCGGTGGGAATAAAGCAAGCGTAAAACTCCATGAAAAATTCGGATTTGAATTTGCCGGATGTTTGAAAGAAGTAGGGTATAAATTCGGGGAATGGTTGGATGTTTGCTACTATCAGTTACGCCTGTAGAAGCCGCCATCGTGTACACATAATTTATTCCTAAAATTTCTTATTAGTTTAAACTCAGTTCCTTGTTCGAACTCTATACTTTCTATTATGTTCATACCTTTGAAAGGAATCGGGCAAACTGATAATAAATTCGAACTGGGGGCTGTATAACATATGAAGATTGAAGGAATGATCATATCCGGGGAATTCGATAAGAATGCGCAGGAATTTACGATCCAAAAAATTAAAAATTGGTATACCGAGACAGTAGTAAAAGAAGAGCAAGTTGAAAAATTATATGCTTATTTAATACGAAATAAGGAAGCAGAGGAGCAAATACTCACTCTTTACGATCAATTATTGGTCCGACTAACAAAAGATGAAATGAGCCTATTGCTATCCGATTTAGAAAATGTAGTTTCTCTTTATCAGTAGTATCAAAGGCTGCCGATTAACGGAATAACTTTTCGAAAATGCGTCGGGACTAGAAAGAATTAATAAAATTTATAAACCCGTTTACTGATAACTGCGAAAATGCGTCTGTGTCTGCCCCATTGGCAACTTTTTCCAGGGGTTCAAACTAACTTCAGGAAAAAGCCAGACGCATTTTTTCTTCATGCAGTGTGATTTTTACTATTAATGAATATGTTTTAAAGAAAAAGCTTCACACATCTTCTTCGTTCTGTGTTTAGTAATGGAGGAAATCAAAGTCCTCCCGACGCCACGCTTAAGCGACAGGACGTGGATGGGCATACGTTTCAACAGGGCACCCTTAGCCGGCCGGTTTATATGTCAAAATGTGCGGCACATATGTTTTTCCTATTTTGCGAACAATTTATTTTCATTCGGTAAAAGTGCTGCCAAAACCGCACCGATTAACGGTAATAAAGAAAGTATCGTAAAGACGGTCGATACGTCTAATAAATCCGAAATACTGCCTAAGAATACAGAACCGATTCCCCCTGCACCAACACCGAAACCAATTGATAATCCGGATGCCAGTGCAATATTTTTCGGTAATAATAATTGCATATAAACAACACTGATAGAAAAAGAAGAAAGTACAGTAAAGCCGAATAAAAGCAACACGATTACGGAGAGAAAACCACTGGTATGTGGGAAAAGTAACGCGAATGGTGTTGCCAAAAACATGGAACCGACCATGAGCCGTTTCATCCCAATTCGATCCGATAGCAAACCGCCAATAAATGTTCCAAGGGCCCCTGCTCCGACAAAAATAAAATTCAATAGTTCTGATTGCTCCAAAGTTAAGTTGCTTAAATAAAAAGGTAAAAAGATAACGACTCCAACCTGACACCATGACCGTAATAAAATGACCGTGACTAATAAAATAGTGCCGGGCAAATGATTTTCTCCCGGTAGTTCCTTCTTCTTAAACTGAAAATCTTTCACTTTCCCGTTAAGCCAGTTTAACAATGGAACGGTCAACACCAGGGATAACAAAGCAAGAGGTAAAAGCCAGATCAGACCATCAATTCCGGTATGAACGAGAAATAACGGAATCATTAACGGTCCAAAAGCTTGCCCTCCATTTCCGCCAACCTGAAAAATTGCCTGAGCCAACCCTTTCTTTGTACCTGATGCAAAATGAGTCCCTCTTGAAGCTTCCGGATGAAATACACCTGAACCGAATCCTGAAATCGCAACAAAAATTAATAACCAAATTAAATTCGGTGCAATTGCAGTTAGTGCCAACCCTGATATCGAGAGAAATAAACCGACAGCAAAAAACCATACCCGTGGCTTTCGATCAGTTAACACACCGAAAATGGGCTGTGTAATGGAAGAAGTTAAATAGGAAATTAGTACAATTAATGTTGATTGCGTATAGTTAAGATTGAATGCGTCTTTATACATAACTACAAGTGCCGGTACCATACCGGTCGTGACTAAGTCATTTAAAAAATGTGCCCCGCTAAACGTGTATAGTGCCCGCCGATAAAAACTACCTTCACCAACAATTGGGGCATTTTCAATCTTTGCTTGCATAAAATCGCCTGCTTTCAGTTACTAAAAAAAGGATATATTTCGTATTTTAACATAAAAGTGATGTGAGTCGGTTAAGAATTTTTTGCATTTATAGTTAAGAGGAATTCGACTAATGTTTTTTCGACATTTATAAACTTTTGCTAAAAATATAGATGGTTTTCAATCGTCAAATGAAATAGTACAGCCAAATACAGACAAATTGGCAACATATTCAACATATTTATCTTTTGTTTGACAAAATTTCAACAGCATTTGTGAGAAACTGTCGAACAATTTTTAAAGGGTTTCCGTTCATATTGTCAAATTTATTTATATACATGTAAAAATTGTTTGATTTTGCGAAAATTCACCGGTAGAAGATTTATTGGAAAAGGGGAGAGTAAGTTGTACTGGAGAATAAGTGACTTTACAGAAGAGATTAAACAAGCTGTCGGGGACGAAAAATTGAATCGAAAAACGGTGGATATTTGGTTTAAAAAATTGGAAGAGGAAAGAATCCATTATGTCAATCGAACAGAAGATACAAATGAAAAGGTATATAATGAGCTTGATTTACGAATCGGCATTTTTATAAAAAAGAAGCGAAATGAAAATTGGTCACTAAATGCTATTTTTAATGAGATTGCCGATCAGTTGGAAGTTCGACCATTTCCCGTTGAACATCTCGAACCAGCTAAAAATGAATTACCGGTCCCGTCAATTGCTAATATGTTGCAGCATTTGAATCTGAATCGCTTTAAAGAGGAACTACTTGTTGAGATTCGAGGTGCTATAGAAGAAGTTGCCGCCGGTCAGTTGCTTGAGTTGAAAAACCAAGTTGAATCAATCGCCCAGCGGATATCAGCACCGGATAAAACAGAAGATGAGAGAGAAAGAAGATTTCAAGATATGATCGTAAAAAGGCGAGTCGAGTACCAACTGGAAAAAGAGGCACTTCTGCTTTGGACAGCGAAACCGGTGGAAGAACGTTTCAAAAAGGTTGGATTGCTACGGAAAGAGGAAGACATTACAAAAAGAGATCTATTTGTTAAAGATTTTATTAATCGCCATTTTGCTGAACGCTTAAAGAAAGAAATTATTTTTGAAGAAAATGCTAAACAAGAAGAGTTACCGGTTTAAACATTTTATAAGTCAGGGAGGGATGGTGGCTTGGGTAATGTTACAATAATTTCCCGTCCCTGTCTGAGGAATTTTTATTTTTATTTACCGGGTGATAGTAATGAAGAAAAGCATCTAGATTTTGCAATTCTTTTTCCAACTGTCTTGCTTTTTTTACGGTTTTTTTAAATTTTCTTAAATCTTGTTTTCTCAATTTGGGACATTCCGGGTTTGTTTTCATCCAATCAAAATATTCACCGATGTATAGATCGGCCGGTTGATGACATCTTGGACAAATGTAGGGTGTTGAATAGGTTAAATCGATCAATGATTGTAATTCTTCTTGATATTTTCGATGTAATTTTCCGCAGGATGTACATTGATATAATGTATTTAAATCGTCTAGTTCTATTTGTTTCGTATTAGTTTTCTTCATTATGGTATAAGTACTCATTAAAATAATAAAAATGACAATGAAAACGAGAGGCCACATAAGATCATCTCCGTGTAATACCATTTTCGTGGATAATGACGGGGCAAGTATAAAGAGAATGCCCCATATTCAATGAAACGAGAGAGGTGTTACTTAAATTCATTGTAAACGATCTTTCAGCCAAACTTGGATATCTTCAAAATTTTCCTGGGTTACCCAATGACCTGCTTGATAGGATTTGAAAGTAACAATTGCTCCACGTTCTTGTAAAAACTCTTTACTTGCAACTCCCCATGAAAACGGCAATACTGGATCATCCTCGCCGTGGGAAATGAACAAGTTAAGATGTGCTAGTTCAGTATTTTTATACTCCGCTTTAATAAATGCAGGAATATATCCGCTTAAGGCAAGAACTCCTTTTATTTTTCCCAAATGTATTATGGCATAAGTCATTGATAAAATGGCCCCTTGGCTAAACCCCATTAAAAATAAGTTATTTTCATCAATCGGATAAGTCTTCGTTGCAAACAAAATAAAGTCATCGACCATTTTTATCGTTTGTTTAAAACTATTCTCATTTGGTTGACCGAGGTCTTCCATAGTAAAAAAAGCGTAACCCGGTGGTTGTACAATGGGTCCACGGAGACTGAAAATAAACATTTTTTCATTGAATGCCTGTACGAGTGGCGGTAAGTCAAGTTCGTTGCTACCCATACCGTGGAGAAGAAAAATAGTCGGGTACTTTTTGTCTGTTTCTATCGTCTTCGGTTTCATTAAGTTAAAATAAAGTGGTGCTTGCAAAATCTTTCACTCCCTCTCAACAGGTTTATTTATTTTCTATCATAGCAATAATAATGAGAAAGATAAAATTATTTTACCCCCGCACTAACGGTCACTAAATTTCCCCTTAAGCTTGGGAAAATAAAAGAAGCAAAGGTTGCCTATAAGCTTAGGTGATTCAAAGATGATAAACGGGAAGATAAGTGCCCGATTGGTTCAACTAACTACCGGTGGGGATAAGGAATCCCACTGGTTGTAGTTTCACTGCACCCCGCATGAATACCAAATCAAGGGCTCAAAGCTGTACTATTGACAAAAAGAATAATGGAGAAGTAAGATGTTTACTGCAGGAAACTTTTTAAGCCAAGGCCATGCTTATTGTTTGAATAATTTCACATATTTCAAATGCTTTAAAGCTTTTTTTAGCTAAATGAACGTTATGTAATCAGAAGCAAAAACGGAATATAAAGTAAAAGAAACAAATTTATAAACAAAAATAGACAAGCTTGACATAAGGGGAAAAACGAGATTATGGTAAATTTATTTCAAAATTTGAGTCCGATTGGACAAACTTTTTTAGCAACATTATTTACTTGGGGAATGACTGCTCTCGGCGCCGCCCTTGTTTTTGCAACAAGAGGAATGAGGCAAAAATTGTTGGACGGTATGTTAGGTTTTGCCGGTGGAGTAATGATCGCTGCAAGTTATTGGTCCCTGCTTGGGCCTTCAATAGAAATGTCGGCAAATCTCGGAATTCCCGCTTGGTTTCCGGCTGCCAGCGGATTTCTAATAGGCGGAGTTTTTTTATGGGGAATTGATAAGTTATTACCACATCTCCATCCAAATACACCACTTAGTCAGGCGGAGGGTTATCATCCAAAGGGAAGAAAAAGAAGTACGTTGCTCGTGCTGGCAATCACCTTGCATAATATTCCGGAAGGGCTCGCTGTCGGGATTGCCTTTGGTGCGGTGGCTAACGGAACAAGTGATGCAACGTTGGCCGGGGCGATCGCTCTTGCTCTTGGAATCGGAATCCAAAATTTTCCTGAAGGTGTAGCTGTCTCACTTCCGTTAAGAGGGGAAGGAATGACAAAAATGAGAAGCTTCCTTTACGGACAATTTTCCGGTATGGTTGAGCCGATTGCCGCAATTATTGGTTGTATCGCAGTGACCTTCGTTGAGCCGCTATTGCCATATGCATTAAGTTTTGCCGCCGGTGCGATGATTTTTGTGGTAGCCGAAGAGGTAATACCCGGTTCACAGGAAAAGGGAAATAAGGATTTGGCTGCGATGAGTTTAATGGTAGGATTTGTTATCATGATGATTTTAGATGTTGCACTTGGATAGTGGACTGTTTTTTAGACAAAAAAATCGAGTATGAATCTTGATTGGAAAACGGGATTTAAGGATAGACCCGCTTTTTCAAACAGAAAATTTTATATTTTCCAAGACTTTTAAAGGAATATTCACTTTGAATTGGAAAGTGTTGCACGGACAGGTTAACACAGCCAAAATTCCCAACATATTACCAACGCAGTTCCATAATGAGTTGGCAGCAATTAAATTGATTATTGGAATTATCAAAAGTAATTTGAATCGATGTTGGAGTAAAATGGACATGAAAATGAATATTTATACCGGTTGAACGGATTAGCTCTTCAACTCTTTGTTGATTGGACAATTGGGCAGAGTTCATTAGTTCATAAGCATATTGGTGATCTTCTACAACTTTATTTACAAATAGCTTGGCTTGCTCCATTAATTTTTGAAATTGCCGGGCAGATGTTTCAAATTTTCCAATGTTAACCGGTGGAAAAGGGCTTTGCTTCCGGATTTGAGTTGACATATTAGATAATGGAATCCGATAAAAACTCGTTACCAGGCTAAATGGACAAGAATATATTGGAATGTTAACGGGATAGAAATACACAAATGAACCTCCTCAGTTTATTCTGTTACATGTTCTATCCTATGTACATTGGCTTGGCACAGTTAACAACAGAAAAGGGACCATAAGTATATTGAAGGTGCCATAATACACTTAACATAGAAGGAGTTTCGTCACCAAAAACGAGCATTTTTCCGCCTGAAAAAGGTGACGAGAAAGGGTCTCGTCGTCAAAAACGAGCATTTTTCGCCTTAAAATGTTGACGAGAATAGGTCTCGTCGCCAAAAACGAGCATTTTACGCCTCAAAATGGTGACGAGAATAGGTCTCGTCGCCAAAAACGAGCATTTTTCGCCTTAAAATGTTGACGAGAATAGGTCTCGTCGCCAAAAACGAGCATTTTACGCCTCAAAATGTTGACGAGAATAGGTCTCGTCGTCAAAAACAAGCATTTTACGCCTCAAAATGGTGACAAGAATAAGTCTCGTCGTCAAAAACAAACATTTTTCGCTTCAAAATGGTGACGAGAATGGGTCTCGTCGTCAAAAACGAGCATTTTTCGCCTTAAAATGTTGACGAGAATAGGTCTCGTCGCCAAAAACGAGTATTTTTCACCTAAAAATGGTGACGAGAATAGGTCTCGTCGTCAAAAAAGTGGATTTTTCACCTAAAAATGGTGACGAGAATAGGTCTCGTCGTCAAAAACGAGCATTTTTCACCTAAAAATGGTGACGAGAATAGGTCTCGTCGCCAAAAACGAGCATTTTACGCCTTAAAATGTTGACGAGAATAAGTCTCGTCGCCAAAAACAAGCATTTTACGCCTCAAAATGGTGACGAGAATAAGTCTCGTCGTCAAAAAAGTGGATTTTTCGCCTCAAAATGGTGACGAGAATAAGTCTCGTCGTCAAAAAAGTGGATTTTTCACCTCAAAATGGTGACGAGAACGGGTTTCGTCGCCAAAAACGAGCATTTTTCGCCTTAAAATGGGTGACGAGAAGCAAATCGAATGGTAGCTGGCATCCTCTTTCCCGTTATTTTCCTCATATTATCAATAAAAACTACCTTAATTCCAACAATCCCCTCGTAGCAACAAAACAGCCTCTATAAAAAATTTCGTGAAATATAGTACTAAACCGTTATTTGTATGACACGACAATTGTCCATTAAGCCTCAGTTTCCTAAAAAATGTTTTTTAGGTGTGAACCATAATATACCTATGCTATTATTAATTTAAGATTCATAGCTATTGATGAGGAGGAGGTTGACTTGCAGCAGCTTGATAAAAAATTTACCTCTATTGGTCATTACATTACTAAAATATTCCAACACGTTTTGAATTTTTCACTCATAACACTGGGAATCATTTTACTGTTTTTGTTAATAAGAGAATTGGTTGATTTTTGCCGCCTGATTTTTCAAAGTGATGATAATGACTATAAAATATTTTTGGAAAGTATTCTTATCTTTTTCCTGTACTTTGAGTTCATTGCGATGATCGTAAAATACTTTAAAGAAGATTACCATTTTCCGCTTCGATATTTTATTTATATTGGAATCACTGCAATGATACGGCAAATCATTGTCAGCCATGATGAGCCTGTGGCAACTTTATTAAATTCTCTTGTAATTCTCATATTAATTATTTGCAACTTTATTATTAATCTGACTCCGCGTGAGCGACCAGAAAGCAAATGGTACTTTAAAATTAAAGAGTGAGGGGGACGCAATGTCTGAAACCGTAATTAGACCTTCTATTGAAGCAGATTTACCTGAATTAATCGCATTAAACCATCTTATATGGAATGGTACAAACTCACCGGCTACGATTCATTATCCGTCGGTAACGGAATACGCTGAACATTATCCGCCCGGAAGTCAATTTGTTGCTGTAATTGCCAATCGGATGGCAGGTTATATTGGCTACAAAAATCCGACCGGTTTATTGTCCAACAGCCATGTACTGGAAATTGACATCGGTGTGCACCCTGACTTTCAAAGGAGTGGCGTAGGGAAACAGTTAATTGACTATATTTTTAAGTGGGGCAAAGAAAACGGCTATTATAAAGTTTCAATCCGGGTGCTCGAAACAAATACGCAAGCCATTGCTTTTTATAAGGCAAAAGGGTTTATCGAACAAGGCAGATTGATAGACGAATTTTTCATTAACGGTCAATTTGTTGATGATTTGTTAATGTATAAAAAGTTATGAAACTGTCTGACTTTCTTTTTTGTTCAGGAGCTTTGAGATTGATACATATTTTTTAATAAAAATATATGAAAAATTGCCCTTAAAATTGTAGCAAGAAAAACGCTACGTCAAAAATGGAGAAAAAGCTAACGTTAAAAGAATGACGGGGGAATCGGAAAGAAATTTGATAATCAAACAGGAGGGGATTTCAAATGTACCAAGTAAATATTAGCCAAACTGTAAATGAGTTAAAGGAATTGCTGGATGAGGAAAGGGTTAGTCAAAATCCGACCGTTCTTGAACAACATAGTAAAGATGAATCATATCATACGCCAAGCTTACCTGATGTAGTTGTATTTCCAAAAACAAAAGAGGAAGTTGCGGCTATTATGAAGTTGGCCAATCAGTATGAAATTCCGGTCGTTCCCTTTGGTATCGGTTCAAGTTTAGAAGGGCATGTCATTCCTTATGAGGGTGGCATAACGATTGATTTTACCTTAATGAACGAAATTCTTGAAATTCGGGAAAATGATTTACTTGTTAAAGTTCAGCCGGGGGTAACGAGAACCCAACTAAATAAAGCCTTAAAGCAATATGGATTATTTTTTCCTGTTGATCCGGGTGCTGATGCAACTTTAGGAGGGATGGCGGCCACCGGGGCAAGTGGAACGACTTCGGTCAAATATGGAACGATGCGTGACCAAGTTCAAGATTTGGAAGTGGTACTTGCTGACGGAACTATTATCCATACGGGAAGTCTTGCAGTGAAATCTTCATCGGGTTACCATTTGACCGGGCTTTTTGTCGGATCAGAGGGGACGCTTGGATGCTTTACTGAATTAACATTGAAAGTATATGGAATTCCTGAGTACATGATGGCAGCTCGAGCCGTTTTTACGACAGTTGAAGATGCAGTAAATGCGGTTGTTGCCATTAGACAAACCGGAATCCCGGTGGCGAGGGTAGAATTTGTCGATGTCCATTCGATTCGTGCCGTTAATCATTTTGAACAGACAGATTATCCGGAAAAACCGACCTTGTTTTTCGAGTTTCATGGCAATGAAGCCGGTTTGAAAGAAGATGTAAAATTTACGAGAGAGATTTTGGAGGCGTTTCAGTGTCAAGAATTTATTCACGAAACGGATAATGCAAAAAGAAATCAACTGTGGAAAGCCCGTCATCATATGGCCTATGCTTTTATCCATACATATCGAAACAGAAAATTTATGTCCACTGATGTTGCCGTTCCAATTTCTGAATTAGCGGGAGCAATTGGGTTTGGAACAAATGTTTTGCAGGATTCCGGTATTCCGGGCGGGATTGTCGGCCATGTCGGTGATGGCAATTTTCATATTTGTATAATGATTGATGTAAATGATCCCGATGATATTGCCCGGGCAAACAAACTGAATCAAGAAATTGTGACCTATGCCTTATCCCGTGGCGGCACTTGTACAGGGGAACATGGTGTAGGTATCGGCAAGAAAAAATATCAGGAAAAAGAACATGGCGCGGCACTGGCTGTTATGAGGAAAATTAAAGAAGCTCTTGATCCAAAGGGAATATTAAATCCGAAAAAAATATTTTAAAGCATGTTTCCTAGAATGGTCGACTTTTTCTTATGAAAGTCGACCGCTTAAATGTAAGGGGGATTTGACTCATTTATGAAGATAAAAAACTTTCAAGAAATCTATGAACATTTATTTGAACACTACGGTCCGCAACATTGGTGGCCGGCAGATACCGACTTTGAGATGATGATTAGTGCCATTCTTGTTCAAAATACAAACTGGAGGAATGTTGAAAAGGCCCTTGAGCAGCTTAGGCCTTATTTAACACCCCAACAACTTGATGTATTGTCAAAAGAAGAAATAGCTCAATTCATCCGGTCAAGTGGATTTTATAATCGAAAAGCAGAACGAATTAAGTCGTTTCTGTCATGGTTAAAAAACTATCATTTTCATATTGATAGCATCAGGGATAAGGATAAAAAACAATTAAGAGAGGAACTGCTGCAAATATCCGGAATAGGAAAAGAAACAGCGGATTCAATCTTATTGTATGTATTTAATACACCTGTTTTTATTGTAGATGCATACGCAAAGAGAATTTTTTACCGTCTCGGGTACGATTTGCCTGATGACTATGATTCTTTTCGCCAGCTTGTTGAAAAGGAGCTGCCGCAAGATGTGCAATTGTACAATGAATTCCACGCTCTTTTGGTACAGCATGCAAAAACGTATTGCAAATCAAAGCCGATTTGTGACCGGTGTCCATTGTCCGGTCTTTGTAAACGGAGGGTGTAAAATGGTTATGTGAAATAAGAACTGGCTAAATATGTTGAATAAGTTGAATGGAGATTTGTGAACGATAATATAAAAAAGGTTAAATCTGAATGAAAAGCAAAACTGTCAATCGTTTTCTCTCCTAATTTTACCTCCCGTAAAATAAAAACTCCTAATAATTAGGTGCCCAAATCCTAATTATTAGGAGATTTATCTATAAAATAAATGTCCATTAAAGGAATTACTCAGTGTAATTAATAAAGAAAAAATTTTACATTTGTTGGCTTTTTGAACCGATTTTGTTCCGCTTTAAAAAACCTCTTTAATTTATTTCCATGTATTTCCAAATGTATCTTCAAATATAGTTTCTCCTAAAGGTCTACGTCCTTTTGGTTGTTCCTGTTCCTGTAAATTGCTTGGCAAATCTTCCCGCTCTCCTTGATAACCGATGGCAACCAGTGCTTGAATAGCATAGTCATCCGGAATTCCTAGCACTTCTCTTGCCTTCTCAAAATGAAAGCCTGTCATCGGATGGGTAACTAATCCGCATTTTGTAGCTTGTAAGGCAAGAAATCCCCAAGCGGCACCGGTATCGAAAGCATGTGATTTATTTTCGCCTCTTTCACTGTTTTTCTTTGAAAGAATAAGGACTAGTACGGGTGCCTTTTTACACCAAGTTAAATTAAATTCACTAACAAAAGAATAAAACTTTTCGCGAGCCTCTTTTGTCCTGGCTATAATAAAACGCCAAGGTTGTTCATTATATGCTGATGGTGCCCAGCGAGCCGCTTCAAATATGGAAAGTAAAATATTTTCGGGAACTTCTTGTTCGGAAAAGGACCTCGGCGACCAACGATTGATAAACACATCATCAATTTCATGTTCAGGTTTTCTATAATTTTTCGCGTCGTTAATTATCACTTCTGTAAAACCTCCTCGTTATACCATTGACATTATTTTAATATATTTTTAATGATGATACAAAAATAAAAGGAAATTTTTTATACAACAGGAAACCGGGATTGCACATTCCAGGAAAAATAATTGAACGGCGATAAGGGTTTGCCTTAATAACTTTCAAAGAGAATAAAATTGATATTGTATTTATCATTTGTGAACAAAGAGTTAAAAGGATTGATAATCCATTCAGAAATTGTCGATTAATGGCGAAATATTTTGTATATATTTTATTGATGGATGATTCCTACTTTGGTATATTTTATATTGTAAGCGTTATCAACTAGTATCCTACTTTATAAAACTATTAAAGGAGGAATTTTATGAGCCAATTAACCGTTCAATTATTAGAAAAGGTAGAGAAGTTTTTAACAGGAACGAAGAAGATGTACATTAATGGCGAGTTTGTTGAAAGTGCATCAGGGAAAACATTTGAAACTTATAATCCGGCCACTGGAGAGGTATTGGCAACCGTATATGAAGCTGGACCTGAAGATATTGACCGAGCAGTAAAAGCGGCACGGCGAGCCTTTGATGAAGGTCCGTGGTCACGGATGAGTGCTGCAGAGAGAAGTCGTTTAATGTATAAATTAGCGGATTTGATGGAAGCAAACAGCGCAGAATTGGCTCAATTGGAAACACTTGATAATGGGAAACCGATTCGGGAAACTTCGAATGCTGATGTTCCGTTGTCCATAGAACATATGCGATATTATGCCGGATGGTCGACGAAAATTGTCGGGCAAACAATTCCGGTAGCTGGTCCATATTTTAACTATACCCGTCATGAACCGGTCGGGGTTGTCGGGCAAATTATTCCTTGGAATTTTCCGTTACTTATGGCTATGTGGAAATTAGGAGCGGCTCTTGCCACGGGATGTACCGTTGTTTTAAAACCGGCAGAACAAACGCCACTTTCTGCTCTATATTTGGCAGAGCTAATTGAAGAAGCCGGATTTCCTGAAGGTGTTGTCAATATTGTTCCCGGATTTGGAGAAACAGCCGGTGAGCCGCTTGTTGATCATCCGGAAGTCAATAAAATTGCGTTTACCGGTTCAACTGAAGTGGGAAAACTGATTATGGAACGAGCTTCCAAGACATTAAAACGGGTGACCTTGGAATTGGGTGGAAAATCACCAAATATCATTTTACCGGATGCTGATTTGACGAAAGCGATACCGGGTGCATTAATGGGCGTGATGTTTAACCAAGGTCAAGTATGTTGTGCCGGATCTCGTGTATTTATTCAGAAAAAAGATTATGATAATGTTGTCAGTGATATGGTCAGTCATGCGAAAAGCATTCAGCAAGGTTTCGGTTTAAAAGAAGACACGGAAATGGGACCGCTTGTTTCTACTGAACAACAAAATCGTGTCCTTGGCTACATTGAAAAAGGCTTAAATGAAGGTGCAGAACTGCTGACGGGCGGTAAAAATCCGTTTGAACAAGGATATTTTGTGGAACCGACCATTTTCGCCAATGTCAATGATGAAATGACGATTGCGAAAGAAGAAATTTTTGGTCCGGTTATTTCAGCCTTACCTTATGATGATCTCGATGATTTAATTGCCCGGGCAAACAACAGTGATTACGGTTTGGCCGCCGGGGTTTGGACACAGGATGTCGCAAAAGCCCATTACATTGCTAGCAAGTTACGTGCCGGAACTGTATGGGTGAACTGTTACAACATGTTTGATGCCGCCAGTCCGTTTGGTGGTTACAAACAATCCGGGTTTGGTCGTGAAATGGGCTCTTATGCACTGAACAATTATACAGAAGTGAAGAGTGTTTGGGTTTCTATGCAATAAAAAATTTACCACCACTTGAAATTGGGCTCTTTAGTCGCCCTGTCCAAATATAATGAATGCCACCGGTTACGTATAGCCGGTGGTTTTTTTAGTTTTACACTAATTAAAAATTTATTTAAAAATTAATAAAAAACTATTGACATAAAGTTGCAATGAACTTATAATTCAAAACAATAACAAAAACTTTCATTCAATAAAAGCGAAGAAAGGACACAAGTAGTGACTTATCTCCCTGTTTTAAGAGAGCTGATGGTGGGTGCAAATCAGTACACAGATAAGCATGAATTACACTCCTGGAGCTTCTTTTTCTCAAAATTTCCTTTGAGAAAAAGACGGTCGTGCACGGATCGTTATCCAAATGAGTGGTGAGTGTTTTTGCTCACAATTAGGGTGGTACCGCGATACATTCGTCCCTGCTGGTTATTCCAGTAAGGACTTTTTTATTATCATTTGTTTTTGTTAGTAAAGTGAATATGTGAAAAGCAATGAAAGGACATGAGTAATGCTTAATCTCCCTGTTTTAAGAGAACTGATGGCGGGTGGAAATCAGTACACAGATAAGCATGAATTACAATCCCGGAGCTTCTTTTTCCCGGAAAATTTTCAGGGAAATAGACGGTCAACAGATCGTTATTGTCTTAAGTGGTGAATGTTACTATTCACAATGAGGGTGGTACCGCGGTTAAAAAATCGTCCCTGTTGTTCTTGCAACAGGGACTTTTTTGCTAATAGGAAAGTATAAATTTTTCAATTTCTACTTTCCTAACGAATAAGTGCTCTTGCGGCGCTGCTTTCGCCTAAAGGCTCAGCAATCGCCGAGTTTTCTTTATTATAAATCTATTCTTATCTAAAATTCTATCTAGGGGGAGTTTTACCATGAGTGAAAATCAGTTGGCCAAATTACGTGAACAAGTGGATCAAATTAATTTACAAATTCTCGAACTTTTAAATGAGCGTGGAAAAATTGTTCAAGCAATTGGTGAGGAAAAGAAAAAACACGGAACAAATCGTTTTGATCCGGTACGGGAACGGGAATCGCTGGACTTACTTTTAAAAAACTATGACGGACCGTATACGGAAGCAACGATAAAACATCTTTTTAAGCAAATTTTCAAAGCAAGTTTAGAATTACAGGAAATCGATTATGAAAAGACGTTGCTTGTATCCAGAAAAGCTCATCCGGAAAATACGGTTGTCAATATAAACGGGGAAACAGTCGGTGACGGTGTGCAACGCTTTGTTATGGGACCGTGTGCTGTTGAAAGTTATGAGCAAGTTCGGGAAGTTGCTTTAGCGTTAAAAGAACACGGGTTAACCTTGATGAGGGGTGGAGCTTATAAACCAAGAACTTCACCGTATGATTTCCAAGGATTAGGTGTGGAAGGATTAAAGATTTTAAGACAAGTTGCCGATGAATTAGAATTGTCCGTTATTACGGAAATTGTAACCCCGCAAGATGTTGAGTTGGCGTTGGATTATGTCGATGTCATTCAAGTCGGTGCACGCAATATGCAAAACTTTGAACTTTTAAAAACAGTTGGTACTGTGAAAAAACCGGTTTTATTGAAACGGGGGCTTTCAGCAACCATTTCTGAATTCATTAATGCGGCAGAATACATTATGGCTGGCGGAAATGACCAAATCATTTTATGTGAACGCGGCATTCGGACATATGAAAGAGCAACGAGAAATACACTCGATATTTCCGCCGTTCCGATTTTGAAAAAAGAAACCCATTTACCGGTTGCAGTGGATGTGACTCATTCAACCGGCAGAAGAGATTTACTATTACCGACCGCGAAAGCAGCCTTGGCGATTGGTGCGGATTTAGTAATGGCAGAAGTCCATCCGGATCCGGCTGTTGCCTTGTCTGATTCGTTACAACAAATGGATATACCGCAATTCCATGACTTTATGAATGAACTGAACGCATTTAAGGAAAGGCTTGTTTAATGAGATTTAGATTTTGACATAAGAGGTATGCCCAATGTTTCATGGTATGTGTGGGGCGGAAACTTTCCATCAAACCGCCCCATCCGTATCATTGTGCAACATGAAAGCAGGTGTTAAAGTGGATGGTAAAAAAAGGGTACTACTAATTGGAACAGGATTAATTGGCGGATCAATTGCCTTAGCCATTAGGAAGGAAACGGAAGCTGTCGTCATAGGTTATGATATTAATAATGAACAAGCTGAAAAGGCAAAGCAGTTATCTGTCATTGATAAAGTGGCGACTAATTTTCGCAAAGAAGCTGAATGTGCCGAATTAATAATTTTGGCATCACCTGTAGAAGAAACAATAAAAATTATGCGGGAATTGGCAACATACCAATTAAAGGAAAATGTATTGATCACAGACGTGGGAAGTACAAAACGGAATATTATGAATTTGGCCAATGAGTTATGGAACGGAGATATTACGTTTATCGGAGGTCATCCGATGGCAGGTTCCCATAAAACAGGGGTGGAAAGCGCCAAGGCTCATTTATTGGAAAATGCTTTTTACGTTTTAACACCGCAACCATGTACTTCCTATGAAAAAATAGAGGAGTTAAAGGATTTACTTAAAGGAACAAAAGCAAATTTTCTTGTTTTGGATGCAGCTGAACATGATTATATTGTCGGTGTGGTCAGTCATTTTCCTCATATTATTGCTTCAGGGTTAGTTACCCATGTAAAAAAACATGCGAATCGGAATCCTTTTATCAATATTTTAGCAGCGGGAGGATTTCGTGATATAACGAGAATTGCGTCGAGTAGTCCCCGAATGTGGAAAGATATTGTATTACAAAACCGGGATAATTTGTTGGACCTTTTAGATGATTGGATAATGGAAATTAGAAATATTCAAAGTATCATTCAAACAGGAAATGAACATCTGATTGCCGGCTTTTTTGAAGAAGCAAAAATATATCGTGACGCACTGCCGGTTCGGTCCAAAGGCGCCATTCCCGCGTATCACGATTTGTATGTTGACGTGATAGATCAAACGGGTGCCATTGCTCGAATAACCGGATTAATTGCAGAACAAGAAATTGATATTACGAATTTGAATATTATTGAAGCTCGTGAAGGCCTGCTCGGTGTTTTGAGGGTATCGTTTCAAACGGAAGCAGATTTGTCCAATGCTCGTAAAATTCTTGAACAAAATGGTTATAAAACTTATTGAAAAACAAGATAGATTGGTACATGAATAACCGATACCAATCTATCTTTATTTCATTTCATCGAATGAACATCTATCTTTCCTGACAAACTTCCCATTTTATCCGTTCTTCTCGATCCGGATCATGAACGACTTCACAATTCGTATTAAATATCAAAGTAGTTCGGTTTTGCAAGTCATATTTTGGCCAGTTCGGTAAATCGTTCATATTTGGATCTCCGTTTTGCGCAAACGCAATCCAAGCATTATGCATTTTCTTGGAAAGTTCTTGTCGATCAGGAGAATCACCGGTAAAGTTTTCAACGCCATGTTTGCTAATTGTATTCCAAACAAACGGTATTTCTAAAGCATGACAAGATTTTAGTAAACCGTTAAAGGCTTGGCTTTCCCAATCGAATCGGTACATCCAGACCGGGGATCCTAGTTCGGCCTGTATTTCTGCAACATGAATGGCAGGATGGGTAAATGTCATAATCGTCATTAATTTTTCATACAACGATTGTGTCAGTTCTTTACCTTTGATGAATTCTTGGGAGATTTTTGTCCAACGAGTACCGAAAGTTTGTTGGAATCGTTTCTTTATTGCTGCTTGGTCCTCTTTTTTCCATATTGGATCAAAGACTGTGAAGAGGCGATATTCATCTTTATTTGTACCAATAAGCACAGGAATATCTTTTGCGGCACCTTCAGCCAATAGTTCTTTCGGATGTTTCGGTAAAATTTCACCGTCAATGACTGGAATTAAGCTCATCATCGGTAGTTTTACCGATACTTCAATTAACTGTTCTACCGGAATTTCTTCTAATTTTTGAATTTCTGTTTTCTCAAGTCCCAGTTCATGAAGGAGAAATTCGGTATTCTTTGTCGCCTTTTCATACTTAATCACATGACTGGCGGCACCGCTCTGAAGAATTGCTTGATTAAACAACCCCTTTGCTTTTGGACTGGCAAGTAACACACCTACACTCATTGCGCCTGCAGATTCGCCAAAAATCGTAACTTGATCCGGATCGCCGCCAAATGCTGCAATATTTTCCTTGACCCATTTTAAGGCAGCAATCTGATCTAAAATCCCACAGTTACCGGAATTTTGATAACCGTCGCCCCCAAGTTCAGCAAGGTGCAAGAAGCCTAAAATGCCCAACCGATAATTGATGGTAACAACAACAAGATCGCCATTTTTAGCAAAAGATGTACCTTCATATAACGGACTTGAACCGGAACCGGAAATAAAAGCGCCCCCGTGAATCCAAACGAGAACCGGTCGCTTTTTCCCATCAGTGCCGGGTGACCAAATATTAAGAGTTAGACAGTCTTCACTCATATGGGTGGTTTGATTACCGAGAAAACTCATAATTTCTAATGAAGGTTGCCAGGCACTAGGTCCAAATTCGCTACAATCTTTTACGCCATCCCAGCTTTCGGCACTCGTTGGTGGACGAAAGCGGTTGGGACCAATTGGTGGAGCAGCATATGGTATCCCTTTCCATACATATACATCATTTTCTTGTATGCCTTTCACTTTACCGTAAGCGGTTTCAACAATCATTTTTTCCCCTCCAATTAAAAAAATCATCTGTATATATTATTCTATCTTTTTGGACAAATACCTTTTTTATTGGTCATTTTTAAAGCGAAACCGACCACCTAAGTGTCCATTTTTTTAGAAAAACGTATGGTGTCCGTACAATAAAAATCTAATAACAAATTATTGGGGATGTCCACGAAAAAAGACGGAATAACTCGAAATTTCCGGTCATATATATGGGTGATGATGGGAATGGAAGGGAGGATTTTATGTTTACACAGTATAAGTATTGGCAGCCGTACGTTAGTCCGTTTGATCCATGTCCACCGATACGAGTAAAAAGTTACAATACCCCACCGCAATTGTATTTAGGATTTCAACCAAGAGGACTGCCGCAGTTCTCTACAGCAAAAGAAGCATTGTTTCATGGAACACTATGGCCTGCTCTATTCAGTCCGTATCAGGATCCGCAAATAAGGGGGGAAGAAGATGAGTAAGAAGATGCCTCCTGAATATTATCAGATGCTTGAAGAAATTCAAGCGATTGATTTTGTTATCGTTGAATTAAATTTGTATTTGGATACGCACCCGGACGATACCGCAGCGATTAAACAATTTAATGAAGCAACTAAAAGAAGTATGGAATTAAAAGCAGAATTTGAAAAGAAATTTGGCCCGCTCATGCACTTCGGTTACAGTTTCTCAAATTATCCGTTCAATTGGAAAGACACCCCATGGCCATGGCAAGTTTAATATGCTTTCTATACTAAAATGTATTGATTGGAGGTTGCAACATGTGGTATTACGAGAAGAAACTCCAATATCCAGTAAGAGTAAGCACCTGTAATCCCAGACTGGCAAAATTTCTCATAGAACAGTATGGTGGTGCAGACGGAGAATTGGCTGCTGCTCTCCGCTATTTAAATCAGCGCTATACCATTCCGGATAAAGTTGTTGGTTTGCTAAATGATATTGGAACAGAAGAATTTGCCCATTTAGAAATGATTGCCACAATGGTTTATAAGCTCACAAAAGATGCCTCACCTGAGCAATTACGGGATGCAGGACTCGGAGATCATTATGCGGATCACGATCGGGCTTTGTTTTATCATAATGCAGCTGGTGTTCCGTTTACTGCAACTTATATCCAAGCTAAAGGTGATCCGATAGCCGATTTGTATGAAGATATCGCAGCCGAGGAAAAAGCCCGCGCAACTTACCAATGGATTATTGATATGTCCGATGACCCAGATTTAAACGATGCTTTGAAATTTTTACGAGAAAGAGAAATTGTTCATTCGCAAAGATTTAGAGAAGCAGTTGAAATATTAAAAGAGGATCGAGGAAAGAAAAAGTATTTTTAATTTTTTTTTTTTTGAGTTCATTGCTCCGTGCGTATTGAACTTAATGTATCATAAAGAAACATATTCACTCGACAAGCCAGTCCCCAGTCCGTATCAAAATAAAGTGAAACTTCCAGCAGTGAGGATTCTTCATCCCCGCTGCTGGTTAGTTGAACCAATCGGGCACTTACGCTTTGATTACCATTAAGCCGCAAAAGGAAGATTTAGTAACCGTTTGTGTGGGATAGAGTGAATACTGGATGAAAAAAAGCGGGTTTGACTCTAGAAAGTCATTAACCTGCTTTTTTTTATAGATTTACATAATCTTCCAGTTTTAAATAATAATATTCCTCTTAGCTTGCAGTTGATTAAAAATAGTTGTAAGAGGAAACATAATTTCATAAAAAACCAGATAACACACAGAGGAAAACATTGATATTTGTTCGTATTTTAGCTTAAATATAAAACAAAGGAAAAATTTTACCAGTTATAAAGAAAAATGAATAATTTTTACTCATTTTGACTGTTTATGATTGATTTTGAATGATTTTGGTGATATTATGTCACTGTAGGAGGGCCGCCTATGTTAACTGAAGAAAGGCATTCATATATTTTAAAAAAGTTGAAAGAAGAGGGAATTGTCAAGTCCCAAGATATTATAAGGGAGCTCAATTGTTCTGAATCAACCGTAAGAAGAGATCTCATTTTACTAGAAGATGCCGGGCACCTGAAACGTATCCATGGAGGCGCCAAACGGGTTTACGATTTGGATGAAGAATTATCAGTTGTTGAAAAATCCGCCAAAAACGTTCAAGAAAAAACATTAATTGCGAGGTATGCAGCTTCTCTTATAAAAGAGAACGATGTGATTTACTTGGATGCCGGAACAACAACTTTAGCAATGATTCCTTTTTTAAATAAAAATATTACAGTTGTAACGAATGGTGTACAGCATGCTTCATTATTGGTAGACCAGCAACTGCGTGTTTACCTTCTTGGTGGAGTGGTCAAAAACACAACGAAAGCGATTGTTGGTGTAAACAGTGTTAGTGAATTGAAAAAATATCGATTTACGAAAGCTTTTCTCGGCATTAATGGTATTGATGAAGAGTATGGCTGTACGACACCCGATCCTGAGGAAGCCTTATTAAAATATACTGCTATACAGCAATCCTCAAATTCATATGTGCTTAGTGATCATTCAAAATGGGGAAAGGTAAATTTTGCGAAGGTGTGTGATTTAGATGAAGTGACGATTATAACAGATCAGATTAAACATTTAAAAAATCATAACATTTTTGAAAACGCTACGATATTGGAGGCAACATCATGATTTATACATTAACAATGAACCCGTCAATAGACTATATCGTACATGTCAAAAACGTTCAACTTGGCGAACTAAACCGAATGGAGGCGGATTTTAAATTCCCGGGAGGAAAGGGAATAAACGTATCCAGGATTTTGCATGAATTAATGACAGAAACGATCGCCCTTGGTTTTATTGGTGGTTTTACCGGTGATTTTATTGAAAATTGGTTAAAAAATGAAGGAGTAAATACTGATTTTACACGCGTTGTCGGAGATACAAGAATCAACATAAAATTAAAATCGGATGTTGAAACCGAAATCAACGGAATTGGTCCAAAAATATCCGCTGAAGAAGCAAATGCTTTATTAAATAAGCTTAGTCAAATTTCGAATGAAGATATAGTCGTATTGTCCGGAAGTAAACCGCCTTCTTTATCTGAAGATTTTTATCACAAAGTGGCAAAACGAACCAGAGAGAAAGGTGCAGAATTTGTCATCGATACAACAAGTAATGAATTGAAGACGATTTTGCCTTTCCGTCCATTACTAGTAAAACCGAATTTAGAAGAATTGGAAGCCATTTTTGATATTAAAATGAATGGTCTGGATGATGTAATAACATACGGAAAAAAATTACTTGAATTAGGTGCCCAAAACGTCATTGTTTCAATGGGTGGCAACGGAGCATTGTTATTCACCGATGAAGATGTATACCAAGGAATCAATCCAAAAGGAACCGTGAAAAATTCGGTAGGAGCGGGTGATTCTTTAATAGCCGGTTTCATTAGCCGCTACGTCGAAACAAAAGACGTTGTTTCCGCTTTTCAATTAGGTATTGCCTCAGGTAGTGCAACCGCTTTCTCAAGTGATTTGGCAAAAAGAAACGAGATTTTATCCTTAGTAAAAAAAGTTGGAATTAAACGTCTTGATTCAACAAACCCATATTAAGATGAGGTGAATAGTAATGAAAGTAACCGAATTATTAAGAAAAGATATTATGCTTATGGATTTGCAATCAACTACCAAAAATGAGGTTATTGATGAAATGATTGCAAGTCTTGAAAAACATCATGTCATAAATAACGCTGACCAATTTAAGGAAGCAATTTTAAAAAGGGAAGAACAAGCTACAACAGGCCTTGGTAACGGGATTGCTATGCCTCATGCCAAAACGGCAGCCGTAAATGAAGCAACCGTCCTGTTTGCCAAAAGTAACAAAGGAGTCGATTATGAATCATTGGATGGGGAACCGACATACCTATTCTTTATGATTGCTGTTCCGGATGGTCTATATGATACACATCTGCAAGCATTAGCAGCTCTTTCCCGCTCATTACTGGATGAAAAATTTATTGAAGGATTAAAGTCTGCAAAAACGCCGGATGAAGTCGTTAATATCTTCCGAAAGAGAGAAGAAGAAAGTGAAGAAAAGGAAGTAAACGTACAAGCGGATACAAGTGAAAAACCGTTTATTGTGGCTGTAACGGCTTGTCCGACGGGAATTGCTCACACTTACATGGCGGAAGAGGCGTTAAAGAAAAAAGCAGCTGAAATGAATGTGGACATTCGTGTCGAGACAAATGGTTCGGAAGGTGTAAAAAATCGTTTAACAGATGATGAAATTCGGCGAGCAAAAGGAGTTATTGTTGCCGCCGATAAAAAAGTTGAAATGTCCCGTTTTAATGGTAAACCGCTTTTAGAGAGACCGGTAAGTGAAGGTATTAACAAACCGGAAGAGTTAATCTCAAAAGTAATCAAAGGTGATGCCCCGACCTTCCATGCTGAAAATGATGATAGACAAAAAGAAGAACCGTCCAATACTTCTGTATGGGGAAAAATTTACAAAGACTTAATGAATGGCGTTTCCCATATGCTTCCTTTCGTTGTCGGTGGCGGGATTTTGATGGCCATTTCCTTCCTGTTTGAAAGTACATTAGGTGATGATAGTGTAACGTTTAAGTTTTTAAATACGATTGGCGGAAATGCCTTCAACTTCTTGATTCCAATTTTAGCCGGATATATTGCGATGAGTATCGGTGATCGTCCGGGATTAATGCCCGGTATGGTCGGCGGTTTGATGGCAGTGAACAGCAATGCCGGATTCTTGGGCGGTTTGGCAGCAGGTTTCTTGGCAGGATATATTGTTGTATTCTTGAAAAAACTATTCCGCGGTATGCCAAGATCATTGGAAGGGTTAAAACCAATACTACTATATCCGATATTGAGCTTGTTCATTGTCGGTACGCTGATGTATTTCATTATTGGCCCGATTTTCTCAAGTATTAATACGGCGGTTGTCGACTTCTTAAGTGATATGGGAACAGCCAATGCGGTATTATTAGGTGCCTTACTTGGCGGAATGATGTCAATTGATATGGGTGGACCATTCAACAAAGCGGCATATACTTTCTCGATCGGTGTATTTACCGATACCGGCGACGGAAGTTTTATGGCTGCAGTTATGGCCGGCGGGATGATTCCACCACTTGCAATAGCCTTGGCAACTACCTTCTTTAAGAATAAATTTACGGATGAGGAAAGACGTTCCGGTTTGTCTAATTATTTACTCGGAATATCCTTTATTACTGAAGGGGCAATTCCGTTTGCGGCTTCTGATCCGTTACGTATTATCGGTTCATCCATTGTTGGTTCTGCGATTGCCGGCGGGCTAACTCAGCTTTGGAATACGGCTATTCCGGCACCACATGGAGGAATTTTCGTCATTGCCCTTGCTGAAAGACCATTTATGTTCTTGATAGCCTTACTTATTGGTACAGTCATCACCGGTTTACTCATTGGCTGTTGGCGAAAACCGGTAAAACAATAGGATATATAATGATGCTATTTTCGGCTCCTTAGGCACTTGTCTAAGGGGCCTTTTTTTACGTCAACTATTCACGTATAAAATGAAAATTTTAACAACATAATGATGGATAAGTAAAAATTATTTTGTTGGTAAAAATATGAAAAGGAGAATGATTATGTCAGGTCTAGGTTTGAAACATGCAGATAGTCATTCAGCAATTCATGAAGCAGCATTGGAGGAGGCAAAGGAGCTAAACAACATTCTAGCTAGATTAGTAAAAGCGGGACAAACTGAAAAGGCATTGCAGACAGCCTATATTGCAGTAGAACATTGGGAAACTCGTACACTCAGACATGCTCAGGCAGAAGAGGAAGGATTATATAAAGAATTAGCAGAGGAACATCCTGAATTGAAGGCTGCAATCACAGCTTTAGTTCGCGACCATAATACAATGCGGTACTTGGTCAAACAAATTAAGCAAACACTTGAAACAGATGGATTTACTGAAGAAGTATTGCAACAATTCCATGCATTAGTTCATGTTGATGCTTACCATAATTTTGAGGAAGAAAAAATATTGCCTCACCATTAAATTCGGAGTTGAGAATATGTCAAACGGAGAGCAACCTATATTTCTTTACAAAGTATCCCCTAAACTATATCGATATATCATTACAGAATTAGAAACTAATTTCCATATTCAACCCTATGATGTTCAATTGGAAGCGATTAATAAAGATGAAGGCATAAAATTAATTGTCCGGTTTGGAGAAAATTTCAACCACAGCTCTGAACAATTTTTTTCTAATGAGCAATTAGAAAATGAAAAACTTGCACTGAAAGAATTTATCGCTAAAACGGGAGGACAATGTATTCAAGTTTTGAAAGATGATTATTTTAATAAGATGACGCCATGATTCTGCCTTAAGGAGGTTATAAATTGTTTATATTTGAACAGGAAGCAGATTTCGTTCAAGATCGTGAAGACCTTTTGTATGTATTACAACTTCGGTTTGGTGAAATTGCTCCGGGAATCATCGAAGCAATCTATCAAATCAGTGATTTACATACTTTGGAGCGACTTATTTTAATCGCTGCTAATGCCCCAACTTTTAAAATATTTCTGGAAGAGTTGGAAACAGGAAATGAAAGCTTTCGGATTGTTGGAAATCGTTTTAATCCGATTGACCCAGCTATGGAAGGGGGAAATCATTATGGTAAAGCGTAAAAATAAATTATTAGATTCTCTTAAATATATAAAACGTGGCAAGATCATAAATGACGGGTGGACTGAAGAAAGCCCGCGTCCACGGGATACGGAAGAAATTTACCGACGTCGTTGGCAGCATGATAAAATCGTCCGTTCGACCCACGGTGTCAATTGTACCGGTTCATGCAGTTGGAAAATATATGTAAAAGACGGAATTATCACTTCTGAAACACAACAAACGGATTATCCTTCAACGGGAGACGATTATCCGGAATATGAGCCAAGAGGTTGTCCGCGGGGCGCAACCTTTTCCTGGTATACGTACAGTCCGGCCAGGGTGAAATATCCATACATTCGTTCCGATCTATATGAATTATGGAAGGCGGAAAGATCTGTCGAGGAAAACCCGATTCAAGCTTGGAAAAATATTGTCACGGACCCGGAGAAAAGAAACAAGTATGTGAAAGCTCGCGGAAAAGGCGGCTTCGTACGAGCAAACTGGCAAGAACTTTGTGAACTGATTGCAAGCTCAGTTATTTATACGATAAAAAAATACGGACCCGATCGAGTAGCCGGTTTTAGTCCAATTCCGGCCATGTCAATGGTAAGTTATGCGGGTGGTGCTCGCTTTCTGTCATTAATCGGTGGTACAATATTAAGTTTCTATGATTGGTATGCCGATCTTCCCCCTGCGTCGCCACAAGTTTGGGGAGAGCAGACCGATGTCCCGGAAAGTGCGGATTGGTATAATGCTAAATATTTTATTATTTGGGGAACAAATTTACCACAAACAAGAACACCTGATGCCCATTTTATGGTGGAAGCAAGGTATAACGGGACAAAAGTGGTCGGAATCAGTCCGGATTATGCCGAATACGACAAGTTTGCCGATATTTGGCTCCCGGCCCGGGCAGGTACAGATGGAGCGTTAGCCATGGCGATGACCCATGTAATTTTAAATGAATTTTATGTCAAACAACAAGTCCCTTATTTTATAAACTACGTCAAAAAATATACCGATTTACCATTTTTAGTCACTATAAAACAAAACGGAAGCGATTATCGAACAGATACTTTTTTACGGGCAAAAGATTTGGGCGATACACAAAATTTAGCAGAATGGAAGACAGTGGTATGGGATGAAAATACGAATAAACCGGAAATCCCTAACGGAAGTATCGGTTTTCGTTGGGATGGAGACAGCAAATGGAATCTTGACTTGACGAAAGTGAACGGGAAGGAAATCAATCCTTTATTAAGTTTCCTTAATCAATCCGATGAGGTTATTGAAGTTACATTTCCTTATTTTGCTGAAGAAGAAGGCGGTGTCATTCGCCGCGGTGTTCCGGTTAAACATGTAAAAGATGCGGATGGGCACATTTTAAAAGTGACGACAGTTTTTGATTTAATGATGGCCCATGTTGGTGTTAATAGAAGTCTTTCGGGTGAATATCCTGAAGATTATCATGACCCTCTTCCATATACACCAGCATGGCAAGAAGAAATTACCGGGGTACATCGAAATCATGTGATTCAAGTTGCTAAGGAATTTGCCGATAATGCTGCGAGGACTGAAGGAAAGTCAATGATTGCCATGGGGGGAGGAACAAATCATTGGCATCACAGTGATCAAATCTATCGTGCCATTTTAAATCTAGTCTTATTGACCGGTTCTCAAGGAGTAAACGGTGGCGGATGGGCTCATTATGTCGGTCAGGAAAAAGTACGCCCTTCAGAAGGTTGGAATGTTGTTTCATTCGCCGGTGATTGGGGAGTGCCATCTAGGCTACAAAACGGAACCTCGTTTTTTTACTTTGCAACTGAGCAATTCCGCTATGAAACAAAGGAAAATATGAAACAAAATCGGTGGAATGGTAAATACACATATATGCACCCGGCTGATATCAATGCACTTTCTGCGAGACTTGGTTGGTTGCCGTCATTCCCACAATTTTCCCAAAACTCTATCGATATTGTGAAAGAAATTAAGGAAAATGGTGCAAAAACTGAACAGGAAATAATTGAAAATGTCGTTCAAAAAATAAAAGCTGGAGAGATTGATTGGGCGATTGAAAACCCTGATGATCCTCGTAATTTCCCGCGTGTCTTTTTCAATTGGCGATCCAATTTACTTGGTGATAGCGGAAAAGGCCATGAATATTTTGTAAAACATTTTATTGGCGCGGATAATGCAGTATTGACCGAACCAAAAAATTGTTGGCAACCGGAAACCGTTAATATTTCGGAAGATGCACCTGAAGGAAAAGCTGATTTATTTGTCAGTATCGATTTCCGCATGACAAGTTCCGGATTATTTTCCGATATTGTATTACCCACTGCAACCTGGTATGAAAAATACGATATCAGCAGTACGGATATGCACCCGTTTATTCATCCGTTTAATGCCGCTATCAGTCCGCCGTGGCAAGCAAAAAGCGATTGGGATACGTTCAGAGAAATTGCTAAAGTCTTCTCTGAACTTGCAAAGCGCTATTTACCGGAAACGGAAGAGTTGTTAATGAGACCGCTGGGACACGATTCCCCAGATGAAATTGCCCAAGCCTACGGAAAAATAAAAGATTGGCGAAAAGGGGAAGTTGAGGCAATTCCGGGAAAAACAATGCCACATTTGAAAGTAGTAAAACGTGATTACCCGAATGTTTTCCATATGATGACATCAATCGGCCAGGAAATTAAGAAAGGTTACGGTGGCAAAGGGGTCATTATACCGGGTGACAAAGTATATGAGGAACTGAAAGATCGATTAGGCATAAATAATCGTGAAGGAATCGGTAAAGGTCATCCGGATTTATATACAGACCAAAAAGCAATTAACTCCATTTTATTAATGTCCGGTGCAACGAACGGAAAACGGGCTGTAGAAGGATGGAAATCGTTAGAGAAGAAAACAGGACAAAAATTAGCGGAGATTGCCCTACCGAGAGAGGAAGAAGATTTTACACTGGATGCGCTAACAATCCAACCGCGAACATCGATTTCAACACCGATTTGGAGCGGGTTGGAAAAAGAGAATAGAAGATATTCGCCTTTTACCGTCAATACGGAATATAACATCCCTTGGAGGACACTGACGGGACGACAAAGTTTTTATCTTGATCATGAGATGATTCTCGACTGCGGGGAGGCACTGCCAATCTACTTACCACCGCTTGCGAAAGCACCTTTTACGAAAAGGGAAAAGGGGGTACCGGATAACGGTAAATCGATTACATTACGGTATTTAACTCCTCACCAAAAGTGGGGGATCCATACGATGTTTACCGAAGCAACACCGATGGTTCAGTTATTCCGAGGCTGGCAGGTTGTTTGGATAAATGAAGAAGATGCAGCTTCTATTGGGATAAAAGATAATGATTATATTGAGGTATATAACCGAAATGGTGTTGTTGTTGCCCGGGCAGTTGTTACTTATCGGATACCAAAAGGGATGTGTTATATGTACCATGCCCAAGACCGGACAATGGGGGTTCCGGGAACAGAAATTAACAAAAAACGTGGCGGGACTCACAACAGTATAACAAGGGTCACTTTAAAACCAACCCATATGATTGGCGGATACTCACAATTAAGTTATGGTTTCAATTACTACGGACCGACCGGCCATCAACGTGACACGATGGCAATAGTCAGACCATTGAAGGAGGTTAACTGGCTTGAGAATTAAAGCACAAGTAGCAATGGTGATGCATCTCGATAAATGTATCGGCTGTCATACTTGCTCAGTCACTTGTAAAACAACTTGGACAAACCGGCCCGGTACGGAATATATGTGGTTTAATAACGTTGAAACAAGACCGGGTATCGGTTATCCAAAAAGATGGGAAGATACAAAGCGGTATAAGGGCGGCTGGGTATTAGAAAACGGGAAACTGAAATTGCGTGCCGGCGGTCCGATAGCGAAACTGGCCAATATTTTTTATAACCCGAATATGGCAGAGTTGGAAGATTTCTATGAACCGTGGTCTTATGATTATGATAACTTAATCCATAGTCCCAAAAGAGAAAATCTTCCTGTTGCAAGGCCCTTTTCGCAAATAACCGGAAAATACATTGACAAACCGGAATGGGGCTCAAACTGGGATGATGATTTAGCAGGCGGCAGTGAAAATGTGAAGCGAGATCCAAATGTAGAAAAACTGCAAGAACATATTAAAATAGAATATGAAAAAACTTTTATGATGTACTTACCAAGGATTTGTGAACATTGTTTAAATCCGTCTTGTGTCGCATCTTGTCCGACAGGTGCTCTATATAAGCGTGATGAAGATGGGATTGTTTTAGTGGACCACGATGCATGCAGGGGTTGGCGTTTTTGTCAAAATGGCTGTCCCTATCATAAAGTCTACTATAATTGGAACACCCATAAAGCAGAAAAATGTAATTTCTGTTATCCGCGGACAGAGGCGGGGTTACCGACAATTTGTTCTGAAACTTGTGTCGGTCGGATTCGCTATATCGGTGTTGTTTTATATGATGCTGATAAAGTAAAAGCGGCAGCATCAGTTGAAGATCCAAAAGAGTTATATAAGGCACAACTTGCATGTTTCCTGGATCCGTTTGACCCGGAAGTACAAGATCAGGCGAGAGAAGCGGGAATAACTGATCCATGGATTGAAGCGGCAAAGGAATCGCCAATCTATAAATTAGCAATCAAATGGAAAATTGCCTTGCCACTCCACCCGGAATACCGGACATTACCAATGGTTTGGTATGTGCCGCCTCTTAGTCCGATTATGAATCATATTACGAATGAGGATGAATTAAAAACAGACGGCTATATTCCGGCTGTTGATCAAATGCGTATTCCAATGGAGTATTTGGCTTCGATTCTAGCTGCCGATGATGTGAAAGTAATTCGGAAAGTGTTATTAAAACTTACCGCCATGCGTGTATTTATGCGAGGAAAAACAGTTGGGGGTATCGATGAATTCCGTCAAAGTGAATTGTTAAAGGAAGCAGAAACTACTCCCGAAGAAGTGGTAGAAATGGCAAGATTATTAGGTGTTGCCAAATATAAAGAACGTTATGTCATCCCGACCGGACGCAGGGAAATGGATGATGACCTTTTTTATCAGCAAGGTGCCTGCAGTATAGAAGATTTGGCACCGAAAGAAGGAATGAATCCAAGATACGGTATGATGAAAGTGAGAGAGAATTTATGAATAATGAGAAACGTACCATTCTTGTCATTTCTGCCCGCCTATTGGATTACCCGGCGAATGGGATAAAGAATTTAATTAATGATATAGAAGAATTAGTAGAAAATTTAATTGCTAAGACAGATGTAAAGGAAGAGATTAGGCAAATGTACAAGCCTTTATCCGATTTCAATGATACAGAAATTCAAGAACTGTACGTTGAAACTTTCGATTTGAAAACGAAGCTTGGTCTTTATTTGACCGCTCATGAATTGGGTGACAGCAGTCGGCGAGGAGCCGCTTTAATTAAATTACAAAAAATAATCAACCAGTCCGGATTTGAACGGACCGGTGAGGAATTAGCAGACTATATCCCAATGTTGCTGGAGTTTTTGGCAGTCGCTCCCGAAAATCATGAGACAAATCGTTTACAGAAAAGACTTGGTGTTGTCATCAACTATATGTTGGAAAATGTAAATCAACAAAACCCGTATGGCGGAATCTTTAAAGTGTTAATGAAACATGTCTTCCCAACTCCAACAAAAGAAGAAATAGAGCAACTAGAGTTGGGAAGGGAAGAAGCAGATTTAGAAGAACTGCCATACCCGATCATGTATCAATGATCGGGTATGGTATCACTTGACAGTCAAGGAGGAACAAATATGGTCGATATTTTTTTATGGGTCGTATTCCCATATATCTGCTTAACCATTATGATTTTCGGTCTCCTTTATCGTTTTGCATTCAGACAATTAACTTGGGCGGCCCCTTCAACGAATTTTTTTGAGAAAAAATGGCTAAAAATTGGTTCACCTCTATTTCATTATGGGATTATTTTCGCATTTTTTGGACATGTAATGGGGATTTTGATTCCTTGGGAGTTTTATCAGACACTCGGCATTTCTGATCATATGTATCATTTTGGGGCGATTTACGGTGGGGGTTTGGCAGGTTTAATGGTCGTTTGTGGACTTGTGATTCTGTTAATTCGAAAAATGATCATTGACCCGGTCCGTATTAAAGCAACATTTGCAGATTATTTTTCTGTCCTCGCTGTATTATTTGTTGCTGCGACAGGAACGTATATGACAATCATTTACAATTTGACTGTGGTGGCTTATGAGTACCGTGCGACTATAGGTCCTTGGTTTCGCAGTTTATTTATTTTTCAGCCGAGATTTGATTTGATGACTGATATTCCGTATATATTTAAAATCCATGTTATTACCGCATTTGCACTTTTTGCATCGATTCCGTTTACCAGGCTCGTCCATATCTTTAGTTTTCCAATCCGCTATCCGGCTCGTCCGCCACAACAGTATCGGTCCCGTTCAGGATATCGTAGGCAGAAGGTTTAAAAAACATTTATCTGAGTTCTAACCATATCTCCCAAAAAGTTTGAAAAAGTGGTCTTGAGCCGAGTTCTCAAGAACAAAACTTATGAAAAATATGGAAAAGTGCCTTAATGCCGTTTCCCAAGATCAAAACGGAAGCAAATATTTGAAAAGATGGTCTTGAAACCAAGTTTTCAATTCGAAAATGCACGCAAATGTTTTAAAAAGTGGTTTTGACACCAACCCATTATTTTTCATTTTAAGACTGGAATCGGTCGATACGATCAATTTTGGTGATGTTTTTCACACGATATCTATAATATAAAAAAAGCAACCTGATTCATCCGGGTTGCTCTATTATTTTTATCATTTTTATCATTTCTTCACAGGTGCAAATTTTTCTTGATAGTACAAAAATACAACAATAACAAAGCTGACTAAGGCGAATTCAGACATAAGCATGAAGGCAATCGCATATTGTCCCGTCATGTTATTAACCGCTGTCAATAGCAGTGGCGGGAAAAATCCTCCAAGCCCCCCCATTGCCGAAACAACCCCATTGACTACTCCGGCTTGATTCGAAAAATAGAAGGGGACCAGTTTAAATATCGTCCCATTCCCAATACCTGCAGAAACAGCGACAGATAATGCCCCGACCGTATACCAAGTAATATCCGGCGAAAAGGCTAATAATATCCCTGATAAAGAAACGAAGATGAACACGATCATTAAGATTACAAAGGGATTGAATCGGTCTGCCAAAAATCCACCAATCGGTCGCATAGCAGTTGCCAAAACAATAAAAATTCCTGTTCTGATTCCGGCGTCAACAGGATCCAAACCAAAGAACGTTACTAAAAAATTTGGCAAAAATACAGTAAAGGCAACAAAAGCGCCGAAAGTGATAAAGTAAAACAAACTAAGAAACCAAAGCGTGGCATTTTTATAAACACCTTGGATTTGTTCCACCATTGATTTCTTTACTCTAACTTCTTTCCGATCTCCAAAAATAAACAATAAAACAATGAATGCCAACAATAGAATTAAGTATAGGCGAACGGTATCTTGCCAACCAATTGATTTCGCTAGAATTGGTGCGCCAAATGTCGTGATCGCTGTTCCGGCATTACCGACACCATAGATTCCGTTAATAAAACCTTGCCTCTCTTTCGAATAATATTTAGGTAGAGAGGTCACACCGATGGAAAATGTTGCACCTCCCACACCTAGAAAAAGGACCGCCGATAACAAGATCAATAAAAGTGTTGGCTGTACTGATATAAAATATAGGGAACAAAAGGATAAGAAAACTAATTATGAAGATAATTCTTGCACCGAACCTGTCCGTATAAAATCCGAGGGGTATTCGCAACACGGAACCTAAAATAACCGGGACTGCAGTAACAATCGATACCTGTACGGGTGTGAGCAAAATATCTTCCTTAATAAAGGTCATCAAAGAAGATAATAATACCCAAACCATGAATCCAACAATAAGACTTGTTGTTTGCAGAGATAATTGAATACCGGGTTTCCTCATTTTGAGTTTCCTTTCTATTTTTCATATATTATTTGTAACAAGTATCAAGTTTAAACAGCGTTTTTTATACGTAAGAAAAGATAAATTTTCAGTTAGGAAGTATTCGATTTTTCGCTAAATGAACACAAAAATGGTTCATCTTTTGCCAAGCTTTTAAATAATGGGAAACGCCGTAGTAATTCATTTATTGATGTAGGATTCAAACTGATTTGATTCGAACATACGTTATCATGAGCAAATTCTAATTCTCTTATAGATGTAGGATTCAACCGCCCTGATATAAGTCACATATTCACAGTGAAGTAAATCACACCGCTTTGCTGAAAACTATTTTAAAATAAAGACATATTTCATCAGTAAATGGAGGTTTCTTTATGAATATAGAATTTACTACAAAAATCTTTGCACCGGATATTGAACCAAAATATCGTCACGCAAAAATATTTGAAACGTTTGATGGATTACAATCTGGCCAATACATGGAATTAACCAACGACCATGATCCGAAACCGCTATATTATCAGTTTTTGATTGAACGGGAAGGATGTTTCACATGGGATTACATTGAAGAAGGACCGGAACAATGGCGTGTTGCTATCGGTAAAAAATAAATAACTTAAGTTTCGCATCCCAAAGGCGGGTGGGTGTTTCGTCGTCAAAAAATAGCATTTTTCGCATCAATATGGCGACGAGAATAAGTTTCGTCGTCAAAAAATAGCATTTTTCGCATCAATATGGCGGCGAGAAGAGGCCTCGTCGTCAAAAAATAGCATTTCTCGCCTCAAAATGACGACGAGAAAAGGTCTCGTCGTCAAAAAATAGCATTTCTCGCCTCAAAATGGCGACGAGAATAAGTTTCGTCGCCAAAAAGGAGCAATTTCCGGTTCAAAATGGTGACGAGAAAAGGTCTCGTCGTCAAAAAATAGCATTTCTCGCCTCAAAATGACGACGAGAATATGTTTCGTTGACTAATTGGTTTTTAAGGTGCAAAACTCAAGTAAATAAACATACAATTCCGGTTGTCCCGGATAAACAAAGGAACAATATAGGAAGTTTCAAACAGTGGGGAATCGATATCCCTCACTGTTTGTTGTTAATCAAATCGGATGCATGCGGGCTTTTCTTCTACCACCTATTGTATCGACTCAAATCTTCAAACGGGATTCTTTGACTTTCCGTTAGGAGTGGGATAAAACGTTTTACGCTTGTCCCGGTTTTTCTTTTAATGTCCGATAACCTCCTTCTAAAAAGATAAGTGGCTCTCCTTCAAATATCTGTAAATTAGTGACTTTCCCAACGATTAAAACATGATCTCCTTCTTCGTATTCAGACGAAACCGTACAGATGATTTGTGCCAAAGTATTAGGAATTACAGGCATTCCGTCGAGAAAATCAAATTCGATTTCTTTAGTTGATTTCTTTTTTGAAGCAAAGTGATTTGAAATATTTATTTGATCTTTATTTAAAACATTCACAGTAAATAACCCACGCTGCTTTATTTTATTTAGTGTCTGTGAAGTTTTGTTTAAGGAAATTAATATAAGCATAGGATTTAAAGATACGGACATAAATGCATTTACTGTTGCAGCGAATATTTCCCCATTTAGCTCTGTGACGACAACGGTAACCCCTGTCGCAAATTTTCCCATTGCATCACGAAACAAACGTTCATCCATCGATTCATACACACCCTCTCCAATATTTAAAACGAAATGAAACCAATCACTATTCGACAATTTTATGATGTTTTTTAGTACAAACAACAAGTTGATTGTTCATTTGTATCAAAAAAGTTTTCTCTATTATAACAAACTTGTGACGAATATGTGGCAATAATGCTTCATACTGTTAGTAAAGGGTAAAAAGCAGAATATCAAACTACTGGAATTATAGAACTGTGGAATTAAACACATTTAAAAATGATTTTTATTAAGCAAAATATTTTATTATAATAGGGTTACTATTATTTTTTTTATTTTAGGAGGATGAATTATGTTAAGAAAAATACATACAGAACATGCACCGCAGGCAATTGGTCCGTATTCACAAGGGATAGAAGCGGGAAATTTTATTTTTTTGTCAGGTCAAATTCCAGTTGATCCAGAAACAAATGAAATTATCGAGGGTGATATTGTTGCTCAGACTAACCAGGTGATGCGAAATATTCAGGCGATTTTGGCAAGCATTGGATTAACGCTCAATCATATTGTTAAAACGACTATTTTCTTAAAAAATATGGATGAGTTTACATTAGTTAATGAGGCTTATGCCAAGCATTTCGGCGAACACCGCCCGGCTAGATCAACGGTTGAGGTCAGTCGTCTCCCTAAAAATGTCAGCATTGAAATTGAGGTGATTGCAGCAAAATAAAATGTGATTAGTACAGACTGCAGCCTTGATGTCGATTATGGAGATATCTCCTTCAACCTATTTTACCGGCTCGAAACTTGAGAGGGGATTCCTTCATCAGGTTGCAACATTAGAATCGATAAAGAGTTTATTGTTGATGAATGTTTCAGGTTCAATAAGAAATAAAAGTCAGGCAGGGACAGATTTTCAAAGAATTAATCTGTCCCTCAAGTTATGAAGGTTGTATACGATAAAATTCCGATTAATTGTTCTGACATATATGCCGGAGTATAAGAAAAGTTTCCATTTACCCATTCAACAATCAATCCGAAAATTGCATAGGCAATATAGGAGGAAAAGATTTCTGGATTAATATTTTTTAGTAAACCACTTTTTGTCGTCAAATCCTGAAGAACTAAATTTTTTAAAACTTGACAAATTTTATTTTGAAACCCGGGTAGAACATTTGAATGAATAGTAATTTTATAAAATTTCGCATATAGAAATACATGTTCAAAAATTTTGATTGAGGATGATGAAAGGTCACTAATCCCAAGTATGTCTTTTTGTAAATAAGGCTCCCGGTATGAACGAATGAGATCCTCTAATACTTCTTCAATTAGATCCCCAAGTCATTCTTCTTTTGTTTGGTAGTGTTTGTAAAATGTTCCTCGATTTAAATTAGAAATGTTGACAATGTCTGTAATTGTAATTTTGTTAAAGTCTTTATTCTCCATTAATATTAATAATGCTTCTTTTAAAGCAGTTTTGGACTTATTAATTCGTCGATCAACAGTCATCAACAAAACACCACCTGATTGTCTATTATTTTTCTATATTTATACAAACATTTCAAGCGATGCTCATTATTGAACAAAGCATGGACAATTTGTATATTGATATGTTCATTATAGAACAGTACAATGAAAATGTGTAGGCGACTATGTGAAAAATGTAGAGACTGCTATTAGAAATATTGAAAACGCTTTATTTTCAAGTCGTACTAATATATGAAAAAGGTGGTATGTTTAATATGAAACTCGAAGGAAAAGTTGCAGTGGTGACAGGAGCAGCCTCAGGAATGGGGAAAGCGATTGCCCAAGTTTTTGCAAAAGAAGGTGCAAAGGTAATTGTTGCTGACCTAAATATAGCAGGTGCAGAACAGGTTGTAGAGGAAATTGTCAAAAATGGTGGTACGGCTAAAGCAATCGAAGTGAATGTGGCAAAATTAGCTGATATTGAAAACATGATTGATACGGCAGTCAACGAATTTGGCACATTGGATATACTGGTAAATAATGCAGGAATTATGGATGGTTTTGAACCGGTCGGAGATATTTCAGAAGAAAAATGGGATTTAATATTTGATGTAAATACAAAAGCTGTTATGCGTTCAATGCGTAAAGCAGTTCCAATTTTTCTGGAAAAAGGGAAGGGTATCATCATTAATATTGCTTCAACCGGCGGATTGAACGGAGCACACGCCGGAGCTGCTTATGGTGCTTCGAAACATGCTGTTGTCGGATTAACAAAAAATACCGGCTTTATGTATGCAAAAGAAGGAATCCGCTGTAATGCAATTGCCCCGGGTGCGGTAAATACAAATATTTCTGCTTCAATGACCAATGTGAATCAATTTGGGTTAAGTCGTGCCGGAGTGGCTCATGCTGTTTCTCCGCGTACTGGTGAACCGGAAGAAATTGCCCAAGCTGCATTATTCTTGGCGTCGGATGAATCCAGCTTTGTCAATGGTACTGTATTAGTTGTTGACGGTGGCTGGACAGCAGCATTTTAATTGAACAGGAATCTTTAAGGAATGGATCGGTAGAGTAAAAAATTAGTATATTTTCAAAAGAAAAATAGTTTCCTACCAAACCATTTATTTTTAGAAAAGAACATATGTATTTCAACACATCCATAGTGAGAACATTATGGATGTGTTTTTTACCCTGCTATGCCAGAAGTCCTTATCATTGTCCCAATTTCAAATAATGTCATAAGTCGGACAGATATCCATACTCCGTTTGTAACCATATTACCATAATACATTCACACTATTTCAACCATTAATACAAGAAAACCTATTTGACTTCCAGCATACCTTTAATGAAATCTCTAAGGTATCTTACCAAGTTGCAGAAATGGCAGAGCAGCTAAACTTTCTAAATCATGAACTTTCGAATAAGTTAGAAAAGTAGTTTTTCATTAAAGTTATTTTTCAATCTTTTAAAAAGTAAGGAATAGAAAAAATTTTTCCATACGCATGTATTGACATCCGAAAAGAATCTCTCCATAATAAATATAAAAGTATATGGATCGGTAACGAAGGACTAGTATGCAGAACTTGATATGTTAGAGAGCGGGATTCGTGGCTGCAAAATTCCGTCATATTCAAACTGCAGAACCTGCCTTCCGAGTCTCATGGCAAAACCATGGGCGCAAATTCGCGTTAGAGAAAGAAGCGGAGTACAATATTTTTGTGCTCAATCAAGGTGGTACCGCGGAAGATAAGCTCTTTCGTCCTGAAATTTTCAGGATGATTGGGCTTTTTATTTTAAAAATTTTTAAGAGGGAATGAAAATGTCAAAAGAACGCATTGTTGTAAAAATTGGAAGCAGTTCATTAACCAATCACAAAGGTGAAATTGACCAGGATAAATTGACTGATCATGTTGATGCGATTGCAACTTTGGTGGGAGCCAATCATGAAGTCATTTTAGTGTCATCAGGTGCTGTTGCTGCAGGCTTCAAAAAATTAGGATATCCGAGTCGACCGGTTACGTTGAAAGGGAAACAAGCGGCTGCAAGTGTCGGTCAGAGTCTATTGATTCAAACATATATGGAAAAATTTAGTGAATATAATATTACTGCTGCTCAAATTTTATTAACAAGGTCAGATTTCTCCAATCGTGACCGTTATCGAAATGCCTATGCAACGATTACTGAGCTTTTAGAAAGAGGGATTGTTCCGATCATTAATGAAAACGACACGGTTTCTGTTGATGAATTAACATTCGGTGATAATGATATGTTGTCAAGTTTAGTAAGTGGATTCATTCATGCAGACAGACTGATTATTTTAACGGATATTGACGGAATTTATGATGGGAATCCGCGTACCAATCCGAATGCGAAGAAATTTTACTTTTTAGAAGGTATTCCCGAAGACATGTTGGAGAGAGCTGATTCCACAGGTTCAAAAGTGGGAACCGGCGGAATGAAGTCAAAACTCTTAGCTGCACAAACGGCTCTTTCTCTTGGTGTTTCCGTATTTATCGGTATGGGCAACGGAAAAAATAAGCTGTTGGAAATTATCGACGGAAAAGGAAATGGAACATATATCTTTAATCGCGAACATCATGCCTTGAATACAAAAAAGCAGTGGATTGCTCTTCATTCTGAGTCTTCCGGGAAAATCTATGTTGACCAAGGTGCTGTCGAAGCGATCCTTTATAATGGAAAAAGTCTTCTTGCGCCTGGTGTATTTAAAGTCACTGGTACTTTTGAGAAAGGGGATGTTGTTGAAGTCATCGGGGCGAAAGGTTTTATTGGCAAAGGTGAAGTAAGTTGTTCCTCAGCTGAACTAAAAAATTATCTTGAAGAAAAATATCGACAAGGAAAAGATAATGAGTCCTCATTGGAGGTTATTCATCGCAATAACTGGGTAAAAGCAAAAAAAGTCATATAAGAGGTTTGATAAATTTGATGAATGGGGGAAAAGAAATGGGACAGATTGCACAAAACAATGAAGTACTGTTAAAAGGGAAATTGGCAAAAACAGCCAGCTATAAAATGACCGGGATCACAAGCGAGCAAAAAAACGAAGCGCTGAAAAAAATTGCAGAACAAATATTGGTAGATCAAAATGTCATCTTATCAGCAAATAAAAGAGATTTACAATTAGGAAAAGAGAAAGGGATGTCAGATGCAATTCTTGACCGGATCATGTTAAATGAAGAACGGATAAATGGAATCGTAGAGGGAATCCAACAAGTCGTTGATTTAGCTGATCCGATTGGTGAAGTACTGGAAACGATCAAGAAAGAAAATGGTTTGTTTATTCAAAGAAAAAGGGTTCCTATCGGTGTGATTGGCATGATTTATGAGGCAAGACCAAATGTAACGATTGATGCGGCAACCCTTGCCCTAAAAACGGGAAATGCAATCATCTTGAGGGGGAGTTCCTCGGCGAAGTTTTCTAATCTTGCTTTAGTTGATTCGATTCATCGAGCCCTGGATAAGACCGCAATTCCGAAAGATGCTGTCCAATTTATTGAAGATACTTCCAGAGAAACGGCTAAAGCTTTGTTTCAATTAAATGATTATTTGGATGTGCTAATTCCAAGAGGTGGTAAAGACTTAATACAAACAGTTATAAGAGAGGCAACGGTTCCTGTCATTGAAACCGGTGCCGGAAATTGCCATATCTTTATCGAGAGAACGGCAAACTTTGAGATGGCAAAGGAAATCGTGTTAAATGCGAAATTGCAACGACCTTCCGTTTGTAATGCAGCGGAATCTTTACTGATTGATCAACATTGGTTTGACAAATATGGCGTCGAGCTTTTACAAGTGTTACACGCTCATCAAGTGGAAATTTACGGGGATGAAAAAATATGTCAGGCCTTCCCACCTGCCCGCCCGGCTACGGAGGAAGATTGGTATCAAGAATATTTAGCGTTAAAAATGAGTGCGAAATTAGTGAATAGTCTAGAAGAAGCAGTTGCCCATATTCATAAATACGGCACAAAACATTCTGAAGCGATCATTACAGAAGATGAGGACCAAGCGGCCATATTTTTACAAAATGTTGATGCCGCAGCCGTTTACCATAATGCTTCCACTCGCTTCACCGATGGATTTGAGTTTGGTTACGGAGCAGAAATCGGGATTAGTACGCAAAAGCTTCATGCCCGCGGTCCAATGGGATTAAAAGCATTAACATCCAGCAAATTTATTATCAAGGGCAAGGGACAAGTAAGAGAATAGGACAATATACAGGGGCAAGAGCAGATTGAAAAGGCAAGTCAAGGGCTCCCACCTCAAAATTCGAATGAATAAGGAAGTAGGTGGGAGAGAGACTTTCCTGATCTGGCCGATTTGGTGGACAAGGTATCATTTGTGAATGCGCTAACAATTAGGTATAATAAATTTGTAATAATCATATATTACAAGGAGGTATTTTCATGTTTGATTTAAAGGGCAAAATTGCAATTGTTACAGGTGGTGCTTCCGGAATTGGACTGGCTACTGTAAGAGCATTTTTGGAAAAAGGGGCTAAAGTTGTTTTTGCAGACTATAATGAAGAAGCAGGTCGTAAAGTTGAAAAGGATTTGAAAGATACATATGCTGATGTTGTATTTGAAAATGTGGATGTATCTGATGAAAAATCGGTAGAAAAATTAGTTTCTGGAACCGTTGAGCGCTTTGGACGATTAGATATAATGGTCAATAACGCCGGTGTTGGTATTTTAAAAGCCTCCCACGAATTATCGGATGAAGAGTATAAACGTGTGATTAGTATTAACCAAGATGGAGTATTCTACGGTTGTAAATATGCCATTCAAGAAATGTTAAAAACAGGTGGCGGAGCAATTGTGAATACGGCTTCGATTCTTGGTTCTGTCGGTGAACCGGGTGCTATGGCCTATAATGCCAGTAAAGGTGCAGTTAACTTAATGACCAAATCTCTGGCTGTTGAGTATGGAGACCGTGGTATTCGAGTGAATGCTGTTGCACCGGCCTATGTGGAAACAGGTATGGTAAATAAAGAAGCATTAGGCGATTTTTATGATAGTTTGGTAGCAAGACATCCGATCGGTCGCTTAGGCAGACCTGAAGAAATAGCTCATGCAATTGTTTTCTTGTGTGAAAATGAATTTGTTACAGGTACAACTGTACTTGTGGATGGAGGATATACAGCAAAATAATTTTGCAAAATTCAGAACCGCTCTTGAGAAGAAATTCTTAAGGGCAGTTCTTTTTAAGAGAAGTTTCGTGACTTTATTTCACTAGTTGAAAAAGGCAGCAGGAAAGTTGTGGACAGTTCCATTACCGGTCAAGATGTTACTGAAGAATATATTGACTTAGAATCACGTTTGAAATCGAAACAAGCGGTAGAAAGCAGATTACTTTCATTCATGGAACAAGCGGAAAAAACAGAAGACTTATTAGCTATTTCCAAAGACTTGGCTAAAGTTCAGGAAGAAATAGAAACCATCAAAGGTCGAATGAACTATTTGGAAAATAAAGCTGATTTAGCAACGGTCACGATTTCAATTGAGGAAAATAAAGTTGAAGTGAAAAATTTAGGTGATAGTCAATTAAAAACATGGGAAAAAACAAAGGAGCAATTTAAGAAAAGCATCAATTTTTTAATTAGTGCGTTTTCGAGTCTATTTATTTTTCTTATTGGGTATTTACCACTCTTCTTCTTACTTGGTATTATTGCTTTCATTATAATTATCATCATACGAAAGCGGAAAAAAATGAGAAGGATAACTGCTCCATTTAATCCCCGTCTTAAACGCGGGGATAAAATTTTTTCAAATTGAACAGTTTATAAAAAGAGATTTATTTATGATAATTTGTGATATAATTAATAATGTAAAAAGTTATTTCCCTTTATAGGAAATATAAAAGGAGTGGAAAAAATGGCAAATATTGTTTTTATTTCACCGAGTAAATATGTGCAAGGAAAAGGTGCTTTAAAAAGTATAGGTACATATGCAAAAGATTTTGGTAAAAAACCTTTAATTCTCGCTGATAAAATTGTATGGGGTATAACGAAAGAAACAATCATTGGAAGCTTCAATGAAAGTGGTTTAGATTATCACTATATTGAATTTAACGGTGAAGCGTCAACAAATGAAGTGAAAAGAGTTGCAGGAATGGGTGAAGACAATGGGGTTGATGTTGTCATTGGTGTTGGCGGAGGAAAAACACTTGATACTGCAAAAGCGGTAGCGGATGAGCTGAACCAAAATATAATCATTGTACCGACAACAGCCTCAACTGATGCTCCGACCAGCAGTCTTTCCGTCATTTATTCGGATGAGGGAAGGTTCGAATCTTATCGTTTTTATAAGAAAAATCCGGATCTTGTTCTTGTCGATACTGCAGTTGTGGTTAAAGCGCCTGCTCGTTTGTTCGCTTCCGGAATAGCCGATGCGATGGCCACTTGGATTGAAGCAAGAGCAACGATAAAAAGTAATGGAGAGGCAATGTCCGGCGGCAAACCTAGCATCGCAGCCCGGGCCATTGCTGAAGCTTGTGAAAAAACATTATTTACATATGGTGAGGCTGCATACCAAGCAGTTAAAAAAGGAATCGTTACGAGTCAAGTAGAGGCGGTGGTGGAAGCAAACACATTACTTTCCGGAATTGGTTTTGAAAGCGGCGGATTGGCAGCTGCCCACGCCATTCATAACGGGTTTACCGCATTAAAAGGTGATATTCACCATCTGACTCATGGGGAAAAAGTGGCTTACGGAACATTGACTCAATTAGTATTAGAAAACCAGTCAACTGAAGAGATTTTGAAATATATGAGATTTTATCAAAAACTTGATCTCCCTGTGACGTTAAAAGAATTACATTTGGAAAACGCGACTTATGAAGATTTATTAAAAGTGGGTGCAGGAGCTACTGCTGAAGGGGAAACAATGGGAAATCTTTCTGGTGAAATTACTCCGGAAGATGTGGCGAACGCCATCATAGCCGTAGACCAAATCAGCAAATTATTGTAGAAATCAATCATTTAAATCACTTACCAAAAGAACCGGATAAACAACCGGTTCTTTTATGTTTATTTTTCATCTGAAAAATTAAGAAAATGAGAATTGACATTGTTGTGTATTAGCCATATAATACACATGAAGATGTATTATGGGGTTAGTACAGTATAAAATTTAGATTTACATACATCGTCCATGAAAATTTACGGTGTTATAATAAATTAGGTGTATGAAATAGTTAATACATTAACAAGAACGAGTTGTATTGAAATATTGCAAAATGGTGTGCCTTTCCTGTATTAAGTGATTAATACAGATCTATATTTTACGAAAAGTGGTGCAGATGATTACACACTATGTTTATAGGAGATGGGACTGTCTATGAATGTCAAATTTAATAATCGGGATCCTGTTTACGTTCAAGTGGTTCGCTATTTTAAGGAACAAATTGCAAAAGGCTTTTTTGAACCGGGGCAGGAAATCCCGTCGAGACGTGAACTGGCTCACCGATTAAAAATTAATCCCAATACGGCACAAAGAGCGTATAAGGAAATGGAGGAACAAGGGTTGATTTTTACAGAGGGGAATTTACCAAGTCGGATTACAAAAGATGAAGGGGTTTTGAAAAAAGTGCGTAAAGAGTTGATTATGGAAGCGGTTGAAACATTTGTCCATTCCGTGCGTACAATTAATGTACCACTTGAGGAAGTTCTTTATATAGTCAAGGAATATTATGAAAAGGCTGATTATGTAAGGGGGAATACCCATGATTGAAGTAAAAAATGTAACAAAAAAATTTGGTCGGAAAGAAGTATTAAAGGGAGTTTCATTTACGGCTGAAAAGGGGCAAATTACATGTTTAATCGGGATTAATGGTGTAGGAAAAACAACGATTATGCAAGCAATTATGTCGTTAATCCCAATTAATAGCGGGGAAATTTTCATTGATGGAAGTAAACTTACAAAAGACAGTTATGAAAAAATCACCTTTATTCCAGATACAATAACGATGCCTCCGCAGATGCGAATAGGGGATGCTTTTGCCTTCATGGCCGATTTTTATCAAAGCTGGAATCAAAAACGGGCAGAAGAGCTGCTTGAATTTTTTAAATTAGAAGAAACAGAGCGGATTAGTGAATTATCAAAAGGAAACACTGCTAAAGTGAATATACTGCTTGGTTTGGCTTTAGATGTTGACTATTTATTAATGGATGAACCGTTTTCCGGGATAGATATTTTTAGTCGTGAAGAAATTGCAAATGTGTTTACCAGTCACCTAATTGAAGATAGAGGGGTTATTATTACCACCCATGAAATTAATGATATTGAGCATCTGATTGATAAAGTCGTTCTGATAGACAATGGTGTAGTGTTGAAAGAGTTTCATGTTGAAGAAGTCCGAGAAAAAGAGGGTAAATCAGTCATTGATGTGATGCGGGAGGTGTATGAATCATGAATCGGTATTTGAAACTTGTCAATTTTGAGTTCAATCGTTTTTTCAAATTATACATTGTTCTCGTTATCGTAACGATTATAATGCAAATTTTCGCAGTTATTGTGGAGTCAAGAGGATATATGCGGGAGGCCAAGAATGTTATTTATGGTGATATGATGTCTAAAGCCGATTTTATTAAAAATTACGAAGCGTTTACAATGCAAAGAGTCGTTCAATCCAATTGGTTTTATTGGTCGATTGCATTATGTGTCGTTGTTCTTCTAATCTATGTATTTTTTATTTGGTATCGTGATTGGCTCGGTAAAAATTCGTTTATCTATCGATTGCTAATGCTTCCAACTGCAAGATTGAACCTGTACTTTGCGAAAGCGACGGCAATCCTAATATTTGTTTTTGGATTAGTTGCCCTTCAACTTCTCTTGTTCTTGATTGAAATGCAAATAATGAAATGGATTGTTCCTGCCGAATTTCGGGTGGATCTGCCTATAAAGGAATATACCGATTTTAATTATTTGTCGGTCATTCTTCCAGGTTCCTTAATAGATTTTTTACTATTTTATGGGATGGGGATTGTTGCGGTTTGCGTTACGTTTACGGCAATTTTATTTGAACGCTGCTATCGTCTGAAAGGGATTATTTTTGGTATTTCTTATGGACTCGTTTCTGTCGGATTTTTCTTGATGCCCCTTTTGATTGATACTTTTGTACTTAATTATTATTTTTTCCCGGTGGAGCTGTTTGTTATGGAAGTTATTGCCGGTATCATTGTATTAATTGGAGCAGTATGGATTGGAAATTACCTATTAAAATACAAAATCAGAGTTTGATGGGGGGCTTCTCGGATGAAGAAATATTGGAAAATCATTGTTGTTTTGATCATTACCGTCATTACGGTCGGAACTTACTATATTCGTAGCAGTTTTGCATCACGGACCGTTCCTGAATTTGAGGTAAAAAAAATAAGCGGTGATGAAAAGGAATTGCAAGATTTAGTCATTCATGGTGATTACAATGTAAATGACATTCTCTATTCATTTAAGATTTTGAACGGAAAAACGATGAATATAAACTATGATAGTATTATTAGTGAAATAGTGGAACTACCATCACAGTTTGAAAAAATAATGAAGGAACATAAGAACTTTTTGCGGCAAAAAGTGTTAAATCCGGGAAATTTTTATGAAGATAAAGCTTGGCTGGCCTATGCTGAATATGAAATAGAGAACACGTTTAGCGGTATGACAAATAAAAATGAATTTCTTATAGAAGTATTGGATAAAAAAACAAATGAAACAGTAGCCTTTGAAGTGGCCATACCGGATGGTGAAAATTATTATACGATTAACATAAATGATGTACAGTTGTTGAATGGTAAGGTAAAAGTATTGACAAATAACTTTAGCGAGGACAGTAGTGAGGAGGCACATCTTTATGTTTTTGATTTAAAAGAAAAAAAGCTCATCCGTGACGATGTCATTTTAAAAAATAGTGAAGGAGTAGAAAATGGAAACTGGACGTCATTTTCTATAAATAATGATAGCCTTTCTTTAAAGCCAAGTGAATATGCCTTATTTTTATTGCAAAGGGTTCAAGAAGAGATGAACGAAAATACAAAAGAAGTTGAAGAGAAAATATTAGCAAGTGAGTGTTATGTTTATAATTTTGAAAAGGAAGTCTTGGAAAAAATAAATCATGAGGAATTAGGAATGGTTGAAGCGGCATCATTACATAATTCGACCGTATTTTTGCAAAATCAGATCGATAATCGCCTGGAAGTGGTTCCATATGATATTGAGACTGGGACTTGGCGTGAAAAGATTTTATTTAATGTTCCTCAGACTTCCGAAAATACTGACAATGATGATTTACACGCAGAACCGTTTATTACTGTTTTGAATGGCAAAATTTATATTATTAATGCGATTGATGATGGATATTCTTTATTTATCGGTGATTTATCTACCGGACAATCTTTATATGAAGGCAAAATCGTGGCAAAGCATAAAAAGATTAATCAATATAATGATAAAACATATTTTAAATTAATAGAGCCAAAATCATAAAGTGGTGACAGGAAGGGAGGCGATTTCTAAAAACCGGGCTACATGCCCGGTTTTTATGACTCCTTAAGTGGGATTTTCCCATCTGTATCAATAAACGCTTAGTTAACATTTTTTGAACTTTGCCAATACATTTGTCGCAACCGGTATTTTTGTAATTTACCTGTTGCTGTCTTTGGCAAAGATTCAACAAAATCAACGGATTTCGGTGCTTTGAAATGGGCCATATTGTCGCGACAATAATCAATGATTTCTTGTTCGGTAACGGTTGCTCCGGGTTGAAGAACGATGATAGCTTTCGGAACTTCTCCCCATTTTTCATCGGGCACCGCAATAACAGCAACTTCCAAAACAGCAGGATGCCTGTATAATACACCTTCAACCTCTGTTGATGAAATATTTTCGCCACCGGAGATGATGATATCTTTCGCCCGGTCGCGAATTTCAATATAACCGTCTGGATGGGTTACGGCTAAATCACCGGTATGGAACCAACCATCAACAATTGCCTCCCGTGTTTTATCCGGATCTTTATAATAACCTTCCATTACGACATTCCCGCGGGCAACAATCTCACCGAGTTCGTGACCGTCCCATGCCACTTCTTCACCATTTGGACGGATCACTTTTGTCTCACCGTTAAAGATTAATTCGATTCCTTGACGTGCTTTTATCGTGGACTGTTCTTCCAAATTTTTGTTTTCAAACGACCTTTTCCATTCACAATATAAAATAAATGGAGATGTCTCCGTTAACCCATATACATGGATAATATCCAAATTAAGAATATCTTGAGCTTTTTGGATTAATGCAGCAGCCGGTGGTGAACCTGCCACGGCCATTCGGGGGCTCGTTTCGATATTTATTTCTTTTGCAGCCGGGTGATTTACAAGCATGTTAAGAACAGTCGGCGCCCCGCAGAGTAAAGTTATCTTGAGCTCTTCAAATAAACGCAAAATAACAGGAGGGTCAACCTTTCGTAAACAAACATGTGTAGCTCCTGCCGCGGTAATTGCCCAAACACCTCCCCAACCATTGGCGTGAAACATCGGTAATGTATGTAAATAAACATCATCATGCCCAACATGCAAGTGGTATAAAAAATCAGCTGCGTTTAAATAATTGTTTCGATGAGTTAACATAACGCCCTTAGGCCGGGATGTAGTTCCACTTGTATAATTTATCGTTAACAATTGTCTTTCATCAATTTCCACTTTCGGTAATGGTATGTCGGGAGCGTGATTAATAAAATCCTCATAGTCGACCCCGTTTAAAGACGTTTCAAACCCATCGGTTGCGACGATAATAATTTGATCCAAAACTAATTGATCTTTAATTTTTTCAATTGCCATGGCAAATTCGGCATCAACTATAAGCATTTTCGCATCACTATGATTGATAATATATTCCATATCAGAAGAGGAAATTCGATAGTTTAAAGGAACCATTACGGCACCTAATTGGCTAATTCCGTAAAAACATTCCAGCATATAATGGGTATTCGGCAACATAACTGCAACATGATCTTTTTCCCTGATCCCGGCTTGATATAATGCTTTTGATAGTAAATCCGTCCGTTCTGAAAATTGTTTATACGTAAATTTTTTCTCGCCATCAATAACAGCAACTTTATTTGGGTAGTATTTTACAGCTCGTCTTTTCCAATCCAAAGGTGTTAATGAAGTGAACACGGGCAACAGCTCCTTAATAATGTATTGTTGATAGTTTAAAAGAATCTTTCTAAAGTGTGTTCATATAAAAAAATGTAATCGATTACAATGATTTTACTATTCTTATGCTTTTTATGTCAATAATATTAAAGCAATTATAAATACTTAAAACAAAGCTTTTCCTTAACATCTACTTATCGTTTTGTTATCATGAATGTATCATGACCAATGTCGGAATGAATTTTCCCAGAAAAGATAAATTAAAAATAAACAGATTCTACAGCATCGAGGAGTGGAACTATGGAAATTATAATAAGTCAAAACGCACTTGAATGGTTTAAGGAGTCAATGGGCTTAAAAAAAGGTGATAAAGTTAAGTTTTTTAGTAAAATTTATGGGTCGAGTCCGGTACAAAAAAACTTTGCCCTTGGTTTTACCCAGGATAATGATCCGGTTGATATGGCTGTTTACACCGAAAAGGATGGTATCGATTTTTATGTAGAAACTTCCGATGTTTGGTTTTTTGATGGACATGATCTCCATGTAAATTATGATCCGAACGATGATGAGCTTACATTTGATTATGTAAAGCCGGAATAAGCTAATCATTTTGTTCAGCCCCGAAAAAGGGCATTTTTCTATAGCACACGCCTAAAGCACAATTATTTTGAGTCGTGTTAAATGTAGGGAAAAGAAAAGGCAGATCGAGTAAGTAAAGCGATCTAGTTACCATTTGTTAAAGAGAAGTTACAAAAATAATATGTTTTTTCACGAGTCTTATCTATTTTTAGCTGATAAGGCTTTTTTATTTATAATTTTATTCGGGATTAATTCATTTAAAAATCTTTGACAGAAGTGAAAAAATAAGGTATAGTGCTAATGGCGAACAATAAAATAAAATTTATTTAAGATTATTCGTATATAGAGGTGATTATTTTGCGAAAAGTATTTGATTATGAGGACATTCAACTGATTCCTGCTAAATGTATTGTAAAGAGTCGAAAAGAATGTGATACAACAATTGAATTTGGCGGACGAAGATTCCGTTTACCGGTCGTTCCTGCCAATATGCAAACAATTATTGATGAAAAAATTGCCCTATATTTAGCTGAAAACGGGTATTTCTATATTATGCATCGCTTTAATCCGGAAAAGCGGGTCGATTTTATTAAAGATATGCAGGCCCGTGGGTTATATGCATCGATTAGTGTTGGTGTAAAGAATGGAGAATATGATTTTATCCAACAGCTGGCCGATGAAAATCTCGTTCCGGAATACATTACTATTGATATTGCACACGGTCATTCGGATTCAGTGATTGACATGATTAAACATATTAAAAAATTGCTTCCGGAATCGTTTGTTATTGCCGGAAATGTCGGGACACCGGAAGCGGTAAGAGAATTGGAGCATGCCGGGGCAGATGCGACGAAAGTGGGAATTGGACCCGGGAAAGTATGTATTACGAAAATAAAAACCGGTTTTGGGACAGGTGGTTGGCAATTAGCTGCATTAAGATGGTGTGCAAAAGCCGCAACAAAACCAATCATTGCCGACGGTGGAATCCGGACACACGGCGATATTGCCAAATCGATCCGTTTCGGTGCTTCTATGGTTATGATTGGTTCGTTATTTGCCGGTCACGAAGAATCACCGGGAGAAACAAAAATCGTTGACGGTAAAATTTACAAAGAATACTTTGGTTCGGCTTCCGAGTTTCAAAAAGGGGAAAGACGGAATGTCGAGGGGAAGAAAATGTGGGTGGAATACAAAGGCCGGCTTCAAAACACACTGACGGAAATGGAAGAAGACTTGCAATCATCCATTTCTTATGCCGGTGGAAATAAATTAAGTGCTCTCCGTCAAGTTGATTATGTAATTGTCAAAAATTCAATTTTTAATGGGGATAAAATCTACTAGAGTAAAAAAAGGTTCATTACCTTTTGTAAGCAGAACAAAAAATCATATGATGTTTCTTCTCGTAAATTTAACAAAGCTCTTTTCATTAATTATGTGAAAAGAGCTTTTCGTTTCATCGTTGCTTAATTTTGTCTCGAACTTGCTTTCATCCTTAAATGTATCATTTTCCATTAGTACAGTTTCGTTCAGTAAATTCCTGCGGCTAATGCATCTTCAACCGTCACATAAGTCAATCCTAAATCACGGGCAACTGCCTCATAAGTAACTTTCCCGTTTAATACATTGACAGCTGATTTGATGGCTTCACTTTCGGTAATTGCCTTCACGAGCCCTTTATTGGCAATTTCTACAGCATATGGGATCGTGACATTTGTCAGTCCAATCGTCGAAGTTCGCGGAACAGCGCCAGGAATGTTAGAAACCGCATAGTGGATTACACCATGTTTGACAAAGATTGGGTCATCATGCGTTGTCGGATGATCAACCGTTTCAAAATTGCCGCCTTGGTCAATTGCGACATCCACAATCACTGAACCCGGTTGCATTGTTTTTACCATTTCTTCTGTGACAAGTTTTGGTGCTTTTGCTCCCGGAATCAAGACGGAACCAATCACCAAATCAGAATCCTTTACCGCATCGGCAATATTGTACGAGTTAGATATCAATGTTTGAATACGTGTACCGAATATTTCTTCCAGCTGACGGAGCCGATTTGAATTTAAATCGACAATGGTTACATTAGCACCGAAGCCAAGCGCGATTTTTGCCGCATTTGTACCAACAACTCCCCCACCGATAATGGTTACTTTGCCACGTTTCACACCAGGTATGCCGCTTAGGAGAATCCCTTTACCACCCTCGGATTTTTCTAAATATTGGGCACCGATTTGTACAGCCATTCGACCGGCTACTTCACTCATCGGTGTCAATAATGGTAGTGTTTTATTGACTGATAATGTCTCATAAGCGATTGCTGTCACTTTATTTTCTATCAGTGCTCTGGCTAGTTGAGATTCATTTGCCAAGTGAAGGTAGGTAAAAATGATTAATCCCGGTCGAAAATATGGATACTCTGACGGGAGCGGCTCCTTTACTTTCAATATCATTTGTGCCTTTTCCCAAACTTCCGAGGCGCTATTTATAATTTTTGCACCGGCCTGTTCATATTCTGCATTTGAAAACGAACTGCCTTCCCCTGCATTTTTTTCAATAAGTACTGTGTGTCCTGCACCAATCAATTGGATGACTCCTGATGGTGTAATTGCGACACGATTTTCATTATTTTTAATCTCTTTTGGTACCCCAATAATCATTTTTAACATCCCCCTATTTAAAATGAGAAATATAGTTTTATCGTATATCTTTTACTTCTGAATGACAACTTAAAACATCGGGATATTCGTAATAAAACTTTCGTAAAAAACTACAATTTATTTCACATTTTATCATTTACAAGTGAAAAAAAAGGGAGTAATATATCATCTGTTACCTTGTTTAAGTCGCTGAAACAATATTGTACGGGGGAACCAACGATGGATTTTATATATAAATCCAAGGGGTGAATCCTTTAGGTAGGGATATTCAATGTCCCGAATCCGCCAGCTAACCTCGTAAGCGTTATTGAAAGGGAAGGTGAAATTTTGAATGAAAATATTTGTGTCTACAAAGTCTTGACCGGAGAACTGTAGGCATTTTTTGTTTTCTGTAAAAAAATACTAGTGAACAGCCTGAAGACAAGTTTTTATTTTCTAGATGCGGTCGCAAGCAACTAGCAAACTTCGCAAAGCGGGGGCCATACGCTTTTCTTTATCAAATTTGGTAAGGAAAACCAGCTTTGTTTTGTTTCGAAATGGAAAGTCTAAGTTTACAGATTATTTACTTATAGAAGGTGAAAACTTTGGTAACTGCATTAAAGAGATTGCTTATTGGCAGACCATTAAAATCAACCGAATTAGGTGAACAAAAATTATCCAAAACAAAAGCATTGGCGATTTTATCCTCAGATGCACTTTCTTCCGTCGCCTATGGTCCGGAACAAATTTTGATTGTTTTGGTGACGTTAGGGGCGGCAGCTCTTTGGTACTCACTCCCAATTGCGGTTGGAATTCTAATTTTATTAATCGCACTAATTTTATCTTATCGGCAAATTATTTATGCGTATCCCCGCGGCGGTGGAGCATATATGGTTTCGAGGGTAAATCTCGGTGCAGACTTTGGATTAATTGCCGGTGGTTCCCTATTGGTCGACTATATTTTAACGGTTGCTGTCAGTGTGTCAGCGGGGGCGGATGCGATAACTTCTGCATTTCCAATTTTACACGATCATAAAGTCGCAATTGCTGTCGCCTTTGTCTTACTTATTACTTTATTAAACCTCCGGGGAATTACGGAGTCTGCATCGATACTGGCTTATCCGGTCTATTTATTTGTATTTGCTTTAATTATTATGATCGGTGTTGGACTTTTTAATATTAGCTCAGGTGTGGTCCCTGCAGAAAACCATACATCGATTGGGACACCGGTGGCAGGTATTTCTCTATTTTTATTACTAAAGGCATTTGCTTCAGGAAGTTCAGCTTTAACCGGTGTTGAGGCAATTTCCAATGCGATTCCTAATTTCCGGGATCCGGCTCCGAAAAATGCTGCAAAAACACTAGTTTCAATGGGACTGATTCTTGCTGTTCTTTTTTCTGGGATTACTTTCTTGGCCTATTATTACGGAATTACACCCAGTGCAAGAGAAACCGTTGTTTCGCAGATTGCTTCTCAAACATTTGGTCGAAACTGGATGTATTATTTTATTCAAGGGACAACAGCTTTAATTCTTGTGTTTGCAGCAAATACCGGATACTCAGCTTTTCCACTTTTAGCCGTTAATCTTGCCAGGGATAAGTATTTGCCACGAATGCTTTCAAATCGGGGCGACAGACTTGTGTTTTCTAATGGTATCGTTACTTTAGGTGTAGCAGCCATTATACTGATTTTAATTTTTAAAGGAAATACGGAACATCTTATTCCGTTGTATGCGGTCGGTGTATTTATTCCGTTTACGTTGGCCCAAACAGGGATGATGTTGAAATGGTTACGGGAAAAGCCGGCAAACTGGGTAACAAAATTCATTATCAATACGATTGGTACATTCATTTGCTTTATCGTAACAATGATGTTTTTTATAACGAAATTAACTCAAGTATGGCCGGTGTTTATTTTCTTGCCAATTATTATTATCCTTTTTCATCAAATTCGAAAACACTATGAAGCTGTCGGTGAGCAACTGCGAATTCAAGAAGCAGCTTCTGCCTTACCGATACAAGGTAATATCATTGTTTTACCTGTTTCCGGTATTACGACTGTTGTAGAAAATTCACTAAATTATGCAAAGTCTTTATCACCCGACCAAATTATCGCTGTCTATGTTGGATTTGACCGAGAAAATATTATTAAGCTTGAGGAAAAATGGAAAAAAGTACATCCGGATATAAGAATTGTGACGTTATATTCTTACTATCGTAGTATAATTGGTCCACTTTCCAAATTTATTGATTTTGTTAATAAAAAGGCAAATGAGAATCATTATAATGTGACGGTCATTATTCCGCAATTTATCCCAAAAAAAGGGTGGCATTACTTTTTGCATAACCAATCAAGTTTGATGATTCGTGAATTTTTATTATTGCGTAAAAATGTTGTTGTCAGCACTGTACCATTCCACTTAAAAAAATAATATAACGAAGGAATTAAAAAGGCTGTCTCCACTAAGAGGGACAGTCTTTTTTTCAGTATAAAAAATCTTGAACAATTTTTTTGTTAGCTTCGAAAGCGGAGTTCGCGCATTTCAAGGAATCCTACATCAAAGTTTCCTTGATGGTTGAAGGCTTCCGTATCGTATTTTAAAATCCACACATATCCTAATATAATTGTCCATTTCCGTATTTAAGAAATCCCATATGATAATGTAGCTTGAAAAATAATGGAGGTGTGAATGTGTCAGCTCACATTTATCATTTATGCAATCGATATCGGGGAAAAGCGGTTCATATTAAAACACGTGATGGGAGTGTGCACAGAGGAATTATAGTAGATGTTAACCCGCGAAAAGTATATATTCGACCTCTTGGCGGACCAAGAAATTTCGGCGGCTTTGGTTACGGATATTATGGTTGGGGCTATGGCTTTACCTATGGACTTGCACTGGGAGCTATTGTATCGTTAGCAATCCTTCCGTTTTTCTTTTGGTAACAATGAAGAAAAATTCATTTTTGTTAAAACCTCGATAAACAGTCGAGGTTTTTTATACTTAATGAAAAAATTTAAGCACAGTTGCGAACTCGATGTAGTATAAGCTCAACTATTGCACTGCTCTACCTTAATCGTCGAGTCTTCTTTAAATATGATTCACCGGAGAAAAACTTTTCTTTTGCTTTCAGAAATATTGGATTTATTTTGATGGCAATCATAGGATATTCTAAACGTTAAAAAAGGGGTGTAGATGATTTGCCTATCCAAAAAGCAACGATTCAGCAGACGAAAGAAATATTGAAATGTGCTTTGGACGTGATGGATGAAGCGACAGTTGGCAATGTTGTTCCAAGTTGGCAGAAAGCGAAAGAATTAATTTGGCCATTTTTAAATAATGGCGGGTTCTATCTCGTTTATATGGAAAATAATACGATTCAAGGTTGGATTGGAATTGGTACAAATTATGATTTTTACACGGACCAGGTAATAGGTATTATACCAGAATTATATGTTTTACCTCCTTTCCGTAAAAAAGGCATTGCCAAACAATTATGTGAAGAAGCATGCCGGCAGTTGAATAAAATGGGCTATGACAGAATTCAATTGAATGTATTCGAAGGCAATCATGCAAAACAATTATACCGAAAACTCGGATTTCGTGACATTTATACAACGATGGAGTTAAAAGGGAAAATTTGATGTTCATTACATTTGGCTGATATGAGGAGGTCTCATATGACTGTTATTCCTACTGATCAATGGTTGTTAAACGGATATGAACAGCCATTAACACTTTGTGAAAAATTAAAATCACATTTTGGAGGGGCAGCATCTGAAGAAATATACGAATATTTAACATGGCACGGCATGTATAGAAAACCTTCAACAAATATAAAAAAAGCAATAAATAAATGGCAAAAGCATAATATTTGGAAGCTGGTACAGACGGAAGCGACAAAACTGCAAAAGTTGTGGAACGGTCCGGATATCCCCATTTTTATTTTTCCATCAGAAATGAGTAATCCGAAGATCATGCGTGATCAAAATGGAAAATCAGGATTAGCTTTTAAAGATAAATTATTTCTTTTTTTGTCCGACCAAAATAGCGATAATGAAATCAGAGCATTGTTGGTCCATGAATATAACCATGTCTGCCGGCTGGCAAAGAATGGTAAGCAGGAAGAAAATTATGTATTGTTGGATTCCATTATTTTGGAAGGTCTTGCGGAAAATGCAGTAAGAGAACTGGTTGGTGAAGAATATCTTGCTAAATGGACATCCTATTATACAGAAGGACAGTTGAATCAAATGTGGAAAAAAATCATTTATCCAAACAGAAATATCCCAAAAAGCCATCCAAAACATCAAGAATTTCTTTACGGTTTCCGTTTGCTCCCGAAAATGCTCGGTTATTGTGTTGGATACTATTTAGTAAAAAATTATTTGGAGGAGCATGAGCGAACGTCTAGCGATTTATTCCCACTTGATTCGGCAACCATTGCAAATGTAAAATAAATTTATCCTTTCATACGGAGGAGTGGTTCACTTAAGAGGTACAAAAGAGTAAATAACACGAAAAATTGCAGTACTTATGAAAGTATGATTTTTAAGCAAAAACACTTTCGATTACAATTTAGGGCTTGGAAAAATTTTATTCCTAGCCTCTATTTTTTTATAGATTTTTCTTCTATCAAAGTACTAGTTTGGTTAAAGGTATCACAAGTAGAATTAATTGCCGGCAAATGTAAAAATTTTAAAAGGTTTTTTTCGTTATGGTACAATAATTTATATGATACATAAAAAATTCGGTGGTTAGGTGAGAACAGATCAAGTAGAGCTTAAAAATTTCTTACTAAGTCGAATTTGTATTTTTGCTGGAAATTTATACATTAACCAGGACAGAGATAATTATGTAGTATTCACCAATGATAACGGAATCGCGAACTACACTAAGTATAAACTCCATAAAGAATACTATGAACATAGGAGCATATAAAAATGATTCTAATGATAATAACAGTGATTATTTCTGTAGCATGCGGAACCTTTGAGTACATCAACGCAATCTCAAAATCATTATGGATATAGTACTAAACCATACGTCAACAGAGCATGAGTGGTTCAAAAAATCCGCCTCATCTCGAAACAATCCATATCGTGATTATTATATTTGGAAAGTTCCGGTGGACGGAAAAGAACCGAATAATTGGCAGTCAAAATTTGGTGGCTCGGCATGGCAATTTGATGAAAAAACCGGTCAATATTATTTTAGTGAAATTAATGCGGAAAAATCGATACAGGACCCGGACTCGATTTTTTATCATTATCAAAAATTAATTCGGTTGCGGAAGACTTATGATATTATTAGTAATGGAGATTATCGGTTATTAATTGAGGATGACCCAAATGTTTTTGCTTACATGCAAAATTGGAAAAATGAACATTTGTTGGTTATTAGTAATTTTTATGGAAATATGGTCGATGTGTCACTTCCGGTTGAAGTTGTGAAAAATCCAACTATTATCATATCCAATTACAGAGACTCTCAAACTACTTAGGGCGAGCTTCGATTAAGACCTTATGAATCCATCGTTTATTACTGGAAATCGTGATAAAGTAGTAATGATCAATCTATTTTGATATAAGCTTTCAGAACTAATCAGGATTCATTCGTTTTAATTTGTTTGCGATGTTCAAAATGTCGAGTTTTTTTAAATGTTGTATAAAATTTTCCGTAAAAACCTTTTGGTGGGAATTATTCAGTTGGGGATGTCTGATAAAAGGTCTATTATTAATTCAAATACCGTGTACAGTTTATTCATGTTAGAATGAAAGAGAGAGAAAGGATGATGGCAGTGAAACGGGAAATCCGACTAATCGCTTTAGATATGGATGGAACATTGTTAAATCATAATCAAGAAATAACGGAGGAAAATAAAAAGGCAATTAAAAGAGCAAAAGAATCTGATATTCAAATTGTTATTAGTACCGGGAGACCTTTTCAGCAAATTGAAAGATATATGGATGAACTGAATTTAAGTTCATTTTCTGTTACAATCAATGGAAGTGAAATTTGGGAGGGTCGCGGGAAGCTGATTGAGCAGCATTTATTTAGGAAAGAACAAATTGAACGGTTATGGAAATTGGCAAACATACATAATTTAACTTACTGGGCAATTACGGAAGGGGAAATATTTCATAACAATATTCCCCATCATGTGGATCTCAGTAAATATAAGTGGTTAAAATTCGGCTTTGACATTCATGATACAAACTTAAGAAATATGATTATAGAAGAATTAAGGAAGGATGATTTGGAAGTTACCAATTCCAGTCCGACTAACTTGGAAATCAACCCTCTTGGTATTAATAAAGGGGCAGCTTTGGAAAAAGTGTGTGATAGGCTAGGGTTTACGATGGATCATGTGATGGCTGTTGGTGACAGCTTGAATGATATTTCTATGATTAAGAAAGCAGGTTTTGGGGTTGCCATGGGTAATGCACAAGATACCGTGAAAAACGCAGCCGATTGGACCACAGCAACAAATGAAGAAAACGGTGTTGCAAAAGCGATTTATGAGGTATTGGGAAGCTGTTAATTCAATATGGAAGTAGATTTTTAAAACCCACAGATTTTTGTGGGTTTATTTGCATTTAATGATCTCAGGTTAATTGACTCCGGAAATGAAGAGGAAAAAAGGAGGGGGATCTCGACTTTCTCATTGAATGAAGTTCCACTTTTGAAAAAGGATAATGGCCGCCACCATTTGTAAGTCTCCTTAATATACTAGTAAAAAAAGAAGCTAATTTATTGACGTTCTACCAAACCTTTTTCCACACTTTTTTGAAACCATTATTAATGGAGGGAAGTTTATATGTTTACCTACTATGATGTGGTCATTATTCCCTTAATTTTAGGAGTCGTAGAAGTGTTTAAACGATTAGGAATGCCATCTAAGTTTTCACCACTCGTTTCCCTTGTTCTTGGGATTTTATTTGGTATTTTTTATTTGTCGGCTCCATTGAAAGAAGGGATTCTTGTTGGCATCATGCTTGGGTTATCTGCAAGCGGGTTATACAGTGGGACAAAAAATTTAAGGGAAAAAAAAGAGGAGAACGATTGTTAATATTTCCATTGACGCACTCGTCGACCTGTAGACAATTAAGAATGTCAGGAGAAAATCAACAGTAGACGGACATTATTCAACAGTAGGGATACACAATTCACCAGTGTCTCCTTATAATTCAACAGAAAACAAGAAAATTCAACTGTCGGAACCCGAGATTCACCAGTCCCCCTAATATTCAGCAATAAAACCAAAAAATTAGCAGGAAATATAGTGTACCTAGATTCAAGTTTACAAAAACAGTTTTTGGATGTTAACCAGACAATTAAATGGTATTATGTAAAAGAACATATTGATTTATATTGGAAAGGTGTCTTTCATGGAGGAACGGAAAACGGAATTCACAAAAAAATATGAGGGTAACAACAGTCAAGGAAGCAAATCAAACCAAGAATCGACGTTCTACCCGTTTCCTGCGGGAGCGACAAAAAGAAAGATTCACAAAACAAACTTGGCTGATACAAAAACAACCATTGATTTAGTAAAAAATAGTGAAAAAGATGCATATTATTTTCGGGCACTTGAAAAAAGAGGGATAAAGTTAAATCAATCACAACTTGAGGCTGTTCGGCATTTCACCGGTCCCGCACTTGTCTTAGCCGGTGCCGGTAGCGGAAAAACACGGGTATTAACATCACGTGTAGGATATTTAATCGCTTATCATCAAGTCGCTCCAAGCCAAATTCTGTTACTCACATTTACTAAAAAAGCAGCCGACGAAATGAAGGAAAGACTTTCCACATTACCGGGACTTTCCTGGCAGATGGTGAGACATATTTTAACGGGAACCTACCATTCAATATTTTTACAAATATTACGCGGACAGGGGGATCGCCGGCAAATCCTCAGCAATGAAAAACATAAACATACGATACTAAAAATAATCATGAAGGAAATGAACCTTTCAGATGCATATGAACCGGAAACACTAACAGTCCTTTTATCTCACTATAAAAATAAAATGTTGCAAGTTAGTGACCTGCCTGAAAAGTCACCAGTCGACAAAGAAATAAAATCGATTTTGCAAACTTACGAACAAAGGAAACGAGAAAACAATTATATGGATTTTGACGACATCCTCCTTGACGCCTACCATTTGTTGAAGAATCATCCGGGTCTATTAAATACACTTCAAGGTCGCTTTCAATTTATTTTATGTGATGAATGGCAAGATACGAATCCGATTCAGTATGAACTGATAAAAATGTTAGCAGCGCCCCAAAATAATCTTTTTGTGGTGGGAGACGATGACCAGACGATCTTTGAATTTAATGGGGCAGATTCATCTATCATTTTAAATTTCAGTAAAAACTTTCAAGAAACGAAAACATATTATTTAAATGTTAATTACCGGTCCACAACAAGCATCGTTGGATTAGCAAATACGATTATTTCATTTAATAAAAATCGTTATGAAAAAAAGTTGGACGCAACAATAGAAAGTGAATTAGATCCATCTTTTATTCGTCCAAGTACAGCGGATGAGGAAGCAACGATAATCATTGAAAATATTTTATCAGCAGTTCATCGAGGGCAGAGGAATTTTAAAGATTTTGCGATACTATATCGAAATAACAGTAACAACCGGGCGATTTTTGATGAACTTGTTTTACGTGGCATCCCTTTCGTCACTTTCGGGTCTTCATATACGTTTTATGAACACGGCCTCATTAAACCGGTCCTTGATCATTTGCGGCTGGCTATTGATGGGCGTAATTTGGACGCAGTTAAAGGAATTTTACCGACGCTGTATCTTAATCGCGAAAAGACTGGATTATTTATAGAGGAAAGAGATTTTTTTCATCCGGCAAAAAATTTATTAATCCATGCATTAGAAATCCCGCATCTCAAAGAGTTTCAAAAGAAACAAATCAGGCAGCGGATTCAGTTAATCGAAAAAATAAACCAGAAAAAACCAATGAAAGCCGTTAGGGCAATCAGGCAAGTTTACGACAAATATATGGAAACGGATGAACGAAAACATGTGACTACCCATAAAGAGATCATGCGTGAGATGCTTGCTGAACTCGAATCATCTGCTCGACGTTTTGAAACGGTTTCGGAGTTTTTATGTTTTGTCGATATTATTATTGAACGTAATAAGGAGATGGAAAAATTAAGAAAAGATCCGGAAGCAAATGTCGTGAAATTGATGACGATTCATAAAGCAAAAGGTTTGGAATTTCCGGTTGTTTATTTGCTTGGAGCCTCAGACACGATTTTACCTCATAAATCAGCTATTGAAGCAAATGTGAGAGAAGATATGATTTTTAATGAGAGGAAGAAAAGTGATCCGGCTATTGAAGAAGAACGAAGACTTGTTTATGTGGCAGTTACCAGGGCAAAAGAAGAATTATATATTAGTTCACCGGCTGAGTATCGGGGAGAAAAATTGAAAGTTTCCCGATTCCTTTTAGAAGCATTCACCGACCCGGAAGCCGAACGGGATCAATCGGTTTGGGGACAAACACGATCAAACTCAAAACAACAAAAAGGAGAAAAACGGCTGGTAGAATCTATCTTAGTCTGGGACTGTATAAACCCTAAATGCAATGCCTGGATGCGGATTGATTCTTATGAAGATTCCCTTTTGGAGGAAAAGTCATGTCCACTCTGTAACGAAAAAATGGAGCAAAGTATTAAGGATATATATTGCTAATTTTACAAGAATGTTGTCTTTATTTGTCTTTGCAACCATGAATTCAAGGTATACTTTTTTCTGTGATATTAATATATTGCCTCCCTAAAAAGCGGCACTACTGCTTTTAGGGAGGCTATAACCGTTTCTGTGTCAGGATGTATCCGATTTCAATTTCGATTTATGCATAACTGATTTGATTCCGCCCATTATTTTTTGAACGATACAAACACTTATCCGCTTTTCCGGTCGAATGTGTCAGGTCATTAATGTTCTCGATTGGGCAAACACCAAAAGACAAGGTGAGATTAATCTTTTCTTTTGTGTCTTCCAGATAAAAAGGTGTCTCCCTAACCTTATCTTGAAAAGCGGTTACGACTGATTGAATATCTTTGTCTTCTTCCATCTCAATAAAAAATATAAACTCCTCACCGCCATATCTGCCAATAAGAATATTTACTCCGGTCATTTGGGCTGCCATGTTTTTGAATACATCTGCCAACTGTGTCAGGATGGCATCTCCACTCAAATGACCATATGTGTCATTGATATGTTTGAAATGATCGATATCAGCCATGACAATATAATTTTGTTTTGCTGGGGAGAAATGATTTTTAACATACGTCATAAATGTTCGTAAATTGTATAAACCTGTCAACGGGTCATGTTCTGCATAATATTGCAGTTGCTCTCTCCATTCATTTTCTTTTATCGACTGACGAATAAAAAATGATAACGTGTATCCCGTTAGTATAAAAGAACCATAACGGATAAATATAATCTCTTTAAATATTTCCCAGCCATTTGGCACAATAAAAATAATAGGGACATCACAGAAAAGCCAACAAAGGGTGATTAATGAAAAAACGAAGAACGAGTTTAGCTGATAATGTTTCCCGATTTTCCGGAACAGTAATGCCAAAAGAACCGGAAAGACCATTCCGAAAATGACACCCGGAACACTACCAATTCCCCCCATCCCTAAACGCCAGAGAGATGTAATCAGTAAAGCCGATAATCCATATTTCCATCCCCAACGAACAACCAAAAATACTAATGGGATAAAACGCAGGTCAAACTGAAAACCATCAAACCGAATGGGCAAATAAAAAATGGCGATGACAGAGAAAGAAACGAGACCTACGACAATTATCGGCAAAAGCCAATCAGGTACCCGTCTTTTTTCCCTTACAACATAATCCATACATAAATGCAGCACAAAGATAATTGCCATATTGGAAAGTGTTGACTGTATGATTTTCATCACCTTTTCTATAAAAGATTTAAAAAATAAATAATCGATAAAAGTTCTATTTTAATAATTATTATAGTATATTCATGAATATTCGACAACGAAACAAATACAATTTTCTTCTAAATTCGACAATTTTCTTACATTTACCAACCAGTTAAAAAATAAAAATTTTTGTCTTGACTTTTATGAAAAAGAGGGTTAAATTATATTTTGTACTAAATGACTGAATCGTTCATTTGGTCAATCAGGGTGGTGATTGTTGGTGAAAGTGGATCGAAAAAAGCAGATTGTTGATGCAGCGGGGAAATCATTCGCACTGTTCGGTTATAAAGCAACTTCGATGGAACAAATTGCGAAACTGGCAAATGTCGGGAAAGGTACCATTTATACATTTTTTAATAATAAAGAGGATTTGCTCCATTATATTATGGAAGACTTAATTAATGAAATGCGGGTAGCTGCGGAAGAAACATTTGAAGCAGGTCTGTCCTTTCATGAAAATGTTCATCGTGCCATCTATAAAATGTTGGAATACCGTCTCAAGCATCAATTGGCAATAAAATTATTTGAAGAAGCCAAATTTGGCACACCTGAAGTTGTTGAAGCGTTGAACAATTTTGAAGAGGCGATCATTAATTACATTACCAATATTTTAAAACAAGCGATAGAAGCTGGAGACATTCGCCCATGCAATCCAAGAATAACCGCATTTGTTATTCTAAAAGTTTACGTTGCATTGATTTTTGATTGGGAAAAAAATAATCCTTCCTTGTCAAAAGAAGAACTTGCTGAACTTCTGGATCTTTACATTTTCCAAGGCATATCTGCCAATCATTAAAAGGTAGATTCATGTATGGGAGAAATTTAGGATTGTCATAATCATGATGATCCTATCATTTATTCATAACTTGACCAAATGACTGTTTCGGTCAATTAGTAGTAGAGGAGGTAATTTCCTTGAATGGCATAAAATTATTTGGAAAAGAAATCCAACAAATACTCAAGGATAAAAAAGTTTTGATTCCAATCATTGCAATTCTTTTCGTACCGCTTATTTACGGCGGGATGTTTATTTGGTCTTTTAAAGATCCTTATGCACAAATGAGTGAGCTTCCTGTCGCAGTTGTTAATTTGGATAAAGGCGCCACAATGGATGGAAAAGAAATGCATATTGGTAAAAACCTGGTAGATAACTTAAAAGATAATGATTCCTTTGATTTCCAAATTGTTTCAAAGAAGAAAGCAATGGATGGTCTTGATGATCTGACTTATTATATGATCATCGAAATTCCTGAAGATTTCTCGGAAAATGCAACAACTTTATTGGATGATTCTCCAAAAAAACTTCAGCTGAAATTTATGCCAAATGACAGCTATAATTTTCTTGCCAGCCAAATTGGTGAAACGGCTGTAATAAAAATTCGTGATTCAGTTTCCGCTGAAGTTTCAAAAACATATGCTGAAACAATGTTTGATACCGCAATGAAAATGGCGGATGGTTTCCAATCTGCCAGTGACGGGACAGGGAAACTGAATGAAGGTGCTAATGATTTAAATGAAGGAGCAAAGACGCTAAAGGATAATTTGCAAACTTTAGCAGAAAAATCAGTTGAATTTACGGAAGGCATTCAAACTGCTGGAAATGGAACAAAAAATTTAACTAATGGTGCAGGAAAACTTTCAGGTGGAATTGGTCAATTGAATGATGCCGGGAGTCAACTGTTATCTGCATCAAAAGATTTAAAAGCAGGGACAGATGCATTATACGATGGAATTAATTCAGCAAGTACAGGAATTTCAACAATCAATGGAAAATTACCTGAATTGATTGAAGGAACCGACAAAGTCAAGAATGGGATTACAAGTGTTCAGGCACAACTACCGAATCAATTGGCAAGTGGCTTGAGCAGTCAATTGCCGGCTCTTGTCAAACAATCGAGTATCGCTTCCGCAGATGAGATGGCAAATCAATTGGCAGACTTTATCATTCAATATCAACAACAACAATTGGCCGCACTGCAACCATTGATTCAACAACTCCCGCCCGAACAAAGAGAACAGTTGGCTGGATCCGTTGATCGAACAGCATTAGTGAACCAACTGAAGCAACAAATTATTGCCGGAATTAACAATAACAGTAGTTCAACAAATACGAATGAACTTACCGGGCAATTGGCTGCTCAAATTAAGGCGTCAACAGATCCGGTATTTAATCAGCTAACTGCCGGTCTTCAACAAGTACAGGAAGGTCAAAAAGCATTACAAACCGGTATTAGCCAGCTGGATCAAGGTTCTCAGCAGCTAAAACAAGGTGCTTTGCAATTAAGCAATGGTCAAAATCAATATTTATCAAGTTTTGGTTTATTTACGCAAAAATTAGGTGAGGCCAAAGCAGGTGCTGATCAATTAGCTTCAGGTGCCAATCAATTGAATGCCGGCATGGGTCAATTAGTTGATGGCTCCGGTCAATTAAGTTCTGGTGCAGGTCAATTGGCAGAAGGTTCCGTTCAACTTGCTGACGGTACAAATCAATTGCAAGCCGGTACCGATGAGTTGAATAAAAAATTAAGTGAAGCTGCTGATGAAGCAAGTTCACTGCATGCCAATGATAAAACGTATGATATGATGGCAAGCCCTGCAGAAGTTGACTCGGCGCATATCAATAAAGTACCGAATTACGGTACTGGTTTTGCACCATATTTTATATCATTAGGTTTATTTGTCGGTGCATTATTGTTAACCATTATTTTTCCATTGGTTGACTCGGCAGGAATTCCAAAAAATGGTTGGAGTTGGTTTGTAAGTAAATTGGCAGTAATGGTAACGATAGGAGTCATTCAATCGTTATTCATTGCAACGCTCGTTTTGTATGTCTTGGATATTGATGTACAAAATGTTCCGCTATTTTACTTATTTACGATTTTTACCAGTTTAACGTTTATAACACTAATTCAATTCTTAGTTACTTTGGGAGGCAATCCGGGACGTTTCATTGCAATTTTGATTTTGATTTTACAGTTAACATCAAGTGCAGGTACATTCCCGTTAGAAGTAATACCGAAAGCTGTCCAATTCTTTAATCCGCTTTTACCGATGACTTACAGTGTGAAAGGATTTAAAGCAGTCATTTCAAGCGGAGATTACAGCTTTATGTGGCAAAATGCCGGAATTTTAGCGGTATTTATTATTGGCTCGATGTTGATTTCACTCGGCTATTTCATCTGGAAATTTAATCAAAAATACAAAAACAATGAAGCCGAGCATCATCACAGCTTAGCAGTTTAATAGAAAATAAAGGTCTTTCCTTAAGAGAACTATATTTGTTCTTAAAGAGGAAAGGCCTTTTTTGATACAAGACCGTTAAAGCTAATGGAGAAACACTGATATTCAGCTCTATAAAAAATGATATATCAATTGAAGCGAGTACTAATTGTTTAAACACTCCTCGACAGAGAAACTAAAATAAGTCCAATCGGCTTTATTACACAAAATGAAGATGAAACAAACCCAAACCGTCCAAAAGACACTCCCCGACGCCCTTTATTGAAATCTACCGTTTTATCGTTTTTCATCTATATTTTATACTTTCGCTATACTGAAAAAAGCTGTATTAGACCAGCCTTTCAATCGAGATATTTTCGGTTCGTATTAATGCAATCCATGTACGACCGTCATGTATTTGGATTGAAACCGGTTGTTGAAAGAATGTGGACAAATTTGTTTCCGTCAAAATTTCATCTGTTTGACCGGAAGCGATAACTTCTCCACTTCGTAACAAAAGAGTATGCGTAAATACGGGCAAAATTTCTTCTACATGATGCGTAACATAAATGAGCGTCGGTCCCCCAGGTTCATTTGCTATTTTTTCAATAAATCTTAGAAATTGTTCCCTTGCTTTTATATCTAAAGCGGTACAAGGTTCATCCAAAATTAATAGCTCAGGGGATGCCATCAATGCCCGTGCAATTAGAACCCTTTGCTGTTCACCTTGAGATAATGACTCATAGTTCTGATTCATAAATGTTTCACAAGCTAATAATTTCATTAAATCATGGGCTTTTTCTATATCGCTTTTCTGTACCGTGTCATACAACCCAATCGATCCGAATTTCCCGCTTAATACAATGGATAATACCGAATCACTTGGCCGAAATCGCTGTTGAATGGAAGAACTAACCCAGCCAATTTTCTTCCGTAATTCCGGGATATTTGTTTGCCCAAAAGTTTGATCCAGTACACGGACACGCCCCTCTGTTGGCCAAAGGTATCCGTTAATAATTTTTAATAAAGTTGTTTTTCCCGAACCGTTTAAACCTAAGATACTCCAATGTTCCCCTCGAGTAACTGCCCAAGAAACATTTTTTAAAATTGTTTTTCCTTCTCTTTTAAGCGAAATGTTTTCCAGTGAAATCAATCGTAGTTCCCCCTGACATTTTTTGAAAATGGAAAATAGCAGAACTTATTTGTTTTGAATGTAAATAATTATAACAGAAAAATCGGGCGATAAGGCAATGGGAGATCCTTCGTTTTTGATTTTTTCACATACTGACCTCTAAGTTTTGGAATCACAACTAAAACATAGTTGGAAAGATTAAATGACTATTTTTCTATGTATCTTAAAATTTGGGAAGTCAACCATAATAACAAGTAATTTGACTTTCCAAAAATGGCAAGAAATACTACAATAGGAATAGTTGGACGATAATGAAAATAATGAAACAAAGAAACGAATGAACTGTTTCTCTTGGAGAATTTTAGGGGATTATATTTATCCGAGGGGGAAATGACATGTGGAATAAAACAGAAGTAACCAACAAACTATCAATCAAATTTCCGATTATACAAGCAGGAATGGCCGGGGGGATCACGACTCCTGAACTTGTTGCCGCTGTATCAAATGCTGGTGGTCTTGGGATGATCGGGGCGGGTTATATGACTCCGGAAGAATTAGAGTCGAATATTCAAAAAGTAAGGGACTTGACTTCTAAATCCTTTGGTGTCAATCTGTTTGTCCCTGAAAAACCTGATGTCTTACAGGAGGAAATTGAAAGTGCAAATCAGCTGCTGGAACCTATCCGGCAAATGTTAGGAATCGAAAAAAAGAATGATGTTCCGCAAATCGATACCGCTGTTTTTGATGAACAGATTCAAATCGTCTTAAAATATGAAGTACCTGTTTGCAGTTTTACGTTTGGCATTCCTCAGAGAGAAATTATTGATAAATTAAACAATTATGGCATTATCACAATTGGCACAGCCACAACAGTCAAAGAAGCAATAATGAATGAAGCGGCTGGAATGAATATGATTGTGGTCCAAGGTAGTGAAGCCGGGGGGCACAGGGGTAGTTTTGCAGAATCCTTTGACCATTCAATGATCGGAACAATGGCACTTATTCCGCAAGTAGCGGATCAGGTTTCTATTCCTATTATTGCAGCCGGCGGTATCACGGATGGCAGAGGAGTTTTAGCTTCTCTAGTATTGGGAGCGAAAGCAGTTCAAATGGGGACAGCCTTTGTTACCTGTAAAGAAAGTGGAGCAAATGAACTGCATAAAAAAGCAATATTAAACGCTACCGAAGAACAGGCAGTCATCACTGGGGCATTCAGTGGTAAGCCAGCCAGGGGATTGAACAATGCGTTTATCAAAAAAATGAAAGAGCACGAGACTACTTTGCCAGCCTATCCAATTCAAAACATACTTACACAAGATATCCGGTCAGAAGCCGCAAAACAGAAAAATAAAGAGTTTATGGCGCTTTGGTGCGGGCAAAATCCTCGATTAAGCAAAAATTTGCATGCTGCAGAATTAATCGAAATGATAACAAATCAAGTAGAGACCATTATAAATAAATTTTAATTAATAAATGGGTATTATGGAAGCGGGATTGGTATTTATTTGTTATTAATTGAATATTTCGAAAAGTATAGGTATCAACACGATTGATGCCTAAAGTCAAATGAAAAATTACCAGATTATAAGCTTTTACAAACTAGAAAAAATTCAGGAGGAGGAAGATTTTTTTGAAATACCGTAAAGCTGCCATTCAAGATCTTAATCAATTGGTGGAACTGAGAAAAAAACAATTGGTGGATGAAGGGATCGAACCTAATATTGATATCGACACAGAACTGTACGATTTTTTTCAAAGCAAACTTACTGATGGATCACTTATTCAATGGTTAGTAGAAGATCAGAACGAAATAATCGCATGCGGGGCAATTATCTTTTATGATTTTCCTCCATCGTTTACGAATAAAACCGGAAAACAGGGGTATATCACAAATATGTTTACAAGAGAAGATTATCGTGGGCAAGGAATTGCGACAAAATTGTTGAAAATACTTGTTGATGAAGCGAAGGAATTGAGCGTTTCAAAATTATGGCTAGGCGCTTCGAAATTGGGGAAACCTGTGTACAAAAAATTTGGATTCCAGGAAACAAATGAGTGGATGGAGTTAAATATTTAACTTGAGTTTTGCACCTTGCTTGAAAAACCAATAAATCGGCGAAACCCGTTGTCGTCACCATTTTGAGGAGGGGGAAAGGGAAAGCTCTGTTTTGTCGATGAGACTTATTCTCGTCACCATTATTAGGCGGGAAAATCCTATTCTTGACGACGAACCTCTTGTCGACATATTAAGGCGAGAACCTTTCTTTTTTGTCGACGAAACTGCATCTGTCTTTAGCATCCGAAACTCAAGTGTTTAATATGATATGGTAAGATTTCAAAAAACAAATAACAGTATACTTTTCCCTTTAAACCGATCATGCATCCCATCATATATATAAGGTAAACGAATATGGGAGTCGAATTCATTGGAAAAACGAAATGAGAAATTTAGGTGGGTGATTTTTGCCTCGGTTTTGTTTACGTATTTGTTCATGTCGGCCCAACGTACGGCACCGGGTTTAATTACTGAACAATTGATGCTCGATTTTCATGCATCAGCGGCAACGATTGGATTCATAACAAGTATTCAGTTTTTCGTATATACCGGCTTACAAATTCCAATGGGGCTTATGGCAGATCGGTTTGGACCAAATTTTTTTCTTATTGTCGGGGCACTGCTTACAGGAGTCGGGAATATGATTTACAGTTTGGCACCCAATGAAGCAATTTTATTTTTCGCCCGTATTTTAACCGGGATCGGTGATTCAACTATTTGGGTGAACTTAGTTCTTATATTAGGCATTTGGTTTAGTAAAAAAGAATTTACCCGTTTAATTGGTGTAGCAGGAATGACCGGTAGCCTAGGCTTTCTTTTCGCATCGGTCCCTTTTTCAGCGGTAATTGACTTCCTTGGCTGGAGAGGGACATTCCTCTTATCCGGCATCATCTTAAGTGTTTGTGGCATGTTTCTTTATATTATTCTTACCAAAAAACAGCAACAAGCTTTATTTGTGAAAAAGGAAAGTGAACGGGAAAAATTATCGGTAATCCTCCGTAGAATTTTTACGACTCGACAAGCTTGGATGTTATTTTTTTGCCACTTTGGGATTGTTGGCGGGTTCATTGGATTTATTAGTTCCTGGGCAGTGCCCTATGCGATGAATATATATGGAATGTCGCGAATGGATGCAAGTCAACTCATTATGTTAAGTTTTACCGGGGCGTTAATCGGTGCACCTGTCATTGGATGGATATCAAGTCGACTGGAAGAAATTAAAAGGCCGTACATTTTCTTTTATCTCGTCAATTTATGTTGTTGGTCCACATTTCTTTTCTTTGATGGGCGTCCACCGATAGTAATATTAGTTTTTCTTTTTCTAATCATTGGGTTTTGTTTTGGGGCGAACTCTTTAACTTTTGCTGCTGTTCGCCAATCTTTTTCGGTAAAGGAAGCCGGTTTTGTCACAGGCTTTGCGAATACGGGCGGTTTCTTGAGTGCCGTTTTGTTGCCCGGAATATTTGGAGCAATATTGGACCATATTCAATTGACACCTGGAAATAGTAGCACCGGATATTATTACGGACTCTTTACACCGGTTCTTTTTTGCATCATCGGTTTATTTGGTGTATTGTTTTATGAAGGAAAGTAAAGAAATATCGGATATACTTGTCGATGAAAAATAGGGAAGCAGAAAAAACGATCTTGCTTCTTTCTTTTTATATTCATAATTTGAACACCATTTTTAGTTATAATTCAGTAAGTCATAGGTTGTTTCAAAATAATTTAGTTAAATGAACAAAAATGGTGTGGCAATAAAGCATTCATAAATTTACAATAATAAGAAAAAGGATCGCTATCCAAATTCAAAAAAGAGGACTTGATGATGACTAATAATATGTTGAAATCTCAAATTTTAGGTGTTGTTGATAACCAATTGGCTATGAATAATCCAAAGTGTGTAAAGGAAACATTAAATCGATTAAAGAAACTGGGCTATTCAGAAAAAGAGGCAAAAGAAATGATAGCAAGTGTACTACTTGAAGAAATATATGACTTGCTAAAAAACCACACAATATTTAATGAAAAACGCTATAAAGAGAGATTAAATCGGTTGAGATAATAATTTTATCAAATCACTGGAATGTGACAAAAATGCGTTGAAACATGTACAAGCCTACAGAAAAGAGAAAATCCATAATGTTGGACGAATCCCTTTTCTAAATAAACATATAGAGTATATTTCCAAAAAATCAATATATGTGTTTTTCACTCTTTTTTACCTTATTTATTAAAGATGTTTGGTATTATGCGTTAGGTGGAACTTTTATGGAAGAGATATTTGTAAGCATTTCTTGTGAATGATGTAACAAATACCGGTTAATAACACTAAATCACTCAACTTTTTCCACATTCCTATACAAACACTTTTTATCTCCATTTAATGTCAATTTTGCAAAACAAACACCAATCTCAACATATAATAGGAGGCTTTTTAAATGTATAAAGTAGCTATATTTGATTTAGACGGGACACTTGCGGATACTCTTGAATCCATTGCTTATACTTGTAATGCATGCTTAAAACAGGTTGGACTGGCGCCAATTTCAAGTGAGGCGTACAAGGCTTTTACCGGTGACGGAACAGAAGCGTTAGTAAGAAAGGCAACACGTGCAGCAGGTGATATTGAAGGAAAAACCGTTGCCCAAGTACTCAAATTGTATACCGAAATGTTTGCACAAAACTGTACATATAAAGTCAGGCCATATGAGGGGATCCAAGAAACTCTCCAAATATTAAAAGAAAAAGGTTTAAAATTGGCTGTATTAACAAATAAAAAGCAAGAAAGAGCTGTTATGGTTATTGAGCATCTTTTTGGGAAAAATATGTTTGATTTGATTATTGGTCAGAGTGATCGTTTTCCTGTTAAACCGAATCCGACTAGTGCTGAGTGGATTGCCAAACAATTTAGCTGTAAAACCGGTGAATGTATCTTTGTCGGTGATACAGAAATTGATGTACAAACCGGGCAAAATGCTGGAATGCTTACGGTTGGCGTTCTTTGGGGGTTCCGTGATCGGGAAATACTTGAAGCCGCTAATCCCGATCAAACAATCGAAAAACCGGACGAATTAGTAAATCTGTTATAACAGGACGTGTTCATCCTTGCTAAAGAATTTCCTCAAAAAAACCTGTATTCCGTTCGTTCCTTGAAAAAAACTTTCTCCCATGTATTTATAGTAGAAAAGTTTTCCCTCTTGAAGGAAACCTTTTAATCTGTTTCGAGTCAGGCATACGTGATATGATTTATTTGCAAAGGACAGTGGGTGGTTATGAATGGATAAAAGAAAAAGTGAGATTCTTATAAAGCTGGTTGAACATGCTAACAAGGAACAAGGTATTGCTGAGCTGGCAGAATTGCATGGGGTAACTGAGAAGACGATACGTAATGATATAAAAGAAATCAATCGTTTTCTTGAAAGCCATAGCCACGACCAAATTCAACTGCTTGGAAATGGAAATGTATGCTTTTCCGGTAGTCAAAAAGAAATCACAGCACTGTTAGAAAACAACAATTTCTATTCCTACAAGCTGGAAAAAGCTGAAAGGAAACTTGTTATTTCACTTTTACTTGTTCAAGCTAAAGGGTATGTAACCATTGCTTCCCTTGCTGATCGGTTATATGTTAGTCGGGCAACGTTGCTAAATGATTTAAAGGATGTAAAAGCTTATATCCGGGATCATCATTTAAAGGTCACCTCACATCCGAATAAAGGTTTACTTGTAGAAGGAAGCGAACGGGATAAAAGAAAATTAGCGTTTGAAATTTATTCAACTTGTTATCAAGGTAAAGGTCGGCAAAAGACAAATTTTAATCCTTTTGAAAGTTTCGTTTTAAAATTAATCGAAAATGATGAGATCATAAAAATTATTGAAAAAATCATCATTGAAGTTGAATCTCTTCATCATATCAGTTTAACCGACGAGTCATTCGATAAGCTGCTTATTTATTTACTGATAACAGTTAAACGTATACAAAAAGGGTTTTATGTCTCTAACATTCGGATTGAGGGAGAAAATTGGCTTGAAATTTCGAAAAATATTTTCGAGAGGATTTCACAGTATTGTGATGTCGAAATCACTGAAGACGAAGAGAAGCTACTTAGTAATATTTTCAATGGCCTTAACTACTTGAAAAAAAGCAGTGAAGATACCGAAATTGTTAAGCTACAAATCATCACAAGAAAATTTATTGAAGAAGTATCCCAAGCGTTACAAATTGATCTAAATGGGGACTATATGTTTTTTGAAAATCTTGTCAATCATTTGGAGTCCTTTGCAAACAGAGGCAATACAAGTTTTCAAATTGAGGACGTATTTGATGATAAAAGTATTCCGCACGAAGTCTACCAAGCAGTCAACAATAACATTCATATTATCCAAAAAGCATTGGAGAAACAGATTAACGAGTCCGAGCTTTATTATATTGTGGTACATGTTTGCGCCGCAATTGAGAGAAAAAAATATCGTGCATCAAAAGTCAACGTAATGGTCGTTTGTGGCGGCGGTGTCGGTACATCCCAATTAATTGCAGCGAGATTAAATAATCATTTTAACTTTAAATTTGTTGATATTGTCGCCCGCCATGATTTATTACATGCACTTAACAAGTCAAATCAAAAAGTGGATTTAATTATTTCAACCGTTCCTCTTGAAGACATACCTATAGATTATGTGGTGATTAGTCCAAATCTTACCGGAAATGATATTTTACGTATTTATGAAAAGGTTGAGCGGATTAAAAAGGAAAATATCCATATCGATTTAAACGAACATGGTAAAAAAGACCCGCACCAATTAATGGAACAAATCATTCAAGTGACAGATAAGTATGTGAAGGATTACTCAAGCCAGCTGTTAGATGAATTAATGAGTGTGGTCTACGGATTTTTCAAAGAGGAAAGTCAACAACCAAATTTATACCAACTGTTACAACCTGATCATATTCAACTGGATGTGGAATGTGGTACGTATGAAGAGGCCATTCGAAAGTCCGCACAAAAGTTATTGAAAGAGGGGGCTATTGAAGAACGATATGTTCACGCAATGATTCAAAGTGTGAAAAACTACGGTCCCTATATTGTCATTTCTGAAGGTTTCGCTGTTCCTCATGCAGCAACCGATGATGGAAGCAATCGCGTCGGCATGAACCTGATTCGACTCAAAGATCCGGTTGATTTTTTAGGAAAAGCTGTCCAATATGTATGCTGCTTAAGTGTGGTTGATGCGAAGAAACATTTAAATGCCTTTTTCCATCTTGTTAACCTTTTACAAAATCCGGAGTTTCGAATGCGATTGGATAAGGCAACAACCCCAAATAAAATAGCAATGATCATTAAAGACTTTGAACAGAAATTTCTTTAGTGGAAAATGAAAAAATCAACAATGATGAATTCCATTAATTTCAAAAAATAAATTGGATAATCAATGAGAAAAATAGTAACACGGTTGAAAAACGTTCCTTTTTAGGAGGTTAAACATGGATATTCGTAATTTCCCCAAAGTGACCGTTATCTTAAGGGGATACACCTATGAGCAAGTTCGTTCAGTAGTAAAGGTCCTTGCCGAAAGTGAAATCGAAACAGCAGTTGAAATTACACTAAATTCTCCAGATGTATTTAATACAATCGAAAAAATAAGTCAAGCGTTTGGTCATCGAATGATGGTTGGGGCTGGAACGGTTTTGAATTATGAAGGTGCCGTAAAATCAATTGAAGCAGGTGCAAAGTTTTTACTTTCACCGATCATGATGTCAAAAGAAACTTTACAATATTGTAAAGAGTGGCAAATCATCACGGTTCCCAGTGCTTTTACACCTACAGAAATTTATCAATCGTTTCAAGATGGGGCAGATATCGTAAAAATTTTCCCTGCTGCCAGACTTGGGAGCAAATTCATTTCTGATGTTCAAGCTCCATTAGGTAAATTGCCGCTCATGGTAGTAGGTGGCATTAATGGTGATAATGCTGCAGAGTATTTTAAAGCAGGTGCCTCCTATGTTGGGATAGGATCTGGGATTTTTAATAAGGAAGATATTTTAAATCAAAACGAACTAGGTCTAAAAGAGTCCCTTTCACTATTTCAAAAAAAATTATTAAGTTAGGAGGAGAGGTATACTAAATACCGTGAAAATGAGTAATGTATTACATTTTAATGAATCATTAATATTAAAAATAGATGGACAGCCTGAACAAAATGAATTACTTTCAATTTTGGCTAACCAACTTTATGAACAAGGTTATGTAAAAAATACTTATAAAGATGCAATTTTGGAAAGGGAAGCTGCAACACCAACAGGACTTTATACGGAAAATATCAATGTTGCCATTCCCCATACAGATACAAAACATGTGATTGAAGACGCGATTGTCGTAGCGATCTTGGACAATCCTGTAAAGTTTGCTCGAATGGATGATCCTTCTTCAAAAATCGATGTAAGAATTGTCATCATGCTAGCTTTAAGTCAACCTCATGGTCATATTGAAATGCTCCAAAAAGTCATTTCATTTATTCAGAAACAAGATGTTTTGGAAGACATTTTAACACATTCTGAAAACATGGACCGGGTGAAATCGATTATAACACAGTATCTACTTTAATTCATAATTTTTTTAAAATATAGGAGGAAATTGACATGAAAAAAATCTTAGTTGCTTGTGGGAATGGTGTTGCTACTTCGACAGTAGCGGGTATCAAAATTAGGGAAGCTTGTGAAAACGCTGGTATTCCTGTTGAGATTACTCAATGTAAATTAATGGAAGTTGAATCTAAGGCTGATAACTTCGACTTAGTTGTGACTACAGGTGTGTTCGGTGGGAAAGTAAATACGCCTGTTATTAGCGGAATCACTTTCCTAACCGGGGTTGGTGTTGACAAAACCATTCAAGAAATCATTGATAAATTAAATAATTAATCCGTGAATTAATAAAAAAGCTATAAATGAAAATGCTTTAGTAGAATCATTTTAACATAACTACCAATTATTCTCATATGAATAATTGGTAATTAAAGGCATTATTCTTTTTCTAAAGTATGAATATCGGAAAAAATCTAAATAAAAAGGAGTTTGACTATGGATTTCCTTGTAAACTTTTTTAGAACAATCCAAGATGCCGGTGCAGTTGTTATGTTACCAATTATTATTACAATATTTGGTATGATTTTCAGGTTGAGCTTTGCGAAAGCGTTCCGATCAGGTTTAACCGTTGCTATAGGTTTTGCCGGTATTAACTTAGTTATTAACTTATTAAAAGGAAGCCTTGGAAGCGCATCACAAGCGATGGTTAAAAACTGGGGAATTAAGTTAGACATTCTTGATGTAGGCTGGGGTTCAATTGCAGCGGTTACATGGGCTTCTCCAATTATTGCCATACTAATATTTGCAATATTAGCTGTAAACATTCTTCTTTTAGTGTTAAATCGAACGGATACGCTGGACGTTGATATTTGGAACTATCATCATATGGCAATTGTTGGGATCATGGTCTACTTTGTAACACACAACATATGGTTAGCTCTACTATCAACTATTGTTATGGCTGTTATTACATTTAAATTGTCTGACTGGACAGCACCACTTGTTGAGAAGTTTTTCGGCTTACCGGGGGTTTCTCTACCAACCGTGTCAGCTCTATCATCAGTTATTATTGCAGCACCACTGAATGCGATCATTGACCGTATTCCGGGTCTGAATAAAATTGATTTCTCTTTAAAAGATGCGCAAAAATATCTTGGTATTTTTGGTGAACCAATGATGATTGGTTTGTTTCTTGGTGGGATTATCGGTTTCTTGGCAAAATATCCAGTGGCAGATATTATGCGTATTGCAGTTGAAATGGCGGCGGTACTCGTTTTAATTCCAAAAATGATTTCTTTATTCGCAGAAGGATTAATGCCAATTTCTGAAGCAGCACAAAAATTCACTCAAGAGAAATTTAAAGGGAAGAAGCTTTTAATTGGTTTGGATGCAGCAGTTATTGTTGGTAACTCGTCCGTTATTACGACATCCCTTGTTGTTATTCCGTTAACAATTGTTTTGGCAACATTATTACCCGGAAACCGCGTTCTTCCTTTTGCGGACTTAGCTGTTGTTACCTTCCGTATAGCAATGGTCGTAGCGATTGCAAGAGGGAACTTGTTTAGAAGTATTTTAATTGGATTAGTTGTCATGTCAGCCGTTCTTTATGGAGGGACGATTACTTCTCCAGTCTTAACAGAACTTGCAGCTTCTGTCGGTCTGGATGTAGGTGGCGGTGGTCTAATCACCTCATTTGCCGCAACAAGCTTAACAGTCAGCTTCCTAGTCTTTGAAGCATTTATTCATCATCCAATCATTTGGGTGCCGGTCCTACTTATCGTAATCGGAGCTGTTTGGTTCTATATTGAAAAAGTAAAGAAATTCAGAAATTTTGAGGAAAACAAAAACATAGCTTAACTAGGTATATCAGGGTGGCTTTTCCGCTTGCTTAGTCGATACAAAGATTAAGTAAGCGGCACTCAAATATATGTCACTTATCAGTCGTCCTGTACTTATTTAATAGTAGAGGATGGTTCGAATGAGGAATTTTTGCTAAGCTGGTCTATTCGCTAAAAGAACTGATATCCCATATCATCTGATAAAGCGAATCGACAAATACTAGTGCTCAAATCTTACCTCATAGAAAAAAACAATAGATAGGAGTCATCAACATGAAAATTAGCAGTATTCAAGTATATGAAGTAAAACCAAGATGGATTTTTATAAAAATTTCTACTGATGAAGGGATTGAGGGCTGGGGTGAAATGGTATCCGGTACAAAAACCCGTACAGTAGTAGCCGGTGCCTATGAAATGGCTGATAGAATTATTGGACGCAATCCTTTAGAAATTGAAAAAATTTGGCAAGAACTTTATCGGGTATTTTTCAGAGGCGGCCCAATTAACATGACGATTATTTCCGGTATTGAAATGGCGCTCTGGGATATTAAAGGAAAATACTACAATGCACCAATTTATGAGTTACTTGGCGGATCTGCCAGAGATAGAATTAAAGTATATTCGTGGATCGGCGGGGATCGCCCGGCTGATGTAGTAAAAGATGCACAAGATCGTGTGACCCGAGGCTTTGACTCCATTAAAATGAATGCAACTGAAGAATTACACTATATTGATTCTTTTAAAAAAATTGATGCAGTTGTAGAAAGAGTCGCTTCTTTAAGAGATACATTTGGAAACGACTTAAATATCGGTGTCGACTTCCATGGTCGTGTTCATAAACCAATGGCAAAAATTTTGGCAAAAGAATTGGAACCATATCGCCCGATGTTTCTGGAAGAAGTTGTTCTACCTGAGAACGAAGAAGGTTTTGTCGAAGTGGCAAAACATGTATCCACTCCGCTTGCAACCGGTGAGAGATTATATACACGCTGGGGCTTCAAAAATATCCTAAACAGCGGTGTTATTGATATTATTCAACCTGATGTTGCCTTAGCGGGCGGTATTTTAGAAACTAGAAAAATTATTGCGATGGCCGAAGCGTATGATATTGCCGCGGCACCCCATGCACCATATGGCCCAATTGCATTAGCTGCCACTTTACAAATAGATGTTTGCAGCCCGAACGTATTCATTCAAGAACAATCACTGGGAATTCATTACAATAAAGGCTTTGACTTGCTCGACTTTGTAAAGAACAAAGAGATTTTCCAATACAAAGATGGTTATGTTGATATCCCGACAAAACCAGGTTTGGGACTTGAAATTGATGAAGACAAGGTAAAAGAAGTATCTGCTGAAGGTCTTTATTGGACAAATCCTAACTGGAAAAACTACGATGGTACAAAAGCTGAGTGGTAAGCTCATTTAGGCCTAGAAAAATGATAAAAAGAATTTGAGAGAAAACGAATCCAATAAGGGTTCGTTTTCTTTAGCTAATAGGAAAGTATAAATTTTTCAATTTCTACTTTCCTAACGCATAAGTGCAACTACGGCTCTGCCATCGCCTTAAGGCTCGGCAGTCGCCGAGTTTTCTTTATAAGTTCAATTTTTGCTCAAATATTTTTCCGTAAAACTTATCTCAATTCATTATAATGAATCTTAGGAGGTGTTAATGGATGAAGGTAAATTATCCGCTAAAAAGTTCTGCTGCAAATATAAAAGAAATAAAGGAAATCTTAAAACCATTTGGTGGGAGATGTGCCAAAATTGTAGATAGCACACTTGAATATCAAATAAAAGAAGAAAAGCAAGAAGAAGCATATCGTATGTTAAAAGATAAAGGGTATATCGATTAAAATCAGGAACAATGTTCCTGATTTTAATCCAGTATAAGCGAACAATGCAATATTTTCCAAGTTTTTGAGTAGGATGCTCTCTTTTTCACAGCTACAAATTTTTTAAAGCTTCTTCAATCGTTGTATCTCCTGATATAATATCAAATGAACGGCGGAACGTGCTGTCTTCGTTTAAAACAGCGACTACTGTTTTGGCTACATCTTCTCGGGGGATTGCCCCTCTTTGGAGATTTTCCGCAAGCTGTACCTTCCCTGTACCCGGTTCGTTGAGCAATGCACCCGGGCGTACAATTGTATAATTCAACGAACTTGAAACGAGCATTCGGTCTGCATAGTGTTTGGCAACCATATAGGGTTTAATTGGACTGTCTATCCAACTTTCCCGGTTATGCGCTTGGATGGCACTGACCATTACATAACGATTTGCTCCAACTTTTTCTGCCGCTTCCATCGATTTTACCGCACCATCCAAGTCAACAAGCAATGTTTTATCCGGACCTGTTTTACTGCCGGAACCCGCTGAGAAAATAACAGCATCGCAGCCTTCCATTGCCTTTGCAAGATCATCCACATTGCTTTCTAAATTGGCTACGACGGAATCCACCCCTGATTGTTTAAAGGTTTCAGCCTGCTGTTCATTACGCACCATTGCCTTTATTGAATGTTCATTGCTCATCTGCAATAAATTTACGATATGTCTGCCCACTTGACCGTTGGCACCGATTAAAAATACTTTCATTCATATCTCCAACCTTTCAATAGAGTATAGGCACTTATATTATTTCAAAAGTTGATACCCATAATCAATCATGAGGCTTTATTCCGTCAAGCAGCAGCAAAATCCTCACAAGTTTTTAATATTTCACAAAATTAGGGTGGCAAAAAGACTTCCTTTTTATTCCTCATTTAAGCAATAGAGGCAGAAAGATGTATATAATTATTTCACTTGCTTCGTTCTAGGCCGACTGATTCCACTTCTTATTTTCATCCGGTTAGTTATCTACCTAATTTTTTTTGACATTTTTTCTTAGCTAATAGGAAAGTATAAATTTTTGAATTTCTACTTTCCTAACGCATAAGTGCACTGAAAGACTTCGGTAGCATTACCTCGCAAGCGAAAATGTTTTTTCGCTGAACTACGGCTCTGCACTCACCTAAAGGCTCGGCAGTCGCCGAGTTTTCTTTAAAAAACTTAAAGCAATATTCACTACATTTATGATTACAACTGCGATGAATAAATAAAAACTAATTTCGTCTCCTGCATTTCCAGTTTCATCTGCAATCATACCGGATTGAAATAGTGTAATTCCCGATAAGATAATTGCAAATATTGAGAATGTGACAATATAAAAAGTAATTATTAGATTATGTACTGATTTTTTCTTTATAATAACTGTAAGCATTATTATAATGGAAAATAAGAGAATAACATAAAAGATTGGTCTTAAATGTTCAATAACCATAAAATTCCCCCCCTGGGACATTTTATATAATTATACGATATAAAATGAATGTTTGCATTTGTTTTTATCTTTCTATCTAGTACAAAAAATTAATAGAGATATAAAACTATCCTCACCATTTCATAGATGGTTTTAAATATGACAACCTAAAAAGTTTATATGAAGTAGTGGCGAAATTTTCATTCAATGTAGATAATACACATGAGATCTAGTATAATATAGAAAGATTTCCATTGATTAGTAGATATCTTAAAGAAATAAGTAGGTAAATTGGAATATCATGTAAAAATCAAAAATGCTTTTATGTACCTCAAACAACTGGTAGGAAGAGAAATCGTCCCTGAAGATTAAGACAATAAAAATAGTACAAAGGTGCTTAAAAATAACAAAAAATTCCCTAATAATAGCCCAAATCTGTAACGTTAAATTTAGAAAGAATATGAAATGCAAAGAGATTTTCAAATTATCCTAAGGAGGATACCGGTGCCAAATGTGTATAATGACATAAAACAAACATATTATGCAGAAATTCAAGAAAAGAAGATTAGTTCTTATGGGGCATATGCGAAAAGGGGAAAAGGAGTCAAACATGGAATAGGAAAATCTATTTTGCCAGTGACTTATTAAGAGGGAAAGAAAAAAAGAAATATAAAAAATCAGGAAAGGTAAAGGTGTACAATATGTTTACAAGTTTAATGACCTACGAAGATTTAAAAACTCATCCGAAAGAACGACAAACGGAAATTCTAACGAAATGGAGGGAGACCTATTCAGAGAGTGAAATCATAGAATCATTAGGTGTTGAAGAAGAGGTATACCATCAATTGTTGGCAGACTTAGGACTTGAGAAAAAGGAAATGAAGAAGAAACGGACATTTCCAAACTCAAGACCGGACGCTGACCCAAAACAAGTAATTCCATTTAATGATTTAAAAAAGCTTCCAAAAAAAGATCAATGGTTTCTTATATCCGAATATACAGAAAAGTGGAATGCTCAATCGCTTGCAAAAATTTGGGGGAAACGAGATTCTGCCGTTCATAATTTTAAACACAATCTGAAAAAATTAGCCCTCAAAAACGGGTGGATAGATGAATATAAGAAAGATAAAGCACAAGGGAATATACAAGTTCTTACTCCGGCTGTTGAGGAATCCAAACAAGAACAAGTTGGAAATGCAGGGGATGAACGTGTTGAACAACTGATGAGTGAGTTTAAGGAAATGAAGACGTTGATTAATACACTTTTATCTTCAAATAACCAAGTTGCCGTTGCAGAAACAGAAAAGATATCTGAACCGGATGTATCAGGAAATGGGGAAAATAATGATAAGCCGGAATCCTTTACGATGAATTATGAAAACGAAACAGAAGGATTTGTTATCTTTCAAGACTTAAAACGGTTCATCGCAGTTTTGGAAAAAAATCCGGATCGATTTAAAGTTGAAGTGAAGTTAACAAGAATTGAAGAATAATTTTTCCTTATTATGGTTCAAAATTTAAAAACTTTTAAAAAGAAGGGAGTATAGAGAAATTAAACGAATAGCCGGGATTTAGAAAAACAGGCACTAAAAAATTGCCCTTGAGTATAAAAATGGATATAAACGGTTGGTTTTTACTGCAAAAGTCAGATGATTTTATCTATTAAATTTATATAAAACTACTAGTTAGCACCCAAGATGTTTAAAAGACATACACTAAAAGTACAATATTTTTTATATGGTTATTTCTTTATTTAGTGTAAATCTTTCAAAAAACTTTTTTGGGTGCTAATCATTTGAGAGTGCTTTGGCAATCTTGAGGAATTTTCAGAGGCAAGTATTGAATGATCCTCTAAAATTTAAATTTATACAGATTATATAAATGGGGGAATATTTATGGGAAAAATTAATTATTTTGCTTTGATTGGGGTCATCTTGTTTAATCTTGTCCTATTTCTAGGAATTGCCACAGCATTAGTTGCAGTATGGTTTTCTTTTTGGACTATTGTTGTTTCGTTTGTGTCAGCTCCAATTATTTTGCTGGGAGTAAACTTAATGGGCATACAAAAATTTGATATGATTCAAACAATCCTTAGTTGTCTTCTTTTTGTCATTGGAATTGGGTTAGCACCACTAGCCATTAAAGCTACTCAATATTTGCGTTTCTTTTTTACTAAATATATGGAATATAACAAAAAGGTAATTTATACTAAATAACAAACGTTTATTTCCCGGTTTCCATTTAGGAGGGTTCGCTGATATGAAATTGATTTTTCTTCACTGATTGGGTCAGTCTACTGAGGACTGGCGAGATGTTATAGATGAGCTCCCAACAGCTAATACCTTACCCATTTCATTATTTTCAGGTATTTCTAATACAGATTCAGTTAATTTAAATATCCTAAACAAAAATGTTTCTGCTGTTTTAGATGATTTGAATGAACCCTACATTCTTTGTGGATTATCTCTAGGCAGTGTTCTAGTCCTACAACAAGCAATTCGTAAAAAACCACTATTAAAAGGAATAATCGTTTCAGCTGCACAGTTTGAGTCTCCTAATAAAATTCTTTTAACAATTCAAGATTTGATTTTCCGATTAATGCCAGAAAGAAGTTATCGAAATATGAATATTACAAAAAGACAAATCATTGAATTAGTTCATTCATTAAGATATCTGAAATTGAAAGATGAACTTAGTAAGGTTACGATCCCCTCATTGATTATATGTGGTTCAAAAGATCGGATAAATCTTTCAGCCTCAAAACAACTATCAAAAATAATGAATCAATCAAGCTTAAAAATTATTCCTAATGGGGGTCATGAATTAAATCGTGAACAACCGGGAGAATATGCAAAAGCAATCAATGAGTTTTTAGTTAATAGGAAGTTTCCGGTAAAGATGTGAATTTACTTATTACGGGAAAGTTTCATTATAAAGTTTTGGAATCGCTTTAACTTTGGCAAGTAATATCAAGTATTGAGAGATAATGAGTAGTCAAGTGCTCACTGTCTAGTAGTGAAGAAAATTATAAAAGTAGATAAAATGAAAAAAGGAGTTAGGTTAATGAGTAGACCGGAGTTATATATTACATTAGTTGTTGGACCCAATTGTGATATGGAAGCATTCGCTATCCGTTCAACGCTTGAATATTTTGGGGCAAGGGTTACAGTACATTGGATTGGGAGACCAAATGATTTAGTAGATGTTTTATCCGGTAAAGAGTTGGACCAGAGGTGTGATTATTTAATTTTGGCATTCCATGGTTATGAAGGGAGACTGTGTATGCCTGAACTGGGTGAAGATGTTTATGAGCCTGATGAACCTAGAGGAAAGTTTTTTACTTATCTTGATGTAAAACGACATTCAAATTTAAAAAATATAAAAGTGATTGCAACTGGTTGTACGTTAGGGGAAGAAAAATTAGCAAAAGCATTTCTTAAATGTGGCTGTCATTCTTACATAGCACCAATCGATTATATTGATGGTAATTCAGCATTAATGTTTGTAATTAGATTAATGTACGAGATGATTAACAACAAAAAGCATCAGCAAGAAGCATTTGAAATTGCAAAGTCCATTGATGGAGAGACCTCCGTATATCAACTTTTTGAGTAATAAAAGATTCATATTCGATTTAGTCCCTAGTTAAGTAATGATTGTTCATTTGTTGAAGTGGGAAGGAGCGGGTTATTTCTGTCAAGTTATTTGCAGGGATAGACTGCCTTTGACTATATGCAAGTTTTATTACGGATAGGCAGTCTAGGAAGTTTTTTTAACCGATACGTAAGCAATTCTTAATATGAGGAGATAACCCGAGTTCTTGGCTAAAATCATTCACGAATTTTTTCCTATTTCTTTCACTTCATCAAGGCTTAGCTTCACCATTTTTGCCACTTTTTCAACTGAAAAACCTTCCCGCAACAACTCAGCTGCTAAATTCCTTTTTTCTTCCATTTTCCCTTTTTCGATTCCTTCTTGGATTCCTTTTTCAATTCCCATTTCCAATCCTTTTTCAATTCCTTTTTCAAATCCTTCTTCCCTCACAGTTTTAAAATATTCAGCAAGTGTAGGTGCTTCTTTAATTTTTTCAGAATACAGCATATGTTTTGCCTCCTTTTCAATGTTAATCGATAAGTCTTTCGTTAATTGTTTTGTCAGCTCATGAGGAAGATACAGTAAATAGTCAATGAAGTAGAAAAGAGCTTCCGCATAAATAGATTTAAGATTTGTGTTGGTTAAGATAAAGTCTTTTAATAATTTTTTCTTTACTTCATATCGTTTGTGATAGTTCTTCTCCGTTTGAAGTAGGTAAATGCCTGCCAATACTGCAATGGCGAAAGGGTTCGTAGATTTTTTCAAAGAAGGAATATCCTCTTCATTAAACTTATAAGTATTGAAGCGATACATAAGCTCAGTGCCGTAAAAGGAATATTGGAACGGCTGCGGATTGTTTGATTTAGACAAATCGGTCAAAATGGCAATGGAATAAATATTTTCTTGGAAGCGATCAAACAAACGATAAAAATAAGTAAACATTCGTTTAGAAAAATCTGGATCCTTTTTTCCTTGAATTTCAATGTGAATAAACACATACTTTTCTTCCCCGTTTTTCAAGGAAACCTTTACAATTTTGTCTGCGATTTTCTTCCCTTTTTTATGCTTGATGATGACTTTGTGCAGTTCCTGTTCGAGAAAGACAATTCCTTTTCCAAAATCAATGGCCTCATACAAATCCGGTGCAAAGAATAAAATAAATTCCTCAAACAGTTCACTGATAATTTTCTTCCAAAGTGCGTCATAATCAGTTCCGGGTGAATAGATCACCCTTTTCTCCAGAACAAGTACTTCTCCCATTATTTTACCCCATCCTTTGATAAATTTGAATTATTAATTATATTATACACAATAAGAACGTTTGTTTCCATAAAAATTTTTCGACATTGAAAAAATGAAGACGTCAATTAATTTTGCCGGGCTAGAAAAATTTTTAAAAAATGATATCAATGAAGTGGAACATGATAAAAAATTTTATTGAAAAATGGTACAATAGAATCAAAATTGAACTTTGATAGGGATTTTGGAGGTAGTAATGATTACAGGTGAATTGAAAAATAAAGTTGATAAATTATGGGAAACGTTCTGGACGGGCGGCATTACAAATCCGTTAACCGTCATCGAACAATTTACCTATCTTTTATTTATAAAAGGCTTAGACGAAACAGAAACGACAAAAGAAAAGGAAGCGGAAGTTCTCGGGATTCCTTTTGAGGGAATTTTTCCCGAAGATAAACAGCATTTGCGCTGGCATCGTTTCAAACAGCTTGGTTCACCGGAAGAAATGTATCGGGTTGTATCGGATGAGGTGTTTCCTTTTATTAAAAGCCTACATGGCAAAGAGGATTCAGCTTATTCCAAGTATATGAGTGATGCGATGTTTTTAATTCCAACGGCGAATATGCTGGCAAAAATTGTCGACGGAATTGATAATTTACCCTTGAAAGACCGTGATGTACAAGGAGATTTATACGAGTATCTTCTTTCAAAAATCGCCACAGCCGGCACAAACGGACAATTCCGGACACCAAGACACATTATAAAAATGATGGTGGAACTAATGAAACCAACGCCGGAAGACATCATCATCGACCCGGCCATGGGTTCGGCCGGATTTTTAGTGGCAGCCAGTGAATATTTACGTAAACATCATAATGACTTATTTCTTGTCCAAGGCTTAAAAGAACATTTTCACAATAAGATGTTTTACGGCAATGATATGGATCGGACGATGCTTCGGATTGGTGCGATGAACATGATGCTTCATGGGGTTGACAATCCGAACATTGACTATCGGGATTCACTTTCCGAGATTAATAAAGATAAAGAAAAATATACAATGGTTTTGGCAAATCCGCCATTTAAAGGGTCATTGGATTATGATGCGGTTTCGAATGACTTGTTGAAAATCGCCAAAACAAAGAAAACGGAATTATTATTCTTATCCTTATTTATTCGGATCTTAAAACCGGGTGGTCGGGCAGCGGTTATTGTCCCGGATGGTGTGTTGTTCGGTAGTTCGAATGCACATAAACAAATTCGGAAAGAGATTATTGATAATCATAAACTGGAAGCCATTATTTCCATGCCAAGCGGGGTCTTTAAACCGTATGCAGGTGTATCTACAGCTGTTATGATTTTTACAAAGACCGGTGCAGGTGGGACGGATAATGTTTGGTTCTATGATATGAAAGCAGACGGATTTTCATTGGACGACAAACGCACCCCGATTGAAGACAACGACATACCGGATATCATTGCAAGGTTCAATAATCTTGAAGCGGAAAAAGAACGTAAACGGACCGAACAATCCTTCTTCGTACCGGTAGATGAGTTGCGGGAAAACGACTACGACCTGTCGATTAATAAATATAAAGAAATCGAGTATGAAGAAGTGGAGTATGAAGCTCCGGGAGTTATTCTTAAAAAAATAGAAGAATATGAACAGGAAATTATACTGGGAATAAAAGAATTAAAAGAACTAATTAGGAGTTAGTTAGATGAAAAAGATAAAGTTAAAAGAAATATTTGAGATAAAAAAAGGTAAGAAAGTTGAACCAGTTGATGAATCTTGTCCTAATAAAGTAAGGTATATCCAGATTGAAGATTTGAGGGATGACAGAAGTGTAAAATATTGCTTTCCCGATGATAATTACGTATATGCTAACAGTGAAAGTATAATTATTGCTTGGGATGGGGCAAATGCTGGAACGGTTTCTTACGGTTTAGAAGGAGCTATAGGAAGTACATTGGCAGTTTTGGAAGCAAAAACCAAAAATATTTATATACCTTTTGTAGGGAAATTTTTGCAATCTAAATTCCAATATTTAAGAGATACTTGTACGGGTGCTACTATCCACATATATCAAGAAAGGCACTTGAAAATTTGTTAATTCCTATGCCTTCTTTTGAAGAACAGGTGTTTATTTCAAAAATATTAGATAAAGCACAGTCATTGGTAGAAAGACGCAAAGCCCAAATCGAATCATTAGACCAATTAACACAAAGTGTATTTTTGGAGATGTTTGGGGATCCAATTACAAATCCAAAAGGTTGGAAATTAGCTATTTGTAAAGATGTTACTACCAAGATTGGTTCAGGAGCAACTCCAAAAGGTGGAAATGCAAGTTATAAGCAACAAGGTATTAGTTTGATTAGAAGCATGAATGTTTACAATAATAAATTTAATTACATTGATTTAGCTTTTATAGATGAAGAACAAGCAGAAAAGCTAAAAAATGTTACTGTTAGTAAAGATGACATATTACTTAATATTACTGGTGCTTCAGTGGCAAGAAGTTGTATTGTTCCTGACGATGTTTTACCTGCTAGAGTCAATCAGCATGTATCTATAATTAGAGTAATCAAACATTTGATTAATCCTATTTTTCTAAGCTATATGTTTACAAATAAAATCTATCAAAATTATTTATTAAAAATATCTACAAGTGGAGGGGCAACAAGAGAAGCAATAACAAAAAAACAAATAGAAAATTTTCCGATTATTACACCCCCTCTAGGTTTACAGGAACAATTTGCGAACAAAGTAAGTCAAATAGAAAAACAGAAATGGTTAATGCAGGAAAGCATTGGAGAACTTGAAAATCTATTTAGTTCGTTAATGCAAAAAGCATTCAAAGGTGAATCATTTACCGAAAAAAAGTTTCTAGGTTTCTAGCCTTTAATTAAAGGGAGGTGTATACGTGTCAAACTTTAGCTTTCTAAAAAACAAAAAACAGTATCGAAATTTTACCAATGCTTGTTTTGAGGCAGAGAAAGGGTTAGTTGTTAGCCCGGCTGTCAGTGCGATTCAGTCCCGGCGTGCGTTGGAGCTAGCGGTAAAGTGGGTGTATAGTTTTGACAGTGCGGTAAAAGTGCCATACCAAGATAATCTTTCTAGTCTCATTCACGATCCGAATTTTTTAGGCATTATTGATGAAGACTTATTGCCGCTCATGAAGTATGTCGTAAAGCTCGGCAATCAAGCAGTCCATACGAATGCGCCGGTTACCCGGGATGAAGCGGTTTTGTCGCTTCATCATCTGTTCCAATTTATTGCCTGGATTGACTATTGCTACTCCGATGAATTTACGGCCGGTGAATTTGATGAATCCTTGCTCCCGGTTGGAGAAGAGAAACCGGTACGCCCAAAAGAATTACAAGATTTATATGAACAATTAAGTGCTAAAGACCGAAAACTGGAAGAAATTATTAAGAGCCTCTGCCAAAATAAAAAATATACCCTTGAGCGAGGCTCTGGAAAATTAATTATCTCGTTTTTTGCCTTTTCTTCCAGATTTTTAAATTTAATAAAAATAAAATGGCTATTTTTCTCCAAAAAAGGGCATACGTATCCTGCCTTCACAAAATGGGTTTTTTTCACTGCCCTTTGTGGAAAGGAGACGCTGCATTTGACTTATTCACATATCCACCTGTGAATAACTTAATTCAGTCGATGGCGTGTCCATCCACAATTGGCCTTTCCTGTCTGATGATACGCCATATTTGCCATGATATGCATAGATATCATGCAACGATCCACATGCGCTTCAACTGCCTGTTTTCCACGCTTGTGAACACGACGGAGACTATATCCGTCTTTTAGAATGCCAAAGATTCGTTCGATGATCGTTCTGGCACTATATAACACTTTAAATTTCCGCCCATGTTGGGGCAACTCGACGTCTACTTGAGGCGCTTGATCAAAGTCCAGCCGAAATACTCTTCCTTGTGCTGCCCCATTACAACATTCCACGTGATTCGACAGCGGGCAGGTGAGTCCTTCTTGCCTAGCATTTGGATGAAATACAGGACAAGTGTAAATATATTGCCCCTTTTCCCGATCAGATCCTCTAAGGTCCATTTTATGTTCACTGATACAGATGGGGGTGCCGTACCGATTGATTTTTTCAATTCCCCGGGCGGAAGTTGGTTTATCTTTACGGTTCCGTGGGTTGATGGGTGCCACCAATTTCGCCTGTAATACGTCCTTTGTCACTTTTTGATTTTCCGGCGTTTGGTAGATTCCATCTGCCAAGATAAAGTCCAACTGCTCAGCCATCTCGGGGTGCTCCGCCTTAAACGTCTCCAATGTCGTTTCTAATGTTTTCCCATCAGGTGTATTTCCTTTGAATACTTCCCGCGTCAAAGGCAAGCCGGATTTCACCCCGCATACCATTGATAATTTATGCGCAATATAGGAGACTGCATTGCTTTTACGCATCACCCCTGCGTTATCATCTGTAAGGATTCTGGGGCAATCGCAATCACCTTTGCAAGAACACGTCTTCCTTGTTTTATTCAACGTTGCTTCTGCCTCTATATGTGATGTATCCACGGCGACTGCTTTCTCAAAAGTTTCAACCACGCCTTCCCTTTTATTATATTCAACCACCAATAGCCGGGCTTTTTCCCAAAGATCATTTGTTGTCATGATTTGATCAAAGCGAGCAAAGGAACGGTAGCTCGGAATTTTCTCCGTAAATCCACACATGGCGGCAAATAGCGGGTTTGATTTCACTTGTAAATAGACACTTTCAACCATCACTTCAATATATTGTAAAGAGGCCAGTTCAAAAGCACGAAAAAAGGGCATGAAAGGATGCGGTTTTCTCCCGGCAGGAGAGGAATGAAATAAGGAAGACGTAGACTTATCTTCTTCCTCCGGTATTGAAAATAGTGCTGGTTGTATTTCATTAAAATGATCATGTGCTCTTTCCTTTTTTAGGTGCAAATATAAAAAGGTGTAGTAATCTCGTTCAACCGGTTTAAAAATCTCCCATGGAAAACACATGGCCGGAATGACAAAGGGTATATCGGCATAGTCTTGCCAATTGTGGGGAATCAAATTTTGTTGTATTGATAAATCTCTGGTTTGTGTTAGAATAGAAGTAGTCATGAAATCACTCCTTGGATACTGGATATTGGGTAGTACTTATATCTTACCAAAGGAGTGACTTTCATGGCACTTTTTTTTCAAAAATAATTATGTTTTTCCATTTTACAATATTTACCAGGGGAATGAGTAGCCTAATCTATTAAAACTCGTCTAAAACCGACTGAAATGGAAAAATTCAGATATTGATAATAAGCGAATTTATCCACTGAAATTAAAACTCACCATTTTTTCTTTTATACTTGTCATAATATTCGTGCAAATACCTTTTTCTATAGTGGAATAAATCCACGATCTTTAATTGTCTGACTGCCTACTGCTTCAGGAGATACAGCATTTTGGCAAAGGCTCTAAAGAAAATGAACATCTTCGTAAAAGAGTAACGGAAAAACGGGAACGCAATACAGAAGACTATCATTTCCAAGTGGATGAGTTAGATGAATTTGGAACAAGGCTGAAATATATTGATTTAGACTTGAAATTAGCAGGTTGGGAGTTTCATAAAGATATCGTTCGCGAATATCCGGTTGTTGGCATGCCAAACAATGAAGGGAAGGGTTTTGTCGACTATGTATTATTTGGTGATAATGGAAAACCGCTTGCTGTCGTGGAGGCAAAAAGAACCTCAAAAGATCCGAAAATAGGCCGGCAACAAGCAAAATTGTATGCGGATTGTATTGAAAAAATGTCCGGTACTCGCCCTGTGATTTTTTACACAAATGGCTTTGAAACGTATATTTGGCATGATCCTTATCCGCCAAGGAAAGTATCCGGTTTCTACAATAAAGAAGAACTAAGCCTGTTAATGGAACGGCGCCAAATGAAACATCCACTAACAAATATCGAAATTAATGACAACATCAGTAATCGTTACTATCAAAAAGAGGCGATTTTAGCGGTTTGTGACGCATTAAGCCGAAACCAAAGAAAAGCGCTCCTTGTAATGGCGACAGGAAGCGGAAAAACAAGAACAGCCATATCCATTGTCGATGTCCTGACACGCCGTAATTGGGTAAAAAATATCCTGTTTTTGGCAGACCGAAAAACATTACTGAATCAGGCATACAGAAGTTTTAACAACTTACTCCCGAGTTTAACCTTATGCAATCTACTTGATAACAAGGATAACCCGGAAGAAAGCCGGATGGTCTTCTCAACTTATCCGACAATGATGAATGCAATTGACGATGCAAAAAGAAAAGACGGGAAAAAATTGTTTACAGTCGGTCATTTTGATCTGATTATTATTGACGAGTCGCACCGTAGCATTTATAAAAAATATCGCAGTATTTTCGATTACTTTGACGGGATTTTACTCGGTTTAACGGCAACCCCGAAAGATGAAATTGATAAAAATACGTATGAAGTATTTGGAATGGAAAATGGGGTTCCGACATTCGCTTATGAATTGGATCAAGCTGTGAAAGACGGCTATTTAGTTGATTATCGAACCATTGAAACAAAGACTAAGTTTTTGGAAGAGGGCATTCATTATGATGATTTGTCCGAAGAAGAAAAGGAAAAATATGAAGAAACCTTTGATGATGGCGATTTCAGAGAAGATATAGACAGTTCTGCTTTAAATGAATGGCTGTTTAACGACCATACGATCGATATGGTTCTGCAAGACTTGACGGAAAAAGGTATCAAGGTAGAAGGCGGCGACAAGTTAGGTAAAACAATTATTTTTGCGAAGAACCATATCCATGCTGAAAGAATTGTCAAACGATTTGATGCATTATTTCCTGAATATAAAGGGGATTTTGCCAGAGTCATCGATTATAGTGTTAAATATGTTCAAACATTAATAGACGATTTTTCAGAAAGAAACAAGCTACCGCAAATTGCTGTTTCCGTCGATATGCTTGATACCGGAGTGGACATTCCGGAAGTTGTAAATCTCGTATTTTTTAAAAAGGTTCGGTCAAAATCAAAGTTTTGGCAAATGATTGGACGCGGTACTCGACTTTGTCCGGATTTACTCGGAATTGGCCAGGACAAAACCCATTTCCTTATCTTTGATTATTGCGGGAACTTCGAGTTTTTTCGGGAAAATCCAAAGGGAATGGACACGCAAATCGGGAAGAGCCTGACAGAAAAACTATTTAATGCCAAAGTGGATATCATTCGTGAATTGCAAGGAATCGATTATCAAACAGAAGAATATATCAATCATCGTAAGGAATTAGTCAAAGAAGTAACAAGAGATGTCCTTGCTCTGGATAGTGAAAATTTCCGTGTCCGCCAGCACCTTCAATTTGTGGAGAAATTTAAAAACAAGGAAAATTGGGTGACGTTATCTGTTGTTGATACGAATGAAGTTAAAGAGCATATTTCACCAATTATTGTTCCAATTCAAGAGGATGAATTTGCAAAACGGTTCGATTTATTGATGTATACGATTGAATTGGCGAAATTGCAAACGAAAAACGCAACGAAACCGATTCGAAGTGTGATTCAAACAGCGGAGGCTCTTTCCCAACTTGGTACGATTCCACAAGTGATGGAACAAAAGCATATTATCGAAAAAGTGTTAACGGAGGAATTCTGGGAAAGTGCTGATATATTTGAATTGGATGAAGTCCGGGAAGCACTAAGAGACTTAATTAAGTTTATTGAAAGAGACAAACAAAAAATTTATTATACAAACTTCCAAGATGAAGTGATTGAAGTTAAAGAAAATGGTCCAATGTTCCATGTTAATGACCTGCAAAGTTACCGAAAGAAAGTAGAACATTATCTAATCCAACATAAGGACCAAATGGCGATTTACAAGTTGAACCATAATAAACCGCTAACAAGTCAAGATGTAAAAATCCTGGAAGATATTCTTTGGAAAGAACTTGGAACACGGGAGGATTATGAAAAGGATTATGGTGATACACCGATTACTAAACTTGTTCGGCAAATTGTCGGCTTAGATCCGCAAGCAGCCAATGCCGCATTTTCAGAATTTCTATCCGAAGAGCGGTTAAATCTGAACCAAATTCGTTTTGTTAAACATATTGTTGATTATGTCATTAAAAACGGAACACTTGATAAGAATGTATTGCGGCAAGAACCGTTCAGATCTGTCGGCAGTATTGTTGAATTGTTCAAGGATAATATGGATGATGCAAGAAAAATTATTGGGATTATTGATGAGATAAATCGAAATGCCGAAGAAATTACCGGGGCATAAGGGGACAGGTGAGCCGATGGTTATAAGAAAGCGACGATGAACCTGTCCGAGGCTACTAAAAAAGTGTAAATAGATCAAAAAGGGGACGATGAACTTGTCCTTTGCCACTGAAAGAGTGCAATACTTTCCAGACAACAAAACTAGTCTTTGTTGTTGATAGTGATTTAGCCTAATATATTGCACATGCGTTATTCAGTGGCCTCAGCCTATACCCACACCACTTCCATTAGCCAATCTTTAATCTATCATCACGAGTTTTGCGAATTTTTCAAGCTGTGTTTGTATGCCCGGTGTTCGGTAATATTTTGCCGGCAATACTCCCTAAGACGAATCCAATCCCGCCAATGGTAATCCAGCCAAATCCGTCCGTTTGCAATGGAATCCATAATAAATATGGGTTAAATTCACCATTAAATATGGTCGAATTGATTATTTCCAACAAGCTAAATAATCCGACCATGATTATCGTTATCACGTAAACCGGCCGGGAATAGGAAGGTAGCCACGAATGTAAAATACCTAAAATCATTAAGGTAATCGCAATCGGATATAAAAATCCGAGAATCGGTACGGATACTTTCAAAATTTGTGATAAACCGAGATTTGCGACAACACCGCTTGCCACACATAAAAGCAAAACCCATTGAATGTAAGATATTTTTGAAAACACAGTTGTAAAATATTGCGCGCATGATGTAACTAACCCGATACAAACACTTAAACAAGCGACAGAAAATAGCACAGCTAATAGAACTGTTCCACCATTCCCTAACAATTGAGTCATTACGATTGATAATACGACGGCTCCATGATCAACTGTTCCCGGAATTATCGCTTTTGTACCCAAATAAGCTATGATAATATAACAAATGGATAAAAGGACACCGGAAATAAGTGACCACTGAAAAAAGCCATTTTTTTTATGTAAAATTTGCTGTGTAGTGTAAGAAATTTTCTGTAAATGGTATTTTTTACAATAGAATTTAGATGAATTTTCTGTAAATGGTACTCTTTACCATAGAAATTAGTAAAAATGACAAATGTTTGGATATAATTCGCCTTTTTAGAGGATAGTATGGCGGCTATCCTCTTTAAATTTACTGCCAAGGCTGTGAGCTTGGCTTGTAAGCCCATGCTTTTTAGACCGTACCATTTGGCACGATCTAACCCGTGGAAATTCTTCATTTCGCCATTTTTCCCTTCTTGGCATGCTCTTTTTTTATACTTCTCTTTAAATCCCTCCGATTTCTGTTGTTGACTATACTCATAAAATTCTGGGGTGTTGATTCCGATCCCTAATACTTTCCCGACTGTTTTTCCGGTTATGCAAACTTCTCGCATTGGGCAATTTCTACATTGTTCTCTGTCAAAATAGTAATTATACGTTTCTTTTCCACATTTTCTTATGTAGTGTTTCTTTTTGATTGTTTTGTTTCCTTGACTACAGAACCACTCGTCAGAATCTTTGTTATAACTGAATCTTTCTTCGTCTATGCGATATGCAGCTTCACTTACAGGGATGTATGCCTTTGCTTTAAGTTCAGAGATTTTGTCTAAGATTGGCTTTTTAAAATAGGCTTTATCACCGTACACTTCTGGTATTTTTATTCTCGTTTTCTTGGTTAACTCTAATAATTCATCAAACTTCGTGCCATCCACATAAGCTCCATTACCAGTATGTACAGCTGTAATTATTCGATCTTCTGTTGTCATCATAAATTCCGTTTTATAACCAAAGAAAGGATCATTTTTGCTTTTATACCCTATTCTCGCTTCTTGGTCGACAATCGATCGTACCCCTCTTTGCTCTATAAACTTCGGGTCTGCTAAAATTTCTTTCGCATTATTAACGAGTGCTTTTGTTTCAGGTGCTTTCTCTAGTTCAACTAGTTCTTCTACCTTTGATACCGTTTCTTCAAGATAGGACTTCATTGTTTTTCTAGCTTCATCATGGTTTTCTATTTCTTTATAATCAGGGATTTCTTGGTTGATTTCACTTGGTATTTCTCCGTTTTCTTCTTTAACCGTTTTAAAGATTTTTTTCGCTAATTGTTTCATGACTCGTTCCGGTCTATATTTTTTGGTGTTGGCTTCTGTATGAGTGGAATCAATCGTTATACCAGAAACCTTTTGTAAAATTCCTTTTTCAATGCATTGGTTTATGATTTCAATAATAATTTCATCTATGGTGAGATTGCCTTCTAATCTACTTTTACGAAATTTTGTCAAAAGACTTGGGTGAGGGAGGTCGTCTTCCGGATTGATTCCTAAAAAATACATATATGCAAGGTTTAATGAGCAATTTTCTATAACTTTCTCATCAGATAAGTCATAGAGTTTTTGTAACACCAAGATTTTAACCATAAGTTCGGGCTCTTTTGCTGGCCTTCCATATTCTTTACAGTAAGTTTTTTCAAGCATTTTATTGATAAAACTAAAATCTACTTCATCTCTTAATAATTTAAGTGTATGATTTTCAGGAATTTTATCGTATAATATGGAATAGATGCTTAATTGATTATCTTTTTCTTTAAGCATGATAGATACCCCCAGTTTGGTTTTGGTTTGTAGTATAACTTTATTATACCAAATATTGGGGGTATTTTTTTCAATTTATTATACATATAATTATTTCGAATTTTCAGATTGACTTTTTCAGTGGCCCCGAAATAAGTCCGAACGAAATTAAATATTTTATTTGCAAGGAACGATTTGTAATTTTTTTGACAGTGAAAAGGTTTGTAAAAATAATTCCGTAAATAAATGCACAAAGTCCATCCATCGTTTGGTAACCATCCAAAAATCCTCTTATTACCGGATTTTCTTTGTAAGGAGAGACAGCATTTTTCAATGGTACTGCGTCCATAAATAAAGATTTGACAAAGACGGTAAAAATTAATATGAGTAAAATCGGGGTTAATATTTTCCCTACACGATCAACCAGTTTTGACGGTGATTTGGCAAACCAAAAAACGATGCTGAAAAAAATAATGGTAAAAACCAATAGTCCTACAGATGCTGCGGCACCAGTATGAGGTAAAAAAGGTTTGATCCCCATTTCATAAGCAAGACTTCCTGCACGTGGAATCGCTAATCCCGGTCCAATCGCTAAATAGATTGCCAATGGAAAAAGAAAGGCAAAGGTTGAATGAACTCTATTTGCTAAAATATCAGACGTTCCGGCATTGGCTATTGCAATAAACCCTAATATGGCTAACCCGGCATCGGAAATAATAAAACCGGTGACCGCTTGCCAAACGTTGTCACCCGCCGCATTTCCCAAATAGGCGGGAAATATTAAATTTCCTGCGCCAAAAAGCATTGAAAACAATGTAAAACCGAAAAATAGTATTTCCTTTTTTGTTAATTGCTTCAAACAGTCCACCTCAAACAAAATATTATACAAAAATAATATTAATTTTACCAAATCCCTTTCCGGATTTCAAAGGGACATCTTGGGACAACTTCATTTGGGTCATTAAAAAAGGGACAATGAACATGTCCCTTAAATTTTAAATTTTTCAATGAGCGATTGTAACGCTTCAGCCATTTTTGTTAGCGAGTTTGCTGCTGATGTGATTTCTTCCATTGATGCCAATTGTTCCTCTGTAGCGGAAGAAACTGCCATTGTTTGAGCAGAAGATGATTCGGATATTTGAGTAATCATTTTCATTGATTGTACAATTTGTTCCGAACTTGCGGCCATTTGTTGAACAGCTGATGATACTTCTTGAATTTGGACAGTAACATTATTAATCGAGCGCTCAATTTGTGTAAAGGAATTTCCGGCAGTGTTCACAACATCAATTCCCGACAATACTTCCCCTTTTGCAGCATCCATTGATTGAACGGTTAAATTAGTTTCTTCCTGAATTGTAGATATTAATTGGTAAATTTGCTTTGCTGATTGTGCAGATTGTTCTGCCAGTTTCCGCACTTCTTCAGCAACGACAGCAAACCCCCGGCCGTGCTCACCGGCTCTTGCTGCCTCAATTGCCGCATTTAATGCCAACAAATTTGTTTGAGAAGCAATATCGGTAATCACTGCAATGATTTGATTTATTTCTTTTGAACGTTCTCCCAGTTCACCAACAACATTAGATAATCCATCTACGGTTTGATTAATTGTATGCATCTGTCTTACAGCCGTTTTTAATAAACGACCTCCCTCAGACGCTTTTTCTGATGCATCCATCGCACTGGAGGATACAATTTGAGCATTACTTGCAATTTGTTGAATTCCAACAGACATTTCGTTAATCGTTTGTGAAGTTTCTTCCACATTTTGCACTTGTTTATCCATCCCGGCGGCAACTTCCTGCGTAGATTCCGCTACATGTTCAACTGCTTTGCTCGTTTGTTCTGCACTGGCTGTTAGTTCTTCCGCCGATGCAGCCACTTGTTCAGCATTTTTTTCGACTTTTTTTATCATTTCACGGAGACTTTTCTCCATTTGATTAAACGAAGCTGCTAAATCGCCAATTTCATCTCGGTTTTTCACCTTAATATCTTCTACGGTGAGGTCTCCTGATGCAATTTTTTTAGCAGATTGTGCTACGATTTTTACCGGCTTTGAAATAATCCGACCCATATAGATGGCAATGAAAATACCGGTTAACATGGCAATGAAACCTAAAATCAGCATTAATCGAATGATATATTTTACTTCAGTAGTAGTATCATTATTTCCTTTGTCTAATAATTTTTGTTGATAATCTGTAAATTCTTCTATCTTTTTATCGAAATTTTCCACTATCTTTCGGCCTTCTGTAGATATCAGAGTCGTATATTCATCGGTTTTATTTTGTTCTTTTAGTTGAAATACCTTTTTACTGAATTGATAATATTCATCTTCAATTTGATTTAACTCACTTAAAAATTTCTTTGCTTTTTTGTGAGTAATGACATCACTCAAACTTTTACTCGTATTTAAATAACTTTCATGTGCCTTTTTAAAATTGTTTAAGGAAGTTTCATCTCCTAAAAGTAAATAACCGCGTAAACTAGACTGCTCTTTTTTTATTTGTATGTCCAAACTTTTTATCATAATGAGCTTGTTCGCTTTATCATTAATTAAGTCTGTATAATTTTTATCAACGGTATTGATTTGATAATAACTAACTCCTACTGTTATTCCTAATAAAAATAAAACCGCAAAAAATCCAGCAAACAGTTTTTTTCCAATTGTCATCTTCATTTTCAATTATCCTTTCTAAGTTGTATTTTAGTATGATTACAAGTTTTAGATAATTTTTTTCGGAGGTGATGATAACGATTCGAATGCATTTTTTCAATGAACTAAATAAATAGCAACATTTATAAGGAATTCAAGATGGATACTCAAATGAATCAAGTTTTTGCAGCTACGTGTATGAAGAAACAAGAATTTTCCTAAACCAATGTGTAATGAAATAGAATCATGAAAAAATTGACCAGTATAGTACCAATTTTCCCCTGTGAAAAATTATTTCCCTTTATGAAACTATTATATATTGAATAGAAAAATTTTACTATGATTCTTTAAATTCCTCTTCTTGACAAATTTTCTTGCTTAAACTTTTTACGGTTTAGAAAGAAGACAGGGTTTGTTAAAGTATTTTACTAGAAAAAAATACTAAAAAATAGATGACATGTTCACCAGAATAACGATATTATAATAAAAGCCAACTAAAGATAATGATTTTGAGACCGTATTTAATTTCCCGCTTGGCAGGATTAACCATGAAGACTCTTATATTACTAGGTTTCATTTTGGCTAATAATCGTTATAATAATTTTATAGGTTCTAGTTTAAGGTGAAGTAGTAAATAATAAACTCTTTCAATCATATATAAAATGCAAATATCGTCAAGCACTTATAGAGAAGCACGCAAAAATCAATGGGACGATCAACCTGTTCCCATCTCACTCGGAGGATAATTGAAAATATGAAAAGCTTTATTAAAACATATAAACACTTCTTTTGGACACTGTTATTATTACCGCTGTTATTTTGGTTTAAATATTTGGAGGCTACGAATATACCAAAATTCATAATCTATAGCCCGCTGGATGACTTAATTCCTTTTATCCCCATTTTTGTCATTCCGTATTTACTGTGGTTTTTTTATGTAGCTTTTGGGTTAATTTATACCGGACTTCATTCCAAAAAAGATTTTTATCGTATGCTTACTTTTATGGGTATTGCTATGGCCTTTTCTTATACGATTTATGCGATTTTTCCGCATGGTCAAAATTTAAGACCGGTCATTACCGGGAGTGATCCGTTTTCACTGCTTATAAAACATATTTATGAAACCGATACGTCAACGAATGTATGTCCAAGTCTCCATGTAATCAATTCCATTGCGACACATTCCGCGCTTCGACACTCGGAGGCATTTTCAAAAATAAAATACGGGAAACTCGCATCCGGATTAATGCTTGTATTCATCTGTATGTCAACGGTATTAATCAAACAACATTCAATTATTGATGTTGCAGCAGGCTTGGTTACTGGTTTAGTATTATATATGTTTATATACGTAATACCCGAGTTGAAAGAAAGAAAGTCCTATAAAAAAGATTTTTCTCCCTTTATGTAAAGAGTGCCTAATGTTTAGAGAGGTATATATGAAACTAATTTTTAGGTGGGATGTTTATGAATATTGACCAGCTAACGAAAAGTGAAATTAAAAGGATGTTCACAACTACAACCTATCAACGTGGGTTAAAATATTATAAATCCGGACGTGTCAGAAATCTATATTATGATCCGATTAATTATAAATGGTCGGCAGAGGTGAGAGGAACACATACCTATGAAGTGGAAATAGTAGCTAAAGAAGATGGAATTAGCTATAATTGTGATTGCCCTGCTTTTTCTGAATATTGGGGTCCTTGTAAACATATTGCTGCTGTATTATTAAAAATACATGAACGTGCCAATATCCCTGTAAAAATCAAATCATTATCTGAACTAAATAGGAGCAGTGAACAAGACAGACAAGCTCAATATATGAAGGAATTAACGAATTCATTCATTCAAACAATTTCCACCTTTTCACTGAATTTTGACCAAACCGTACAAAAAAATCGCAAACCATTGATGGTAGACTGGATTATTGAGGTGAAGAAAGGCTCGTACCGATTACCAAAAACTTTAGCGGTTGAAATGAAAGTCGGGTTAAACCGAACTTATGTAGTAAAAAAAATAAAAGAGTTTTTAAAAGCTGTGGATCAAAAAGTCCAATATTCTTTTACTGCCAAGTACTCTTATGATCCGATAGAACAAATGTTTACAGAACAAGATCAGGAAATTATCGATCTATTAATAGAAGCAATCAAATACGATGAACTCTATAAAGAAATATATGACCCTTACGATCAATCTTCCTATTCACGGGAAGAACGCAGTATTTCAATTCCGCCCATGCTCATCGACCAATTATTAGCAAAATTTGAAGGCCGGACGATTCATTTTCAAAAAGACAAACATGTATATAATCAAATAAAAGTCATTTCTAATCAGCACCCATTATCCTTGAAATTGGATAAAGGAGTTGACAATGGGTTTCAATTGGATTTGAGTCAACTGTTATCCTGGGAATTTTGGGATTTTTATGGATATATCTCAAAGAAAAACTATTTTTATAAAATTTCTCCGGAACAAGAAAAAATAATAGAAGAATTGAAAAATATGATTTCCAGGATGCGTACACCTATTCTTCCCATTGCCGATGATCAAATTGAACCATTTGTTTCTCAAGTTGTTCCGGTTATTGAAAAGACAAGCAAACTGAAAATTACGGATCATGTGGCAAGCCAAATTGTCAAATTACCATTGCAAGCGAAAATGTATGTGGACCGAATCGATAATATATTAACCATTTCGATTGAGTTTTGTTATGGGAAGCACAAAATCGATCCGTTTGTAGTAAATTCTGACCGGACAAATGGGCCAATCATTATGCGGCAAACCGGAAAAGAAGAGGAAATAATGGACATTATTGAATCTGCGTCTTTGAAATATAATCGAGCCGGATTATATGTTGAAGGGGAAGAAGGAATTTTTGAATTTTTATATGAAACATTGCCCCAGCTTGAAGAAAAAATGGAGATTTACTTAACACAGGCGGTAAAATCATTGTTATTACCGGAAAAAAGTACACCAACCGTGAATATTGATGTGAATTCAACCGAAAACTGGTTAGAAGTTGGTTTCGATATGGAAGATGTAAATCGCCAAGAGATTGAGCATATTTTGCAATCGGTCGTGGAAAAGAAACGGTATTATCGCCTAAACAATGGAGCATTCGTCAACTTGCAATCGGACGAATTTCAAACCGTTCAGCAAATTGTTCATGAATTTCAAATAAATCCGCGCCAGCTTCAAGATGAAACAATACCACTGCCTATTTTCCGCGGCATTCAACTTGATGAAATGTTGCAAAACGATTTAGGGAGCGGGGCAAAATATGGAAATCAGTTTCGGCGTTTGTTGCATCATCTGAAACACCCGGAAGATCTTGATTTTTCTGTGCCAGATACACTACTGGCAGATTTACGTGACTATCAATATAATGGGTTTCAATGGATGAAGACACTGGCTGGTTTTAAACTTGGCGGTATTTTAGCCGATGAAATGGGGCTCGGTAAAACAGTACAAGCAATTGCCCTTATTTTATCATCTTTTTCAGAAAGTGAGTCGACCAAACCGGCTTTGATTGTTGCTCCTGCTTCTCTCGTTTATAATTGGAAAAATGAATTTCAAAAATTTGCGCCGATATTGGATGTTGCAGTAGTTATCGGTTTACCGCAAGAACGACAGGACATTTTGCAAAATGATCATTTACCACAAGTCCTAATTACATCTTATCCAACACTAAGACAAGATATTGATAAATACTTGGAATATCAATTTAGTACATTTATTTTAGATGAAGCACAATCAATCAAAAACCATACAACGAAAACAGCAAAAGCGGTTCGGCAAATCAATGCAGAAACTTGTTTTGCTTTAACCGGTACACCAATTGAAAATTCCGTTGATGAACTTTGGTCGATTTTTCAAAGAGTCATTCCGAACTTTTTCCCGCCATTAACAAGATTTCGCCGAATCGAGCCTGAAAAAATTGCTAAGATGATTCGTCCATTCTTATTAAGAAGGGTGAAAAAGGATGTTTTAAAAGAGTTGCCGGATAAAATAGAGTCAATCAATTATTCAGATTTAACCAAGCCACAAAAGGAATTGTATCTTGCTTATCTTGAAAGAATCCGAACGGAAGCGGCGGAATCAATCCAGAAAAATGGCTTTGAAAGGAGTAAAATTAAGATTTTAGCCGGATTAACAAGATTGCGACAAATTTGCTGTCATCCGTCTTTATTTGTTGATAATTACCAAGGTGATTCCGGTAAGCTTGATCAGTTGATGGAAATGATTGAAAATGGAAGAGAAAATGGCAGGAGAATGCTTGTTTTTTCTCAATTTACTAGTATGTTAGCGATTATTCGGGAACGATTGGAACAAGCAGGTGTCAAGTTCTTTTATTTAGATGGTCAAACGAAACCGAAAGAACGCGTAGATATGGTTGACTGTTTCAATGCAGGGGAAGGCGATGTTTTTCTAATTTCTTTAAAAGCAGGAAATACCGGATTGAATTTAACCGGTGCCGATACGGTTATATTATATGATTTATGGTGGAACCCGGCAGTTGAAGACCAGGCAGCAGGAAGGGCGCATCGAATCGGACAAAAGCGGGTTGTGCAAGTGATCCGTTTAATCACCCAAGGAACCATTGAGGAAAAAATGTATGAGTTGCAGCAAAATAAAAAGGAATTAATTGATACCGTCATTCAAGCCGGAGAAGAAGGCATTGCCAAATTAACAGAAGAGGATATTAAAGAAATTCTAAACTTATAGAGCACAGAGCAAAAACAAACAAACCACCTCACAACTAAAGTGAAGTGGTTTTATTTATGAAACAGGGTTTTCATAAGAAAGATCTCACATTTAACACACTAAAATCGTGCTCTTCTAATTTTTTGTATAGCACTTTTTCAGTCAATTTTGTTTTAACTTGAAGATTTCCAACTCATTTTTGGTTGTTTTTTGATAAGTGAAGTCAACAGTAGTCTTGATATCGGACATCTCTTCCTTTATATAGTTAATTTCTCCGTGCAGCTTATGAACATCAGTGGAAATGGCATCCAATTTAGCATCCGTTTCTTCTTGCCGGTGTATGACCGCTTTTAATAATTGTGTATTTTCATTTACCTGAGATTTAATGGTTTGGGCTTCACCTTTGATTGTTTGCATATCGCCTTTTAGGGTTTGGACTTCATCTTTAATTGTTTGCATATCGCCTTTTAGGGTTTGGACTTCGCCTTTAATGGTTTGGACTTCACCTTTGATTGTTTGCATTTCTTCTTTGATTGGTTTTAATGCTTCCTGAATGATTGATTCTAGCATTGTTTTTAATTCGTTATTCATTTCATTCCCTTCCCCTTTTCATAATAATTCCTCAAAAATGAAGGAACGGCATCCAGTAAACTGAAAACCGCTCAATACCCACGTCTTTATTATATCGGGAAAACAGGATTCGAACCTGCGACCCCTAGCACCCCATGCTAGTGCTCTACCAAGCTGAGCTATTTCCCGGTTTTTCATTTTTCCAAAAGTACTGCTGACTAATACTTATTATATAAAAAACGAACAATATATTCAATAAAAATTAAAGGAATGCAGTGCAACTCGATTTAGGTATAATTGAAATAGATGGATGATTCATAAAAGAAGGGGATGTTCATATGAGGGAATTAATCGGAGAATGCGTGTCTTGTGGTAAATATGTTTATTGTGAAAATGGGTTTTTCAATGGGGTTCACGAGGGTGGAAAATTATATTGTACTCGTTGTGGTCATGATGTAAGAGAACAAGAAGATCGTGAAAATGATAGCTGAAAAGGATAGGGCTGCTTTTATAAATGATCAGAATCGAGTCCTTTTCTATGACTTATATAGTAAAGCCGAGATGTAATTTGAATAGAAAGTGGAAAAATAGCCAAAATATTGGTCAATAGAGATAAATTCCATAAAAGGATGATTCCATTGGATATTCGTATCGAACAATTCGATAAAATCGTAAAAATGATCGAAGGTGCACAAGCGGCACTTAATAAATACTTTTTTGAATATCGTATTTTTACTACTTTTGAATATTGGCTGATGATCTTCTTTCTTATTGCACCACTTGTACTTCTCTATTTTAAAATTGACAAAAGCAAACTATTTCAAATTTGTTTTTACGGATATAATATTCATGTTCTTTTCGGATATATCGATTTATATGGAAGAAATCTTGGATATTGGAATTATCCTTTCCCCGTCCTTCCGCCAATACCCGGTTTATCATTAGATGCCAGCCTAGTCCCGGTAACATTCATGCTTGTTTACCAATGGACGATCAAACGCAAAAAAAATTATTACATCTACAGTTTACTGACTGCGGTAATCTTTTCCTTCCTTTTCAAACCGGTTCTCGTTCGGATGGGTCTATTTAAACTGTACCAAGAAATTAATTATATCCATCTTCTTATCTGTTATGTAATTGTTGTCTTTGTAGCAAAGTGGATGATGGATTTATTTTTATGGATAAGGAGGAAATACGCTTGAAACCATCAGTGGGACAAAAGATTCCCTACTGATGGAAGTTTTACCGACCTAACCGTTTAATAAGGAATGGTTTTATCAGACTTCTCAAGAACCATTTAATTTCTTCTCGATTTCCTCGATTTCTACTCGAATTTTTTTGATTTCAGCCAGTCTGCTTTCTTCTTGAGCCGGATCTACATTTTCATCTGTCATTAATTGTGTGTATCGGAGTTGTAATTTTTCAAGCTTATTCATCATTAGCTGAACCGGGTTTGAAAATGTTTGATGCTTTTCCCATTCATGGTAACTACCGGGATAATAATCAACTTTACCTTTTTTAATATACGCTACTTTATTGGCTACTTTCCTTAAAAGGTACGGATCATGGGCAACAAGTACAATTGAACCCGGGTAGACGATAAGAGCATTTTCAATCGTTTCTCGGGTTGGTATGTCGAAATAATTGGTCGGTTCATCCAGTACAAGTAAGTTGGCATTGGAAAAATACAGTTTTACAAAGGCAACCCGGCATTTTTCTCCCATACTTAATGTGCTGATTTTTTTAAAAACATCTTCGCGACGGAACAAGAAACACGCCAAAATCGTTCGAGCATCCGCTTGAGTAATATTCGGTATCATCAAAATTTCATCTAAAATAGAGTTTTCAAAATTTAAATTTTCCAGCTCTTGAAAGAAATAGCCAATCTTTAACTGCGGATTTCTTCTCACTTGGCCACAATCGGGTTCTAAAATACCTGCCATTAGTTGCAACAATGTGGTTTTCCCGCTTCCATTCGGGCCAACAACCGCCAATCGATCTCTCCAATTTAACTCCAAATAAACATTGGAAAAAATCGGCATTGTGCTATAGGAAAATGTCACATTAATCAGCTCAAGCATTTTTCTTCCGCCAAAATCATCAGATACAAAATTGGTTGAAATCGTTTTGGTCAGTTCCGGTTTATCAATTTTTTCCTTTTCCAATCTTTCCAATACTTTTTCTTTTGCTTTCATTTTGGTCGCTTGTTTAGCCGCCTTCTTTTGTGCATACGGATCACGTACACTTGCACCTGCATTTGCTTTATCATACCATTGTTTGTATTGGGTAATCGTTTCTAGCAGTTTTTTACGTTCCTGCTCCTGTTTTTCATACAACTTTTGCATGGTTTTGTATTCATGTTCTTTTTGCTGCTTATATGAGAAATAACCACCTGAGTATTTTTTTGTCCCACTTTTGGTCAGCTCATAGGTTGATGTGGCGACGTGGTCGATAAATTCCCGTTCATGGGAAATGAATAACACACTTCCTTTGAAATTTAAAAGCCAATCTTCAAGCCAGTGGATCGACTCGATGTCCAGATGATTCGTCGGTTCATCAAGAATGATTAATTTCGGTGATTGTAACAGGACTCTCGCTAGCTTCACCCGTGTTTTTTGTCCGCCACTTAAATTTGCATAGGGAAGATTCCAAAGTGGTTCCGGGATGCCAAGTTGTTTTAACGTTTTTTCTACATTCATCTCCCAATCGTAACCATGGACGTCTAAATACTTTTGCAGCCGTTTGTTATATTCTTCAATCACCTGTAAGTCTTCCGGTTGTTCAGCAAGTAGTTGACTGTAGTGTGTCAGTTCGTTTTTGATAACTGCATTCGGATGGTTTGCAATGACGAAATCCATGACCGTTCCATTATCCCTCTGATTTTCTTGCACCATGTAGCCAATTTCTTTTTTATTTACGCCGTATTGGACATGCCCGGACTGAGCCGGGAGCCTTCCCAAAAGGACCTTAATGAGTGTTGTTTTCCCGATGCCGTTTTCACCGATCAGTGCAATTCGTTCTTGTTCTTTTATTTCAATGGAGACATTTTCAAATAATTTTTGTCCGGCAATTTCAACGGCCAGATTATTTGCCTTTAGTAAAAACATACAGATTCCCCCTATATTTTGCCAAACAAAAAAGGCACGAGGAACCTCGCGTCTAAAATGGACAAACCGAAGAAACCGGAATAGACCGGTTGAATATAAAAGTTTCCGAACGATTAGACATCAAATTAGACACAGGAATCCCGTTCTTTGCTGAATGGCAAAGTAAATTTTGCATATAAAATTAGTTGTGCAAAAAAGAAACGGAATGATCCATTGTGTTAATTTTGATGCCTCCTTTTACTTAGTTAATATTATTATACACTAAATTTTCCAGACATACGACAAAAATATGTGAAATAATGGAATTTTATTGTGAAATAATTTCAACTCTCTCATTGATGGAAGTTTCACATATACGAAAGCAATTTTGCACTAATTTGGACTATCTTGTTTTAAAATATTTTATTGATTTCTTTTAACCTGTATTTTGAATTTCCATTTTCTCCAAGTAAAACGCTCTGAATATTATAAGTGATTGCACTGTTAATGAATTTTTGTGCTTCATTTTTATCGGGAAGCATCTTTAGTAAAGCAAGGATATTTTTGATTTCATCGTCAATGCTAACGGTAATTAAATAATCTTGTACAGTTAAGTAGTAATTTTTATACATAATTTTTTCAAAAGGATCAATGCCAAATTGATCATAAACGACTGTTGCTAATTGATAATAGTAGTCGTTCATTCACATTACCTCCTTGTGCCATCTCACCGTTAGGAACTCGGCAGATTAATTTATGGATTTGTAACAACAGATTTTTCGAAAATAATGATTACCTTCATTATTAACCAAAAATTCACATACCATGCCATCACAATAACGATTATTTTCCAGCAAATTTGCATTTTCTCCCTCGAATAGATTTTCATGAACAAGACATGATATAGACGAGAACCAGAGAAGGAGTGAAGAAAATGAAAATGAAATGGTTCATAACAGGTGTTGCAGTTGCTTCTTTATGTCTTACAGGGTGTACAAACAATGACAATGCCGGCGACAATAACGATAATGGTACTCAATTTACCCAAAATACACGCAATAACAATAATGCAAGACCAATGAATGTGAAAAATAATACCCGTAACAATCAAAATGTAAAGACATCAAGAGCTGCTGAACGTGAAGTAGAGAAGTTGAAAGAAGTGGAAGATGCGCATGTTCTCATTACCAACAATAACGCTTATGTTGCGGTTAGACTTTCCAAAAATAATCGTGGAAATACCAATAATCAAGGAACGACAAATGTAAATTTTGACAATAATGGAAACGCAACTCGCAATGGGGCATTAGATGGTGATGGAAATACATTTATGGAAAACGGGAGAGTAAATCCGGACAACAATAACAATAATACAGATGATGGCACTATTAATGGAAATGATGATGCGGGAAATAAAAATGACAGAACTCAGACTGGACGAAATGCTGGTACATTTGCCGGTGACAATAATAGACAAAATACCGGTATCGGGTTCAATGGAAATAGAACAGGTCAAAATTTAGGTACAGGATCCGGCGGCAATTCTACCGGGCAAGATGTTGGTCCAGCCAATAATACGGGTCAAAATGGTGGTACAGGGATAGGTGGAAATAGAGCCGGTCAAAATATGGGCACACAAAATGGGGAAACAACGAATCGAAATGGAGCAAATAACAATGCAAACAATACCGCTCAATATAGTCCGGTATCCAATGCATTTGAACAAAAAATTGCCGATGCTGTTCGCCGGGCAGATGACCGAATTTCCCGTGTGTATGTTTCTGCAAATCCTGATTTCTATGATCGTGTAAATACGTTTGCAAATGATATGCGCACGAATAATAATAATAATGATGGTTTGTTTGACAGATTCAATGATATTGTCGATGACTTCTTCGGCACGGCCAATAATGACAGAACAAATACTCGATAAATCAATAATGAGGGAATGAAATATGAGAAAAAAAGACCAATTTTTAGTCGGAAACAAAATTACGAAAGACAATCAAATTTTTGGTACACCGAATAGTAAAGCAAGGGACGGAACTGGAAACTCACCAAATGATGATATCGGTCAGAAAAAAGGCCAGCGATTGTAACAAATTTGATAAATTAGAGCTTGGGTATGTACCCGAGCTCTAACTTATATTTGGCGACGAGATCAATTCTCGTCGTCGTATTATGTTTACGGGGAAATTGGATTATTCCATTTAGCTCTACCTAAAATTGATGGATTTAACTCGCCTATGTCACTAATGCCGATTAATCCTAGCGTAATGTCCAGATCAGCAATGATATTTTGCAATTGAAACATGTTTGTTCTTTGCTTGTAAATAAATTAAAGAAAGTACTGGTGCTTCACTATACTCAAATGGGATCGGAACAATGTCACCCTTTTTAATCAGATAATCCTGCCTCACCCAAAAATCGGTATAAATTCCAATGGCTAAGTCGTTAGCAATGATATTTTTAATGACATCATTATTATTTGAATATTTTCAGGAGTAGATTAATCGAAAAACTGCTTTAGAGGCGGATACCTATATGTTGTCGGCCTTTTTCTTTTTTAATTATTATTGATTTATAAAAAGATAGGAGAGAATCTTTGAATTAGTTATATTGTCTATGTCCAGAATCTCTGTTCTTTTTTACAGTCTTACTCCCGGACGCGTGGACCAATTATTTGTCACTGATAGCCGTAATTACGGCGGAAAGTGCCAATTTTTCGGCTCTAGGCATACCAATTCTTGATCGCTAACAAGTACAGTACTGGCTTTGAATATAGAAATCCAGCTAACAAACGCAAGCGAAAAATAATAGGGGGAAAGCGCCTCCATAATTGGCACGTTTTTTGCAAATTAAATAGTGAATGTTAAATTTTGAGGGGAGAGGTAGAAATGGATTCAAAAAATTTAATGAAAGCTGCAGTTGTCAATGAGTTCAAACAAGAATTGGAAATCAAGGAGGTACCGGTGCCGGAACTGGAATATGGGGAAATTCTGGTGAAAATTAAAGCATGCGGCGTTTGTCACACCGATTTGCATGCGGCACACGGTGATTGGCCGGTCAAACCAAAGTTACCGTTAATTCCCGGTCACGAAGGTGTTGGAATTGTAGAAAAAGTTGGTGAAGGGGTTACTTCCATTAAAGTGGGGGACCGAGTTGGAATTCCTTGGCTGTATTCAGCTTGCGGTGAATGTGAATATTGTTTAACAGGTAGAGAAACTTTATGTCCAAATCAATTAAATGCAGGTTATTCTGTTGACGGCGGCTATGCAGAATATTGTAAAGCACCGGCTAATTATGTCGTTAAAGTTCCGGAAAATTTAAGTTTTGAAGAAGTTGCACCGATCTTTTGCGCAGGGGTAACCACTTATAAGGCATTAAAAGTATCTGAAGCAAAGCCAGGGGACTGGGTAGCGATTTATGGAATTGGCGGTCTTGGTCATGTTGCCCTGCAATATGCGAAAGCAATGGGGTTCAATGTCATTGCCGTTGATATTCAAGATGATAAATTAGAGTTGGCAAAAGAATTGGGTGCGGATTTAACCGTCAATGGTATGAAGACAGATCCGGTTCAGACAATCAAAGATCAAGTTGGCGGCGTACAAGCAGCTGTTAGTGTTGCGGTTACGAAAAAAGCATTCGAGCAAGCTTATCATTCGGTAAAAAGAGGCGGAACATTAGTTGTTGTTGGTCTTCCTAATGACGAACTGCCAATTCCGATTTTTGACACGGTATTAAACGGGGTTACGGTAAAAGGTTCTATTGTGGGAACGAGAAAAGATTTACAAGAATCTCTTGAATTTGCGGCACAAGGAAAAGTACGGACAAATATTGAAGTGCAGCCACTTGATAATATAAATGAAGTATTTAAACGGATGGAAGATGGAAAAATTAATGGACGTGTTGTATTAAGTATTTCATAATATTTTGAAAGCGTTAACACTGGGGGGTTATTCCCCCGGTAAAAAGGGGAGGGAATAGAATGCAAAATGTAAATACAAAAGGAGTAAAACTATCTCCTAGATTAGAACAATTTTTAAAATCAGAGAAAAAGCTTTATATAAATGGAGAATGGGTGAATAGTCAATCCGGAAAAACTTTTGAAACCGTAAATCCAGCGACAGGAGAAAGGTTGGCAAATGTTACCGAGGCCGGTCCGGAAGATATCGATTTAGCGGTTAGAGCTGCAAGGGAGGCATTCGATCGTGGTCCTTGGTCAAGAATGGGAACTGCTGAAAGAAGCCGCTTAATTTATAAACTGGCTGATTTAATGGAAGACCATAAACAAGAGTTGGCACAGTTGGAAACTTTGGATAACGGAAAGCCTATTCGTGAAACGTTGAACGCCGATGTTCCATTAGCAATTGAACATTTTCGCTATTATGCCGGCTGGGCAACGAAAATTGTCGGGCAAACCATTCCGGTACAGGGGAATTATTTCAACTATACCCGACATGAAGCTGTGGGTGTTGTCGGTCAAATTATTCCGTGGAACTTCCCGTTACTTATGGCTGCATGGAAGCTTGGTGCCGCTTTAGCAACCGGTTGTACTGTTGTCTTGAAACCCGCTGAGCAAACTCCATTATCGGCTATTTATTTAGCCAAACTAATCGATGAAGCTGGATTTCCTAAAGGCGTCGTTAATGTAGTACCGGGCTTCGGGGAAACAGCAGGTGCACCACTTGTCGAACATCCGTTAGTCGATAAAGTTGCCTTTACCGGATCAACGGCTGTCGGGAAAATGATCATGCGAAAAGCCAGTGAAACATTAAAACGCGTCACGTTGGAACTGGGCGGGAAATCACCGAATATTGTCTTGCCTGATGCTGACTTATCAAAGGCAGTTCCGGGTGCGTTAATGGGTATTATGTTTAATCAAGGGCAAGTATGTTGTGCCGGTAGTCGTTTATATGTTCAAAAAGGTTTATACGATAATGTGGTAAGTGATTTAGTAAGTTTGACAAAAGACATTCAACAAGGAAACGGCTTGCTGGAGGATACAACGATGGGGCCGCTTGTATCCAGTGAGCAACAAAAACGGGTGAAAGGATATATTGATAAAGGGGTTGAAGAAGGAGCAGAACTGTTAAGCGGTGGGAATATCCCTTATAGTCAAGGTTATTTCGTTGCACCGACAATTTTTGCCGACGTAAACCATTCTATGACCATTGCGAAAGAAGAAATTTTTGGTCCTGTTGTCGCAGCCATGCCCTTCTTCGATATAGATGATCTGATTGAAAAAGCGAATGACTCTCACTACGGGCTTGCTGCTGGGGTTTGGACGCAAGATATTAAAAAGGCTCATTATATTGCACATCGCTTAGATGCAGGTACGGTTTGGGTCAATTGTTATAATGTCTTTGATGCGGCAAGTCCTTTTGGCGGTTATAAACAATCCGGAATCGGCCGGGAAATGGGAAGCTATGCGTTAAACAATTATACAGAAGTGAAGAGTGTCTGGATTAATATGGAATAAAGTGAATTATTATCAGGGGATCTTCAACCTAGGTGAGTTGCACCAATCGGACGCATGCAGGTAGCCGGTCCCCTATTTTTCTTCTTTGTAAACTTGTTACTACTCGTTAAGGTGGAATAAATCAGATCGTTCTCAGAACCTGATTGTATACTTTGTCAGAATAGGTTTCAAGATTTGGATGTCTTGAAACCTGTTCGTGTTTTTAGTGCTGTCATTTTTCATTAAGTAAGTAGCGTAATTTTCTCATTGTAATTTGCAGTCTTTTTGCCGCTTCTTTTCGATTTCCTTCAACATCTTTAAGCGTTTTCATGATAAAGGCTTTCCCCACATATGCTTCTAGATCCTTGACCTGGTCGAGAATCTCTTCTAAACTTATTTCTTCTTTTTGATTAAAAACTGTGAGAACTTGATTTGTCCAACGATGAAGATAACTTTCAAGTTCGCTTTCTTCACTTTTTTTACTTATTGTTCTTCCTATATTCGGGTGTGAAGAGATAGCAAAATAGGATATCGGCAAGTCACCAGGTGTAATAACGGCTTGATTTGAATCGGTTAAAGCTACAACTCTTGTAACAAAATTGGCTAACTCACGAATATTTCCGGGCCAATCATACCTTTGCAAATAGGCCAGAGCATCATCTGAAAAAGTAATATTTGAATTAGGAAAGCGTTGTAATAGGTGTTCGATTAGGTACGGAATATCCTCTTTTCGCTCACGAAGCGGTGGGATTGTTAAATGAACGACATTTAATCGATAATACAAATCTTCTCTAAATTTTTTGTTTTTCACGGCTTCTTGGAGGTCTTCATTCGTTGCTGCAATGAGTCTCGTATTTGTCCGGAAAATTTTATCGCTTCCAACAGGCATAAATTCTCGTGTTTCCAACACCCGTAACAATTTTACCTGAATTGAACGAGACGCTTCTGCAATTTCATCAAGAAACAATGTACCTTGACTGGCGATGGAAAATAATCCTTTCCGTTGTTGAGTCGCTCCGGTAAAGGCTCCCTTTTCGTGACCGAACAATTCACTTTCTAATAGTGATTCGGGAATGGCACCGCAATTGACCCCGATAAAAGACTCTTGGCTTCTTGGGCTTGCATGATGAATAAATCTGGATAAAACTTCCTTGCCTGTGCCTGTTTCCCCTTCAATTAACACATTCACATTTTTTTGAGCCACCTTGTAAGCTGTTTTCAGTAGTTGCTCCATTTTTTCACTTTTGCCGGTAATAAAGCCGATTTCATGGGCGATGCTTTTTATAGTTTCGTGTGCAGTTTTATCATTATCTTCCAGTAAGCTGTCTATTTGTTTTTCCAATAAGTCAATATCATCAAATGGTTTTTCAATATAATCAGAAGCACCGAATTTTATTGCTTCCACAGCTGTTTTTATCGTGCTGTACCCGGTCATAATAATGGCCTTACAGCGAGGTTGGAACTTTTTTAGTTGTTGTAAAAGGGTTAGACCATCCGCATCAGGTAATTTTAAATCAATCATCGCGGCATGAAATTTTTGTAAGGAAAAATTAATTGAAAAAAACTCTTTTCCACTATTTACAACTTGTACCCGATATCCTTTCGCGGTAAAAAGGCGGGACAAAAAGTTACCAATCTCGATTTCATCATCGATAATTAATAAATTGATCACATTTTCACCTCAGTTCCTTGAGAAGATTGAACAGGTAATTTTAGTGTGAAAGTACTTCCTTTATTCAGTTGACTAATCACATCGATGGAGCCGTTATGTTTTTTGGCAATTCCTAAACTAACCGATAATCCTAACCCGGTTCCGCTTTTTTTCGTTGTATGAAACGGGTGGAAAATGTTCGATATCCGTTCTTCTTTAATTCCGATTCCATTATCTTTAACAGTTAAATGAAGTTCGTTATGCTGATAAGAGGTTTTAATTGTTATTGCCTTTTCTTGTCGTGATGTTTGTTCCAAGGCATCTTTCGCATTTAATAGTAAATTGATGATGATTTGTTCAATCTGAGTCCGGCTGCCCTCAATTAAAGGTAAATCCGGTTGTAAATGAATATGAAATTGAATTTGATTTTTTTCAAATTGATATTTTATTAGATTTAGTACTTGACTGACCGCTTCATTTAAAGATACAGGTTCAAAAATATACTCGTCCTGTCTTGAAAAAGTTAGAAGACTTTTAATGATTTGCTTGCAGCGATCACCGCATTTTTTTATATCGTAAAGGAGAGAAAAGACCGGATCTTCTTTTGAAAAATCTCTCAATAACAACTGGGAATTTCCTAAAATGGCTGTTAACGGGCTGTTCAGTTCATGGGCAATCCCTGCAGCCATTTCGCCAATCGCAGCCAATTTTCCGGAATGAATCAACTGTGCTTCCATTTTTCTTTTTCCTGTTACATCTTTGATATAAGCAATAACACCGTATAAATTATTTTCTTTATTATGAATCGGATAGCTATATACTTCACAGATTGTTTGATCCGGGTAATTTAATTCCAAATAACCGGCTTTTTGAGCGTTAAATGTATCGATAATTAATTGTTTCAATGATGGTTCATTTATTAAAAGGTTCGTTTTTTTCCGAATTTGATAAAAATCATTTGCCGCGTCATTATATTGTAAAATATGTAAATCTTTATCAAACACAATGATCATATCATCAACTGCTTTAAATGTGTCTTCCCATTGTTGTTTCGCATGTAAAACTTCACCGTATAATTGAACGTTTTCAATGGTTATCGCCAAATGATCGGTCAGTTGTTCAAGAAAGGACAGTTCATCTTCGTTCCAAATGGTTTGATCCGTACGCCCCATACACAAGACGCCGATTTTTTTATTTTTACTGTAGATGGGAAGTACTAAAATCGTTTGTAAATGAAGTGCTGCTAAATGTTTTTTTTCATAGAAATGAATGGGTGAGCCGACTAATTCCTGTAAAATTATTTTTTTTCATTTAACGCAGTCCAATAAAGAGAATTATGTTCAAAAATGGTCGAACCGATTTTTACACAGCGGCTGTCTTTAGGGTAAACATTGACGAGAACAAGTTTGTTGTTTTGTAGTAAAGATATGCTGATATGGTCAAAATCGATGAGCATCTGCAATTTATCAATCATATTTGATAAGATATTGTCTAACGGCATATCAACTTTTATACTTTTCATTATTTCGTTCATGATTTCTAATTGTAAATTTTTCTTTTCCAATTGTTCGACCGTTTTCTTTAGCTCCGTGTAGTAATTTTTTTTAGAAGATTTTATTCCTGTTAACTGGGCAATCATTTCTTGTTTTTCTTCAAGCATAATCGTTCACCGCCTTATAAGATGTTTTCCAACAATGTTTTCACTTGAATAAAATCCATATCGCGAGGATTTGTAATCATACAAGCATCTTCTAGTGCGGTTTGACTAATCAGGTTGATCTCATCTTCAGTTATGCCAATATTCCTTAACCTTTTCGGAATTCCAATATCCTCTGATAATTGATTGACAAATGCAACGGCTCGATTTCCTGCCTCACGCTGTGTTAACCCCCTTGTGTCAATGCCCATGATTTCAGCGATCTCTGTAAAACGTTTCGGCACGGCAATAAAGTTAAAATCCATAATATGCGGCAAAAGGATGGCATTGATTTCCCCATGCGGAAGTGGAAATCGGCCACCAATGGCGTGTGATATGGCATGAGCAGCACCTAAAATCGCATTGGAAAAAGCAAGTCCGGCTTGTAAACTAGCCATAGCCATGGCCTCTTTTGCTTCCATATTCGTTTTTGAGGCGACGGATGGGCGTAAATAATTTGCGACAAGGTAAAGTGCATTTTTAGCTTGCACATCGGTTAATGGTGTCGCGGCAATACTGACATAAGCTTCAATCGCATGTGTCAGCACATCCATTCCCGTTGAGGCAGTTAATGCACTATCCTTTGTCATTAAAGTAAAAGGGTCGATGATGGCAATATCAGGTACTAACGTTTTCGATACAATGGTCATTTTTCTTTTTCGCTCGGAATCAACGATAATGGAAAACTGTGAAACCTCTGAACCCGAACCGGCCGTTGTCATAACCATGACCATGGGAGGGAGCGGTTTTTCAATTTTATCAATTCCCTCATAATCACTAATTTTTCCACTGTTTGTCGCCAGTATTGCGATTGCTTTCGCTACATCTAAGACACTGCCGCCACCGATTCCGATAATGGCGTCACACTCATTTTCCCGAAAAACAGACACACCTTTCACAACTTCAGTATCTTTGGGATTCGTTGTTATGTCTGTAAAAGTGGCATAAGGTAAATGACTGTCTTTACATATTTGAATAATTTTTTCCAGCCAACCGGCGTTCGCTACCCCTAAATCACTGACAATAAGTACTTTTTTGGCTCCTAAACGAAGGCACGCTTCACCGACTTGGCTTATTGCATTAGAACCGAAAATGATTTCAGGTGTTACAAATTTTTTAATATGCATAAATACCACCCTATTAGAATTTTTATCAAAATATTTTTTTAAAAGAATTTCGATTTTCAGGAGATTAGTATAATCCTGTTTTTGAAAGAGCCTTCATTTCCGGTTAGGATTCATGTGATCTTATAGAAAGTATATCTTCTGACTTGTTTTAAAGTCAACAATATTAGAAATATGAAATTTTGCAGGTTTTTCGAATATGAAAATTCTCTGCTTTAGCGGTAGGAGTTGTTAAAAACGGGGTACATATAGCTGTCTATAAAAAGGAGAGAGAACTTGATCATAAGAACTAGCTGAAAAAGCGGACAACAAATGTATCGTCCGCTATTTTCCGGGTTAACTAAAAAGATCTTCTAAATATTTTCTTGCAGAAGCTTCATCTTGCAATGCCGAGGCTTCTCGTTGTTCATCCTTCTTTAACTTGGCTAAAGCTTTTTCTAAAACTTTCTCGGCATCTGCTTGAGGGATTACAACGACACCATCTGCATCACCGACAATAATGTCACCGGGGGTAATGGATACGCCGCCACAGGAAATCGGAACATTTATTTCCCCAGCGCCATTCTTAAAACTTGCCGCTACAGTTGTCCCTTTAGAAAACACGGGAAAGTTAAGGGAACGGACACCGATTAAATCCCGAATAACACCGTCAACGATAATACCGGCAATGCCAAGTTTTTGCGCCAAACTCACAACAAAATCTCCGGCAACTGCCCGATAAGATTCCCCTTTTGCATCTACAACGAGGACATCTCCGGGTGAAGCTTCCTTGATTGCTTTCAAAACCATTGTGTTGTCCCCGGCCGGAATCTTTACAGTAAATGCCCGGCCAGCAACTTTATATGAATCTTGCAATGGTTTAATGGATGGATCCAAATTATTCATGCCATTTAATGCATCAGAAATACAGGTGGTCGGTAGATCATAAAATTGTTTCATCCATTTTTCCAATTTTGGTAACCTCCTAATTATTTAATCCTATATTACTATTATAAATTTACATGAAAAATAATGAAAATTAAAATAGAAAAAAATTATAAAAGAAGATAAGCAAAAGAAATGGTTTTGAATATGATGTATCCAAAAAATTTTTGCCTTTTAGGTACATACCTAGCCATAAAAAAAACCTTTGCATACCTTGTAATTGAATAGCTTAGGTTGATTCATTATTTTAATAATGAATGGCCTATAAAATAAGAGGAGGATGCGTATATGCATAATGAAATCAGTTCCCCTTATATAAATGGGGGAGAAGAAAGAATCTTTGGGAGACCATTTGGTTACGGCAGACCATTTTGGCCTGGAAGACCGTATTGGTATGGCAGACCATTTGGATATGGCTTTGGCGGTCCGTTTCTTGGCGGTGTCTTAGGTGGCCTTCTGGGTAGTACACTGGTAGCACCATTTACTTTTGGTTCCCCTTATCCCTTTGGATACGGTGGGTATCCATTTTATCCGTATTGGTAATTTCAAAACTCGGATATATAAATGAACGACGGAAATGGCAGAGTGGGCTTGTCCAAAAAGGCTAATGCATGCCTATTGGCAGCCCTTGTTTAAGGATAGTATCTTCTGGGGAAGGTAAATTGTTCGGGTTATCGCTGTCCATTCTTAGCCTGATTTTTTTGCTTCTTTTGATAGGTTAACCAAGCGGTTTTTAATGAAGCATATAAACCAATTGCCGCAGAACCATAAAAGCCACCCATAAAGATTCCTGCCCACAAATCTTTTCGATGACTAATAAAAATTGAAATCAAATAACCCAACACGGTAGCAATAGTAGGAAAATATTTCCTCGGGATGGGAAAAACTTTAAATAGTTGCGTTAGAAGGACAATTGATGGAACTGCAATCACGCCATCCCAAAAATTTGTATGTATCTCTGGAAAGTTCATAAAACCATTCCTTTCTTAGCTAATAGGAAAGTATAAATTTTTCAATTTCTACTTTCCTAACGCATAAGTGCAACTACGGCTCTGCTCTCGCCTAAAGGCTCGGCAATCGCCGAGTTTTCTTTATTTGCCTAAAAATAGTATTGGAAAAAGTTGAGTAACTATACTTGTAAAAATATTTAAAAAAGAAATTTTGGAGAAATTTTGAGAAATACGTTGCTTACAAAAATACATATTTTTTTCATTTTAGAAGGATATGGAGTTTTTAAATAAATATTTATAAATACTGAAAGTCTGAAGTTAAAAATTGCCAAAAACAGGTTTTTAATAATTTGGTATCCAACAGGTTTTACAAAAAATTTCTCATTAAATATAGGACATTAGTTTTATAGAAAATTGATTGGTATAAATGAATAAACAATTAATTTTAAATTTATAATGTTTATGTCGACATATAGTACTTACTCCTCATTTATATTACAAAACATTAACAAAGTCCTATAAATCTACCAAATTTCTACAATTATAGGTATAATAATAATAGGATCTAAAGACTAATGAGAAATGGCCGATATAAAGAAAAAGGGGGGTATCCATTGAGTAATAAAAAAGTAATCATGTCAGTAACAGCAAGTGCAGCAATTGCCTCTGCTCTATTTGGTGCTAATGAAACAGAAGCAGCAACTTATAAAGTCCAACGCGGGGATTCTTTATGGGCAATTGCACAAAAGTATAATGTTAGTGTGACTCAGTTGAAAAGTTTGAATCAATTAACATCTGATGTCATCTATCCAAATCAAGTTTTGGAAACAGGGAGTAGCGAAACTAGTCAAACTACTCCATCAAGTTCTACGAATCAACCGGTTTCAACAGCAGCAAGTACATACACGGTCAAGAGTGGCGACACCTTGAGTAAAATTGCTTTACAACATAACATTTCGTTAAAAGACTTAATGGCATGGAACAATTTAACTTCTTCATTAATTTATCCTGGGAATGTACTTGTCGTTAGCGGTCAGGGACAATCGTCAAGTTCCAGTAATCAGAATTCCGCACCACCATCCAATCAAAATCCAGGTACACAAGGTGGCTCCACAATCACTTATACGATTAAAAGCGGCGATACCTTAAGCGGCATTGCTTTTAAATATAAAGTTTCCGTCCAAGATTTAATGGCATGGAATAATTTAACGACCACCTTAATTTTCCCGGGTAATACTTTAACTGTCAAAAATGCTCAAACATCAACGGATACAAGTTCAAATTCAATTTCTAATTCGAATCAAAATGGCTCGGCTTCTTCGGATTATTCCGTTCAAGCAGGGGACTCTTTATGGAAAATTGCAAGTAGATTTGGCGTTAGTGTCGCTAATTTAAAGAGCTGGAATAATTTGAGCTCTGATGTGATTTATGTAGGTCAAAAATTAACCATTCAAGGTTCAACTGGGTCTGACGTTTCCAATAATTCCGGAAGTAACACATCTACTAATACCAATGGCAGTTATAATGTTAATACGCTAGTCAGCGTAGCAAAAAGTTTACTCGGTATCCCTTATGTATGGGGTGGCACTACGCCAAGCGGTTTTGATTGCAGTGGCTTTATTTATTATGTTTATAAACAAGCCGGTAAAGATATTAAGCGTTATTCAAGTGAAGGATATTTTGATCGTTCGTATTATGTAAACAATCCGGAAGTTGGCGATCTTGTATTCTTTAAAAATACATATAAAGCCGGCATTTCTCACTTGGGCATATATTTGGGGAACAATCAATTTATTAATGCAGGTTCCGATGGCGTGGAAATTGCTAGTCTAAACAATTCTTATTGGAAACGCCACTTTGACAGTTTTAAGAGATTTTATTAATATCTTTCCTCAAAATAATAAAATCAGTAAAGAGACCTCATTTCTTTTTATAATGAGGTCTTTCGCTTGGCGGGAATTTAATTGAGGTTAGTTAGTCGCATCCGCGCTTGAAGGAAAACGAGGTGGAGGTTAAGCTTAACTGGAGTGTTTTATGATGTTATCCCCACATTTTCATTAAGTCATTTGTTACTAAAATTTCAATTTCTCCGCTACCTGAATAAATCGATTTCACTTTAGCCAAAATCCGTTTACTCAAGGTAATTTTTGGTCTTAATTCCTCAACAATTTGTTCCGGTAACCAGCCAACGATATTTCCATTACGATTATAGACAGCAATGCCATAAAAACTTTTTTCACTATCTTCTATTACTTCATCCATAATATAGAGCTGCTCATTTATTTTTAAATTAGTGATTGGATCATCAGCATTATTCGAGGGTTTTAATAATTTGAAGGTCGTATTTATATATGGCTCGGTAAGGTTCCAACCGCAATGATTACAAATCTTAATTAAGTTGTTTTTATTAACGTAACTATACTTCTTACAACGTGGGCAAGTCATAAACGTAAAATTTTCCTTATTATTCGTTTGATAATGTTTATGCGTGGAAGAATTGGGTTGGCTGGTTGACGGTCCATGTCGACTTTTCTTTTGATAGTACAATAGTATGCTAACAAAAATGATTAACATAGTTATAATAGTAGTAATCCACATCATGGTTCTCACCTCCTTATATGCAATTTATAAAAAATTATTTCCCTAAAAATGTGAACTTGTAGGGGGAAGCGCTTCCATTTCTATTATTATTATATCATATATTAACGTAAATTTGTATCGGTTAACCTAAAAATAAAGGGGACTTACCAAGCATTTAATTAGGTAAAAATTACATAACACTTATTAATTAAATTCACAAATTATCCAAAAATCAAGATTGCCGCGAAAAACTTTTACTGATATACTAAGAGCAAGAAATATTTGTGAAATATTTCACAATTAGTGTTTTCTAGAATTACAGCCCAATTTTATGATGAGGTGATGATCATGCAAATTACAATGTCTGAAAAAGTTTTCAATTGGTACAAAGAAGAGTTATCCTTAAATCAGGGAGATTTTGTACGTTTTTATATTCGTTACGGCAGTTTTAATTCTTTTATTAGCGGCTTTTCACTGGGAATGGATAAAGATATACCTGAACGTTCCAATATTCAACTGGAAAAGGACGGTGTTATTTTCTTTATTGAGGATGAGGATATTTGGTATTTTGATGATAAAGATTTAGTTATTGAATTTAACGAAAAATTAGGAGAGCCGGAATTTCGACAAGCAGTGTAAAATATATGGATTAAATCAGACTGGCGCAACATAAGAAAATCTATAAATCCAATCGTATTCCTCTGGATTTTCATTTCTCCAGCTTTTCCTAATGAAAACATTCCTCCAAAGGTTAGTATATCTGACCAATCCACCTTTCAGACAGGTGGTTTTTTTAGCTAATAGGAAAGTAAAAATTTTTCAATTTCTACTTTCCTAACGCATAAGTGCACAAGGAAAGCTTCGCGGGAATACATCGCAGCCGAAAAAATTTTATATTTTTTCGGTGACTAGAGAAGCTTCGGTAGCATTACCTCGCAAGCGAAAAAATTTTTTTCGCTGACTACGAATTTGCCCTCGCCTAAAGGATCGGACGCCCAAGTTTTCTTTATACACCTGAAAATAATTATGTACTTACTTCTATTATGTAAATAGTCATAGTATGATAAAACTAATGAATCTAGCCCATAGTTAAACATAAACGCCAATTCTATCGTATAATCTAACGTAATGTGGAAATAAAAGGAGAATTCATTATGCAAGGGGTAACCAAACAGAATATTATTGTCACGTCCTTAATTATTGCTACTTTCTTAACAGCCATTGAAGGGACAATTGTTAGTACTGCTATGCCGAAAATTGTTGAGGATTTAGGCGGGAGCAGCTTATATACTTGGGTCATCTCTGTTTATTTATTGGCCACGGTCATCAGTACACCTATTTTTGGAAAATTAGCCGATCTATATGGTCGGAAAATTATGTTTCAAATTGGAGTTGTCATTTTTTTACTTGGATCTACTTCATCCGGTCTGTCACAAACTATGGAACAACTTGTTATTTTTAGGTTGATCCAAGGAATTGGTGCAGGTGCGCTGGCCACTATTCCAATGACGATTATTGGGGATGTTTTTTCATTTGAACAACGGGCAAAAATTCAAGGATGGATCAGTAGTGTATGGGGCATTTCAGGGGTCATTGGTCCAATTGTCGGCGGTTTTATCGTGGATGCAATTTCTTGGCATTGGATTTTCTTCATGAACTTACCGTTTGGAATCATTTCTTTAATTCTTTTACAACAAGCGATCCATGAACAATTATCAAAGAAAAAACAAATAATTGATTATGCTGGAATTATTACTTTTACAATCAGTATGACGGCTTTTTTGTTGGCCCTTAACATCGTAAAAGTAGAAAAACAAATGACAACGAATTTATTTTTTTGGTTGCTCATTTCGCTCGTTTTCATGTGTCTATTTCTTTTTATTGAGGCAAAAGGAAAAGAACCGATGCTGCCACTTTCTTTATTTAAAAACAGATTTATCACAGTTTCCAATATTGCCTCATTTTTTATTGGCTTTATTTTAGTAACGGTCACCTTTTATATTCCTTTATGGGTGCAAGGGGTAAGCGGGTTAAACGCCACTTTATCCGGAATCGCTATGTTGCCGATGTCCATCACATGGATGATTGGTGCGATGATAACCGGCAAACTTTTTGAAAAAATAACGGTAGCTTCTATAGCGATTATTGGGAGCACCATGATTATTTTTGCTTGTATCGGTCTTGTATTCTTTCAAGCAAATACAATAATTCCTTGGATGATGGTGACAACAGGAATTTTAGGCATTGGTTTCGGCCTGTCCAGTACGCTTTATACAGTTGTCGTTCAATCAGCAGTAGAGTGGAATTTTCGTGGTGCAGCGATGGGTACCATTAATTTAATGCGGAATCTTGGTCAAACGATTGGAATTGCCGTATCCGGTTTATGGTTAGGTGAAGAATTACATGGTAGTCAATTAGCGGAAAGTTTACATCATGTCTTTTTCTTTTTAGTTATACTCGCAATATTGACATTTTTATTTGCAATGATGTTAATTGGTAGAAAACTAAAACAAACAACACATTAATCACCGACATGCTTAAAACGATTGGAGACTTTTTTACATTTATAGACGAGTGAAGGAGTTAAACATAAACATGCTTGAAGAGATTGATTTTAACATCCGGGACATAAAGGCGAATAAATGAAATTTGTTTGAAGAGATTGCAAAAAATGGCGTTCGGGGAAGGAGTAATTTCATTTTTTACGGCAAGTCAGGAACTCCTGTTTTCGGGCCAGCTAAAAAACACTGCCCCATTCATACCGGATGGGGCAGGTAGAATTAATTATTTCACCCGTTTATAGTTTTTATGATTGACAACCGTTTTAACTGGCTCGCCTGTTTTTGGATTTATTCCAAGCTGGATAATGACAGAGTTCTCTTTAACAATCAGAACTTCTCCTTTTTTTCCTTTATAACGTCCTCTCTTAACTTCAACCATGTCTCCTTCCTTTGCCTTTTTCCGTTTTCCTTCAAGATTCCCCTTTGTTACCGTTTCTTGTTCCATTTTATTCCCTCACTTTTGCAGATTCTAAGGCTAGTGGCTATTTATTAATATGACCAAACATTGGATAGTTCATGATAAGTTCATTGGATTAAAAAAGCACTAACATGAAAATTTTCCATGATAACATGAAATAGGGTGTAAGTATTTCAATGGTTCTGCCGGTGGTAAGGATGTCAAGGCGGAGATGAGTATAGAACGTGGAACTACTATTTCAACTCAAAATAAAAATTTAAGAAAAAGTAAATTAGGTATTGAATTAGAACTAATGTTTGGTATATAATAAGAACAAAGGTTCGTTGTGGGGTGATATGATGAAAACTTTACTTTTGAATGCTGCAAAAAGCAGAGAAAGACTTGAAATGATTTACCTTTCCGAAAAAAATATCATAACACATAGAATTATTACAGTTAGAAGAATTGGAGAAGAACATTTCCAAGCTTATTGCTATACAAAAAGACAAATTCGTACTTTTAAAATAAAAAACGTGCTATCAATTGTTCCATTAAGAAGTCGAAAACGGGCAAATTAGTTGGAAATTAAGGACTTAAGATCCAGACGCACAAGCATGTTGGGAAGAACAGGGAATGTTTCGAGAACTCAATCTGCTATATCCAGTGGCTGTCCAATTATGTTAACGGTAGAATTAAGTTGTAGCTTTTTTAATAAAATTGGATTAGAAAAGGAGACTTAATAGTTTTGAATGGAAACTGTATTAAATTTTATCAATTCGGTCATCCAAAAGATGTGTTAAGAGTTGAGTCTAAAAAGATTGAACCACCTAGAGAAAAAGAAGTACTTGTTCGAATGTTGGCTCGCCCTATCAATCCTTCTGATCTAATACCAATTAGAGGGGCATATTTACATCGGATTTCTTTACCGAATATTCCCGGTTATGAAGGTGTTGGTATTGTAGAAGAAGTAGGTCCTTTTGTTTCTAAAAGTCTTATTGGAAAACGTGTTTTTCCTTTACGTGGGGAAGGGACTTGGCAAGAGCTTGTTAAGACAACAGCAGAGTTTGCAGTACCCGTACCGGATTCCATTGATGATTTCACGGCGGCACAATTGTATATTAATCCAATTACAGCATGGGTGATTTGTACGGAAGTTTTGAAATTAAGGCCCAATGATGTTTTACTCGTAAATGCCTGTGGCTCTTCAATTGGTCATATTTTTGTACAATTATCAAAACTTTTAGGCTTTCAAATAATTGCAGTCACTCGAAATAAAAAATATACAGAAGACTTGCTTCATCTTGGTGCGTCATATGTTATAGACACTTCTGCTTTTCCACTTTATGAAACCGTTATGGAATTAACAAATGGAATGGGTGCGGATGCTGCGATTGATTCCGTGGGAGGTTCATCCGGAGACGAATTGGCATTAAGTGTTCGCCCAAATGGGAACTTTATTACTATTGGTCTTTTATCGGGGAAACAAGTAAACTGGGCGGATATTGTAAATAAAGCAAAAGTGAATGCGAATATTTTTCATTTGCGGAATTGGAATCAAAACGTCTCGGTTGAGAAATGGCAGGAATCTTTTTATCACCTAATAGGCCTCGTCGCTGATAAAAAGTTATCATTGAAATGGGTAGATTCAAAGTATGATCTGTTGGAAGTAAAAAAAGCGATTGATGTTGTTGAATCTTCTAAAATAACGAAAGGAAAAGTATTTTTAACCAGTCATTGGGATAATTCCTCTTTGATTAGCATCCAATAAGCTTAACAAAAAAATTCACACGAAATAAGTATTAACCGCATGTAGTGAAACAAAAAATTATACTCTGTTCACCATTTTCCTCTTTTCATATTTATTAGGCTCGCAACATAAAGTACTTTATGGAAGGAGGGACCGAAGATGGAGCGAAAATTGCCGGATTTTTCATCAGCAAATTTTTTAAAACAGCATATCCTTGATACAGTGAACTTTTATGCACCACGATGTATAGACAAAGTTTTCGGGGGGTATATCAACTGCTTTCTTGATGACGGAACAATTTGTGATTACGAAACGAAACAGCTTGTCGGTCAAGCAAGATTTGTATTTATTTTCAGTGTGGCATCGCTATTGAAGCCTGATCAAGGGTACAGGAAACTGGCGGAGCACGGCATTTCATTCTTGCAGAGTCACCAACGCGATCACAAGCATGGCGGGTATTATTGGGAATTGAAAGGACGGTCCGTATCTAATTCAGCGAAAAGAGCATATGGTCATGCCTTTGTTTTGTTAGCCGCAGCGATGGCAACCAAGGCAGGCATATCATCCGCTGTTCCTATGATTGCTGATACATTTGATATATTAGAACGCTATTTTTGGAGGGAAAAAGAGGGGCTTTATCTTGATGAAATCTCAGCCGACTGGTCCGAAATATCTCCTTATCGCGGACAGAATGCCAATATGCATCTATGTGAAGCGATGATGACGGCATATGAAGCAACCGGGAACAAGCGTTATTTTGAGAGGCTATACAAAGTATATTTGAATTTTCATTTATGATGGACTTTGATTTTGACAAATGTTATACAATTGCAAAAAGCATTTGGGAAGAACTAGATCTTGATGAAAAATAGTACATAGAGTGAAGATGAATTTATCAAGGGACTAAATTTTTTTCTCAGTCCCTTAAAACTGCTTTTTAATTGGAATGTTGCACATTTTTTTCGGATAATCTAATTTCTAATTGAATTTTGTTGCTTTTTGACAGGTGAAAATATAGTATCCTCGAGATCGGATATTTCTTCCCTTACGAAATTAAGTTCTTCATAAAGTTTATGAACGTTATGGAAAGGGCAACCGCTTTAGCGCCGGTTTCATCTTGACCACGAATCGAATAGCCAGTATGATGGGGGTTGTTTCTGTCAGTTGTACTTGCATGAGTTTTGTGTTTATTTTTTTCTTCATTTTGGCCAACACTTTTTCTTCAATGTGCTAATTCTATTTAGAAATCTTCTAACTTCGTTTATATATCCTTCATTATCATTTGTTCAATTGCCTTATACTTGTTTTCTTTATTGTTTTTGTTATAGTTTTTATTGGTTTTTTATCCGATTGAGTTCCAGTTCTTGTTGTGCGGTTTTTTGAAAGGTAAGGGCAATATCTGATTCGAGACTGTTAAGAGTATGCTTTACTTCTTTAAAACGTTGCGTCATCTCTTCACGTGTCCCTTGTTGCCCGGTCTGGATGACTTTAAGTGATGTTTTTGTTTCTGTGCGGAATTCTTTCAGTTCAATTTCAATACCGTTCACTTGTTTAACCAAATCTTTTTGTCCAGCTTCAAAATGGGTAAATTGTCTTACTAAATCTTTTTGTCCGGTTTCAAGATCGCCGAAGCGTTGTTCAAGGCCATTAAAGCGTTGTTCAAGACCACTGAATCGTTGTTCAAAGCCACTGAGTCGTTGTTCAAGACCACCAATTCGGTTATTCATATTTTTTAACTCTTCAAAAATTTGTTCAAGTAATTTCTCGCTCATTTATATCATCCCCTTCCTCATTTTTACCAATTCATCCCCGTATTCTTCTTCATCTTCCACTAAAACATTTTTTTCAATTTGTTCAGTTTTAATTACTTGCAGATAAAGAGAACACCAGTTTGTGTTTATATTATATCAAGGTTAATTGAAAATTTCAACTAAAAAATTAAAAATAATGGCATGCATCACTTATAAAATAGGGTGTTTTGAAGTACATTATACAATAAATAATCGTGCGGAGGTGGGGAAGATGTATGGCCACCAAAAAATTAATGTAGGGATTAGTTGACCCGAATCAAAATTACAATCGATACTGTTAAATTATGGAAATTAGTTAAAAGTGTTATTGTAAACATTCTTTTCTTTCATTACACCAACAAGAAGGGGTTCGTCACCAAAAAGAGCATTGTTTTAAAAAAACAGTATTTAGAGTATTTTCTGCCATGTGATACACATAATATTTACAATAGAATAGGTTTTTTCTTCCTTTAAAAGTTTGTGATTAGCACCCAAAAAGACTTATGGAAAGATTTACGCCAAGTACAGTTATAGCTATATTTATCAATACACAATTTATTGTAATTTAGCGATAGTCTTTTTGGAAAGGGCTTTTTGGGCGGTAACTAGGTACTGAATTTGACCTAGTTTAGTCATAATTTATAATTCCTTTTAAAAAATCTATCTTTTTAAAATCCTTATTATTGTTTTTGTCTGTTCGATAGCTATCTTTAGATGAAGACACGTAAACACATAAATATTGCTTGGGATTTAGTAAATAAAATTTTACATCCTCTCTTTGATGTATTTCTAATTCCTCTAGTTGGATTCCTGCAAATTCTGGTAAGGTGTCAATGATACCAAACTCTACCGATAAACCATCTTTAGAGAATTCATGTTCATGTAAATCAATTAATCTATATCCCATGGATGTCATTACGTTCATTATTTCATCCCATTTAAAAATAGACAATTCAGGTGGTACTTCCCATCCCCTTTTATCACCAGGTACGTGAATATCTAAATCTTGTGATTCCCAGCTTTTTCCTGTTACAACTTTAAACCAACTGATCCCATTAACATTGGAATAATATCAAGATCATTTAGTTTTCTTGCAATATTTATAAACTCATTAAACTTATAGTTATTCATTTGTTTCTTCCTCCATTTATCAATATTCCCAAAAATATATGAACAATTGGATTGTATTTTAACATATTTCTCCTATGGAAACTTTTTTATTTTTTGTTTACTTTTCAAGGAATGTACATTCTTATTTTTCAAGCAATGAATTTGGTAAACCAAGCAATATATTCTGCTCCGGGAATAAAAAATAATTGTGCTAATATAGTTCCTAACAATCGAGAAAGAACCATCATAATAGATGCACTTTTTAAATGAAGATAGCTCCCTTTTTCATTAATCACGTCATCTGCAAGTATGGATATCTTTGGATCAATAAATATGGTAAGTAAAATTGTAGCAACACCATTTATAAGTCCAGATGACATAACAGCAGTTGTTTTTCTTTCGGGGACAATTAAACCGGCGTATAACGCAGATAAAACACCAACCGTATATATAGCACTAATCAACATATTAATCATCAGTAGTTTCTTTGGTATGTTTTTCCAATGGATGTCCCTTAAATATGTGAACCTTGGCAAATGTATATGCTTTAATCCTCTTTTCATATATTCGAATGTAAACCCTTTTTTAATTAATGCAGGTATAGAACCTCTTTCCTCTGATAAAGAAATAATAGCTCTCGAAAATATGGCAACAAATGTTGGCAGTAAAAGAATACCTAATATCGTACCAAATGTTGCTGAGCCAATGATAATCCGGTATTGGGTCCCAACAAATTCTAATGTATTTTCTGTTGGTGCGGTATCAATCAGACTGCCTGTTAAAGGTTGTTGCATCATATTTGCCATGCGGGAAATAATGACCATCGAGTTAAATAAAGATAAACCAGAGGCTAGGAGCTTTACTCTTGCACCTGAAAGTCTGACAGCATATGCAAGGGTTTCTATAGAATGAATTATCAAAATAAACAATGCGATCAGTATTAATTTATCGGTTATAAGTTCCAATGGTCAGTCCCACCCTAAAAATGTAAATAATTTTCAAATGATGATTTGCTAAGTTTTATTATGATTTTCCCCAATATGAAGAATTCAATTACTTTTATATATTTTACAACAAAAGGTCAAAAAAAGGTGTATCATCCGTTTTCATCTTAATAATTTCACCCTAACTTTACAAAAAGGGTATAGAAATGGAGGGAAGAAGATAAAGAAAAAAACAATAAACCCTTATGAATATGCCTTTTAAAGTAGTGATCCCGACTCGGTTCGAACCAGCGACCCCCACCCTGTCAATGAAAGCTCTTAAGTTGGATGTATTCCAAAATATTTTGAAGAACCATTATTTGTCGGTTATTCTAATCAACTATTTCCGATGTAGAACGGGGTATTTTCAGGTTTTCCGAGACATTTTCACCCGCATTTCATCCTAATTCTACCCCCTGATTTTTAGCTGGATAGTGCTACAACCAATATAGATGAAACTTGGATAAATCATTTCCTAAACAGTTTTCGCATATATGCAGGTATTCCTTAATTCGTTAGTATCAGGAGTTAAGGAATTATTTTTTAGTATTCCTTCCAATGTATATCCTAACCTTTCGGGAATTGCCCGACTTTTAACATTTTTTTCATCGCACCTTATTTCAATTCTTCTCGCATTCAACTCATTGAGGGCGAAATCGGTAATTCCCTTAACCGCTTCTGTCATATACCCTTTTCCACTAAAACGACTGTCAATCCAGTATCCTACTTCAAACTTAGGAATACTCCAATCAATTCTATGTAATCCAGAAGATGCAATAAATTCACCTGTTTCCTTTAAAAAGACTAATAACCTCAAATCGTCTCTTTTTAAGAATGATATATACGATTGCCTAATGTTTAATTCAACATCCTGTTCAGATTGCTCTTTTTGAGCAAAGGAAAGCCAAGGTTTAAGCTCATTAATAGAAGCCATAATACTGTCATATACAGCCTTTCCGTCTCCAGGTCTTGGCATTCGAATAACTAATCTTTCGGTTGAAAATTCATCTGGGAACTCTTTGAGTATTGGATTCATGCTATCCACTCCGTTTTTAATGTTATTATTTTATTCATTGTATGTTTTATCAATATAAAAATCAACGAGTTGTATAATGTTTGTGACCAATATAAAAGCAAAAATAAAGGTTCAAAATGTAACAAAGGTCTTTGGAAAATCCCCAAGACAGGGGTTAGAAATGTTAAATAATGGGATGTCGAAGAAGGGAATTTTAGAAAAAACTGGAATGACAGTTGGTGTAAATCGAGCTAATTTTGAGGTATACCCCGGCGAAATATTTGTCATTATGGGATTGTCAGGTAGTGGGAAATCAACTTTAGTCAGAATGATTAATAGATTTAATAGAACCAACTACTGGTCAAGTTTTGATTGATAATCAAGATATTGTCAAATTGAATGCAAATGAGTTGAGAGAAGTACGAAGGAAAAAGTTAGGTATGGTCTTCCAACAATTTGCTCTGTTTCCTCACAAAACTGAATTAGGTAATGTTCAATATGGCCTAGAAATTAGAAATGCTGATAAAGGACTTAAAACTGCAAAGGCAATGAAGGCACTTAGACAAGTTGGACTAGAAGGCTACGAAAATAGTGTTCCAAGTGAGCTGAGTGGGGGAATGCAGTAACGTGTTGGACTTGCGCATGCGCTTGCAAATGATCCAGATATTTTACTTATGGACGAAGCATTTAGTGCATTGGATCCTTTAATTCGAAAGGATATGCAAAATGAATTGCTAAATCTACAAGACAGTATGAAAAAAACTATTGTTTTCATAACTTATGACTTAGACGAAGCGTTACGGATTGGAGATCGTATTGCGTTAATGAAAGACGGTGAGATTGTCCAAATTGGAACAGCTGAAGAAATTTTGAAAATCCAGATAAGAATCGCATAAAATAGTTAACCCTTAGATTTGTCTGAGTTACCGAAGAACTCAATAATATTAGTAGTACCTAACAAATAGAACTTCTATTGTAGAACTGTAGCTTGTACTCCATCATAAGTTATCTACAAAGGAGTTTTTATTATAAAGACGAGTTCTCTTTGTATGAAAGAAATAATCGTCGCTAAGATATTATACACATCAAATGCGGTCTACCCTTCTTTTTGCTGAACGGGATGCTTTCATTAAATGTAGCTTACCTACCATATGGAAAAGTGCAAAGATCCATACGAATAGGACTTTCAAAACTGCCATTCTCCCCAAGATAAAAAATGTATTCCCTAAGAAAAAGTTAACAAAACATCCTTGACTTTTTTCTTTCATTCCATTATATTATTAAATGTGATTGACAGAAAAATTATGATTCCGTAGCTCAGCTGGGAGAGCACCACCTTGACAGGGTGGGGGTCGCTGGTTCGAACCCAGTCGGGATCATCACTTAAAGAAGCTTGAAGTCCTTGAGCCACAGGGGTTTCAGGCTTTTTGTTTTCACCACCCCACTTCCCTTTTTACCCCCATAAATAAAATATACACAAACCCTGCAACTTTTTAGTTTTATACTATTTTTCATTTCGAGTTAAAAGTGTTTCTTCCAATTTATTTGCCGCCTCAGCTTGTAAATCGTCACTAACATGTGAATATAAATCTAATAATCATACCAACAGGTGAATGTCCTAACCGTTCACTTTCACTTACTGCCTTTGGATTTTCTCCTGATTCCATCATAATCGTAGCATAGAAACCAATCTTCAGAATTTTAGCATCTTCTATTACATCATAAAATTAGCGATGAAAATAAGATATTTCCGTAAAGGGGGAGTAAATACGTTATGGGAAGAAGTTCGAAAAGCATATCCTAATAAATGAGTTGTATTTGAAGCAATTGAAGCTCACTCGGATAGTAATTATCGCATATTATTATGACATAGCTGTGATAGACTCTTTTGATGACTCAATGGACGCATAATTACACAAGCAAAAGAGCCCAACCGTGAACTATTTTTTTTTCATACGTCTAGAGAAAATTTCGATATATGTGAGAAGAAATGGACAGGGGTAAGAAAAATATGATTCAGATAAAAGAATTGTCAGAAATACCATTTATACTTATGTTAGCAAAATCAAAAGAAAGATAATGTCTGCTCTTGATGAAAATAACGGTTTACCAAAAGTAAAGTAATCAGTATTTGATGAAGTGGGCGGTTCAAAAAAAGAGAAGGGTAAATCCGTTTTTGATGAAAGTAACTCGTTCAACAATTGAATAGAAAGTCAACCTTAGATGAAAACAATCCGTTCAACAAAAAAGGGGGAGAGTTTGGAGGCCACTGAAAAAGTACTAAATAATTATAAAATTACTTGCTTAACACCATATTTTTTGTGGACTATTCTACTATATATTGAGTAAGTGAACTTATTCAAATGGTTTTTCAATGGCCTCGAAGGTTTGAAAAAGGATGTCCGGATAGTCCTATTATTCGGACACCACCAAGAAAATTATGTTTGAAATGAAAAAATATTATCTTTACCCTTCCTTCATGGTTTTACTCATATTCTTTTCCTTTTTACGATTCTTCAAAAAGGCAATTACCAGCAAAATGACGGGTATTCCTATTTGAAATGGAATGTGTATGTGAGGGGGAACAAATTTAAGTCCCTCATTAATATGTTCTTGGTAATTACTTGCGATGGTTTGTGACAAAAACAACACGATTAAACCAAATGGATAGACAATTTTTTTATGATCTTTCAAATGAAATAGATCGGTAGTCGCTATAACAGCTACATAAAAAAAAATAACGATCTTAAAAAACGCTCCAATAAAGGCAGCAAAGATGAAAAAGATATCGAGACGCTCGATAAAGTTTCCAATACTAATATATTGAATCGTTGATAAAAGCGGAAATTGAGTGTTTTCAAATAAAGGAACTGAAAGGACAGCTACGTTAATTGCCGCCGTTATACTCAAATTTATACCGCTAAGTAAAATTGCAAAGGAACCTAAAAAGCGACCGTTTTTTGAATAATTCAAATAAGGGAAAAGGTATGTGAAAGCAATCATTTCACCAAATGGAACAAATGCAGTTTCTAAGATGACCACTCTCAATATTGTCCCCCAGTTATTCCTAAGAACAGGTTTTAAATTTTCCAATTCAATTAAACCTGAAACAAGAATTAGGATCAATCCGGTGATTGCAAATAAATACATTAGGGCAAAATTAATTTCCGCAGTTCGAGCAATCACCTCAATCCCTTTTTTTACGGCGAAAACACAAAGGATAATCATAATCGCATTAACGATAAAAAGTGGTGTCTGCGTATAGGCTACTGCAACTAATAGTTCTCCAAAATCACGAGTGACTCTGGCACATATATAAGTAAAATAAATAATGTAAAAATAGCCGAGGATGCTTCCAAGAAATTTACCGACAATTTTTTTGGAATAAGAAGAAGGAAGTTCATTCGGATAATAGGTGTAAATTTTGTAATTCACATGGTAGAAAAGAATACCGATCAATGATCCGAGTAAAATGGAAAACCATGTATTTTGTTTTGCATCACTACCCAATGAGATGACAAGTGACGTCCCCATTTCAAAAAGTAAAATCATAACAAAAAATTGATAGCTGCTCAGTTTTGCGTTTTCCATGTTTAGTCATTCCCTTTATGCTCATATAAAAATGGTTTTGAAATTAAATACGTTCTCCTTATGAAGGCATTGACTTCTACCTTTACCTCTAAATTTGGGAAAATCTCCTCATTCCAGACATCTTCAACTTTTTTCCAATAATCCTCATCAACGTGGCTTATTTTTTCTCCAAATCCGAATACATCGGCTTTATGTTTTTGAGCAAATTGGATAGAGTTTTCTATTTCTCTCTTAATTTCTTTTCTCAATGCATTTTGTACTTTAATCAGTTCTTCGGCTTTTGAAAGGTCTAGAAATGTGTCAGCTTCTGTAATACCTCCTTCCGCATCAATATGGACGGTAATATGAGGTTTGTTGTTCTTCACATTTGCCGAAACTTTAGATTTAGAAAGATTAATGGTTATGCCAAATGCATCCTTCTTATCTTTCCAGTCAACAGCCATAACTGTTGATTGAATATTGTTTAGTATCCAATTAATCCCTCTGGCAGTTTTTCCCTCCGCCCATGTGATTAATTTGTCTCCTTTAAAAATGCCTATTCCATCAGCATTTAGCGGGGCTAATGGTCGGGAAGATTGAATATTTGCATCTTGCTTTCCCTTTTCTTTGTCTCCTTTAAGGACAAATCCGCTAACCACTGCTTGCTTACTTTTTGAATAAATGGTTGGAACAAGTTCGCCAACAGTAAGATGGATATCTTCTCCCCATCGACTTTCAGAAAATTGGAGCGTCTTATCAATTTTATTTGCCGGAATTTGATCAAGTGGTGTCAATGTTTTTAAAATTTGTTCTGCTGTTGAATCTTTGGCTATTACTATAGTAGCTGTAGAACGAAAATCCGGGTTCCTAATGGAAATGTCGAGTATGTCAGTTAAGCCATCTCTTGCAACTTCCTCACCAATCATTAACACATTGGTATGGGCAAAATATAACTGTCTGGAAACATGCTGGGAGGCCGCTCTGGCAGCTTCTAACAAATTATCTCCTTCGCTTTCATAAATCGTAATGGCAGGACCTGATAATCCGCTTGTTTGTTGGTTGCCGGCTATGTTTTTTGGATTGACAAATTGGAACGTCATATTATAGCGTTTATCTTGCCCGTAATCAATTCCGACTGCAGCGATAATTCCGATATCTGTTAACTCACGGTGATTCCAACAGCCGGCCAGCAATATAGTTATGCATATAAAAGCAAATAAGTTTAAACGTTTTGTCATTCTCTCACCTACGATCCGTTATCTTCTGGTGGACGGGGTTGTTGGTTATCTCCTTGGCGAATAATATTTTTTTGACTAATTAGTTTTGGACGGGATTTCATTTTCCAAAGCGGGATACGAATGATTGTATCGCCCATATTTTTAATCATAAGAGGTGCTAATGGTTCCATATAAGGGACGCCAAAAGAACGTAAACTACATAAATGCAATGTCATCATCATGAGTCCCGTGATAATCCCGTAAAATCCCATTACCGCTGCTAAAGTCATTAATCCAAAGCGAATAACACGGGTTGATATTGCCATTGAAAATGAAGGTGTTGCAAAATTGGCGATGGCTGTTATGGATACCACAATAACCATCGCAGGAGAAACAATTCCTGCCTGAATTGCCGCCTGACCGATAACGAGAGCGCCGACAATGGAAACAGCTTGACCGACCGCTTTTGGTAATCGTACTCCTGCTTCTCGTAAAATTTCAAAAGTTGTTTCCATTAACAAAGCTTCAACATAGGCCGGGAAGGGAACAGCTTCGCGCTGAGCGGCAATAGTTATAATTAGTAAGGTTGGAATCATTTCCTGATGATATGTTGTAACTGCCACATATGTTGCGGGTCCGACGATGGATATAAAAAAAATTAACACACGTAAAAAGCGAAGACCTGTACTAATATCAAAGCGGGCATAATAATCATCTGCAGCTTGAAAAAATTCAATAAACAATGCCGGTACAGTCAGCACAAATGGCGAACCGTTTACGATAATCGCTATTTTCCCTTCCATTAAATTCGCTGCAACGATATCCGGTCTTTCCGTATGATAGACTGTCGGAAATATTGTATAAGTTTTTTCCTCAATCAGTTGCTCTATAAAGCCGGAATCCGGTACTTGGTCGATATCAATTCGTTTTAGTCGTTTCCTTACCTCTTTCACAATCTTTTCGTTGGCAATGCCTTTCATATACATAACGTTGATATCTGTTTTCGTTACTTTACCGATTTGAAAGGACTCAATCCATAAATTGGGATTTTTAATCCGTGAACGTATCAGTGATGTATTTGTCCGCATGGATTCCGTAAATGCTTCTTTCGGGCCGCGGAGGGATACTTCATTTTGCGACTCAGTAACTGCTCTTTTTTCTCCACCTCTTGTACTGGTTGAAAGTGCTTTTTCTATACCATCAATAAAGATAATGGTTTCTCCTGATAATAATTTTCCAAATAAATCGTTCCAGTCATATACGGAAGTGACATTCGTAATAGGAAGTAATTTTTTTTCAAGATAATCGAAGCTTTTTTCGATAGAAACAGCTTCTTGTAACGAATATTCAGTCAGTAATGTATGAATAATCGTTTCATTAACGGTTTTGTCATCAATCAATCCGTCAACCATAACCAAGGCAGCTTTAATTGGTGGTTCATCCGCTAAGTCAATTTGCCTAATAATAATATCTGCACTATTTCCGGTTGTATTAAGGATGGTTTGTAAGTTTTTACTTAAATCGTTATTTAAAAATCGTCTAGAAATATCGTTTGCTTGTCCACTTGTATCTTTTTTAGCTGGTTGATTCTTTTTCTTCTTTTTTTTGGGTTTTGCAAATAATTTTGAGACGAGACCCATCACAAGTTACCTCCTAGATGACAGGACGTTTTATGATTGCGTTTATCCAGTAACAGCCCCACCATAGACTGGGTTTACAAAGAAGATGATTGCTCAATTGCTACAACTAACCATCAGTGGGGATGAAGAAATTTGCCACTTCTCGAAATTTCACTTTATCCCGCACAAACGGTCACTAATCTTCCTGCTAAGGCTTAATAAATCAAGGATGTAAAGGAGGAGGATAAGTGTCCGTAAGTGCCCGATTGGTTCAACTAACCAGCAGTGGGGATGAAGAACCCCCACTGCTGGAAGTTTCACTTTATTATTTGTAAAAATTGGATGATTATGCAAAAAATATTTTAATGTTGGCGTTTTGCTGCATCTTAAGTGTGGGATAAATTGCGAAAAGAGAGGAATGATAAATCATAAATGCATTCTTAATCGGTTGGTGATGAAATGAAAGAATTAGGTACCGTTTTATTTATTTTTATTTCACTTATTATTTTATCGCTAGGTATAGATTTTTTTTTAACGAAGGGTGATTTGCATGAAATAATCATAACTGCTGTAAATCCTTTTCGGGTTATGGATATTCCCGAAATGGTTATTATGATTTTGTTTATTCTACGATATTTTCTTGAAAAAGCAGTAGAGTTGTGGAAAAAGATTAAAAAATATGGGGTAGACGTCGGTAAAGTGAATCGGGAAGGGAACTAGTCGCCTTCTCTATTTTGGCTTCAAGTACAATGACTTATTTTTATCTCGTTACAGCCACAACCAATAAGTAGTGGGGATAAAGCCAAACTGCTGGAAGTTTCACTTTATCCCGCACAAATGGGCACTAATCTTCCTCCTGTAGAATAATAAGCGAAATCAAGATGTAAAAGAGGAAGATAAGTGCCCGATTGGTTCAACTAAATCAGTGGGGATGAAGAAAATCCCCACATCCGGAAGTTTCACTTTATCTTTGTGATTTTCGGTAACCTGCGTTCACAGCTTCCTGTTCCGTACAAAACAATTCCTCGGCTTTTGTTATGTCATAATATTGGCCGCCGGGTACATGATAGATTTTTTCACTTTTTGAGTTAATATTTCCTTTGATTGGATTTTGACAATCTATATTTGTATTAGTTGAAGATTGATTTTCCCCGGTTTCCTCTTGAATAATATACCCATTATCAGTGACATAATCTTCAATCGACCAGATGCCAAGTTTTGCTTCTTGTGCTTTTTTCTGAATCGCATAAAATTCATCAACATAGCGAGTATTTGGCGGAAATACAGCCACTCTTGCCAAGCCTTTTTCTAATAATAATTCATTAAACATTTTACCATCGATATAGACATAGGCTAAAATTCGACCGTACTGATCCCGTTCTTGGACATCCAGTTCCACTTGTACATTTTTTCCTGCTAGCATTTCTTTTGTAAATGCCGAAGCTTCAGGTCCAAATGGTTGGACCGGTTTTGTCGGATGTTTTGTTTCGGGTGTGTCGACAAGAACGAGACGAACCCGTTCTTCCTTTCCGTTTTCAAATTGAATATCCATTGTATCGCCATCGACAATATTCATTACGTTCCCGTTTAATCCATTTACTTGGCTATTATCTAGCGAGTCATTTTCAGCACTTTCTGGAGCTTCTTGACTCGGATTTTGTTGATCTTCCTCAATTGCCGTTGTTCCAATATCTGAATTTTGATCAGGTTTTGTAGTCGAGTCTCGGCTGGTGTTCTCTTCTGCACATCCGGCTAATAAGAAGAAGGTGAGGAAGACCAGAATAATTTTTTTCATGTTAAAAAACTCCTTCATATTCTTTCCTTAACATATAATAACATAAAAATCCCCATTGCATTCTTGTGCTTTCAACGGTAATATTTTTTTGTATGAAAATTTTTGTTACGTGAAGAAAAAGTTTTTAGATAGGAAGGAATTATACAAATGGAAAATTTTATAGATGAAGTGAAATCGCGGCGGACGTTTGCTATTATTTCCCACCCGGACGCCGGAAAAACAACGTTGACGGAAAAACTACTTTTATTCGGTGGTGCCATACGGGCGGCAGGGACAGTAAAAGGAAAGAAGACAGGTAAGTATGCAACAAGTGACTGGATGGAAATTGAAAAACAACGGGGAATTTCCGTTACATCCAGTGTTATGCAATTTGATTATCATGGTTTTCGCGTTAATATTTTGGATACCCCCGGGCATGAAGATTTCAGTGAAGATACGTATCGAACCTTGACAGCTGTCGATAGTGCTGTTATGGTTATCGATTCTGCGAAAGGGATTGAGCCGCAAACCATTAAGCTTTTTAAAGTATGTAAAATGCGGGGAATTCCGATTTTTACTTTTATTAACAAATTAGACAGGGTCGGAAAAATGCCGCTGGAATTGATTGCTGAGCTGGAAGAAGTTCTCGAAATTGATGCATATCCAATGAATTGGCCGATCGGAATGGGAAAAGAATTTCTCGGGATTTATGATCGCTTTTATAACCGGATTGAGCAATTTCGGGTTGAAGAAAATGATCGCTTTTTGCCGTTAAATGAAGAGGGTGAATTGGCTGTCGAACATCAATTACAACAATCAGGTTTATACGAACAAGTATTGGAAGAAATTGAGTTGCTGAATGAAGCAGGAAATGAATTTTCAGAGGAAAAAATATTAAATGGAACTTTAACACCGGTATTTTTCGGCAGTGCGCTGACAACTTTTGGTGTACAAACCTTTTTAGAAACTTATTTGAAATTTGCTCCCGAACCGCAGGCAAGACCTTCTGATATCGGCCCTATTGATCCTTTAAAAGAAAGTTTTTCGGGATTTGTTTTTAAAATTCAAGCGAATATGAATCCGGCACACCGCGATCGCATTGCCTTTGTCCGGGTTTGTTCCGGAAAATTTGAACGTGGTATGACCGTAACACTGGCACGAACAGGAAAAACGTTGAAATTATCCCAATCTACGCAATTTTTGGCTGATGACCGTAGTACGGTAGATGAAGCGGTAAGCGGGGATATTATCGGTTTGTATGATACAGGGATATTTCAAATTGGCGATACGATTTTGGAAGGAAAACCAATTTTTCATTTCAATCCGTTACCGCAATTTACACCGGAATTATTTGTTCGGGTTACAGCCAAAAATGTCATGAAGCAAAAGCAATTTCATAAAGGGATTCATCAACTAGTTCAAGAGGGAGCCATCCAATTATTTAAAACAAAATATGAAGAATATATTCTTGGCGCAGTAGGGCAATTACAATTTGAAGTGTTCGAACATCGAATGAAAAATGAATACCATGTCGATGTGAACATGGAACATATTGGTTCGAAAGTTGTTCGTTGGATTGAAGGCGATACGGTTGATGAAAGACTGAACAGTTCTCGAAGTATGCTGGTGAAGGATCGTTATGATCGAAATGTGTTTTTATTTGAAAATGATTTCGCTCTTCGCTGGTTCCAAGATAAGAACCCGGACGTGAAGTTATATAACCCGATGGATGATGAAAAATAAGGGTTCGGTAGACGACAAAAAGCAGCAGTTATTTTTCGCTTGTAACTATTTACAATATGTTGGACGTAGTATGGTAATAGTGAATTTTTATTTAAATGAAAAAATTGTTGCTATCTAACAAAAATCAATTTATAATAAAAACATAAATATCCTTATTCACATTGTAATTAAGAGTGAAAAACATATATACTCTTTCTTGTAAAGGGGAGTAGCGTAAAGGGGAAATCCTGAAACAAAGTCGTCATTTCGTAGCGTAAATGCTTCCGGCTTTGTTGGCATATAAAAGTGCTACGCAAGACCTTTGCTGACTTTTACTTATAAGTTAAAGTTGGCAAAGGTCTTTTTATGTTTCCAAATCTTTTTTTACAGAAAAAAACGATGAAGGTACAAAATATGGATGGAGGGGATTCAATGGATATTTCAATTTTATTAGAATATGGTTGGGTTTTATTGGTCCTGATTGGCTTAGAAGGAATTTTGGCAGCAGATAATGCAGTGGTTATGGCTGTTATGGTGAAACATTTACCCGATAAACAACAGAAACGGGCCTTGTTTTACGGTTTGCTGGGTGCTTTTGTTTTTCGCTTTGCCACATTGTTTTTAATCTCTTTTCTCGTTGACGTATGGCAAGTTCAAGCAATCGGTGCGCTTTACTTGCTATACATTATGATTCATCACTTTATCAAAAAGCGAAAAGAAACCGATAAAGTGAAAGTAACTGCGAGAAATAAACAAAGCGGATTCTGGGCAACCGTCGCAAAAGTAGAATTGGCTGATATTGCCTTTGCAATCGACTCCATGCTTGCTGCCGTTGCATTGGCGGTAACATTGCGGCCGGTTGGTGACTTTACTATCGGCGGGATCAATGGCGGTCAATTTATGGTTATGTTCATGGGCGGACTGATTGGTCTCATCATTATTCGATTTGCTGCAACATGGTTTGTTAAATTACTCAATCAGTACCCGACTCTTGAGGATGCCGCATTCCTCATCGTTGGTTGGGTAGGTGTGAAATTGGCTGTCCATACGTTGGCGCATCCGGGTGTAGCGATAATAGACGAACATTTTCCGGAACTAGGCCTATGGAAAACGATCTTCTGGGTTGTCTTGCTTGGGATAGCTGTCGGAGGTTATTTCATTTCTAAGAAAAAAGGATCTGTGGCACAAGAAGTGGAGAAACGTAAAGCAGAAAAACCTCAATCGAAAGCCGAATAATTGCGTACTTTTTTGAAAACAAAAGAATCAGCTTTTGTTACCATGAATAGGTAAACAGTAGCTACTGATAACATATGAACAAATTGAAAGGCCCATCCGTTTATTGAATGGGCTTTTCTTTTTTTCAAGTTTTATTCATTTTTGTTAGAAAGTTGTGATTGTGCTTGCTGGACGAGACGTTTCGTGATTTCACCGCCAACAGATCCGTTTGCGCGTGATACAGTATTTGCGCCAAGTTGAACTCCAAACTCTTCAGCAATTTCATATTTTACCTGGTCGAGAAATTGCTGAACACCAGGTACTAATAATTTATTTGAGGAACGAGCCATGTTATTCACCACCTTTTTTCCGATTTATTTTTAGTATGGATCGGTTAAGTGGGAACATTTATGGCAAGTTTTGACTACCATTCTTAAGTTAGATAAAATAAGGTGGTACATACTGTTTTAAACTGTATAGTTTCCATTATGAACAATAGTTTTTACTTGAAAGGGACTTTTAAATGCGGGAAAAATTTCAAACTTTAATGAACAACTTACGACCTGCCCAAATGATTGTCGGCTATTATATCATCGTCGTTATCATTTCCACACTGTTATTGTGTTTACCGGTGGCTATTAAGAACCATGCACACTGGACGTTTATGGATGCCCTTTTTACGGCTGTCAGTGCTGTAAGTGTAACCGGATTGACTACGGTAAATTTTGCCGAGACGTTTACAACCACCGGACTTTTTATCCTTATTTTTATTTTACAAATTGGCGGTGTCGGTATCATGGCTTTAGGCACCTTTTTCTGGATCGTATTAGGGAAAAAAATCGGGCTAAGGGAACGGCGATTAATCATGACCGACCAGAACCAAATGAATCTATCCGGACTCGTCCGCTTGTTGAAGCAACTGCTTGTCGTCTTTATTATGATTGAATTAATGGGTGCACTTATATTAGGAACATACTATTTGAATTATTACCCAACTTGGCAGGAAGCATACTTGCATGGATTATTTTCTTCGGTCACGGCTACAACGAATGCTGGATTTGATATTACCGGATCTTCATTAATTCCTTTTGCCAACGATTATTTTGTTCAATTTATCCATATGGTTTTAATTACTTTAGGTGCCATTGGATTTCCGGTTTTAATCGAAGTTGTGAATTACTTTAAAAAGAGGAAAGAGACCTTTCATTTTACTTTGTATACAAAAATCGCAACACTTATGTATTTAATCTTGGTTCTATTCGGGGGTCTCGGCTTTTTATTGTTTGAGTGGAATCATTTTTTACATGATAAAATCTGGCATGAATCATTGTTTTATGCGTTTTTTCAATCGGTATCAACAAGAAGCGGTGGGCTTGTAACACTTGACCTTACGCATTTGTCGGATGCCACTTTAATGTTATTGAGTTGTTTAATGTTTATTGGTGCTTCTCCCAGTTCGGTTGGTGGCGGTATTCGTACAACGACGTTTGCCATCATTATTTTATTTCTTTATCATTATTCCCGAGGAAATCAAGCAATAAAAATATTTAAAAGGGAAATTCATGAAGGGGATGTTGTAAAAGCTTTTGTTGTATCCATTTTTGCTGTAATGGTTTGCTTTGGTTCAGTTGTCTTATTATGCTTTACTGAAGATGTTCCGGTAATCACCCTAATATTTGAAGTTTGTTCGGCTTTTGGAACTTCCGGTATGTCGCTAGGGATTACCGCTGAGTTATCGAACATTGGAAAAATTATCATTATGTTGCTTATGTTTATTGGTCGTGTCGGCATTTTGACATTTTTATTAATGATTGGTGGGAAGGAGAAAAAGGAAAATTTCCATTATCCGAAAGAACGGGTGATTATTGGCTGATTTAATCGTGTGACTGATTGTGCAGGTTCCTTTTAAACCATGAAATTTATGGCTGGATTTAGACGTGTGACCGAGTATATGAAAATGGATAGGCACTTGGAGGATATCATGCTACTTCTATTATTATTAATTTTACTGTTCGTTTGTCAATTTTTTTTAAGGACAAAAAAAGGGATACTCTTGGGATTTAGTCTTCTCCTCGTAGTCTTTTCGCTTTTTCTAATAAATTTTGTTAAGGATGGAAAATTTGAGTATATTGCTAATGCAATTGGAATCAACAATAGTCAAAATCAAAGAGAAGAGGAAGTATTGAATGAGTTTTCCATTGTAAAAATAAAGGGATCGGTCATTATTGATGCACCTTTGATTAAGCAATACCCGGAACTTCCAAGAGGATGTGAAGTAACAAGTTTGGCCATGTTGCTTCAATTTGCCGGTGAAAATGTTGATAAAATGACGCTGGCGAATGAGGTGAAAAAGGATCCGACCCCTTATTCCGTCTCAGGAGGAAAGGTGCATTTCGGAAATCCACATGATGGTTTTGTTGGCGATATGTATAACTTACAAAATCCGGGTCTCGGTGTTTTTCATGAGCCGATCCGAGAGTTGGCGGAACAGTATTTACCGGGGAGAATTATAGATATGACCGGTTCCGACTTTGAAAAATTAAAGATTCCGTTATCCGCAGAACAACCGGTTTGGGTCATTATAAATACCGCTTATCAAAAAATTTCCGAGGATCTGTTTCAAACATGGGAAACGCCATCAGGTGCGGTAAAGGTGACGAGTAAAGAGCATTCCGTCTTAGTCACAGGATATGATGATCAATTTATTTATTTTAATGATCCATTGACAGGGATTAAAAATAAAACAGCACCCATCCAAGATTTCAAAGAGGCATGGGTGCAAATGGGAAGTCAGGCAATAACCATATTACCGTTTGAATAAGTATTTGAAAAAAGAACATGTGAATTAACTTTCCTATGCTTTATCTATCCAAAAAGGCAGTAACAAGATGGATGATTCCTGTTACTGCCTTGTCTTTTGTCGTGGACATTAATTCGCTTTTACCGGACTTTTTTCACGTAAGACTTCCTGTTCAAAGGAATATTTTTTTTCAATATAAATTTGGTGCCAAAGCATAAACATTAAAACAGTCCAGATTTTCCGGCTGTAATCGCCTTTTCCCGCACAATGGGCATCCAGTAAATCGAGCACATACTTTTTGTTAATTAAATGATCTGTATCACTTTCCTTAATTAAATTTTTTGCCCAATCGTTCATTTCATTTTTTAACCAATGGCGGATTGGAACAGGAAAGCCAAGTTTTTTTCGATCTAAGACATGGTCAGGAACAATCCCTTCAACTGCCTTCCGTAAAATATATTTTGTTGTTCCGTTGGCTGTTTTTAAGCTTGATGGGATTCTTGAAGCGACCTCAAAAACAGCTTTATCCATAAATGGGACGCGTAATTCCAATGAATGGGCCATCGTCGTTTTATCCGCTTTTAACAAAATATCGCCGCGAAGCCATGTATGGATATCAATATGTTGCATTCGTTCTACCGGGTCGTTACCTTTATTTTCTTCATATAAAGGGCGTGTGATATCAAGATAATTAATATTTGGATTGTACACATTGAGCAGACTCCGCTTTTCTTTTTCAGTGAACATTTTTGCATTACCGATATACCGATCTTCCATCGGTGTTACACCGCGTTCAATAAAGCTCTTCCCACGCATCCCCTCAGGCATGATTTGTGCAATTAATTTTAAAAATGATTTTAAAAATCCGGGCATTCGGTTAAACACCCTCAGCGATTGTGGCTCACGGTATATATTATAACCCCCGAACAATTCATCAGAACCTTCTCCGGAAAGGACAACAGTCACATATTTACTTGCTTCCCTGGCGACAAAATAAAGCGGTACACAAGCCGGGTCTGCTAACGGGTCATCCATATGCCACATAATTTTCGGTAACTCTTTCATATATTCTTCCGGTGTAATAACATAGCTAATATTTTCAACACCGATTTTTTCTGCTGTTTCTTTTGCTACATCGATTTCACTATATCCTTCCCGTTCAAAGCCAACCGAGAATGTTTGGATGGATGGGTGAAATTCCTTTGCAATGGAAGCGATGATTGACGAATCAATCCCGCCGGACAGGAAGGATCCGACCGGAACATCGCTTCTCATGTGTAAACGGACCGAATCATATAATACTTCACGTATTTCTTTGATCCATTCTTCCTCCGATTTATGTACCGGATGGAATGAAGCACGCCAGTATTGTTTGATATCGATTGGTTCGCCAATTTTTTTTGTAAAATAATGGCCGGGTTCCAGTTTTTTTATCCCCTCATGCATGGAGAGGGGTTCCGGTACGAATTGATAAGTGAAATAATGTTGCAATGCTTCAAAATCTAATACATCATTTTCAAGTGCCATAAGGATACTTTTCTTTTCAGAGCCAAAAAACATCCGGTCACCATCCAAACAATAGAAAAACGGTTTAATTCCAAACGGATCTCTTGCACCAAATAATGTTTTTTCTTGTTTATCCCATATGACAAATGAAAACATGCCGCGAAGTTTTTTTACGGCCTTTTCTTTCTCCAGACTGTATAGAGCAATCACCACTTCAGTATCTGTTTCTGTTTCAAAAGAGAGTCCTTGCTTAATTAAATCATCTCTAATTTCAATATAGTTGTAAACTTCGCCGTTAAAAATAATCCAGTATCGCTCATTTTCATAGGAGAGCGGCTGGTGTCCATTATCGAGATCTATGATACTTAATCGCCGAAACCCGAATTGAACATGTTCATCATAAAAGAAACCTTCATCATTGGGACCGCGATGGGTAATGATATCGTTCATTTTTTTAAACTGATTGATTTGTTCGTTGCTGTAACTCTGTGCCTCTTCATGGACACAGCCAATAAAACCACACATAACAAATTTCACCTGCTTCAAAAAGATTTACATCATTGATTAGATGGATTAACCAAAGTTCACTAAAAAATCCACTCCCTTATACTAGCATAAATCTTTTTTGCTTGCTAGGTATGATTACCACTATTACTCGTGTGTCAAACACTCACTTGAAGATTTTAGTCAATGAGAAAGCAGCATAGAAGAATAAGCTGCATGTATTCCTTATAAATCAACTATGAAAATAATCTTCTGTTAAATTGTTTAAACAAGGAAAACCAATTTGCTAATTTAAATTCAATAATCGGTTGGGTCAGGACACGCACGAATTTACTCGACAACAGTAAAGTCAAACTGAGAGCGAAAACTGCTAAAATCCAAACGGAATGATTTTTAGCAATCCACTTTTCCCAATCTGAACCACGAAAATATTTAATAATAAAACCGTGTAATAAATAGATATACAACGTGTATTTTCCAATTTTTGTAAAGAAATAATGCTGTCTTGGAACGAATGCCCAAAAGCTAAATAAGGTAATTAAACTGACTCCATAAATGAACAGTCTTTGCAACCATGCGAAAGTCATATCTGTCTCAAAATGATTGTATGGCTTAGAACCGAATAACCATTCAAAATCCATTAAAGGAAACAGATAGAAAAGGACAAACACCGAAGTTATAATAATAGTAGCAGAACTTATAGCGACTTTCGATTTTAACCAATAAAAATGTTTCCGTTTTAAATAATAACCGAGCAGAAAGAACGGGAAGAAGACAAAAGTTCTGGAAAGGCTCAAATACTCATCAATAAAATCAATATATCCAATCAAAATTCCAATGATTATAGAAAGGATAAACCCAAAAGGCTGATTCATTTTTGCAAATAATAGCAATAACAAATGCCAGCAAAATAAACTAACTAAAAACCATAAAGACCATTCAGGATTAAATATATTAATGGATAAGCTTTTCTCACTAAGTAAGAAATAATAGTATACCGAATAAATAATTTGAAAAATCAAGTATGGAACGAGCAATTTTTTGACTAATTTCGTGAAATATCCTTTTTCAAAATATCCTTTGGCAAAATAGCCGGATACCAATATAAAAGCCGGCATGTGAAAGGAATAGATTGTTTTATACAGGGCATATAAAATTTCATTATCTTCAATATAGGAACGAATTAAATGGCCAAACACAACAAAGAAAATTAACAGGAACTTTCCATTATCAAAATAATAATCACGCTGTTTACTCAATGGAAAAACCTCCTATTTTTATTTTAATAACTGTTCTTGAGGCGGTTTAAGAAATAACTAATAATATATTATACATTCATTATTTGCCGATATAAATTATAAGTAGGTTACTATTTCTATAAAATTCAATCCTGCTTGTAAAAGGAATTTAACATTCTATATTGTCTGGAAATATAGTGACACTAAATTAATGGGGATGTAATCTCAATAAATAAGGTGAAAAGGGAATATTTTGTCTATTTTTGCCGATTCTCTTTACATTATGTAATAATTTTGGTTAAATGTCATAGGAACAAAATTTTATTGGATGAGAGGATAAAGTAGGAGGATTACAAAAGTGGATGAAGAAATGACCAAAAGAGAAATGGAAGAACAGATTAAGAAAAAACGTGAACAAATGATTGAAATAGCTAAACAATATGGCTTTACCAATGAAAAGACGTTAAAGTCTAGCCAAGAACTAGACAATTTACTAAATAAATATCAACGTTTTTTTCGAATTCCTAAGATCAGGGAGTACCCCACCGCTAGTTTTAGTATAAATGCCCACCCTGATCTTTCTTCCCTAACAGCATAGGAAGAACGGAAATTAATTCATAACAACTCCATTCTCTCGACTAGCGGGTGTTTTCATAAATACCCTATATTCTGGGACATTAGCATGATTGACAAAAAAAGGGGATTCTTCATAAAAAAGGTATGGAATCAATAACGATTCCATACCTTTTTTTACTCAGCATTTATAACGATTTTGCCATTTTCAAGTGTTGCCTTCAAATGGTGTACGTCCGGTTCATCGAGAATGAAATCGGCAATTTTATCTTCCAATTGCTCTTGAATGGTCCGACGTAATGGCCGTGCACCGAAAGAAGGGTTGTAGCCAAGGTCAACCAGTTTTTCTTTCACTTCCTGACTAACAGTAATTGTTTTATTATCTTCTTTTAATTGATTTACAACTTCAGCTAACATTAAATCGACAATTTGTAACAAATCTTCTTTTGATAATGAATGGAATCGAACAATGGAATCAAACCGATTTAGAAATTCCGGTTTGAAGTAATCACGTAATTGTTCAACTACTGATGATTCATCCGTTTGATCGGATATACCGAAACCGACGCGAATATCCTTTATATGTTGACCTGCATTACTTGTCATAATAATAACCGTGTTATTAAAGCTTACGGTTCTACCTTGGCTGTCTGTTAAACGCCCGTCATCCAAAATTTGCAGGAACATGTGTAAAACATCCGGATGTGCTTTTTCGATTTCATCCAATAATATTAAGCTATACGGATTTCTCCGGACTTTTTCCGTTAATTGACCTGCTTCTTCATGACCAACATAGCCAGGCGGTGAACCGATTAATTTAGAGACGCTGTGTTTTTCCATATATTCACTCATGTCCAAGCGAATCATTGCGTCTTTTGTACCAAATAATTCTTCGGCAAGGGTTTTGGCCAATTCAGTTTTCCCAACACCGGTAGGACCGATAAAGAGGAACGAACCGATTGGACGGTTTTTTGCTTTTAATCCGGCCCGACTGCGGCGAATGGCTTTAGCTACTTGACGAACCGCATCGGCCTGACCAATTACTTTTGCAGCTAAGTTTTCTTCAATATGTTTTAATTTTTGTTGTTCATCGGCTTGGATTTTGCCAACCGGGATACCGGTTTTTTCCTCAACAATTTGTTGAATCAAATCAACATTGATAATTGGTGTAGCTGCATCTTTTGCTTGGCTGCCCTGATTTTCCAGTGTTTGTTCTTCATCACGTAATTTTGCAGCCAGTTCATAGTTTTCAGCTTGTAGGGCTTGTTGTTTTTCTTCGGCAATTTGTTTTAAGCGTTCTTCAATATAAGCCGGTGTTAATGTTTTTGATTCGAGATTCAATTTAGAACCGGCTTCGTCAAGTAAGTCAATCGCTTTGTCCGGTAAGTAGCGGTCTTGAATATAGCGATGAGACAAGTTGACACAAGCACGAACGGCTTCGTCAGAGTATTTTACTTGATGATATTCTTCATACTTCGGTTTCAATCCCATCAATATTGTAATTGTTTCATCGACTGAAGGTTCATGAACTTGAACCGGTTGAAAACGCCGTTCCAAAGCTGCATCTTTTTCAATTTGACGATACTCTTTCAAGGTTGTTGCACCAATTAATTGCAGTTCACCTCTGGAAAGAGCTGGTTTTAAAATATTTCCTGCATCCATGGAACCTTCCGCAGAACCGGCACCGACAATCAAATGAATTTCGTCGATAAACAGAATCACTTCCGGTCGATTTTGTACTTCGGCAATTAATTGTTTCATTCGTTCTTCAAATTGTCCGCGTATACCGGTGTTGGCAACGAGGGATGCGACATCGAGCAGGTAAACTTGTTTTCCCCGAAGTTTCATCGGAACATCGCCTGCAACAATTTTTAAGGCTAAACCTTCTACAACTGCTGTTTTACCAACGCCAGGTTCTCCGATTAACACCGGGTTATTTTTGTTACGACGGTTCAAAATTTCAATTACTTTTTTAATTTCTTCATCCCGACCAATAACCGGGTCAATTTTGCCATTTTCTGCCTCAAGATTTAAGTTTTTTCCATATTGATCAAGGAAGCCACCACGACCGCCGGATGTTTGCCGAGTTAGCGTTTTTACCCCATTTTGACCATCAATTGGGCTGCCAAACGGAACAAAACCTCCAAACATTTGTGAAAACGGGTTTGCATTTCCCATGAAATTTTTCAAAGAAGAATTTAATTTTTCTTGTTCCTCTTGATAGCATTTTTGACATAAAGCATATTCAGTTTGTTTTCCATTTACGTAAAATTGTAAATGAATGTTTGCCTCATTTTTATGACATTTTTGACATAACATCGTGCAAACCTCCTTACTAAAAGAATTATCTATTTTTATTTAGCTAATAGGAAAGTATAAATTTTTCAATTTCTACTTTCCTAACGCATAAGTGCACTGAAAGACTTCGGTAGCATTACCTCGCAAGCGAAAATGTTTTTTCGCTGAACTACGGCTCTGCTCTCACCTAAAGGCTCGGCAGTCGCCGAGTTTTCTTTATGAAGTATATAACCTGTCAGTTGTTTGACTTTGACTATCCTTGACCTTCTGACTATATTATACTTTGACCATCTTTGACTTTCAAGTATTTTGCCATAAAAATTTTAAATAAACAGTGAAAAGTTTGTATCGTTCTTTCTTGTCAGATACAAGTACTTCGATGGATGAAATACCTATTTGTGAAATATTTCGTACCGTTCTTTCCTTGTCCTCCTTGGCATAAGATGAAGGGAGGGGGGAGTTTGGTGAGTTGGAAAAAGTCTTTTCAATTGGCCTTTATCTATGTAGGAACGATTGTTGGGGCAGGATTTGCAACCGGTAAAGAAATTGTTGAGTTCTTCTCCCAATATGGTTTTATGGGTTTGATTGGTATCTGTATTTCCGGCCTTTGTTTTATCGGTTTTGGTGTAAAAATCATGTTATTGGCGATCGAATTGCAGGCGAGGAGTTTTCAACAATTAAATGTACATATTTTTGGACCATATTTCGCACCGGTGATTAATCTTATCATGTTTGTCATGTTAGTAGGGGTAACATCTGTCATGTTAAGCGGGGCGGGAAGTGTGTTTCAGGAACAATTGCATTTACCTAAAATGGCTGGAATCCTTATTACCATCATTTTTACGTTAATTGTACTTTTGATTGGGACAAGGGGGCTGGTTTGGGTTAATACGCTTGTCGTTCCTGTTTTAATATTATTTAGTTTTCTGTTAGCGTATCTTGCTTTCCATTTACCTGACTTTATGGGAAATGTTGCAAAAGGATTTCATTTTACATGGGGGGCAATTATTGATAGTTTTGCTTATGCTGCATTTAATATTTCCTTGGCAACAGCTGTACTTGTACCGGCTGCCACCGAAATCGGTGATAAGAAGACTGTGAAAAGGGGGGGAGTGATCGGTGGACTAGCCTTGACATTGATTTTGATCTCAAGTCACGTCACCCTGGTTCAGCTTCCATCTTTAACCGAATTTCAAATTCCAATGGCTGTCATGGTGAACACCCTGGCCACATCATTCCATTTCCTATTTATCATTGTCATTTACGGGGAGATTTTTACATCGGTTGTCGGCAATTTATATGGTTTAGAGCGGTTTGTGAAAAGGAAAATACCGGGGAATACATTAACAATTGGAATGGCCATTCTTTCCGTTGCATTTGCCATCAGCATGGTGGACTACGGAACTTTGCTGTCTTTTTTATATCCTTTATTTGGTTATATCAGTCTAGTTTTTCTTTTATTATTAATTATACGATAATACCAAAAAGGTGTCCCGGTTAAAGGACAGGGTAACCGGGACACCTTCTTTATACGATAAGGAAGTATAAATTACTTGCAAGGAAGCAAATTCGACGTAGCGGAAAATTTTAAGTTTTAAGTATAAATGCACAAGGAAAGCTACAGGAATACATCAAAGCCGAAAAAATCTTATATTTTTATTATCGTAATGGAAAAAAGACAAACAATAGTAAATCAAAAGTTAAGTGTGAGATGACAACAAGCGGCAGGCTGCGTTTCCAAGCATAAAGAGCTCCCCATACGATTCCTGCTATGAAAGCGGCTATAAAAAGTACAATTGATCCTGAATATAATTGTGCTAAACCGTAAAGGAAGGAAGATACAATGACAGCCGGCCAAATTTGGTTGTCTTTAAGCAAACGCTTGAGAATAAATCCTCTCCAGAAAAATTCTTCACCGGGTATTAAAATCAGTACTAAAACAATAAAATGCCAAATCACTTTAGGTGAATATAAATGATATAAACTTGTAATTTGATTTTTAAAATAAGTAAAGTTGATTAAGCGGACAATGGTATCGCCAAGCCAAAAAATAGCATAGAGCATAAAGCCGGACAGTACTCCGTAAAGTAAATAGCGTCCGAGTGATAATTGATCATCAATATCTTCATTTAAAATCGAGTAAGCAATTAACAAAAGCATAGCGCCTGTTAAGATATACCAAAAAACTTTTGCTTGATCAAAGGCGAAAAATATTAGTAAATGGGCTATGGCAAGTCCAAACAGGAATCTCCAATCAGTGAATGTCTTTGTCATATTTGCGAGGCTCCTTTCAAAACATAAATATATTTTAGCATAATTTATGAAGGAGAAAAATGAAAAAAGTAGTGAATATAAAGTAGGAGTGAGGAGAAAAAGTACTCTGCATGAACGGTCACTAAATCTTCCCGCATAAATCAAAGAAGCAAGGGTGGGAAATGCGTACCCATAAATCCCTTATTGGCTCAACTAACAATCAGTGAGGTAGATTCCCCACTGATTGAAGTTTTCACTGTATATTTTACGAGGAGGTCGTTATGGATAGTTGTTTTGAAGCAGTGTGAAAAAGGAAAATTTTTTTCAGTAAAAGTGTACAAATACCGGTGAACGTCCTACATTTTTGTTATTCATCAACAATTATGTAGTTTTTGTGATTAACAACTGTTTTTTCATCCAAATCCATTTCTCGGAAATTTTGCATATAGGTTAAATTCACTATGACAGAGTTTTCATTGACCTTCTCGACAATACCACGAAGACCATTTTTGAATTCGATTACATTCCCAACTGCAGCTTTTCTCATTTTACTTCTCTCCCTTGATTAATTATAATTATAAATTAGTTTGCACTAGATCTTTTTAAAAGTAAAGTACATATGCCAAATTTAGTTGAAAAACCGAGAAACTTTTAACGAGATAGACAAAATCCCGGCAAATTTTGTCAACGGGGAAGACAGTTGGGAAAAGGGGTTGCCCGCCTACGTTCAATTAGACTGGGGGGCATGATATTGTTCACACAAGCGTTGTCACAAGAAGTGGGCTATTTATTGTGTTCTTTGATATTGCTCCTATACTGACTGATGTTTTACATTTCAATATTTCTTCCACTATTCATTATAAAAAGATTCATAGGAGGGATAACATATGGATGAAGAAACAGCACGCGAACTTCTTGATAAACTAGCTTCAGGCAAAATAAATGAATGTTTAATTGAAAAAAGCGATTTTTTGACTTTCCGTAAATATTTGGTTGAGCGCCCGGACTTTAAACATTTCCGCGGTGTTGCCCAACATGGCGGAAATGTAATTTATTATTATATGGAAGAACCAAGAAGTTGATTATTTTCCTTTCCGGTGCACCTCCGTTTGGCAAATAACGGTAAATTAGCCATTCCTCTACTAATGAAGTCTACTAGATTCCTTGTTAACCTAGGATATGTACAATTGATAGGAGGTGCTCTTGAAGCATGGGAAAAAGAGTAATAAAAACGATGATCACAATGCTGGCGATGTTTGCGATGATCGGTTTCGGTACAAACCAAACAGAAGCTGCATCAGTTTACACAGTGAAAAGTGGCGATTCACTTTATAAAATTGGACAAACTAATGGAGTTCCTGTTCAAATCCTCCAGTCTATGAATCACTTAAACTCTGATAAGATTTATCCGGGTCAAAAACTATCATTGCCTGACAGTTTATCAAGCAGTGACAAAGATTTGCTTGCCCGACTTGTTACTGCAGAAGCAAAAGGTGAGCCATATGCAGGGAAAGTTGCAGTTGCAACAGTTGTCTTGAATCGCGTTGACAACCCGAATTTTCCAAACAGTGTCAGAGACGTAATCTATCAAATTGATAACGGGTACTATGCATTCTCACCGGTGGCTAACGGTGAAATTAATAAGCCGGCTAATGCTGAATCGAAAAGAGCAGTACAGGAAGCTTTAGCATTTAGAGGGCAAGGAAATGGCTCATTGTATTTCTATAACCCTAAAACTAGTACAAGCAAATGGATTTTTTCAAAACAAGTTACAGTCAAAATCGGTAACCACGTTTTTGCGAAATAAATGATTAGCATCACACAGGGGTTGTATATTATACAGCCCTTTTTTTAGCTATTTACTTTGTTTTTTTCCAATGTAGGTGAAAAACTCTTGATTTATACATATAATAAGAGTGAAGTTGACTAACAAGGCGTAAAGTATATAGTTAACAACGAAAAGTTTCTTTGACTAATTAATCAACAGAAAGGAATGGGCCGATGTTTCAAAATAAAACGGTTATCGTTACAGGTGGTGCGAATGGGATTGGGAGGAGCATTGTCCAAACTTTTGCAAACGCATTCGCTAATGTTGTTGTAGCGGATGTAGATGTTGAGGCGGGAAAAACATTGGAAAAACAATTATTGGCATCTGGAAAGCAAGTTTTCTTTGTTGAAACAGATATGAGAAAAGAAGAAGAGATTCGCAGACTTGTCGAATTCACTATCCAAAAATATGGAGGGATTGATGTAATAATTAATAATGCCGGTATTTCAAAATTCATTCCATTATTTGAAATGTCTGTTGCAGAATGGGATGATATGCTTAATACAAACTTACGAAGTGCATTTCTTTGTTCAAAAGAAGCTGCCAGATTTATGAAAGAAAAAGGCGGTTCCATTATTAATATTGCTTCTACAAGGGCATTTATGTCAGAACCTAATACAGAAGGGTATGCAGCATCCAAAGGTGGAATCATTGCCCTTACCCATGCTTTAGCGGCAAGTTTGAGTCCCTATCATATTCGCGTAAACTCGGTCAGCCCCGGTTGGATTCATACGGGAGATAAATCGGAATTATCTGAGCGCGACCATAAACAATATTGGTCAGGTCGGGTTGGCGAACCAGCTGATATTGCTCGTGCTTGCTTATTTTTAGCAAATCCGGAAAATGATTTTATCAGTGGAGAAAATATTACCATAGACGGAGGGATGACGAAAAAAATGATTTATGAAGAATAATTATAGGAAATGGGGTTAAATTATCATCGATTCAATAAATTTTATTTATCTGAGCTCCAAATAGTGAACAATTTATCAAATGATATGATATAATAAATCATGCCAAGTTTTTACATACTTTAAAATTAATTGATTGAGGAGTGACTTATATGATTGAAAAGAAATTTAAAGTTATCGCAGAAACAGGTATTCATGCCCGTCCTGCAACATTATTAGTACAAGCAGCAGGTAAATTCGAGTCGGAAATTTCATTACAATATAAAGAAAAAAAAGTTAATTTAAAATCAATCATGGGTGTTATGTCTTTAGGTATCGGAAAAGATGCAGACATTACGATCATCGTTGACGGAAACGATGAAGAATTGGCAATGAATGAATTAACAGAAGTAATAACAAAAGAAGGATTAGCAAAATAATAAATAATATATTGTTAAGGGCGGGCTGTTTATATAGTCCGCCCTTTCAATTATGTAATATGATAAAATGAGGTTATAAGCGATTTTAAAAAAATGAGGTGGTAAGGACAATGGATAATAAGCAAAAACCAGTTGTTGGCTTCATAGGATTAGGTGTAATGGGTAAAAGCATGGCTGGTCATATTTTAAATGGTGGTTACCCGTTATATGTTTATACAAGAACAAAAGAAAAAGCGGCTGAATTACTAGACAAAGGTGCGATTTGGGCAGCGACACCGAAAGAAATTGCTCACCAGGCAAAATATGTGTTTACTATAATTGGAACACCTAATGATGTGGAAGAAGTTTATTTAGGGGAAAACGGCTTAATCACGAACGGAAAAGAAAATACATATTTTATCGACATGACAACCTCTTCACCGACGCTTGCTCAAAGATTATATGAAGAAGGCAAGAAAAAAGGAATACACGTTCTTGATGCACCGGTTTCGGGTGGTGATATCGGAGCCAAGGAAGCCAGACTTGCCATTATGGTCGGCGGAGACCAAAAAGATTTTGATGCTGTTTTACCACTTTTTCAATTGATGGGGAAAAATATCGCCTATTTTGGAAAAGGAGGATCGGGGCAACATACAAAAATGGCAAATCAAATAGCCATTGCTCCTACAATGATTGGTGTTTGTGAATCATTAATTTATGCAAAAAAAGCTGGATTAAATGTTCAAAAGGTTGTTGATTTAATTTCGACCGGTGCGGCTGCAAGTTTTTCTCTTTCCAGTTATGCACCGAGAATATTAAAAGAAGATTACAGTCCCGGCTTTTTTATAAAGCATTTTATTAAAGATATGACGATTGCACTAAATGAGGCGGAAAAAATGAATCTTGACTTACCCGGTTTGACTTTGGCAAAACAGATGTACGAAAAGTTGGCGAAAATGGGTGAAGAAAATAGCGGAACCCAGGCATTGTATAAATATTGGCAATGAATTTGAAAACCGAAGCAAACGGTCTTTCATTCGGTGAAAAGAAAAGGGCGCCATAAAAGCTGAAAATAGCCTTTTATGGATTGCCCTTTTTTTATACGTTAAGAAAGTATAAATTTCCAGCAAAGAAGCAAATTCGACGTAGTTGGAAATTTTAAGAATTAAGTATAAGTGCACAAGGAAAGCTTCACGGGAATACATCGCAGCCGAAAAAATTTTATATTTTTTCGGTGAACTACGGCTTTGCCATCGCCTAAAGGCTCGGCAGTCGCCGAGTTTTCTTTATTTATCAAGTAACCGGTTCAGTCCTTCTTGTAATTTTTCCATCGAACATGCATAAGAGAGTCGGAAATACCCTTCCCCATATTCAGAAAAGGCACTTCCCGGTACGACGGCCACCCCGTTTTCTTTTACCATTTTTAAACAATAATCGAAAGAATTCAATTGAAAATTTGTCGGTATTTTTACAAAAAAGTAAAAAGCACCGTTGGGAAGAACGGTATTGTAGCCCGATTTTACTAGCCGCTCATAAACATAGTCTCTTCTTTTCACATATTCTTCACGCATTAACCTTCCATCATAGAAGCCGGTTGTTAATGCTGCTATTGCGGCTTTTTGTGAAATTGAACTGGCACAAGAAACATTGTACTGATGTACTTTAATCATTTCCTTTGTTAAATAAGCGGGCGCAAAGACAAGGCCGATTCGCCACCCTGTCATGGAGTGAGATTTCGATAAACCGTTAATCACAATTGTCTGTTCAGGTATAAACTCTGCAATTGAAACATGTTCTTTCTCGTATACTAATTCACTGTAAATTTCATCGGCAAGGACAAAAATTGGTTTATTTTTTACAACTTCAGCAATTTCTTTTAATTCTTCCCGCGTTAAACTTACTCCGGTAGGGTTGGAAGGGTAGGGGAGAATAAGGCAACGCGTATGGTTATTTATCGCTTTTTCAATCATTTCAGCCGTTACTTTGAATCCTGTATTTCGTGTATCCAGATAGACCGGCTTTGCTCCGGCAAGTTTAATGAGTGGCTCGTATCCGGGGTAAATCGGGCCAGGTAATAAAACTTCGGTTCCTGGAGTTAAGATTGTTCTTAAAGCAATATCAATCCCTTGAGTGGCTCCTACAGTTACAATGATTTCTGACTCAGGATGATAAACGATACGATATTTTCTTTTGACATAGTTACTTGCTGCTTTTCGAAGTTCTAAATAACCCGCATTCGCTGTATATGAAGTGAAATTTTGGTCAATTGCTTGTTTTGCAACATCTTTTATATGGGAAGGCGTGGGAAAATCCGGTTGACCGATTGTAAGTGAAATGACGTTTTGAACACCTTCAACCATATTAAAAAATTTACGGATCCCCGAGATTTGAATATTCTTTACATTTGGGTTGATTAATTGTTCCATCATGATCCCTTTCCTTAAGCAGTCTCAGTAATATCATACCATATATAAGGAAAACTTGCTTTAACTACTTTACACATATTGATTAATTTGTGACTTTCTGGATAATCAATGTAAGTTTCTTTATATTTACCCCACACAACGTACAAAAGATCACGAAATCTTTCCCAATGTAAAGGCAATCAAACATGGAATAGTAGAAGATAAGTGCCCGTAAGTGCCCGATTGGTTCAACTAACCATCAGTGGGGATGCCCCCCTGATGGAAGTTTCACTTTAAAGAAAGTAGATTTATCTATTATTTTTCTTGTTTGTAAAGTAAAATAAAAGAAGGAATAATAATAGAGAAAGGGAAATCAACATGAAAACGAATGAAAATCATCAGAATACGGTAACTTTGCCTGAGGAAATGATGCTGGTTGAATTTTATTTAGGCAAAGAGCTTTTTGGTATACCGGTAAAGAATGTAAATGAAATTATTATGCCCACTCAAGTGACACCTGTTCCGCGATCAAAACCATATATTGAAGGGATTACCGATATTCGCGGAGAAGTTTTACCGGTAATTGATTTAGCCATGTTCCTGTCAATTCCGGTGCAAGAAAACAGCGAACAGGATCGATTTATCGTTACAGAAATTAGCGAACAGCGGGCAATTTTTCATGTATCAGGTGTAGAACAAATTTTATCAGTAACAAAGATTGAAAAGCCGAACGATTTAAGCAATCGGAATCAGTTTGTTAGGGGAGTTATTAGAAATCAGGAGCAGATTGTCCTCCTGCTTGATTTTGAGAAAATGTTTAACGAAATCATTGCTTTGAATGAACCGGAAATGTAGCAGATAACCTATAGCCGGTAATGATGCAGGTTATTGCTTGCCAAAAGGTTATAGAGAATGAACGATGGTCCGTTCTTCAATCGTTGAACCAGTCAGAAATACTCCCTTTCTGACTGGTTGAATTATGTGTTGAGGATGTACATGATATTATTCGCCCAATCTTTTGAAGAAGGGTTGTTGGTAACGTGGTCGCTGCCTTTTTTGATTTTCGTTATTTCTGATACCCGTATATAATTGCAAAATTTTTTTGGCTTCTTTCAAAGGGAGAATTGTTCTCGGATTCCGGAAATGGTCATCCAGTTTTCCTAAATGTGTTAAATTATGGATATCTTCTCTTGTAGGGGGGATATGAAAATAATAATTGCCACAGGAAATAAGCACATTAAGCTGTTGTTGACTGAATTTCGGATTACGTGAGAAATGCAGTCCAATTTTCTTTGCCTTTCCTTCTGCCAGCATCTTTTTTATAGCGGCATGTTTTAATTGGTATAAATATTTTGAATCAATAGCCGTTTTTGCATGACGATTTACGATGAATAGTGCTTTAGATAAAATTTCAGTTGGGAAGTTGGTCGCTTGTTCACTAGAAGGTTGCATCATCTACTCTCCTTTTCCTTTATGTTTTCAAAGTAAAGATGGTTATTTCCGGACGGGATAAGAGTCGGTAAGGTAATCTCGTTGTTCCAAGTCCCCGATTGACATAAAGCCTGAGATGTTCAGAAATATCGTAGGAACCCTCAACATATTTTTGCCCATAAGGTGGCGTAATCAGCGCTCCGATAAATGGCAACTGAATTTGTCCACCATGGGTATGACCGCTAATTTGAAAATCGACCGGATAATGTTTGGCTTCCTCAATTAAATCGGGAGCATGTGAAATTAATAATGTAAAGTAGCGCTCTTGAATTGAGCTGAATGTTTTTTCAAAATCCGGTTGACCAAGCATGGCATCATCAATACCGGCAATAATGATTTCCCCATCATTTCCGATCTTGATGTTTTGAGATTCATTTCTTAACAGCTTAAAATTAGATGCTTCCATGATCTGTTTGTATTTATCGGTTCCCCAACCACCGTGATCATGGTTGCCGTAAACTGCAAATTTCCCGTAAGGTGCCTGAAGATAATTTAAATAAATAATAATCTCTTCGTATTCGTAAAATGAGAGAAGATTATCAACAAGATCACCTGAAAAAATAATGAGATCGGGTTCTTCTTTTGAAATCGTTTGAATGATTTTCTCAAAATGGTCAAAATCTAATTGAAATCCTAAATGTGTATCACTAAATTGGACAATTTTAAAATCATTGAATATGGGAGGTATAAGTGGATGGATAATATTTTGACGAGTTACTTCAATCCAATTTGGCTCAATATATTTCATATAGGCTTGTCCCACAATTCCTACTAAAGCAGAACCCGCAATCACTTTTCCCAGTTTTTTTAAAAAAGAACGTCTTGATATTTGTTTGTTTAAGTCCATCATCATTTTCCTAATCCAAAAGAATATCTAGTTATATATTACCAAAATACAGAAAAATTTGCATCAAAAATCATCATCTAGTTTGCAGAAGTGAAAAAGACCGATACTGCCAAAGTTAATTTTATTTTTTCCCGGTATACCGGATAAGTGTGCCGGTTATCCCGAGCGAAAGTCTTTTGAATAGTTTGGTGTCAATAGTGGAAATGTAAGGATATATGAATTAATCATTGCATTGACTTATTTTTTATTACATAATATATCTATTCAACATCGGGATTGGTTGGGGATCTCTTTGATAATTCCGCTTCAATTTCATTAATACGAAAGCCGGAGAAAACTTTTTCCCCGATGACGACTGTAGGTGTTGAATACGATTTAAATTTTTTTACTAACTCATTTTTTGCTTCACGATCTTCTTTAACGTTTTTTTCAATATACGGAATTCCTTTTTCCTGTAAGTATTTCTTGGTAATTTCGCATGGTGGACAATCCGGTTGTGAATATAAAATAATCGGTTTCACAGAAGTTCTCCTTTCCAAAAGAAAGTTCTTAATAAATTTATGAAGTTTGGAAAATGGTGCTACTCATATTATACTCGACATAGAATTAGGAGGAAATAATTATGTCTTTATTAGAAGGGATTTTGACCCGATTAAAAACAATGCAAGAAAGTATGGAAGATGCTGAGCGATATTTTGAACAAAATGGGGTCCGAAAATGTAAAGTGAATTATTATGCGAAGACTAAATCCTTTGAACTGAAAATATTTAATGAAGATGGAAAAACGGACGCATTCCAATTTGATAATATTGACATGGTTGCAATAGAAATATTTGATTTGCTGCAAGGCGAGGAATCATAAGAATCTTACTTTTGTAAAAATTATGATGAATGAACATGTTTTTGTCGTATAAATTTGCTAATACGAAATCTTGGTATAACATTATTCGTAAGCCGTTTGGATATTGATCTTCTTAAATAATCCCATTTTTCTACATAATGACAGATGATGTAAAAATATGTCTAAAAAACCATCTAAGAAAGTCTCCTGTTAAAACGGAAATTTTCTACGCAGTATGATAAAATAGATCTGGTTAGAAAAATCATTTTGAGGAGATTTTGCACATGATGGATCTTCAAACAGGAGAGTTTTTAGGGAAAAATATAGGACATTTTATTATATCTTCCGAACGGGTTGCACATGTACAAATCGGTAATAATCTTGAACATGCTTTATTGGTATTAACAAAAACAGGGTATACAGCCATTCCGGTACTTGATCCTGCATATAAATTTCATGGACTTATATCCAGTCCGTTAATATTGGATGCAATTATGGGCTTGGAAAGAATTGAGTTCGAGAAGTTGGAACATTTAGTTGTGGAAGATGTCATGAACCGGAATGTTCCCACTCTTACCGTGAAGGATCCGTTAGAGAAGGGGTTGAAATTATTAATTAATCACCCGTTCGTTTGTACCGTGGACGAAGAAGGTTATTTTGAAGGGATTTTAACCCGCCGTGTTGTCTTGAAACAGTTAAATGCGCTTGTCCATCAATTGAATGTAAAAGAAACTGATTAGCTCCTGAATTTTGGGAGCTTTTCTTGTATTAAAGTATAGCAAATCCATTCCCATTCCGGGATAATGATGATAGAATAAAATTACTTCAGATAAAACTAAATAGGTTTGGTGTGAACAGATGAATCTTACGGAATTGGAACTCCTGTCAGTATTGGCCAATGAAATGAATATGAGAAAAGCTGCAGAAAGACTTTTTGTCACTCAACCTGCTTTATCGCAACGTTTACAATCAATTGAAAAGGAATGGGGTACTTCTTTATTTATTCGTTCTCATAAAGGGTTAACATTAACTCCGGCCGGGGAAAAGGTCATTGAGTTTGCTAATAAAGTACTTGCCATGGAAGAAATGGTAAAAGAAGAGATTCAGTCGCTCCAATCCGAAGTCCATGGAACGTTAAAAATTGCTTGTGCATCCATTGTTGGGCAAAACTGGCTTCCCCAAATTTTAAAATGTTATGTCCAAAAATATCCGCATGCGAAGATATCACTGATTACCGGTTGGAGCAGTGAAATTTTGAAATCAATTTATGAAGATCAAGTTCATATCGGTATTATTAGAGGGACCCCAGAGTGGAAGGGGATTAAAAAGCATTTGTTTAAGGACTATCTTTACTTGGTGGACAAAGAAATTAATCATATCGATGATGTATCAAAAACCAATCGACCGTTTATACAGTTTAAAAGTGACTCGAATTATTTTCAAGAAATTCAAAACTGGTGGCACAAACGTTTTGCAACAAATGCGAAAAGAGTCATCATTGTTGACCAGATTGAAACGTGTAAGCAGATGGCTTTAAATGGAATTGGTTATGCCATTTTACCGGGGATTACTTTACACGGAGTTAGTGAGGATCTAAATAAAATCCCACTTTTGAATGAGAATAATGAACGTATAGGTCGGGACACATGGTTATTAGGGTATAGTACAGCCTTTAAATTAAAACAAGTCAATGCATTTGTTGAAGTGCTCAAAGATTTTTTGCATGAAGATTAACTTCATAATCTGTTGAAATTTATTCTTACTTTATTAGGCAGCTTAAAGGAAAATTTGGGAGGAAAAGAGATGAAAACGATGGACGCAAATGAAATTATTTCTTTTATTCAAAATAGTAAAAAGGCTACACCTGTGAAAGTATACATAAAAGGGGATTTGGATAACATTCATTTTGGTGAAAACATAAAGACTTTCATTAGTGGGGATTCCGGTGTCATTTTTGGTGAATGGTCCGAAATTGAACTTCTCATTCATGAAAATAAAGATAAAATTTTTGATTTCGTTATTGAAAATGATCGGAGAAATTCAGCGATTCCATTATTGAACCTAAAAAATATTAAAGCTCGGATTGAACCCGGGGCAATTATTCGCGACCAGGTCGAAATTGGCGATAATTCGGTCATTATGATGGGAGCGGTTATTAATATCGGGGCGGTTATTGGTGAAGGAACGATGATTGACATGAATGCAGTTTTAGGTGGAAGGGCAACGGTTGGTAAAAACTGCCATATTGGTGCCGGAGCTGTCCTTGCCGGGGTTATTGAGCCACCTTCTGCAAAACCGGTTATTATTGAAGATGATGTCTTGGTTGGTGCCAATGCCGTTATTTTAGAAGGGGTTACTGTTGGTAAAGGTTCCGTCGTTGCTGCCGGTGCCATTGTGACGAAAGATGTTCCGCCATTTTCCGTCGTTGCCGGATCACCTGCAAAAGTGATTAAAGAAATTGATGAAAAAACGAAATCAAAAACGGAAATTATGCAGGAATTAAGACAATTATAAGGGGATAACTAGTTTCAGGAGCTTTTCCGATACATATGTATAGACTGAATAAATGGCAGTCGAGACATAAGGAAAAGCTCTTTTTATAATCCAGAGCTGTTCCGCCACTTTTCAATCAAATCGCAACAATTTTTTTCGAAAAGGGCAAATGGAAGCCTTGAGAAGACAGGAGGCAAAAAATGATTAATTTTAGAAAAATAAGAAGGGATTTACATCAAATTCCGGAACTTGGCTTTCAAGAATATGAAACGCAAAAATATTTATTAGATTTTATTCGTTCCCTGCCGCAAGATCGCTTGGAGGTTAAAACTTGGAAAACAGGGATTTTTGTAAAAGTTAGTGGTCGGGTAGGGAATCGTTTAATTGCTTATCGGACCGATATCGACGGATTGCCGTTAACGGAAGAAACCGGACTTCCTTTTCAATCGAGACATCAAGGACGGATGCATGCGTGTGGACATGATATCCATATGACCGTTGCTTTAGGTGCTTTATCCAAACTGATTGAAGAGCCGATCGATGATGATGCATTATTTATTTTTCAACCTGCTGAGGAAGGACCTGGTGGGGCTCGGCCAATGCTGGATTCGGATATTATCAAAGAATGGTGGCCGAATGTTATTTTTGCCCTGCATATTGCACCGGAATATCCTGCGGGAACAATTGCGACTAAACCGGGATTATTATTTGCCAACACATCGGAACTATTTATTGATCTGGTTGGAAAAGGCGGTCATGCTGCCTACCCTCATCGAACGAACGATATGGTCATTGCCGCCACTCAATTGATTTCGGGACTGCAAACCATTGTTTCAAGAAATGTCGACCCGCTGGACAATGTTGTCGTAACAATAGGGAAACTAACCGCCGGGACTGTCCAAAATGTGATTGCTGAAAGGGCAAGGCTGGAAGGAACAATAAGGACATTATCACCGGAATCGATGATAAAAGTAAAAAAAAGAATTGAGAAGCTTGTAAATGGGATTGAGATTGGATTTGATTGTAAAGCGACCATTGATTATGGGGCAAATTATTATCAAGTATACAATGATGAGAAGATGGTTGCCGAGTTTATCGACATGATTAAAAAGCATACAGATATTCATTTCGTGACATGTCATGAAGCGATGACCGGGGAAGATTTCGGTTATTTTCTTAAAGAAATTCCCGGCTTTATGTTTTGGCTCGGGGCAGGCAGTGAATATGGATTACACAGTACGAAGCTTTCCCCCGACGAAGCTTGTATTGAAACCGGCATAAAAACAGTAAATACGTATTTTCAACAAATAGGGAATGGATGATTTCGTTTTTAAAAATAGTTGAGAAATGTCCATCATCCATTTAAAATTATTTTGAAGTAATTGTGATTCTTATGAGAGACCTGGAGGAATTTTTGTGAAAAAGGAATTTGTCGTCATCGGCTTAGGACGATTTGGCGGAAGTATTTGCCGCGAATTGACGAAACTTGGAATGAGTGTATTGGCCATAGATAAAAATGAGGACTTAGTTAATGAATATTCAAATATTGTCACTCATGCAGTCGTTGGCGATTCGACGGATGAAACTATATTGAAAAGCCTTGGCATCCGTAATTTTGATCATGTTATTGTGGCGATTGGGAATGATATTCAAGCAAGTATTTTGACTACCCTTATTTTAAAAGAATTAGGAGTAAAAATCGTAACATCAAAAGCATTAAATGATTACCATGAAAAAGTTTTACGTAAAATTGGCGCTGATCAAGTAGTCCATCCTGAACGTGATATGGGAAAAAGAATCGCACATAATTTGGTGTCATCGAATGTACTTGATTATCTGGAATTATCTGATAAATATAGTATTGTTGAGATCGCCGTCAATGAAGTGATAGCAGGTTATGCGATTGCCCAGTTAGATATCCGGGCAAAATACGGAATCAATATTGTGGCGATTAAAAGGCACCACGACATCATTGTTTCACCACAGGCAACGGAAGTGATCCAAAACGGTGATATTTTAATTGTCATTGGTTCTGATACCGATATTAATCGGTTTGAGATCAAAATGTTACAAGGATAAGGAATATTAATTAGTAAATATGCAAAAACGCCGCCAAAATTTTGGCGGCGGTTTTTTTATACGTTAAGAAAGTATAAATTTCCAGCAAAGAAGCGAATTCGACGTAGTTGGAAATTTTAAGAATTAAGTATAAGTGCAACTACGGCTCTGCTTTCGCCTAAAGGCTCGGCAATCGCCGAGTTTTCTTTAAACTTCCATAATAATCGGTAAAATCATTGGCTTTCTTTTTGTTTTTTCATACAAGAATGGTCCTAGTAAATCACTGATTTCGTTTTTAATTTCAGACCATTGGCTTGTTTTTCTTTCCATAATTTTTTCAAGATGTCTTGAAATCATATTTTGAGCTTCGTTGATTAAATCACCAGATTCGCGCATGTAAACAAATCCTCGAGAGATAATGTCAGGACCGGCTGCAATTTTAAAATTCTTCATATCAATGCTGACAACAACAATAACCAATCCTTCTTCCGATAAAATCCGCCGGTCACGAAGTACAATGTTCCCAATATCACCGATACCGCTACCGTCGATATAAATGGAACCGGATGGAATTTTCCCGGTTACTTGCGCCGCGTCACTGGATAAAGCAAGGACATCACCATTATCCATAATAAAACAATTTTCTTCAGGTATTCCACATTCCATTGCAATTTTCGCATGCGTAATCTGCATACGATATTCACCATGGATCGGTACAAAAAATTTAGGTTGAATAAGTCGCAGCATCAATTTTTGCTCTTCCTGCCCGCCATGTCCTGATGTATGGACATCGCTTAATGCGCCGTAAATAACTTCAGCACCCGCCCGATAAAGCAAATTTATCGTTCGATTGATGCTGGATGTATTTCCCGGTATCGGCGATGAAGAAAATACGACCGTGTCACCGGGGATAATTTGGATCTGCCTATGTGTTCCGTTTGCTATTCTCGACAGAGCAGCCATAGGTTCACCTTGCGTACCGGTGCATAAAATAACAACTTGATTCGCTGGTAATCGATTTAATTGATTGTTATCGATAATTGTATCTTTCGGGCATTTAATATATCCGAGTTGTTGTCCGATTTCCATTGCAGCTTCCATACTTCTGCCAAATACGGCAATTTTTCTGCCGCTTTTTACTGCGGCTTCCGTTACTTGTTGTAACCGGTGAATATTGGATGCAAAGGTTGCAAAGATAATCCGGCCGTCAACTTTCCGGAAAATATCATTTATACTTTCACCGACTTTTCTTTCAGACATCGTAAATTCAGGTACTTCACTATTCGTGCTGTCTGATAATAGACAAAGGACTCCTTCTTTCCCGATTTCTGCCATTTTTGTTAAATTGGCCAGTTCACCAACCGGTGTAAAATCAAATTTGAAGTCTCCAGTATGAACAATATTACCAGGAGGCGTTTTGACAACAATTCCAAACGAATCAGGAATGCTATGAGTTGTCCGAAAGAAGGAAACGGATGTTTTTCGGAATTTGATAACATCCTCTTCTTTTATTTCAATTAAATTGGCTGTCCGAAGTAAGCCATGCTCTTCCAATTTATTGCGGATGAGTTCAATGGCCAATCTACCAGCGTAGATCGGAATATTGATCTGTTTCAACAGATAAGGTACACCGCCGATATGATCTTCGTGACCATGAGTAATAAATAAACCTTTAACTTTTTCCTGATTCTTGACTAAAAAAGAATAATCCGGAATAACATAATCGATTCCAAGTAATTCATCTTCAGGGAACTTAATACCGGCATCGATGATGATAATTTCGTCCTGATACTGAACAGCATACGTATTTTTCCCGATTTCCCCTAAACCCCCAAGGGCAAAAACGGCAGTTTGATCATTTTTTACCAATTTCATATTAAATCTCCATTAACTTAAAATTATTGCTTTGTTTTTCATATTCAAGATAGTTTCCTTCTAATTCTTGAATATGCTCGATTAGATATGGGGTTTCTTTAAATTTCCGATACACTTCTATTTTAGAATCAGCTTCTAAATAAAGCGCCTTTGTCCGTTCCCTGACTGGTATTTGATTTTTTGACTCTTGAACATAAACCTTAAAAATCATTTTGCTTAAACCTCTCCTTAACCGATTTCAAAAATAACTTTCCTTATTATAGCGAAAACAAAAAATAAATGCACGAAATGACCCGAAAAATTTTTTTAAAACTATTTCCATGAATCAATTTTGTACCGAACCAAGTTATTTATATACAGCTTACCACATTCATCATCATGAAATAAAATTTTTTGATTGAGAAAATCATGTTAGAACAAATGAAACTAACTATTTCATGAGTGAAAAAAGGGCAAGTCTATATTTAAGACAAGCCCGATTATGCAATCATTTTTTTTCGTAACAATTCTTTCCAACGATTTGCAAGCTTTTTCTTAAGCTTTTTTAACATCGTTGAACACTCCCTCCAAAGTTTTATCAAACAGAAAACTTTGTTGATTTTTCCGGAACCCATAAACTTATCTCTATTTATATTATATGACAAACCTCTTATAAATTTCATGGTGCAATCTGGAATATTTGTTAAAGTTTTGGATTTCCCTTCTCTATTAAATAAATGATGATTTCAAAAAATTAAAATTCAATAGCAATACCATTTTCAATTGGCCCAAACGGATTTTCCTGGTCAATTCGGTCGTAGAAAAGAATCCCGTTTAAATGATCAATTTCATGTTGAAAAGCAATCGCCGGTAGTCCTTTCAGACGTATTTTTACTTCCTCACCGTTCATATTGTATCCTTTCACGGTTACACGGGCGTGGCGAGGAACTAATCCGGGATGGGGCTCATCAACGGAAAGGCAGCCTTCACCGTTTTTTAAATATGATTTTTCCACTGAGTGACTGACAATTTTTGGATTAAATAAAGCATAACTATAGAGTTTTCCTTTTTCATCTTCCACATGAACGGCAATCATTCTTTTTGAAACATTGATCTGTGGAGCGGCCAGACCGATTCCCGGACGTAATCCGTATTTTTGAGCGATTTCTTCATCTTGGCTGTTTATTACATACTCCAATAAGGACTTTAATATTTTTTTATCTTCTTCAGACGGCGGCATTGCTACTTCCTCGGCAACTTTTCTTAATGTCGGGTGCCCGTCACGAATAATATCTTTCATTATTATCACATATATCCCTCCTCGTATAAAACTTTTAACTATAAACAGTCTACCAAACAGTCTAACAAAGTTTTGCCAAAAAGTTAATAAAACAATCTATCATATGGTATAGTAAATGGATTCTATGAATATAGTATAGAAAGTTGGTTTATCGATAGGAGCAAGAGATTTAAGAAAAAACTTTTCTGCCATATATTATGCAGTTCAATTATAATATGGATAAAGATTGGAGGTCCTATCTTGAAAAACCGAAATTTAAAATTACAGATTATCTTATTGCTGGTTATCGCTATTTTATCCGGATGTTTTTCACGACCGGAGGAAAAGATACATAAAAAACTGGAAGAAGTTGTAAAACTGGAAGAAGATTTTAAAAACGAGCAAAAACCATTGATCAAGTTAGAGGAAAAGGAGAAAAAACTTTACGAGCAAATCATCGAATTAGGATATAAGGAACACGACAAATTGATTGCTCTTGCGGACGAGGCAATTGAAGTTTCGAACCAAAGGCAGGAACACCTAAATGAAGAAAAGAAAAGTATTGTTACCGCCAGTGAAAAATTTGAATCGGTAAAGAATCAAATTGATAAACTTGAATCATCACAACTAAAAAAAGATGGACAGGAACTTTATGCAATTATGGAAAAAAGATATAAAGTTTATCATCAGCTATATGCTGAATACAGCAAGGCGACAAAAAAAGATAAAAAATTGTATGAAGCCTTTAAAGATAAGAATATGACGCTGGAAAAATTGCAAGAAAAAATTGATGAAATTAACCAAGCTTATGAACAAGTATATTTACTTAACGATCAATTTAATGAATTGACAAAAAAGTACAATAAGAAAAAGTTGGCATTTTATCGTAAAGCCGGACTTATTAAAAAGTAACTCAAAATTGGATTGGGTTACTTTTTTTGAATCTTTAATTGGGGGTATTTGTCTTTCCGTTAAGGTGGGATAAATCATATTAGTAAGTTATTTATGCAATTTTGTACTAATACAGATATGATTTTATTATTAGTACAGATGGAAACAGAATTTTTTTAAAAAATAACTTATTGAAGAAAAATACTTTTTAAAACCCAAAAAGATTGACGAATTGGTTTTTGTAGGTGTACACTTATTTATGAAAATGATTGTATCAATTTTATTTGATCAACTATTGGTACAGATTAAAAAGTTACCTTGGCGGGGGATAAGAAAGAAATTATTAAAAAAAATGTTTCTTTTTACGTGTTAAAGGGAAAATATGAGTAGAATAAAAAATTTCATAAAGAAAGGAAGAGAAACATGGCCTCCAAAACGAATAATATTGTGGTCGATCTAGCGAAACAACTTGATGTGGTTGATAAAGAATTTCAAACGTTGCAAATTTTGAATGAAGAAGGGGAAATTGTCAACCAAGATGCTGTTCCGGATCTAACTGATGAACAATTGCAAGAATTGATGCGTCGTATGGTTTATACACGTATTCTTGATCAACGCAGCATTTCATTAAATCGCCAAGGACGTCTCGGTTTTTATGCACCAACAGCCGGTCAAGAAGCTTCCCAAATTGCTTCTCATTTCGCATTAGAAAAGGAAGATTTCATTTTACCGGGATATCGTGATGTACCTCAAATCATTTGGCATGGGTTGCCTTTACATCAAGCGTTTTTATGGTCACGCGGACATTTCCAAGGTATTCAAATACCGGAAGACTTACACATTCTTCCACCACAAATTATTATCGGTGCCCAATATGTCCAAACAGCCGGAGTTGCATTAGGAATTAAGAAAAACGGGAAGAAATCTGTCGCTATTACATATACAGGTGACGGCGGTACTTCACAAGGTGATTTTTACGAAGGTATTAATTTTGCTGGTGCGTATCAAGTTCCTGCTATTTTTATTGTACAAAACAATCAATTTGCAATTTCAACTCCTCGTGAAAAACAAACAGCTGCCCGGACGCTTGCACAAAAAGCGGTTGCAGCCGGTATTCCAGGTATCCAAGTAGATGGTATGGATCCATTGGCTGTTTATGCTGCAGTAAAAGAAGCGAGAGAACGTGCAATAAACGGAGAAGGACCAACTTTGATTGAAACATTAACATATCGCTATGGTCCACACACAATGAGCGGTGATGATCCGACCCGTTATCGGACAAAAGAATTAGATAGTGAATGGGAGAAAAAAGATCCATTAGTTCGGTTCCGTAAATATCTGGAAAATAAAGGTATTTGGAATGAAGAAATGGAAGAAAAGGTAATTGAACAGGCAAAAGAAGATATTAAAGAAGCAATTAAGAAAGCAGATGCTGCTCCAAAACAAAAAGTTACTGATTTGATATCGATTATGAACGTAGAATTACCTTCTAATTTAAAAGAACAGTACGAAATTTATAAAGAAAAGGAGTCGAAGTAAGCGATGGCTCAAATGACAATGATTCAAGCAATTAATGATGCGATGCGCCAAGAATTAAAAAGGGATGAGAAAGTATTAATTTTTGGGGAAGATGTAGGGAAAAATGGTGGTGTATTCCGCGCAACCGAAAACCTACAGGCAGAATTTGGCGAAGAACGTGTATTTGACACACCGCTTGCTGAATCCGGAATCGGTGGTCTTGCAATTGGTTTAGCCCTTGAAGGTTTCCGTCCGGTCCCGGAAATCCAATTTTTCGGCTTCGTATATGAAGTGATGGATTCCATTGCCGGTCAAATGGCTCGCTACCGGTTCCGTACCGGCGGGAGTTATAAAATGCCAATTACTTTCCGTTCACCATTTGGTGGTGGGGTTCATACACCGGAAATGCATGCGGACAGTTTAGAAGGGTTAATGGCTCAAACACCGGGATTAAGAGTCGTGATTCCGTCTACTCCTTATGATGCAAAAGGATTATTAATCTCGGCCATTCGTTCAGATGACCCGGTTATCTTTTTAGAACACATGAAACTTTATCGCTCATTCCGCCAAGAAGTTCCTGAAGGTGATTATACCGTTGAAATCGGTAAAGCGGATATAAAGCGTGAAGGTAAGGATATTTCCATTATTAGTTATGGTGCAATGGTTCATGAATCTTTAAAAGCAGCTGAAGAACTTGAAAAAGAAGGGTATTCTGCTGAAGTTGTTGATTTGCGAACAGTAAGTCCGTTGGATGTTGATACGATTGTTGCTTCCGTTGAAAAAACAAATCGTGCCATTGTTGTTCAAGAAGCACAAAGAGTTGCCGGTGTGGCTGCTAATGTCGTTGCAGAAATAAATGAACGAGCCATATTAAGTTTGGAAGCACCTGTATTACGTGTAACTGCACCTGATACAGTATATCCATTCTCACAAGCTGAATCGGTTTGGATTCCAAATTACAAAGATATTATTGAAACGGCTAAAAAAGTATTAACTTTCTAAGCGAAGATATGTGAGGACGGAAAGTAGCGGAACTTTTTCGTCCCTTCCTTCTTTTTATCCAACCTTAGCGGCGAGTCAAATCCTACCTCTAGATTCGGAATTTGCACACATGTAAGTGGGGAATGAATTGCCCGTAAAGGTCAGATTGCTTTATCCAAACATCAGTGTCGATGAAGAAATATCCCACTGATGGAAGTTTCTCTTATTACTCTTAACTTAAACCGCATATGAACAATATCACTAGGAGGGATATTTGTGGCATTCGAATTTAAATTACATGATATTGGTGAAGGCATCACTGAGGGAGAAATCGTCAAATGGTTTGTAAAGCCTGGTGATACCGTTAAAGAAGACGATGTACTTGTTGAAATTCAAAATGATAAATCAGTAGTCGAAATTCCATCACCCGTAGAAGGAAAAATATTGGAAATTAAAGTTTCGGAAGGAGAAACAGCAGTTGTAGGTGATGTACTCGTTACCATTGATGCACCAGGACATGAAAGTGCACAACCTTCATCAGAAACAAAAGCAGAAGCGGCACCTGCGACAGAACCTAGCCAAGTTAGCGGTGGCGTATCATTGTACGAATTTAAATTACATGATATTGGTGAAGGGATTAACGAAGGCGAAATCGTCAAATGGTTTGTAAAGCCTGGTGACATCGTAAAAGAAGATGATGTACTTGTTGAAATTCAAAATGATAAATCAGTAGTTGAAATTCCATCACCCGTTAAAGGGAAAGTATTAGAAATAAAAGTACAAGAGGGAGAAACTGCCGTTGTTGGTGACGTGCTGGTTACATTTGACGCCCCGGGATATGGTGTGACACAAGAAGGACCTGCACCTCAAGCTGAAACATCACAAACACCGGAAGCTGTCGAAACTGCTGCACCTCAAGGAAATCAGCAAACGGCAAATGTCGATCCAAATCGTCATGTCATTGCAATGCCTAGCGTTCGTAAATACGCTCGTGAAAAAGGTATAGATATTCGTTTAGTTGCCGGAACCGGTAAAAATGGGCGAGTATTAAAAGCGGATGTTGATGCATTTGTAAGTGGAGGACAAGCAATAACACAAGCACCAGCCCAACCTTCTCCAGCAGCAGAGACTACATCAGAAAAAGAAACTACACCTGTTCAAAACGTTGTACCAACAGGTGAATATCCGGAAACACGTGAAAAAATGAGCGGAATTCGAAAAGCCATTGCAAAGAAAATGGTTGAATCGAAAACAACTGCCCCTCACGTTACATTAATGGACGAAGTAGATGTGACAAAACTTGTAGCACATCGAAAGAAATTTAAAGAAGTAGCTGCTCAAAAAGGGATTAAACTCACTTTCTTACCTTATGTAGTTAAAGCATTAGTGAGTGCTTTACGTGAATATCCGGCGTTAAATCAATCTCTTGATGAAGCAACACAAGAAATTGTTCATAAACATTATTATAACATCGGAATTGCTGCTGATACCGAGCGCGGCTTAATGGTACCGGTTGTTAAAGATGCCGACCGTAAATCAATGTTTACTATATCGGCGGAAATCAATGAATTAGCCGGTAAAGCTCGTGAAGGTAAACTTTCTCCTAATGAAATGAGAGGAGGTTCAGCAACTATTTCAAATATCGGTTCTGTTGGTGGGCAATGGTTCACCCCGGTTCTAAATTATCCGGAAGTTGCTATACTTGGAGTCGGACGAATTTCGGAAAAACCAATTGTTCGTGATGGTGAAATTGTAGCTGCACCAATGCTTGCATTATCGTTAAGTTTCGACCACCGATTAATCGATGGCGCAACCGGACAAAGTGCATTGAATCATATCAAACGTTTATTAAGTGATCCTGAATTATTGTTAATGGAAGTATAGAGCCGGATAAAACTTTGAGAAGCTGCATGATCTTTAAAATTTCCAACCTTGATATCAGTGGAAAATTAATGCGAGATTTTTTCTATATTGTTATACTAGGTATGGGGCGTATAGTCATTATGACAAAATATGGAAATGGGGAAATTTTTGCAGCTTCTCTGGTATTATTTGTATGTTTTGCCGTTTTACCGGTAGACAATTAATAAGTTTAATCAAATGATTCCATAATTTTTATTTACTAACGACCCAGAACTTTTATTAATGGAGGCGTAAAAAAATGGTTGTAGGAGATTTTCCAATCGAAACAGATACAATTGTCATCGGAGCTGGTCCGGGGGGATATGTTGCCGCAATTCGTGCCGCACAATTAGGTCAAAAGGTGACAGTTGTTGAAAAAGATGCTGTCGGCGGTGTTTGCTTAAACGTTGGATGTATTCCTTCAAAAGCATTAATCAACGTTTCACATAAATTTCGCGAGGCAAAACATTCTGAAGAACTTGGTATTACTGCGGAACAAGTTAAAGTAGATTTTTCCAAAGTTCAAGCATTTAAAGACAGTGTGGTTAAAAAATTAACAGGCGGAGTTTCCGGCCTTTTAAAAGGTCATAAGATTGAAGTTGTCAAAGGTGAAGCTTACTTTGTCGACAGTAATTCCTTACGTGTAATGACAGAAAAAAGTGCACAAACTTATACGTTTAAAAATGCAATTGTCGCTACCGGTTCCCGTCCAATCGAGCTAAAAACATTTAAATTTTCTAAGCGAGTACTTGATTCTACCGGTGCCCTTGCACTTAAAGAAATTCCGGAACATATTGTTATTATCGGTGGTGGCGTCATCGGTCTTGAACTTGGCGGTGTATATGCGAACTTCGGGACCAAAGTGACCATTTTAGAAGGTATGGATGATATTCTTGGTGGTAATTACGCAAAACAAATGACTCAACTAGTGAAAAAGAACTTTAAAAATAAAGGTGCAGAAATTATTACTAAAGCAATGGCTAAAGGTGTGGAAGAAAGTGACACCGGTGTAGTTGTTACATATGAAGCCGGCGGCAAAGAAGAAAAAGTTTCTGCTGATTATGTATTTGTTATGGTCGGGCGCCGTCCGAATACAGATGAATTAGGTCTTGAACAAGCAGGGGTTAAATTAACGGACCGTGGCTTAGTTGAAATCGATAAACAATGCCGGACCAATGTACCGAATATCTATGCGATCGGTGATATTGTTGCCGGGCCGCAATTGGCTCATAAAGCCTCTTATGAAGGGAAAATTGCTGCTGAAGCCATTGCTGGACAACCGTCTGAAATTGATTATCTTGGTATTCCTGCTGTTGTTTTCTCAGATCCTGAACTTGCAACTGTAGGATACACGCCAGAGCAAGCCAAAGCAGAAGGCATTGAAGTTACGGTAGGTAAATTCCCTTATGCGGCATTAGGCCGTTCATTAGCATTAAATAATACGGAAGGCTTTTATCAATTAGTCGTACGTAAAGAAGACGGTGTCGTCATTGGCGGTCAAATCGCCGGACCAAATGCTTCCGACTTAATTGCGGAAATCGGTCTGGCTGTTGAAACGGGTGTAACGGCTGAAGATATTGCCTTAACGATCCATGCGCATCCAACATTTGGCGAGATTGCCATGGAAGCTGCCGAAGTTGCTTTAGGTACGCCTATCCACATTTTAAAATAATATCTACTGATAAAGTACTCCGGGCTATATGCTCGGGGTATTTTTTTGTACACTAAGGAACCAACATAGCAACAATCATGAAAAAGGGTTTATTTACATAGTAACTTTATTTCATATTGGTTTCTATTCAGTTAAACGATTTTTACTAGCATACAACTGTAATGATAAGAAAAAATAAAAATGTATATCACAATACGGTTAAATTTAAAAATTTATTAATATATATTGACAGGTAATGAAATATAATATATTATATAACTACAAATTGTATAACACATTAGATTATTATGTTACATTAATTGAAAGGGGAATCACAATGGGTCAAATCGTATGTTCTGTTTGCAATTCTACAGTAGATTATTTTGAGGATGAAAAAGTTACCGTCCTATATGGACAGTGTTCTACTTGCGATTGTGAACATCATCATGATTATGAAGAATAAAAAAAGGGGTATTTGTTTGTTTACTTGAAGGGGATACATACTAATTGTATCCCTTATTTTATGTTAATAGGCGATCCAAAATTTTAAAAAAGTTGCACTGAATTTCTTTGGAAGATATTCTTTATGAATCTGCTAAAACATCCGTTCTAGAAAATAAAACAACCATTAACATTCCTCGTCTACCATTGTGTTTCTTTTCGTGACTTTCGGAAAGTGGTTTTTCCAATGTAAAAACTGGTATAATTTTCTTGTGATTTCTGATTTATTTGTAAAGGGGGGTCCAAGTTGGATTGGTCAACGCGGATAACAAAATTATTAAAGATTCAATACCCGATTATTCAAGGAGGTCTTGCCTACTTAGCGTACAGCGAACTGGCGGCAGCCGTATCTAACGCAGGCGGATTAGGACAAATTACAGCAATGAGTTTAAAACAGCCTGATGATTTACGAAAAGAAATAAGAAAGCTGAAATCGCTGACAAGTCGTCCGTTTGGGGTTAATTTTGCAATCGGTCAACATGGGAGACCTTATGAGGATTTTTTACAAGTAATCATTGAAGAAGAAGTACCTGTTGTATCCGTAACAGGTGGAAACCCGGCCCCTTTTTTTGAAAAACTTGTCGGCCAAGATATAATCAAATTAGTCTTAGTAGCGTCAAAGCGTCAAGCTCAAAAAGCCGAGCAGCTTGGTGCAGATGCAGTCATGGTAGTCGGCCAAGAAGGCGGGGGACATCTGGGCAGAGACGATGTATCCACGCTTGTCCTTGTACCTCAAGTTGTCGATGCTGTTTCGATACCGGTCATCGCCTCCGGGGGAATTGGAGATGGCAGGGGATTGATGGCGGCTTTAAGTCTTGGCGCTGAAGGAATTGAAATGGGAACCCGCTTTATTGCAACGAAGGAGTGTGTTCATGCACACGATCTCTATAAACAAGCGTTAATTACCGGAGATGAAACCGGAACTACGGTCATTAAACGGTCATTGGGAGCACCGGCTCGAGCTATTAGAAACGCTTGGACGGATAAAATTCTTGAACTTGAAAAAAATCGTGCGACTTATGAAGATTTAAAGGATTATATTTCCGGAGAAACGAATAAGAAATATATATATGAAGGAAAAATAAATGAAGGGTTTGCTTGGGCAGGACAAGTGATGGGGTTAATTAAAGATGTCCCTTCAGTGGAAGAACTATTTCACAGGATGATTACCGAAGCTGAAAAAATTCGTATAAAATGGCGATAATTTGGAGGTAAACATGGAATATTCCTATCCGATCTCCATGGATTGGACAACCGAAGAAATCATATCCGTTGTTCAATTTTTTGAAGCGATCGAAAAGGTGTATGATAAAGGTATAGAAAGAACACGGTTGATGGAACAATATCGGAAGTTTAAACAAGTGGTTCCTGGTATTGGCGAGGAAAAGAAGGTTTTTCGAGAATTTGAAGAAGTGAGCGGTTATTCGGCTTATCATGCCGTAAAAAAATTGAAAGAGTCAAACGTGGATACGGAAATCATTAAATTGCCTTAATGTAAAACGGTAATCGGAATTCCAATCAGTGGAATTGCCCACTGATTGGAAGTTCTTTTACCGGAAGGACATTTGATAAATCGGTACTAAAGTTTTGAAAGTTGAGGTAGCTAATTCTAAAAACCGTTTACCATCTTTTAAAATCGGATCATTTTTAGCAATATTTCTGCCTAGTAGAAATTCAGCTTTTATTACTTGCTTAAATCGCAATAATGTTTCTTCCAAATCGATCTCTTGAATGGAATTGGCATTTTTATTCATATGATCCGTGGAAACGACAAAGTCATTCGTGATGAGCTGTTTCATCTCGTTCATATGATTTAACAGATTATCGGCTATTTGTGCTTTGTTGGGTAATTCATAAATATAGGCAAGCCAGAGAAATACATGATCATCAAAAAGGCCAACTTGAAAATGGGGGAATTGTTTGTAGCCCCGTTTATTCGGTCCGATAGCAAGCCATGTATCCTTTGGCGGGTTGACTTTCCGTCTAGCATGTTTTGCGATATGTAAAAACATTTCATTACCAACCATGGCAGATAATTCCGCCGTTAAATATGTACCGATTTCTCGAAACTTTGGTTGAATTCGATCCTTAATCGCAGTCATTCGTTCATCCAATCCGGCAATCGAAAAGACTTGAAAATCTTCTTCTGAAAATCCTGTAAATTCCATTGTATATATAACAACTCCTATGCAAGCATTTTTTACTTTGACGATATTTTAACATATTTCAACAGGAAAGTTTAACTGTAAGCAATTGTACCCTTGTTTTTTCCAAAAAATAAAGCAAGCGATACTTTTCATTTCGACTTGGTGTATGATAATAAAAAATAAGGACAAAAAGTAATATTTGGAGGCAAACTCAATGATTGATTGGTTAGTATTAGATCGAGAAATAAAAATATGGATTCAAGAAGCGGGAGAAAGGATTCGTCATTCTTTACAAAATAAATTACAAATATCAACAAAATCGAATCCGAATGATTTAGTTACGAATGTTGACAAAGATACCGAGCAATTTTTTATAGAAAAAATTCGCTCAACTTATCCGGGTCATCGAATATTGGGGGAAGAAGGCGGCGGTGACGAAATTACTGATGTCAGAGGGGTAATTTGGGTTATCGATCCCATTGACGGGACGATGAATTTTGTTCATATGCATCGAAATTTCACCATTTCAATTGGCGTTTTTGGAGATGGCGTTGGTCAGCTTGGGTATATTTACGATGTTATCCACGATGAGCTTTATTCAGCTGTCAAAGGGAAAGGTGCATTGTTTAATGACCAACCGATACCAAGATTAGAAGAAGTTTCAATTGAAAAAGCAATTGTAGGAATGAATCCTATCTGGCTAACAAATAATCGACGTATTGATCCGGAATATTTAAGACGGCTTGTAAAAGACATACGAGGAACAAGATCCTTTGGTTCAGCTGCTCTTGAAATGGGCTATGTTGCTTGCGGCTGGCTGGATGCCTATATTGCCATGCATTTATCACCGTGGGATTTTGCGGCAGGTTGGGTCATTGTGGAAGAATTAGGCGGAAAGGCAACAAAATTAAACGGTGAACCTTTGTCACTCCTAGAAAAAAGTTCGCTATTTGTGGCAAAGCCCGGCTTGCACCAAGTCATTTTGGATAATTACCTGCAAAATTATGTGGAAAAAAATTAAAGCTCCGAAAAAACGAAAGGTATGCCTAAACAATCAAACGGCATACCTTCCATCGATTATAATTTCCCCGATTCTCTCATCTTTTTCTTCGTACGGAACCCAAAGCCCATAATCAAAATTAAGAGTACAATGAATGTAAAAATTAGCGTTATGCTTTGAAATGAAACGGAAATACCGATACCGATCATCGCTGCAACTGCTAAGAAAGAATAAAGGAGAAAATTCCACTGAATCTTTTTCAAATTATCCCATCCTTTTTGTTAAAAATCATCATATATTTCCCGGCAAATTGTAAAAAATATAAAATGTCTATATGCTTTTATTTTACTAGATGATTTAATTTTTTTCCACAATGATGGTCAGTTGTGTTATAATAGAAAGGTTGATTTTCGAAAAGAAAGCAGGAGAAAGTATGAAAGTAAGGGAAGATATTAGAAATATAGCGATCATTGCCCATGTTGACCATGGGAAAACGACTTTGGTCGATCAATTATTGAAACAATCCGGTATTTTTCGTGCTAATGAGTATGTTCAAGAACGGGCCATGGATTCCAATGACCTGGAACGGGAAAGAGGAATTACAATCTTAGCAAAAAATACCGCTGTACAATATAAAGATGTAAAAATTAATATTTTGGACACACCGGGACACGCCGATTTCAGTGGGGAAGTTGAGCGAATTATGAAACTGGTCGATGGTGTGTTGTTAGTTGTTGATGCTTATGAAGGATGTATGCCGCAAACACGATTTGTTTTAAAAAAAGCACTCGAACAACATTTAACACCGATTGTCGTCGTTAACAAAATTGACCGTGATTTTGCAAGACCGGAAGAAGTGGTAGATGAAGTATTGGATTTATTCATTGAATTAGATGCGGATGATGATCAGTTGGATTTTCCAGTTGTTTATTGTTCAGCGATTAACGGTACCGCAAGCGTGGATCCGGACCCGGCAAAACAGGATGAAAATATGCAAGTCTTATTCGATACGATTTTAGAAAAAATTCCTGCACCTGTTGATAATCGTGAAGAACCGTTACAAATGCAAGTGGCCCTCCTTGATTATAATGAATATGTCGGTCGTATTGGTATTGGTCGGGTATTCCGTGGAACAATGCGAGTCGGTGAACAAGTGGCATTGATGAAGCTTGACGGTAGTGTGAAACAATTTCGGGTCACGAAAATGTTTGGGTTTTTAGGATTGAAGCGGGTTGAAATAAATGAAGCAAATGCCGGTGATCTTGTTGCCGTATCAGGAATGGAAGATATAAACGTTGGTGAAACGATTTGTCCGATTGATTTCCAAGAAGCATTACCACCGCTTCGCATTGATGAACCTACTTTAAAAATGACCTTTCTTGTTAATAATAGCCCTTTTGCCGGACGGGAAGGAAAATGGGTTACGGCAAGAAAAATAGAAGAGAGACTAAAAACGGAATTGCATACCGATGTCAGTCTTCGTGTAGATCCAACTGATTCCGCTGATTCCTGGGTTGTTTCCGGTCGTGGGGAATTGCATCTGTCAATTTTAATCGAAACGATGAGAAGAGAAGGCTATGAATTGCAAGTATCCAAACCGGAAGTCATTTTAAAGGAAATCGACGGCAAAATTTGTGAACCATTTGAAAGAGTCGTTATTGATACACCTGAAGAATATGTAGGTGCCGTTTTGGAATCGTTAGGAAGAAGAAAAGGCGATATGATTGATATGAGCAATAACGGAAAGGGACAAGTTCGCCTCATTTTCCTTGTTCCTTCTCGTGGCTTAATTGGTTATAATACAGAATTATTAACATTAACAAAAGGGTATGGAATTTATAACCACTCTTTTGAAAAATATTTGCCAAAACTGTCTGGTCAAGTTGGCGGACGGATTCGCGGTGTTCTTGTCTCAATGGAGACCGGTGTTGCTTCGACTTACGGTATCATGCAAGTGGAAGACCGCGGGGTAATTTTTGTTGAACCTGGAACAGAAGTTTACGGTGGAATGATTGTCGGCGAACATAATAGAGAAAATGATATTACAGTAAATATTTGTAAAACAAAACATCAAACTAATGTTCGTTCAGCGACAAAAGACCAAACGGCAGTTATTAAAAAACCGCGTTCATTTTCTTTGGAAGAAGCCCTGCAATATATTGATGAAGATGAATATGTAGAAGTAACTCCGGAATCGATTCGCATGCGGAAAAAAATATTGGATAAGTCATTACGCGAAAAAACAGCCAGAAAGAAAAAAGCAGAGTAATGAAGAAAGAAAACTCGGATACCCGAGTTTTCTTTCTTCATACATTTTATAGAATAGAAAAGAGTTTTTTTACAAATCTGTCTGTGTCGTGTATGATAATAGAAATAATACAATTTGCAAAACTAAGCTGTTGTTTTGGGGGGAATGGGGTTGTTAGAGAATCGTCTTTCTTTTTTTGCGGCATTATACAAAGTTGATGAAAATCCGGAAATAGGTATGTGGCTTCTTTACAGTACCATTGTACTTTTAAGCATTGCCGCTTATAAACTTGGTTTTGCCCAAAAATTGCCATTATTAAAGTCTTTAATCATTTACGCTTTTCTATTGTTAGGCTGTACGATTTTGAGCTTTTTAGGTACATTTTTACCTGTAGCAGAAGGTTTAGTAGTCATTTGCCTTGTTTTAACTATTTATCGAGTTCGCAGGAAGTTTGACCAAAATAAAGCTGTTCAATAATAATGATGTTTGACACTTGATATTTGGATACGGTTCAAAATGGTATGGTATAATGGTTTTATACTGAAAAAGCGTATTGTTTTGGAGGAAGCAATGAAAGTACAATGTGTGATATGCGATAAAATCGAGGAAATTGATGACGAATTACCGCTTGCAAAAAAATTGAGAAATCGTCCGATCCATACATATATGTGTCAGGCATGTCATGATCGAATTAAAGAGCGTACGGAAGCGAGAATATCAACCGGAAAATTTAGGTTGTACCGATCTGTTCATAGAGATGATGAATGGTGAGGACTGGCAAAAAGTTAAAAAATATTGCAAGAAAACCGGGATAGGCCTGTCCCGGTTTTTATTTTATAAACAATTTCCAATCATTGGTTATTATCTTTATAATGATTTGATTGTTTGTTTTGTTGATTGTTAAGTTTTTTTGCATCTTTTTGTCCATCCGTTTCTTGTTTCGGTTCTTCGGTACGATTTTCGATGCTTGGATCCTGTAGGTCTCCCGGCACTTCCGGCATAAGACGGCCAACAATATCAGATAATTCATTTAGGACACCTTGAACGGGCCTTCCATCTTGAATATCATTTCTAATTTCATCGATGCGGGCAAAAAAATCCGGATCAGCAACGACAACCGCATTAGCACCATAAGGATCCTTTTTTAGTGCTTCAGCAACAGAATATTTTATCGAACCCACTTTCGAACGATCTAAATCTTTGTCAACGTCAATTCCAACGACAGCAAATTTCCCAAGTGCTACCGCTGTCGCATTATTTACATTGGGGACATCTGCCGCTAAATTTGCCAAATGGTTGGATATTTCTTCACTGTCTTCCTTCCTTACTTCATTTATACTCGAATTTTTAACGTTCATATATTGACTGCGATTATTATCGGAGGTATCTGTTACCCCATTATTTTGACGGCATCCACTTAATTGAAATACAGAAAATAAACAAATAATAAATATGATTATTTTTTTCATAATGTCACCTCTATCAAGTCATTGTTGTCTTTTCTAAGCGGGAGAATGCAAATCCGGATTTCTCCGGAACGCTTCCATGCAATCTGAAAATTTTCCGACTAATACGTTTTAACTTCTGATTGGGTTTCACTTTATTTAGTATAATTTGTCAAAACGTATTTTTTTATACATGAACAACGAAATGATAGAGGATAATCATTTTATTCAATGATTAACGCAAGAACATCTGTAATAGGATTGTCCAAATTTGATCCGTCTTTGAATAAAATGTGAACGGGTCCATTTGCTTTTAAAGGGCTTCCATTTTCAGAAAATTTAAAGATGAGATCTTTTGCTTCATTAAGTGGAATCGTCACTTTGTTATTTTTTGTTTCAATGACTAATTTTGTCGCTTCCGGTAATGGCTCGGCATTATTGAGAAATGGTTCAAAAATAATTCCAAATGTCCCTGTTAGCAATTTTTCCTTTTCATATTTTTTTTCTGTTTTTAAAGTTGGTGGTGATACAGAGCCTTCCCTGATCTCCCGGTCCCAATAATGGGATAGTTTTTCTTCATATGGAATATCTGATTCATTTCTGTTTTTTCCCGCAAAATATGTATCTAAATCAATGCGGCGATCGTCAAAAATCCATACGCCCGGATCTAAAGTAATTTTAAACTTTACTTTTCCTTTAATTTCAATAATTTGTCCCAATGCTGTCGCTCCTTCACTCAAAAATAATTTCATCAAAATGGTCTTCGTTTAAAGTATACCGATGAAAAGAAAAGTTGTCACATAGTATGATTTTATTTGTTAGGTGTAGAAGATTATTGGCGCTTTTAAAAGTTTCAACATCTCTTGTTTTCCTTGCATTTTTCTTGTTTAGAAGGTAGAATTTTAACAAGAATGGTTTTCTTGTAAGGGGGGAATGATGGTGGCGTCTGAAATGAAATTAGATCATCGGGAGAAAGCCTATCTTTTGTTGCAATCGTATGCGGATAAGATTATTAAGCTTATCCAAGTTCAAATGGATCACTTAACGATGCCCCAATGCCCATTATATGAAGAAGTATTAGATACGCAAATGTTTGGTCTTTCCCGTCAAATAGATTTTGCCGTAAAACTCGGGCTCGTCGATGAACAAGATGGTAAGAACTTATTAGATTCAGTTGAACGGAAACTATCTGCTCTGCATGAAGCTTCGTTGAAAAAGTAATAACGATTCATAGCTCAAACAGTTGAACGGCCAATTGTTTGGGTTTTTTTATAGGATAAGTATAAAAATACTGGTTAAAACCTTTGGACAAGTATTACTGTTCGCTCCCCGGCAATTCGCCTTTTTCAGATAAACTGTTAAAATAAATATATTCTTTAGTCAATAGAGTGTCTTTATGAATGGAACAAGACATAACAAAAGGATAGAATATTCATTTAAAAGATTGGAAGAGAAAGTATGCTAAAAAAAAGATTGAAGTCATATGATTACTCCATCCTTGTTGTTTATTTACTTGTCAGCATTTTTGGATTGATCATGGTATATAGCGCCAGTATGGTTACTGCCATTCAGCTCTATGATCTGAGCAGTACGTATTTTTTTAATCGCCAACTAATTAATTTACTGATTGCTATTGTCGCTTTTGCGTTTGCGGCAATTATTCCTTACAAAAAATTAAAATCAACTGGTTTTATTCAATTGATCTTTTTTGGTTCTATCGTTGTCCTGATGTTCGTCCTTTTTATGGGGAGTAATGTCAATAATGCAACCAGTTGGTTGAGAGTTGGCGTTAGGAACATTCAGCCGGCCGAATTTGTCAAATTAGGAACAATAATCTATTTATCGGCTGTTTATGCCAAAAAGCAACCATACATAAATGATTTTAATAAAGGAGTCATCCCCCCGATAGTTTTTCTAGTGTTTGTTACATTTTTAATTGTGTTGCAACCTGACCTTGGTACGGCAGCCATTGTTTTTTCAACGGGCATGCTCATTGTATTTTGTTCGGGTATGAATTGGAAAAATCTAGGACGTCTGCTGTTACTAGGTGCTATCTTTATTGCTATTTTTTCACCGCTTATTTTATGGAAGCATGATGATATATTTACAGAGGAGCGAATGGGTCGTTTATATAGTTTTCGAGATCCTTTTAAGTATGAAGTAGATGAAGGATTGCAATTAGTCAACTCCTATTTGGCCCTTGGATCCGGCGGTTGGAGTGGCGTCGGTTTAGGAAAAAGCATTCAAAAATTAGGATTTTTACCGGAAGCACACACGGATTTTATAATGGCTATTATTGCCGAAGAACTGGGCGTTTTTGGTGTTGTTTTTGTTATTTTAAGCTTGGGGTACCTGATATTAAAAGGTTTTTATATTGGCATGAAATCGAAGGATCCTTTTGGAAGTTTATTGGCTTTTGGAATATCCGGAATGATCGGGATTCAAATGTTCATTAATCTCGGTGGCGTTTCGGGGATGATTCCCATTACGGGGGTCACGTTACCGTTTATTAGTTACGGGGGTTCCTCTCTTTTTATTTTGTCACTTTCCCTGGGGTTATTGATGAATATATCAAGTTACGCCAATCTCGAGCATGAACGGAATATTAAAAGCACGATTGAAAATAAAAAATCAAGATAATTATTTAATAAATTTATATTTTTTCCCAAACATTTTGTGGTATTATATATGAATATAAAAAACTGGTAGGGTTAACACTATTGGTCTACCAACTTTATCTAAAATTAGTTTTCTTAATTTGATTACTTTTCATTTTTAAAGCAAGAGAGAATGAGGTGGGAATTAATGGTCAAAATCAAAAAATTACTCGTAGCCAATCGGGGTGAAATTGCCATTCGAATTTTTCGAGCCTGTACCGAGTTAGGAATACGGACGGTGGCAATTTATTCAAAAGAAGATGCAGGGTCGTATCACCGTTATAAAGCAGACGAAGCCTATTTGGTCGGGGAAGGGAAAAAACCGATTGATGCCTATCTGGATATTGAAGGAATCATCCGTATTGCCAAACAAAATGAGGTGGACGCGATCCATCCGGGTTATGGATTTCTTTCGGAAAATATCGAATTTGCCCGAAGATGTCAAGAAGAGGGGATTATCTTTGTCGGTCCAAAAAGTGAGCACTTGGACATTTTTGGGGATAAAGTAAAAGCCCGACTTGCTGCTCAGAAGGCGAATATTCCTGTTGTTCCTGGAAGAGAAGTTGCAACTGAAGACGATATTCGCCAATTTGCCCAAGAACATGGGTTCCCGATTATTATTAAAGCTGCGATGGGCGGCGGCGGTAAAGGGATGCGCATCGTCCAAACAGAAAATGAACTTTCCGAAAATTTCCAGAGGGCAAAATCGGAAGCAAAAACATCATTCGGTAGTGATGAAGTATATGTTGAGAAATTTATTATCAATCCAAAACATATAGAAGTTCAAATATTGGCTGATACAAAAGGAAATATTATCCATCTTTATGAAAGGGATTGCTCCGTTCAACGACGTCATCAAAAGGTGGTAGAAATTGCTCCATCGGTATCATTAAGCAAAAAATTGCGTGATGAGATCTGTGATGCAGCTGTTCGACTTATGAGAGATGCCAAATACATTAATGCCGGAACAGTGGAATTTCTCGTATCCGAGGGTCGTTTTTATTTTATTGAAGTAAATCCCCGTATTCAAGTTGAACATACAATCACGGAAATGATAACGGGTGTAGATATTGTCCAATCACAAATTTTGATTGCGGAAGGACATGCCCTACATGGGGATATGATGGCCATTCCTCAACAGGAAGCGATTCAAACGAATGGATATGCCATTCAGTGTCGGATTACAACAGAAGATCCGCTTAATCATTTTTTGCCGGATACTGGAAAGATTACAGTCTATCGTTCGAGCGGCGGATTCGGTGTTCGCCTTGATGCGGGAAATGCTTTCCAGGGGGCGATCATTTCACCTTATTATGATTCGTTACTTGTAAAAGTCTCGACTTGGGGTTTCACATTCGAAAAAGCAGCTGCAAAGATGGAACGAAATTTGCGGGAATTTCGTATTCGTGGCATCAAAACAAATATTGCTTTTTTAATTAATGTTATGAAGCACCCGAAATTTTTAAACGGTGAATATGATACATCATTCATTGATACAACGCCTGAATTATTTCAATTTCCGATTGCGAAAGACAGGGGTACCAAACTGCTAACCTACATTGGTGATGTTACAGTGAATGGCTTTCCCGGAATCGGAAAAGGGAAGAAACCTATTTTTACAGCACCTAGAATCCCTGAAGTTAAAAATCTTGAGCAACCAATCCAAGGGACGAAACAAATTCTTGATCAATACGGTCCGGACGGTTTAGTTAAATGGCTGAAAAATCAAGATAAGGTTCTTTTAACAGATACGACATTTCGGGATGCCCATCAGTCACTTCTTGCAACAAGACTAAGAACATATGATATGGTAAAAATTGCGGAACCGACGCAAAGCTTGTTACCGGACTTGTTTTCATTGGAAATGTGGGGCGGTGCTACGTTTGATGTCAGCTATCGTTTCTTAAAAGAAGATCCATGGGAAAGATTACGTAAACTGAGAGAAAAAGTTCCGAACATTTTATTTCAAATGTTATTCAGAGGATCTAATGCAGTCGGTTATAAAAACTATCCGGATAATGTTATAGAGGAATTTGTAAAAGTATCTGCGCATGCCGGTATTGATGTGTTCCGGATTTTCGACAGCTTAAACTGGGTGAAAGGGATGGAAATCGCCATTCAGTCAGTCCGTGATGTCGGAAAAATTGCCGAAGCTGCTATTTGCTATACAGGAGATATCCATGATCCGAGCCGTTCAAAATATAATTTAAAGTATTATTTAGATTTGGCGAAGGAGCTTGAACAACAAGGAGCCCATATATTGGCGATTAAGGATATGGCCGGACTATTAAAGCCGGATTCTGCATATGAGCTCATTTCCGAATTGAAGAGTCATATTGATATACCGATCCATCTTCATACACATGATACAAGCGGAAATGGTATCTTTACCTATGCAAAAGCCATCGAAGCAGGTGTTGATGTTGTCGATACGGCGATTAGTTCAATGGCCGGCTTCACTAGCCAACCAAGTGCCAATTCTTTAGTATACGCCCTTGAGGGGAATAAAAGAAAACCAACCGTATCCATTCAAGGCTTAAATGAGTTAGGCAAATATTGGGAAGATATTCGGAAGTATTATCAAAGCTTCGAGAGCGGGATGAATGCACCACATCCGGAAGTTTATGAACATGAAATGCCAGGCGGACAATACAGTAACTTGCAACAGCAGGCAAAAGCAGTCGGATTGATTGACCGTTGGGAAGAAGTGAAACAGATGTACAGAAGGGTAAACTTCCTGTTTGGTGATATTGTGAAAGTTACCCCGTCTTCAAAAGTTGTCGGTGATATGGCACTATTTATGGTCCAAAATGAATTGACGGAAGAGGATATTTTTACAAAAGGAAGAACGATTGATTTTCCCGATTCGGTCATTGAATTTTTTCAAGGATATATCGGTATTCCTTATGGTGGTTTTCCAAAAGAATTACAAGAAGTTATCTTAAAAGACAGAAAACCGCTAAGCGTACGTGCAGGTGAATTGTTGGAACCGGTTAATTTCAATCAATTGAAAGAAGAACTATTCGCCGAAATGAAAGCAAAACCGACTGAGTATGATGTATTAGGCTATGCACTCTATCCAAAGGTTTTTCTTGATTATGTAAAAAGTCACCATCGATATGGAGATGTTTCTTGTATTGATACGCCCACATTCTTTTATGGTATGAGAATTGGCGAAGAATTGGAAATCGAAATAGAAAAAGGAAAAACGCTTTTTGTCAAACTTGTTTCTGTCGGCCAGGTACAACGGGATGGAACACGGATTGTTTACTTTGAATTGAATGGTCAGCCGCGTGAGGTTACTATCCGTGATGAAAGTGTTAAGGGAGATATTGTCGAACGGAGAAAAGCGGATCCGAAAAATGAAAATCATATCGGTGCCACGATGCCGGGAACAATTGTGAAAGTTCTGGTTGAAAAAGGAAAGAAAGTGAAAAAAGGCGAACATTTGCTTATTACTGAAGCAATGAAAATGGAAACAACTGTCCAGGCACCGTTTTCCGGTACGGTTGAAGAGGTGTGTGTACAAGATCGCGATTCAATCAAACAAGGTGATTTATTAATTGTATTAGGAAAGTAAGAAAAGCGCAGGGAGTCCTGCGCTTTTCTTAATCAACTTTATAATTAAAGTCGATTGGTCTAGTTGCATGACGGCTATTATTTTGATGGATACGGTAAACAAGAAAATTCATAAAACTTAATAGACCAAATAAGCAGGAAATAAATAATGTATGCAATAGAGCAATAAATAAATTTAATTGTGTAAATATAGTTAATGCACCGGTCGTTGCTTGCAGTAAAACAAGTATAAAGGCTAACACCCATCCGTAATAAAGGACTGGTTGATTGCGGTAATGTTTAATAGATAAAATCATTATGTAAAAAATCCATAAAAACAAGACCCCTGCCGCTAATCGATGCCCCATTTGCGCCCATTCATATAAGTTTTGCGGAAGGCCGACAACAGAATTGTTACATAAAGGCCAACTTGGACAAATCAAACTTGCTTCCATATGTCGAACAAGTGCACCGGAATAAATAACAACCAGACTATAAACGGTAACTCCAATGGTATGACGTTTCAACCGACGATCGAAATGTACGGATTGGACAGAAAACTTTTTATCAACTTCAAAGATTAGTAAAGTTAATAGGAGGACGCCGGCAAATGAAATCAGTGAAATACCAAAGTGTAAGGCTAAAAAGAAATCGGATTGTCCAAACAAAACCGTCAAAGCCCCGATAAAACTTTGAATGAGGATGAAAGCGATTGCTAAAATCGATAAAAATTTTCTTTCCGGAATGTTTGGCATATGTTTCCATGTCAATACAACTAATATGAGGACTAAGATGGAAACAATACCGGTTACAAGTCGGTGAGAAAATTCAATTAATAATTCAGCATTGATTTCATTAGGTATAAATTGACCATGACAAAGCGGCCATGAACTGCCGCAACCATCCCCTGATCCGGTTTTCGTAACCAGCGCACCACCAAGTAGTAATAACAACATACCCAGTGTTGAAAAGATGGCAAGACGTTTAATTCGACGCTGCAAAAGACTCACCTACTCCATAAAAATATAAATAATTATAAAAATTATACATGATTTTGTTGAAAAATACTGCGTAAAATAGTCCTATATACAAAATGTCACACATTTGTCACATATTTTTTGAAATATGTTCACAAAATTTCGCTACTTATGATTAAATATAAGATAAAGTGTATTTGAACCATTTACAACATAATAATCGTAATTTATCAAAGTGAAATAATAGAAATCTATTTATAAATCATATATAGTAGTGTCAGGGAATGTTTCCACGTTAAAAGGAAGGAGGGCGTTTCATGTGGGAGATACAAAAGTAATTCAGCCTGAATTTCAAAATGAAGATGTGAATGGTAAAGAGTCTAAATCGACTTTAGTTAAAGACTTTTTAGCATTAATTAAAATCGGGATTATTAATTCAAATATAATCACGGCCTTTACGGGAATTTGGCTGGCACTTTTTTATAATGGTCTTGGTTTTTTTGATCATTTAGATAAAGTGATTTTGGCAATCATAGGTACTTGGCTTGTCATTGCCGGTTCTTGTGCATTAAACAATTATATTGACCGAGATATTGATGGAAAAATGGACCGAACAAAATCACGTCCAACAGTGAACGGCCATTTTTCATCAAATTTTGCATTGACCATCGGGCTTTTGTTCGTGACATTAGGTGAACTATTTCTGTTTCAAACAACCGTAACAGCCGGCTTAATCGGAGCCTTTGGTTCATTTATATATGTTGTATTATATTCACTATGGTCAAAGCGGAGGTATACGCTGAATACGGTCATCGGGAGTTTTTCCGGAGCCGTTCCGCCGTTAATTGGTTGGGCTGCAATTGATGGCAATCTTCATATTGTCAGTTGGGTGTTGTTTCTAATCATGTTTTTATGGCAGCCACCGCATTTTTTGGCGTTGGCCATGCGAAGAACGGATGATTACCGTGATGCCGGTATTCCAATGCTTCCGGTTGTGTATGGTTTTCAAGTGACAAAAAGGCAAATCATGATTTGGATTTTTTGTTTATTACCTTTGCCGTTTTATTTACTCTCTCTCGGCATCCCGTTTGTCATATTGGCAACCATTTTAAACATCGGTTGGATTGTGCTTGGACTAACCGGGTACAAAAAACAAGACGATATGAAATGGGCAACAAAAATGTTTGTCTACTCGTTAAATTATTTAACCATTTTATTTGTTGCCATGGTCATAGCTACATTATTATAAATGTGACCCAGGTGTAAGGGGGATCATTCCCTTACACTTTACATAACTACAATAAACACGATTAATATCGTGTTTATGATAAAAAGGTATTATATCAATACCAGTACTATTCTTTTAAATTTTAAGTGTAATTATTTTAATTTAAAGAAAGAGGGGATTGATTGGGGATGAAATTTGGGCGTCTGAGTTTCTTATTCCTTCTATTGACGCTGGTTTTGGCGGGGTGTGGCGAACCGTTTTTATCAACATTAAAACCTGCCGGGGAAGTTGCTGAAACACAATTGACTTTGTTGTTTATCAGTACTTCTATAATGGTTTTAGTCATTTTAGTGGTTGTCATTATTTATTTGATTGTACTTTTTCGTTTTAGAAGGAAAAAAGGGGAAGAAAATAAAATACCGAAACAAGTCGAAGGTAGTCACAAGCTGGAAATTATTTGGACAGTGATTCCTATTCTTTTACTTTTATCTCTTTCCGTTCCTACCATTGCCGCTACTTTTAAGTTGGGCGATGTAAAGGATATGGATAAAGTGGATAAAGATGGAAACCGTGAAGCTTTAGTTGTAAATGTGCGAGCCAACTTATATTGGTGGGAATTCGAGTATCCGGACCTAGGCATTATCACTTCTCAAGATTTAGTTGTACCTACAGATGAAAAAGTATACTTCAATTTAAAAGCATCTGATGTAAAACACTCGTTTTGGGTTCCTGCTGCAGGCGGAAAGATGGATACAAATACAGATAATGAAAATAAGTTCTATTTAGTTTTTGATAAAGAGAAAGCGGACGAAGCAGGAAATTTATTTTATGGGAAATGTGCGGAGTTATGCGGCCCGTCACATGCTTATATGGACTTTAAAGTAAAAGCGGTTTCACGTGATGAATTTAATCAGTGGGCAACTGCTATGCAAAAGAATAAAGAAGAAGTACAGCCAACAAGTGATCTGGCTAAACAAGGTCAAGAAGTATTTCAAGCGAATAATTGTATAGCATGCCATGCTGTAACCGCCAATGATGCAAGACCGGAAACAGCTCGGACAGCGCCAAATCTGGCTGATTTCGGTAACCGTACAAGAGTAGCCGGTATATTAGAATATAACGAGGAAAATTTAAAGGCATGGATTCAAAACCCGGAAAAATTTAAACCGGGCAATCAAATGTATAAAGAGGCAAATTTATCTGAGGAAGAATTGGATGCTTTAGCAGAATATTTAATGGGTTTAAAAGTACAAGAATAATAAAGGGGAATAAAAGGGAGGTAGAACCGTGAGTAGCGTCGCAGTGAAAAAGGGGTTAGGCGCCTCTGTTTGGGAATATTTAACAACTGTCGATCATAAAAAGATTGCACATCTTTATTTAGGTACAGGTGGTTTCTTTTTCCTGCTCGGTGGAATAGAGGCACTGTTCATCCGTATTCAATTAATGAAACCAAATAATAATTTTGTTAACGAACAATTATTTAATGAAATCATGACAATGCACGGAACGACGATGATTTTTCTTGCGGCCATGCCAATATTATTTGCATTTATGAATGCGGTGGTTCCAATACAAATCGGTGCACGAGATGTTGCATTTCCGTTTTTGAATGCACTTGGCTTTTGGTTGTTTTTCTTTGGGGGTATGTTTTTAAATCTTTCCTGGTTTTTGGGTGGTGCTCCTGATGCGGGGTGGACATCGTATGCCTCGTTATCGCTACGATCAGAAGGGCATGGCATTGACTTCTATACATTAGGTTTACAAATATCCGGTTTTGGCACGCTAATATCCGGAATTAACTTTCTGGCGACAATTATTAATATGCGGGCACCGGGAATGTCATTTATGCGAATGCCGTTATTTACTTGGACGACATTTATTGCATCAGCACTTATCCTTTTAGCATTTCCGCCGTTGACAATCGGTGTATTCTTATTAATGTTTGATCGTTTGTTTGGCAGTAACTTCTTTGATGTTACGATGGGTGGAAATACAATTATCTGGGAGCATTTCTTTTGGATTTTCGGACACCCGGAAGTGTATATTTTAGTTTTACCGGCCTTTGGCATATTCTCTGAAATTATTCCAACATTCTCAAGGAAACGTTTATTTGGCTATTCATCCATGGTGTTTGCGACTGTTTTAATCGGATTTTTAGGGTTTATGGTTTGGGCACACCATATGTTTACAACCGGGTTAGGAAATGTTGCCAATGCGATTTTTGCTATTGCGACAATGGCCATTGCAGTTCCAACCGGGATTAAAATATTTAACTGGTTATTAACGATGTGGGGTGGCAGTATTAAAATTACTGTGCCAATGTTGTATGCACTTGGCTTCATTCCCAGCTTTGTTATCGGTGGGGTTACTGGGGTCATGCAGGCAGTGGCACCTCTCGATTATCAATTACATGATACGTACTTTATTGTTGCACACTTCCACTATGTCATTATAGGCGGTGTGGTATTCGGAATTTTGGCAGCGACTCATTTTTATTGGCCAAAGATGTTTGGAACAAAACTAAGCGAAAAAATGGGATATGTTACTTTCACTTTATTTTTCATTGGCTTCCATTGTACGTTTTTTATCCAACATTTTCTCGGTTTAATGGGAATGCCGCGAAGAGTTGCAACATTTTTACCCGGACAGGGACTTGAACTTGGAAACTTAATTAGTTCAATTGGTGCTATGCTTATGGCTGTTGCGGTAATTATTTTATTATTTAATGTTGTAATAACTTCAATTAGAAATAAAAAGGTGGGTGCTGATCCGTGGGAAGACGGGCGAACTATGGAATGGGCCATTGCTTCACCGCCGCCTTTCTACAATTTTAAACAAACACCGTTAGTAAGAGGTTTAGATACATGGTGGTTGGAGAAAATGGAGGGCAAAAAGGAATTAACTCCTGCTGAACCATTAGGAGATATCCACATGCCAAATAATTCGATAATTCCATTTTTCATTAGTCTTGGATTGTTTGTAGCCGCTTTTGGTGCTATGTACAATCCGTTAAATTCGGTTGGCGACGGGAAAAGTTGGGGATTACCGGTATTGATTATTGGCTTAGGTATCACGTTTGGTTCCATGTTAATTCGTTCGTTACGAGACGATTTCGGCTATCATATTCATAAAGAAGACTTGTTGGAAGATGATAAAGGGGGGAAAGTGGGATGAATGCAGAAGAAAGATATACGCCTTTGAATTGGCCGGATCATCCTGAAACCCAAACATTAGAAGGAAAAAACAAATTCCTCGGTTTTTGGCTTTTTCTGGCGGGGGAAACGGTTTTATTCGCTTCCCTCTTCGCTACTTATTTGGCGTTAAAGGATTCAGTACCCGACAGCTCTCATCCACTGGCGAAAGATCTATTTAACTTGCCTTTAGTTTTTGCCATGACAATGATTTTATTGACAAGTTCAATTACGAGCGTTTATGCCATTTATCATATGCGAAATTATCATTTTAAAAAAATGCAATCTTGGTTTGTCATTACGGTCTTATTAGGTGCCGGCTTTTTGGCTTTAGAAATTTATGAGTTTACTCACTATGTTCATGAATATCATTTTACTTTTGGCTCAAGTGCCTTTAGTTCAGCTTATTATACGTTGGTTGGAACACACGGAGCACACGTTACATTTGGTTTATGTTGGATAATTGCTTTGTTAGTTCGAAATGCCAAACGGGGATTAAACTTATATAATGCACCAAAATATTACGTAGCCAGTTTGTATTGGCATTTTATCGACGTCGTATGGGTTTTCATCTTTACAGTTGTTTATTTGATAGGTAAGGTGGGATGAACATGGAAAATGAACAAGCGAAAAATCCAAATCTTCGTGCACACCATGACTATCGTAGAAAAAAAAGCGCCAAGGAAATGCAGGTTCAAGTTATTACTTTTGCATTGATGATATTTTTAACGATTGTTGCATTTATTGCCGTCGGAACCGGTGATTTTTCAGTCAAATTTATTATTCCGTTTATTTTGCTGTTGGCGGTTATTCAAGTTGGTTTTCAGCTTTATTATTTCATGCACGCAAGTCAAAAAGGACACGAGTTACCGATGTTCTTTATGTATTCGGCCGTGATCATTGCTTTTGTCACTGTATTGGCTTTTGTAACAATTATTTGGTGGTAAAAAATATAAGGGGATGGTCAAGACTATAATATCCATGGACACCACAATTGGATTTCTGATAAAAAAGGTTAGAAAAAAATGTGGAATGGATTTATTTCGTCAATGAGCTCCCCTTTTTCCACAGAATAAAAGTAAAAAAATTGGTGGAAACCTTTGATTAAGTTTTTATTGTCCAACTCAAAGCCTTTCTAAAAAATAATATTAAAATTTGAAGAATCACATTTATGTCATAAAGTTGTCAAATTCAATTATTCGCTACTGTAAATGAATAAAGTTATAATATATAAAAGGGTAGCGATCGATCGAGGTGTAGGCAGTTGTTTAGACTAGAGCAGTTTGGTTTTCGGGCATTATGGAGTCCTTATTTCTTTTTGTTTCTCTTGGTCTTGACACTTATATTTTTTTATGTTGCCAAAAAACAACGCCACCGGTTTGAAGGTTCGGAATTATTAACGAAAAAAGAAGGCACTCTGTTTATTTTTACCATGCTATTTTTATATATCATTAAAGGGTCTCCGATTGATCTACTCGGTCATCTTATGTTTACCTTTCATATGATACAAATGGCTTTTTTATATTTGCTGATTCCGCAACTTATTATTACAAGTGTTCCGGTATGGATGTGGAAAAAACTGCTCTCTCTACCGGTAATTAACAAAGTTTTTGCCTTTTTTACGAGACCGTTGATTGCCTTGATTGTTTTCAATGGCATGTTCTCTTTTTACCATATACCACTAATATTCGATCAAGTGAAAACGAATATATGGTACCATGCTCTGTATACAAGCATTTTATTTCTATTTGCCATTTTCATGTGGTGGCCGCTCATCAATAAAGTTGAAACGGAGAAACGTTTATCCGGTTTGAAAAAGGTCGGCTATTTATTTGCAGACAGTATATTAATTACTCCGGCATGTGCCTTGATTATTTTTAATCATACGCCCATGTATGAAACGTATACGAATATAGAAGCTTGGGTGCAGTCGCTGCATTTATGTGTACCGGCAGATGTTATCTCAACTTTGCAATTATCTGGTCCGGAGATGTTCAATCTAATGTCGGCACAGTATGATCAGCAAACCGGCGGAGTAGTTATGAAAATATTACAGGAAATCATTTATGGCGTGATTTTATATCGAATTATGATGGATTGGTACAAAAGAGAACAAGAAGAAACCGATTCTTTTCCGATCCCCGGTAATGGTCCATAAGTAAATTTTTAGTTTAGAATCTGTCAAAAATTCGTTTAGTAATGAGGTATGATTATGGGACATCTTGCATTTTTACCGACTTTAAGTACTTTATGTATTGTAATCAGTGCGATTTTTGTCGCGATTGGCTGGTATTTTATCAAACAAAGAAAAATTAATCTTCATCAAAAGATGATGATTACAGCGGCGGTATTCGCGGTTCTTTTTTTCACTATTTATGCGAGCCGTACCGTTTTTATCGGTAACACCTCTTTTGGGGGACCGGAACATATAAAAATTTATTATACGATTTTCTTGATATTTCATATTATATTGGCTACAATTGGTGCCATCCTTGGTATTCGTACGATATGGCTTGGGTGGAAGAAAATTTTGGACAAGCATCGAAAGTTAGGTCCGATAACAAGTATTGTTTGGTTTTTCACTGCCATAACCGGTGTAGTTGTTTATATTCTTCTATATGTTCTTTACCCCGGAGGAGAAACAACATCATTAATAAAAGCAATTCTTGGGTTTTAAACAAAGGATCGCTACCGTTTATTGGTAAGGCGATCCTTTGTTACCCTTTAGGATTCTATAGCTAGTGCCAGCGGTTCCAGTTCTTCTTTGACTGCCAGTAATATTTCTTTGCACTTGTTTACTAATGCATTTGGAAAATTTTCATCTTCTCCATACTCTACACCATGTGGATAGTAATACTTTCCAAGAATCGGTACTTTCAATTGGATGATTGCATCATGGGCACCAACATCTCCTGAAACAGCATAGCCTTGTACTCTTAAATAATATACATTATTATTAATAACTATTTTTCGGTCGTATGTTACTCTTTCGTAATCCCATTGTCCTGCACGAATTAAGCCGTATTCTGGTAAAATTTCATCCAGAGTATTTAGATCCAATTGCAAATGTTCTAACCCCGTGTTCTCAATATACATAATTTCTCCCTCCTACAAAAGTTAACAAACGGTAAGCCCCATCATTATCATAATAGTTGAAAATAAGTTGACTTTCAATAAAATTAATGGAATTTATTTAAACTAGAAGGAAAGTTTAACAAATCGGACGAATGGGCAGTTTCATCTTCCACATAATGATCAACGCGAGTTTTGAGGTGGGGACAAGACTTGCTGATAAGAGTTGATAAAGTATAGGGTTTTAGCGGGGGATGCTAATTCGGCATGATTATCTTTAACCGATTCTATACAGCTCCTTTTAAAATGTTTTTAAAAAGTGTTATAATAAAATGAAAATTATCGCTTCCTGCACTTTTACTTCATTCAGCTTATTCTTTAAAAAGTCAGGTGAATTTTTAGTAGAATGATTCTATTATTTATTATGATACATATAAATAAATAGAACAAGTAAGGCAAGGGGGGAAGTCCTCTGAAAAGCTTAGTTAGAATTTTAGTTATTGCTACGATTATTTTAGTGATCGGAATATGGTTCAACCAATTTTATTCACGTGATAAAGTTTTGGTAGATGATAAAAAGAAAATCGTAGAAAATGAAAGTTTGAATATTGTCCAAGAAGATTCTAGCGAAAAAGTGGAACAGAAAAGACCGAAAGCGGGAATTTCAACCTATATTGGTAAATCACTTCATACATTTCAAGAAGAATACGGAGAACCTTCAAGACAGGAGCCGTCTTATCATGGATATACATGGTGGATTTATAATCAAGACGGTAAATATATGATGGTAGGTGTCGACAAGGAAAAAGTAGTTACAATAGCCGTTGCCACTCCAGGCATTGATGTAACACCGTTTCAGATTGGAGAAAATCTTGAATCCGTATATAAAAAAGTAGAAATGCAACCGGAGATTGAGCTTAAAAATGAAGATGGTGTATATCGTTTTGAATTGTTTGAGGATGATTTAAATATAAAACCATTGATTTCGCTTGGAAATATTTATGCACAATTATATTTTGATCATTTTGAAGGAAAATTGTTATTTGTTCGGTTTATGGATGGTGAAACATTAATAAAGCAACGCCCTTATGATATGTCATATCGGGGGAAACTTGTTGAACAAGAGCCCTTAACAGATGAAGAATGGAATCAAGCTGATTCGGCTGCAGAAACACAGATTTATGAACTAACCAACTTAGTCCGGAAAAACTTCAACCTTTCCGAGTTAGGTTGGGATCAAGAAACGAGAAAAGTCGCTTATGAACATAGTCAGGATATGTACGATACAGAAACCTTTTCCCATGACTCCGAAAAATATGGTGATCTTGCTAATCGGTTAAGTAAAAAAAATATTTATTATGAATCAGCAGGAGAGAATATTGCATACCAATATACAGATAGTCTTGCTGTCGTAAGTGGTTGGTTAAATAGTAAAGGACATCGGGAAACTTTGCTCAATCAGGACTTTACCCATATCGGAGTAGGTGTTTATCGAAAATATTATACGCAAAACTTTATAGAAAGATCGTGGGAGCAATAATTGCTCTCATTTTTTTACAGAATAATTGTGTAAGAAACATTTTTCCGGTTTCAGGTAGCTTAAATATACTTTGTCATAATTCCAGGATTTTCCCGTAAGAAAAACAATAATAATTATGGGGTGTGATATGGATTGGGATAAAAATCACGTTTATAGGTTTCATCTTTCTTTAATCATACATAGATTATATTGAGGAATACAAAGAGGTGAAACCTATGGTGAAGAAATCACTGCATCCATCCGTTGAGCAATTTAAAAACTTTGTAAAAAAACACCCGGAACTTATTAAAGAAGTTAGAACTGGAAAGAAGACTTGGCAAGAAGTATATGAAGAATGGTATTTATTAGGGGAAGATGATCCAAAATGGGCAAAATATACTAAAACCGGTAAACCGACTGCAATAAAAGAAGAAACAAAGTCAAACAATGAATCAAAAAATGCCATCTTTAATCAACTGATCACATATTTAAAAAATATGGATGTTAATCAGCTGCAACATTATTTAGGGCAAATGAGTGAAGCCATTGATTCCGTACAACAATTGTTGGGGCAAATACGGGATACAAATCAAAATAAGACAGAACCGGAAGGAAACGGAGAGCAATGGAGAAGAAGACATCCGTTTTCGTTTAGAAAAGATTAGTCGGGGGGGCGGAAATGAGAACCGAATTATATCAAATAATAAAAAATAAGAAGGAATGGCAGCAATTTATACGGAATGAACCAATATGGTATAAAAAATTATCAAGGAATCCCAATGCCATTAAAGAATTTGAACAAACCGCCTTAAAATATTATCAAAAAACATTACCGGATCGGATGAATAAAATTTCAAACGGAGTCCAATTTGCATCAATGATGTTGTCGATGATCCAGTCAATGAATCAAGTGGATTAACAGATTTAAAATCAGTTAATCCTTATTTTTTCTACCTAGTTTTCTTTAACCGAATAAGCAGCGGAAGACATCAATTCCACTGATTTGGAGTTTCATCTAGTTTTAATATTATGAATGTTTTAATACAATAAATTTAAGTGATTTTATTTTCTTTTCTCCTATGATATTATAGTAGGTGGAGGTGCAGGTTATGTTTGCTACTTTAGAATCGGTTCAAATCATTGATATGGCTGAAGATATTGCTAAGATGATTTTAAATAGTGATATAGCAGATGAATATCGACAATGTTTATATATGATGAAAACAAATCGCGAAACACAAAATAAAATAAATAAATTTATCAAACTTAAAGAACAGTATGAAGAAGTACAAAGGTTTGGCAGATATCACCCGGATTATCAAACCGTTATGAGAAACGTCCGATTGGCAAAGAGGGAAATGGATTTGGACGAAAATGTGGCAAAGTTTAAATTGGCTGAGAATGCCTTGCAACATTTACTCGATGAGATTGGAATCATTATTGGTCGATCCGTTTCAGATAGTGTCAAGGTTGCAACCGGAAGCCCGTTTTTTGATACAGCAAAGGCATCTGGTGGATGTTCAACGGGTGGAAGTTGCGGCTGCAGTGCATAACTATAACTGTAGAGAAAAAATTAAGTAGGAGATAATGATATGTTTGGGCAAAGACAAGGGATCATTGTTTGGCTATATAATATAAAGACGGCAAAAAATCTTAGGAAATACGGAAACATCCACTATATTTCGAAGAGATTAAAATATGTTGTTCTTTATTGTAATCAGGAAGAAATTGAAATCATTATGGATAAGCTTAAAAATTTTCCCTTTGTTAAAAAGGTGGAACCTTCTTATCGACCTTTTTTAAAAACGGATTTTGAAAATACTAGACCTGATAAAGCGAAAGAATACGATTATAAAATTGGATTTTAATATTACGGGAAACCTACATTCAAAGTGGGAAAGCGGGCTTACCACTCGGTTTATCGCTACTGTTTTCCGGGTTTGAAAAGAGATCGTATGTTCCGGATACTTTATCTCATTGGTCAGCTAGTTTTTTTTAGCTAATAGGAAAGTATAAATTTTTCAATTTCTACTTTCCTAACGCATAAGTGCACTGAAAGACTTCGGTAGCATTACCTCGCAAGCGAAAATGTTTTTTCGCTGAACTACGGCTCTGCTCTCACCTAAGGGCTCGGCAGTCGCCGAGTTTTCTTTATATGAAAAAATATCGAGGCTTTCTCAGGCTCATGGGACAGCTTCTTTTTTTTGCACACTAAAAAAGTATAAATTACCAGCAAGGCTGCTAAATTCGATGCCGTGGGAAATTTTAAGTTTTAAGTAAGCGCATAGAAATGCTTCGAAGGAAAACATCGCAACTGAAAAAACTTTACATTTTTTTGGCGAACTATACGTCACGAATAGCCTAATGACTTGGACGCCAGGTTTTCTTTAGCTAATAGGAAAGTAAAAATTTTTCAATTTCTACTTTCCTAACGCATAAGTGCTCTTGCGGCTCTGCCATCGCCTTAAGGCTCGGCAGTCGCCGAGTTTTCTTTATAGTATAAGAAAGTATAAAAATAAAAGCAATTAACTTGGGATTAGTTTTATTGTCTAGCTACGAGCGCCAGCGACTGAGAAACTAACTCCCCTTTAATGTGCTCCTGCGCCATAGCCTATTCGAGGAAGCGGATGTTCAGCTCGTCGCAAAGCTTCATGAAGTATATCAAGGAAGATTACTCATGAAGTTCACTCTAGGAGTAGCTTCACTACGATAAGTCAACATCGGCTCGTCACTCGCCGTGTTTCCTTTTCCTTAGAAAAAGCTACTCGCTTTTTCTTCGTGCGATGTCTATTCGAGGAAGCAAATCTGTTCTCATTGCGGGGCGCTCCAGTTTGTACGTCGCTAAGCGGGCGCTCTGCGCTTTTCTTACAAACTTCTTTTGTCTATTAAGATCAATGCCGGGGGATAATCAATGCCAATAAAGCATAAAACGAGATCGTTATTTATCATTATTTTAAGTTTAATCATCATTATACTAGCCGCCTTCCAATGGACAAAATTGAAAGAAGGAACGGATCAAGACGATCATTTATCAGTCAAACAGCAAATTGAAATTGTTCATGATTCCGGGAAATTAAAGATTAAACAGACCCTTCAAAATTTGAAAAACCATACTTATTTATTAAAATTACCTGAAGCAGGAGTTAATTTCACATTCCCGCATATGGAATTTTGGGATGAAACAAATAAAAGTATAGCTGTTCGGGATAACACTTTGACCATTGAATATGAAATTAACACGAATCTGGATAATCAAGCTTTTTTGTTGGAAAATTGGATGGTACAAATAAGTGGTGTAGAAATAGTTAACACGATCGTGAAAATTAGTGAGCTGACAAATATGGCTGGAAGTTGGGCTGCGGGTGCACCAATGACTTATCATGAAGTACTTGATCAACTACAATATTATGTATTTGAAAGAAAAGGTGTTGATATTCCATTATATTGGCAAAAAGCACCGTTATTCTATACTTACATAGGAGAAAAGATTCCTTTATATACAGATAGAAAAACTGATCAAAATCTATTGACCAGTTCAATTGACTTAGGATTAAAGCATGATAAGGAGTTTCCCGCTGTTATTTTAACGGAGCAAATAAATCCACTACAGTCTGTCTCATTAATTATTGAAAATCCTGAGATTGATCAAAACGTATTATCTTCCATATGGGTGGAACAATTTTTGTTATCAAATTTTTGGGCAGGTAAGGATGAGGAAAAATGGGTGATGAATATTTTGGCTAAAATCATAACTGAACAACCACCGATTGATGAAGTGAAAGCACAAATTTATGCTGAACTTAAAAATAAATTGTCGAACAATGAAATTTCTATATTTATCTCATCCATTCTTCAAATCGATCAAAAGTTCACTTCTTTAGCTGAAATTGATCAATTATTAGGACGATTGAAGGGGCTAAAAACAAGCTTTTTTCAGGATATTGCAATTGAACAAACAGTGAGTCCTTTAAATTTTTTTACTGATGAACCGATTTATGTGAGAAATCACAAGTTGGAGAATTATCGCGTGTATTGGATGGACGATGTTTATTATTTTCCAATTCGGCCAATCATAGAAAATTTAAATTATCAATTTGAACAGATATCTGAAGATGAAATTTTTATAACCAATGGGAAAACGACATTTCGTTTTTATGATAATAAAGACTTTTTTCTAATAAATGAGGAACAATATGGTTTGCTGACAATGAGCGATAAATTACCGTATCTAAAAATCAACAATGAATTTTATATACAAAAAGAGTTTTTTCGTAAAGTCTTTCGTATTGAAATCAATCATCAGAATAACCAATTTTTTATAAGGTAACATAAGAAAAGCGCTCGTAGCTAGACAATAAAACTAATCCCAAGTTAATTGCTTGTATTTTTATACTTTCTTATACTATAAAAAATAACCCTGCAGTAAACTTCTGCAGGGCTCCTTCAAACTCTTCGTGAGTGAAGGCAAAGGGAGAGGAGAAACCGGAGGAAGAACTTATGGGGAAACGTAAGTCTTCTCCGCGGTTGGCAACAACATCTAACGTTTGATGTTGTCATTTACATTATGACCAAAATAGGATAACTTATACAAATTTTATAAAATATTCTTTTTATATATTGAGGATGGACCACCGGATGGGAACAACAGCTTCTTCAATGAAAGATAATGCTCGACATAGTATTTTTCGTCCATTTATGATAGGATGGATAACGTAAAATATTTGAACGATAAGGTGATCGTGTGCGAGTAATATCAGGCAGACAGAAGGGAAGAATGTTAAAGGCGGTCCCCGGTGAGTCAACGAGACCGACGACCGATAAAGTGAAAGAATCCGTTTTTAATATGATTGGACCATATTTTCAACAAGGATATGGACTTGATTTATTTGCCGGTAGTGGCGGGTTGGGGATAGAAGGAATTAGCAGAGGGTTAAGTAAAGTCATTTTTGTTGACCGTGATCCGAAAGCAATCCAAACCATCAAAAAGAATATTGATCTTTGTGGTTTCCAAGCAAATGCAGAAGTTTATAAAATCGATTGGAAAAGAGCTTTGAAAGCAATTATCCAGCGGAATATTCAGTTTAAAGTAATCTGGCTGGATCCGCCCTATCATAGCGATGGATATCTTGCAATATTGGAGATAATCAGTAAACACGAGCTTTTAGAAAAAAACGGTGTTGTTGTATGTGAGCATCGAAAAGAGCGGGAACTCCCGGCTACTGTACATTTGCTCGAAAAAAATAAAGAAGAACAATACGGTACGATCAGTATTTCGCTCTACCACAGGAAAGATGTTGAGGAGGAGAATTAATGGAACGAATTGCAGTTTGCCCGGGTAGTTTTGACCCGATTACAAACGGACATATTGATATTATTACCAGGGGATCATTTATATTTGACAAAATGTATGTTTGTGTATTAAATAACTCTGAAAAAACATCCACTTTATTCACAATCGATGAAAGACTTGAACTGATTCGAGAATCAACGAAAGATATTCCTAATATTATCGTTGATTCCTTTAACGGACTTTTAATAGACTATGCCAGAAGTGTTAATGCGAAAGTAATTCTCCGTGGATTAAGAGCCGTAACTGATTTTGAATATGAAATGAGAATTACCTCGATGAACCGAAAATTGGATCGGGATATTGATACATTTTTTATTATGACTGATAATAGTTATTCCTTTTTGAGTTCCAGTATCGTAAAAGAAGTGGCAAAATATGGTGGTGATGTGTCCGATCTCGTCCCACCGGTAGTCAATAAAGCACTTAAACATAAATTTTCAAAAAAATAATCAGATAAGAAACTTCAAGTTGGGTCGAAAAATATAAATACCCTGTTGAAGTTTCTTTTTTAATAAAGCTTTTCCGGTTATGAAAACGCATTATTGGGTCGTCCGAGTACGTAAGTTATGGAATGTTACCTGAATGCTCTTCTTCCGTAAATGACTACATAAATAAATAACGAGGCAATTGTGATTATGGGTCCGTATTCCGTAAAAAATTGTAAAATATGTAAATATACATCGTTGTCGAAATTTAAAAATACCGGCATTGAATTATTTTGTCCTGTTAAACCATTCTCATATACCGGTTTCCAAATAATGAACGTAATTAAAGAAGCAAATATACCTTGCAAAAGTCTGGCAAATAAAAAAGGAGAAAAACGAATGTCACTTTGGGATAATAGACTGGCTACTTGTGCTTGAATACTAAATCCACCGAATGCAAGCAGGAAACTGACGACAATCGCTTGTTGCAGTAGCTGGGCATTTTTTACTTCGCTAATTAATTGACTGCCGATTGTCATCTCAAATAATCCGGAAATAAATGGTATACTGAATGCTTCAGGTAAATGAAGGATTACAAACAATATTTTAATAATTGTTGCAAGAACATCAGTAATATTTGTTAATGACAATAATGTATTAATTACCGAAAATAAAATAATAAAACCGCCGATCATTAATAAGGTTTGTATGGAAGACGTTACTGCATCTCCTAATAATGTGCCAAAAGGTCTATTATCTTTTAATCTTGTTTCATGCATAGATTGGAATGCATTTTTCAAAGAAAAGAAGGTTTTTTCTTCCTTATTCCTCGTTTTGTCTCCTATCCCGTAATAGCGCATGACCAACCCGACGAAAATATTTGCGGCATAATGAGAAATGGCAAAAATAATGCCAAGATACGGATTTTGGAAAAAACCAACCGCCACTGCACCAAAAATAAACAGGGGATTTGCACAACTGGTAAATGCAACCAATCTTTCTGCTTCAATTTGGGTAATATTGCCCTCATTTCTCAAACGTACCGTAAATTTGGCTCCAGCAGGATTTCCGGAAGCCATTCCCATCGCCCAAACAAATCCCCCAATGCCCGGAACGCGAAAAATCGGTCTCATAAAGGGCTCTAACAGTACGCCCAAAAATTTCACTACACCAAATCCAATTAATAATTCAGCAATTATGAAAAATGGCAAGAGGGAAGGAAAAACGACTTCCCACCAAGTGTGTAATCCCTTTATGGATGCTTTTAAAGATTCTTTTGGATGAGAAATAAGTGCAACGGCTAAAAAAATGGCGGAGGAAGCGAAAAGTAATGTCTTTAGTCTTGAACGATTCATTAGTTTCCCTCCTTGAGTATAAAGCGGGCAACTTAGTTTCTTTATGAATAGCAAAAGTTTATATACAAAAATTATTAGGTCGAAAAATTCTCCTTATAAACATAAATTTTGTGATAAAATGAATGAACAAAATTGAATTTGTTGCCTGTCCATCCTTACTCCAATAATGTATGAATAACTGAGGAAAAAAAGAATAAAATTTTTGCTTTGTACCGGGTTGGTTTTTTCCCTAATTATTGTTCTATAGTAGGTGAATAACTCATAATATGTTGTTTATACAAATTCTTAATAGAAAAATTGGGGGATGAAAGATGGCAGAGCCGAAAATCGGTCTGGCATTAGGATCGGGCGGTGCCAGGGGTCTTGCCCATATTGGCGTCTTGAAGGTATTGGAGAGGGAAAACATTCCGATTTCGATGATTGCCGGGAGCAGCATTGGTTCATTGGTAGCGGCATTTTATGCATCAGGACAAAATATCGATACAATGGTACGTGTTTCTCAAAAATTTAAGCGAAAATATTTTATTGACTTTACAATACCAAAACTAGGTTTTATTGCAGGAAATCGAATAAAGGAATTCATCCGCGTGTTTACTTATCAAAAACGTATTGAAGACTTAAATTTACCCCTTGCCATTATTGCAACTGACCTCCATACCGGGGAGAAGGTTATATTTAGAACCGGCGATGTTGCGGAAGCAGTTCGTGCAAGTATTTCCATTCCTGGTATTTTTATCCCAGAAACGTACCAAGGACGTCTTTTAGTTGACGGCGGGGTAAGTGACCGGGTTCCGGTTTCGGTTGTAAAAGAAATGGGAGCAGATCTGGTCATTGCCGTTGATGTAGCAGGTTTAAAAAAAAATGCGGAAATTATAACCATTTATGACGTTATTTTACAAAGCATCGATATTATGCAAGTTGAATTGGCTGAAGCTCGTGCGCTACAATCGGATATTTACATTCGTCCGCCTGTTGAAAAATACAGTTCTTATGCATTTAGTGATATTGATGAATTGATCTTAAAAGGGGAGGAAGCAACAGAAAAAGTAATACCGAAAATCAAGCAGATGATTGGTATGTGGGAGGAGTCATACGAGTGAATAAAAAAACTAAGAAAATCAGTCTATTCATTTTACTAATCATTATTTTATTTATAAATTTTTATCCTTTACCATACTATGTAATACGTCCGGGGATGGCACAAGTTCTCGATGAAATTATCGATGTTCAAGGTGGATATGATGAAGAAGGGGAGTTTATGCTAACAACCGTTCGTATGGGGGAAGCAAACGTCATTTCCTACGTAATGGCAAAGATGAAAAAGTATTATTCGTTGGAACCAAAAAATGCCATCCGTTTAGAGAACGAGACAGATGAAGAATATCAAGTCCGTCAATCCTATTATATGGAAAATTCACAAGAAAACGCATTGCAAGTCGCTTTTCAGAAGGCGGGAAAAGAAGTCAATGTCACCATGAACGGTATTTATGTTTTAAGTGTACAAGAGGGGATGCCTGCTGATGGAATTTTGAAACCGGGTGATCGAATTGTTGCCATTGACCAACAAAATTTCGATTCATCTACAGGATTTACAAATTATATACAAGGAAAACAAGTTGGTGATGATATTTCCGTCACTTTTTTTCGGAATGGTGAAAAATTAACGAGAACCGTTGCAATTGCAGAATTGTCGGAAACAAAGAAACCTGGCATAGGAATTGTCTTAGTGGAAGACAAAAATGTAAAAACAAACCCCGAAGTAAAAATAAATACGGAACAGATTGGGGGACCATCTGCTGGTTTAATGTTTTCGCTGGAGATCTATAATCAATTAGTGAAAGAAGATATTACAAAAGGTTACCGTATTGCCGGCACAGGAATGATTTCTTCGGATGGAACAGTGGGTCCGATTGGCGGCATTGAGCAAAAAATTGTTGCTGCTGATCGGGAGGGAGCGGAGATCTTTTTTGCGCCAAATGAAAACGGGGCTAAAAATTCAAATTATGAAATGGCGAAAAAAACAGCCAAAGACATCGATACAAAAATGAAAATCGTTCCCGTTGATACAATTGACGATGCCTTAGCGTATTTAGAAAAACTTGAAGCAAAAAAATAATGTGGACCATTCAATCCAAGTTTAAGTTTTATATTGGATTTTTACAGGGATGGGGCTTACCATCCCTCCTGTTCTTGAAAGCTATTCAACAATAATCGGGAATTGTTTTTTCTCTTCTTCAATAATTTTTTGACCGTTGTTACCAAAAGCAAAGGAATAAGTTTGACTTATCTTTATGTCAAGTTGGACCGCTTTTCGCTCAGCCTGTGAAAGGTTTGAAATAATCGGGAGCGATATCCTTTCTTTTTTTTCTTTTAAATATTGTCTCCCCAGTTGATTAAAGCCGAGCACTCGTATATATTCAGGAAACTTGTTTCTCATTTTTTCCTTTTTCGTATTTGTTAAAATATGGACACAAGCCCTTTGTAGTCTTGTCCAAGTGTAACGCTTCGTTTTAATCTTTTCCATAAAATCTTTAAAACTGGTTGCCTCCTGTGCAAAACGAATAAGGCGATATTCCATCCCTTCTTCGACTTCATAAATGTCTTTTAATTCATTCGGCTCACTATGAGAAAACCGATATTTTAGAAATGGCCAAAAATTTTCCCAGAAGGCAAAGGTGTTATATTTTTTGTAAAAGGCTGATAATTCTTGGTAAGTTGTGTCAGGAATATGACTTTGAATGTGGTCAAGTGTTCTGTTTTCAGCCAATGTTTTTCGAATACTAGTTGCACTGGATATTTTTACCGATGACAACTGTTGATCATGGTAACCTGCATGAATTCGTTCAATGGTCATGGGGACGGTTTTACTTCCGATCTCTTGTAAAGCTTTTACATAGTGATAACCTAATATATTATTTGGTTTCGATAAATCCAGTAAGTCCCGGGATGGTGCTAACTGTTGAAAAGCAAGTGAAGCTGCTTTTGGATAACTTACTCCTTCGTTCATGAATTGTCTAATGAATCGATTATAATCTGATTCATGATTTGATATAAAATTAATCGTATTTGTAAACGTATCAATATTGCCCGATTCACTGCCGAAACAAATAAAATCAGCTTGCAAACTTGTTAAGAGATAAACAGCTCCTTCAGCAAATTTTTCGGCTTTTTGTGTACAAAAAGTATAGGGAAGTTCAATCACTAAGTCCACGCCGGCTTTTAAAGCCATATTCGTACGTGCCCATTTTGATACAAGAGCAGGTTCCCCCCGCTGTAAAAATTGTCCGCTCATTACGGCGATAACGACATCAGCATTTGTTTTCTTTCGTGTTTGTTGTAAGTGGTATAAATGTCCGTTGTGGAAAGGATTATATTCCACGATAATTCCTGCACTGATCATATGTCCTCCTTTTTGTGTATTGTTCATTTTTTGACAGCATAAAGTGTATAAATTGGTTTTATTTTATTGTCTGGCTTCGGACATCCTGCTATTCTTATGTATCAAAATTGTTTTAAATGCAGAAACTAGATGAAAAAACCGGTGTCATGATACACTTATATTTATTATCAATAATATCCGGATTCAATGCAAGACTGTAAAGAAAAAATATTGACAAATGTTTTTTTGCAGGCTATAATAACCTTTGTTGCCTTGGGGTGATCGTATTGAAGTGGTCAATGATGCAATTACAAAAATTCCGAAATAAAGGGTTAACATTTAATGAAATGGTGAATCTGGAATCTTTAAAAAACAGAGATCCACAAATTCGTACCATTTCACCCATTCAAGTGTTTGGTACTGCGGAAATTGATTCAAAAAAAGTCACTTTTCACTTACATATTAAAGGTGAATTGGTTTTGCCGAGTACCCGTACACTTGAAGATGTCCAATTCCCTATTGATATTCAAAGTACGGAAATCTTTATGTACGAAACAGCTGAATACAATGAAGATTCCGAGTTAAATTTGCATATTATCCATGGGGAAATGATCGATTTAACGCCCGTAATTGAAGAATTAATTTTAGTTGAAATTCCCATGCAAGTATATAATGAAGAGGAAGATGTTTCTTCGTTATTCAGTTCTGGAAGAGATTGGGAATTTATTCAGGAAGCTGATCAGGAGAAACAGGAAAAAATAGATCCCCGTTTCGCAGAATTGGCAAAATTATTTAATCAAAAAAACTCAAACAAATGAATTCATCCTTTTAAGGAGGTGTAAATATGGCTGTACCATTTAGAAAAACTTCAAAAACAAGAAAACGTCTGCGCCGGACACATTATAAACTACAAGTTCCGGGTATGGTAGAATGCCCAAATTGTGGTGAAATGAAAAAAGCTCACCATGTTTGCCCAAAATGCGGAACTTATAAAGGGAAAGAAGTTATCGACGTTTAAGCCTAAAGAAAGAAGTTGCATATTTATGTAGCTTCTTTTTTTTTTACCAAAATACCTCGTGTGGAAATTTCCCTCCGTTTGGACCTGCTTAATAGAATAATTAAGAAGTCTATCGTTTCTACTATGTGCATATATTATTACAAAAATATGTAATTTTATATTTCTGATACACGAGGAGGGTAAAAGATGACAACTGTTCGTCAAGATGCATGGACAAAAGATGAAGATTTACTTTTAGCGGAAGTTGTATTACGCCATATAAGGGAAGGTAGCACACAATTAAAAGCTTTTGAAGAAGTCGGAAAAAAATTGAGCAGAACTGCGGCTGCCTGTGGTTTTCGCTGGAATTCTTCAGTAAGGAAACAATATAAAACGGGAATTGAACTCGCAAAACGTCAGAGGAAAGAACTAAAGAAAAAGAGTCAGGATGTTTTTGATTCACATCAAGTGGATGGTGAGAAAAAAATAAAAGGCAATGAAGCTGAATTAAACGGGATATTCTCGATTGAGCAAGTCATTTCATTTTTACAACGATTAAAAGAAAAAGAGATACAATTTGATACATCTGTAGATGAATTAAAGAAGTATAAGGAAGAACGAGATGATTTAAGGAAGAAACTAAAAGCTACACAGGAAGAAAATGAAAAGATGAAGAAGGAAATTAATTCACTGAAAGATGATTACTTAGCATTATTATCAATCATGGAAAAAGCAAGGAAACTGGCTTTAAAGGATGAAAACCAAGAGGAAAAAATGAAATTCCAAATGGACATAAACGGAAACATTGATATGATAAAAGATAAATAATACGGAAGGGGAAATCCCTTCCATTCCTTTTGGATTCCAAGTTAATGAACCGAAGAAAACATTTAACTAATTTTGGCGAATTCCCCTGTTTCGCCGTTTGGAAGCCAAATCATTAGCGTACTGTTAGATTCGCCTTCTATTTTGTAGGAGACCGGAAAAAAACCATGTTTTTCCCAGAAATTTTTTGATTTTATCCTGGCAATTGTTTTTATTGGCAGTCCAAGACTTTTGGCGTAGGAAACGAGAGTTGATCCGAGCCCTTTCCTTTGATACTCCGGTAATACTTCAATTTTAGCCAGCTCTATATATTCTTGATCCGAACCAAAATACTGATTATTTTTCTCACATCGTTTATACAGGCTCATTCGGGCTACAAGTTTATTGCCATAATAAATACCATAAAAAGGTGACTCACAGTTATTTTCGATCATATTTGCTTGAAGATCTTCAAACATCGATAGTTGCTGAAGACCGTATTCCTTGAATACTTTAAATTCCTCCACTGTTTTGAAATTTATCTTTAAACGCTCCACTTGATACATGATTAATTCCCCCTTTGTTTGTAAAATATTTCTTTATAAATTATTATATAATAATAAATCAATAAATTCGAAGCAAAAAGTGTTATCGCTTACAAAATTTAAATTTTGAAAAGACCTTAATATATTTCATGCCCTTTGGCAGAGACTTTTGCGAATTAAATTAAAAGGCATATGTGACTGTTTATAGATGGTATGACTATTTTTAATATCTTTATTTTTATGTTTTTTTCGTGTCACCTGTGGCAGTTTCTGTTAATATGAATCTAGAATATAAGATAGGTGGCGGTTTTATGCGAATCGGGATTATCGGTGGCGGTGCAATCGGGCTGCTTTTTGCCTGTTATTTAAGTAAAAGCAATCAAGTGACACTGTATTGCAGAACAAATGAACAGGTGCGACTAATTAATAAATATGGAATTTATTTGAAACACCATGGAACTGTAGATAATTTCACAATAAAAGCGCAACCATCAGATGAAATTTCAGCTGAAGATCTTTTCATTATTGCTGTCAAACAATACCAACTGGAACAAATCGAAAGGGTATTCCATCATATTCCTTCTCAAACCCCGCTAATTTTTATTCAAAATGGAGTAGCTCATTTGAAGTTTATTGAAAATCTCTCACATGAGACTATTATCGTAGGGGTCGTCGAACATGGTGCACTAAAAGAGAAGACCAATTATGTTCATCACACCGGGGAGGGACTTACAAGACTGGCGATATTCCGTGGCAATGAACAGTTTGTTGGACCTATTATTCACAAGCTTAATACGATTCCCTTCCCTTTTATTTTTGAAAAAGATTATCTGGAAATGGTGTTTGGAAAATTGATTGTCAATGCCGTAATAAATCCACTGACGGCCATACTAAAAGCAAAAAACGGAGAATTAATGTTAAACAGCCATTATCTTCACTTAGTTCATCTTGTCCTTGATGAAGTGGTCAAGATTTTAGATATATCCGACCGTGAAAAGGTATTTATGCGGATTAAAACGATTTGTGAGAACACAGCGAGTAATCAATCATCGATGTTAAAAGATATTCTAAACCATCGTCAAACAGAAATTGACGGTATTATAGGCGGGCTTCTCAATATGGCAGAAACAAAAGACTTAAAGGTTCCTGTTTTACAATTTTTATATCATAGTATAAAAGGAATGGAGAGGTAAAATCAATTGGCTTCCCTTCTTTCAACGATCATTTCTGTATTTATATTATTGCCCGCTTTATTATTTATTGTTGTACTCAGTATCTTACTCTTATTGAGAAAACGGAGACAAACAGCTTTTCAACTGGCAGCTGATATTTCAACGATCTTTTTTATCCTGTCTGTTTATTTTCTTGCTATAATCATTTGGGATCGTTTATTGTTTTTCCCCATTATAGTTTTTATGATATTATGTTTCATGTTATTTAGTTGGATTTATTGGAAAGAAAAGAGCAGATTTGATCTTACAAAAATTTTTCGCGGCTTTTGGCGATTAATGTTTTTAATTTTCTTTCTCCTTTATGTTTGCTTAATGATGTATGGAATCATCACCAGTGCTTTTTCTTTACTGGGTCAGTAGAAACAACGAATGATTGAAAGGAAAGGAGATTGACATATGGAATTGCTTCAACTGCAACTTGACATAAAAAACAAGCTGGTTCATCGATACGTTCATTTTGGAGACCACTCGTTTTTTCACTATTCTTTTCGGAACAAAGATGACCTGGTCAAAAGATATAATGAATTAACGGAGCGAACTTTTCCGCGTAAGGCATTAGCCAATCATATCCGAGAATATATGAGTAAATTCTCAATGACAAAACAAATTGAGAGCAATTTACAAAAATTAGAAAACGAAAACAGTGTTGTTGTTATCGGCGGTCAACAGGCAGGTCTATTAACGGGTCCATTGTATTCTATTCATAAAATGATTTCTATCGTTTTATTGGCAAAACAACAAGAAACATTTCTTCAACAACCGGTTGTCCCGGTATTTTGGGTTGCCGGTGAAGACCATGATATTCAGGAAGTAAATCATGTATTTAAACTGGAAAAGCAGCGTCTCGTTAAATCAATATTTCCGCAAAAATTACCAAGTGAGAAACGAATGATATCCCGGATTGAATTCGATAAAGATCAAATGGAATCTTGGTATAAAAAGATTATCGCGTCTTTTGGAGAAACCGAACATACGAAAGGGATATTACAATTTTTATACGGTTGCTTGTCCAAATCTCATACATACACGGAGTTTTTTGTAAGTATTGTGAATGAACTATTTAAAAATTATGGACTTTTACTCATTGATTCGGCACATCCTGATTTAAGAAAAATCGAAAGTACCTATTTCCAACTTATGATTGAATATGGTGAACAAATAACGGATCGCCTTCTGTCCAAACAAGAAGAATTATTGGCTCAAGGGTTCAGTAAAACGATTGAGACAAAATCGTCCAGTCTGCAGCTGTTTCATGAAGAAAGGGAAGAACGAACATTATTACAATATGACCCGGGGAAAAATCTGATTATCGGGAGAAATATTGCTTTTACAAAAAGCGTTTTGGTTAAAGCGGCCCGAGAAAATCCGGAAAAATTCAGCAATAATGTTGTGACGAGGCCGATCATGCAAGAATTTCTATTTCCGACAATTGCGTTTGTTGCCGGACCCGGCGAAATTGCCTATTGGGCGGAACTAAAATCATGTTTTGAGCTTTTTGGACTTAAAATTCCACCGGTTTTTCCAAGAATCAATATTTCCTTTTTAGAAAGAAATATTGAAAGTGATATAAATGATTTACATCTTTCAATAAAAAATATTTTATTGAATGGAACGGAACCGGAAAAACAAAAAACATTTAAGTCTTTACAAAATAACCAGATTGAGACACAATTAGAAATTTCAAGACAAGTCATTCGAGAACAATACGACAAGCTGGCAAATACCATCATTACGTATGATAAAGGGTTAGAAAAAATCATTCAAAAAAATGCTCAGTTTGTTCTCTCTCAATTGGAATTTTTAAAAAATAAAACCGATGAAACGATAATAAAAAAGCATGAATTGTTATTAGCAAAGTTTGATAGAATTAATGAGTTTCTCCATCCTTTTGACGGATTACAAGAACGATGTTGGAATGTTTTTTACTTTTTAAATCAACACGGGCTGGATTTCATCGATCGTTTACTGGAATTGCCGTTTACCTGTAACGGAAACCATTATCTTGTAAAATTATAGCTTAAAAAACTGCCTAAATATTTTAGGTAGTTTTTTTGTTTTATAAAAGGATTTTACAATTTACTGGCGAATTAAAAAAAGAGTGGAAGAAAGTGGGGGAATGTGGTAAATTGGTGGTATGAAGTGGAGGGATAGAAATGTTCATGGGGGAATATCGCCATAATGTTGATACAAAAGGTAGATTAATCGTTCCGGCAAAATTCCGGGAATATCTCGGTGAAGTTTTTGTATTGACACGTGGCCTTGATCAATGTATTTTCGGGTACCCCATGACCGAATGGAAAGTAATCGAGGAAAAAATTAAATCCCTCCCTATGACAAAGAAAGATGCACGTGCATTTGCCCGCTTTTTCTTCTCCGGTGCCACGGAATGTGAGATTGATAAACAAGGTCGGGTGAATATCCCCACTCCATTACTCCAATATGGAAAAATTGAAAAAGAATGCGTGGTAATTGGTGTATCCAACCGAATTGAAATTTGGAACCAACATATTTGGGAAGAATATTTTAATCAATCAGAGGAATCTTTTGCAGACATTGCAGAGAATTTGATTGATATTGATTTATAAATGGGAACAATATGTAAATGCTATTGTGTCTGCCAAACATAATGAAGGTTAGGAAAAAAACATATGTCCTAAAACAGGAAGGTAGGAGACATCATGTTTCAACATACGACAGTCCTTTTACGAGAAGCTGTTGAGGGTCTAAATATTAAGCCGGACGGAATCTATGTCGATTGTACACTTGGCGGTGCCGGGCATACGGAAGAAATTTTAAAACGATTATCAGAAAAGGGCAAAGTTTACGCTTTTGACCAGGATCTGACAGCTGTTGAAAATGCGAAAAAGAAACTTGCTATCTATGGGAATCGATTAGAAATTATTCACCGAAATTTTGCTCATTTAAAAGAGGAATTACATATTCGAAATGTGTTTCAAGTGGATGGTATTTTATATGATCTCGGCGTATCATCACCGCAATTAGACGAACCCGACCGTGGATTTAGCTACCATCATGATGCACTTTTAGATATGCGGATGGATCAACATTCCCCCATTTCTGCAAAAGAAGTTGTGAATGAATGGCCTTACGAAAAACTGGTAAAAATTTTTTTTAAATATGGAGAAGAGAAGTTTTCCAAGCAAATTGCCCGAAATATTGAACGTTTCCGTGAAAAACAGACGATTGAAACAACGGGACAACTTGTGGAAATTATCAAGGAATCGATACCTCTTCCGGCAAGAAGGAAGGGTGGACATCCGGCCAAACGGATTTTTCAAGCGATTCGGATTGCCGTGAATGATGAATTAAACAGTTTTGAAAAATCACTGGAGCAAAGTATTGAGCTTTTAAAAGTCGGCGGCAGAACGGCAGTCATCACTTTTCACTCTTTAGAAGACCGCATAACCAAAACTATTTTTAAAAAATATGCAACGATACCGGATTTGCCATCCGGATTACCTATAATTCCCGATGAATATCAACCTGTTTTAAAAGTGATAACGCGAAAACCAATCGTACCGTCTGAAGAAGAACTTATTCGAAATAATCGAGCACGTTCGGCAAAACTGAGAATTGCTGAAAAAATAAAAGACTGATTAGGAGGCGTACCTATGAGTAATTTGGCGAAAAAATATCAATCGGTAGAAATTCAACAACCAAAAACATTAGCAAAACCGAAAGTGAAAAAAAACCTGTTCACAAAAGGCGAGAAAGTATTGTACATACTTTTTGCAACTGTCGTTTGTTTTTTTTCTGTAAAAATCGTGTCAAACCAAGCACATATTTATCAAGTAAATAAAGAAATTCAGCAGGTAGAAGCGACGATTGAAAAACAGGAAAAAGTAACGGAAGATTTGAAGGCTCAAATGAATGAGTACAGCAATTATAAGAGGGTTATGCAAGAAGCAAAGGAACAAGGCTTAAAAAATAATGCAGATAACGTAAAGGTTGTTCCGGGGAAATGAAAAAAAGACCTAGTATGAATAAAAGAGGACTAGTATTATTTATTGGATTTAGTTTTCTGTTATTTTCTTTAACATACAGATTTTTTGTTATTCAACTGACCGGACAAGTTGAAGGGAAATCGTTAAAGGTGTATGCTGAGGAAAAATATACAAAGCAAAGAACTTTACAAGCTTCCCGCGGTGATATTGTGGATCGAACCGGAGAACCGTTGGCAACTGATACGATTACTTATAAATTGGTCGCAATTTTAGACCCTTCCGTTACTCCGGATAACGCAAAAACGCCGAATCATGTCGTTGATCCGGAAAAAACGGCAAAGGAATTGGCAAAATATATTCCAATGGAAGAATCGGAAATATATAAACAGTTGACAAAAGACCTGTTTCAAGTGGAATTTGGTGCAGCCGGAAAAAACTTAACCAATGAAGTAAAATCGAAAATTGAAGCATTAAAACTTCCCGGTATTACTTTTATTCGCGAGTCAAAACGAGCTTATCCAAATGGAGATTTTGCTTCCCATCTACTCGGATTTACCAATTATCAAAATAACAAGAATGGTAGCAAAACATTGGTTGGACAAATGGGCTTGGAAAAAAGTTTAGATGAGTATTTACAAGGTAAAGACGGGAAGATTACTTACAAAAGTGACAGTTGGGGATATATATTACCTTCAGCTGCAACGAAAATAACTGAACCTAAAAATGGTGACACAGTATATGTAACGATAGACAAAAAAATTCAAACGTTTTTGGAAGACGCGATGAATGATGTACAAACGGAATATAATCCAAAAAATATAATGGGAATTGTTGCCGATGCTAAAACCGGAGCAATACTTGCCATGTCACAACGACCGACATTTGATCCGAACACGAGAGAAGGTGTTGAAAATAATTGGCATAACGTAATTGTGGAAAATGCCTATGAACCCGGATCAACGATGAAAGTAGTTACACTGGCATCAAGCATTGAGGAAGGGGTATGGAATCCGAATGAAGCCTATCAATCCGGTTCATTTTCCGTAGAAGGGGCACCGGCCATTCACGACCATAATAAAGTAGGCTGGGGACCAATTTCGTACTTAGAAGGGATTCAGCGTTCATCAAACGTTGCTGTTGCGAATCTTGTTAAAAAAATGGGAACAGATACGTTCAGAAATTATTTGGATAAATTTAAATTTGGACAAACAACCGGAATTGAATTGCCCAGTGAAGCAACTGGAACGATTCAATATCAATGGGAACGTGACCGCTATTCAACCGCTTATGGGCAAGCTACCAGTGTGACCGCCCTACAAATGATTCAAGCGATGACCGCTATTACTAATGAAGGGAAAATGATGCGTCCCTATTTAGTAGAGAAAATAGTGGATAACAACGGGAAAACCGTAAAAGGATCGAATATGGGTGAAGTCGGTAAACCGATTTCTGCTGATACAGCCAAACAAGTGATCGATGTCCTAGAGTCTACGGTAACGAGCGATATCGGTACAGGAAAAGGTTTTCGCATTGATGGATATCGTGTTGCCGGAAAAACAGGGACTGCGCAAATTTACGAAAAAGAAAAAGGCTATTTAACCGGTTGGGATAATTATTTATTTTCTTTTATTGGATTTGCACCCGCTGATAATCCGGAGTTGATCGTCTATGTCCTTGTTCAACAACCTAACTTGGACGATGAAAGTTTTGAAAGTGGATCTGAACCGGTATCGAAAATATTTAATCCGGTTATGAAAAATAGTTTACAATATTTAAAAATCAAACCAGATGAGTCAGTAGAAAAAGCAAAAGTAATAAATGTTCCGGACTATTCATCGAAAAATACAGGCGAGGTCGTAGCAAAATTGTCGTCGCTTGGTTTGGTACCGGTTGTCCTCGGTGATGGTGCCAACGTCCAAAAGATATATCCGGGTGTCGGGACAAAATTGTTGAACGGTGAGCGCATTATTGTTGTTACGGATGGACAGTGGAAGATGCCGGATATTCATAATTGGTCGTTGAGTGATGTGATGAAACTTGTTCATGCAACAAATATGCAGTTTTCTTTTGAAGGGAATGGGTTTGTAACATCACAAAATCTTGATCCCGATACGGTTATTACAAAAGAGAGTAATTTACAAATCACATTACGGCCGGCAGTTAATAACAGCGGGGAAGAGACAAATCAAACAGATGAATAAAATACAAGATAGGGATTGTTCAATTTGCAGATGCAAACTCGGACAATCCTTTTCTTTTTGAAATTAACCCCTAGCTCATTGTTCCAATTGTTCTATTGTAGATTGGACATGCATATAAATAAAACAGGCCTTGAAAGGAGGTTTGTTTTATTTGCGCAGAGTATCTCATGTGACGGTAAGAAAACGGCTGGCATTTGTCCTTCTTGCTGGATTTTTTGTTTTTCTTGTTTTAATCTTCCGACTTGGGTTTATTCAATTTGCTTTAAGTGATATGTTAACAGAGCGGGCGAAAAACTCTTGGAACCGGGAAATCCCGTTCGAACCAAAACGTGGGGAAATCGTTGATCGAAATGGAGTTGCCCTTGCCACAAATATAAGTGCTCCGACGGTTTATGTAGTACCGAGGCAAATCAAAAACCCGGCTGACACTGCGGAAAAATTGGCAAATATTCTAAACGCAAATGTACAGGATGTTTATCAGCAAATCACAAAAAAATCAAGTATGGAACGATTAAAATCCGGGCGAAAAATTACCAATGAAAAAGCGAAAGAAGTCGAAAACTTAAATTTACCCGGGGTCTATATAGCGGAAGATTCAAAACGATACTATCCTTTTGGCGACTATTTATCTCATGTGCTTGGTTTTACAGGAATAGACAATCAAGGATTAACAGGATTGGAACTTTCTTATGATAAAGAATTATCCGGTGCAAAAGGCTCTGTGCAGTTTTATTCAACAGCAAAGGGCGAACGGATGAAAAATATGCCTGATGACTTTCAAGAACCTGTCAATGGATATAATCTTGTTCTCACAATTGATTCACAAATCCAGACGATTATGGAGCGGGAATTGGATAATGCCGAGGCAAAATATAATCCTGATGGACTCCTTGCCATTGCGATGAATCCAAATAATGGTGAGATTTTAGGTATGGCATCCAGACCGAATTTTGATCCATCCGATTTTCAAAACGTTGCCCCGGAAATATATAATCGAAATATTCCGATTTGGAGTACTTACGAACCGGGTTCTACCTTCAAAATAATTACGCTTGCTGCCGCACTGGAAGAAGGAAAAGTCAATCTTGAGAAGGATCGGTTTTACGATTCAGGACATGTGGAAGTCGGAGGTACGCAACTGCATTGTTGGAAAAGGGGCGGGCATGGCTCTCAAACCTTTTTAGAGGTTGTTCAAAACTCTTGCAACCCGGGATTTATTGAAATGGGTCAACGATTAGGAAAGGATACTTTGTTTAAATATATCCATAATTTCGGGTTCGGACAAAAAACCGGTATCGACCTAGAGGGAGAAGGTACGGGAATTCTGTTTCCTTTGGATAAAGTTGGTCCTGTTGAATTAGCAACCACGGCATTTGGACAAGGGGTTTCCGTTACGCCTATTCAGCAAGTTGCTGCTGTCTCAGCGGCGATAAACGGAGGTACTTTATATCAGCCGTATGTGGCAAAACAATTGGTTGATTCGCAAACCAATGAGGTTGTCATGAAGAAAAGCCCGGTGGCAAAAAGAAAAGTCATTTCCGAAAAGACTTCCGAGCAGATTCGCTATGCATTGGAAAGCGTTGTTGCACAAGGAAGCGGGAAAAAAGCATTTATTGAAGGGTACCGAGTTGGCGGGAAGACCGGTACTGCACAGAAGGCACAAGGTGGTCGATATTTAGAAAATAATTATATTCTCTCTTTTATTGGTTTTGCACCGGCGGATGATCCGCAAATCGTCGTTTATGTAGCCGTGGATAATCCAAAAAATGCTATCCAATTTGGCGGTCAGGTAGCCGCTCCCATCGTCGGCAATATTATTGAAGATAGCATGCGTGTGCTCGGTGTAGAGCAAAGGAAAAATCAGTTGGAAAAGAAAGTAACTTGGCTAGATACACCGATGATCGAAGTCCCTAATTTAGTTGGCTTGGAAAAGAACGAAATTGTTAATCAACTGTTCAATTTGAAACTTGATATTAGCGGTGAAGGTGATAAAATTGTGAAACAGGCTCCGGATCCCGGTACAAAAGTAGAAGAAGGCTCGACTATAAGAATATATTTGGAATAAAATAGATGAATGAGACAGAAAAAAGACGCTCTTGCTAAAAGAACGTCTTTTTTCATACGTAAGGATAAATTTTCCAACAGTGAAGCTCAGTTGTTTGTTAGCAAAAATTTTAAGAATAAAAATAACTAAGGCCAACATAAATAGAATATATTGAAAGTACAATGGTTATGATGGATAATCATAAATTTTTGTTTCTAAAGATTTCTCTTGTTTTAAAAAGAGACGTAGAAAAAGAGAACAGATTCATGTAAAATGAATGATGGTATTTTTACAGTTCAAGCAATTGCTTTTAATAGGAAATAATGTTTTCTACTTAGAAGGAGATGTTTTAATGAAATTACATACATTATTAACTCATCTGCCATTTGTAAAACAGATGAATGGTGAAGATAATCCAGACATTTTAGCTATCGAACAAGATACGAGAAAAGTGAAAGAAGGGACCTTATTTATTTGCATTGAAGGATCAAGATTTGATGGACACGAGTTTGCTCACGAAGCTATTGAAAAAGGTGCGGTTGCCATTCTTTCAAATCGGAAATTAGCGGTGAATGTACCAAATATTATTGTTCCCGATACAAATAGAGCAATGGCGATTTTAGCCGATGCTTTTTATCAACATCCTACTCATGAACTATTTCTCGTCGGGATAACAGGAACGAACGGGAAAACATCTGTCAGTCATTTAGTTGATCATATATTTCGTGCAGCCAATAAAAAAACCGGGCTCATTGGCACTCTGTATTCGAAATTTGGAAACAAGACGACCGAAACGAAAAATACAACCCCGGACAGTTTGACATTGCAGAAAACATTTCGACAAATGTTGAATGAACATGTGGAAGCGGTCAGTATGGAAGTCTCTTCTCATGCATTAGTTCAAGGTCGGGTTCGGGGCTGTGATTTTGATATTGCTGTATTTACAAATTTGACACAAGATCATTTGGATTACCATAAAACGATGGAAGAATATAAGAAAGCAAAAAGTTTATTGTTTTCTCAACTTGGTAATACCTACTATGAAAACAGAAAAAAGTATGCAGTATTAAATGCGGACGATTCAACGACAGAAGAATATATGAAAATGACCTCTGCCCACATCATTACATACGGAATGAAAAATGCCTGTGATGTTCGTGCAGAGAATGTAAATTTTACAGGTCAAGGGACAACTTTCCATTTAATAACACCGAAAGGAAACAGGCAAGTTACGACGAAATTGATTGGTATTTTTAATGTTTATAATGTACTTGCAGCAGTTTCGGTTGGTTTAGCAGCAGGTATAAATATAGACACAATGATTAACAGTCTATCCAGTTTTGCCGGGGTTCCCGGACGGTTTGAATTGGTTCAAGCCGGACAGAAGTTTCCGGTCATTGTCGATTATGCTCACACACCGGATAGTTTGGAAAACGTCCTGAAAACAGTCACTTCTTTGCCTCATTCACGCATTTTTGTTGTTGTTGGTTGCGGCGGGGACCGCGATCATGGGAAGCGACCATTAATGGCACGAATCGCATGTACATATGCCTCAGATGCCATTTTTACATCAGACAATCCAAGATCCGAGGACCCGATGGCCATATTAAATGATATGGAAAAAGGTGTAAGTGGACTTTCTTACAAAGTAATTCCTGACAGAAAAGAGGCGATTCATTACGCGATTGAACAGGCTAATGACGGGGATGTCGTCTTAATTGCAGGAAAAGGACACGAAACCTATCAAATTATCGGAGACAAGGTGATTGATTTTGATGATCGACAAATTGCCAAAAAGTGCATAACAGAAAAGTATAAAAAATTTCAAACAACGAAACGAAATACAGATTTTGATCAATAGAAAGGGAGGACGTAATGTTGTTGGAACAAGTCATTTTATATACAATTATTTTAGCATTTTTAATTACTGTCTTCCTTTCACCTTTGTTTATTCCATTTTTGAAAAGATTGAAATTTGGACAAAGCATTCGGGAAGAAGGGCCAAAATCGCACCAAAAAAAATCGGGAACACCAACGATGGGCGGAATTATGATTTTACTCTCCATCATTGTAACGACCATCTTTATGACAAACCAATTTTCAAACATGACGGTAGAAACGTATCTTCTTCTATTGGTGACAATCGGTTTTGGGATTCTCGGATTTTTGGATGATTTTATTAAAGTAGTAATGAAAAGAAATCTTGGACTGACATCGAAGCAAAAATTATTTGGGCAAATCATTATTGCGGCAGTCTTTTATGTTATTTATCACTCCTATGGAATGCCAACAACAATCACGATTCCGGTTGTCAATTATTCGATTGAGTTGGGCTGGTTATACGTTTTATTTATCATTTTTTGGCTTGTCGGGTTTTCCAATGCGGTCAATTTAACGGATGGCCTCGATGGGTTGTTATCAGGAACGGCAGCGATTGCCTTTGGAGCGTATGCGGTTTTGGCGTGGTATCAGGATCAATTTGATATTGCCATATTCGGTGTCGCTGTTGTTGGGGCTGTATTAGGATTTCTCGTCTTTAACGCACACCCTGCAAAAGTGTTTATGGGTGATACCGGTTCTTTAGCTTTAGGTGGTGCGATTGCAACCATGTCCATTTTAACGAATTTAGAATTATTACTCGTCATTATAGGCGGAATTTTCGTCATTGAAACTTTATCTGTTATCATTCAAGTTGTTTCGTTTAAAACAACAGGAAAACGGGTATTCCGGATGAGCCCTTTGCATCACCATTATGAATTATCAGGCTGGAGTGAATGGCGTGTTGTCGTTACCTTTTGGACCGTCGGATTATTATTTGCAGCTTTAGGAATTTATATCGAGGTGTGGTTATAATTGAAAAACATAACGGCGTATAAAAACAAAAAGATTTTAGTGTTAGGACTGGCAAAAAGCGGCGCAAGTAGTGCAAGTCTTTTGCACGAATTAGGTGCAATTGTCACTGTTAACGATCGAAAACCTTTTTCGGAAAATCCCGAAGCACAAACCTTACTGGAAAAAGGGATAAAAGTAATTTGTGGGGAACATCCGAAAGATCTTCTCGATGAAGGATTTGAATTGATTGTAAAAAATCCGGGAATTCCTTATCGAAATGAATTGATCCAAGATGCAATGAAACGGGGGATTCCGGTAATTACGGAAGTTGAATTAGCTTATCAAATCTCTGAAGCGAGATTTATCGGTATTACCGGAACAAACGGTAAAACGACAACAACTACATTAATTTTTGAAATGCTGAATCAAGGTAATAAAAATCCGCTTATTGCTGGAAATATTGGTACGGTCGCTTCGGATGTTGCGAGGATGGCGACAGAGAAAAATATTATTGTGACAGAATTATCTTCCTTTCAACTGATGGGAATCGTTCATTTTCGTCCGCGCATCGCTGTGATTACAAATATATATGAGGCACATCTTGATTTTCACATGTCAAGAGAACAGTATATAAACGCAAAAAAGAATATATTAAAAAACCAGACGAAAACTGATTTTGCCATTTTAAACTTTGATCAAGAAGAAGGTAGGCAAATAGCGAAAGAAGCAAAAGGAACCGTCATTCCGTTTTCAAAAGAGAAATATTTGCCGGAAGGGGCATCGCTTAAAGATGGGTTTATTTATTTCCAAGGGGAAAAAGTGATTGATTATCAAAAAGTTGTTCTTCCCGGAAAGCATAATCTTGAAAATATTTTGGCCAGTGTTGCCAGTGCAAAATTAATGGGTGTCGCAAATGAGCATATTGAGCAAGTGCTAACAACTTTTCGCGGTGTCGAACATCGGTTGCAATTTGTCAAAGAAATTAATGGCCGAGTTTTTTATAATGACTCGAAAGCAACGAATACGTTAGCGACAAAATCTGCCCTTTCCGCTTTCAACCGTCCGATTATTTTACTGGCAGGCGGGCTTGATCGTGGGAATGATTTTGATGACCTCATTCCATCACTGAAAAATGTTAAGGCACTAATTACCTTTGGCCAAACAAAGGAAAAATTAGTTCAAACCGGCAAAAAAGCAGGGATAGAAAAGATTTTTATCGTCGATAATGTACAAGAGGCTGTCCCTTTAAGTTACGCCTTATCGGAAAATGGTGATGTCATTCTTTTATCACCGGCATGTGCCAGTTGGGATCAATATAAAAGTTTTGAAGTAAGAGGAGACATTTTTATGGGGGCGGTGCATAAGTTAGTATAGAGGCTGTATAAGATGGACAAGGAGGAAAAATCGACAAGATGCTAGAAGCAAGAGCTTTAAAATATCATTTGCTTCCAACTGTGTTACTTTTCTTCCTTTGTGTACAGGCTCTAATCCGTGTTAATGAGGTGACCTGCTTTGCCAGTGAAAAAAACAACTCCGGACTTTATTTTAGTCATCGTGATATTAGCTCTTTTATCACTTGGCTTGATTATGGTGTATAGTGCAAGTGCGGTTTGGGCCGATTACCGATTTGATGATTCGTTTTATTTTGCGAAAAGGCAGTTGCTTTTTGCTATTATCGGTTTGATTGCTATGTTTTTTATCATGAATATTGATTATTGGACTTGGCGATCCTGGTCGAAAGTCATATTGATCACTTGTTTTGTCCTGTTAATCGCCGTTTTAATTCCGGGAATAGGGAATGTCCGTAACGGTTCCCGAAGCTGGATTGGCGTCGGGGCATTTTCTATTCAGCCGTCGGAATTTATGAAACTGGCGATGATTATATACCTTGCAAAATTTTTATCGGAAAATCAAAAAAATATTACTTCTTTTAAGAAAGGTTTAGTACCAAGTCTCGGTTTAGTTTTTACCGCTTTTGCGCTGATTATGCTTCAACCTGATCTGGGTACGGGCACCGTTATGGTAGGAACTTGCCTCATTATGATTTTTGTCAGCGGTGCTCGCATTGTTCATTTTATCGGGCTGGGTTTAATTGGTTTAGCAGGTTTTGTCGGGTTAATTGCGGCAGCACCTTATCGAATAAAACGAATTACGGCTTTTCTTGATCCGTGGGAAGACCCTCTAGGAAGCGGATTTCAAACCATTCAATCTCTATATGCGATTGGGCCGGGGGGGTTGTTCGGTCTTGGACTGGGACAAAGTAGACAAAAGTTCTTTTACTTACCGGAACCGCAAACGGATTTTATCTTTGCCATCTTGGCGGAAGAGCTCGGCTTTATTGGCGGGGCATTTGTCTTATTGCTTTTTGCCTTATTATTATGGAGAGGAATTCGTACAGCCTTAAATGCACCTGATTTATACGGCAGCTTTCTCGCTGTTGGAATCATCTCTATGGTTGCTTTTCAAGTGATGATTAATATAGGTGTTGTCATTAATCTAATACCTGTAACAGGTATTACTTTACCATTTTTCAGCTACGGCGGTTCTTCTCTAACGTTAATGCTGATGGCGATGGGAATTTTACTAAATATTAGCCGCTACAGTCGAATATAGCTTTCATTTCTGAGCAATTAGAAATGAAAAACTTTTTTCAGATACAGGGGAAATCGAAATTTTTGATTTCCTCTTTTTTCATTTGTTTCTTTTGTCATAAAATCATAAAATGGTAATACATGAGTTTCATATTCATAAAAAGCTGTTTACATTTTTAATACATTTCCCCGAAACTGGTTGAAATGGTGTAAGATAAATTTCACAAAGAATGAGCATGAGGTGAACATCGATGAGAATCGTTATAAGTGGTGGAGGAACTGGAGGACATATATATCCTGCACTTGCTTTCATTAAAACAGCAATTTCCGAAGATCCAAATACACAAGTTTTATATATCGGTACGAAAAAAGGTTTAGAGAACAAAATTGTGACGAGAAATCACATTCCTTTTGAAACAATTGATATTACCGGCTTTAAAAGAAAGTTATCGTTTGAAAATGTGAAGACAATTATCCGCTTTATTAAAGGAGTTCATAAAAGCAAAAAACTGCTGAAACAATTTAATCCCGATATTGTCATTGGTACAGGCGGTTACGTATGCGGACCGGTTGTTTATGCCGCCCACCAATTGAAAATCCCTTCCATTATCCATGAACAAAATAGCATCCCGGGATTAACAAATAAATTTTTAAGTAAATATGTTGATAAAATTGCCATCTCTTTCAAAGAAGCTGAACAATATTTTCCAAGCGATAAAGTGGTTTTAACCGGGAATCCTCGTGCTACCGAAGTATTAGGGCACGATGGGATTAAAGGAAGACAGTCGGCAGGTTTGTCATTAACAAAGAAAACAGTATTAATATTTAGCGGATCCAGGGGAGCAAGGCCAATTAATGAAGCCGTCGTATCGGTTATCAATGATTTTGCGATTAGGGACTATCAAGTGCTTTACGTTACCGGGGAAATCCATTTTGAATCGGTTAAAGAGAAAATTGCCCATGCCGGAAATCCTGATAATGTTAAAGTTGTTCCATTTATACATAATATGCCGGAAGTTCTTGCCGGTGTTGATTTAGTCGTATCCCGAGCCGGAGCAACATCAATTGCCGAGTTTACCAGTATTGGCTTGCCGAGTATATTGATTCCAAGTCCGTACGTAACGAATAATCATCAAGAAAAAAATGCAATAAGTTTGCAAGAAGCCGGGGCAGCAACAGTGATTTTAGAGAAGGAATTAACGGGTAAAAAACTATTAGAGGCAATTGATCAAATTTTAACCGATAAAAATAAGTTGGAAAGAATGAAAAAAAATTCGAAAAAAATAGGTATTCAAGATGCAAGTAATCGTCTTTACCGATTATGTACAGCTGTAATAAACAATAAACAGTAAATCTACTTTTTCGGTAAATTGAATTCTTAATTTTTACTTCCTAATTTATTTTGATTCCGATAAAATATGAATAGTAACCTCTTTTACAGGTGGGGTGTGAATTTTGCCAAATAAAGTAGTATCACTTGAAGATCGATTGCCCAAACTAAAAGAGCAAAGAAGAAAGCGGGCAAACCGTAGACTGATCATTTTATTATTCTTCTTTTTTTTGTTTGTTTGTGGATTTATTTATATCCAATCACCTTTAAGTAGAGTAGGGGAGCTGACGATTGACGGGAATCACTTTGCTTCAAAGGAGAAAATTGTCAAGGCAAGTAAATTAACAAACAAATCGATTGTTTTGAATATGAAAAAAAGTACACTCGAACATCGTATTTTACAAGTACCGGAAGTAAAAAAAGTGAAAATTGATATGAAATTTCCTAACCATATCATTATTAAAGTTGAGGAATACAGGCAAATTGGTTTTTTATATATCGAAGGACAAGCAAAACCGCTTTTGGAAAATGGGCATGTGACCAGAATAACAAGTGATATGACCACACAACCGGGTCCGGTCTTAAAAAGTTTCGATAAAGATAAACCTTTACAGATGACGATAAAGGAATTAAAAGCAATGCCTGATGAAATTCGACAATTAATTTCTGAAATTATTTATGCTCCCAAGAACACAGATCCATACAGTATCATTGCCTTTATGAATGATGGTAATGAGGTGCATGCAACATTAAGAACTTTTGCTGAAAAAATGGTCTATTACCCGGATCTCGTTAAACAATTACAACCTGAAGAAAAAGGAATCGTTGATCTAGAAGTCGGTGTATTTTTTAAATCTTATCAATCGATAAAAAATGGAGACACAAAAAATGATGAGCCTGTAAATGATAAACACGCAACGGAAGAAAGCGGGGAAGAAAATGAAAATTAATCGGGTTATTCTTTCCCTTGTCTTTTTAGTTTTAGGGTTTATGATCGCTTTTTCTTATCAATTAACAAAAAAGCAACAGAGTGATACGAGTATGACGGATCATGAATGGGAAAGGACTATTCAATTGCGGAATGATTTAATCGATTTGGAGGAAAAGAACCGACAACTTCAAAAGGAGTTGAATGAAAAGCAAGCCAAAATCATTGCCATAGAAAATGAGATGGCTGAAAATGAAAAAAATTTATCCAAAACTGCAAAAGAGGCAGAAAAACTCCGCATGATTTTAGGAAAAGTAAAAGTCCAAGGAGAAGGAGTCATCGTCACGTTAAATGATGGGAATTATAATCATGAAGAAGGGAACGTGAACAATTTTATTGTCCATGAACATCACGTATTGAAAACCGTCAATGAATTATATATCTCCGGTGCAGAAGCAATTGCGATAAACGGGAAGAGGTTAAAAAATAATTCATATATTGTGTGTGACGGTCCTGTCATTACGGTTGATGGTGAACAATTTCCTGCCCCTTTCATCATTAGTGCCATAGGAGATAAAGATACACTCGAAAAAGCACTGACCATTCAAGGGGGCGTAAAAGATCAACTAGTCAGTGACAATATTGTGTTTAAATTGGAAAAATTAGATCGGATTGTAATGGACCCCACTTTGGGAAACCGAGCAGACTAGAAAGGTAAAGGAAATATAGAAAGTATGGTGATCCATGAAGAAGAAAAATAAAATAATGTTCTTTTTGATAACCATATTGGCAGGGTTTATGCTAGCGATTCAATTCAATACGACTCATCAAGAAAACAATTTAGCTGATGATACGAGTGATTTATGGGAACTGCGTCAGCAATATTTGTCCGAAAAGGAATTGGAGACTTATTTTCATCAACAAATTCGTCAGTCTGAAGATAAAATTGCTCAATACGAAACAGAAAGGCATAATCGTAATGGACAAGTTTTACAAGACACATTGAATGAACTTAAAAAAGAGGCCGGTTTGAAAGAAATTTCCGGTCCGGGGATTATCCTATCTATAACGCCTGCCTATGAATACATTACTCCCGGTCAGAGTAAAGTATACATATCACCCGATGTATTAAGAAAATTAATCAATGAATTGAATATGTATGGAGCTAAAGCGATATCTATTGCGGATCAACGAATCATATCAACAACAACCATTCGTAATATACAAGGTGAGACAAAAGTCGATGGTTACCCCCTTCGAAAATTTCCTTTAGAGATTAAGATCATTGCAAATGATCATGAGACAGTAAAAAAACTTTACAATCAGATGCAGATTTCAACCGTTCCCGATGATTTTTTTATTGATAATTTGAAGGTATCGATATCAGAACCTCAGGAGGAAATCATAATTCCTGCCTATAGTAGTAGTGTTTCCGTTAATCATATGCAAACTGTGAAAGAAGAAAGGAAATAACATTATGTGGCTCCCCGTTTTAGGATTGGTAATCGGAATAACTTTAGGTTTATTAACAGATATGAGTGTCCCGCATGAATATCAAAACTATTTATCTATTGCTGTTCTGGCTGCCCTTGATACATTAATCGGAGGAATTAGAGCCCAATTGCAAAATTTATTTAATGAAAAAATCTTTGTTTCAGGGTTCTTTTTTAATATAATTTTAGCTGCAAGTTTAGCTTTCCTTGGCGTCCATCTTGGTGTAGACTTGTATTTAGCAGCAGTATTTGCTTTTGGTGTTAGGCTATTTCAAAATATAGCTGTGATTAGAAGAATTTTATTGACCAAATGGGATCAGAAAAGAAAAAATGAAAAAGAAAGTTAAAATTAAAGGAAAATCGGTGAAAAATAGCGAATATCTTAAATAAATCATTCAGGTTTTTCACTTTATATGAAATACTTCCAATTAAAACAGCAGTATTTTATAGTAAGTATACACTTTTTCCATTATTTGGAACTTGTTGTTGTTCAATGAAAAGTAGGAGGAGGTGCCACAGATGAACAGCAATGATATTTTTGTAAGTTTAGACATCGGTACATCCACGGTCAAAGTGATTATTGGGGAAATGGTTAATGATGTATTAAATATTATCGGCGTCGGTAATGTAAAGTCAGAAGGTCTGAAAAAAGGCTCGATTGTCGATATTGATAATACAGTCCAATCAATAAAACGTGCTGTTGAACAGGCAGAGCGGATGATTGGTATGGAGATTCGTCAAGTGATTGTTGGTATCCCTGCTCACCATGTTGACTTATTGGATTGTCATGGTGTCGTTGCTGTTAATGGAGAAAACAGGGAGATTACAAATGAAGACGTGGCAAGGGTGGTGGATGCGGCTCAAGTCATGTCAATACCGCCGGATCGGGAAATCATCAATATTGTAAAAAAACAATTTATTGTTGATTCACAGGATGAAATTAATGACCCCCGTGGAATGATCGGTGTACGCTTAGAAATGGAAGGATTTTTAGTTACTGGATCAAAAACATTGCTATTGAATATTCTCAGATGTGTGGAAAAAGCAGGACTTGAAATTATTGATATCGTTCTTCAGCCACTTGCATCCGGTGAGATAGCTTTATCCAAAGATGAAAAAAATCTTGGTTCTGCGCTAATTGATATTGGCGGGGGCTCCACAACGGTGACTGTATTTGAAGATGGATACATGAAAGGCACTTGTCTTTTACCCGTCGGCGGTGACCATATTACGAAAGACATTTCTATTGTATTAAGAACTACAACAGAAGATGCTGAAAAGGTAAAATTAAAACATGGACATGCTTTTTATGACCATGCTTCTGTTGATGAAGTATTTGAACTTCCGATCATCGGTACGAACCAAAAACAACAGTTTACACAGCTTGAACTAGCTGAAATTATTGAAGCAAGGGTTGCCGAAATTTTTGATTTCGTTCAAGATGAACTGAGAAAAATGGGCGTAGATTATTTGCCCGGGGGGTATGTGATAACCGGAGGAGTCGCCAATATGCAAGGGCTGGCAGAACTTGCCCAAGCGATTTTTCAAAACCGTGTCCGAATCGCAATCCCTGACTATATAGGGGTGCGAGAACCACAGTATGCGACTGCAGTTGGTATGATCAAATATTTTTATAAGAATGCGAGATTACAAGGAAGATTTCTAGATTCGGTCGTTATGCCAATGGAACAGAAGGAAAAAAGAACAGTGAAACAGCAACCTGCCAAAGGGAAAAATTCAAATTTACATGAAGAAAAATTAGCTAGTAAAATGAAAAGATTTCTTGGTTCTTTTTTTGAATAAATGCATAGGTTTAAGTAATTTGAATTAGGAGGATTTTGCATGTTGGATTTTGAAACATACGTAGACCAATTAGCAACAATTAAAGTAATTGGTGTTGGTGGCGGCGGAAACAATGCAGTCAATCGCATGATCGAACACGGCGTCCAGGGGGTTGAATTTATCGCTGTCAATACAGATGCCCAAGCTTTGAATCTTTCAAAAGCGGAAATAAAACTGCAAATTGGCTCCAAATTAACCCGTGGTCTTGGAGCAGGTGCAAATCCGGAAGTTGGGAAGAAAGCCGCTGAAGAGAGTAAAGAACAAATTGAAGAAGTGATTAAAGGGGCAGATATGGTCTTTGTCACGGCAGGAATGGGCGGTGGAACCGGAACTGGTGCGGCGCCTATAATTGCCAGTATTGCAAAAGAATTAGGTGCTTTAACTGTCGGTGTTGTTACTCGTCCGTTCAGCTTTGAAGGGAAAAAACGGGCTACGCAAGCTGCCAATGGGATTACTTCGATGAAAGAAGCCGTTGACACATTAATTGTTATTCCGAACGACCGTCTTCTTGAAATTGTGGACAAGAGCACACCGATGTTAGAAGCTTTTAAAGAGGCTGATAATGTCTTACGTCAAGGTGTTCAAGGTATTTCTGACTTAATTACCACTCCTGGTCTCATTAATCTCGACTTTGCCGATGTGAAAACCATTATGTCCAATAAAGGATCCGCTCTTATGGGAATCGGTATTGCCTCTGGTGAAAGCCGTGCTCAAGAAGCCGCTAAAAAAGCTATATCTTCTCCTTTACTGGAAACATCGATTGATGGTGCTCAAGGAGTTCTAATGAACATAACGGGTGGAATGAATTTGAGTTTGTATGAAGTACAGGAAGCTGCCGATATTGTTGCCTCTGCATCTGATCAAGAAGTGAACATGATTTTTGGTTCTGTCATTAATGAAAATTTGAATGATGAAATTGTTGTTACGGTAATTGCAACCGGATTTAGGGAAGAAAACGATCAAAATAAACCAACCCGACCAACTCATAGTCATAACAAGAACCTTAATACAAACCAAACACATCAAAAACAAAATCGCGAGACACCGGTTCGAGAAGAAAAACATCAAGAACCAACTCGAACAAATTCCAGCACACAGGAAGATTTACTGGATATTCCTACATTTTTGAGAAACAGAAATAATCGATTCTGATATTTAGCTGTTACTCAAAGATATAAAGAAAAAATATAAGGCTGTTCTTGAAACGCAGCAACTCATGCTTTACAGAATTTTTTAGAAAATCTGTAAGGGAGCTGCTTTTCGAGAACAGCTTTTTTGTAGAAAAATTTTTGTGAAAACCTCGGCTTCGTTTTATTGTTTTACTTCAAGGACAGGCTGCAATAACAAAATTTCTCCTTTCGTAATAATCGAAAAAGATCATTCCGATTCTTTTGACAAAATCGGCGAAAATTCCTGAAAACTTCTTAAATTTTACGGTCAAAAAGCGACACACTTTTACGAGAGGCAGTGCTATACTTTTTCATAACATAAAAATACTAGAGAGCCGCCTTTTTACTAGGGCTAAGTAATTCCGTTCTTTGGAGAAAAGGGGAATGAGGGGTTGACCTTATATTTAGATATTATTTGGCTTTTAAATTTTTTGTTTGATAGCATGCTCTTATCATTGACCGGTGTTATATTAAAAAGAAAAATTCGAAAACGGAAAATTTTTTTTGGTGGTTTGATTGGCTCGATTATCGTGTTTGCTCCCTTTATAACGAATGCTGCTTTGTTTTTTTCTCCTCTTTTTAAAATAGCAATTTCAGTACTGATGGTATGGATTGCTTTTGGTTTCAAGCGAATGCGGTTTTTCTTTACCAATTTATCTGCATTTTATTTACTCACTTTTGCGATTGGGGGAGCGCTAATTGGTTTGCATTATTTATTTAGTTTCCAATATAACGCAGCAAATGCTTTATTTTTAACTAATATCCGTGGCTTTGGGGATCCGATCAGTTGGTTGTTTGTCATCATTGGGTTTCCAATACTTTATTTTTTTTCAAAGGATACTTTTGATAAATGGGAAACTGTCAAAATAGAGTATGAAAATCTTGTGGATGTTGAAATCTCAATTAACAATCAAACAAAACAATTAAGGGGGCTGGTAGACAGTGGAAATCAATTATATGATCCTTTGACAAAAAAACCGGTTTTAATTGTCTCACTAAGAAAAACAGCCGGTTTCTTTCCAAAAGAGGTTTTAGCGGTTTTTGAAGATGTTCATCAACTTTGGAAGGAAAATGAATTACCATCGGAATGGATGAATAAAATTTCCATCATTCCATATCGGGTTGTTGGTAAAGACAATTTGCTTCTGGCTGCCGTTAAACCGGACAAAGTAGTTATTCGCGTTGACAAAAAGATTTATCAAACAAACCGGCTTTTGTTGGCATTTATCAATCAAACATTATCCGCTGATGATCGTTTTGATTGTATCATTCATCCAAAAATTTTAGCACAATCGCATCACGAACAAGTTTCCTGATGGTAATGATCATAGACAAAGTCAAGTGAGTTCAATTCGTTCAAGAAGTTTCGTTTGCTTTAATCAAGTGGCTATGTTAGAGAGGGGAATGGTCATGAAAAAATTGAAATTTCATTTTTACTATTATTGGAACAAGTTGTTAAAGAAACTAAAGTTAAAAACCGATGAAATCTATTATATCGGAGGCAGTGAAGCTCTTCCGCCACCACTTTCCAAAGAAGAGGAAGAGATTTTAATCAATAAACTTCCTAAAGGGGATGAAACAGCCCGTTCGCTGTTAATTGAAAGAAATTTACGGCTCGTCGTTTATATTGCAAAAAAATTTGAAAATACGGGCATTAATATTGAAGATCTAATTAGTATTGGCACCATTGGATTAATAAAAGCGGTCAATACGTTTAATCCGGAAAAAAAGATTAAATTAGCCACGTATGCTTCACGCTGTATTGAGAACGAAATATTAATGTATTTACGGAGAAACAATAAAGTACGCTCAGAGGTTTCTTTCGATGAACCATTAAATATTGATTGGGACGGGAACGAACTCCTTCTATCAGACGTGCTTGGAACAGAAAATGATATTATCACGAAAGATTTGGAAGCGCGTGTCGATCGAAAACTGCTGATGAAAGCTTTACATACATTATCCGATCGTGAAAAGCAAATTATGGAATTGCGCTTTGGTCTGGTAGGAGGCGAGGAAAAAACACAAAAAGATGTTGCCGACATGTTAGGTATATCACAATCCTATATTTCAAGATTGGAAAAGAGAATATTCAAAAGATTGAGGAAAGAGTTTGAAAAAATGGTTTAATATTATTTTTGAAAAATATTTTTCGCTAGTTTCCTTTATTTATCAAGGATAGGAAGTTTATCGAAAAATCACTCATTTGTTACAGTGCATATTTTTCCTTCCTAGGGAGATACTGAATTTTGTAAAAGCATTCCTCGGAGGAGGGAAACCTTATGCGTAACAAAGTTGAAATCTGTGGTGTAGATACATCCAAACTTCCGGTTTTAAAAAATGAAGAAATGAGGGAATTATTTAAGGAAATGCAAAATGGCGATTTGTACGCCAGGGAAAAATTAATTAACGGAAACTTGCGATTAGTTTTAAGTGTGATTCAACGATTTAATAATCGTGGTGAGTATGTCGATGATTTGTTTCAAGTTGGCTGTATCGGATTAATGAAATCAATTGATAATTTTGATTTGAGTCAAAATGTTCGATTCTCCACCTATGCAGTTCCAATGATTATTGGGGAAATTCGCCGGTATCTTCGGGATAATAACCCGATCCGAGTCTCCCGGTCATTGCGTGATATTGCGTATAAATCGTTACAAATCCGCGAACGGTTAATTGCTGAAACATCGAAGGAACCGACGGCTGAGGAAATTGCCAAAGAGTTAGGTGTTCCTCAAGAAGAAATCGTCTTTGCTTTAGATGCGATTCAAGACCCGGTTTCCTTATTTGAACCGATATACAATGATGGTGGAGATCCGATTTATGTAATGGACCAATTGAGCGATGAAAAAAATAAAGATTCCAATTGGATTGATGAAATAGCATTAAAAGAGGGTATGCGCCGTTTAAATGAGCGGGAAAAAATGATCTTGAAAAAAAGGTTCTTCCAAGGAAAAACACAGATGGAAGTCGCAGAAGAAATCGGTATTTCACAAGCGCAAGTTTCTCGTCTTGAGAAAGCAGCCATTAAAGTTGTGGCAAAAAATATTCAGTAAGCCTCCTTTAAAAGGTGGCTTTTTTTTTGTTTTAAAAAAAAGCACAAGTCATCTGTCGCTTTGGGCTAGTTAATAAAACGAACCTAAAATTAATCATTTGTATTTTATTCTGTGAGAAAAGAACAGTAATATTAGAAACAATTGCTTAATTTTGAACGAATAGTATGATAAACTGAAATATGTATTGTGTGATGTGAAGAGATGAGGGAATCATATGACTGAACCGTTCCATCTAATGGATGATTCATATTTTTTAATTAAAAATTGGCAAAAAATAAACCCGAGAATTTTTGCGGGATTTACAACGAAAATGGGCGGAATAAGCAGTGGCCCGTATTTTAATAATAATATGGGACTACATGTTGGCGATGATAACGCTAAAGTCGTTTATAACCGAAACCAATTTGCAAAAAAAATCAATTTTCCCATTTCCAATTGGGTGTGCTGTGAACAAACCCATGGTTCGAATGTACAGTACATTGCAGAAACAGATTGGGGAAAAGGGACTGAATCTTATGGAGATAGTTTAAAAGATTGTGATGGGATCTATACAGATAAAGGGGATACTTTACTTGCTCTTTGCTTTGCAGATTGTGTACCTATCTATTTTTTTGCACCAAAGTATGGACTTTTTGGAATTGTTCATGCGGGTTGGAAAGGTACGGTAAAAAATATAAGCCATTCACTCATTGAACAGTGGAGAAGTCGTGGAATTCCCGTGGAAAAAATATTCGTAACCATTGGTCCTTCCATTTGCAATCAATGCTATATTGTAGATAATAAAATTATAGATCAAGTTGAAAAACTTCCGCTAAACGCTGTACAACGTTTTTATACTCAAGTAGAAAAAAGTCAATATCAAATCGATTTAAAAGCATTAAATCAAGCCTTGTTAGAAAATGAAGGGATTTTGCCCGACAATATTCAAGTATCCGGTCTTTGTTCCAGCTGTGACCAAACTTATTTTTATTCCCATCGCCGCGATAAAGGACAAACAGGTCGAATGATAGGTTTTATTGGAATCAGGGAGGCATAAACATTGAAAAGCGTTGAAAGTAATTTACAAATCATCACAGAAAAAATTGCGAAAGCTTGCGAAAAAGTAGGGCGAGATCCGGAAGAAGTAACGATTATCGCCGTAACAAAATATGTGACGATTGAACGCGCTCAAGAGGCTTTGAAAGCAGGAATTATTCATTTAGGGGAAAATCGCGATCAAGAATTGCTGAAAAAATATGAAGTTTTAGGGAATCAACCGATTTGGCACTTTATCGGAACATTGCAAACAAGGAAAGTGAAAAAGATTATTGATAAAGTTGACTATATTCATTCCCTTGATCGGCTTTCATTAGCTGAAGAGATTCATAAACGGGCCAACAGAAAGATACCTTGCTTTGTTCAAGTGAATGTAAGCGGGGAAGAATCGAAACATGGATTGCCACCTGAAGAAGTTCTTCCGTTTATCCAGCAATTAGCAATGTATTCAAATATTGAAATTGTCGGTTTAATGACAATGGCACCATATATTAAAGACGAACAAATATTGAGGAACTGTTTCCGTTCCTTAAAACAGCTTCAGGATGAAATTCAAAATCTGAAATTACCTTATGCCCCTTGTACAGAATTATCTATGGGTATGTCTAATGATTATGAAATTGCCGTTGAAGAAGGGGCGACATTTGTTCGAATCGGTACATCTTTGGTCGGTGAGTAACTCGGGAGGTGAAGAATTTTGGGTATAAAGTCGAAATTCAAAACATGGTTTTTCTTAGATGATAATTATGAAGACGAATACGAAGCGGAATATGATGAACCGGTAGAATATGAAAATACCACCGGACCGTCGCGCTTCCAACAACAAAAGAAAAACGTTGTCAGTTTACAAAGTATAAAAAGTTCCTCAAAGCTCGTTTTAGTTGAACCGCGAGTTTTTAATGATGCTCAAGAAATTGCTGATCATTTAAAAAATCGCAGAACCGTTGTTGTTAATTTGCAGAGAGTCGAAAAAACAGAAGCGCGAAGAATTGTCGATTTTTTAAGCGGCACCGTTTACGCCATCGGTGGCGAAATCCAAAAAATCGGTTCATATATTGTGTTATGCACACCGGATAATGTGGAAGTAACCGGTGCGATTTCCGACGCTTTTATCAACAATAATTTTGAAGACACGAGGTGGTAAAAGAAATTATGTCAATCATTTTTGATATTATTCATTCTGTATTTAACATTTATTTTTATGCTTTACTCATTTATATTTTCATGTCTTGGATTCCCGGAGCGAGGGAGTCACAAATCGGTCAATTCCTTGGAAGTATTTGTGAACCATATTTGGAGCAGTTTCGAAAATTTATCCCGCCTATTGGCATGTTCGATTTTTCACCAATTGTTGCGTTATTTGTTTTACAATTAGCCCAAGTCGGTTTAAATTCGATCCAAACATGGATTTAGTTATCTATCATCAATGATACATCTTGAAATAAGGAGAAGTTATGTCAATATATCAGCATTTTCGTCAGGAAGAAAAAGAATTTATTGATCAAGTACTGAATTGGATAGACTATGTTGATAAAAATTATGCAGGAAAACTGACCGATTTTTTAGACCCTAGAGAGCAATATATTGTTCAATCAATTATCGGAAAAGAGAGAAGCTGTAGAGTTCAATTTTTTGGCGGCGCAAAACAATCTGAACGTTGCCGGGCTTTTCTTCATCCGGATTACTATGAACCGGCAGAGGAAGATTTTCAAATCACTTTGTTTGAAATAATTTACCCGGAAAAATTTGTAACACTCACGCATCCTGAAATTTTAGGGAGTTTAATGAGCCTTGGCTTATCAAGGGGAAAGTATGGAGATATTCTCATCAAAAATAAACAAATTCAATTTTTCTCTGCCAGTGAAGTAGCTGATTATATTCGTACAAATTATATGACTGTAGGAAAGACAAAAATCCAACTGCAGGTAAAGCCTATGTCAGAAAGTATAGTGACTGATGAATTGATGACGGAACATTCCGTGACTGTTTCATCCCTTAGACTTGATACGGTTCTATCGCAAGCCGGTCGCATGTCAAGGCAGAAAGTGCAAACATTAATTGGACAAGGGTTAGTTAAAGTAAATTGGACAACTGTTGATTCTCCTTCTTTTCCTTTGAAAGAAGGCGATCTCATTTCGGCAAGAGGCATAGGGAGAATTCGATTAATTACGGTTGGAGATAAAACAAAACGGGATAAGTGGAAAATCACTTTAGGAAAAATGAAATAAAAATTTATTTTTGGCAGGATTTTCCCCGCAATCTGTCGAAACTTAGTGTATAATAAAAGACAACCGTATTTTCTGATTTTTATATGGAGGTGGCATGATGCCGTTAACGCCGTTGGATATACATAATAAGGAATTTTCCAAAACCTTTCGTGGGTATGATGAAGATGAAGTGAATGATTTTTTAGATCAAGTGATAAAAGACTATGAAATAATCATTCGAGAAAAACGCGAATTAGAAAATCGAGTCAAAGAATTAGAGGAAAAATTAAAGCATTTTAGTTCCATTGAAGAAACATTGAATAAATCAATCGTTGTTGCTCAAGAGGCCGCGGAAGAAGTAAAAGGCAGTGCGCAAAAAGAGGCGAAGTTAATCATTCGCGAGGCTGAAAAGAACGCGGATCGAATTGTTAATGAAGCTCTCTCAAAAGCCAGAAAAATAGCCTTAGAAATTGAAGATTTGAAAAAACAATCAAAAGTATTCCGCAATCGATTTAAATTATTGATCGAAGCCCAACTGGATATGATCAATTCAAACGATTGGGAACAATTAATGGAGTTTAATGTGGACGCAACCGAATTAAAGTCGGCAGAGGAGGATATCGTTATTAAGTAATTGCTTAAATGGGGAGAGCCAAGAAGAACAGGGAATCTAAGGACCTCTGAGTACCTGAGCTTCTGTTTTTCATATAAAAGAAAAAGGAAAACGGGGCTGCTTTTCCCGGACTTTTTGGATTTCCTTTAAAAATAAACGGATTTATGTAAATTATTATTGACTTCTATCACCATATTTGCATATAATTCCTTATATCCATAAAATATTCTCATATTATTTACAAACAATGAAGGGGACAGTACAATTTTTCTGCTTTTATCCAGCGAGTCGAGGATGGTGGAAGCTCGATTAAAAAGGGAAATTGGAAAATCACCCCGGAGTTCCTGCTCTGAAATTGAATAGTAAGGGTGGGCGTGTTTCACGTTATAAAATGAGCGGACAAAGTACGTCTTTTCTCTTTGTCTATTTGGGTGGTACCGCGGGAAAGCTTTCTCGTCCCATATACAGGGATGTGAAGGCTTTTTTATTTTACTTTATAGCCAAAATGTTTATTCTTACCAAAACTGGTTAACACTGTTACCAAAATTCGTATTAAGGAGGGCAATTTCATTGGATTATAAAGATACATTATTAATGCCGAAAACTGATTTTCCAATGCGTGGAAATTTGCCGAAAAAAGAACCGGAAATTCAAGCACGCTGGGAAGAAATGGATATTTATAAAAAGGTTCAAGAACGGACAAAAGGACGTCCAAAATTCATTCTTCATGACGGACCACCATATGCAAACGGCAGTCTACACATGGGTCATGCTTTAAATAAAGTTTTAAAAGATTTTATTGTTCGTTCCCGGTCCATGATGGGCTACGATGCTCCGTATGTTCCGGGGTGGGATACCCATGGCTTGCCAATTGAACAAGAATTGACAAAAAAAGGTGTGAAAAGAAAAGAACTGTCCGTTGTTGAATTTCGTAAACTTTGTGAGCAATATGCTTATGAACAAGTCGATATTCAACGGACCGGCTTTAAAAAATTGGGTGTACGCGGTGATTGGGAACATCCGTATTTAACTTTACACCATTCATTTGAAGCACAACAAATTCGTGTTTTCGGTGAAATGGCGAAAAAAGGATTAATTTATAAAGGATTAAAACCGGTATATTGGTCACCGTCATCGGAATCGGCATTAGCTGAAGCAGAAATTGAATATAAAGATATCAAATCACCATCCATTTATGTGGCATTCCCGATTAAAGACGGTAAAGGGGTGCTTGACTCGGATACAGAAATCGTTATTTGGACGACAACGCCATGGACCATTCCGGCCAACTTAGGGATCTCTGTTCATCCACATCTGCAATATGTTGTAGTCAACATAGGAAACAGGAAGCTCGTAGTCGCCGAAGACTTATTGAAGTCCGTCAGTGAAGAATTAGACTGGACAGATTATCAAGTCTTGAAAACGGTCAAAGGTTCTGACTTAGAATATGTTTTAGCGAAACATCCGTTTTATGATCGTGATTCGCTTGTTATGTTGGGTGAACATGTTACAACCGATGCCGGTACCGGTTGCGTTCATACCGCTCCCGGTCATGGGGAAGATGACTTCTATGTTGGTCAAAAATATAATCTTGATGTACTCAGTCCCGTCGATGACAAAGGTTGCATGACCGAAGAAGCACCCGGCTTTGAAGGATTGTTTTACGAAGAGGCAAACAAGCATATTACGAAAAAGCTGGAAGAAGTTGGCGCATTACTTAAATTATCATTCCTTACCCACTCGTATCCGCATGATTGGCGGACGAAAAAACCGGTTATTTTCCGAGCAACACCGCAATGGTTTGCATCCATTGATCCAATTCGTGAACAACTGTTAAAAGAAATCCATCAAGTGAATTGGTATAATAAATGGGGCGAAACAAGACTGTATAATATGATTCGTGATCGCGGTGACTGGTGTATTTCAAGACAGCGGGTTTGGGGTGTACCAATTCCGGTATTTTATGCGGAAAATGGTGAACCGATTATTACCGAAAAAACGATTGAACATGTTGCAAGCCTATTCGAACAACATGGATCCAATATTTGGTTTGAAAGAGAAGCGAAAGACCTTCTACCTGAAGGATTCAGTCATCCGGGCAGTCCGAACGGTTTATTTACAAAAGAAAATGATATTATGGACGTTTGGTTTGATTCCGGTTCCTCTCATCATGGTGTATTAAGAACTCGTGAAGAACTTCAATTTCCGGCAGATATTTATTTGGAAGGTTCCGACCAATACCGTGGCTGGTTTAACTCTAGTCTGATTATCAGTGTTGCGGTTAACGGTGTTGCACCATATAAAGGAGTTGTATCAAACGGGTTTACTGTCGATGCGGAAGGCAAAAAGATGTCAAAGTCCATCGGAAATACCATTGTTCCTGATCAGGTGACAAAGCAATTCGGTGCCGATATTTTGCGATTATGGGTCGCTTCTGTGGATTATACGGCAGATGTCAAAGTATTCATGGATAATTTTAAACAAGTGTCTGAAGTGTACAGGAAGATTCGCAATACGCTTCGATTCATGCTCGGAACAACAGCTGATTTTGATCCGAAGCAGCATACAGTTCCATATGAAAACTTACGTGAAGTTGACCAATATATACTGGTAAAATTAAACAATCTCGTGAAAAAAGTACGGCATGCATATGAAACATATAACTTCATGGAAATTTACCATGATATGAACAAATTTTTCACGATTGACTTAAGTTCATTCTACTTAGATTTTGCCAAAGATGTTCTTTATATTGAAGCAGAAAATAACCCGATTCGTCGTTCCATGCAAACGGTCATCTATGAATGTCTCGTATCTTTAACAAAAATGTTAGCGCCGATTTTGGCACATACAGCCGATGAAGTATGGGCATATATAAAAGGTGTTGAGGAAGAAAGTGTCCAACTGACCGACCTGCCGGAATATAAAGAATACCCAAATGCCGTTCAACTGGAAGAAAAATGGTCGCAATTTATGAAATTAAGAGATGACGTGTTAAAAGCTTTGGAAGAAGCTCGCAATGAAAAAATAATTGGTAAGTCACTGACAGCAAAAGTTACTTTATATGTTCACGATGATGTAAAACAATTACTTGATTCCATTTCAGAAAATATTGGACAAATTTTCATTGTCTCTGATTTTGAAGTGGCCGGTCATTATGATGAAGCGCCAAGTAATGCATTGAAATTGGAAAAGGCCGCCATTGTCGTAACAAAAGCTGAAGGAGAAACTTGTGAACGTTGCTGGGTAGTGACAAAGGATGTCGGTCATAACCATCATCATCCGACATTATGTACCCGCTGTGCAAATATTGTAGAAGAACATTATAGTCATTTAGTTAATTAACAGATTTACCCAAGAAAAGCGCAGAGCGCCCGCTTAGCGACGTACAAACTGGAGCGCCCCGCAATGAGAACAGATTTGCTTCCCTGAATAGGCATCGCACGAAGAAAAAGCGATTAGCTTTTTCGAGGACTCTGAATAATCTTCCTTGAATAAGCATCGCACGAAGAAAAAGCGAGTAGCTTTTTCTAAGGAAAAGGAAACACGGCGAGGGACGAGCCGATGTTGACTTATCGTAGTGAAGCTACTCCTAGAGTGAACTTCATGAGTAATCTTCCTTGATATACTTCATGAAGCTTTGCGACGAGCTGAACATCCGCTTCCTCGAATAGGCTATGGCGCAGGAGCACATTAAAGGGGAGCTAGTTTCTCAGTCGCTGGCGCTCGGAGCTAGACAATAAAACTAATCCCAAGTTATTTACTTGTATTTTTATACTTTCTTATACTATAAAAAAGGGAAGAATTGTCTTCCCTTTTTTTGCTTGTTTAAAAAGATTTTTACATTTCTACCTTGTATTTAATGAAATAGAAAATAGTTATAGCCGTCAGAAAGGAACAATCGGTAATAATAAACATACAATAACAATTAGAAATTGGATCACGGATGGGAGGGTACATTCCTTGAGTCAATCGCTACATGATCTTTATAATGAAATTGTTGCAATGAAAATTGATTTAGAAGAGCACCTTAACAATCATGAATTGTCACCTCAAGTAAAACAAATGGCCGAGGAAGAACTGTCAGATTTAATTGCGACAATAGAAAAAATTGAAACCGGTCATTATGGCGTTTGTGAAGAAACAGGGCACCCAATCCCAGTTGAATTTTTAACTTTTCAACCAACCGTTCGTTCCTTAAGTGAAATGAAAACATTACTGAAATATTTAAAAAAACCGGTTTTTCCCTTTTGACAGGTATAACTATATGTCCTGTCTTTTTTGGCTAATAGGAAAGTATAAATTTTTCAATTTCTACTTTCCTAACGCATAGTGCAACTACGGCTCTGCTCTCGCCTAAAGGCTCGGACGCCCGAGTTTTCTTTATGTATAAAAATTTTTATATCCAGTAAATAAAAAAATTCTTGTCAATCATATGTAAAGTTTCATGAACGGTAAATGCAAAAAATGTTCTTTTATGCTACAATGCAAAAAGAGTCTATCTAGAGTTTGGAGGGCGTGCATTGCTGTATTATTTGCTTTCAATCATCATTATCGGTTTCGATCAATTGACGAAATGGATGATCGTTAAATTTATGGATCTTGGTGAAAGTATCCCTGTTATCGAAAATTTATTTTACATAACATCACACCGAAATCGTGGTGCCGCTTGGGGCATTTTACAAGGGCAGATGTGGTTCTTTTACCTCATCACCGTTATTGTAGTCATTTTTATCATTTATTATTTGCAAAAATATGCGAAAGGAAAACCGCTAAATAGTATCTCATTGGCCTTCATGTTAGGAGGAGCTGTTGGCAACTTCATTGACCGTTTGTTTCGCAAAGAAGTCGTTGATTTTATTGATGTAAAAATATTCGGTTATGACTTCCCAATTTTTAATATTGCTGACTCTTCTTTAACCATCGGGGTTATATTATTAATAATTGTCATGTTTTTAGAAGAACGTAAAGAGAAAAAGGAGCAATAATATGGAAAAGATTTTGCACATTGTCCGTGAGGATCAAGCGGGTGAAAGAATTGATAAATTGATAACATCTCTTGAAGAAGATTGGTCCCGGACGCAAGTGCAGGAATGGATTAAAGATGGTGTTGTGTCGGTTAATGGTAATAAACCAAAAGCCAATTATAAATGCGAAACTGGCGATAAACTGGTCATCAATGTGCCGGATCCTGTTCCATTAAATGTTGAACCGGAAGAAATGAATTTAGATATTTACTATGAAGATTCGGATGTTCTTGTTGTTAATAAACCGCGTGGAATGGTCGTTCATCCGGCACCGGGCCATGTAACCGGAACGCTTGTCAACGGGCTGCTTGCTCATTGTAAAGATTTGTCCGGTATTAATGGAGTGATGCGACCGGGAATTGTCCATCGTATTGATAAAGATACATCCGGTTTACTGATGGTTGCAAAAAATGATTTTGCACATGAGTGTTTAGTCGAACAACTCGTTGAAAAGTCGGTAACAAGGAAATATGAAGCGATAGTTCACGGCGTTATTCCGCATGATTACGGAACGGTGGACGCACCGATTGGACGGGATAAAAATGATCGACAAAAAATGGCAGTGGTCGATAATGGAAAACATGCCGTCACCCATTTCCGTGTGCTTGAACGTTTTCAAGACTATACTCATATTGAATGTGAACTGGAAACAGGCAGAACCCATCAAATCCGGGTTCATATGAAATATATCGGTTATCCGCTCGCCGGTGACCCGAAATATGGACCGAGAAAAACTTTAGAAATTGATGGACAGGCACTCCATGCCGGGGTTCTTGGCTTTATTCATCCGAGAAAAAAGGAATATATGGAATTTCGTGCACCATTGCCCCAGGAATTTCTAGTGCTTTTAGAACAATTACGGATGAACTTGTAACGGGGAATTGATGCACTGGTCAGGTCATCACTTAATGTTTTTAATAAATAATTATCTTTTTCGCCATTGACAAAATCGGAAATTCATTTTATGATCATAACAGAACTGAATAGCACCTTTAAATCAGTCCAGAGAGTCTGAGAAGGGAACGGATTATTTTTTAAAAAAGAAACAGTTTATTCTCCTGCCCTCTTTGGCAGGAGTTTTTTATTGAAACGGAAATGGATCACGCGAATGTTCCATAAACAATGGAGGGAAGCAGATTGCAAAAAGCAATTGTTTTGGATGAGCAAGCAATCCGAAGAGCATTAACCCGGATCGCTCATGAAATCATTGAAAGAAATAAAGGGATTGAAGATGTTGTTCTTGTAGGAATTCGTACACGCGGCATATTCTTGGCAAGAAGGTTGGCTGAAAAAATTAACCAAATTGAAGGAAAAAATGTACCGGTTGGCGAATTGGATATTACTTTGTATCGGGATGATTTATCCATCAAAACAAAGGATAAAGAACCGGAAGTTTTAGGTTCGGATATTCCGGTTGATATACATAATAAAACCGTTGTCTTAGTTGATGATGTCTTGTACACCGGAAGAACAGTCCGAGCAGGAATGGATGCCCTCATCGATTTCGGGAGACCCGGCCTGATTCAACTGGCCGTACTTGTTGATCGAGGTCATCGTGAACTGCCGATTCGCGCAGATTATGTTGGAAAAAACATACCGACAGCAAAAACGGAGATGATTGTTGTTGATCTGGTGGAAGTTGATCATATCGACCAAGTGACAATCCATGACACATAAAAAGATTGCCCTTTTAACAGACAGTCCAGAGAGGCTGGAAAGGGGAAGGCTGAGTGTCAGTCGGAAGTAGAACCTGCTTCAGGCTGTGAATGCAACGCTACTCATTTACCTCTTTCCATATACTGGAAAGAGGTTTTTTTATACTAAATGTTTCTTAATGAATCAAGGGGGGAGATTCAATGAAAAGTTTATTAACGATGGATCAATTATCAACTGAAGAAATTCTGGCAATTTTACACGAAGCTGATGAATTTTCAAAAGGGAAAACTTGGCAACCGGAAAATCAAACCTTTGTAGCGAATATGTTTTTTGAACCAAGTACCAGGACAAAATGCAGTTTTGAAGTGGCTGAGCGAAAACTTGGGTTTCAAGTCATCCCGTTTGACGCAGGTTCATCAAGCGTGCTTAAAGGGGAAAGTTTGTATGATACGGTGAAAACATTGGAGGCCGTCGGTGTTTCTGCTGTCGTCATTCGCCATGAAAAAGAACGCTATTTTGATGAACTTAAAACGATTCATATCCCTATTATTAATGGCGGTGATGGTTGCGGCCACCATCCGACCCAATCATTACTTGATCTGTTGACAATAAAACAAGAATTTGGTCGCTTGGACCAGTTACATGTGGCAATCATCGGGGATATTCGCCATAGCAGGGTGGCCCGTTCGAATGCAGATGCATTAACAAGATTAGGGGCGAAAGTCAGTTTCTCCGGGCCGGTTGATTGGTTTGATGAATCAATCATTAAACAAGGAACATACTTGTCTATCGATGAAGCCATCGAACAGGCTGATGTCGTGATGTTACTAAGAATCCAACATGAAAGGCATAAAATGATTTCTTCTCTGACGAAGGAGGAATATCATCAAACATTTGGACTTACCTTGGAAAGAGAAAAAAGGATGAAAAAGCATAGCATTATCCTCCATCCGGCACCGGTCAACCGCGATGTGGAAATAGCTTCTGAACTTGTTAAATGTAACAGATCACGGATTTTTAAACAAATGGAAAATGGCGTGTTTATCCGAATGAGTGTATTGAAACGGGCGATACAGCAACAAAATGAAGGGGAGAAAATATATGAAACTCATTATAAAAAACGGATTGCTAATTAATGAAAATGGTTCATTGGAAAAGAAACATCTGTATATTGACAACGGACAAATTGTAAAAATTTCGGAACATCTTTCAGGGGAGGATCAAGCAGAAAAAGTAATCGATGCGAACGGATTATTCGTGAGCCCGGGATTTATTGATGTCCATGTTCATCTGCGGGAACCGGGCGGGGAACATAAAGAAACGATAGAAACCGGTACAAAAGCTGCAGCAAAAGGCGGTTTCACAACGATATGTGCCATGCCGAATACCAACCCGGTTCCGGATTCAAAAGAACAGATTCAATGGTTAAAAAAACGAATCCAAGAGACAGGAAAAGTTCGCGTTCTTCCATACGGTTCGATCACAAAAGGACTGGCGGGCGACCAACTGAATCATTTTAAAGAATTGGCAGAAGCGGGTGCGTTTGCTTTTACTGATGACGGGGTTGGCATTCAAACGGCAGAAAGAATGTATCAAGCGATGAGGGAGGCGGCAAAAGTAAATAAAGCCATTGTCGCCCATTGTGAAGATATGTCCCTTGTACAAGGTGGTGTCGTCCATGAAGGGAAAGTTGATAAACGGCTTGGTCTAAAAGGGATTACTTCCCTTGCCGAATCGGTTCAGATTGCCAGAGATGTTTTGCTCGCTGAACAATCCGGCTGTCATTACCATGTTTGTCATATTAGTACGAAAGAATCTGTGAGAATTGTCCGCGACGCAAAAAGAGCAGGCATTCATGTGACAGCGGAAGTCTCCCCCCATCACCTGTTATTATGTGAAGACGATATTCCGGGTAATGACACGAATTATAAAATGAATCCGCCGTTAAGAAGTCGGGCTGATCAGGAAGCACTTATTGAAGGCCTGCTTGACGGAACCATTGATCTAATTGCCACTGACCATGCGCCACATAGTGAGTCAGAAAAACGTCAAGGAATGGAAAAAGCGCCGTTTGGCATCGTCGGCTTGGAAACAGCTTTTCCCCTTCTCTATACAAATTTTGTTGAAAAAGGGGTGCTATCACTAAAACAGTTGGTTGATTTCTTAACAAAAAAACCGGCAGATATTTTCAACTTGCCATATGGAAAATTGGCGGAAGGAAATGTGGCTGACTTAGTTCTTATTGATTGGAAACAAGAGGAGACGATTGATCCGGCTACTTTTGTATCGAAAGGAAAAAATACACCGTTTGCCGGTTGGACATGTAAAGGTTGGCCGCAAGCAACCATTGTTTCGGGCGAAGTTGTCTGGGAGAAGGAGCGTGTTCATCATTGAAAAGACAATTAATTTTAGAAGACGGAACGATTTTTATTGGCGAGGCTTTTGGAGCAAATAATGACTCAATCGGAGAAGTTGTTTTTCATACCGGCATGACCGGCTATCAAGAAATTATTACTGACCCTTCTTTTGCCGGACAAATTGTAACATTGACATATCCGTTAATCGGAAATTACGGGGTGAATCATGAAGATTTTGAAACATTTCAACCGGCAATTAAAGGATTGATTGTTAAAGAAGCGGCTGACTACCCTTCAAATTTTCGCAGTCAAATGACCATTGACACTTATTGTAAAGCAAAAAATATCCCCGGTTTGCAAGGGATTGATACGCGTAAATTAACGAGGAAAATTCGTCAATTCGGTACATTACGTGGGATGTTATGCGGGATCGATGTAAACAAAGATGAAGTGATTGATCGACTGCAACACGAAAAGGCGGCAAACGACCTTGTATCAACCGTCTCAACCAAGCAAATTTTTCCGAGTCCGGGCCGGGGCTATCGTGTCGTTTTGGTTGATTTTGGGATGAAACACGGAATTCTCAGGGAATTAACACATCGAAATTGTCATGTCATTGTTGTTCCTCATAACACAACAAGTAAAGAGATACTGGCTTTACATCCGGATGGCGTGATGTTATCGAACGGACCCGGGGACCCGAAAGATGTTCCGTATGCCGTCAAAATGGTGGAAGAATTACTTGGTCAAGTTCCGCTTTTCGGAATTTGTCTAGGTCATCAATTATTGGCTTTAGCAAATGGGGCTGATACGGAAAAACTGAAATTCGGTCATCGCGGAGCCAATCACCCGGTTAAAGATGTCAGAACCGGAAAAGTCATTTTAACGTCGCAAAACCATGGCTATGCAGTGTCACTCGATTCTGTAAAAAATACGAATCTGGAAATTACTCATATTGCGATAAATGACGGAACAGTAGAAGGGTTGAAACATAAAAAATATCCGGCGTTTTCCGTTCAATATCATCCGGAAAGCGCCCCGGGTCCGGAAGATGCCAATGATTTATTCGATCAATTTATCGAATTGATTCAAAAATGGGAGGAAGCGGGTCATGAAACGTACAGATATTAAGTCGATTTTAGTCATCGGTTCCGGTCCGATTATTATTGGGCAGGCTGCTGAATTTGATTATGCGGGTACGCAAGCATGTTTAGCTTTAAAAGAAGAAGGATATCGGGTGATCCTTGTTAATTCCAATCCGGCAACGATCATGACCGATACAGAAATTGCCGATGTCGTTTATATGGAACCTTTAACCGCTGATTTTATCACGCGTATTATTCGAAAAGAACGACCGGATGCACTCCTTCCAACATTAGGCGGACAAACCGGCTTAAATTTAGCAGTTGAATTATCCAAATCCGGTATCCTCGAACAATATGATGTCGAAATTTTAGGGACAAAATTGTCTTCAATAGAAAAAGCAGAAGATCGGGAATTGTTTCGGGAATTAATGAATGAAATTGGTGAACCGGTACCGGAAAGCATGATTGTCCATAATTTGGATGAAGCCTATGCATTTGTTAAAGAAATCGGTTATCCGGTCATTGTCCGCCCGGCTTTCACATTAGGCGGCACAGGCGGAGGGATCTGTGAGAACGAAAATGATTTAATCGAGATTGTTTCAAACGGCTTAAAATTAAGTCCTGTTCATCAAGTTTTACTGGAAAGAAGTATTAAAGGTTTTAAAGAGATTGAATATGAAGTAATGCGTGACAGCAAAGACCAAGCGATTGTCGTTTGTAATATGGAAAACATCGACCCGGTCGGAATCCATACCGGTGACTCGATTGTTGTTGCACCGAGCCAAACGTTGTCGGACAGAGAATATCAATTATTACGCAATGTTTCCTTGAAAATCATTCGTGCTCTGGAAATTGAAGGGGGTTGTAATGTACAAATTGCTCTGAACCCAAATAGTTTTCAGTATTACATCATTGAAGTAAATCCGCGAGTTAGTAGGTCGTCTGCTCTCGCTTCGAAAGCAACCGGTTATCCGATCGCCAAAATTGCCAGTAAGATTGCGGTCGGCTTAACATTGGATGAAATGATCAATCCGGTTACCGGGAAAACATATGCGATGTTTGAACCGGCACTGGATTATGTTGTAACGAAAATACCGCGGTTTCCGTTCGATAAGTTCGAATCGGCAACAAGAACACTAGGTACCCAAATGAAGGCTACCGGAGAAGTTATGGCCATTGGACGGACGTTTGAAGAATCTTTACTTAAGGCGGTTCGTTCCTTGGAAGCGGGTGTTTACCATATAACAATCGATGCATTTGAAAAATTAACGAATGACTGTTTAGCAGAAAAGATTCGACAAGCGGATGATGAGCGGCTCTTTTATATTGGCGAGGCATTAAAACGGGGCATTCATATTGATGAGATACATGAATGGAGCGGGATTGACTTATTTTTCCTGCATAAGTTTAAGAAAATCATCGAATTAGAGCAAGAATTGAACGAAAATGTTTTCGATATTGAACGGTTAAGAAAAGCGAAGGAAAAAGGTTTTTCCGATAAAATCATCGCAAAACTTTGGAATATGCCGGAAATCGATGTATATCAATTGAGAAAAAAATATGGCATCATGCCGGTTTATAAAACGGTTGATACTTGTGCTGCCGAGTTTGAAGCAACCACGCCGTATTATTACGGGACATATGAAGAAGAAAATGAATCCGTAAAAACCGACCGGGAGAGCATCCTCGTGATCGGTTCAGGGCCGATTCGGATTGGTCAAGGGGTTGAATTTGATTATGCAACGGTTCATTCTGTATGGGCAATTAAAGAAGCCGGTTATGAAGCAATCATCATAAATAATAACCCGGAAACTGTATCAACAGACTTTAGTATTTCCGATAAGCTTTATTTCGAACCGTTAACGATTGAAGATGTCATGCATGTTATTGAAGTGGAACAGCCAAAAGGAGTAGTTGTTCAATTTGGCGGGCAAACAGCGATTAATTTAGCAAATCAATTAGTCGAACATGGGGTAAACATATTAGGAACTCAATTGGAAGATGTCGATCGTGCGGAAAATCGGAAAAAATTTGAGGAAACTTTACAAATGAACAACATTCCCCAGCCAAAAGGAAGTACAGCATTAAGTATTGCTGAAGCAGTTGAAATTGCCGATGAGATTGGGTATCCGGTATTGGTTCGGCCGTCTTATGTACTTGGCGGAAGAGCGATGGAAATTGTTTATCATAAACAAGAGTTATTACATTATATGGAAAATGCCGTCAATGTGAATCCGGATCAACCGGTTCTGATCGATCGCTATATTACCGGAAAAGAAATTGAAGTGGATGCCATTTCAGATGGAACGAATGTCTTAATCCCGGGGATTATGGAACATATTGAACGTGCCGGTGTCCATTCAGGGGATTCAATCGCCGTTTATCCGTCACAAAATTTATCCGCTGCCGTAAAAGAAAAAATTGTTGATTATACTATGAAACTGGCACATTCCTTACATATTATCGGGCTTATTAATATCCAATTTGTGGTTAGCGGCGAAAATGTGTTTGTCATTGAAGTAAATCCGAGGTCAAGCCGGACAGTTCCATTTTTAAGTAAAATAACGAATATACCGATGGCCAAAATAGCCATGAAAGTCATTTTAGGAAATACGTTAAAAAACTTACATCTGCCGACCGGGCTCATTCCGGAAAAAGAAGGGGTCTATGTAAAGGTACCTGTCTTTTCGTTTGCGAAACTAAAAAATGTCGATATTTCTTTAGGACCGGAAATGAAGTCTACCGGCGAAGTGATGGGGAAAGATTACACATTAGAAAAAGCACTTTATAAAGGTCTGGTCGCTTCAAGAATGAACATGCATACGCACGGATCGGTCATATTAACAGTGGCGGATAAGGATAAGGAAGAAGCCGGTCTGTTGGCCAAAAGATTCCACCAAATCGGTTACCGGATCCTGGCAACAAAAGGAACGGCAATGTATTTAAAAACAAAAAACATTCCTGTAGAAGAAGTGGAAAAAGTAGAAAGCAGCGGCACAAATAATTTATTGGATATCATCCGAACCGGGCAAGCGCAACTCGTCATTAATACGATGACAAAAGGGAAAGAAATTGCCCGAGACGGTTTCCGAATCCGTAGAGAATCGGTGGAAAATGCGGTTCCATGTCTGACTTCCCTTGATACAGCATGGGCGATTTTAAAGGTACTTGAATCACTTGTCTTCTCCGTTGATTCAATGAAACAAGAAAAGGTGCACGCCAAGGAGATGATTGAAGTTTGAAGAAAATTGGTGAAATGAAAATCGTTAGCCAGAAAGAAATTGCTAAAAATATTTTTCAATTGATTTTACAAGGAAAACTAGTTTCTGAGATTGAAAGACCCGGTCAATTTGTTCATATGAAAGTCGGAGAAGGGATTGATCCACTTCTCCGCAGACCGATCAGTATTTGTGAGATTGATCGTGAAAATCAAATCATGACATGTATTTATCGGACGGAAGGGAAAGGCACAACTTGGCTTAGCAAAAAACAGCAAGGTGAGTATATAAATGTACTTGGTCCGCTCGGTAACGGATTTCCGGTTCAAATGAAAAGCGGGAAGGTAGCCTTATTAATCGGTGGCGGGATCGGTGTTCCGCCTTTATATGAGCTATCGAAACAATTGAGAAACAGAGACATTCAAGTCATCCATGTACTCGGCTTTCAAACAAAAAGTGCCGTTTTTCTTACTAAGGAGTTTCAACGGCTTGGTGTTACTTATATCGTTACTGATGATGGTTCCTATGGGGAAAAAGGTTTCGTAACCGATGTGTTAAAAAAACAAAATTTTGATTTTGACCGGTTATATGCCTGTGGACCGACCCCGATGTTAAAAGCGTTGGAACAAAAATTCCCGGAAAAAGAAGTGTATCTCTCATTAGAAGAACGAATGTCTTGCGGGATTGGTGCTTGTTTCGCTTGCATTAGGCCAACAAAAGATAGAGAAGACAAAAAGGGGTATCGGAAAATTTGCAGTGATGGTCCTGTATTTCAAGCAGGGGAGGTGATTTTATGAATCGATTTTCGGTAGCTTTACCTGGTTTGCAACTGAAAAATCCAATCATGCCCGCCTCCGGATGTTTTGGTTTTGGTCGGGAATTTGCCGAATTCTATGATTTAAGTATCCTTGGGGCGATTATGATCAAAGCAACAACAGTTGAACCGCGTTATGGAAATCCAACACCGCGCGTTGCAGAAACGCCGGGTGGGATGTTAAATGCCATCGGACTACAAAACCCCGGACTGAAAAAGGTAATGGAAGAAGAATTGCCATGGTTAAGTCAATTTGATGTGCCAATTATTGCAAATATTGCCGGTTCAACAGTTGAAGATTATGTTTCAGTTGCAAAAGAAATTTCTGAGGCGCCAAATGTTCATGCCCTTGAACTTAATATCTCTTGTCCAAATGTAAAACACGGAGGGATCGCCTTCGGGACGGTTCCTGATGTAGCAAAGGAAGTAACGAAACGTGTGAAAAATGTATCCCGTGTGCCTGTCTACGTAAAATTATCGCCTAATGTGACGGATATTCGCTTAATGGCTAAAGCCGTAGAAGATGGTGGAGCGGACGGAATTACGATGATTAATACGTTGACAGGATTACGCTTGGATATGAAAACAGGAAAGCCGATTTTAGCCAATATAACCGGGGGATTATCCGGTCCGGCAATTAAGCCGATCGCCATCAGGATGGTCTATGAAGTAAGTCAAACAGTAAATATCCCAATTATTGGCATGGGTGGCATTTCCAGTGCGGAAGATGCCCTTGAATTTATTTATGCCGGTGCAAGTGCCGTTGCTGTCGGTACCGCAAATCTAATTGATCCGTTTATTTGCCCGAAAATCATTACCGATTTGGAACAATTATTAGAAAAATTGAATATTGATCATATTTCAGATGTTTGTGGAAGGAGTTGGAAACATGGAATATCCGGTTATCATTGCCCTTGATTTTCCTTCTGGCGCAGAAGTTTTTCACTTTTTACGTAAATTCCCGGATGAACCTCTTTTTGTGAAAGTGGGAATGGAATTGTTTTACCGGGAGGGGCCGGCTATTGTTCAGCAAATAAAAGGAATGGGCCATTCTATATTTCTTGATTTAAAACTCCATGATATTCCGAATACGGTCGGACGGGCCATGAAAGGAATTGCCCGGTTAGGCGTGGATCTTGTCACTGTTCATGCAGCCGGTGGAACCGAAATGATGAAAGCGGCTTTAGCAGGGTTGGATCAAGGAACCGGAGCCGGTCAAAAGAGGCCGAAATGTGTTGCCGTTACCCAATTAACAAGTACATCAGAATGGCAGATGCAAAAGGAACAACTGGTTTTATCAACCCTTGAACAATCCGTTTATCATTATGCAAAATTGGCTAAACAAAGCGGATTGGATGGTGTGATTAGTTCTGTTCATGAAGCCCCGATCATTAGGCATCTCGGTGAAGAGTTTTTGATTATTACTCCCGGTATTCGTTTGGAAAATGATGATGTCCGTGATCAAAAACGCGTTGCCACACCTAAACAAGCGAGACAATCAGGAGCGTCAGCAATTGTCGTTGGCCGGTCCATTACCGAAAGTCACGATCCATATGAAACATTTTTAAAGATTAAACAACAATGGGAGTTGATTGGTGTATGATTACCGAAACGATGGTAGCTGAAAAATTGTTAGAAATTAAAGCTGTTTCACTAAACCCGAATGAACCGTTTGTTTGGACTTCAGGAATAAAATCCCCAATTTATTGTGATAACCGGTTGATTTTAGGTTATCCTGAATTACGGAAAGAAGTTGCAAAAGGCTTGACGGGGTTAATTGAATCGCATTTTCCTGAAGTGGAATTGATTGCCGGAACTGCAACTGCCGGTATCCCACATGCTGCTTGGGTCAGTGATCTTTTAAGTCTCCCAATGTGTTATGTACGCTCAAGTTCAAAGGGACATGGGAAAAAGAACCAGATTGAAGGTCCGGTTCAAACGGGACAAAAAGTGGTAGTCATTGAGGATTTAATTTCCACAGGGAAAAGTTCAATTCAGGCAGCAAATCTTTTGAAAGAAGCAGGTTGCCGAGTTTTAGGGATCGTTTCCATCTTTACATATCAATTGATTGAGGCGGAGGAGGAGTGTCGTGAAGCCAATGTTCCTTATTACTCCCTTTCTAATTTTTCTACATTAATTGATACCGCCGTCAAGAAAGGCTATTTAACGGAAGACAATGTAGCATTTGTTATGAAGTGGCGGGAAAATCCGAAAGAATGGGGAATTAGTACGTGTTATCGGCTGACTAAAAATGTTGAGCATGACTGATTAGCAGACGGGAAGTTTTATCAGATCGGATAAATCCAAACAAAGAACAGAACAAAGGAGCCGGATAATCAGCTCCTTTTCTTTAATTTTGCTACAAGTTCAGCTTTTGGTGTCACAAAGATTGTTTGTTGATGATCATAAATAACAAATCCGGGTTTCGCTCCGTTTGGTTTTCTGACATATTTCACTTTTGTACAATCAACGGGAACCCTGCTTGAGGCACGTGCTTTACTAAAATAGGCTGCGAGAACGGCTGCTTGTTCAATCGTTTCCTCTGATGGATTTCCGCTCCGAATGACAACATGTGAGCCGGGAATATCTTTTGTGTGCAACCAAATATCTTCTTTATGAGCCAGCTTCATCGTTAAATAATCATTTTGTTTATTATTTTTTCCAACAAGAATGGAAGTGCCGTCCGCCGCCTCGTATTTTTCCAATTCCGGTTGCGTTTTTTGTTTTTTCACCGTTTTTTTCTGCCGCAAACGAATATAGCCTTGTTCGGCCAATTCTTCTTTTATTTCTTCTATATCTTTTGGAGCGGCACTCTCTAATTGTTGCAAAATGTTCTCTAAATACAACAACTCCTCTTTTGCCTTTTCCATTTGCTCCTGAACATGTATGATTGCCTTCTTACTTTTTTGGTATTTTTGAAAATACATTTGGGCATTTTCAGATGGAGTTTTATTAGGATTTAACGGAATATCGACCGGTTTATTTTCATCATAATAGTTTTCAACCGTAATTTGCTCCATACCTTTTTGAACGGCATACATATGGGCTGTTAACAATTCTCCATATAATTGATAAATCGAGCTGTTTTCCGCTTCTTCCATCGTTTCTTGTAATTTTTCGAGTTTCCCTTTGTTTTTATCGATTTCATTTTTGATCCGTTTTTCAATATCACCGCTGATTTGTTTCACACGATCTCTTTGTGCCTTGCCGAAATAATAGGCATCCAATAATTTGCTTAAAGTCGGGAATGATTTCTTTTCTCCCGGGATATGTTCTAGCGGAAACATATAAAAATATTCCTTTTGGTTTCCTGTTATCATTGTCGGTAATATTTCGCGTTTTTGCACCTTTTTCATTAAAGCAATAAATTCTTTCGGTACCGTTATCCGGTTGGCAAGCCCTGCCCGATGGACAACTTCTTTGGCAAACAACGGAGAAATTCCACTGAATTGGTTAACAAGTTGCTTGTCCAGTTTCCCGCTATTGAAATCAATCTGTTTTAGAATATCTTCCTCCTTACAAAGAAACGGATTTAATTTTCCTTGAGCAGGTGGCCAAATATATGGTTGCCCCGGTAAAATGGCACGATACCGGTTAACTGCATAGGAAATGTGCTTAATACTATCAAGAATTACCTCTTTATCAGCATCAATTAAAATGATATTACTATGTCGCCCCATAATTTCAATAATTAAATGTTTATAGGATAAATCCCCGATTTCGTTCCTGCCTTTAATTTTAAAGATGATGATCCGGTCCATCTCTTTTTGGTAGATGTCTTCAATAATATGTCCTTCCAAATGTTTCCTTAACAACATACAAAACAAGGGAGGGGTAGCCGGGTTCTCATATTCTTCTTCAGTTAATTGGACCCTGGCATAGGATGGGTGTGCAGATAAAAGTAACTTTTCATTTTTCCCCCGGGCCCGGACTGTTAATACAATTTCATTTAAAAATGGTTGATGTATTTTCAAAATGCGTCCGCCATTTAAGACGGAAGCTAATTCATGTGTCATAACATATGTAAATAATCCGTCAAAAGACATAAATAACACCCTTTTCAAATTTTATCTCGATTTCGATTGTATACGACTACCAAGGTAAATAAACCCGATTTTCTTTACAAAATGGAATCTTTCACAAGTATAGCATTTTTTAGGACAAGGATGAATAATCTTTAATGAGAAAACAAACTGGCTTAGCGATTGACAACAATTACAATAGGGAATGGAGGAATCGATTGCGTTGAAATATCATGAGATGAGTCCCGAACAAGTGGAAAAGGCCGTTCAAACGTCTTTTAAAAACGGATTGACGAACGAAGAAATCAAAATAAGACGGAAACAGTTCGGATTCAATGAATTACAAGAAGCGGAAAAGCAATCGGCATTGCTTTTATTTTTTAGCCAATTTAAAGATTTTATGGTAATCGTTCTATTAGTCGCCACACTGATATCCGGAATCTTAGGTGAATATATTGATGCAATTGCGATCATTCTTATCGTATTTGTAAACGGGATTTTAGGCTTTTTTCAGGAACGAAAAGCAGAAAAATCACTGGAGGCATTAAAAGAACTTTCTGCCCCAATGGCAACCGTATTAAGGGGTGGTAAGTGGGAAAAAATCCCTTCTAAAGAAATTGTCCCGGGTGATATTCTCCGTTTTGCCAGTGGTGACAGGATTAGTGCGGACATCCGTTTATTCGAAATAAGTAGTTTAGAAATTGAGGAATCGGCCTTAACCGGTGAATCCGTCCCCGCAGTTAAAGAAATTGCACCAATTCATGGCGAAAATATCGGTCTCGGGGATCTGAACAATATGGCTTTCATGGGTACCATGGTGACGAGGGGAAGCGGAAAAGGGGTTGTCATTGGAACTGGTATGAAAACAGCAATGGGGCAAATTGCTGATTTATTGCAAACCGAACAAAACTTACAAACCCCATTGCAAAGAAGACTTGAACAACTCGGGAAAATATTAATTGTCGTTGCTTTGGTTTTAACTTTACTCGTTGTCGCAATCGGAGTTTGGCAAGGCCATGATTTGTATACGATGTTTTTATCCGGTGTTTCACTAGCTGTTGCGGCGATTCCAGAAGGGCTTCCGGCAATTGTGACGATCGCCTTATCACTTGGTGTGCAACGGATGATTAAGAAAAATGCGATTGTCCGAAAACTTCCGGCTGTTGAAACATTAGGCTGTGCTTCGGTCATTTGCTCCGATAAAACCGGAACAATGACCCAAAATAAAATGACGGTTACACATTTATGGGCAAATGATCAAACTTGGACCGTTTCAGGACAAGGGTATGAACCACAAGGCCATTTTACTCGAAATAATCAAACAATGAATCCTGCCCAAGATGACCATTTTTATAAATTATTGAGTTTTAGTATGCTTTGTAATCATGCAGCTTTGATAGAGGAAAAAGGTAAATATCACGTTGACGGGGATCCGACTGAAGGTGCTTTGCTCGTTTCCGGGATGAAAGCAGGTTTGTCAAGAGATCATTTATTGCAGGAATATCGCATTATTCAAGAGTTTCCGTTTGATTCTTCTAGAAAAATGATGACGGTCATTGTGGAAGATAAAAAAGGACATCGTTTTGCAATTACGAAAGGCGCTCCCGATATTTTAATCAGCTTAAGTGAGTCAGTATATGTTGGTGGAAAAAAACAATATATGTCGCAAATTTGGACTAATAGGCTGCAAACAACGGTCGAACGCCTTGCTTCACAAGCACTCCGAACGATTGCCGTTGCCTATAAGCCGGTTCCAAACCGGTTATTCAATCATGAGGCAGAAGTGGAAAATGAATTGGTTTTTATCGGTTTACAAGGCATGATCGATCCGCCTAGACCTGAGGTGAAAGCAGCAATCCAAGAATGTAAAGCAGCCGGTATAAAAACGGTGATGATTACCGGGGACCATGTGATAACAGCTCGGGCAATAGGGGAACAACTTGGGATTTTAAATAGAGACGACTTTGTTTTGGAAGGCAGGAAGTTGGAGTCGATGTCGCTTAAGGAATTGGATGAGATTGTCGATAATGTTTCCGTTTTTGCACGCGTCTCACCGGAACATAAATTAAAAATAGTCAAAGCACTGCAAAATAAAGGCCATATCGTCGCAATGACCGGTGACGGGGTAAACGATGCCCCGGCAATTAAAGCGGCCGATATCGGTATTGCAATGGGCATAACCGGGACGGATGTTGCAAAAGAATCTTCGGCATTAATCTTACTCGATGATAATTTTGCAACAATTAAAGCGGCGATCCATGAAGGGCGCAATATTTATGAAAATATTCGTAAATTCATTCGCTACTTACTCGCTTCTAATGTTGGGGAAATATTGGTCATGTTATTTGCCATGATTCTGGCATTACCTTTGCCACTTGTTCCGATTCAGATTCTATGGGTAAACCTGGTAACGGATGGACTGCCGGCAATGGCATTAGGACTCGATCAACCTGAGGGAGATGTGATGAAGAGAAAACCAAGACATCCGAAAGAAGGTGTGTTTGCAAGGAGACTTGGCTGGAAGGTGATTTCGCGGGGATTTTTAATCGGCGTGGCTACTTTACTGGCATTTCTTATTGCATATAAACAAAACCCGGATCATTTAGAATATGCGCAAACGGTCGCCTTTGCTACCCTTGTGTTAGCCCAGTTGATTCATGTTTTTGATTGCCGCAGTGAGCATTCTATTTTTGCGAGAAATCCGTTTGGCAATCCGTATTTAGTCTGGGCAGTTCTATCCAGTGTGGTTTTAATGATTATTGTGATTTATTTTCCGCCGCTGCAAACGGTTTTCCATACCGTGGCAATTGTTCCGACAGACTGGTTGTTGATTTTGGCAATGGCAGCTATTCCAACATTTTTACTTGCAGGTTCATTATTTATAAGAAAAAAATAGAGAATGTGATATAATAACGAAAGGGAATCTGGATTCAACCAATTTCCTTTCTTTTTTTAGCTAATAGGAAAGTATAAATTTTTCAATTTCTACTTTCCTAACGCATAAGTGCTCTTGCGGCTCTGCTCTCGCCTAAAGGCTCAGCAATCGCCGAGTTTTCTTTATACATTAATATAGTTGCTTTTATGGAAAAGGTGATGTTATGGTAATGAGTATGACAGGTTTTGGCAGGAGTGAGAGAGACGGGATTGTTGTTGAAATTCGCTCAGTCAATCACCGGTATTTCGATTTCCATACCCGAATTCCGCAGCCATTACTAAAATTGGAAGAGAAAATTAAAAAAATATGTCAACAATATGTCGTACGTGGCCGTGTTGATTGTTCCATTAATATTTCCACATCCGTGCCGACAAATCGTGGATTACATATTGACTGGAATCTTCTGGACGAGTATTATCAATTCATAAACAATTTAAAGGAACGTTATCAACTACATGAAGAAATCGGGATTACCCACTTTTTGCAACATGATGGTCTTATTTCCGTAATTGAACAAGAAGTCGTCAACCCGGAAATGGAAAATACCATTATCATTGCAGTGGAAGAGGCTGTCCAGCAATTACGGAAGATGCGGATCATAGAGGGGAAAGCTTTACAAAATGAAATTGCCAACTACTTGGAATTAATGGATTCATTTGTTCAAGAAATTTTCGAGGCGGCACCAATTGTAAAAGTTGAATATGAGGAAAAACTTCGAAAAAAAATATGCGAATATACCAGTGGTCTTTTTGATGAAACAAGGGTGCTGACAGAGGTCGCCATATTTGCAGATAAAATTGATATTTCCGAAGAGCTAACGCGTTTAAATAGTCATATAAATCAATTTCGAAAATCGCTTAACTCTATGGAACCGATTGGGCGAAAATGTGATTTTCTTGTCCAGGAGATGAATCGGGAAGTCAATACAATCGCAGCAAAAGCAAATCATGCGAATATAACCAATAAAGTAGTTGAATTGAAAAGTATTATTGAAAAAATTCGGGAACAAGTTCAAAATATTGAATGATCCATATTTTATCGTTTATAAATATAAACCATACATAATATTAGTGTTTTTTATCAATGATTATTTAGGGCAGGTGAAACAATGGAAACAGATAAGGGATTGTTAATTGTTCTTTCCGGTCCGTCCGGAGTCGGGAAAGGAACGGTAAGAAAAGCGGTATTTTCTGAGCCGGATATTAGTTTTGAATATTCTATTTCAGCAACTTCACGACCGATGAGACCAGGTGAAATTGATGGAGTCGATTACTTTTTTAAAACGAGAGAGCAATTTGAACAAATGATTCAAGATGGGGAACTGCTTGAATATACCGAGTATGTCGGAAATTACTACGGAACGCCTGTTCAATATGTAAAAGATACTTTATCAGAAGGAAAAGATGTATTTCTTGAGATCGAAGTAGAAGGCGCAAAACAAGTAAGGGAAAAATTCCCTGATGGTTTATTTATCTTTTTAATTCCACCAAGTTTGAGTGAATTGGAGAACCGGATCAAAACGAGGGGAACGGAATCTGATGAATTAATCAAAAATCGGATGCTTGTTGCTCGTGAAGAATTAAAAATGATGAATTTATATGATTATGTTATTGAAAATGATCGGGTTGATCATGCCGTAAAAAAAATAAAAGCCATCGTTATCGCTGAACATTGTCGGCGAACCCGAATAGAAAAAAGAATAAAAAAATTACTGGGGGTAGATTAAATGTTATATCCTTCGATCGATTCTTTATTGGAAAAAGTAAACTCGAAATATTTGTTGGTCACCATTGCTTCAAAACGTGCCCGGCAAATGCAAGAATTGAATGATTACCAACTAGATCATTACGTTTCCCAAAAAAATGTCGGAAAAGCATTAGAGGAAATTAACGACGGCGTTTTAGTGAAAGATGCAGAATAAAAAAGGCACCAAGGTTTTTTAAAAAATTCAGATAAAAGAGTGGAGCAATCGGATGTACCGATTGCTTTCTTCCTTTTATACATTAAAGAATATATAAATTTGGACGCCCAAGTTTTCTTTATTCTAATAGCACTTCTCTATTTTTACATTTTATTTTTATGGTATGATTGTACAAAGGTAATCATTGCTCGGGTAACATCATTCGTGACATGCAATTCATCTAAAATTGAATCAACCTTTTTGAAAAGAAACTTTCAGTGAAAAGAGGTAAAAACATGCAGAAAAAAGTATTGTTGTGTGTATCCGGCGGAATTGCTGCATATAAAGCCGTCCAGTTAACAAGTAAACTAACGCAAAATGGTTTTGATGTGAAAGTAATGATGACAGGAAATGCGACAAAATTTGTTATGCCTTTATCTTTTCAGGCGATTTCCCGAAATGATGTATATACAGATACTTTTGATGAAAAAGACCCGGCAAAAATTGCTCATATTGACTTAGCCGATTGGCCGGATGTCATTGTAATTGCACCGGCGACAGCGAATATCATTGGAAAATTGGCAAACGGGATTGCAGATGATATGGTATCGACGACTTTACTCGCTACAGAGAAACCTGTATTTATTGCACCGGCCATGAATGTTCATATGTATAATCACCCCGTTGTCCAAGAAAATATAGCGCGTTTGAAATCATTCGGATATCATTTTATCGAGCCGAGTGAAGGTTATTTAGCTTGCGGGTATGTTGGCAAAGGAAGGCTTGAAGAACCTGAAATCATTGTTGAGCATGTAAAAACATTTTTTGTTCAAAATAAGCAACAATTTTTACGAGGAAAGACGGTGTTAATTTCCGCCGGTCCAACCCGAGAAAAGATTGATCCGGTTCGTTATTTATCTAATTATTCATCGGGAAAGATGGGCTATGCGATTGCCGAAGTGGCGCAATATTTGGGGGCAAATGTGATCCTTATTTCCGGACCGGTGAGCCTGAAACCGCCCGTCGGAGTACAGATCATCCGGGTTGAAAGTGCTGAGGAGATGTATGAAGCGGTTCTGCAGTATTTTGATGAAGCCGATATTGTTATTAAGTCTGCCGCTGTCAGTGATTACCGGCCGAAAAAAATCTTTCAACAAAAAATGAAAAAACAATCACAGGAACTTGTCATCGAATTGGAACGTACAGTCGATATTTTAGCAGAATTAGGAAAAAGAAAAAAAGCTCAATTTTTAATTGGGTTCGCTGCTGAAACGAATCATGTTGAAGAATACGCGAAACAAAAATTACAGAGTAAAAATGCGGATATGATCGTCGCCAATAATGTCATGCAAGAAGGGGCCGGGTTCGGAACGGATACGAATATAGTAACCTTTTATAAAGCGAACAATGAAAAGAAACAACTTCCTAAATTAACGAAACATGAAGTCGCATATGAAATTTTAAAAGAAGCATATGAAGCAAAAAAGGGCGAGTAGTATGAATAGAATTGCAAGTGTAATCGTTGATGTACCAACCGCACAAACGGATCGGTCATTTGATTATTTGATTCCTGATGAATTAAAGGATAATTTGGAAGTGGGCATGCGCGTCATTGTCCCTTTTGGCAACAGGCAGGTTCAAGGTTTTGTTATTGCTTTTAAAGAAAAATCCACCATATCCGGTTTAAAAGAAATTATCGAACCAATGGATATTGAACCTGTTCTTAATCAGGAACTTTTACAGTTGGGGGAATTTTTGGCTAATGAAACACTTTGCTTAAAAATTTCCGCCTATCAAGTCATGTTGCCACCTGCGTTAAAAGCAAAGTATGACAAATATATAACGTTAGCGAAGGATCGAGAAATCGGGGAATTGCCAAAGGAACTGGAACCTCTCTTTTTGAAACAGAAAAAAGTAAACTGGAAAGATGCGGAAAAGCTCGTACCGTCATCCTATTTGTATCGACAAGCACGGGCAGGTTTATTTGATGTTTCATATGAAATTAAAAATAAAGGAAATAAAAAGAAAAATATTTACTATGTGCCGTTTTCGGATCAAGCTCAATTTTTAAATAAACTAAATCAATTGAACCTTACCGGTAAAAAGCAGTTACAAGTAGTGAATATATATTTGCAAAATTTTGCCTCCCATACGGTAAAACAGATTGAAACAAAAGTTCCCAACGCCCGTTCATCATTAAATCAACTGGTTAGTAAAGGTCTGTTGAAAAAAGAAGAGTATGAGGAATATCGTGACCCTTATCAAAATAAAAAATTTCGAGAAACGAAAGCATTGCCTTTAACAGATGAACAAGAGCTTGTCATCAAACCAATTCTTGATTCCATTGAACATTCCACTCATGAAGTGTTTCTGCTTCACGGTGTAACGGGCAGCGGTAAAACAGAAGTATATTTACAGTCGATTGAAAAGGTCATGAAGAATGGAAAAGAAGCCATTGTCCTTGTTCCGGAAATTTCTCTTACCCCGCAAATGGTAGAACGTTTTAAAGGAAGATTTGGAAACAAAGTAGCTGTCCTCCATAGCGGACTATCGCTTGGTGAAAAATATGACGAGTGGCGGAAAATTCAGCGAAAAGAAGTACAAGTCGTCGTTGGTGCCCGTTCGGCAATATTTGCTCCGTTTGAAAATATCGGGATTATTATCATTGATGAAGAACATGAGACAAGTTATAAGCAGGAAGACAATCCCCGATACCATGCAAGGGATGTGGCGATTGAGCGGGGCAAAAATCATCAATGTCCTGTTGTCTTGGGCAGTGCGACACCGTCTTTGGAATCTTTCGCCAGAGCTCAAAAAGGGGTATATCACCTATTAACTATGGAAAAACGAATGAACAACTCCCAACTGCCTGTTGTCGAAATTGTTGACATGCGGGAGGAACTGAGAACGGGAAATCGCTCAATGTTTTCTACTGCTTTGTTGGAAAAAATGCGGTTGCGCTTGGAAAGATCTGAACAGATTGTCTTAATGTTAAATCGCCGGGGCTATTCATCTTTTGTTATGTGTCGAAACTGCGGTTATGTGTTGAAATGTCCAAATTGCGATATTTCCTTAACCTATCATAAAGTGACTGATCAAGTAAAATGCCATTATTGCGGTTTTGAAATGCGTACGCCTAAACAATGTCCGGAATGTTCGAGCAATCATATTCGCTTTTTTGGTACCGGGACACAAAAAGTAGAAGAAGAGCTTGGAAGAATTTTACCGGAAGCCCGGGTCATTCGAATGGATGTTGATACAACCACCAGGAAAGGATCACATGAAAAATTGTTGACAGCTTTTCAAGAAAAAAAAGCAGATATTTTACTAGGAACACAAATGATTGCGAAAGGACTTGATTTTCCCAACATTACTTTAGTGGGGGTATTATCGGCTGACAGCTCTCTACATATTCCGGATTTCCGATCAAGCGAGAGAACTTTTCAATTGCTGACACAAGTAAGTGGCCGGGCCGGGCGTCACGACTTGCCCGGAGAAGTCATTATTCAAACATATACACCTGAACATTACAGTATTAATTTTGCAAAAGAACATGATTATTTAACATTCTACCAGTATGAAATGATGATAAGAAAACGCGGGCAATATCCACCGTTTTATTACTTAGCACTGATCAATGTGAGCCATGAAAACTTGCAATATACGTATACGGTCATAGAAAAAATTACTTCATTTGTTCGGGGACAACTTGCAGACGGAAAAGGAGAAACCCTCATCCTTGGTCCGGCAGTCTCACCGATTCTAAAAATCAAAAATAGATATCGTTATCAGTGTTTGATAAAATACAAAAATGAACCGAACCTAATCTCAACATTAAAGCAGGTATTGGAACATTTTCAGGAAGATCAAGTCAAACGAGGTCTTCATATATCAATTGATTTAAATCCTTATTCAATGATGTAAATGTAAGGTGAAAGGAATGGATGAAAATGGTAAAAGTTGTTTTTATGGGTACACCAGATTTTTCCGTACCGATTCTCAACCGGCTATTAACAGACGGCTATGAAGTGATTGGTGTTGTAACCCAACCGGATCGTCCTGTTGGTCGTAAAAAAACGATGACACCGCCACCGGTTAAGATTGCGGCAGAACAACACGGCATTCCTGTTTTTCAACCGGAAAAACTGCGGGATGAAGCATCACTTCAGGCTATATTAAATTTATATCCCGATTTGGTCATTACTGCGGCATATGGTCAAATTTTACCAAAAAAATTGCTTGATGCTCCAACATACGGTTGTATCAATGTCCATGCTTCCTTACTGCCCGAGTTAAGAGGCGGAGCCCCCATTCATTATGCCATTATTCAGGGAAAAGAAAAGACAGGGATTACGATTATGTATATGGCTGAAAAATTAGATGCCGGCGACATTTTAGCGCAAACGGTAGTACCCATTGCAGAAAGAGACACGGTTGGTACGCTTCATGATAAACTTAGTGAAGCAGGGGCCGATTTATTAAGTGATACGTTACCGAAACTGTTAAACGGAGAGATTACACCAATCAAACAAGATGATCGTGAAGCCACTTTTGCCCCAAACATAAAACATGAGCAGGAAAAAATTGATTGGCATAAGACCGGAGAAGAAATTTATAATCACATTCGCGGTCTCAACCCGTGGCCGGTTGCGTATACGACATTAGACGGGAAACCGATTAAAATTTGGTGGGGCGAAAAACAGCCGCGTCCAAAGATCGAACAGCCCGGGACTATTGTTGCCGTTGAAAAGGACGGATTTATCGTGGCAACCGGAAATTCAACCGCTATTAAAATTACTGAACTACAACCTGCGGGAAAAAAACGAATGCCGGCCGCACAATTTTTACTTGGAAAACCTGATTTAGAAAGAAGTATACTGGGGGTAGAAGATGAGTAAAAAGGTAAGGGAAGCGGCTCTGGATATCCTGGAATTTGTTGAAAAAAACGGAGCTTACAGCAATCTTGTTTTAAACAATACGATCAATAAAAACAAATATTCCAGTATGGATGCCGCCTTATTAACAGAACTTTGTTACGGAACATTGCAGCGGCAAATAACCCTTGATTTTTTTCTCAATCCTTTTATTAAAAAACAAAAGCGGATTGATTCCTGGGTACGACAATTGTTACGATTATCTGTCTATCAAATGGTCTATCTTGATAAAATACCGGATCATGCCATTATTAATGAAGCTGTTCAAATTGCTAAGAAGCGGGGGAATAAAGGTATTAGCGGCTTTGTTAACGGAGTCTTACGATCCATTCAAAGAGAAGGTGTTCCTCCTCTTGCCGCCATTCAAGATTCAATCGAACGTCTTTCAATTGAAACAAGTCATCCGAAATGGCTGGTTGAGCGATGGGTTCAACAATATGGTTTTGAAAAAACAAAGCAAATGTGTGAAGAAAATGTACGGCCGGCAAAACAAACCGCTCGCATCAATGAGTGGAAAACGAATATGGATTATGTGATTGAATCCCTTGGTAAGGAAGGAATTTCGGTTGAAAAAAGCTCTTCTATTCCGGTGGCGGTAAAAGCAGATAAAGGTAATTTCGTTCACTCCCTCGCATTTCAAAACGGTTTACTAACGATGCAAGATGAAAGTTCCATGATTGTTGCGTACGTTGTGGCACCGGAAAAAGGAGAAAAAATCCTAGATGCTTGTGCTGCTCCCGGTGGAAAGACGACACATATGGCTGAAAGAATGGAAAATACCGGAGAAATTATCGCCTTAGATCTGCATGAGCATAAAGTGAAACTGATTAATCAAAATGCGGCAAGACTTGGATTAACGAATATTCGAGCAAAGCAAACGGACAGTCGCCAAATGGGGACCCATTTTGAGAAAGAATCCTTTGATCGTATATTAGTTGATGCGCCTTGTTCAGGATTCGGAGTACTGAAAAGAAAACCGGATGTGAAATATACAAAAACTGAAAAAGATATTAAAAATTTAACAAAACTGCAATTGGAGTTATTAAACCAAGCTGCCCCTCTTGTCAAACCGGGAGGAATATTGGTATACAGTACATGTACAGTTGACCAAGATGAAAATCAGAGCGTAACGGAAAAATTTTTAGCCGAACATCCGGATTTTGCAGGCGATGAAACAATTTACGAGCGGGTTCCGCAAGCGATTAGACCGTTTGTACACCATCATGAGATCGAAATTTTGCCACAGTATTTAAAAAGTGATGGTTTTTATATTGCATGCTTTCAAAAGAAAGTGTAACTTTTGAAATAGAAGGTATAAAATGAAGATAAATAAACTGGTTAAGGCATATGAACGAGGTGAAATTATGAAGGTTGTCCAACGTACGGATCGAGGAAAAGTAAGAAATCACAATGAAGATCACGTAGGTATTTTTACAAATCATTCAGGACATCTGTTGGCGGTGGTTGCTGATGGCATGGGTGGCCATTTAGCCGGCGATGTTGCTAGTAAAATGACAATTGAGTTAATTCAAGACTTGTGGGACAACAATGCGCCGAATACAGAAGTCCCGGACCAAACGGAAATGTGGTTCCAACAAGCCATTCAAGAGATCAACGAAAAAATATACACCTATGCCAACGAAAATCCTGAATGTAAAGGAATGGGCACTACTTTAGTTGCCGCTTTATGCACAAATAAATTTGTCTCTATCGCACATATTGGTGATAGCCGCTGTTACATATTAAATGAACATGGATTTCGTCAATTAACTGATGATCACTCATTAGTCAATGAACTGGTCAAAAGTGGACAAATTTCAAAAGAAGATGCTGAACACCATCCACGGAAAAATGTATTACTAAGGGCATTGGGGACAGAACCATCTGTTACCATTGACACAATTACCGTTGATTTTGATATAGGTGATTATTTGATTCTTTGTACGGATGGTTTGTCTAATAAAGTATCTGATAAAGAAATTGCCGAAATTCTTAGTTTGGATGAAAAATTGGAAGATAAGGCAGATCAATTGATTCAACTGGCCAATGATAATGGGGGCGAAGATAATATAACACTGGCAATCATACATAACAGCGAATGCGAGAAAGCAGGTGATAATTCATGCTCATTGGCAAGCGAATAAACGATCGATATAAGATCATCGAATATATTGGCGGGGGAGGTATGGCCAACGTATATCTTGCTCGTGATATGATTCTCGAGAGGGATGTAGCCGTCAAAGTTTTACGACTCGATTTAGCCAATGATGATGAACTTATTCGCCGCTTTCATCGTGAAGCACAATCTGCCACAAGTCTTGTTCATCCGAATATCGTTAATATTTATGATGTCGGTGAAGAAGACAACATTTATTATATTGTCATGGAGTATGTTGATGGAGAAACCTTAAAACAATATATCCAAAATCATTTTCCCATACCCATTGAAAAGGTCATAGATATTACACTGCAAATCACATCGGCAATTAGTCATGCACATCAAAATAATATTATCCATCGAGATATTAAACCGCAAAATATTTTGATCGATAAAAAAGGAAATGTGAAAATAACGGATTTTGGTATTGCAGTTGCCTTGACATCAACAACGATTACCCAAACGAATTCTGTGTTGGGAACGGTTCATTATATCTCTCCTGAGCAAGCTCGGGGCGGAGTAGCAACAAAAAAATCTGATATTTACTCTTTGGGCATCGTTTTATTTGAGTTATTAACAGGCAGACTTCCATTCTCAGGTGAATCGGCAGTTTCCATCGCACTGAAACATTTGCAAACTGAAACTCCTCATCCGCGAAGTTGGAATCCGTCCATTCCACAATCTGTTGAAAATATTATTTTGAAGGCGACGGCCAAAGATCCGTTTTACCGATATGACGACATTGAAGAGTTTAAAGCTGATTTACTTACTTGTCTTGACCCGTCACGTATCAACGAGCCTCCATTTGTTTTACCTGTAGATGAAGAAGCAACAAAAGTAATACCGGTTATAAAAGAACCAAAAGAATCAAAGGAAGAGCTTAAGATTGATAATGATTCGGGAAAAGATAAAGGAAAGAAAGATAAAAAGAAAAAAAAGGGAAATAAACAAAAACGAAAAAAATGGCCGTTTGTATTAATTTTCACTTCCCTACTTATTATTTTAATGGGTATTCTTGTATTAACAACAGATGTTTTTGGTGCGAAAGACGTAAAAGTTCCCGATGTTCGCAATATGAAATTAGATGATGCCATTAAAGAACTGGAAAAAGCCAATTTTGTTATCGGTGATACGATTGAAAAGCCGGATGATAAGATTCGGGAAAATTACGTCTTAAAAACAAATCCAAAAGCAGGGAGTATGAAAGCGGAAGGCAGCAAAATTACGATTTATGTCAGTACCGGGAAAGAAACAATAGAAATGGAAGATTATCGCGGAGAACAATTTGACGAGGTTCAAGCATTATTAACTGAACAAGAGTTAAATTTTAAAAGCATCGAGGTAAATGAAGAATACAGTGACAAGGAAGCAGGAATCATTCTTGATCAAAATCCCGCACCCGGTAAAAAGGTTGTTCCGGAAGATACCGATTTAGTTTTCACTGTAAGTAAAGGTGATCAAAGCATTTCACTAAAAGATTTAACGAATTATTCAACAGAAGATTTAAATTATTATATGAAAGCGACCGGTATCAATATAACAACAACAGAACAATACCATGATACGATTCCTAAAGGTAACGTGATTAGTCAAGACGTAAAACCCGGAACTTCTTTAAAAAAGGGTGCCACTGTCCATGTTGTTGTTTCAAAAGGAAAAGAAGAAAAGCCGCCGAAAACGGTGACGATCGATATTTCCGTTGTTTATACAGGGAATCCGGAAGAAAAACAAGTACAACACGTGCAAATTTTTATAGATGACATGAATCATGACTTTTCAGTACCTTATGAAACATTTGATATGACAGAAACAACGAGGAAAAGGTTTGATCTCGTGATTCAACCAAATTCAAGCGGCAGATATAAAGTTGTTATCGATAACCAAGTTGTTCAAGATCAAGTCGTTCCATATGAATAACAATAAATATAATAAAAGGGTGATGCTATGCCGGAAGGAAAAATAATTAAAGCATTAAGTGGTTTTTATTATGTGAAAACGGATGACGGTATTTTTCAATGTCGGGGAAGAGGTGTCTTTCGGAAAAATAAAAAAAATCCGTTAGTCGGGGATAATGTTGAATTTATTGCAGAAAACAGGCAAGAAGGATATATTCTCGATATAAAAGAGCGGGAAAATGAACTGGTTCGACCACCAATTGCCAATGTTGATCAAGCTATTCTCATTTTTTCTGCCAAAAATCCTGATTTTAACACAACACTATTAGATCGATTTTTAGTGTTAATCGAAGCGAACCACATTCGTCCGGTTATTGTCATTACAAAAATCGACCTTCTGAATGAACGTGAATTGGTTAACATGGAAAATTTTGTCAATGATTATAAACAATTAGGCTATGAAGTTGCCCTTGCTTCTTCAACAAAAGGAGAAGGTATGCAACAATTTTTCCCGATCCTAAAAAATAAAATTTCCGTTTTTGCCGGTCAATCCGGTGTCGGCAAATCATCTTTGTTAAATGCACTCCGGCCTGACTTGAAACTGGAAACGAATGCGATTTCCAAACATTTGGGGCGCGGCAAACATACTACTAGACATGTGGAATTATTGGAAATTGGCGGGGGGCTGGTCGCTGATACCCCCGGCTTCAGCTCATTGGAATTTAAAACCATTGAGGTGGAGGAATTGTCGTTCTTTTTTCCTGAAATGAAGGAACGTATCAATGACTGCAAATTTCGGGGTTGTCTCCATTTAAAAGAACCGGACTGTGCGGTCAAAGAAGCTGTGAAAAATGGAGCTATTAAAGATTATCGCTATCAGCACTATCTATCCTTTTTAGAAGAAATCAGACAAAGAAAGCCGAGGTATGAAAAATGATCAAAATTGCACCATCGATATTGTCAGCTGATTTTTCAATTTTAGGGAAAGAAGTGAAAGATGTAGAAAAAGCCGGTGCGGATTATATTCATATTGATGTCATGGATGGTCATTTCGTCCCAAACATTACCATCGGACCGTTAATTGTTGAAGCAATTAGACCGGTCACTTCTTTACCATTTGATATCCATTTAATGATTGAAAATCCGGAAAAATATATTCAAAATTTTGTCCGTGCCGGTGCTGATATTATATCGGTTCATACAGAGAGTTGTCGACATCTCCATCGCACCATTTATCAAATAAAAGAGCAAGGGATAAAAGCCGGTGTTGTTTTAAATCCCGCGACTCCCGTAGAAATGATCCGTGATGTTTTAACAGATATCGATTTAGTCTTATTAATGACAGTAAACCCGGGATTTGGCGGACAAACTTTTATACCTAATGTATTAAAAAAGATTGAACAAGTGAAGCGGTGGAAAGACGAGCAAAATTTAACATTTGAAATTGAGGTTGATGGCGGCATTAATGATGAAACCGCAAAACAGTGTGTGGAAAAAGGTGTAGACGTGTTAGTTGCCGGTTCTTATATATTTAATAATAAAAACCGGGTACAAGCCATTGAGATGATTCGAACAAGAGTCAGTGAAGTTCAATGATTGTACATATTGTTGCCGGTGGCCCGGAACGATTCCTCACTGATTTTGAAGAGTATGAAACTGAAACAAAGATAAAGTGGATTGGTGTAGATCGAGGAACAAATTATTTAATGGAAAGAGGCATCCATCCGGATATTGCGATTGGCGATTTTGATTCCATCTCAAAAGAGACGCTTCATGCACTGAAAGATAAGAATATACATCTTCTAAAATATCCGTCAGAAAAGGATGAAACCGATATGGAATTAGCTTTACAACATGCTTTAAAGCTGAAACCTGAAATCATTCGTATTTTCGGTGCAACCGGCGGAAGACTTGATCATTTTTTGGCAAACATTCAACTTTTTAGTGTTTCAGCTGAAAAAGACCCGTCTATTTCCATCATGATTATTGATCAAAAAAATGAAATAGAAATTAAAAATCCCGGTACATTTGAAATAAAGAAGTCTTCTGCTAAACCATATATTTCCTTTGTTCCCGTTACAAAAATGGTCGAAAATCTGACGTTGGAAGGCTTTAAATATCCTTTGAAAAATCGTCATATTTTTTTCGGATCGACATTATGTATAAGTAATGAACTTATTTATGATTTCGGTACTTATTCATTTACAAATGGCATATTATTAGTAATAAGAAGTTGTGACGATTAGGAAAAACAAGCCTATTTTATTCATTGAAATGTACTTTTCGGATATATTGGGAATATGATAGGGATATATTCGGATAGTCATATGTCTACGGATCCTATTGTTTGTATCGGGGAGGGAATATTCATTGAAATTTTACACAATTAAATTACCTAGATTTCTTGGTGGGTTTATAAGAGCGATATTAGGTACTTTTAAAAAAGGATAAGTAAGAAAAGATCACTTACTGAACCTTTGTTGGAATGAATCTGACAAAGGTTTTTTCTTTCCATATGATTGAACTCAAATTTTATTTAAGCAAAAATAAAAAGGACATCTTTTTGTGATGCCCTTTCTTTATTAAACACGTTCAACCTTCCCGGATTTTAGAGCACGAGCAGAAACGTATACACGTTTTGGTTTCCCGTTTACTAAAATACGAACTTTTTGTAAATTAGCGCCCCATTTACGGCGATTAGCATTCAGTGCGTGGGATCGTGCGTTACCAAAAGAAGCCTTTTTACCTGTAACAATGCATTTGCGAGCCATTTATGTCCCCTCCTTACTTAAAACCGTTATACAATATGAAAACGAATTGTTAAAGATACTAAAATACTTTACCATATATTATACAATAATGCAACAGCTTGAAAAAGTGCTTGACATCTTGTTTCCGTTCACGTTTATATTATTAAGGGACAGCTTGTCTTTTAAAATGAGGATTGTTATAGTAAAATAAATCTAGCAGTTGAAACTGAAAAGGGGGAACCTGTCATGTCCATTGAAATGAAAACGAATTACGGACATATTGAAATCTCAAATGAAACCATTGCACAAATTTGTGGTGGTGCTGCTGTAGATTGTTACGGTATTGTAGGAATGGCTTCAAAAAATCAAATTAAGGATGGAATTTCAGAAATATTACGGAAAGAAAATTATTCAAAAGGCGTCATTGTAAGACAAGAAGATGACCTTACGCATATCGATTTGTATATTATTGTTGGTTATGGAACAAAAATTTCTGAAGTTGCTCATAATGTTCAATCAAAAGTAAAATATGTACTTGAACAAACAATTGGTTTAAAAGCTGATTCTGTCAATATATTTGTCCAAGGTGTTCGGGTAACGAACCCGTAGGTAAGGAGGAAAAATTAGTGTCTATTACTATGATAGATGGGAAACGTTTTGCAGAAATGATCTTCTATGGAGCAAATCGTTTGTCTCAAAACGCTAAATATGTAGATTCTTTAAATGTCTTCCCTGTTCCTGACGGTGATACAGGTACAAACATGAATTTATCCATTCAGTCAGGGGCAAAAGAAGTTAGAAACAATATTGTGCCTCATGTAGGAAAGGTTGGGCAAGCTTTATCCAGAGGTTTACTCATGGGTGCCCGCGGGAATTCCGGAGTGATTCTATCACAGCTATTTCGGGGTTTTGCAAAAGCGATCGAAGCGAAAGAATCACTTGACATAACAGATTTTGCTGAAGCACTTAATGCAGGAGTTACAACTGCATATAAAGCTGTTATGAAACCCGTGGAAGGGACGATACTTACAGTTGCCAAAGATTCCGCAAAAAAAGCTTTAGAGGTTAGCAAAACAACAACGGACATGACTGTTTTAATGGAAGAAGTCGTTAAAGAGGCAAAAGCATCATTAAAACGGACGCCCGAACTGCTACCGGTTCTAAAAGAAGTCGGGGTTGTTGACAGTGGTGGGCAAGGTCTCGTTTTTGTTTATGAAGGATTTCTTGCTCAATTAAAAGGTGAAAAGGTTGATGAGCTGACAACTGCTGAGGTTTCAATGGATCAACTGGTCAAACAAGAACACCATAAAAGTGTGCAAGGCTTTATAAATACCGAAGACATTGTATACGGGTATTGTACCGAATTCATGGTAAAATTTAAGGATAGTAAATTGAAAAATCACCCGTTTTCAGAGGAAAAATTTCGCAATGATTTAAGTGAATATGGTGATTCTCTTCTTGTTATTGCCGATGATCAACTTGCAAAAGTACATATTCATACAGAACAACCCGGTGTTGTTCTTACATATGGACAACAATACGGTGACCTTATTAATCTGAAAATCGAAAATATGCGTCAGCAGCATACAACGATACTCGAAAATGACAAAGTGAATACTGTTCAGGAACAGCAAAAACAACCGTCAGAATACGGGATTGTAGCTGTTTCAATGGGAAGCGGTATTCGTGATCTTTTTAAAAGTATCGGGGCCGAAGTAGTGATTGAAGGCGGTCAAACGATGAATCCAAGCATCGAGGATATCGTGAAAGCTATTGAACAAGTGAATGCTGAAAAAGTTTTTATCTTACCAAATAACAAAAATATTATTTTAGCCGCTGAACAGGCAAGGGACGTTTGCGACCAGCAAGTAATTGTCATTCCTTCTAAAACAGTTCCTCAAGGGTTAGCAGCTTTACTTGCATTTAATCCGAGTGTAGATGCTGAAAAAAATGAAAAAGCAATGAATGATGCTTTGAAAACTGTAAAATCAGGTCAAATCACTTTTGCGATCCGTGATACGATGATTGATAACTTAACGATTAAAAAAGATGATTATATGGGAATTGAAGAAGGCTCCATCGTTGTATCCAATCGTGACTTAAATGTTACTGCGAAAGAATTATTAAATAAAATGTTGGATGAAGATAGTGAGATTTTAACAATCATCAAAGGTGAAGAAGCAACAGAAGAACAGACAAAAGCTTTAATCCAATTTGTTGAAGAAAAGTTTCCGGAAGTTGAAATTGAAATACATGATGGAAAGCAGCCGCTCTATCAATTTATTTTTTCTGTGGAATAATTGTTATAACCAAAGGTCCTTTATTTCGGGACCTTTTTCTTTTTGTACTCATTTACATTTGATTTTTCATATTAATATAATATGATTAGAAATGTATATAATTTATTTTATGTTGATTTTAAAGAATATGACCTACGAGGGAGGAATTCGTGTGAAATTCCGCAGTGTTTTTGATATTATTGGTCCAATTATGATCGGTCCATCCAGTTCGCATACAGCCGGTGCACTCCGGATTGGAAAAGTTGCCAGAAACTTGTTTGGTAGAAGACCCAAATGGGCACATATTCATTTGTATGGATCTTTTGCCGAAACTTATAAAGGTCATGGAACAGATGTTGCCATTGTCGGGGGTCTGTTAAATTTTGATACATTTGATGATAGCCTTATCAGGTCTTTTGAAATTGCCAAAGAAGAAGGACTGGATTATGCATTTTTTATCGAACAAGGGATTCCCGACCATCCAAATACCGCAAAAATTGTAGTAGGCGATGAATTGGGTGAACTTGAAGTTGTCGGTATTTCTGTCGGTGGCGGGAAGATCGAAATAGCGGAAATAAACGGATTTAAATTAAAATTAACCGGGGAAAATCCTGCCATCGTCATTCTTAACAATGATCGGTTTGGTTGTATTGCTAATGTAGCTAATATCCTAGCAAAACATGAGATCAACATCGGCCATATGGAGGTTTCCCGGAAAGAAAAAGGGAAGTTGGCTTTAATGGTGTTAGAACTTGATGAAAATATTAATAACGAGATAATGGACGAAATTCATGCATTACCGAATATCCTGCAAGTTGCGAGAATTGTAGAGTAACAGACAGCAAGAACTTACAAGAAGATAGGGGGATGTATATGCTTTTCAAAACAGTCCGTGATTTAGTTGAACTTGCGGAAAAAGAAAATAAAAAGATCAGTCATATTATGATTGAACAAGAAATGTTAGTAACAAAGAAAAGTCGTGAGGAAATTATTGCCCAAATGGATAAAAATCTTCAAATAATGGAAAATGCGGTTCAGAAAGGTTTGTCCGGGGTAACTTCACATTCCGGATTAACCGGAGGCGATGCAGTACTTTTGCAAAAATACATTGAAAAAGGTAATCATTTATCAGGCGATTTGTTACTTCAAGCGGTAAGTATGGCGGTGGCAACAAATGAAGTAAATGCGGCGATGGGAATGATTTGTGCAACGCCGACTGCCGGTAGCGCCGGGGTTGTTCCCGGAACATTGTTTGCTGTCAAAAATAAATTTCATCCGTCTCGGCAAGAGATGATTGAATTTTTGTTTACTGCAGGTGCTTTCGGGTATGTTGTGGCCAATAACTCGTTTATTTCCGGAGCGGCTGGCGGTTGTCAGGCAGAGGTCGGTTCAGCGAGTGGAATGGCAAGTGCGGCAATTGTTGAGATGGCCGGGGGGACACCAAGACAATCCGCTCATGCAATGGCCATTACGTTAAAAAATATGCTCGGGTTGGTTTGTGATCCTGTTGCAGGACTTGTTGAAGTTCCGTGTATAAAAAGAAATGCGATGGGGGCAGCCAATGCAATTGTTGCCGCCGATATGGCACTGGCAGGAATTGAGAGTAAAATCCCTTGTGATGAAGTCATTGAAGCTATGTTTCGTGTCGGGAAGATGATGCCGTCCAGTTTGCGAGAAACAGCACAAGGCGGCCTTGCCGTAACGCCGACAGCCTTAAAAATTCAAAAAGAAATTCATGCCGGAGGAGAAAAATAACGTGGGTGCAAGATTGAAACAACCGGTAAGCATGGTAAAAGGAATTGGAACGGAAGCGGTACAATTACTGGCTGATTTAAACATTTACACGGTTGAAGATTTACTCATGTATTTTCCTTACCGCTATGATGATAACCGGATTCGTGATTTGGCCGAAGTCGGGCATGATGAACGAGTCACTGTTGAAGGAAAAGTGATCAGTCAACCTTTACTTAGCTATTACGGTCGTAAAAAATCACGATTATCGATCAAGATCATGGTTGAAAATTATGTGGTCACAGCTGTCTTTTTTAACCAGGCCTATTTAAAAAACAAAATCAATATAAATGAGACGATTACTGTTACAGGAAAGTGGAATCGACACCGACAACAAATCTCTGTCATTTCTTATCACCTCGGTTCAACGATCCATACAAATGCCATTGATTTCCAACCGGTCTATTCAGTTAAAGGCAATTTAACCGTCAAAGGTTTGAAACGATTTATTCGCCTGACATTTGAGCAATTTGGAAATGAAATCGAAGAAACATTGCCCCCTCATTTGCTAAAACAATATCGTCTTTATTCATTAAAACAAGCCGTCCGGGCATTGCATTTTCCACAAAATGCATTGGATATAAAGCAAGGCCGCAGAAGGATTGTTTATGAAGAGTTTTTACTGTTTCAATTAAAAATGCAAGCTTTAAGGAAATTTGAGCGAGAAAATCAGCAAGGTGTAGAAATTCCCTACAAAAATGAATTATTAAAAAGATTTATTGCTGCATTGCCATATCCTTTAACAAATGCACAAAAACGAGTCATAAACGAAATTTTGAAAGATTTACGGTCTCCGTATCGCATGAACCGTTTGCTCCAAGGTGATGTCGGTTCCGGAAAAACAGTTGTTGCCGCCGTCAGTTTGTATGCTGCTGTTACGGCGGGTTTTCAAGCTGCATTAATGGTACCGACAGAAATTTTAGCCGAACAACATGCGAATAGTTTACAAGCGATGTTTTCTCCATTTCATATACAAGTTGCCCTGCTTACCGGTTCAACAAAGAAAAAGGAAAGAGCAGAAATTTTGCAGGGATTACTTGACGGAACTGTTTCTATTGTGGTGGGGACCCATGCATTAATACAAGATGAAGTTAACTTTAGAAAATTAGGACTTGTCATCACTGATGAACAACATCGCTTCGGGGTGGAACAAAGACGAATTTTACGGGAAAAAGGTGAATATCCTAATTCTTTATTTTTGACCGCGACCCCCATCCCCCGAACGCTTGCCATTACGGCCTTTGGTGAAATGGATGTTTCAATCATTGATGAAATGCCTCAAGGCCGGAAAAAGATTCTTACGTATTGGGTAAAACCGAATATGTTTGAGCGAGTTTTGGCGATGATGGAAAAAGAACTTCAATCAGGTAGACAAGCTTATGTGATTTGTCCGCTAATCGAGGAATCAGATAAATTGGATGTGCAAAATGCCATTGATGTACACGCCCAGCTTGTTCAATATTTTCGTGGCCGTTACCGAGTCGGGTTAATGCACGGCCGGCTCAGCTCGGATGAAAAAGACGATGTGATGAAATTGTTTAGCGAGAATAAAGTGCAGATTCTTGTTTCGACAACGGTTGTGGAAGTCGGTGTGAACGTCGCTAATGCAACCATGATGGTGATCTATGATGCGGAACGTTTCGGGTTGGCACAATTACATCAATTAAGGGGCAGAGTTGGCCGCGCTGAACACCAGTCTTATTGTATTTTGTTAGCCGAACCGAAATCCGAAGTTGGGAAAGAACGGATGAAAATTATGACGGAAACAACGGATGGTTTTGTATTGAGCGAAAAAGATTTAGAATTACGTGGACCGGGTGACTTTTTTGGTAAAAAGCAAAGCGGCTTACCGGAATTTAAAGTGGCAGATATGGTTCATGACTATCGGGCTTTAGAAACGGCAAGACAAGATGCCTATCACTTGATTGAATCACCTGCCTTTTGGAACGATCCTGAATATCTCTATTTACGAAACTATATTGTGGAGTCAGGCGTCATGTCCGGGGAAAAACTCGATTGATTGAGAAACAGGTATTTTCGAAATGAAAGTTATGATCCTGAAGGCTTATTAAATTTTTTCCTTGCATTCTATTTTTTGCTTATATATACTACTATTAGTACCTAGTCATAAAATCAGAGTGGAGTAAGTATGAGACTAAATAAAAAAGAACGACAAAGGCTCTTAAAAGAAACCATTTTGGAAAATCCATTTGTTACCGATGAAGAATTGGCTGAAAAATTTTCAGTCAGCATTCAAACCATCAGGCTGGACCGGTTAGAGTTAAATATACCTGAACTTCGAGAACGTATTAAAAATGTTGCACAAAAGAATTTTTCAGAAGAAGTACGATCTTTACCAATTGAAGAAGTCATTGGAGAAATTATTGACATCGAGCTGGATGAGCACGCTATTTCTCTATTGGATATTAAAGAAGAACATGTTTTTAAGCGAAATAACATTGCTCGTGGACATCATCTGTTTGCTCAAGCAAATTCCCTTGCCGTTGCCGTCATAAATGATGAATTGGCCTTGACGATAAAAAGTAATATTCAATTTATCCGCCAAGTGAAATTAGGGGAACGAGTTATTGCAAAAGCGAAAGTAGTAGAGAAAGAGATGGAAAAAGGAAGAACCGTTGTTCATGTGGAAAGTTTTGTGAATCACGAACTCGTATTTAAAGGTGAATTTCACATGTACCGTCCAAAACATAAAGAAGGTGTGCAAAAATGAATATAGCGATAGACGCAATGGGTGGCGATCATGCTCCTGAAGCAGTAATAAAAGGGACGCTTAAAGCGATCGAAAATTTCCCTGATTTACATATTACATTAATTGGCAATGAAAAAAAGATAAAACCATATCTTTCATCAAGCGACAGGATTCACATGATTCATACAGAAGAAGTGATTTCAGGTGAAGACGAACCGGTCCGTGCTGTTCGCAGGAAAAAAGATGCATCCATGGTTTTAATGGCAAAAGAGGTTGCAGAAGGACGGTGTAACGCTTGTATTTCTGCCGGAAATACGGGAGCGTTGATGGCAAGCGGTTTGTTTATCGTCGGGAGAATTGATGGAATTGAACGTCCTGCCCTAGCACCAACATTACCGACGATTGACGGAAAGGGTTTTTTACTGTTAGATGTTGGTGCCAATGCTGATGCAAAATCGTCTCATCTTTTACAATATGCCTATATGGGTGCAATTTATAGCGAAAAAGTGCGGGGTATAAAAAATCCGCGGGTCGGTTTGTTGAATATCGGGACAGAGTCAAAAAAGGGCAATGAATTAACTAGACAAGCATATGAATTATTAAGCAATGCGAAACTAAATTTTATCGGTAATATTGAAGCGAGAGAATTGATGAATGGTGTTTGTGACGTTGCCGTTACTGACGGTTTTACTGGCAATATGGTGTTAAAAACGATTGAAGGGACTGCATCATCTGTATTCAAAATGGTCAAAGAAGTATTGATGAGCAATTTCAAAACAAAAATGGCGGCAGCTGTCATTAAGTCTGATTTAGGAAAATTAAAAAGCAAAATGGACTACTCGGAATATGGAGGTGCTTCACTTTTCGGTTTAAAAGCACCTGTCGTAAAAGCACATGGTTCTTCGGATGAATTAGCTTTTTTCCATGCCATACGTCAAACAAGAGATATGGTAATGGGCGAAGTTCCTCTTAAGATTGCTGAAGCAGTTAAAGACATAAGTAAATAAATATTTATCTATTCAAAATGGAAATAGAGAAAGGAGCCGTTTCATGGGGAAAATTGCATTTCTGTTTCCGGGACAAGGTTCCCAGACGGTCGGAATGGGGAAAGAACTTGCTGTGAGTGACCAGAAAGTGGCGGACATCTTTTCGAAGGCTGATAAAGCACTACAGTTTCCGCTTTCTTCGGTCATTTTTGAAGGACCAAAAGAAAAATTAACATTGACAACAAATGCCCAACCTGCGTTATTAACAACAAGTATTGCCATTTTGCAAAAGTTTACCGAGTTTAACATTAAACCTGATTTTGTTGCCGGTCATAGTTTGGGGGAATATACTGCACTTGTAGCAGCAAATGCTTTGTCCTTTACAGATGGTGTCCAAATCGTTCATAAACGTGGAGAATTTATGGAAGAGGCGGTACCGCACGGGCAAGGAACAATGGCGGCAATATTAGGGATGGACCGCGAAAAACTGACTGAAATAACGGAAAAAGTAACAGAAACGGTTGGGTCTGTTCAACTGGCTAATCTAAATTGTCCCGGACAGATTGTCATTTCAGGGACAAAAGATGGGGTCGATAAGGCTTGTGAGCTGGCTAAAGTGAACGGTGCGAGACGGGCCATTCCGTTAGAAGTCAGCGGACCTTTTCATTCCCGGTTAATGGAGCCGGCTTCAAACCGATTACATAAATTGCTGACGACTGTCAACATCCGAAATGCCGAGATTCCGGTCATATCAAATGTAACGGCAAAACCGGTCCAAGATGCAGAGGAAATAAAACAATTATTAGTTCAACAGTTGTTTTCACCGGTACTTTGGGAAGATTCCATTCGATATTTACTTGAAAATGGTGTAGATACATTTATTGAAATTGGTCCGGGGAAAGTTTTAACCGGGTTGGTGAAGAAAATCGATCGTACCGTTCATACCTTTGCAATATTTGATGAAGAGAGTATCAATCATACGGTTCGAGAACTTGAAGGAGGGAAGTCATGACTTTAGCTGGTAAAACCGCACTCGTTACAGGTGCTTCTCGGGGAATCGGGAAGGAAATTGCTTTGGAACTTGCAAGAAATGGAGCAAATATTGTCGTGAATTATGCCGGTAATACACAACTGGCTGAACAAGTGGCTGATGAAATTCGTTCAATTGGAAGAGAAAGTATAGCAATTCAAGCAGACGTGGCTAACAGTGAAGCAGTTGAACAAATGGTAAAAGAAACGGTGAACATGTTTGGCTCACTTGATATTTTAGTAAATAATGCGGGAATTACCAGAGACCAACTGCTGATGCGTATGAAAGAAAGTGATTGGGACGATGTCTTAAATACAAATCTTAAAAGCGTCTTTTTAACGACAAAAGCTGTTTCACGTCAAATGATGAAACAACGGAAAGGAAGAATCATCAATATTTCTTCGATTGTTGGCGTAAGCGGAAATGCCGGTCAAGCAAACTATGTAGCTGCTAAAGCAGGAATCATCGGCTTAACAAAAACGGCGGCAAAAGAATTAGCACCGCGTAATATTACTGTAAACGCCGTTGCACCCGGTTTTATCACAACGGATATGACTGACAAATTACCGGAGGACGTAAAACAGGAGTTATATAAGCAGATTCCCTTGGCAAGACTTGGTGAACCGAAAGATATTGCCTATGTTGTTGCTTTCTTGGCATCAGAGAAAAGCAGTTATATTACCGGTCAAACGATTCATGTAAACGGCGGAATGTACATGTAATTTTAAAGATAAGAAGTTGGAATTTTCAGAGCTTGAAAAATTTGGATACTAGGGTAAAATTTTTTTAACTTACCCTTTATATTATTTGTCTATTTATATATAATACTTGAGGGGAGGTGAAGTAATGTCGAACGTACTGGAACGTGTAACGAAAATAATTGTTGACCGCCTTGGGGTTGATGAATCAAAAGTTACACCTGAAGCCACTTTTAAGGAAGATCTTGGTGCAGACTCCCTTGATGTAGTCGAATTAGTCATGGAACTAGAGGATGAATTTGGTCTGCAATTTTCTGATGAAGATTCAGAAAAGATTGTTACTGTAGGAGATGCTGTATCTTACATAGAAAGTAAACTTTAATTTGGAATACTTGTTGTAAATCAATCCAAGTGATTTATAATTAAATAGTATTGACGAATACACTTCACTTGTAAAAGTGAGGTGTTTTCTATTGATTTAGGGATTTATTTTAAAAAACTCGGAATTGCAGATTCTGAAAAGTAAAGCGTGGTGCCTCTTCACAGAAACGTCATTTTTCGGTTATGATTTTAATAGTAACGATGCGTCTTTTGCGCCGTCTAAAGGAAAAAATCTTTGGCAAAAATAAAAGGTGAAAAAATATCTTTACGAGTATGACTTTGGTAGTCTAAACTTGATTGTATAAAACAAGAGGTGTAAATCAATGACAAAAATAAAACGGACGAAAGACATGAATAAAAACCAATTGGACAATAAATTTAAAGAGTTTCAAGATAGGGTCGGTATCCATTTCCAAAATGAAGCTTTACTCGTACAGGCTTTTACCCATTCATCATATGTGAATGAGCATCGCAGAAAAAGAAGAGAAGATAATGAACGCTTGGAATTTTTAGGGGATGCTGTTTTAGAATTAACGGTTTCCGATTTTCTCTATAAAACGTACCCGATGATGGAAGAAGGCGATATGACCAAGTTACGGGCAGCAATTGTTTGTGAACCTTCTCTTTTATCTTTTGCTCAGGAGTTAGACTTTGGTGATTTGATGCGCCTTGGTAAAGGGGAAGAATTAACCGGCGGAAGAAAACGTCCCGCATTACTTGCTGATGCTTTTGAAGCTTTTATTGGAGCCACCTATTTGGATCAAGGGTTGGAAACAGTTGTCAAGTTTTTAGAGAAGACCGTTTTTCCTAAAATACTACAAGGTGCTTTTTCTCATGTGATGGATTATAAAAGCCAATTGCAAGAACTTGTTCAACGAGATGGTTTGGGTACACTTGAATATGAAATTCTCGCTGAAAAAGGCCCTGCACACAATCGAGAATTCGTTACACAAGTAAAATTAAATAATCAAAGCTTAGGTACAGGTGTTGGGAAATCAAAAAAAGAGGCTGAGCAAAAAGCAGCCCATATGGCGTTAACGAAACTGACCAAAACGCCGGAATCATGACAATAGTAGTTAGGAGGGGCTAGATGTTTCTCAAACGTTTGGAATTAGTTGGTTTTAAATCTTTTGCGGAGAGAATTTCGGTCGATTTTGTTCCGGGTGTTACAGCCGTAGTAGGGCCAAATGGCAGTGGGAAAAGTAATATCACCGATGCGATTCGCTGGGTATTAGGAGAACAGTCTGCGAAATCATTGCGTGGCGGCAAAATGGAGGATATCATCTTTGCCGGAAGCGATACGAGAAAGCCGCTCAATTTTGCCGAAGTTTCGTTAACATTGGAAAATGAGGACCATTTTTTGCCGATCGATTACAATGAAGTGTGTATTATAAGAAGAATGTACCGTTCAGGTGAAAGTGAGTACTTTATTAATAAACAGCCATGTCGCCTGAAAGATATCGTCGATTTATTAATGGATACCGGATTTGGAAGGGATTCTTTTTCAATTATTAGCCAAGGAAAAGTGGAAGAAATTTTAAACAGTAAATCCGAAGAAAGAAGAACGATCTTTGAGGAGGCAGCCGGTGTTTTAAAATATAAAACACGGAAAAAGAAGGCTGAAGTGAAATTAAAAGAAACTGAAGAAAATTTGAACAGAGTTCGGGATATCATTCATGAATTGGAAGCTCAAGAGGAACCTTTAAAAATTCAAGCCTCCATGGCAAAAGATTACTTGCAAAAAAAAGATGAATTGCAACAATATGAAATCAGTTTGTTAGTGTATGAAATTGAACAGCTTCATGAAAAATGGGAAAAACAGAAAAAGCAATTAGAAGAAAATAAAGATAAAGAGCTGGAATTATCTACGCAATTACAATCAAAAGAAGCGAATGTGACCCGGTTGCGTGATCAAATGACAGCTTTGGATGAATCAATTGATCAACTACAACATTTGTTGCTGATTACGAGTGAAGAATTGGAAAAATTGGAAGGGAAACGGGAAGTTTTAAAAGAGCGGAAAAAAAATGCCGGTCAAATTCGAACCCAGCTCAAGCAGGCAATTGATGAAGGAGAACAAAAATTAATTGCACTTGATCAGGAAATTGCCATTTTGGAGCAGCAAAAAAATGAAACCAGCACAAGATTAAATGAAGAAAAGGAGAAATTGAAGGATTTACAAAAATTATTGGCAGCGTATTCCGTTGATGTAGAAGAAAAAATCGAATCTTTAAAGAGTGACTATATTGAACTGCTGAACAAACAAGCTGCTATAAAAAATGACCATCGTCATATTACCCAGCAATTAGAGCAACTTAAATTGAAGCAAGAACGACTCCGAAATGATAACCATAAGTATATTGCCGAAAGAAATGAAATCCTTTTTAAAAAGGGTGAGTTGGAAAAACAACTTGCTAACTTGGAAAAACAAATTGACCAGACTGCCGGACAATTTCGGGATGAGCGAAATCAATTAGAGCAATTGACAAGACAATATGAAAAAGTTGAAAAAACATATTATCAAGCTCTTCAATATGTCCAACAGGCAAAGTCACGGAAAGAATTGCTGGAAGAAATGGAAGAAGACTATTCCGGATTTTACCAAGGCGTTAAGGAAATTTTGAAAGCAAAAGACCAGCTTCAAGGCATTGAAGGTGCTGTCGCCGAACTGATTAAAGTTAAAAAATCTTTTCAAGTGGCATTGGATGTTGCCTTGTCGAGCAGTCAACAGTATATTGTCGTTCAAACAGAAGAACATGCAAGACAGGCGATCAAGTTTTTAAAAGCTCATGGGTATGGACGGGCGACATTTCTTCCGTTATCTGTCATTCAACCGAAAGAATTACCAAAAAACATGCGAGAACGTCTGGAAACTCACCCAAGTTATATTGGCATCGCAGCTGAATTATTGGACTATGATCAAAAATATCAAAACATCATTCACAATCTACTCGGAAATGTAATTATCAGTAAAGATCTTCGCGGTGCAAATGATCTTGCGGCACTTTCCGGACGTCGCTACCGAATCGTTACCTTAGAAGGAGATGTAGTGAACCCGGGTGGTTCCATGACCGGGGGATCCTTAAAGAAAAATACCGGTTCATTATTAAGCCGAAAACTGGAACTTGATACCTTAAAACAAAAACTTGTCGAGATGGAAAACCAGTGTACGAAACTTGAAAAGGATGTAAAAGTAAAAAAACACCTGATGAAGGAGAAAGAAGAAAAACTGCAAACCATTCAAAAAACAGGTGAAACACTCCGTCAACAAGAATTGCAACTAAAGGATCAACTGAAAGAAATCCAGTGGAACGAAAAAAACATCCAGGAGCGGCTTACTTTATTTGATACGGAAGATGCTGCATACGATGAAGAAATATCCGGCCTGCTGGACAAAAAGGCAGCGAATGAAAAAGTATTCGAGGAAATCAATGCGAAAATTGCCGAAACCGATCAATTAATTAACGAACTATCTGAAAAGCGAAACCTTGATCAATCGAAAAAAACGGATATTACCGAAGAAATAAATAATTTAAAAGTAAATATTGCCAAGATGGAAGAACAACTTCATCATGTGCTAAATCAACTCCAGACAAATAAAGAAAGACATGAAGAAATTCACAACCAACTAAAAAATAACAAAGAAGATTTGTCACTGCTAATGAAAGAAATGGAAACCGATCATTCCGGAGAAAACAAAATTGCCGAAGAAGCGAAACGAAAAGCCATGGAAAAAAATAAAACAATTGAACTAATTGCGGAACGGCGAAAACAGCGGCTGGAATTTCAACAAGCATTGGAAGACTTAGAGCAGGAAGTAAAGGAGTTAAAACGGCAGCATAAAGGATTGACACAAAGTTTAACGGATGAAGAAGTGAAGTTGAACCGGATGGATGTTGATCTTGAAAATCGATTAACGACATTAAGTGAAGAATATATGTTAACGTTTGAAAGAGCAAAAGAGCAATATCCAATGACGGTTGCTTATGAGGAAGCGAAGAAAAAAGTAAAATTAATCAAGTTGGCGATCGATGAATTAGGAACTGTCAATTTGGGTGCCATTGATGAATATGAAAGAATATCAGAGCGATTAAAGTTTTTGACAGAGCAAAGAGATGATTTGCTATCGGCAAAAAATACATTGTTTCAAGTCATCGAGGAAATGGATGACGAGATGATAAAACGGTTCAGTGAAACATTTACTGCCATCAAGTCACAGTTTGATTCCGTGTTTAAGTCGCTGTTCGGTGGTGGACGAGCTGAATTGAAATTAACAATGCCGGATGATTTATTGAATACAGGCGTTGACATTATCGCTCAGCCACCGGGGAAAAAATTACAAAACTTAGGTTTGTTATCCGGCGGCGAACGGGCATTGACAGCAATCGCTCTTTTATTCTCAATTTTAAAAGTTAGACCGGTCCCGTTCTGTATTTTAGATGAAGTAGAAGCGGCCTTGGATGAAGCAAATGTATACCGTTTCGCCCAATATTTAAAACATTTCAGCAGTGAAACCCAATTCATCGTCATCACTCATCGGAAAGGAACGATGGAAGAAGCGGATGTATTATATGGTGTAACCATGCAGGAATCAGGTGTATCCAAACTTGTTTCCGTTCGTTTGGAAGATACCGCAAATGTGGGCTAAAAAACGGGAAAGGTAAATTACAATGCTAAGGGATGTGTGGCTATGGGTTTTTTTGATAAGTTGAAAGAAAAATTGACGAAACAAACAGAAACGGTTACCGAGAAGTTTAAAGATGGATTAACAAAGACACGACAAAGCTTTTCAGACAAAATGAATGATCTTGTTGCCCGCTATCGAAAAGTAGATGAAGATTTTTTTGAAGAACTTGAAGAAGTGTTGATTCAGGCCGATGTTGGTTTTGATACAGTTTTGGAATTAGTCGATGAATTAAAAATGGAAGTGAAAAGACGCAATATCCAGGAAAGTTCACAAGTAAAAGAAATTATCGTGGAAAAATTAGTTGATATCTATGAGTCCGATGATGAACAAATTACTTCCTTAAATATTCAAGATAATGGTTTGACTGTCATTTTATTTGTTGGCGTTAACGGTGTGGGAAAAACGACGACCATCGGTAAACTTGCTTATAAATTCAAACAAGAGGGGAAGAAGGTGTTGTTGGCAGCCGGTGATACATTCCGAGCAGGTGCAATTGAACAGTTGGAAGTGTGGGGCAAGCGGGTCGGTGTAGACGTCATTAAGCAAAATAAAGGGTCAGACCCTGCAGCGGTAATGTATGATGCTATTCAGGCTGCCCGGTCGCGTAAGGCCGATATTTTATTATGTGATACAGCCGGACGACTGCAAAACAAAGTGAATTTAATGAAAGAATTAGAGAAAGTAAAACGAGTTATTGAACGTGAAATCCCCGGTGCCCCGCACGAAGTACTGCTTGTTCTTGATGCGACAACCGGACAAAACGCAATGATCCAAGCGAAACAATTCAAGGAGGCAACTGATGTCACCGGTATCGTTCTTACCAAACTGGACGGCACAGCAAAAGGCGGAATTGTGATTGCGATTAGAAAAGAATTAAACATCCCTGTAAAGTTTGTTGGTCTTGGAGAAAAAATGGATGATCTGCAACCCTTTGATTTGGAACAATATGTATACGGTCTATTTGCAGGTTTGGCAGATGAAAACAAAGAAGATTGATGTTTCACCTTGCCCCGCATGAACGGGCACTAATCTCCTTCCTTAAAGATTAAGTCAACCAAGAAAGCAAAAGGAAGGAGGGAAGTGTCCGTAACATGCCCGATTTGGTTCAACTAACCAGGAGCTGTCCAGAAAGCCAAAAATCAACCGAACCTATTCTTTTAGCAATAAAATTTTAGAAGTTGTACTATTAGGATAGCCCCTGGAAGTTTCACCTATTCCGGATTGACATTTTCTTTTAAACTATGTAAGATTAGCGGTGTAAAGGTGTTTTGCTTAACAGTGGAGGGTGAAACAATGTTAGAAAAAACAACAAGAATGAATTATTTGTTTGATTTTTATCAAGATTTGCTCACTCCAAAACAACAAAATTACATGTCTCTTTATTATTTGGACGATTTTTCCCTTGGAGAAATTGCAGAACAATTTGAAGTCTCAAGACAAGCGGTTTATGATAACATCAAGCGTACTGAAGCAATGCTGGAAGAATACGAGGATAAACTACATCTTTATGAAAAATTCCTTATGCGGCAAAAAATGTTTAAAAAACTCTCCTCCTTATTGGAAAAACATATAAAAAAAGAGGAAAGCAAGGAAATTTTTGATGTTTTAAAGGAAATACAAGAATTAGATTAGGAGGTCGACCTATGGCGTTTGAAGGACTAGCTGACAGGTTGCAGAAAACCATGCAAAAAATCCGCGGTAAAGGAAAAGTTACCGAGGCGGATGTGAAAGAAATGATGAGAGAAGTCCGTCTTGCTTTACTTTATGCCGACGTCAACCTAAAAGTCGTTAAAGATTTTATCAAAAAAGTAAGTGAACGGGCAATTGGGCAAGAGGTAATGAAAAGTCTTACCCCCGGTCAACAAGTGATTAAAGTTGTTAAAGAAGAATTAACTGAATTGATGGGTGGCGAACAAAGTAAAATTGCTGTCAGTCCCAAGCCTCCAACCGTAATTATGATGGTCGGATTGCAAGGGGCAGGGAAAACAACAACGACAGGGAAACTGGCTAATTTACTCAGGAAAAATTATAATCGAAAGCCGCTCTTGGTTGCCGCGGATATTTATCGTCCGGCCGCCATTAATCAGTTGCAAACGTTGGGAAAACAGCTTACTATGCCGGTTTTTTCTCTAGGTGATCAGGTGAGTCCGGTCGAAATTGCTGCGAAAGCGATTGAACATGCAAAAGCAGAACATCATGATTATGTTTTAATTGACACAGCCGGTCGACTCCATATTGATGAAAACTTAATGGATGAATTAAAAAATATAAAAGAAGCGGTTAAACCGGATGAAATTTTTCTTGTTGTCGATGCAATGACCGGTCAAGATGCGGTGAATGTTGCAACGAGTTTTAACGATCAACTCGGTATTACCGGTGTAATTTTAACGAAACTGGACGGGGATACAAGAGGCGGGGCAGCCCTTTCAATCCGGGCCGTTACGGGAAAACCGATTAAATTTGTCGGGATGGGTGAAAAAATGGACGCGCTTGAACCGTTTCATCCGGAACGAATGGCATCCCGAATTCTTGGTATGGGTGATGTTCTATCATTAATTGAAAAAGCACAAGCCAATGTCGATGAAGAAAAAGCAAGAGAATTAGAAAAGAAAATGCGATCCGCCTCATTAACATTGGACGATTTTCTTGATCAATTATCACAAGTGCGTAACATGGGACCGTTGGATGACTTGATTAAAATGTTGCCTGGTGCTAATAAAATAAAGGGGCTTAACAATTTAAAGATCGACGAAAAGCAAATAGCTCACGTTGAAGCTATCATTCGTTCCATGACAAAGGAAGAAAAAGAACATCCGGAAATTATTAATGCCTCTAGAAGAAAACGAATTGCCAAAGGGAGCGGAAGAACAGTCCCGGAAGTAAATCGTTTGCTTAAACAATTTGAAGAAATGAAGAAAATGATGAAACAAATGAACAATATGACGAAAAAAGGCAAGAAAAAAGGCGGATTTAAATTACCATTCATGTAATATATAATTTGTTATCATCTTGCCTTTTGGAAAAAAATTTGCTAATCTATAAAAAGAATAGCTGTTAAGAAAAAATACTTTACAAACAATTTATTTCTTGCTATTATATCTACTTGTGTGAAACTATTTGGAGGTGCAATATATTATGGCAGTAAAAATTCGTTTAAAACGTATGGGAGCAAAAAAATCTCCTTTTTATCGTATCGTTGTAGCAGATTCACGTTCCCCTCGTGACGGACGTCAAATCGAAACAATCGGAACTTACAATCCGTTAACAGATCCGGCAACACTCGAAATCAATGAAGAGTTAGCCTTGAAATGGTTAAGAAATGGTGCAAAACCTTCTGACACAGTTCGGAATCTTCTTTCTAGTAAAGGTGTTTTAGAAAAATTCCATAATGAAAAATACGGTAAATAAGTGATATCATGGAAAACTTGATCGAAACTATCGTCAAACCCCTTGTCGATTTTCCTGAGGACGTAAAAATTGATGTGGAAGAAAATGAAAACCGCATTATTTACAAATTGAAAGTTAACAGTAAAGACATCGGGAAAGTTATCGGGAAACAAGGTAGAGTGGCAAAGGCGATTCGGACTGTTGTTTATGCTCATGCACATGCAACATTGAAGAAGAAGGTTTTTCTGGAGATCAGTGAATAAGGAGGGGGCCCATCAGGGAATTCCCTCCTTTTTTCGTATATAGATTAAGATCAGGGAGGAGGGGAATTTTTAACATGCAAATAATAACCACCATAACGGTTAATCAAATATTAACCGAATCAAGTAAAAAACAGTTGTTTATATCCTTTCAAGAAAGAAGACAACAATTATTAAAGGAAATCGACCAACTGAAATTTGAAATGAAGCGTATGGAAAAAATGAAAAAATACCCTGTTTCCAGCATAAATACATATTTTGAAAAAGAAATAGAGAAAAGAAAAGAGAAGGTAAAATTGCTAGAATTTCAAATAGAACAACTTGACCTTCTTCCTTTAGGCTCCGAATTAAAAGAGCGAGAGATACAAGGACTTATTGACGTTAATATTGGTGATAATTGGAATGAATCACTCCTTAACAGAAAAATTACTGTTAAAGATGGAAATGTCGTAGATATAAAATAGAGGTGATATGTTTGCAAACGTATTTCAATGTCGGCAAGATTGTTAATACCCACGGGATTAACGGAGAAGTACGAGTGATTTCCGTTACAGATTTTCCCGAACAACGCTATCAAAAGGGGGCAACCTTATATTTATTTTTACAAAATGCGAAGGAACCGATCTCTTTGACAATTAAAAATTGGCGACGTCATAAAAACTTTGATTTATTACAATTTGAAGGGTATACAAACATTAATGAAGTTGAAAAATTTAAAGGCGGATTATTAAAAATAGCGGCTGATCAATTGGACCGACTGGAAGAAAATGAATATTATTTTCATGAAATCATCGGTTGCACGGTGAAAGGACCGGACGAAAAGGAATACGGGATCATTACAGAAATCTTAACACCCGGTGCCAATGATGTTTGGGTGATTAAAGGTAAAGATCATAAAGAATACTACCTTCCCTATATTGAGGAAATTGTAAAAAAAGTGGATGTGAATGAAAAAGTGGTTTGGATTGAACCAATGGAAGGATTGTTTGATTAATGCGCATCGATATTTTAACGCTTTTTCCCAACATGTTTACAGGAGTTATCAACGAGTCGATTTTAAAAAAAGCAATGGAATTAGGAAAAGTTCAGTACCATATAACAAATTTCCGCGATTTTTCCACGGATAAACATCAAGCGGTAGATGATTATCCATATGGCGGCGGGGCAGGGATGGTTTTAAAACCGGAACCGATTTTCCATGCGGTTGAACATATTGAGAGCGTAACGAATTCATCACCAAGAGTGATTCTTCTTTGTCCCCAAGGAGAGCGTTATACACAAAAGAAAGCGGAACAATTGGCAAGAGAGGAACATCTTTTATTTATTTGCGGACATTATGAGGGATATGACGAAAGAATCCGGGAAAATCTTGTAACCGATGAAATTTCCATCGGCGATTTTGTTTTAACAGGCGGTGAATTAGCTGCAATGGTAGTCGTTGATAGTATCGTCCGATTGTTACCGGGTGTTTTAGGTAATGAGGACTCACCTGTTCTTGATTCGTTTTCAACCGGGCTTTTAGAGCATCCCCATTACACAAGACCTGCCGAATTTCGCGGGATGCGAGTACCCGATGTACTTTTATCCGGTAATCATAAGCTTATTGATGAGTGGAGAAGAAAACAATCGCTGAAACGGACGCTTGAACGCAGGCCGGATCTGTTGGAATCCTATCCGTTAACGGAACAGGAAATTGAATGGTTAAACGAATTGAAACGAAACGGTTAGTTGCAAGAAGAATACAACAAAAAAATAAAAACTTTATTGATTTACTACTATTCTGTGTGGTAATATATAATTTGTGGTTTTGGATATTGATCCATGCCTGTTATAACGATGTTCCGCTGCAGTGAATTGTTCTGTATGAGCATCTGTTGGAAGGAGTTGATTCGAATGCAAGGTATTATCGATGAAATTACAAAAGAGCAACTTCGCACAGACCTGCCTGCATTCCGTCCTGGTGACACTGTTCGTGTTCATGTTAAGGTAGTGGAAGGAAACCGGGAACGTGTGCAATTGTTTGAAGGTGTTGTAATCAAACGTCGTGGCGGCGGAATCAGTGAAACTTTCACTGTGCGTAAAGTTTCCTACGGGGTTGGTGTAGAACGGACATTCCCTCTTCATTCACCAAAAATCGTAAAACTTGAAGTGGTACGCCGTGGTAAAGTTAGACGCGCGAAACTATATTACCTACGTAATCTGCGTGGGAAAGCAGCACGAATTAAAGAAATTCTTTAATAAAACATTGCTGCTGATGCATGAAAAAAAGAGCTTGCCTACAAGCTCTTTTTTTCATCCTATCCACAAATTTGCTTATTTTAAAATACTTTTTTAAAATATTTAGAAGATGTTTATTGAAAATTTCCGATTGTTTAGCAACAATAAAAATTTTCCTTTGACCGTAAGTTTTTAGAAAATGGGCTTTTTAAGTCTAACCATTATATTTATTCTATAAAATAGTTATAATTAAGCATACATACAATTATAGAAGCTGAAAATTTTTTTGAGAAAAGAGAGGGCGTTCATATGGCAAAAAATAGTGAATTATGGGAGTGGATAAAAATTCTCGTCTTTGCGGCTGCATTAACAGCAGTCATTCGTTTATTTCTTTTTACTCCAATTATCGTTGACGGTGAATCCATGATGCCGACATTGGAGGATCGTGACCGGATGATCGTTAATAAACTATCATACAAAATAGGTGAGCCAAAACGTTTTGATATCGTTGTTTTCCACGCATCAGAAGAAAAGGATTATATAAAACGGGTCATCGGTCTTCCCGGCGAAACCATTGAATACAATAATGATACTTTATATGTTAATGGAAAAGCGATGGACGAGCCTTATTTAGATGATTATAAAAAAGACTTGATAGGTGGAACGCTAACAGAACCTTTTACTGTAAAAGTTCCGGAAGGCTATGTGTTTGTTATGGGAGATAATCGCAGATACAGTAAAGACAGCAGACATATCGGTCCTGTACCAATTAATGAAATCCTTGGGAAAGCAAGTATTATTTACTGGCCTTTGGAAGAATTTCGTTGGATTCATTAAAGAAGTGAACAACACCAGAGACTTTGTTTAGACTGGAGGGTGAGATTATGTCGATCCAATGGTTTCCAGGCCATATGGCAAAAGCAAGAAGAGAAGTAACCGAAAAATTGAAATTAATCGATATTGTATATGAATTGATAGATGCACGCATACCTTTGTCTTCACGCAATCCAATGATTGATGAAATTATTAAACAGAAACCTAGAATTGTCTTATTAAATAAAGCAGATATGGCTGATGCAAAAAAAACGAAAGAATGGGTTTCCTATTTTCAAAAACAAGGCGTTGTCGCCATTCCAATTAATTCTCAATCGGGAGCAGGAATGGCAGCAATCGTAACAACGACAAAACAAATCGTTAGTGAAAAGTTTGATAAAATGCGGGCAAAAGGAATAAAACCGCGTGCCATTAGAGCGATGGTCGTGGGAATACCAAATTCCGGTAAATCAACGTTAATCAATCGTCTGGCCAAAAAAAACATCGCCAAAACCGGAAATACGCCCGGTGTAACGAAAGCGCAGCAATGGATTAAAGTTGGAAAGGAAATCGAACTATTGGATACGCCCGGAATCCTCTGGCCAAAATTTGAAGATCAACAGGTGGGCTTTAACCTTGCTTTGACAGGGGCCATTAAAGATACGATTTTAAACTTACAAGATGTTGCCGTTTTTGCTCTTCGCTTTCTGGAAAAAGAGTATCCGGATCGTTTAATGGAACGATATGGGTTTCATCATATTCCCGAAGAAATTGTTGAGATATTTGATGCCATCGGGACAAGAAGGGGATGCTTGGCGGGTGGAGGCATGGTTGATTATGATAAAACCGCAGAGGTGATTATCCGTGATATCCGTTCACTGAAACTTGGCCGCCTCACTTTCGAAATGCCACCTGAACAAATAAAAAAAGAGGGCCTGTCAAATGAAACAAACAATTAAAGAAATCGAAATGATTTTGCAATCTGTAACAGAACCAGATGACCCTTTTGTTAAAAAATGTCAGCAAGATGAACGGAAAGGTGTCCAAGCACTTCTCCAACGTTGGAAGAAAAAACAAGAAGAGTTAATGGCAGAGAAGCGGCGTTTTGAAAAAATGATGGTATATGAAAAAGAAGCACAAAAGCAAGGTTTCCAATATGTTGCCGGAATTGATGAAGTAGGTCGAGGTCCGTTGGCAGGTCCGGTTGTTGCTGCGGCTGTTATTTTACCGGAAAATATATTTATTTCCGGAATTAATGATTCAAAAAAACTATCAAGCAAAAAACGTGAACAGTTATATCAAGAGATTAAAAACGAGGCGTTAGCTATCGGTATCGGTGTGGTTGGAGCCGATGTAATTGACGAAATCAATATTTATCAAGCGACAAAAAAAGCAATGAATATAGCAATTAACCAATTATCAATTTTTCCTGACTTTCTTTTAATTGATGCAATGAAGATTGATACGCCTATTACCCAGCGATCATTAATAAAAGGTGATTCATTATCGGTGTCCATCGCCAGTGCATCAATTATTGCAAAAGTTTATCGTGATCGGCTAATGATGGAATACAGTAAAAAGTATCCCGAGTATCAGTTTGAAAAAAATGCCGGTTACGGAACCCGTGAACATATTCAAGCAATCCGTAAATTTGGTCCGACCCCCATTCATCGAAAGACATTCGCTCCGATAAAAGAATATATACATAACGAAAATGAAAAATAAAGAAATTGATCGGGATGATGCAAATGAACATCGATTCGATGCAATCAATTATACAATCAAACAAAAGATCGCAACTTGACCGAACTCCAGTTTTTAAACCGGGGCAAATTTTTTGTGGCAAAGTCCGGTATATTGATCCTTCTAATCATGCCATTATTCAAATTGGCGGAGAAAAAATAATCGCCAACATCGAGGCTCCCCTCGACGTCCGAAAAGATTATTGGTTTGAAGTGGTTAAAACAGACGGAACCATTCAATTAAAAGTTTTGGATAATATCTCAAATAATGATGCGTTTTTATCATTTTTACATTTACCGAAAACAAAATTGATGAATGAATTTTTACAACAATGGAAACAAATGAATTTTTCGTTTGAGAGAAATGTTCTAACAAAAGTTGCCGATTGGATAAATCAAGTCAATGATATTCAAAAAGTTCTTGAGATCGTCCAACAGATGGATAAACATAATTTACCGATGACGGATGTTGTATTTCAAAGCTTATTATCCATGAAAAGCAGTTCCCCTTTATCGGTTCTTATTGAAAATTTGTATCAACAACTGAATCAAGATAGCCGGGCAAAGAACCTGCCCATTGTCCAAACCTTACAGCATTTATTGGGTAAAGATGATCCGAATATTGCTTTCTCTTTAAATGGGTCAGACGGGAATAAAATCCATCAACTTTTCCGCCAATTAAACACTTTGCTCGGTATGAACTATGAAGCATTAATAAATGGGGCAGAAATGAAAAAATTGCCATTAAAAGGTCAATTAATCCAACTATTGACGATGGACGGGCTGCCTTTACCGGTAAAAAAAGAAGCGGAACAATTATTTCACAAAATTATAGGTACACAATTAGTCAATGTCGAAAGCAACGGATTACTACAAATGACTCTATCTCTTCCGCTTCCACTGGCTGAAAAAGTGATCGATGCGAATATCCATTGGCGTGGGAAAAAAACAGAAGATGGTAAATTAGATCCGAATTTTTGCCTGATTATTTTTGATCTTCAAATGCCCAGTCTGGGAAAAATTGTGTCTCGCATGCAAGTCCAAAATAGAACAATCAGCCTTTATATTTTTTGCGAAGATGACAAGATTGAACATCTTAGTCAACCATTTGTTGATTTATTAAAGGAAAACTTGAAAAAACTAAACTATCAGCTCGCTGCAATTAAATTTGAAAAAATCGATGCCAACCGGCAAACAAATTCGGGGGAACAAAATCTTATTCCACCTGTGCAATCGGGAAGCTTGGATGTGAGAATATGAAAAAAGAAGATGAACGAAAAGAAGCAGTGGTTTTAAAATATGATGAAGCAGCAAATATTGCTCCTGTTGTGAAAGCAAAAGGGAGGGGTAAAATTGCCGAAAATATTATCCGTGAAGCCGCAAAACATAACATTCCCATTCACGAAGATGCAGCACTTGTAGAATTATTAGGGAAAATCAATATAAATGAAACAATTCCCGAAGAATTATATAAAGCTGTTGCAGAAGTACTCGCCTTTATTTATCAAATTGATAGTGTTCGAGAACGTAGAAAGTAGTCATGATCAAAAGTTTTAACCATAAAAAACGAAACTTAAAGAAAGATATTTTTGCATAAAACTAGACATTATTTTCTGCATTATATTACAATTGGTATGCAATCTTATTTTTTTGTTTGACAGGAGGATGGAGAATGAATATTCATGAATACCAAGGAAAAGAACTTCTCAGAAAGTATGGAGTTTCTGTTCCGGATGGTAAAGTTGCATTTACAGTTGATGAAGCAGTTCAAGCTGCAAAAGAATTGAACAGTAATGTCGTTGTTGTAAAAGCCCAAATTCATGCCGGTGGAAGGGGAAAAGCAGGCGGTGTGAAAATTGCGAAAAATTTAGATGAAGTTCGTACATATGCGGGTGAGTTGCTGGGGAAAACCCTTGTTACCCATCAAACGGGTCCTGAGGGGAAGGAAGTTAAACGCTTACTCATTGAAAAGGGTTGCAATATCAAAAAAGAATATTATATTGGTATTGTTTTAGACCGTGCCACTTCAAGAGTGACTTTAATGGCATCCAGTGAAGGCGGTATGGAAATTGAAGAAGTAGCTGAAAAAACACCAGAGAAAATATTTAAAGAAACCATTGACCCGCTTATTGGTCTTGCACCATTCCAAGCAAGAAGGATTGCCTTTAATATTGGCATTCCGAAAGAACTCGTCAATCAAGCTGTCCAATTTATGACCGGATTATACACTGTATTTGTAGAAAAAGATTGTTCCATTGCTGAAATCAATCCGCTTGTTATAACAGGTGACGGGAAGGTAATGGCATTAGATGCAAAATTGAATTTTGACAGCAATGCATTGTATCGTCATCCGGATATCCTCGAATATCGCGATCTTGACGAAGAGGATCCAAAAGAGATTGAAGCTTCAAAATATGACTTAAGCTATATTAAATTAAACGGAAATATTGGATGTATGGTCAATGGAGCAGGTCTCGCCATGGCAACAATGGATATCATTAAATATTACGGCGGGGAACCGGCTAACTTCCTTGATGTCGGTGGCGGTGCAACGGCTGAGAAAGTTACGGAAGCATTTAAAATCATTTTGTCTGATAATAATGTCAAAGGAATTTTTGTCAATATTTTCGGCGGAATTATGAAGTGCGATGTTATTGCAACCGGTGTCGTAGAAGCAGCAAAACAAATCGGTTTATCTGTACCGTTAGTCGTACGGTTGGAAGGAACAAATGTAGAATTAGGAAAAAATATTTTACATGAATCCGGCTTGAATATTGTTCCTGCCGAATCAATGGCAGATGGTGCACAAAAAATCGTGGAATTAGTTGGTAAATGATCATTTAGGGATTGCACGTGTAACAAACAGGATAATTGCGAAAAGAGGGGGAAAAGTATGAGCGTTTTTATCAATAAAGACACAAAGGTGATTGTGCAAGGTATTACAGGGAAAACAGCACTTTTTCATACAAAACAAATGCTGGAATACGGGACAAAAATTGTCGGAGGTACTTCACCCGGTAAAGGTGGAACGGAAGTTGAGGGAGTACCTGTTTTTAATACAGTAAGTGAAGCTGTAAAAGCTACGGGAGCAAATGCATCAGTTATTTACGTTCCGGCTCCGTTTGCCGCCGATGCGATTATTGAAGCAGTCGATGCAGAATTGGATTTAGTTATATGTATCACTGAACATATACCGGTTTTGGATATGGTTAAAGTGAAACGATATATGGAAGGGAAGAAGACACGTCTCGTCGGTCCAAACTGTCCGGGTGTCATTACCGCGGATGAATGTAAAATTGGTATTATGCCGGGATATATTCACAAAAAAGGACATGTCGGCGTTGTTTCCCGCTCCGGAACATTAACATATGAAGCCGTCCATCAGTTGACTCAGGCTGGTATTGGTCAAACAACCGCTGTCGGAATTGGTGGTGACCCGGTTAATGGCACGAATTTTATTGATGTGTTAAAAGCATTCAATGAAGATCCGGAAACATATGCTGTGATCATGATTGGTGAAATTGGCGGTACAGCGGAAGAAGAGGCGGCACAATGGATCAAAGCGAATATGACAAAACCGGTAGTCGGCTTTATCGGTGGCCGGACAGCACCCCCTGGAAAGCGAATGGGGCATGCCGGTGCGATTATTTCCGGTGGTAAAGGTACGGCTGATGAAAAAATTCGAGTCATGAATGAATGTGGTATACAAGTGGCTGATACTCCATCTGTTATTGGAGAAACACTAATTAACGTGTTAAAAGAAAAAGGTTTGTACGAAAAATGTAAAACCCATTAATTAAAACAAAAAGGACACCGCATTCTTGTGGTGTCCCCTATTTTTTATAAAGGAGTTGGTCAAGTGAAAGAAGTAAGTACGAGAGAGCGGTTAATTCATCTTCATGAATGTCGCGGGATGGGAGTTAAAACGATTTACAAAATGCTATCATATGATCCGACGTTAAAGTCGATCTATTTCATGAGTCCCCATGATTTACGGGAACAATTCCAAATACCCTCACAATATGTTTCGTTATTTTTTAACGATCTTCATACAAAAAATATTTCAGAAATATTATCCGATTATAATAAAAAACATATTACAATCATAACAATCGTTGATAAAGAATATCCATTTTTATTAAAACAAATTTATATGCCTCCATATGTTCTCTATTGCCAGGGAGACATTAGGCTATTGCAGAAAAAAATGATAGCGGTGGTCGGTACACGAATCCCAACTGTTTACGGACTAAACGCAACGAGACTAATCGTGAAAGAGCTGGTGGAAAAGGACTTTATAATAGTAAGCGGTTTAGCTAAAGGTGTCGACTTTGAAGCTCATAAACAAGCTATCGCTGCAAACGGTAAGACAATTGCAGTTTTAGGAAGTGGTTTTGAGCATATTTATCCTAGGGAGCATATTACTATGGCAGAAGAAATGAAAAATAAGCATTTATTATTAACCGAGTATCCGCCATATATAAAACCCCATAAATCTTATTTTCCGGCAAGAAATCGAATCATTAGCGGTCTTTCTCTTGGAACCCTTGTAATAGAGGCAAAGGAAAAAAGCGGATCGTTAATTACCGCACAATTCGCTTTGAATGAAGGAAGAGAAGTTTTTGCTGTTCCTGGTTCGATATTTTCGCCAACATCAAAAGGGACAAACTTACTGATTCAAGAAGGGGCAAAACTGGTCATGTCAATTGAAGATATATTAACTGAATTTGAATATTCCTCTGATTAAATGTACGTTTCCAGTACATTTTACATATAATCGGGTATATAATATGAAAAATGAAATTGAAAGGTTTTTCTGGATCTAATGACTTTCTTATTGACAAATCATCGAATTATCTTTAATAATAAGTGATAGTTTATTGCTGGGAAGAAAATCCTTTCAAATGAACTTATTTTTGAAATATAAGGAGAAGGCTTTTCAAAACGTATAAACATATAATAAGAGGGAAACAAATTAATTTGGAAGTTTCTAAATTAAAAGCAGTAGCGGAAACCTCTAAGGAGGATCTATATGTCAGATTATTTAGTGATTGTAGAATCACCAGCAAAAGCAAAAACGATTGAAAAATATTTAGGGAAAAAATATAAAGTGAAAGCATCCATGGGGCATGTCCGGGATTTGCCAAAAAGTCAAACCGGGGTTGATGTCGATAATAACTATGAACCGAAATATATTACGATTCGGGGAAAAGGACCAGTCTTAAAAGAATTAAAATCAGCGGCAAAAAAGGCAAAAAAAATTTACTTGGCAGCTGACCCTGATCGTGAAGGTGAGGCAATCGCCTGGCATTTGGCACATACACTGGATCTCGATACAACATCCGATTGCCGGGTTGTTTTTAATGAAATTACCAAAGACGCCATCAAAGAATCGTTTAAGCATCCAAGACCCATTAATATGGATTTGGTTGATGCTCAGCAAGCAAGAAGAATACTGGACCGGCTTGTCGGTTATAAAATCAGTCCGTTGTTATGGAAGAAGGTTAAAAAAGGTTTAAGTGCGGGACGTGTTCAATCGGTTGCCGTCAAACTAATTATTGATCGAGAAAATGAGATAAACAATTTTATCCCTGAAGAATACTGGACAATCAGTGGACAGTTCGAGTATGGAAATATTACTTTTCCTGCACAGTTTTTCGGGATTGGAAAAGAAAAATTGGAACTTAAGTCCGAACAAGAAGTGAACAAAATCCTATCACAATTGGATAAAAAAGAATTTCAAGTGAATTCAATTGTAAAAAGAGAAAGAAAACGAAATCCGGCACCACCTTTTACCACTTCATCTTTACAACAAGAGGCTGCAAGAAAGTTAAATTTTCGGGCCCGAAAAACGATGATGATTGCACAACAATTGTATGAAGGAATTGATCTTGGGAAAGAAGGATCTGTCGGATTAATCACTTATATGAGAACGGATTCAGTTCGTGTTTCGGAAACCGCTCAAAAAGAAGCAAAAGAATTTATTACAGCTGAATTTGGCAAAGAATATGCGGAACAAGTTGAAGTAAAAGGAAAAAAACAAGGGAATGTCCAAGATGCCCACGAAGCGATCCGACCGACAAGTGTGATAAGGACGCCGAACAGCATAAAAGACTTTTTGTCCAGAGATCAATGGAAACTGTATAAACTTATTTGGGAACGTTTTGTGGCCAGTCAAATGTCCCCGGCAATCATGGATACGATGACGGTGGATTTAGTAAATGGGCAAGTCGTTTTTCGTGCGAATGGTTCTAAAGTGAAGTTTCAAGGTTTCATGAAAGTATATGTCGAAGCGACAGATGATAATCAAGAAACAAAAGATATTCTTCTTCCGGATCTAAAGGAAGGCGAGGTAATAAAAAATAAGGATATCGAACCGAAACAACACTTTACCCAGCCACCGCCAAGATATTCAGAAGCCCGATTAGTGAAAACACTGGAAGAATTAGGGATTGGTAGACCTTCTACTTATGCACCGACATTGGATACCATCCAAAAAAGGGGTTATGTATCCCTTGAAAATAAAAGATTCGTACCGACAGAACTGGGTGAAATTGTCATTCAACTTATGTCTGAATTTTTCCCTGAAATTATTAATGTGGAGTTTACCGCAAAAATGGAACGGGAACTGGATGAAATTGAAGAAGGAAAAGTCCAATGGGTTAAAGTCATCGATGAGTTCTATAAAGATTTCAGGAAGTATTTAGAAAAAGCTGAATTGGAAATGGAAAAAATAGAAATCAAGGATGAATACGCAGGGGAAGATTGTGAAATTTGCGGGAACCCGATGGTAATTAAAATGGGACGATTCGGGAAATTTATGGCTTGTAGCAATTTTCCCGATTGTCGAAATACGAAACCGATTATTAAAGAAATCGGTGTTCCTTGTCCAAAATGTAACAAAGGTCAAGTTATTGAAAGAAAAAGTAAAAAAAACCGCATCTTTTATGGTTGCAGCCGCTATCCTGAATGTGACTTCTTGTCCTGGGATAAACCGGTCGCGAGGCCATGTCCAAAATGTAACGGAATGCTGGTCGAGAAAAAGATTAAAAAAGGTGTACAAATCCAATGTACGAATTGCGATTATAAAGAAAAACCACAAGAGTGAGTGTAAACTTGCTCTTTCTTTTTTTCTTATAAGTTTTTTATGGATTCTAATTCATTAAAATAATGGTTTGCTTTCCCTTTCAAAAAACTTTCAAAATTTAACGGTTATTATAGATTTTTTTTATGGACAAAATATATATATATGTGTAATAATGTTCAATGTTGCGTGTTGTCGAAAATTGACTCATTATCTGCTGAAATTGAAAACTTCTTTACAGCGTGAGGCTATTCAGAAATTTATGAATAAATCGTGAACACCTATTGCAATATTCAAAAATTTATGGTAGTATGAAGTAGCCGCCTAAAGAGGTGAAACGGATGGAAAATGTAAATTTATTGCTTAAGGAGTTCATCGAATATTTGCAGCTGGAAAAAAATTACTCACAACTCACGATCGACAGTTATGAACATGAATTGAAAACTTTTTTCATGTTCATGGATGAACAAGCTATTCCAAGCATTAATGAGGTTACCCATCAAGATGCACGTTTATATTTAACCAAATTATTTGAGCAACGATTTGCAAAGAAAACGATTTCTCGAAAAATTTCAAGCATCCGTTCCTTCTTTAAGTTTTTAATGAGAGAATCTAAAGTAGACACGAATCCTTTTGCTCAAGTTTCCTTACCAAAATTGGAAAAAAAGCTTCCTGACTTCTTTTACGAAGAAGAACTTGAAGTTCTTTTTCAATCCGTTGACTGCTCAACACCAGCTGGTCAAAGGGACAAAGCTCTGCTGGAAATCATATATGCTACAGGTATACGCGTAAGTGAATGTGCCGGGATTAAGCTTAGTGATTTAGACCAACATTTATCGATTCTTCTTGTAAAAGGAAAAGGAAATAAAGAGCGCTATGTACCGTATGGAAAATTTGCCAATCAAGCAATTCACGAATATATTGAATATGGTCGTAAAAAACTGATGGGTAAACAAAACCATCCGTATCTTTTTGTGAACCAAAAGGGTACTCCCCTTACAGCAAGAGGTATTCGATATATTTTTGATGAAATGATCAAACAATCAGGAATGAATAAACATATTCATCCACATATGATCAGACATTCTTTTGCAACCCATTTATTGAACCGTGGCGCGGATTTACGAACGGTTCAAGAATTGCTCGGCCATTCTTCCATATCGTCTACTCAGACGTATACGCATCTTACAAAAGAGCATTTAAAAAAAACTTATCTTGCACATCATCCGCGTGCTTGAGTAAAAGGAGGCATGGGAGTGGAACAATTTCACGCAACAACTATTTTCGCCATTCATCATAATGGCAAGGGTGCAATGGCTGGTGATGGTCAGGTAACTTTAGGGAACTCCGTTGTAATGAAACATACAGCTAGAAAAGTGCGGAGACTTTATGGCGGCAAAGTATTGGCAGGTTTTGCCGGCTCAGTCGCTGATGCATTCACTCTTTTTGAAATGTTTGAAGGAAAATTAGAAGAATTTAACGGGAACTTGCAAAGAGCCGCAGTGGAATTGGCGAAACTTTGGAGGAGTGACCGGGTATTGCGAAAGTTGGAAGCAATGCTCATTGTCATGGATAAAAAGGAAATGCTACTTATATCGGGCACAGGTGAAGTGATTGAACCGGATGATGATATTCTAGCAATTGGGTCCGGTGGAAATTATGCATTGGCTGCTGGAAGAGCGCTAAAACAATTTGCCGGTGAAAGTCTGTCAGCTAAAGAAATTGCAAAAGCGTCCTTAGAGATCGCTGCAAACATTTGTGTTTTTACAAATGGAAACATTATTGTTGAAGAGATTTAACGACGGGGTTCATTTAAGGAGTGAAACAAAATGGTTGAAATGAAAAAGTCTATTGAATTAACTCCGCGGCAAATAGTCGAGAGGTTAGATCAATTTATCGTTGGTCAAACGGCGGCAAAAAGAGCTGTAGCCATTGCACTACGTAATCGATACCGAAGAAGTTTATTGCCTGACAAAATTCGTGATGAGATTATTCCAAAAAATATTTTAATGATTGGTCCGACCGGTGTTGGTAAAACGGAAATAGCAAGAAGAATTGCCAAATTGGTAAAAGCGCCGTTCGTAAAGGTTGAAGCGACTAAGTTTACAGAAGTAGGCTATGTTGGACGTGATGTCGAATCCATGGTTCGTGACCTAGTGGAAACGAGCGTACGGTTAGTGAAACAAGAAATGATGCTACAAGTAAAAGAAAAAGCAGAAGAAAATGCAAATAATCGTCTTGTCGACATTCTCGTTCCATCCGGCAAAAAAGAAACGAATTTTAAAAACCCGTTTGAAATGTTGTTTGGTAATAGCAGTCAACCGAATCAAGAGGAACAGTTGAAAAATGATTCAGATGAATTAAACAGAGCTGAAAAGAGAAGATTGATCCGGGAAAAACTTGCGAATGGTGAATTAGAAGAGGAAATTGTTACCATCGAAATCGAAGAACAACAACCTTCCATGTTTGATATGTTTCAGGGGACCGGCATTGAACAGATGGGTATGAATATGCAGGATGCTCTAACTAGCCTGTTACCTAAAAAGAAAAAGAAAAGAAAACTGCCGGTAAAAGACGCACGAAAAATATTAATTAATGAGGAAGCAAACAAACTTATTGATATGGATGAGGTTATCCAAGAAGCAATTTTCCGTGCTGAACAAACCGGTATCATCTTCATTGATGAAATTGATAAAATTACCAGCAAAAGTTCAAATAATTCAGCTGACGTTTCCAGGGAAGGTGTACAGCGGGATATTTTACCAATTGTTGAAGGTTCAACCGTTGTAACGAAATATGGTCCGGTAAAAACGGATCACATATTATTTATTGCAGCAGGTGCGTTCCATACGGCAAAACCATCGGACTTGATCCCTGAGTTACAGGGAAGATTTCCAATCCGTGTTGAGCTCAATAAATTACTAATTGAAGATTTCATTCGGATTCTTGTTGAGCCGAATAATGCCATTATCAAACAATATGTTGCATTATTGGAAACAGAAGGTATAAAAATAGAATTTTCTGACGATGCTATTCATAGAATTGCTGAAGTTGCATTTGAAGTAAATCAACAAACAGATAATATTGGAGCAAGAAGATTACATACAATCATGGAAAAATTACTTGAGGATCTCTCATTTGAGGCTCCTGAGATTTCGCTGGAGAAAATTGTAATAAATGCCCAATATGTTGACGAAAAACTTGAAGTTATCGTAAAAGATAAGGATTTAAGTCGATTTATTCTCTAGCAGTGCTTCAACACCTGCAATTTAGCAATGTCGAAATAATATTCAAAGCAAAATTCAAATTATTAGGAGGAAGAATAATGGAACTATTATCAAGAACAAGAAAGATTAATGCAATGTTACAAAGCGCAGGAGCAAAACCAGTTAACTTTAAGGAAATGTCGGAAACCTTATGTGAAGTTATTGATGCAAATGTGTTTATCGTAAGCAGAAGAGGAAAATTATTAGGATATGCCATTACCGAGCAAATTGAAAACGATCGAATGAAACAAATGTTAGAAGATCGTCAATTCCCGGAAGAATATACAAAGAGTTTATTCAATGTTATTGAAACAACAGCAAACATAGATGTAAACAGTGAATACACTGCATTTCCAGTCGAAAATAAAGAACTATTTAATACAGGTTTAACGACTATTGTACCAATTAACGGCGGTGGCGAGAGATTGGGAACATTAATTCTTTCCCGTTTAGGTCGTGAATTTAATAATGATGATCTGCTTTTAGCTGAATATGGTGCTACTGTTGTCGGTATGGAAATTTTACGCGAAAAATCGGAAGAAATTGAAGAAGAAGCACGCAGTAAAGCAGTTGTGCAAATGGCAATCAGTTCACTTTCTTATAGTGAATTAGAAGCAATTGAACATATTTTTGAGGAATTAAACGGAAAAGAAGGTCTACTTGTCGCATCGAAAATTGCCGACCGAGTAGGAATTACCCGTTCAGTCATCGTCAATGCATTGAGAAAATTAGAAAGTGCCGGTGTCATCGAATCTCGTTCTTTAGGTATGAAAGGTACGTTTATTAAAGTATTGAACGATAAGTTTTTAGAAGAACTTGAAAAAGTTAGATCATAATAAATAAATTATTGAATGAAAGAGTGCGGCCATGCCTAGTTCTTTTTTCACAGGACATTATGTTCCTAGTGGATAAGAGCAGGAAGATGGTCGCGCTTTTTCTTTTTGAAATTTTTGTCACAATAGAAGGAAAATTACTATGATATGTCGAATAATAAAAAACAATGTCATTTTTTTTAGTAATAATGGCATGATTTTTTTGTTCACATAGGAAAAATAGGTAGAATTACCTATGAATATATTGGGACCTCTTATAGACATTATCTACATTACGATTTAAAATAGATGAAGAATGCGAAATTTGTCGTATATATGTGTTTTATGTCAATTTGATGACAAGGAGTAGACTGGGATGAAAATATTTTCTGATACAATTTCTATTTTGGGTCAAGCACTGGATTACTCAACAACAAAACAAAAAGTTATTTCGCAAAATATTGCCAATGTTGACACGCCAAATTATAAGGCACAAGAGGCATTACCTTTTAAAACCGTATTAAAAAATGAGCTAAAAAACACAAATCACTTATCTGCACAAATAACAAACAATAAACATATACCCTTCCCACCTTCAGAAAATGGAACTGTAACAATTGTAAAAAATAATATCCAATATAATGAAAGCGGCAATAGTGTCGATGTCGATCAAGAAATGACAAAATTGGCGGAAAACCAAATTTATTACAATGCATTAATCGATAGAATAAGCGGGAAGTTTCAAACGCTCCAATCGGTTATTAAGGGAGGAAAATAAAATTGTTTTCAGGTCTGAACATTACTTCCAGTGCATTGACAGCACAAAGATTACGGATGGATGTAATATCGTCAAATGTTGCCAATGTTGACTCTACCCGTGCAGAATACGTAAATGGCAGTTGGGTTCCTTATCGCCGGAAAATGGTTGTTCTGGAACCAAAGGGTGAACAATTTTCAACTTTATTAAATAAGGCGATGAATAAAGATACGGTAACCTCGGGTGTAAAAGTTTCAAGAATTGTAGAAGACGAAACTCCTTATAAACTTGTTTATAACCCTGACCATCCTGATGCGAATGAAAATGGTTATGTACAGATGCCAAATGTGGATCCTCTAAAGGAAATGGTTGATTTAATTAGTGCAACAAGATCTTATGAAGCGAATGTTACCGTCTTTAATGCTTCAAAATCAATGTTAGTTAAAGCATTGGACATTGGAAAATAGGTATATGGTGAATGAATGATAGATACATAGTTTTTCGCTAGTAAAATCAAATTACGGAGGTGTTATTATTGGCAATCAACCCGATTTCTCTGAATGTCGGTGCTGTTTCGGAGGCGAGTCATTCGGCAGTTACTCCGTATAAAGCGCAAAAAACATTCTCGAATTTTTTAAAGGATGCCATTAATCAAGTAAATGATGCTCAAATACAGTCTGACAACTTAACAAAGAAAATGGCTTTAGGAGAAAACGTAGAATTGCATGATGTTATGATTGCTTCCCAAAAGGCTTCCATTACATTACAGGCAACAATGGAAGTACGTAATAAAGTAGTTGAAGCTTACCAAGAAATTATGAGAATGCAAGTCTAAAAAGCAAAAGATATTTGAGGTACTTTAATTAAAAATCACTGTTCGGAGAGAGATAGATGAAAGAAACGTTGCAAAACACAATAGAGAAAATAAAAAATAATTGGCAGGGGAAAACAAAACGTCATAAGTTCCTTTTGATCGGTTCAATTATTTTATTTATTATAATTGTTTCTGTTCTTGTTTTTTTTACTACGAGAACAACGATGGTTCCTTTATACAGTAATCTCACTCCAGCAGAAACAGGGAGCATAAAAGAGGCGCTAGATGCAAAAGGGATTCGATCTGAAATTACAGATGGCGGTACGACAATAAACGTACCTAAAGAATCTGTTAACACATTACTTGTGGAACTGGCGGCAGAAGGAATTCCTAAAACAGGCAGTATCGATTACTCATTTTTTAGTGAAAACGCCGGGCTTGGCATGACAGATAATGAGTTTGATGTCATGAAATTGGATGCTATGCAAACCGAGCTGGCCAACTTGATTAAAAGCATTGACGGAATTAAAGATGCAAATGTCATGATTACCCTTCCGGAAAATGGCATCTTTGTCAAGGACCAAAATGAAGAAGCTTCCGCATCAATTGTGTTAACAACAGAATCCGGATACGATTTTTCGGAAGGACAAATTAAAGCATTGTATACACTTGTATCAAAATCAGTACCAAACCTTCCTACTGATAATATCGTCATCATGGATCAAAATTTTGAGTACTATGACTTAGAAAATGCAAAAAATTCTTCAAATGGAACAGATTTACAAAATCAATTTGCTGTTAAAAAAGAAATAGAACGTGATATACAACGGCAGGTTCAGAGCATGCTGGGTACGTTGATGGGTCAAAATAAAGTAGCTGTATCGGTGACGGCCGATATCGACTTTACACAAGAGAGCCGTGAAGAAAACCTAGTCGAACCTGTTGATGAAGAAAATATGGAAGGAATTGCTGTCAGCGCTCAACGAATTAGTGAAACATACACAGGTGAAAATGCCGCAAACGGTGGCGTTCCACAAGCAGAAGATACCGGAGATACTTTGACCGGTTATACGGAAGGAACAACAGGTAATGGGGATTACGAAAAAACGGAAGAAACGATCAATTATGAAGTGAATAAAATCCGTAAAGAAATTGTTGAAAGTCCTTTTAAAATTCGCGACTTGGGAATCCAAGTGATTGTTGAACCGCCAAATGCCAAAAGTCCCGATTCTGTTTCGACGGAGGTAGAGCAAGCAATTCAGGATATGTTAAGCACAATTGTCCGTACATCGATTGATAAATCCGATAATAATGCTAATTTGACCGATGCGGATATTGAAAATAAAATTTCTGTCACTTTCCAACCGTTATTAGGAAAAGCGACGAATCCAAGTCAAACAACAGAAAGTAGTTTTCCTGTTTGGGGTTATATCGTTATCGGTATTCTTGCACTTGTGATTATTGTTTTACTCATTTTGTTTTTACGTAAACGACGGGAAGAACTAGAGGTTGAAGAAGAAGTTATTGAAACAAAACAAGAACCGCTATATGTTCCGGATTTAAATGAACCGAAAGAAACAGAAGAAATGATTAGAAAGAACCAAATTGAAAAGATGGCAAAAGAAAAACCAGATGAATTTGTCAAACTAATACGTACATGGCTTTCTCAAGAGTAAGGAGGTGATTTTTTGGCTGAAAAAAAAGAATTGACCGGAAAACAAAAAGCCGCTATCCTTCTCATCTCGCTTGGTCCCGACGTATCAGCATCTGTTTATAAATATTTAACAGAGGAAGAAATTGAAAAATTAACATTGGAAATTTCCACGATAAAAAATGTTACAGCTGATAAGAAAGAAGAAGTTATTGAGGAATTCCATAATCTTGCCTTAGCTCAAGATTATATTTCACAAGGCGGGATCGGCTATGCAAAAATGATACTAGAGAAAGCTTTAGGAAGTGAGCAGGCAACAGCCATACTCAATCGTTTGACTTCAGCATTACAAGTGAGACCGTTTGATTTTGCCAGAAAAGCGGATCCAAATCAAATATTAAATTTTATTCAAAATGAGCATCCGCAAACGATCGCCTTAATTCTGTCCTATTTAGACGCTAACCAGGCAGCAACCATTTTGTCCAATTTACCTGAGGAAATGCAGGCGGATGTTGCTAGGAGAATAGCTTTAATGGACAGCACATCACCGGAAGTAATTTATGAGGTAGAACAAATTTTGGAACAAAAACTTTCCGCAACATTTACGCATGATTATACGCAAACCGGTGGTATAGAGGCGATTGTGGAAGTATTGAACGGTGTCGATCGGGCGACAGAGAGAACAATACTCGAAGGTTTGGAAAAGAAAGATCCTGAGCTGGCAGAGGAAATTAAGAAACGGATGTTTGTCTTTGAAGATATTGTCACTCTTGATAATCGTGCTATTCAAATGATTATTCGAGATTGCGAAAATGAAGACTTACTGCTTGCACTAAAAGTCGCCAGTGATGAAGTGAAAGAAATCATCTTTCGAAATATGTCAACACGGATGCGTGATACATTTAAAGAAGAACTTGAGATTATGGGGCCTGTCCGTTTACGTGATGTTGAGGAGGCACAAGGAAGGATCGTTTCGATCATTCGTGGACTGGAAGAAGCAGGAGAAATCATTATTGTTCGTGGGGGAGGAGATGATATCATTGTCTAACGTTGTTAAAAGAACCAATACAGATGAAATGGAAGAAAAAATAACGATCCGTTTACTGACAATGAATCGTTCAAGACAACCACACGAAGAAACAGACGGATCCATTCAATCTCTTCAAAATAATGAATATATCGAAAAGGCTATTGAAGAAGCAAATTTAATTGTTGAACGTGCAAATCAAGAAGCAGATCAAATTCGCCGGCAAATAGAAAAAGAAAAGCGGTTATTTGCCGAGGAAAAAGAGAAAATTTACCAACAAGCGCATCATGAAGGTTATTCAAAAGGAATTCAACTTGGTCAAGAAAAAGGTTATCGTGAAGTGGAAGAACTTATTCAATTTGCTAAGTCCATTGTTGATGAGGCAAAGATTGAATACCAAAATTGTGTCGGTAAATCCGAACAAACAATCTTGACTTTAAGTCTTAAAGTTGCTGAAAAAATTCTTTGCTCAAGTTTAAATGAAAATGAAGAAAGGTTTTTACCGTTAGTAAAAAAGGCAATTGATGAAGTGAAAAATTATAAAGAGGTTCAAATATATGTAAATCCGAGCCGTTATGCCTTACTTGTCAACAAAAGAGATGAACTTTTGCCTCATTTTCATGATGGACAACTATATATTTATCCTGACGAAAATTTATCAGAAACGAGCTGTATAATTGAAACGGATGGATTACGGATGGATGTCGGTCTTGATACCCAACTCCGGGAAATAAAAAAGAAATTGTTTGAACTATTCATTGGTGATGAAGAATGAAAGCAATCGATTTAGTACATCATCTTGCAACCATTGATACTTACAAACGATACGGCAGGGTTAAACAAGTTGTGGGAATCATGATTGAATCAAAAGGACCGACTTGTTCGATTGGCGATATTTGTTACATTTATCCGAAAAGCGGCTCAGGGAAGAAAAAAATATTAGGAGAAGTCGTCGGGTTTAAAGACGAAAATGTCTATATTATGCCTTTTACAACGGTAAGTGATATTGCTCCTGGCTGGTTGGTAGAAAGTACGGAAAAACCTTTGGATATTAAAGTAGGGGATGCATTGATAGGGAATGTACTTGATTCCATGGGAAAACCATTGGATGGTTCGCTCCTCCCTGATAATTTACGTAGCTGGCCAACTGAACGAAAACCTCCCAATCCGCTTCATCGGCCGCCAATTACGAAACCGTTAGAAGTTGGTGTTCGTTCCATTGATGGCTTATTAACGATTGGAAAAGGGCAACGAATCGGTATTTTTGCAGGTAGTGGAGTCGGGAAGAGTACATTGCTGGGGATGATTGCCCGAAATACAAAAGCAGACTTAAATGTAATAGCATTAATTGGTGAACGAGGTAGGGAAGTTCGAGAATTTATTGAACATGATCTCGGTCCAGAAGGATTAAAACGTTCGATTGTAGTGGCAGCGACAAGTGATCAACCTGCCTTGATGAGAATTAAAGGTGCATATACAGCAACGGCAATAGCAGAATATTATCGCGACAAAGGTTTAGATGTGATGCTGATGATGGATTCCATCACCCGGATTGCGATGGCACAAAGAGAAGTAGGACTGGCAACCGGTGAACCACCAGCAACAAAAGGATACACGCCTTCTGTATTTTCCATGCTGCCCGTTTTACTGGAACGGACCGGTACTAATGCAAATGGATCCATTACGGCGATTTATACTGTACTCGTTGATGGTGATGATTTTAATGAACCAATTGCGGATACTGTTCGTGGGATCTTGGACGGACATATTGTATTAGACCGAAATTTGGCTAACAAAGGACAATACCCCGCCATCAATATCTTGAAAAGTATCAGTAGATTAATGAACTCTTTAGTCACAAGAGAGCATTTTGATGCGGCCAACCGTTTTAGAGATTTATTAAATACATATGAACAATCGGAGGATTTAATCAACATAGGTGCTTATAAAAAAGGCTCTTCAAAAGAAATCGATGAAGCCATTGAGTATTATCCAAAAATCATTTCATATTTAAAACAACGAACGGATGAAAAAATTTCAATGGAAGAAAGTATTACTCTATTAAATAAACTTTTCGCAGGTGATTATCAGTGAAATTTACATTTAAACTGGAAAAACTTTTAGACTTGCGTGAAAAAGAAAAAGAAGAGCAGGTATTTATGTATGAAAAAGCCATCCGTAAGTTTGAAGAAGTCGCAGAAAAGCTATATCACTTATTGAAGAAAAAGGAAGATATTGAACAACAGCAATTAAAAAAAATTGAATCCGGGGTCAGTATCCGGGAAATTCGTTTAGGACAACATTATTTATTAAATTTACAAAAAGAAATTGACAGCTACCAACAATTAGTCTTTCATGCCCGCAAACATATGCAGGAAGAGGAACAACGCCTGATTGAAAAAAATATTGAAGTTAAAAAAATGGAAAAGATGAAAAGCAAAGAATACGAAAAATTTCTCCATTTTCTGGATGTGGAAGATCGTAAAGTAATGGACGAAATTTCTATGCAAATCGTGGCGAGGGAGAAGTAATGTCACAATGAGAGAGGAAAATAAAACAATGGAAGAAAACAAATCGGGAATTTTAAAGAAGCTATTTTATTTTGTCATCATCCCTTTTTTGCTTATTCTAACCATTGTTCTCATTATATCTACCGTTTCGGGATTGAATATTTTTCAGGAAGCAGCAAAAATACCTGTCATTGGAAGTTTGTTTTCTAGTAAGGATATGGCAACCACTTCAATAGAAGAATATGATCAGCAAATCAATAAACTTCAGGCCCAATTAAAAAATCAGGAAAAAAAAGTTGAAGATTTGCAGTCGGAATTAGAAAAGAAAGACCAAGAAATAGCAACTTTGCAAGAGGAAAAAGAAAACTTCGAAAACACTCAAGTGGAGCCGGGAAATGAAAATGTAAATGCAAAAGCAAATGATCAGAATGAAACAGATACGCAATGGAACGAAGTTATCAAAACTTATGAAAAGATGAAACCACAAAGCGCCGCAAACATTCTTGCGCAGATGGATGAAACAACAGCTCTTAATATTATGACCGATTTAAAAGAGGATACATTGGCACGGATTCTGGAAAAAATGCCGGTAGAAAAGGCCGCCAATTTCACCGCTAAATTAGCTAATCAATAAAACTATGTAAACTTGAAAGGAGGTGAAAACATGATCAGTGTCTCGGGCAATTCGCAAGTTTTATTAACAAATCCGCAGCAAAATCATGACCCGCTAGTTAGACAAGAGGGACAAGCCGGCGGTTTTGAACAGTTACTGGCTTTGTTTGCGAATCATTTACTTGAGGAAAATGCCAACCAAGGAAAGAATGTTAACCAAGGACAGAATATAAACCAAGGAGAACTAGCTTTACTTGAAGGACTAGGCCATCCGGAAGCAAGTAAAGAAGATTCGTTAAATTTGGAAAAGCTATTGGAACTTACTGGTTTTGACGCAGATGATTTATTAACTTCCATCCAGAATATTCTCGGTTTTTTACTTAAAGAAACGAAGGATAATGGAACAGAAGACGAACAGATTCAAGAACAAATTCAACAACTTTTGGAAGAGGTAAATAAAGATCAAGGAAATCTTCAAGGGTTCGTTAATCTTTTGCAATTCCTGAACCAATTTGATTTTACTCAAGTGGTTCACTTAGATCAAAGTCAAAGTTTCACAAATGTGGTTAAGACCGCGGCTGTTCTCTATCAACTCATGAATGATAATAAACATCCCGGCAACCTGCTTACACAAGAACAGGAAAAGATAATAAAAACCTTTTATCAAACTTTACAAGCAGATTTGAAAAAATCGGCTGTATTGCAAGAAGCTTTTGCTAAGTTGGTTACAGATAAGAAGGTTGAAGATCTTTCGGTGTTTAGAAGTAAACAGCCCTATTTAACGATTCGGAACGTTGATATGAAAAGTTCCGGAGATGCACCATCATCGCATATGGTCAATAACAATGAAGTGATTGATGTCAGTGAACTGCCAAAATTTGGATCAGATGAAACCGGTCAAAATCAACAATTATCAGGAAAGCCAATAGAAGCGGGGACTGTCCAAACTCCTAACACAGGTGGATCGCTTCAATTATTGGAAGGGAACAAGCCGGTCACGATGGAACGTTTTATAAAAGATTTTGAAACGATTTTAGCCAAAAGTAAATTTTACCAAAACGGTCAAGTTCAAAAGCTGACAATCCAGTTAAAACCGGAACATTTGGGCACATTAAAAATTGAACTCATTCAACAGCAAAATGAACTCGTTGCAAAGATTATTTCGTCAACGACAAGTGCTAGAGAGTTATTAGAGTCGCAATCTCAAGCATTAAAACAAGCACTCGTGCAGCAAAATATCCCAATTAATCGGATTGATTTTCTTGATGATATTCAGCAGGAAAGATTTAATCATCAACAGCCTAACCAAAATAATGATCAACGTGGATATCAACAACATGAAGAAAAAAAAGATGAACAAAATAATGAAGATTTCATGGAAACTTTTAAGGCAACACTATTAAATTATGAAATTTAGGTGATTTCATGACGAATACTATAGATTCAAGTTATTATTTATCAAATGCCAAACAGAGTTCTACAAATAATAATACATTGGGAAAAGATGCATTTTTAAAGTTATTGGTAACCCAATTGCAAAACCAGGACCCGTTAAATCCAATGGAAGATCGTGAATTCATTGCCCAGATGGCGACTTTTTCCCAACTTGAACAAATGATTACAATGAATCAGTCGATGGAAGAGTTACTTTCCGATCAAAAGCAACAGCAAATGCTTTCTTACCAATCTTTACTTGGAATGGAAGTTAAGTGGGATAAAATCACTTACCCTAGCGATGAAAAGGCTGAGCCAATTATCGAAAACGGGACAGGAATCATTACTTCAATAAAGTTTACCGAGGATGGTGTGAAATTATACTTGGAAGACGGTACAGAATTAACACCTAGTAATATTTCAGGGGTGTCGGTTCAAGAAAAGGGGAATCAACTTGCCAATGCAAGCAATCTCATAGGAAAAAAGGTTTCTTGGGAAGAAAAAGGTGAACTGCAATATGCCATCGTTCAAGCAGTAAGTCAAAAAGACGGGCAAATTTTTTATCAAGTTAATGATCAAAAGAGAACGAAATTGACAATCGACCAAATTCTTTCAATCATGGTTGCTTAGGCGATCTTGAAAAACGATTCTCCGGAAATTAATTTGGAGTCAGGGGTTGATGAAATGCAAATAAGAAATACATTTATTCCACCAATCGGAATCCAAAAATTGAATACAGAAGATAATAGAACAACGACTAATACGAATTTTGCCGACCATTTGCAAGCGGCAATAAAAAATGATACCAATTTAACCATTAGCAAGCATGCGAAAACTCGCCTCGAACAAAGAAATATTGAAATTAGCTCGGAAGACTGGAAGAAAATTAGTGAAAAAGTAACCGAGGCGAAACAAATGGGTGTCAATGAATCGTTAGTTCTTTTAGACCATGCGGCATTAATTGTCAGTGCAAAAAATCAAACGGTTATCACCGCAATGGATCGTAGTGAAACCAACTCAAAAATTTTCACAAATATTAATGGAACGATTATTATCTAGACCGGCTGGACCTTCAAAAGGAAAGCCGAGCCTTGCTGATTGACTGAAGCAGACAATGAGAAAATTGAAGGGAGAATGTATTTATGCTTAGATCAATGTACTCAGGAATATCCGGTATGAAAAACATGCAAACAAAATTAGATGTTATCGGAAATAACATTGCGAATGTGAATACGTATGGTTTTAAAAAAGGTCGAATTACTTTCAAAGATGCAATGTATCAAACAATCGGTTCAGCTTCCGGGGGAACGGATACCCGCGGAGGAATTAACGCGAAGCAAGTTGGTTTAGGTTCCGAAATTGCTTCGATCGATACGATTCATACGGAAAGCAGTCTGCAAAACACAAGTCGCCCGCTCGATTTGGCGATTACCAATGGGGATGGCTATTTTGTCGTCAATGATGGCGGACAAGATTACTTTACCCGTGCAGGAAACTTTTATATCGATGAAACCGGCTTATTAGTAAATTCGGATGGCTACAGAGTACAAGGGATTAATCCTGAAACAAATGTAAGAGGAGATATTACGATTCCAAAACAAATTACAGTAGATGGTAACTCCGTTGGGCTTCAAAGTATCAGCATTTCCCAAACCGGTGAAATTATTGCCCAGTATGAAAATGGGACAGTAAATACAATTAGTAATATCGCATTAGCAAGATTCAGTAATGCGGAAGGTCTCAACAAAGCCGGGGGAAACTTATTTCAAAGTTCAGCAAATTCCGGTGATCCTCAATTTGGAATTGGCGGTGGCGCATACGGTACTGTTGTTTCCGGCAAACTTGAAATGTCCAACGTTGATCTTTCTGAGGAATTTACAGAGATGATCGTTGCCCAACGTGGTTTTCAAGCCAATTCCCGGATCATTACGACTTCAGATGAAATTCTTCAAGAATTGGTTAACTTAAAACGTTAATCAGTAACGGAAAGATGTTAATAATTTAATCAGGGGGGATAAGCCGGAAAAAATTTGGTTTCCCGGCAACCTCCTTGATAACCATAAATAGATTTTAGAAAAGAAAAGTTTGGTGAGTAATTTTGATAAAGTTAACGAGATTAAACGGGAATACATTTTATTTAAATGCTTTCTTAATTGAAACGGTCGAGTCATTTCCTGATACTACCATCCTTTTGACAAATGGAAAAAGGTATGTTGTAAGTGAAGATGCTGAGACGCTCGTTTCTTTGACAAAACAATTTTATCGGGATATCCGCATGATTACAATTGATCAACAGAAGGAGGAATCCGACCTTGAATAAAACAGTTAGATTTCTCTTGATATTTATGTCGGTGGTGATCATTGCTCTTTCTGTTGGTCTTTACTATTTCTTTATAAAAGGAACTGAAAATGCGAGTGCTAAGCCGACAGTAGATAAAATGGTAAAAAATTCAGTGGAAATCCCTGAAATTACCACAAATTTGTTAAACGGTGATTATATTCGTATCTCTTTTACGATTCAAACGGATGGTAAAAAAGCGAAAGAAGAATTAGAAAAGCGAAACTTTCAAGTGGAAAATGTAATTATAAAAAAATTATCCGGTTTAGAAGCGAAAGATTTGGAAGGGACGGAAGGGAAAGTAAAATTGGAAAACGACTTAAAAGAAAGTTTAAGTGAATCTATGGAGGAAGGTAAAATCATCCAAGTTTACATTACCTCGACAATCATCCAATGAATCTATTAATATCCTATAGCAAAATTTATAACTTCATTGAAAAATATCTGATGGCTGGAGGTGACAAACTTGCCATCCGGTGAGATACTTTCCCAAAGTGAAATCGATGCGTTACTTTCTGCTTTATCTACTGGTGAAGTAAATGCAGAAGAAATCAAAAAAGAAGAAGAAGAAAAAAAGATTCGTACTTACGATTTCAAACGGGCGCTCCGTTTTTCAAAAGAACAAATTCGCAGTTTAACGAGAATTCATGATAATTTAGCCCGACTTTTAACCACTCATTTCTCGGCAAAACTGCGGACGTATGTTCATGTTGAAGTCGCAAGTGCCGATCAAATTCCATACGAAGAGTTTGTTCGGTCCATTCCGAAAATGACCGTTTTATATTTATATGAAGTTCCTCCACTAGAGGGAAGATTATTGATAGAGATTAATCCAAATATTGCTTATGCCATGCTTGACCGGATTTTAGGCGGAATGGGAACAAGTATAAATAAAATTGATCAATTAACCGATATTGAAACGAAAATTATGACGAATTTATTTGAAGTTGCATTTGAACAATTACAGGAGGCATGGAGTACTGTTACACATATTAATCCTGTCTTACAAAGCTTTGAAGTAAATCCGCAATTTTTACAAATGGTTTCTCCTAATGAGACGGTTGTTGTCATTTCTTTAAATACAGTAATTGGAGAAACGAGCGGGATGATTAATATTTGTATTCCTCATATTGTGTTGGAACCAATTATCTCAAAATTATCGGTTTCTTATTGGATGCAAACAGAAAAAAAACAAGCAGAGCCGGAAAAACTTCTTGCCCTAAAAAGACATTTAAAACATACTCAATTACCGGTTATTGCTGAATTAGGTCAGTCGGAAATAACGATTGAGGAATTTTTAAATTTAACGGAAGGTGACTGTATTGAATTGAATAGAAAAATAGACCAACCGATAATCATAAAGGTGGAAGGAAAACCGAAATTTTTAGCACAGCCCGGAAAAATAAATAATAAATTGGCTGTCCAAATACTTGAAGAATTGAAGGAGGGAGATGAGAATGATGAATGATGGAATGCTCTCCCAGGAAGAAATCGATGCTTTATTAAATGGAACAAAAGATACAGAAGAAGATACCCAATCACATTCGTCAGATGAAGAGAAAATTTTATCTCCCGTGGAAAAAGATGCCTTAGGGGAGATCGGTAATATATCATTCGGGAGTTCTGCAACAGCCCTTTCAACCTTGTTAAATCAAAAGGTGGAAATCACAACTCCTCATGTTTCCGTAATAAGGAAAAATCAGTTGGTTGAAGAATTTCCAAAACCTTATGTTGCCATCGCCGTCGATTACACAACCGGATTTCTCGGTTCAAATGTGTTGGTGATTAATCAATATGATGCCAGTGTCATCGCAGACTTAATGTTAGGCGGAACCGGACGGGATGTTGATTCGGAAATTGGTGAATTGCAACTGAGTGCCGTTCAAGAAGCAATGAACCAAATGATGGGAAGTGCCGCAACGAGCATGTCGACCATTTTTCATAAACGGGTCGAAATTTCACCGCCAATTGTTGATTTATTAAATATCCCGGAAGGAAAAGGAACAGATAGTTTACCCACGGATGACTACTTGGTTAAAGTTTCTTTTCGCTTAATTGTGGGGGATTTAATCAATTCTTCTATTATGCAACTATTACCACTCCCATTTGCAAAAAGCTTAGTTTCTGATTTAATGCATAGTTCAGCAGAAGAAGCATCAGCGACGGTAATGGTTGATGATGTCACGGACTTAGAACAAAAAGAAGAAATGTCTCAGCAGGTACCTAATCCGATGTACGGAAATACAGGGGGAGAAACTCCATTGCATTCTTACCAAGAGGAGTCACACTTGCAAAGGGACCCGGTAACATTTGGACATGCCGGACATTTGGAAACGGACGAGCGGAAAAAACATGTACAACCGGCAGTGTTTTCCGATTTTTCGCCAGTTCATACAACCGAAGAAGAAAGCAGAAATTTACAAATGTTGTTTGATATTCCTTTACAAGTGACTGTTGAATTGGGAAGAACAACAAAAGTAGTGAAAGAGATACTGGAAATGTCATCAGGTTCAATAATTGAATTGGATAAATTAGCCGGGGAGCCGGTAGATATACTTGTTAACGGTAAATTAATTGCCAAAGGTGAAGTAGTAGTCATTGAGGAAAATTTTGGTGTTCGGATCACTGATATTATTAGCCAATCCGACAGAATCAAAAACATGAAATAGTATCAGGGGAGGATTCTTATGTCAAAGAGAATACTGATTGTTGATGATGCAGCATTTATGAGAATGATGATTAAAGATATTTTGGTAAAAAACGGTTATGAAGTTGTAGGTGAAGCTAGCGATGGTGCACAAGCCGTTGAAAAATTTAAGGAACTTAATCCGGATCTTGTGACATTGGATATTACAATGCCTGAGGTGGATGGAATTGCTGCATTAAAACAAATTCGCGCAATTGATCCAAATGCAAAAGTTATTATGTGCTCAGCAATGGGGCAACAAGCTATGGTGATTGATGCCATTCAAGCCGGTGCAAAAGATTTCATCGTTAAACCTTTCCAAGCTGACCGTGTCTTGGAAGCTATTAAAAAGACATTATCTTAAATTGGAAAATAAAACCGTTATTCTCGATTCCAATAATGGTTATTTGAATATTTCATTGTTTCATTTTCTGAAAGTAGGTGGCAGCTCGAAAATTATGAATCGGATGAAAAGCGCCCTTTTAATCATTTTAATTATGACTTCATCCCTCTTCAATGTGGATGAAATGACTGTTCAAGCAGAAAGAAATGTCAATGACAGTGTTTATGAATATTTTCAGCAGCAGGATGAAGGAGCAGATCAAGAAAAGACCGAGAATAAATCGCTGCCCCCAAAAAATGAAACAGCTGAAGCTCCTTCGCAAAAAGTTGGTGTAACGGCATGGGATATCGTGAAGACCATTTTTATGTTGGTCATTGTTATTGGCATGTTAATTGGATTGTTAAAATGGCTGCAAAAGAAAAACAATGTATCCACTTCTGTTCAAACAATGAAAAATTTAGGCGGAACCAATTTAGGCGGGAATCGGTCTGTTCAAATGATTAAAGTGGGGAATACCATTTTGGTGGTTGGTATCGGTGAAAATGTGGAACTTTTAAAAGAGATTAATGATGAACAAGAAGTAAACATGATTACTGAACAATATCATAACCGTATGGAGCAAATGGTCAAACCTCAAGACATGATTTCAAAACTGACAGCTCGTTTAAAGACAAAAATAGAAAATGCCGAGGAAAATCAATCATTTAAAAAAGAATTGGAAAAGCAATTGCATGGTATCGCCGAAAAGAGAAGGAAAGCATATGAAGAGAATGTGGAGAAAGGGTTTAAAGATAAATGAATGAGTTTATGTCTTTATTTAATAATAGTGACCCGGAAACAGTATCAACATCAGTAAAGCTGTTACTTCTCTTAACGGTTTTAACAATTGCACCAAGCATTTTAATCATGGTGACTTCTTTTACGAGAATTGTTATTGTATTATCATTTGTCAGAACGGGTCTCGGTACGCAACAAACTCCGCCAAACCAAGTGATTATCGGGTTAAGTTTATTTATGACATTTTTTATTATGGCTCCGACGTTCAGTCAAGTAAATGATGAAGCACTAAAGCCTTTATTTAATAATGAAATCAATTTAGAAGAAGCCTATAGTAAAGCGGTAGTACCATTTAAAGAATTTATGAGTAAATATACGAGACAGGAAGATCTTGCGTTATTTTTAGAATATACCGGAGCGGAACCTCCCGAGTCGGTTGAGGACATTCCGTTATCAGCATTAGTTCCGGCATTTACCATCAGTGAATTAAAAACCGCATTTCAGATTGGTTTCATGATCTTTATTCCATTTCTCGTCATTGATATGGTGGTTGCAAGTGTCCTGATGTCGATGGGGATGATGATGTTACCGCCGGTTATGATTTCACTGCCTTTTAAAATATTATTATTTGTTTTGGTAGATGGTTGGCATTTGGTTGTTAAATCATTGTTGCAAACTTTTTAAGAAGGTGAACATAGTTGACTAGTGAATCAGTAATTACATTGGCAGAACAAGGAATTTATACTATTTTAATTGTTTCGGGGCCGCTTCTCCTTATTGCGTTGGTTGTCGGTTTAATTATTAGTATTTTTCAAGCGACCACGCAAATACAAGAACAAACATTAGCATTTGTTCCTAAAATCTTGGCGGTATTATTGGGAATGATTGTATTTGGACCTTGGATGGTCAGTCATATGGTTCAGTATGCTGAAAATATCTTTTCAAATTTAACTAGATTTGTAGGTTGATTCAATGGAAGTGTTGCTTACTTCTATCCCTGTTTTTTTATTAGTCTTTATCCGAGTATTATCATTTTTTCTCGTTATACCGATTTTTTCATATCGAACCATCCCTGCTCGAGTGAAAATTGGTCTGGCTCTTTATCTTGCTTATGTTATCGTCTTTACAATTGATACCGATCCGATTGAGTTCGATATGGTATATATTCTGTTAGTTATAAAGGAAGCAATTGCCGGTATTGCACTGGGACTTATTGGTTACATTATTTTATCAGCTGTCCAAATTGCAGGTGGGTTTATCGACTTTCAAATGGGTTTTGCCATTGCCAATGTGATTGATCCGCAAACCGGGGCTCAAAGTCCGATTTTAGGACAATATTTATATATTTTTGCATTCCTATTCTTATTATCGGTTAACGGTCATCATTTATTAATAGATGGAATATATCAAAGTTATCAATTTATCCCGATTGATCAACCATTTTTACATTTTGGCGATGAAAACACAGTCAAATTGATTGGAAAAGTTTTCTCAGCTATGTTTATCATCGGTTTTCAAATGTCGGTTCCTGTTGTAGCCAGTCTGTTCTTGATTGATGTCGCTTTAGGTATCGTAGCGAGAACTGTTCCGCAAATGAATATTTTTGTCGTTGGCTTTCCTGTAAAAATTTTAGTAGGCATTATCATTCTTTTCATTGTTATGGGGACAATGATTTTTTCAGTCAAAAGTCTATTTGAACTATTGCTTTATTCATTGCGAGACTTGATGTCACTGCTTGGCGGCTAGCAAATAACTAATAGGAAACGGGCACAGTTTTTCACTTGTGTTTGGTCTGCTTGTTTTCATCAAAGGAAGATATCGAATGTTAAAAGTAGATTTGCAATTTTTTGCGGAAGAAAAAACGGAAAAAGCGACCCCGAAAAAGCGTCAAGATGTACGAAAAAAGGGTCAGACCGCGAAAAGTCAAGATGTCAATACAGCTATTATTTTACTGGCAGTCTTTTTTGTTCTTTTATTTACAGGTTCAAATATGCTGGAAGGTTTATATCGCATTTTTTATCAAACATTTGAAGAATATGTGTTTCAAGAAGTGACAATGAATACGATCGAAACAATTACGCTGGATTTGTTTCAGGAAATTTTCATGCTGGTAGGTCCGGTTATGTTGGCCGGATTTATAGCCGCATTACTGGCCAATTATATTCAAGTCGGGTTTATTAGTACAACGGAACCTTTGAAAATGAAGTTGGAAAAAATCGATCCGATCAAAGGATTTAAAAGAATTTTTTCATTACGGGCTTTGGTTGAATTATTGAAATCAATTTTAAAAGTAGTCGTCATCGGTGCAATTGCTTTTGCATTTTTATGGACACATTTGAAGGAAATTCTTGGCCTTATTTTTAAATCGGCAGGAGCAAGTTTATCAGTTGTCGGTTCCATTACGGTAAAAATGGGTTTGTTTGCAACATGGGGCCTGTTATTTTTGGCATTGCTGGATTATATGTATCAAAAATATGATTTCGAAAAAAGTATCCGTATGTCAAAACAAGATATTAAAGAAGAGTTTAAGAATACAGAAGGGGATCCGTTAATTAAGTCAAAAAGAAGACAGCGGCAAAGAGAAATTGCCTTTCACCGAATGATGCAGGAAATTCCGACCGCCGATGTCGTCATCACGAATCCTACCCACTATGCTGTTGCACTGAAATATGATGAAAGTAAAATGGATGCACCTTTTGTTGTTGCCAAAGGTGTGGACTATTTGGCGCAAAAAATAAAATATGTTGCCAAAGAAAATGGGGTCGTCATGATTGAAAACCGGCCATTAGCCAGAAGTCTTTATCACCAAACTGAAATTGGCCAGGCGATACCGGAAGATTTTTTTAAAGCTGTTGCTGAAGTATTGGCTTATGTATACCGGTTGAAAAAGAAAGTATAACGAAATTGAAAATGATCGTTTTTTACTTATTTAGATAGGGGAGTAAGGAATGAAACTAAAAGATTTATCCGTTGTTTTTGGTGTCATACTTATTATTGTAATGCTTATTATTCCATTGCCGCCGGGAATGCTGAGCTTTTTAATTATCGTGAATATTTCCTTGGCTTTGCTTGTTCTTTTAGTGACGATGAACATGCGAGAGGCGCTGGATTTTTCAATTTTTCCTTCTCTCTTATTGATATTAACTTTGTTTCGACTTGGTTTAAATGTTTCCACAACACGTTCAATTCTTTCAAAAGGTGATGCCGGGGGTGTTGTTGAAACATTTGGAACCTTTGTCGTCGGTGGAAATGTCTTAGTTGGTCTTGTTGTTTTTTTCATTCTCGTTATTATAAATTTTCTCGTCATTACCAAGGGTGCTGAACGGGTGGCAGAAGTAGCTGCTCGGTTTACATTAGATGCGATGCCCGGGAAACAAATGGCCATTGATGCTGATTTAAATGCCGGGATGATTTCCGAACAGGAAGCCCGAAAACGAAGAGAAAAGGTTTCACGTGAGGCGGATTTTTACGGGGCAATGGATGGGGCAAGTAAGTTTGTCAAAGGTGATGCCATTGCCGGGATTATCATTGTCTTTATTAACCTTATTTTTGGGATTATTATTGGAATGGTTCAAAATGGAATGCCGTTTGGAGAGGCTTCATCCCATTATTCACTTTTGACTGTAGGTGACGGGATTGTCAGCCAGTTGCCGGCGTTATTAATTTCTACAGCAACGGCAATCATTGTAACAAGAGCTGCGTCTGAAGAAAATTTAGGTTCCGATGTCATCGCTCAATTATTTGCCTATCCGAAAATGTTGTATGTCGCCGGTGGAACCATTGTTATACTCGGGTTATTTACGCCAATCCAGAATTTTGTCACATTACCAATTGGCGGTATGCTGATTATCGGCGGATACCGATTATCAAATGTAGGAAATCGTGAAAAAATGGAATTAGTTGAGTCAGAAGAACAAGTTGCAACAGATGATATGAAGAAACCGGAAAACATTGTCAATTTATTAACGATTGACCCGATAGAGTTCGAATTCGGTTATGGACTAATCCCGCTTGCTGACACGAATCAAGGCGGGGACCTATTGGACCGGGTCGTCATGATTCGAAGACAATTAGCATTGGAACTTGGTCTTGTTATTCCGGTTGTCCGCATTCGCGATAATATTCAACTTGCTCCGAATGAATACCGAATCAAAATTAAAGGTAATGAAGTCGGAAAAGGTGAAATCTATCTGGAACACTATTTAGCAATTAGTTCCGGAGTTGATGATCCGAAAATTACAGGAATTGATACCGTTGAACCGGCTTTCGGTATCCCGGCAAAATGGATTACAGAAGATATGAAAACAAATGCGGAAATGGCCGGTTATACGGTCGTTGATCCACCGTCTGTGATTAGTACGCATTTAACAGAAGTGCTAAGAAATTATGCTCATGAGCTTTTGGGAAGACAAGAAACAAAACAATTAATCGATCATCTACAAGAAAATTATCCGATTCTTGTTGAGGAAGTTACACCAAATCCTTTATCTGTTGGTGATATTCAAAAAGTATTAGCAAAATTGTTAAAAGAGCGTGTGTCCATTCGAAATTTACCGGTCATTTTTGAAACATTGGCTGATTTTTGTAAAGTGACAACAGATCCTGATATTTTAGCTGAATACGTGCGGCAAGCATTGGCCAAGCAAATAACAAACCAATATATTCAAGACAATAATCTGCTAAAGGTGATTACGTTAAGTGGTCAGGTTGAAAAATTGATTGCTGATCATGTCCAACAAACAGAACATGGTAATTATTTGGCTTTGGATCCGTCAACTTCGCAAGCTATTCTTGAAAATATTCGAAAGCAAATTGAACAAATGCAATTGTATAATCAAACTCCGATTATTCTTTGTTCACCGGCTATCCGGATGTACGTTCGAGAATTAACAGAAAGATATTTTCCGCAAGTACCGATTCTATCCTATAACGAATTAGATGCAAATATTGAAATCCAAAGTGTAGGCGTGGTGAATATCAGTTGAAAGTAAAAAAATACATAGCTCCGAACATGCCGGAAGCAATGAAAAAAATCCGTAAAGATCTTGGAAAAGAGGCTGTCATATTAAATTCAAAAATTATTTACACAGGTGGGTTTTTCGGGTTATTTCGCAAAAAAAATATCGAAGTGATTGCCGCACTGGATAATGATATGGTCCAACCATCTCAAATAGAGAAAATCGATTTTTCCAGGGTGGAAACGAACAGTGAAATGAAGCAAAAAGATCTGCAATCACCGCAACCTGTCCAAAATAAAACGGGGGAAAACAAAGAAATGATTTTAAAAGAAATCCACGATGTAAAACAATTGATTAAGCAAATAACGAGTCAGGGGCATTCATCGAGTGTTCATATCCCGTCCCCGTATAGGGAAATTTATCAAAAATTGCTCAGTCAAAACATTAGTGAGATGATCTTGCAACAATTAACGGAAGATATATATGAGCATTATTACAGTAAAAAGGAACAGGTGGATAAAGATAACGCATATGATTTTATTGTTCAATCTCTGGTGGAGTATATAAAGCCGCTGGAATTTGGCGCTGCACTTCAAAAAAAATATATTGCCTTAATTGGTCCTACAGGTGTAGGGAAAACAACAACTTTAGCGAAAATAGCTTCAATAAAAGCGATTGAGCAAAAGAAAAAAGTAGCCTTTATCACAACAGACACTTACCGAATTGCTGCAGTTGAACAATTAAAAACCTATGCAAAAATTTTGAATGTCCCAATTGAAGTTTGCTACAACTTAAATGATTTTAAACAAGCAGTTGAAAAATTTACCGCTTTTGATCATGTTTTCATAGATACAGCGGGGAGAAATTTCCGTAATAAAAAGCATATTGAAGATCTAAAAAAGACCATTGATTTTCATACAGAAATGGAGACATATTTAGTCTTTTCCTTAACTGCGAAAGAGGAAGATTTAGAAATGATTTATCAGCAATTTTCTAACATACCGATTGATAAACTTATTTTTACAAAGTTGGATGAAACAAGTTGCTGTGGTTCTTTGCTTAATCTTTCTTATAAATATCATAAACCAATTGCCTTTATTACAACAGGTCAGGATGTACCGGACGATATCATTGTTGCTACGCAACATACTATTATTAATCAAATTGTTGGAGAGACAAAGAATGACTGATCAAGCAGAAAAATTGCGTGCTCGGATAAAGCGACAGTTAGAAGGGAAAAGTGCAAAAACGATTGCCGTTATCAGTGGTAAAGGAGGGGTCGGAAAGTCGAATTTTGCATTAAACTTTTCTATTTCTCTATCAAAATATAGGAAAAAAGTGCTATTATTTGATTTAGATGTAGGTATGGGGAATATTGATCTTCTCCTGGGCAAAACGGCAGAAAAAACCATTGCTCATTTTCTAACAGAAGAATATTCATTAGATGATATTATTCAAAAAAACTATGATATCCATTATATTGCCGGTGGCACCGGTCTGAACTCTGCGTTCAAACTTGAAAGGGATCGAGTTGAACACCTGCTGCAGGAATTGAAACATGTTTTATATGATTATAATTATGTAATTTTTGATATTGGTGCCGGGATGAATGATGAACTTGTCCGGTTGCTCTCCGGCATCGAAACGATTATCGTTGTTGTTACACCGGAACCTACATCGATTTTGGATGCTTATTCCGCTATGAAAATCATTCATTTACAAGTACCGAAAGCAAAATTTTACCTACTGGGAAACCGAATGAAAAATGAGAAGGAAAACAGTATAGTTATGCAACGCTTGCAAACGGTCATGAATTCATTTCTTCAAAAGGATTGTGAAATTCTTGGATTCTTACCTGAAGATTCTACGATTATTTCGGCTGTAAAGAATCAGATTCCTTTTCTTTTGTTCAAACCGAAATCAAATGCAGCCAAGCAAATGAGGATAGTAACGAAAAACTATTTGATGAAAAATGATAGTTTGGAGCAAACGCAGAAAGAGGATCATTTTATTGAAAGGTTACAACATTTCTTATTAAGAAAGTAGGTTATTATATGATGAATCCGATCAAAGTATTGGTTGTTGATGATTCTGCATTTATGCGTGCGCTTATTAAAGATTTATTGTCAAATAATAAGAGAATCCAAGTTATTGGAACAGCCAGAAATGGATTAGATGCATTGGATAAAATTAAAAGATTGAATCCCGATGTTGTTACACTAGATGTTGAGATGCCTGTGATGGACGGGATTGATGCATTAAAAAAAATCATGAGTGAATCCCCCTTGCCGGTTATTATGGTTTCAAGTACAACGACAGAAGGAGCAAAAAATACGATTCTGGCCATGCAATATGGTGCCTTTGATTTTATTGCAAAACCTAGTGGATCCATCTCTCTTGATTTATATAAAGTGAAAGATGAATTGATTAATAGAATTTTAGAAACAAAGCGTGTGAATTTAAAACAGCTAATCCAGGCAGACCCAATTGAACCAAAACCACTAACGACCATTGATGATAATTGGAAACAATGTTCTGTACTTAAAACAAATTCGTATCGGCAGGGAAAAAAACTTGTTTTAATTGGTACATCAACCGGTGGACCAAGGGCACTTGAAAAAGTATTAACCCGTTTACCCGGAAATTTACAAGCTCCGATTCTTGTTGTTCAACACATGCCTAAAGGATTTACAAGATCTTTGGCAGAACGGTTGGATGCGATTAGTGAGATTCACGTCAAGGAAGCGGAAAACGGTGAAATTATACAAAATGGTGTTGCTTATATCGCTCCCGGGGGAATGCATCTAATCATCAGAAAAGTAGGGAAAACTCTTGTCACAGAACTTAGCACGGAACCACCGCTTAAGGGACACCGCCCAAGCGTTGATAAATTGTTTTCATCAGCCAGTCAACTTCAAGAATATCACAAATTAGCCGTTATCATGACGGGAATGGGTTCGGATGGAACAGAAGGCTTAAAACAGTTAAAGCAATCAAAGAACATTTACGCCATTGCCGAATCCGAAAAGACTGCAATCATATTTGGAATGCCAAAATCTGCGATAAATTCCGGGTACATTGATTGTGTTACTGATTTGGAAAAGATTGCCGACCAAATTACAAAAATTATTAATGAGGGATGAGTGTTATGGAAATGAGCCAATATTTAGAAGTCTTTATCGAAGAAAGCAGGGAACATATTCAAAGTTGTAATGAGAACCTTCTGAAGCTCGAAAATGATCCGGACAATTTGGAACTTATTAATGAAGTTTTCCGTTCAGCTCATACGTTGAAAGGAATGTCAGCAACAATGGGCTTTGAAGATATGGCAAATTTGACTCATCAAATGGAAAATGTTCTTGATGGGGTCAGAAACGGTAAATATAAATTTTCCTCAGAATTATTGGATATTATTTTTATGGCCATCGACCATTTAGAAAGCATGGTAAACTCAATTGCTGCCGGCGGTGAAGGCAAGGAAGATGTGTCGGATGCAATCAATAAATTAAAGATGATTGAATCCGGAAAGATAGTAAACCAATCGGACACAACACAAACTGCTGAAATCGATCAAGCAAATATTTCAAAAACCAATTTGAATTATGACCAATTTGAAATAACGGTATTGGAACAGGCGAATGAGCAAGGTTACAAGGTTTATGAAGTTTCCGTATTTATCCGCCCTGACTGTTTATTAAAGGCTGCGAGAGTATACATGGTTTTTGATGTTTTGGAAAAAATTGGGGACATTATTAAATCCGTGCCGAACGTTGAACAGTTAGAAGAAGAGCAATTTGATAATGAGTTTGTTGTTACGATTGTTACGCATGATTCAATTGAAGATATAGAGAAAAAAGTCATGAAAGTATCTGAAATTGAAAAAGTAACTGTGGTACCACTGAAAATTTCTGATTTAAAGAAAGTTAACAATGAAGACAGTTCAGACGAACAAAAAAATGTTTCACAAAATGTCGAAGGACAAAAGAAAAAAGAAGCTTCCTCTGCTAAGAAAACAACCGATAAAAAAATTACATTATCAAATAAGACGATCCGTGTAAATATTGAGCGGTTGGATGCGCTAATGAATCTTTTTGAGGAGTTAGTCATTGATCGCGGAAGGCTTGACCAGATTGCGAAAGAACTAAATCATCAAGAATTAAGTGAAACTGTTGAAAAGATGTCCCGTGTGACAAATGATCTTCAATCAGTTGTTTTAACAATGCGAATGGTGCCTGTGGAAGCTGTTTTTAATCGCTTTCCGAAAATGGTTCGCAGCCTGTCCCGGGAATTAGGGAAAAAGATTCATTTACAAATTATCGGACAAGAGACTGAATTAGACCGTACCGTTATTGATGAAATTGGTGATCCTTTAGTCCACTTACTAAGAAATTCAGTCGATCATGGGATTGAAATGCCTGAAGAACGGTTACGAAAAGGAAAACCGGAAGAGGGTACTATCCAATTGAAGGCATATCATAGCGGTAACCATGTCTTCATCGAAATTACCGATGACGGTGCAGGAATTAATCGCGAAAAAGTGGCACGAAAAGCGGTTGAAAAGGGAATTATTACGGAAGAACAAATGAATCAATTGACCGACAAAGAAATTTTTAATTTGATTTTAACATCCGGTTTTTCTACAGCCGATAAAATTTCTGATATTTCCGGTCGCGGCGTTGGTCTCGATGTCGTAAAAAACACAATTGAATCATTAGGCGGCACGATATCTGTCCATTCGGAGGAAAATGTCGGGACAACCTTTTTAATTCAATTACCGCTGACATTATCGATCATTTCCGTTATGTTGGTGGAAGTTCAAAGAGAAAAATATGCCATTCCGTTGACATCCATAATTGAAACAGCCATTTTTAAAAAATCGGAAATTTACTATGCCCATGAGCAACCGGTTATTGATTTCCGGGGCAGGGTTGTACCGATTTTATCTTTACAAGAGATATTTCAAGTTCCTCAAGTTATCGAAGGAAATGATTATATTTCAACTGTGATCATTCGCAAAGGGGACAAGTTGGCGGGTTTGGTTGTTGGTTCTTTTATCGGACAAGAGGAAATCGTATTAAAATCGTTAGGAAACTACTTAACAAATGTCTTTGCCATCTCCGGTGCAACCATTTTAGGAGATGGACAAGTCGCATTGATTATTGACTGCAATGCATTAATTAAATAATTCTTTACCGTTGAAATCGAGATTGTCAAAGTGTTTCTTATTCGTTAAATCCAGCAGTTGATCTAATTGGAAAGGAAGAGAATGTCATGCCTGTTCAAAAAGAAGCAAAGGAACAAAAAGTTGTCGTTTTTTCCTTAAATCAAAAAGAGTATGCTTTAGATGTGCAACATGTTGTTTCAATTGAAAAAATGCAATATTTTACAAGAGTCCCTCATGTACCAGACTATATTAAAGGGGTCATTAATTTACGTGGGGTGATTATCCCCATCATCGACTTAAGGACCCGTTTTCAAGTAGAAACGGCTGAATATAATCAAAATACGAGAATCATCATTGTTTCTATGGCAGATAAAGAGGTCGGTCTTATTGTCGATGAAGCAAATGATGTGATGAATATTGATATGGATACCATTGAATCTCAACCTGACGTAATCGGCACGGAAAGGCAAAATTATATCGCCGGTGTTGTAAAAATTCAGGATCGACTGCTCATCTTGTTAAAACTGGAAAAAATATTAAATTTTCAAGAGGATTGAGTGATGCGTGTTGAATAATAATTTCTTAAATTCCTTTCAATTAGATATTTTGAAAGAAATCGGTAATATTGGAGCCGGAAATGCTGCCACCGCTCTTTCCGGCTTACTAAATAAAAAAATCGAAATGAATGTACCCAGTGTTCAGGTTGTATCATTTGAAGAAATGATGGAACTGGTTGGCGGAGCGGATATGGTTGTGGCAGCCGTTTTTCTACAAATTGATGGGGACTTAACAGGAAATATGTTCTTTTTATTGCCGATTAAACAAGCGACGATATTTATTCAGCAGTTGACGGGAATGTCGGATTTTTCTTTTGATGAGCCGTCCGTTCCTGAACTCGCTTTATCCGCATTTCAGGAAATGGGGAACATCTTGGCCGGTTCTTATTTATCTGCTCTTTCCGATTTTTTGCAAATGCATATCGTTCCATCGGTTCCTGCAGTAGGAATTGATATGTTTGGCGCCATTATCAGCTATGGACTGATTGAAATATCCCAGGTAAGTGATTTTGCAATTGTCATCGATACTGAAATAAAAGACCCGGACACAATGAATGAATCTGACCTTTATAAAGGCCATTTTTTCTTACTACCTGATCCCGATTCATTTGTAAAACTTTTTAAGAAACTTGGGGTTGACATGGAATGATACAAGAATCCATCGTTATTAAAGTCGGAATCGCCGATATGAAAATTGCTACTGCGCCAAATACAATTCGAACATCTGGTCTTGGTTCTTGTGTCGGTGTTGTTTTATTTGACTTGCAGAAAAAAATTGCCGGATTAGCTCATATTATGCTTCCTGATTCTTCTTTGGCCAGAGGGGAAACCATTCATAAAGCCAAATATGCGGATACTGCCGTCGAATGTCTTATTCAGCTGTTGGAAAAAGAAGGGGCAAATAGACAGCAATTGAAAGCGAAAATTGCCGGTGGTGCAGAAATGTTTAAATTTATGACAAAAACTGACATCATGCGGATCGGTCCAAGAAATGTCGATGCAGTAAAACAAGAGCTAAAGAAATTTTCTATTCCACTTGTTGCAGAAGATGTCGGTGGCTCTAGTGGAAGAACGATTGAATTTTCCCCCGAATCAGGGAAATTAATGGTCAGAACGGTAAATCAACCGAGTAAAGAAATATGATGATTCATTGTTTTGTTTCCTTTCAATTTATGAAGGCTAAAACAATTGATTTCACAGCGAATGTATTAAAGGAGGGGGTCATTTTGCCTTATACAGTTAAGTCTGATCAAAACGACCAAACAAAAGAGAGTATGGCAGAAGATTCTCTATTTTATCAATGGTTGAAGCATCGTGATGAGAAAATAGGAAATCAACTTATTGAAAAATATACACCACTGGTTCACCTAATCGTGGAAAAAATATATAAAAATGTTCCAAAATCAGTCATGAAGGACGAATTAATAAGTTTAGGATTTTCCGGTTTGTTTGAAGCAATGCAAAAGTATGATCCCGGCCGGGAATTAAAATTTGAGACGTATGCAACATTTCGGATTCGTGGCGCTATTTTGGATGGATTAAGAAAAGAAGATTGGTTACCACGAAAAACACGGGAAAAAATGAAAAAGTTAGAAACTACCATTGCTAGGTTGGAACAAAAATATTTACGCAATGTTACTCCCGAAGAAATTTCCAAAGAGTCGGAATTGTCAGTGGAAGAAGTGCATTCGTTGTTAGGTGACAATTTTTATTCCAACATCCTCTCTATCGATGACCACACGAATCAAAAGGGTGACGAGAAAGAGACCCAATCCTTTGTTATTCGTGACGAAAAAGTGAAGACACCTGAAGAAAGCTTATTATTTGCAGAAAAAATTAATGAGTTAAAGAAGGCTATCGAAAAATTATCACAGAATGAGCAACTTGTGTTAAACTTATTTTATAAAGAAGAATTAACATTTACTGAAATCGGTCAAATACTGGAACTTTCTACATCAAGAATCTCACAAATTCATACGAAATCCATTCAAAAGTTAAAAGCATACTTAAATACGTAATATAAACGATGCAAATAAAGGCAGGCGGTTTCTATGAGTTTGAAAGCTGTTGAAATGCAAATTGCCTTACCGAGGACTCAAGATGCGGGAAAATCGCAAAGTGAATGGAATAATCGGGCACTGCTCATGAATTTGCAAGCACATGTAGCGGTTCAAAAAGAAGCTGAAAAGAAGCGAAAAACGGTTTCTGAAAATGAAGAAGCATATTTAACAGAGTGGAAAGACGATACGTTCGGTCGGGATCATGACCTTCCACCTACACAATTAAAAGAGATTGATCATCATTCTCAAGAACAAGTTCAACATCCTTTTAAAGGACATCATATCGATTATCTTGGGTAAGGAGTAAGAAATGGTCTACTTAATTGTTCTTACACTCATCATATCATTATCAGCATTATTCGCTGTAATCATATTATATATCCGTCAAAACCGGCTTTTTCATATTGAAAAGAGATATAAACAATTAAATGATGAGTTGGAAGCAAGTGTTTCTGCATTTATAATTGAAATGAAGGAAGAAAATGAGGCATTTATTAACAAAATAAAACAGCTGCAATCCTCTGATAATAAGAATGAAACGATTGAGCCTGTAAATTTAAATATCGAACGAAACGGTAAAGATACAGTTGAATATGGAACGGATTATCAAGTTCATCCTGTGTCACCGCCACTATTTGCAGGAATCAAAGAATATCAAAAAGCGGTAAAGCAAACAACGGATATACCCGAAAAGGAAACAAATGTTCGCAAGGAAGATCCATTCGAGGCGCAATCAGCAGCTGATTCAGACCTGCACAAAATAAAACAACTATTGAATGCCGGATATTCGATTGATGAAATAGCCAAAACTTTACATAAAGGAAAAACAGAAATTGAACTGTTAATTAAGTTTTCTCCGGATTTTTTTAATTAAAAAGCAATAAAGAAAAAGAAATGAAAGGATTCCAAAGTCGAGTCCTTTTTTTTATAATAACTTGATTGTCATTAACGGTTATGTTATATTATTTACTGGTGTGAATACACACGTTCATGGATTTAAGCAGAGGTGCTGTTTGTCAAAGTCTAATGACATGACAGTCCTGTTTAAAGAAGAAGTGAACGGAGGAAAAGAAAACCATTTAGGAGGAAAATTTTTATGTCAGTACTTTCAATGAAGCAATTGCTTGAAGCCGGTGTACATTTTGGACACCAAACGCGCCGTTGGAACCCGAAAATGAAAAAATACATTTTCCAAGAGCGAAACGGTATTTATATCATTGACCTGCAAAAAACGGTGAAAAAAGTTGAAGAAGCATACAACTTTATTAAAGAAGTTGCGGCTGACGGCGGGAAAATTTTGTTTGTCGGGACGAAGAAACAAGCCCAAGAATCAGTAAAAGAAGAAGCCGAACGTGTTGGGATGTACTATGTCAACCATCGCTGGTTAGGTGGTACATTAACGAACTTTGAAACGATCCAAAAACGAATTCAACGTTTGAAAGATCTTGAAAGAATGGCTGAAGACGGTACTTTTGACGTACTGCCGAAAAAAGAAGTAGGCCAATTGAAAAAAGAACAAGAAAAATTGGAAAAGTTCCTTGGTGGAATTAAAGATATGAAAGAATTGCCTGATGCATTATTTGTCATTGATCCACGCAAAGAACGCATTGCAGTTCAAGAAGCACGTAAATTAAACATTCCGATTGTCGGTATTGTTGATACAAACTGCGATCCGGATGAAATTGATTATGTGATTCCGGCAAACGATGATGCGATTCGTGCCGTGAAATTATTAACCGGTAAAATGGCTGATGCAATTATGGAAGCAAGACAAGGTGAAGAAGAAGCAGTTGTAGAAGTTGAACCTGCTGCTGAGTAAAGGGATGAAGGTGATAAGAGGGAAAGCCCTTATCACCTTTTTTTCGAAACAATCATAGAAAATAATAAATCTGATGAATACTATTATTGTACATAACAAATGAAGATATTTAGGAGGAAAGGTACATGGCTATTACAGCACAGATGGTAAAAGAGTTACGTGAAAAAACTGGTGCAGGAATGATGGATTGCAAAAAAGCTTTGACTGAAACGGATGGTGATATGGAAAAAGCCATTGATCTTCTTCGTGAAAAAGGAATTGCAAAAGCTGCGAAAAAAGCCGACCGCATTGCTGCTGAAGGGATTACTTACATTTTGACTGAGGGTAATAATGCCGTTATTTTAGAAGTAAATGCGGAAACGGATTTTGTTGCTAAAAACGAACAATTCTTAACGCTAGTAAAAGAAATTGCTGCACATTTATTAGCCAAAAAACCGCAAACCGTCGAAGAAGCACTTGAACAAAAGATGGAAAACGGTGCAACTTTAAATGAACATATCAATTCCGCCATTGCAAAAATCGGTGAAAAAATTACTTTACGTCGTTTTGCCGTTCTTACAAAAGGTGCAGAAGATGCATTTGGCGCTTACCAACATTTAGGCGGCCGCATTTCTGTGCTTACCGTACTAGAAGGAACGACAGATGAAGCAGTAGCGAAAGATGTGGCAATGCACGCAGCAGCGTTAAATCCAAAATATGTCAGCCGTGAACAAGTACCTACAGATGAAGTTGAACGCGAAAAAGAAGTACTGAAACAACAAGCATTAAATGAAGGGAAACCGGAAAACATCGTTGAAAAAATGGTCATTGGCCGTCTAAATAAATTTTATGAAGAAATTTGCCTGTTAGAACAACCGTTTGTAAAAAATCCGGATGAAAAAGTTAGTCAATATGTAAAATCCAAAAATGCCACAATAAGAGAATTTATTCGTTATGAAGTCGGTGAAGGATTAGAAAAACGCCAAGAAAACTTTGCAGAAGAAGTTATGAATCAAGTGAAAAAATAATCATGTCATAAGGTTGACCTGTGAGAGGCTTTCAATGCTTATTCTTCTACACAAGTCAACCTTTTTACAGACAAGAAATTATACATATCGGGGGTTTTTTATGGAAAATCCAAAATATAAGCGTATCGTCCTAAAGTTAAGTGGTGAGGCATTAGCCGGTGACACAGGTTTCGGAATCAACCCAAAAGTAATTAAATCAATTGCTACCCAAGTAAAAGAAGTTGCCCAAATGGGTGTAGAAGTAGCAGTTGTTGTCGGGGGCGGTAATATTTGGCGCGGAAAAATCGGCAGTGAAATGGGTATGGATCGTGCAACCGCAGATTATATGGGAATGCTTGCAACAGTCATGAATTCCTTGGCATTACAAGACAGTCTGGAACAACTCGGTATTGAAACGCGGGTACAAACATCAATCGAGATGCGGCAAGTAGCTGAACCATATATTCGTCGCAGAGCGATTCGTCATCTCGAAAAAAAACGGGTAGTTATTTTTGCTGGAGGTACCGGAAATCCATATTTTTCAACCGATACAACGGCCGCTTTACGGGCAGCAGAAATTGAAGCAGAAGTTATTTTAATGGCTAAAAATAATGTGGATGGTGTGTATTCTGCTGATCCTTTAAAGGATAAAAGTGCAAAAAAATATGCACAGCTTTCCTATTTAGATGTCATTAAGAACGGATTACAAGTTATGGATTCGACAGCCTCATCCCTATGTATGGACAATGATATTCCACTTATTGTATTCTCAATTATGGAAGAAGGTAATATTAGGAAAGTTGTCCTTGGTGAAAATATTGGAACGATAGTAAGGGGGAAATAAACGTGGCAAAACAAGTAATGGCCGATGCTAAAGAACGTATGACAAAAGCCGTACAAGCTTATACCCGGGAACTCGCTTCAATTCGTGCCGGGCGAGCAAGTGCCTCATTGTTGGATAAGATCGCCGTTGAATATTACGGAGTTCCAACGCCAATCAATCAATTGGCATCTATCTCCACACCGGAAGCGAGATTGCTTATGATTCAACCTTATGACAAATCGATTGTCAGTGATGTTGAAAAAGCAATTATGAAATCAGACTTAGGTTTGAATCCAACGAGTGACGGATCCGTTATTCGGATTGCAATCCCTCCTCTGACAGAAGAACGTCGGAAAGAACTGGTGAAACTGGTGAAAAAGGAGTCAGAGGAAGCGAAAGTTGCTATTCGTAATATTCGTCGTGATGCAAATGATGATTTGAAAAAGTTAGAAAAAAATGGTGAATTGACGGAAGATGACCTGAGAGGTTATACCGATGATGTGCAAAAATTAACGGATGAATTTATCGCCAAAATTGATCAGATTACGAAAGAGAAAGAAAAAGAAATTTTAGAAGTATAAGCTTCCTTTCGTTTAATATTTAATTTTCAAAAAACCCCTGCTTTCGGGGTTTTTTCTTTATCTCTTTTCCTTTATAATTAATTAAGCATAAAAACAAATCAACTTTTCCAAGATCGGACAAGTTTTGTTCCTTTCATTTTTTAAAGATGGAGTCAGGCACTATTGACCGCTAATAAAGTTTTAGAGGATTCTTGTATGGATTGGATAGACCGAGATTCAAACAACAAAATATTGCATTTTGAGCGTAAATTTTCGTTGTTAGAATGTTAACTTGAATGATTAATGATAAAATTTGTGAGCGATTTTTCTTTTGTTTTGGTATGATATAAGAAGTTATAAAATACATATGAGCATAATCAGGAATAATCAACGTAAATAGGACCTTTAGAAAATTTATATATACTAAAAACGTATAACCACAAAAGGAAAATCGCACGCAAGTTTGAATTCTTCTGCTGACGAAAATTGGAGGATGAAATATGTTTTATAAAAAACTTTTTAATAAACAAAGTTCCATACCGGAAAGTATAAAGGAACGGATGGAATTGGTGAAAAGTCAAGCTGTACCCGATCATGTAGCAATTATTATGGATGGAAATGGCAGATGGGCAAAAAGTCGTGCTTTACCTAGAATTGCCGGGCACCATGAAGGGATGAAGGTCGTACGAAAAATAGCCATTTTAGCAAATAATATTGGTATTCAAACATTGACCTTATTTGCTTTCTCTACGGAAAATTGGAAAAGGCCAAAGTCGGAAGTGGATTATCTGATGAAATTACCTGCCGAGTTTTTGGATATTTATTTACCTGAACTAATCGATAATAATGTGAAAGTTCAAGTAATCGGTGAGAAAGAAAAAATTCCGAGTCATACATTACTGGTGGTAGAAAAAGCGATAGAAAGAACAAAAAACAACAATGGATTATTGCTGAATTTTGCGCTAAATTATGGAAGTCGTTCCGAAATCATTATGGCAATCAAAAATATTGTCAAAGATATTAAATGTGGAAATATCAATGAAAGAGATATAAATGAAGATATTTTTTCGCAATATTTAATGACAAAAGACTTAGCTGACCCCGACTTATTGATTCGGACAAGCGGAGAAATTCGGTTAAGTAATTTTATGTTATGGCAATCAGCTTATACGGAATTATGGTTCACAGATTGTTTATGGCCGGATTTTGATGAGGGACATTTTTTAGATGCTATTGAACAATATCAAAAACGTTCACGTCGTTTTGGCGGAATATAAAGGTGAGGTTTATAAATGACTCAAAGAATTATTACAGCTATCATCGCAGCACTAATCTTTTTACCAATTGTATTTATTGGCGGTATTCCGTTTGTTATATTAATATATATTATGGCTTCAATATGTTTATTTGAAATTCTTCGCATGAAAAAAATCAACTTGATGACAGTTCCTGGTATTTTGTCGCTGTTCCTTTTATGGATATTTCTTTTACCAATTAATTATTTGAATTTTGTTCAGCGAATAGGTTTGGAAGGAAAAACCGCTCTTTTCTTTTTGGGTGTTCTTATCTTTTTATGTTATTCATTCATTAGTAAAAATACGTTTTCTTTTGAACATATTGGTTATTGTCTGTTATCCGTCTTATATATAGGAATCGGCTTCTATTATATAATAGAAACGAGAGCTGTTGGGGTTTTGTTTATTTTCTTTGCATTGTTTTTAATATGGGCCACCGACTCGGGAGCCTATTTTGTCGGTCGGGCATTAGGAAAAAGAAAATTAGCCCCACATATTAGCCCGAACAAAACGGTAGAAGGATCAATTGGCGGGATCATTACTGCGATCATCGTTGCGCTTCTTTTTTACTTCTTTACGGATATTAACCTAGAATTCCAATTGTTTGAACTGATGATTGTTACAGTAATATTATCTATTTTCGGTCAATGTGGTGATTTGGTGGAATCCGCTTTAAAACGGTACTACCATGTTAAGGACTCCGGAACAATATTACCGGGTCACGGCGGTATGCTCGACAGGGTTGATAGCTGGTTGTTTGTTATGCCACTGCTCATTTTATTGCGAATGTTATAATGTAGGGTCATTTTTCTTATAATCCCGACCATACGGGTATGTCTTGTAAGCCCGACACGATATGCACAAGTGAGGAAGATAGGTGAGAGTAGGGGCGACCGCTTACGTATTTTTTTATAAAAGGTATGATTTCGAGGTGAATTTGTTTGAAAGGAATTAGTTTATTAGGTGCAACAGGATCAATCGGAACACAAACAATAGATATTATTCGGTCCAATCGAGATCAGTTTGAACTTGTTGCCATTGCAGTTGGTAAAAATTTGGAATTAACCAGGGAAATTATCAATGAATTCCACCCCAAACTTGTTTCTGTTCAAAATCAAGCGGATGCAGCGATATTACAACGGGAATTTGCGGGTATCAGTAAAATTTTATCTGGTGATGAAGGCTTAATTGACGTGGCTGTTCATCCTGATGCAAATCTATTCGTCAATGCCATTTTAGGCAGTGTTGGATTAGTTCCGACTTTGAATGCGATAGAGGCAGGGAAAACCATTGCCCTTGCGAATAAGGAAACATTAGTAACTGCCGGGCATATTGTGATGGCGCGGGCACGTGATCGGAAAGTTCCCGTTTTACCTGTAGATAGTGAGCACTCGGCTATTTTCCAGTGTTTACAAGGAGAACGACAGAAAAATATTGAAAGATTAATTATTACTGCATCAGGCGGAAGTTTTCGGGACAACACAAGAGAACAATTATTGGATGTGACCATTGAAGAAGCCTTACATCATCCAAACTGGTCGATGGGCGCAAAAATTACGATCGATTCAGCCACGATGATGAATAAAGGATTGGAAGTGATTGAAGCCCATTGGTTATTCGATCAACCCTATGATAAAATTGATGTACTTCTCCATCGAGAAAGTACAGTACATTCGATGGTGGAGTTTCATGATGGTAGTATCATTGCCCAACTGGGTTCACCTGATATGCGAATCCCGATACAATACGCGTTAACTTATCCGGAACGAACACCGACTAATGCAGCTCGTTTGGATTTGACCGAATTGGGGACACTACATTTTCAAAAAATGGATTTTAATCGATATCGTTGTCTTCGTTTCGCATATGAAGCAGGCAGGAGGGGCGGTACCTTACCGGTTGTATTAAACGCAGCGAACGAGGTTTGTGTTCAGGCTTTTCTGAACGGAAAAATAAAGTTTCTTGAAATAGAAGATGTAATTGAATGGGCGCTGGAAAATCATGTTCCGACAGCAAATCCCGATTTAGATACAATTCTTTCCGTTGATCAGGAAACAAGGGAGATCGTTACGAAACATCTGGTCAGTCGTTTTCATTAAAGGCGTTGTTCAAAAAGTCACGGAAAAAGTTTTTGTTTTTCAACCGCTTTAAGGATAGTGTTTTCTCACTGATTGCAATTCTTTCTTTTTGAACACGTACATAAAAAATTTTTCTATAACAAAGGTGGTATGATAAGTGAGTACACTTTCGACCGTACTAGCTTTTATTTTATTGTTTGGCGCTTTAGTGTTTTTTCATGAGCTAGGTCATTTTATATTTGCAAAGCGTTCGGGAATTTTGTGTCGTGAGTTTGCGATCGGTTTTGGACCAAAAATATTGGCTTTCAATAAGAATGAAACAACCTATACGATCCGGTTACTGCCCTTAGGCGGATATGTCAGAATGGCAGGGGAAGATCCGGAACTTATTGAATTGAAACCGGGTTTGCGGGTCGGTTTAATTTTAGATAAAAATGAGGTTGTAAAAAAAATTATTATCAATCGGAAAGAAAAATACCCGGATGCTCGAATTATTGAAATTGAACAAGCTGATATCGAAAAAGATTTATTTATCACCGGTTTTGAAGAAGAGGAAGAAGAAAGGATTAAATCCTATAAAATTGATGAAAAAGCGGTCTTAGTTGAAAACGGCATCGAATCACAAATAGCTCCAATAGACCGTCAATTTTCTTCTAAATCGTTATTGGCCAGGACATTAACCATTTTTGCCGGTCCGTTGTTTAATTTTATTTTAGCAATCGTTGTGTTTATTTTACTTGGTTTCATTCAAGGTGTGCCATCAAATGAGCCAATGTTGGGGGGAATTACTAAGGATGGTTCTGCAATGAAAGCCGGCCTGAAACAAGGAGATATTGTCCATTCTATTGATGATGCGGAAGTTTCAACTTGGCTAGATATTGTTGAAATTATTCAGGAGAATCCAGGGGATCCGCTCACTTTCCACATCGAGAGAGATGACAAACTGATGGACATCCAAGTAACCCCGCAAAATATAGAGGGGGAAGGGAAAATTGGTGTTTATCAGCCGATGAATAAATCTTTTGGTCAAGCCTTTGTCTACGGTTTTACGGAAACTTGGTTTTGGACGAAACAGATTTTTATCATTCTTGGCGATTTAGTAACGGGCGGTTTTACCATTGATGCTTTCTCGGGACCGGTCGGGATTTATGCCTCGACTGAAGCTGTCGCCCAATCCGGTATATTTAATTTATTCCGCTGGGGTGCGCTATTAAGCATTAACCTCGGTATCATGAACTTATTACCAATACCGGCACTTGACGGAGGAAGATTATTGTTTTTTGGAATCGAAGCATTACGAGGGAAACCGATCGATAAAAACAAAGAAGGTTTCGTCCACTTTATCGGTTTTGCTTTATTAATGTTATTGATGATTGTTGTTACATGGAATGATATTCGAAGATTTTTTCTTTAATATAAAATAGAAATTTGATTATTGGGGTGCAAGAGATGAAGCAAAGTAACACATTTATACCAACTTTAAGAGAACTGCCGGCCGATGCTGAAATAAAAAGTCATCAATTATTGTTACGGGCGGGATTTATTCGTCAAGTAGCCAGTGGTATATACTCGTATTTACCGTTAGGAAAAAAAGTCTTACAAAAAATAGAAAACATTGTACGTGAAGAAATGGAACAAATTGGTGCTGTGGAATTGTTAATGCCTGCTCTTCAACCGGCTGAGTTATGGCAAGAATCCGGCAGATGGTTTTCCTATGGACCGGATTTAATGAGGATGAATGATCGTCATGATCGTCCGTTTGCACTTGGACCGACCCATGAAGAGGTGATAACAAGTCTGATTCGTGATGAAATAAAATCCTATAAACGTTTACCATTAACTTTATTTCAAATTCAGACTAAATTTCGGGATGAAAAACGTCCCCGCTACGGTTTATTACGGGGTCGTGAATTTGTCATGAAAGATGCCTATTCCTTTCATACAAGCAAAGAAAGTCTTGATGAAACGTATGAAAAAATGGTTCAAGCATATACGAATATTTTTACACGATTAGGGCTCAATTTCCGAGCGGTTATTGCTGACTCCGGCTCAATCGGCGGTAAGGATACCCATGAATTTATGGTTCTATCGGAAATTGGCGAGGATACGATTGCCTATTCCGATGCATCAGATTATGCAGCGAATATTGAAATGGCAGAAGTTGTTACGCAATACGAAAAAAGGGATGAGACACTGAAGGATCTCCAAAAAGTAAATACCGGTGAACACAAAACCATTGAAGAAGTGGTGAACTTTCTGCAAATTTCACCTGAAGATACGATTAAATCACTCTTATTTAATGTTGATGGAGAAAATGTTCTCGTTCTCGTTCGCGGCGATCATGAAGTCAATGATGTAAAAGTGAAAAACTTGCTCAACGCCTCGATTGTTGAACTTGCCAGCCCGGAACAAACAGAAGAAGTGTTCGGCTGTAAAATTGGCAATATTGGTCCGGTTGGTGTAAATCATGTAAAAATAATTGCCGATCATGCTGTGAAATATGTGGTCAATGGTGTTTGCGGGGCAAATGAGGCAGAGCAACATTACGTGAATGTCAATCCTGACCGTGATTTTACCGTGGAACAATATGCGGATCTACGTTTTATCAAAGAGGGAGACCCTTCACCGGATGGGAAAGGAAAAATTGTTTTTGCAAAAGGGATTGAAGTCGGTCATGTCTTTAAGCTTGGTACCCGTTATAGTGAAGCAATGAATGCTGTATTTTTAGATGAAAACGGCCGCTCACAAACAATGATCATGGGCTGTTACGGTATTGGAATTTCCCGATTAATTACGGCTGTCGCGGAACAAATGGCTGATGAGAAAGGGCTTGTTTGGCCGATGTCCATTGCACCTTATCATGTGCATGTAATCATTGTCAATACGAAAGATGAAACTCAGTGGAAACAAGGAAATATGATTTACGAAACATTGAAAAAACAAAGATACGAAGTCTTATTAGATGATCGTCATGAACGCGCTGGTGTAAAATTTGCCGATAGTGATTTATTTGGTATTCCGGTCCGAATTGTTGTCGGTAAAAAAATTAATGAAGGAATCGTGGAATTGAAAATAAGGAAGACCGGGGAAACATTGGAAATCCCAGTGGATCAATTGCAGGAAGAGCTGGACAAACTTTTGTCCCAACTTAAGGGGAGTAAGGGGCAGTAAGACCCCCACTTCAAAATTCTGAGGTTTCAAAGTAGATAGGTGGGGGAAGAACTGCCCTTAAAGCTCCGATTGATTCACTAATCATCAGTGGTAACACTGATGGAAGTTTCACCTTATAAAATTACATTTTAATCAGTGGGGTTATATTCTCCACTGATTCTTTATTTTACAAATTGAATGTTTTGCTGGAAGCGGACAAAAAACCGGTCCTTTGTTCTGGTTATGATGAAATGATCCTTTGTGGTAAAATAGAACATGTTTCCTTTCAAATAATATATGATAGAATAAATGAAAGAGAACGGTTATACTCCTATCAGTAACGGGGGGGATTTTTATGAGTGATTTGATGGCAGGGAAAAAAGAACGATTCCAGCTACTTTTGCAACAAATGGATATGGTAGATGATCGCTTTTTTCCTTACTTGAAAAATGGAGAAATTAAAAGACTAATTATTGAACGAAAAACACGTAAATGGGAGTTTCATTTTTTACTAGATTCGATCTTGCCTTATCAAGTTTTTGATATTTTCTCGGCAAAAATCAGAACCGCCTTTCGTCATATTGCCGATGTTTCTTTTCTTCTTGAGACAAAGAATAATGATTTTACCGAACAATTGGTAGTGGATTATTGGAAATATAGTATCGGACAATTGCAAGGGATGTCGCCTGCCCTTCTTTCTCTATTGAATGAGCAAATCCCGAAAGTCAAAGGAAATAAAATAATTATCACAGCCCGAAATAATACGGAATGTTTAACATTAAAGAAAAAATATTGTGGAACCATTGCGGATGTATACAGTCAAGTTGGTTTTCCACCTTTACAACTGGACGTGGAAGAGCATACCGAAGCGATGGAAGAGACGTACCAACAATTTTTGCTTGAACGGCAAAAGGAAGACGAGGAACGGGCAAAACAAGCAGTCATTGAAATTCAAAAACGGGCAGAACACCACCGGTCAGATGAAGCGGATGACAATGGCCCGCTGATCATCGGCTACCCCATTCAAGGAGAGCAAGATTTTCGTACATTAAATGAAATTACTGAAGAAGAACGTCGCATCGTCATTGAAGGCTATGTCTTTGCCTGTGAAACAAAGCAGCTTCGAAGTGGAAGGACACTATTAGAGTTTAAAATCACCGATTACACGAATTCGATTCTTGTAAAAATGTTCTCAAAGGATAATAAAGAAGACGGGGAAAAATTGAATCGATTAAAAAAAGGCATGTGGGTTCGGGTTCGGGGCAATGTCCAAAATGATACATTCGTCCGCGATTTAGTCATGATTGCGAATGATATAAATGAAATTAAAGGGAAAGAACGCTTTGATACTGCTCCGGCTGATGAGAAACGGGTTGAACTTCATTTGCATACACCGATGAGCCAAATGGATGCAGTATCTTCCGTCAGTTCGCTTGTATCCCAGGCAAAAAAATGGGGGCATAAAGCCATTGCCATTACCGATCATGCCGTAGCACAGTCATTTCCGGAAGCATTCAGTGCCGCTAAAAAGAACGGGATTAAGGTGATTTACGGAGTGGAAGCGAATATCGTTGATGATGGTGTTCCGATTGCATATAATCCGAGCCATCGTTTGCTTACCGACGATACATATGTTGTTTTTGATATTGAAACAACCGGTCTATCAGCTGTTTACAATACAATCATTGAATTAGCTGCGGTAAAAATTAAAGATGGAGAAATTATCGACCGCTTTGAATCATTTGCTAATCCGAAACATAAACTTTCTGCGTTTACAATCGAGTTGACCGGTATCACCGATAATATGGTCGAAAATGCGCCTGATCCGGAAGAAGTTTTAAAACAATTTTATGAATGGTGCGGTGATGCCGTCCTTGTTGCTCACAACGCTTCTTTTGATACAGGGTTTATTAATGTCGGTTATCAAAAAATCGGTTACGGGAAATTTACAAACCCGGTAATCGATACGTTGGAATTGGCCAGATTTCTATATCCGGATATGAAAAACCACCGCTTAAACACATTGGCGAAGAAACTAAATGTGGAATTGACGCAACATCACAGGGCAATTTATGATGCCGAGGCGACCGGACATATTTTATTAAAATTGCTGAAAAGCGCTGAAGAAAAAGGAATTAAGTATCATGATGAATTAAATGAGTACGGAAAAAATGAAACGAGTTATAAACGAAGCCGGCCGTTCCATGCTGTATTATTGGCACAAAATCATGTCGGTTTGAAAAATTTATTTAAACTAATTTCTTTGTCACATGTTAAATATTTTTATAAAGTGCCAAGAATCCCAAGGTCTGTATTACAAATATATCGAGAAGGCATTTTGGTTGGCTCTGGCTGTGATAAAGGGGAATTATTTGAAGCGGCACAACAAAAAGCAACTGAAGAAGTGGAAGAAATCGCGAAATTTTATGATTATCTGGAAGTTCATCCGAAAGAAATTTATCAACCATTACTCGAGACCGATGTCATTCAAAGTGAAAAACAATTAGAAGATGTAATCAAAAAAATCATATTGGTCGGCGAGAAATTAAATATTCCAGTCGTTGCAACCGGTAATGTTCATTATTTACATCCGGAAGATAAAATTTACCGAAAAATATTAGTTGCTTCTCAAGGTGGTGCCAACCCGCTCAATCGTCACCAACTGCCGGATGTCCATTTCCGAACGACAGATGAAATGTTGAGAGCTTTTCAATTTTTAGGTGAAGAAAAGGCAAAAGAGATCGTTGTTGTTAATCCAAATAAGATTGCCGATATGGTTGAAGAAGTTAAACCAATAAAAGATGAATTATATACACCTAAAATTGAAGGAGCGGAAGAGGAAATCCGGACAAAAAGTTATGAGATGGCTAAAAAAATTTATGGCGATCCCCTTCCTGAAATCATTGAAGCCCGCTTGGAAAAAGAATTGAAAAGTATTATCGGTCACGGATTTGCCGTTATCTATTTAATTGCTCATAAATTGGTTAAAAAATCACTGAATGATGGGTATCTTGTCGGTTCCCGGGGTTCGGTCGGATCTTCGTTTGTTGCGACAATGACGGAAATTACCGAGGTGAATCCATTGCCGCCTCATTATGTATGCCCGAACTGCAAACATTCCGAGTTTTTTGATGACGGTTCTGTTGGCAGCGGCTTTGATTTACCGGATAAAGACTGTCCAAATTGCGGATCGAAATATAAAAAAGACGGGCATGATATCCCGTTTGAAACTTTTCTTGGCTTTAAAGGGGACAAGGTGCCAGATATTGATTTAAACTTTTCCGGCGATTATCAACCAAAAGCACATAATTATACAAAGGTGCTATTCGGAGAGGACCATGTTTACCGTGCAGGTACGATTGGTACTGTTGCAGATAAAACGGCCTATGGCTTTGTTAAAGGTTATGAGGAAGACAACAATATCCAATTGCGTCAGGCGGAACGGGAGCGACTTGCCCTCGGATTGACCGGTGTAAAACGAACAACCGGGCAGCATCCGGGTGGAATTATCGTTATTCCGGACTATATGGATGTATATGACTTTACACCGATTCAATATCCGGCTGATGCCCAGGATGCAGAATGGCGGACAACCCATTTTGACTTCCATTCCATCCATGATAATGTATTAAAACTCGATATACTCGGACACGATGATCCGACTGTGATCCGCATGCTGCAAGATTTAAGCGGAATCGATCCGAAAACAATCCCAACAGATGATCCGGAAGTAATGAAAATTTTCAGCAGTCCAGAATCACTTGGTGTTACTGAAGAACAGATTATGTGTAAAACCGGAACGCTGGGAATTCCTGAATTTGGCACCCGTTTTGTCCGGCAGATGCTGGAAGAAACAAAACCAACGACATTTTCCGAGCTGTTGCAAATTTCCGGTCTCTCCCACGGGACGGACGTTTGGTTAGGTAATGCTCAGGAATTAATTCATAACGGTACTTGTTCATTAAGTGAATGTATCGGTTGTCGGGACGATATTATGGTTTATTTGATCTATCGCGGACTTGAACCTTCCACTGCCTTTAAAATTATGGAGTCGGTACGGAAAGGAAAAGGTTTGACAGATGAAATGGAGAAAGATATGCGGGAACATGATGTTCCTGAATGGTATATTGATTCATGCAAAAAAATCAAGTATATGTTTCCAAAGGCCCATGCGGCTGCGTATGTACTAATGGCGGTTCGAATTGCCTATTTTAAAGTTCATCATCCGCTCTTATATTATGCAACCTATTTTACCGTTAGAGCAGAAGATTATGATTTAGATGCCATGACAAGTGGTTCCAATGCCATTCGGAAAAGGATCACGGAAATTAACGAAAAAGGTCTTGATGCATCAACCAAGGAGAAAAGTTTATTAACGGTTCTCGAACTTGCCTTGGAAATGTGTGAGCGAGGATTCTCATTCAAAAAAATTGATCTTTATAAATCAAAAGCAGCTGAATTTGTAATTGACGGCAATTCGTTAATTCCGCCGTTTAATGCAATCCCCGGCCTGGGAACAAACGCAGCGATGAACATCGTAAAGGCACGTGAGGAAGCTGAGTTTTTATCAAAAGAAGACCTTCAGCAAAGAGGGAAAGTATCGAAAACCATCATGGAATTTTTAGATAATCATGGTTGTCTGGAAAATCTGCCCGAACAAAACCAGTTATCATTATTTTAAACTTTGAATAATGGCGTATTTCTGGTTGACTCTTGTTTGCCGGTATTGATGAAATGGGACAATTGCAAAATGGTTTGGATTATGATATATTTTTATTGGCAATACTAACTTTAATCTCTTGAATCTAAAGAGTGGGGAGTTCCTCACTCTTTCCTGTTTGTAAAAAGGTTTATCAAAAAACAAAATTATAAAAAACATGGAAACGATAATTTAAAACGGTTAGTCAACTTTTTCATTTTCTACGCATAATAAAAATAACCTTTACATTTGTTACATTTGAATTTCCTAAAGAGGAGGGAAAATATGAGCAAAGTAACGGAAACAGTCGAAAAAATTGCATGGCCAATTGTTCAAGAATTAGGCTTGGAAATTGTCGATGTTGAATATGTTAAAGAAGGCAAAAACTGGTATCTGCGACTGTATATTGATAAAGAGAATGGCGTCGACATTGAAGAATGCGGAATGGTTAGTGAAAAATTAAGTGAAAAACTGGATGAAATTGATCCGATTCCTCATAATTACTATTTAGAAGTTTCTTCACCAGGAGCTGAGCGTCCATTGAAGAAACAAGAGGATTTTGAAAAGGCGATCGGGAAAAATGTCCATATCAAAACATATGAACCGATTGACGGTGAAAAAATCTTTGAAGGGATTTTACAAGAATTTGACGGTACGAATGTTACCATTGAAGTGCGGGTCAAAACAAAAAGTAAAGTAATACAAATCCCATATAATAAAATTGCCCAAGCAAGACTGGCTGTTGTATTTTAGAAAGAAAAGTGCGAGTAGCACTGGTGCAGGCAAAAAACAATCCACAGTTTTTCAGGCGATATTGATTTGAAAAAGAAAAATACATAAAAGGGGGATATTGTAATGAGTAGTGAACTTTTAGACGCCTTGGACCGGCTGGAAAAAGAAAAAGGAATTTCCCAAGATGTCATTGTCGAGGCAATAGAAGCTGCACTTGTTTCTGCTTATAAAAGAAATTTCAATCAAGCACAAAATGTACGGACAGATTTTAATTTAACCACCGGAACGATGCATGTGTATGCTCGCAAAGAAGTCGTGGATGAAGTATTTGATTCAAGATTAGAAATTGCCATAGAAGAAGCTAGAAAAATCAACCCGAATTACGAAATTGGGGATATAGTTGAAATCGAAGTAACGCCAAAAGAATTTGGCCGGATTGCAGCTCAAACAGCCAAACAAGTCGTCACACAAAGGGTCCGTGAAGCTGAACGGGGAATCATTTACGAAGAATTTGTCGACCGTGAAGATGATATCATGACGGGGATTGTGCAAAGAAAAGATAATCGGTATGTCTATGTAAGTCTAGGAAAAACAGAAGCATTATTACCGGTGCATGAGCAAATGCAAAATGAACAATACAATCATAATGACCGAATGAAAGTTTATATTACGAAAGTGGAAAAAACAACGAAAGGACCACAAATTTTTATTTCCAGATCACATCCGAATTTATTAAAAAGATTGTTTGAACTTGAAGTTCCGGAAATATACGAAGGTATTGTCGAAATAAAATCGGTAGCAAGAGAAGCAGGTGACCGCTCAAAAGTATCCGTCTGGTCAGATAATCCGGATGTCGACCCGGTCGGTTCATGTGTCGGGCCAAAAGGTTCCCGTGTACAGGCGGTGGTAGATGAGTTAAACGGGGAAAAAATAGATATTGTGAAATTTTCAAAGGATCCGGTTGAATTTGTCGCCAATGCACTTAGTCCTTCGAAAGTTTTAGATGTCATTGTAAATGAAGAGGAAAAGTCAACCGTTGTCATTGTCCCAGATTACCAGCTTTCATTAGCAATTGGTAAACGCGGTCAAAATGCAAGGCTTGCTGCAAAATTAACCAATTGGAAAATTGATATTAAAAGTGAATCAGATGCGAGAGAACTAGGTATATATCCTCGAGAAGAACCGCTATTTTCTCCAAACTTAACATTCAATGATGAAGATACAATCATAAGTGAAAAGGACCAAAGAGTGGAGGAGGAACATCCGGTTGCACAAGGGGATGCTCATGACTTTGCCGAACTTGGAGAAAACGGAGAGGTGATGGAACATGAACAAACCGAGAAAGATACCGATGCGTAAATGCGTGGCCACCGGGGAAATGTATCCGAAAAAGGAGTTGCTCCGGATCGTCCGTTCCAAAGAGGGAGAAGTCTCGATTGATCCAACCGGAAAGAAAAACGGGCGTGGTGCATATTTGTCCAAAAATAAAGAAGCTGTCCTTCTGGCTAAGAAAAAAAATATTTTAAAACATCATTTAGAAACAGAAATTGATGAAAATTTATATGATGAAATCTTGGCGTTTATTGAAAAGGAGAACACTTCGAAATCATGAAGCAAGAAAAATGGCAATCACTGCTCGGGTTGGCAAATCGAGCCGGGAAATTGGTTACGGGTGAAGAACTGGTGGTAAAAGAAATTCAAAAAAATCGTGCCAAATTGGTTTTATTGGCACAAGACGCCGGAAAAAATACAAAGAAGTCAATTATCGACAAGTCTGCATTCTATCACGTACCAGTTAAATTGGTTTCTGACCGTTATACATTAGGAAAGTCGATCGGTAAAGAGGCACGGGTTGTCGTCGCCGTGACGGATACCGGATTTTCCGAAAAGTTACAAAGTGAGCTTGATCAAATTCAGTGGGGGTGAAACAATGACGAAAATGCGTGTATATGAATATGCAAAGAAAAACAATGTTACAAGTAAAGTCGTTATTGAAAAATTGAAAGAACTAAATATAGAAGTGTCCAACCATATGACAACAATTGAACCGAGTGCCATAAAACAATTAGATGAAACTTTTGGGAAAGGAAAGTCAAAATCAACGAAAGAGCCTATGACAAATAAACAATCAGAAAATAAACAGACTAATAGAAACAAACCACAAACAAGGGAAAATAAACAAAAATCAAAGGGTGGCACCCAATCGAATAAAAATCGTTCACAAAATTCAAATAAAAAAACAACCCAAGCAAAAATAAAACCAACTGCAAAAAAGGTGCCAACTCCAGTAATTGCAGATGAAGAAGTATTAGATGATGTTGCTATTCCTAACAGGGTCAAAGTAAAAACACCTCCTAAAAATAAGGAAGGGAAAAAATACGATCAAGAGTTTCGATCAAAAGAAAACAAAGCTTTTAATCGAAATAAAAACAAGGCGAAATCGGGACAAAAGAAAAAGAGTAGTTCACCAGTCCAAACTCCACCTGTGAGAAAAGAAAAGGAACTTCCTAAGAAAATTTCATACACAGATACTCTCACAGTTGCGGAATTGGCGAAAAAATTGCATCGGGAACCATCTGAAATCATAAAAAAACTATTTATGCTTGGAGTCATTGCCACAATTAACCAAGAATTAGATAAAGATGCTATTGAGTTGATTACAAGTGAATATGGTGTGGAAGTCGAGGAAAAAGCCAGCGTCGATATATCCGATTTAGAATCTTTTATTACAGAGGATAGTCCGGAAAATTTGAGCGAACGTCCTCCTGTTGTAACGATTATGGGTCATGTTGACCACGGCAAAACGACTTTACTTGACTCAATCCGCCATACAAAGGTTACCCAAGGTGAAGCCGGTGGCATTACGCAACATATCGGTGCCTATCAAGTAGAAATTAACCAGAAAAAAATTACTTTCCTTGATACGCCCGGGCATGCTGCATTTACAACGATGCGGGCACGTGGGGCTCAAGTGACCGATATCACTATTTTAGTTGTTGCAGCGGATGATGGTGTCATGCCGCAAACGGTCGAAGCCATTAACCATGCCAAAGCTGCGGATGTTCCGATCATTGTTGCAGTCAACAAAATTGATAAGCCGGATGCCAATCCAGAACGGGTCATGCAAGAATTATCGGAATATGGATTGATTGCCGAAGATTGGGGCGGGGATACGATTTTTGTTCCGATCTCAGCTTTAACCGGTAAGGGAATTGATCAATTGTTGGAAATGATTCTGCTTGTCAGTGAAATGGAAGAATTGAAGGCAAACCCGAATCGGAATGCATACGGAACCGTCATTGAAGCAAAACTTGATAAAGGAAGAGGTTCAGTCGCAACACTGCTTGTTCAAAACGGAACATTGAAAATCGGCGATCCGATTGTTGTCGGCAATACTTATGGACGTGTTCGGGCTATGGTTAATGACCGCGGTCGACGGGTAAAAGAAGCAGGTCCATCGGCAGCTGTCGAGATTACCGGCTTAAATGAAGTTCCTCAAGCGGGCGATCGATTTGTCGTATTAGAGGATGAAAAAACCGCTCGTCAAGTTGGCGAAGCACGCAGCCAAAAAGCACTGCAGGAAACGAGAAACGAGACAGCTCGGGTAAGCCTTGATAAATTATTTGAACAAATGAAACAAGGTGAATTGAAAGAACTGAACATTATCGTTAAAGCTGATGTTCAAGGATCAGCCGAAGCATTAGTTGCTTCTTTACAAAAAATCGATGTGGAAGGCGCAAAAGTAAACATTATTCATACCGGCGTCGGGGCAATCACCGAATCAGATATTATCTTGGCCACAGCATCGAATGCCATTATTGTCGGCTTCAATGTCAGACCAAATCCAAATGCAAAACGAATGGCAGAAGAAGAAAAGGTCGACATTCGCTTACACCGGATCATCTATAAGGTTATTGATGAAATTGAACAAGCAATGAAAGGTTTATTGGATCCGGAATATCAAGAGAAAGTAATCGGCCAAGCTGAAGTGCGGACAACATTTAAAGTTTCAAAAGTTGGTACAATTGCCGGTTCTTATGTAACAGACGGCAAAGTGACAAGAGATAGCTCTGTTCGGCTAATTCGCAACGGAATTGTCATTTTTGAAGGTGAAATAGACTCGCTGAAACGATTCAAAGATGATGTGAAGGAAGTCAGTCAGGGATATGAATGCGGGATTACTATAAAAAACTTCAATGATATTAAAGAAGGCGATATAATTGAAGCGTATATCATGGAGGAAATTAATGCGAAATGATACTTTCGGCTTCAGTTGAGTGCATAATCTATGATGCCCAATCTTTAAAAGAAAAACGTTCAGTACTAAAGAAAATCATTGCACGAATTCAAAACCGTTATAATATTGCCATTGCAGAAGTGGATCAACAAAATGTATGGCAAAGGACGAAATTGGTTTTAGTAACTGTTGGCTCATCAAGAACCGTTGCTGAACAGGAATTGCAAAAAGGATTAGCACTCATAGATTCATTTCCGGAAATTGAAAGAACCGAAACAGTTTTTGAATGGTTTTAAACTAGAGGTGATAAACTTGAACATACGTGCAAAACAAGTTGGCGAACAGATGAAAAAAGAACTGAGTGAAATAATTAGCCGGAAAATTAAAGATCCGCGAGTCGGATTTGTTACCGTAACGGATGTAGAAGTGACAGGCGACCTTCAACAGGCAAAAGTATTTATCTCTGTTTTGGGCGATGATAAACAGAAAGAAGAGTCACTCATTGGATTAACAAAGGCAAAAGGTTTTATCCGTTCTGAGATTGGTCGACGCATCCGTTTAAGAAAAACACCGGAAATCCTATTCGAATTTGATGAATCAATTGATTATGGAAATCATATCGAAACATTGATCCATCAACTTCATAAAGATGAAGTTCAAGGTGAAGAATAATTTGTTTTAGAGGGCTATCCAAAGTTTCATTTCCGTTATTTTGTATAAAAAGGTAATTTGTGAAACGATATCTTTTCATACGAAAACAGAAACTTTTTGGATTGCCCTTCGTTTTCCTTAGGAGAAAGTCAGGTGAAAAAATGAATGGCGTTATTCCGTTATGGAAACCAAAAGGCATGACCTCACATGATTGTGTAATAAAAATCAGGAAATTATTAAGTACAAAAAAAGTTGGACATAGTGGTACGCTCGATCCAAATGTGACCGGTGTACTGCCAATATGTGTAGGAGAAGCGACAAAAATTGTTCAATATGTAACAAATTTTGGAAAATGTTATCAAGCAGAAATAACGATTGGCATCTCAACAACGACAGAAGACAGTGACGGAGACATCGTACAAACGAAGCCCGTCAAACAGCCAATTACAAGAGATGAAATTTTGAAAGCTTTAAAACAACTTACCGGGGAGATTACCCAAATACCACCGATGTATTCCGCAGTAAAAGTCAATGGGAAAAGATTATATGAATATGCTCGGGAAGGAATAGAGATAGAAAGACCTGAACGGACTGTTACCATCTATGCATTGGAGCTGCTGGATGATAACGAAATATTTAACGGGGAATTCATCCGCTTTTCCGTCCATGTAAAATGCAGTAAAGGAACGTATATACGCACTTTGGCTGTGATGATCGGGGAATTGTTAGGTTATCCTGCCCATATGTCAAAACTTGTTCGAACATCAGCCGGTGGAATAGAACAGGAGCAATGTTTAACATTTGAACAAATTGAAGAGAAAATTACCAAAGGATTAACGAACGAAATCTTTTTACCGATTAAATCTGTTTTGTTTCAATTGCCGAAATATGAAATTCATGATACATTAGCTAATAGAGTAAAAAATGGTGCACTTATTCCTATACCTGATCATTTACTTTATACCCTTGGTCCTATTGCTGTTTATTACAAGGGGAAAATATTAGCCATTTATAAACACCATCCAACTAAGCAAGGGATCTTGAAGCCTGATCGTGTTTTCGTAGGGAATTGAAACGAAAGGTGAGTTCATCAGTGGAAATCATACGACTACAAATACCCAATAATTTAAAAAAAGAATCATTACCACCACTGTCATTGGCAATCGGTTATTTTGACGGTGTACATATTGGCCACCGAACGGTCATGTTAACGGCAAAATCGACGGCAGAAGAAAAAGGTTTAAAAAGCGGTGTGATGACATTTGACCCTTCACCAAAAGCCGTCCTTGGGGATAATCCTGAAGAAGTCAAATATATTACTTTGCTCAATGATAAAATTCAATTAATTGAACAACTCGGATTTGATTATTTATTTATTGTCCCTTTTACAAGAACATTAGCTAATTTCTCTCCGGAAGAATTTATTAATAATTATATTATTCAATTGAATGTCCAGCATTTAGTCGCCGGATTTGATTACACATATGGTAAATTTGGAAAAGGGACAATGGATAATATAGAAACATATAGTAAGGACCGCTTTTCACATCAAACGATTGGTAAGGTAGCAAAAAATGATTTAAAAATCAGTTCCACGCTTATCCGGGATTTAATCCAAAAAGGTCATGTCGATGAAGTGCCTGACTATTTAGGGAGATTTTATTCAGTTTGCGGGTTTGTTATTCACGGGAAAAAACGGGGAAAACAATTAGGTTTTCCAACCGCCAATCTCATGATTCATGAACGATATATACTTCCGATGAACGGTGTTTATATTGTCCGGTTATTAGTAGATGGAAAATGGGAAGAAGGCGTCGCAAGTATCGGCTACAATCCGACTTTTAATGAACAACAAACGGAGCGTTTTATTGAAGTTCATTTAATCGACTTTGACAGAGATATATATGGAAAGCCGATTATTCTTGAATGGCGTAAACGGTTGAGAGATGAATTAAAGTTTGATGTGATAGATGAACTTGTTGAACAAATCGGTAAAGATAAACAAGATGCGATTAAATACTTTAATAGGTAATTTTTAAACAATATGCTTTGCTTTCCTTCTTTTTTACAAAAATAGTCATTTCGGAATGGAAGAATGGATAGTGTTGCTTGCATTTTTGAATAAAAAGTAGTATTCTATATACCGTATGATACGAACCTTTGCTTGGCATGCCGATAACTCCGACGCTCGCTCAGCAAAGGGGATTAGAAAAATATGGAGGTGAATATAATGGCATTGACACAAGAACGTAAAAATGAAATTATTGCGGAGTTCAAAACGCATGAAAATGATACCGGATCACCGGAAGTTCAAATTGCCATTCTTACTGAAAAAATTAACTTGTTGAATGAGCATTTAAAAACGCATAAGAAAGACCATCATTCTCGTCGCGGTTTGATGAAAATGGTAGGAAAACGTCGTAACCTGTTAGCTTACTTGCGAAATAATGATGTACAACGTTACCGTGAGTTGATCAACAAATTAGGTTTGCGCCGATAGAAAAAAGCGGGATAATCCCGCTTTTTTATTAGGATACAAATATCGTAACTGTTGTTCCAGAAACTGACGATTATGTCAATTGGAGTTTTGTTAACAATACATAACAAGACGTTTCAAAATAAAAATAATGAAAGGAGTTCATTTATGGAAAGTGAGAAACATACATTCTCCTATAATTGGGGTGGCAGACCGCTTACAATTGAAATTGGTCAATTAGCGAAACAAGCGAACGGTGCCTGTCTAGTCCGATATGGAGAAAGTGCAGTTCTTTGCACAGCGACTGCATCGAAAGATCCGAAAACTGTTGACTTTTTCCCTTTAACTGTAAATTATGAAGAGCGACTGTATGCAGTAGGGAAAATACCGGGGGGATTTATAAAAAGGGAAGGGCGACCGAGTGAACATGCGATTCTCTCCAGCCGTCTGATTGACAGACCGATTCGACCGCTATTCCCCGATGGTTTTCGAAATGAAGTTCAAGTGGTCAGTGTTGTCATGAGTGTTGATCAAGATTGTTCGACTGAAATGGCTGCCATGGTCGGGTCGTCAATTGCACTTTCAATATCCGATATTCCGTTTCAAGGCCCGATAGCAGGTGTTGTCGTCGGCAGAGTCGATGGTGAGTTTATCATTAACCCGACCGTTGAACAAGCTGAAAAAAGCGATATTCATTTAACTGTTGCAGGTACAAAGGATGCCATTAATATGGTTGAAGCAGGCGCTAATGAGGTACCTGAAGAAATTATGTTGGAAGCAATCATGTTTGGTCACGAAGAAATTAAGCGACTAATTGCATTCCAAGAGCAAATCATGGGTGAAGTCGGAAAAGAAAAAATGGATGTTGTTTTATTTGAAATTGATCAGGAAATTGAAACTGCCGTAAAGAGTCTTTGTGAAAAAGAAATGATTCAGGCGATCCAAGTTCCCGAAAAACATGCACGGGAAGATGCTATCGAAGCTGTGAAAAATGAAGTTTTGGCGAAATACGAAAGTGAAGAAGCGGACGAAGAAACATTAAAACAAGTAAAATCCGTTCTTGATAAGATTGTTAAGGAAGAAGTTAGACGGTTGATTACCGTTGAAAAAATTCGTCCGGATGGCCGAAAAATTGATGAAATCCGTCCATTATCATCAGCGGTCGGTTTATTACCAAGAGCCCACGGATCCGGTTTATTTACACGCGGTCAGACACAAGCATTAAGTGTTTGTACGCTTGGTGCATTAGGTGATGTCCAAGTTTTAGACGGATTAGGGTTAGAAGAATCAAAACGTTTTATGCATCATTATAATTTTCCGCCGTTTTCAGTCGGGGAAACCGGACGAATGGGTGGACCCGGACGCCGAGAAATTGGACATGGTGCTTTAGGCGAACGTGCTTTAGAACCGGTTATTCCATCCGAGAAGGAATTTCCTTACACCATTCGGCTTGTTTCTGAAGTATTAGAATCCAATGGTTCTACGTCCCAAGCAAGTATTTGCGGTTCTACTTTAGCATTGATGGATGCAGGGGTTCCAATTAAGGCACCGGTTGCCGGTATTGCGATGGGACTGGTTAAATCGGGCGAACATTATACAATTTTAACTGACATCCAAGGAATGGAAGATCATCTCGGCGATATGGACTTTAAAGTTGCAGGAACTTCCAAAGGTGTAACTGCCTTACAAATGGATATTAAAATTGAAGGTCTTTCCCGTGAAATTTTAGAAGAGGCGCTGCAACAAGCGAAAAAAGGCCGGATGCAAATTTTGGAACATATGTTATCAACAATAAGCGAGCCTCGTAAACAATTATCAAAATTTGCACCGAAAATTCTATCCATAAAGATTAATCCTGAAAAAATTGGTGATGTGATCGGACCAAGCGGGAAACAAGTGAAAAAAATTATCGAAGAAACAGGCGTTAAAATTGATATTGAACAAGACGGTACCGTTTATATTGCCTCCAGTGATCAGGAAATGAATGAAAAAGCCCAAAAAATCATTGAAAATATTGTCCAAGAAGTAGAAGTAGGGAAAATTTATTTGGGTAAAGTTAAAAGGATTGAAAAATTTGGGGCATTTGTTGAAATTTTAAATGGAAAAGATGGACTTGTTCATATTTCTGAACTTGCCGAAGAACGAGTCGGTAAAGTAGAGGATGTTGTCAAAATTGATGATGAAATCCTTGTAAAAGTTACCGAAATTGATAAACATGGAAGAATTAATCTGTCACGAAAAGCTGCCTTACGTGAACAAAAGCAAAAATAATCTTTAATTGATGGAGATGAACCTTAAGTTGATTTAACTTCATTTCCTCTGTTATATTTAAGACTGGACTTTCTCAAGCGAGTAGGTCCATTTTTCATTTATCAAAGATTTTATCCCTCCAAACGTTCTATCTTGTCCTATCCATTCATACGATTGGATAGGGGGGATGAAGTATGGGAAAAAACATATACCAGAAGCTTTCGGCGATCATTATTATCGGCTTTTTATCATTTTTAATCGTGAAAAATCCTTTATCCGATACATATGTGGAAAAATTACGTTCTGACGCTATGACTGTGTCTTCAGTAAAAGATGCTTTATTGATTGAAATTGAAGAAAAATCAGCGCAATATGAAGTTCCACCTCAAGATGCCAAAATTGATCGTGTATGGAAAAAAATGCCAGGTTATAATGGCTTGAAAGTTGATATAGATGCTTCCTATGATAAAATGAAAGAAGATGGTGTCTTTGATGAAAATAAACTTATATTTAAACAAGTCTCGCCTAAAGTTCATTTAGAAGATTTGCCACCTGCACCAATCTACCGCGGACATCCTGACAAACCAATGATCGCTTTGACGATTAATGTTGCGTGGGGTAATGAATATTTATCTTCCATATTGGCTACGTTGAAAAAGCACAATGTTCAAGCCACATTTTTTCTTGAAGGACGTTGGGCCAAGGAAAATCCCGACCTAGTCAAAATGATTGATGAAGGCGGCCATGAGATCGGGAATCATTCTTACAGCCATCCGGATATGAAAACAATAAGCAATGACCGAACCAAAAAGGAATTGGCAGATACGAATGAAATCATTCGTGCGACAATTGGTAAGGCACCTGCACTTTTTGCACCGCCGAGTGGAAGTTATCATGATAAAACGGTCGAAATCGCAAATGATATGGATATGAAAACAATTATGTGGACGGTGGACACGATCGACTGGCGAGATCCCCCGGTTTCTACTTTGTTAAACCGTGTTCTAAAACAATTGCATAACGGCGCAATCATTTTGGCTCACCCGACCCGTTCAACGGATGCGGCTCTTGAGAAGTTGTTAACTGAAATAAACGAAAAAGGGTACAAGATCGGAACGGTTTCTAACCTGCTTGATGAAAAACGGTTGAATTACAGAACAAGTGAATCGGGCAGCTGATACATATAGCAATCAACCACATATATTCATCGTTGACAAAAAGTTCATTTATAATTTTACTTACGGGTTTGATTAATAAAAATCATTGAAAACGTAATAATAAATATAGAATAGCTCTGAATTAGGAGGAACTTACTTGATAAAAAAATATACTTGTCAAAATGGCGTTCGGATTGTACTTGAAGAAATACCGACAGTCCGGTCCGTGGCCATTGGGATTTGGGTAAAAACCGGTTCACGGTATGAGACAAGAGAGCAAAACGGTATTTCACATTTCCTTGAACATATGTTTTTTAAAGGAACAGAAAATCGTTCGGCACAAGAGATTGCTGAGTCCTTTGATCGGATCGGCGGACAAGTTAATGCGTTCACTTCAAAAGAATATACTTGTTATTACGCCAAAGTATTAGACACCCATACGAAAGTAGCATTAGACTTATTGGCAGACATGTTCTTTCATTCGGTATTTGATGAAAATGAAATTGCGAAAGAAAAAGGCGTTGTCTTGGAAGAAATTAAAATGTACGAAGATACGCCGGATGATATTGTTCATGATTTATTAAGTAAAGCCATTTACGGTAATCATCCGTTAGGTTATCCGATATTAGGTATAGAAGAAACATTGCAAATATTTTCCGGAGACACATTAAGGCAGTATATGCATCATGCATACAGACCGGAAAATGTTGTCGTCTCTATTGCCGGGAATATTAATGAAATATTTATTAATGATGTTGAAGCACGCTTTGGACATTATGAAGCTGGGAAAGAACAATTCCGAATCGAAAAACCGTCTTTTTATCAAGAAAAACTTGCGCGAAAAAAAGAAACGGAACAGGCTCATCTATGTTTAGGTTTTCAAGGTCTTCCGTTTGGTCATAAAGATATCTATTCGGTAATTATTGCCAACAATGCTCTTGGTGGAAGCATGAGCAGCAGACTTTTTCAAGAAGTACGTGAAAAAAGAGGCTTGGCCTACTCTGTGTATTCTTATCACACAGCGTTCGAGGACAGTGGATATTTAGCCATATATGGAGGAACCGGAGCAAATCAATTGGATAGTTTATATGAAACTATTCAAGAAACGCTACACTTGTTCGTAAAAGAAGGGATTTCTGAAAAAGAATTAACCAACAGCAAAGAACAGTTGAAAGGGAACTTAATGCTCGGCTTAGAAGGTACCAACAGTCGCATGAGTCGAAATGGGAAAAATGAATTGTTATTAAGAAAACATCAGACTTTGGATGAAATTATTGATATGATCGATGCAGTGCAAAAAGAGGATGTCGATCGAATGATAAAAGAAATTTTTACTGAAAAAGCCTCAGTTGCCTTGATTAGCCCGGATGGAAAAATACCACAATTGCTGTAAATGATTCAATATTCATCTTGTCAGCTTCCAACGACAAAATCACATTCCTGCTTGTCCTGCCCTTCTAAAATGATCGAACTGCTAATACATTATAAAAAGAAGGACAGGAAAGGGTGAGTGAATTGCGCTTGAGTGAATTGGGAGGTAAGGAAATCGTTGACGTAAAAAAAGCCGAGAGATTAGGTGTCCTCGGTCAAACCGACTTGGAAATCAATGAACAAACCGGGCAGATAGTCGCTTTAATCATTCCAACAGGAAAATGGTTTCAATTTCGTAAGGCACAAGGAGAAATTCGTGTCCCGTGGAAATATATAAAAAAAATCGGGACAGATATGATTATCATCGATTTCCCGGATGAAGAATATGAAGATTAAAAATTAGCAATAAGCAATCGAGTAAAATCGGTTGCTTTTTTTTTTATAAAATTAGAAAGGAAAAATTTCCAACACACACATAGATAAAAGACATCATATGATAATAAAGAATTTGATGTCATGGTTCTTGGAAATTGTAACGAAGAAGGTGAAAATACTTCATGTTGTTAACAGGTTTGCACATAGTGATTATGGGTGGTGACGCTAGACAAATTGAGGTCATCCGAAAATTAAGCGAACTGGGTGCGAAGATATCTTTGATTGGTTACGAACAACTGGATCATTCTTTTACAGGAGCTGTTAAAGAAAAAATTGATGAGATAAATTGGCAGGAGATAGATGCAATTATATTACCTGTCGCAGGTACAAGTTTAGATGGGGAAATCGATACCATCTTTTCTAATGAACATATTCGCATAGACGAAAATAAAATAAGCAAAACACCACCGCATTGTACCATTTATTCCGGGATTACGAATACTTATTTGACGAAAATCACACAAAAGGCAGGAAGAAAATTAGAATTAATATTTGACCGTAATGATGTAGCCATCTATAACTCGATTCCGACGGTAGAAGGTATCATTATGCTCGTCATTCAAAATACTGACTTTACCATTCACGGTTCCAAGACGGTTGTTCTCGGTTTCGGTCGCAATGGAATGACGATCTCCAGAGTTTTTCATGGACTTGGAGCAAAATTAAAAGTTGGTGCCAGGAACGCAGAACATATTGCTCGAATCGAAGAAATGGGTTTAGATTCTTTCCATCTTAACGATCTTGAAGAATTTGTAAAAGATGCAGATATTGTCATCAATACAATCCCTCACTTAGTCGTAACCGCTAATGTCATTTCAAAAATGCCTCATCACACACTGATTATCGATATAGCTTCCAAACCGGGAGGAACGGATTTTCGCTATGCAGAAAAACGGGGGATTAAGGCTATTTTAACCCCGAGTTTGCCGGGTATTGTTGCTCCAAAGACAGCCGGACAAATTTTGGCCAATGTTCTCGTCGAGTTATTACATGATGATTTATTAAAAAGAAAGGGGAACGTAAAATGAAAGTAGAAGGAAAAAGAATCGGTTTTGGATTAACCGCATCCCACTGTACGTATGATCAAGTTTTACCGGAAATTGTTAAATTAGTAGAAAATGGCGCAGAAGTCGTACCGATCGTTACTTGGACGGTAAAAAATACAACGACCAGATTTGGATCCGGAGAAGAGTGGATTGAAAAAATTGAAAGAGCAACCGGTAATAAAGTCATTGATAATATTGTCGACGCAGAGCCGCTTGGGCCAACATATCCCCTCGATTGCATGGTCATAGCACCCATGACGGGAAACTCGATAAGTAAAATGGCAAACGCATTAACAGATTCTCCGGTGTTAATGGCTGCAAAGGCAACCATGAGAAATCACCGACCGGTCGTACTTGGAATCTCAACGAATGATGCGCTTGGTCTGAATGGTGTAAACCTGATGCGACTCATCGCGGCAAAGGATATATACTTTATTCCATTTGGCCAAGATGATCCTTATAATAAACCGAAATCAATGGTTGCTGACATGACTCTACTGCTTGAAACGGTAGAAGCTGCTTTAGAACATAAACAAATTCAACCGGTATTGATTGAACGGTATAAAAAATAGACGTATTTCAATTGAAGCAACAATATGTTAAGATAAATTATCAATTGTCCACTTCCAATATATTTTTAAAACAAAAAAATTATCCATAATTTCCTGGAGTATGATAAAATATAGGATAAATCAGGTTAACACGTTGTGACGTGTGATGGGAAATCGAATTAGGCTATATTCGATTCCCTTTTTTTAAAACGATAAAATGAAATGGTCAAGAGTGGAAGGGGAAAAACAAATGGCAAATAATCGTTATCATGTTGCAGTTGTTGGAGCCACCGGTGCAGTAGGCGAACAAATGATTAAAACATTGATAGAAAGGGATTTTCCAATATCAAAATTAACTTTACTATCCTCAGCTCGTTCTGCCGGAAAAACAGTTCAATTTAAAGGTGAAACAATAACTGTTCACGAAGCAAAACCGGAAAGTTTTGAAGGTGTAGATATTGCTTTATTTTCTGCGGGTGGAAGTGTTTCGAAACAATTGGCTCCGGAAGCTGTGAAAAGAGGAGCAATTGTCGTTGATAATACAAGTGCATTTCGAATGGATCCGGATGTACCATTGGTTGTACCTGAAGTAAATGAAGAAGACTTGCAAAAACACCAAGGAATTATTGCAAATCCAAACTGTTCGACGATCCAAATGGTAGTCGCTTTGGAACCGATTCGCCAAAAATTCGGTTTAAATAGAGTCATTGTCTCAACTTACCAAGCAGTAAGCGGTGCAGGTAACCAAGCTGTTCAAGAATTGTACAGTCAAACAAAAGATGTTTTAGATAATAAAGAAGCTCAAGCAAAGATTCTGCCTGTAAAAAATGATAAAAAACATTATCAAATTGCTTTTAATGCGATTCCGCAAATTGATGTTTTCCAAGATAACGGTTTTACTTTTGAAGAAATGAAAATGATTAATGAAACGAAAAAAATTATGCATATGCCCGAACTCAAAGTAGCGGCTACTTGTGTCCGTATTCCGGTAGCGTCCGGACATTCCGAATCGGTTTATTTTGAAGTTGAAACAGATCACGTAAGTACTTTAGAAATTAGAAATCTTTTATCTACTGCCCCGGGGATTGTTCTGGAGGATAATCCGAGTGAGCAAATTTATCCGTTGGCAACGAACGCTGTCGGTCAACGTGATGTGTTTGTCGGTCGGATTCGTAAAGACTTAGATGAAAAAAATGGCTTTCACATGTGGGTTGTTTCCGACAATTTACTAAAAGGAGCGGCATGGAATTCTGTGCAAATTGCCGAAAGTTTAATAAGACTCGGTCTGCTTAATAAATAATAAAGTGAAACTTCCATCAGTGGGATTCTTCCCGCTGATGGTTAGTTGAACCAATCGGGCACTTACGGGAACTTATCTTCCTCTTTACATCTTTGATTTTACTTAAGACTTAAGAGGAAGATTTAGTGACCGTTTGTGCGGGATAAAGTGAAACTTCCATCAGTGGAGTTTTTCTCATTCCCCACCTATCTTTAATGTAATCTCAAAATCTTGAGGTGGGGGGTCTTGACTCGCCGTTAAGGTGGGATAATGAAATACGACTATTGGCATAACTTTTTTTTGGTTGAGGTGTTATATGAGAAAAATTATCGTACAAAAATTTGGCGGTACCTCTGTACGAACAGAAGAAAACCGTTTGCATGCATTAAAACATATAAAAAAAGTAATTGAAGAGGGATATAAATCGGTTGTCGTTGTTTCCGCCATGGGAAGAATGGGCGACCCTTATGCAACAGATACTTTGCTCTCCCTTGTCGGCGGTTCAAATACAAAAGTATCAAAGCGCGAACAAGATATCCTTATGTCATGCGGAGAAGTAATCTCGTCGGTTGTTTTTACAGAAATGTTGCTGGAAAACGGGATCAAAGCTGCTTCATTAACCGGGGCTCAAGCGGGATTCCGCACAAACGATGATTTTACAAATGCAAAAATTGTCGAAATGGATACGACCCGGTTATTAAAGGAACTTGAATCTCATGATGTCGTTGTGGTTGCCGGATTTCAAGGAATCACCGCTAATGGCGATGTGACAACGATTGGACGCGGTGGTAGTGATACATCTGCAGCAGCATTGGGGGCAGCGTTACAAGCGGATTGGATCGATATTTTTACAGATGTAGCCGGAGTCATGACAGCTGATCCAAAATTGACTGAAAAGGCTCGCCCACTAGATATTGTTACGTATAATGAAGTGAGCAATTTAGCCTATCAGGGGGCAAAAGTCATTCACCCGCGAGCAGTAGAAATCGCTATGCAAGCAGATGTTCCGATTCGTGTGCGCTCTACTTATTCAGATGCAAAAGGGACATTGGTTACAAAGTTATCAAAAATAAAACGGGGAACGGATATCAAGGAAAGATTAGTCACTGGAATCGCCCATGTCTCCAACGTAACGCAAATAAAAGTATTGGCAAAAAAAGGTCAATTTAATTTACAGGTGGAAGTATTTAAGGCGATGGCTTCGGAGCAAATCTCGGTAGATTTCATAAATATATCACCGAATGATGTCGTCTATACAGTGAGTGACGATATGGCCGATAAAGCGAAAGCAACACTGGAATTATTAGGATATGAACCATATTTAGAAAAACATTGTGCAAAGGTGTCGGTCGTTGGCGCAGGAATTACCGGCGTACCTGGTGTTGCATCGAAAATCGTAACGGCTTTATCAAATCAAGGGATTCGAATTTTACAATCGGCTGACAGTTATACAACAATCTGGGTATTAGTAAAACAAGATGATCTAAAAAAAGCGGTCAATGCACTTCATGATGCATTTCAACTGGAAAAAGCCGAAATCGATGTTGAGGCGATTGATGAAAAAAGCTCATTTATAAACAAAATGAAGGAGTGAAGAAAATGAGCATTTTTGGACGAATATCTACCGCGATGGTTACTCCTTTTGATGCAAAAGGGAATATTGATTTTCAAAAAACATCCCATTTGGTTGAATATTTGCTGAAAAATGGCAGTGATTCGCTTGTCATCTCAGGTACAACCGGTGAATCACCGACTTTGACTTTTGAGGAAAAAGCGGCATTATTTAAACATGTTGTAAACGTAGTTGATAAACGAGTTCCTGTTATCGCCGGGACCGGTAACTATAACACAAAGGACTCGATTGAATTAACGAAAAAAGCCGAGGACATTGGTGTCGATGCCATTTTACTCGTTGCTCCTTATTATAATAAGCCGAATCAAGAAGGTTTGTATCAGCATTTTAAGGCAATTGCCGAAAGTACGAGTTTACCAGTTATGATTTATAATATTCCGGGTCGTTCGTCAGTTAATATTGAGCCGGAAACAATCATCCGTTTGAGCGAAGTCCCAAACATAAAAGCGGTGAAAGAAGCGAGCGGAAATCTTGTGCAAATGACTCAAATCATAGCAAATACGCCGGATGATTTCGTTTTATATTGTGGGGACGACAGTTTAGCGCTGCCGACTCTTTCCATCGGTGGTGTCGGTGTTGTTTCTGTTGCTGCGCATATCATTGGGAATGAAATGCAACAAATGATTCAAGCGTTTTTCTCGGGAAATGTTACAGAGGCAGCAAAATGGCATCAAAAGCTTTTGCCAATTATGAAAGGATTGTTTGCCGCCCCTAGTCCGGCTCCGGTAAAAACCGCATTACAATTAAAAGGTTTAAATGTCGGTTCCGTCCGTTTGCCTCTTGTTCCACTAACAGAAAAGGAACGGAATAAATTGGCAGAATTGTTAAAGACGCTTGATCATTAATACCTAAAAAGGATTTTCTAAATCATTTTCACAAAGTATCATGTGCAACCTGTATAGTTTGAAGAAATATTGATTCTAAGCATAAATTTTTTAGAAAATATACTTTTTGGTACAATCAATTTTATTCGATCAAAATATGTTAAAATTACGGGACATCCATACATGTGAAAATTCTTAGTTGGATAAATGAACAACAACCAACTTAGGACCTCTTCACAATCGGGTGTCCCGATTATTATATTCATATTGTAATCAGTAAACTATGATAAAATGATATAAGTCCAAAAAAAAGTTGCAGTGGAATGAAGACAGGATAACTTTTTCATCGGGTTATTTGTAAACAATCGATGAAAAAGTTATGATAAAAATACATAATTGATATATTCCCCCCATTTTAAAAACCTAACGAGCAAAGTACAATATTTTGCGTTTGAATACATAAAATTCAATGATATTTAGTTGAAATTTCTCGTGGTAATCATCCAAAAAGGTAGTTTGGTTGGTTTAATTGCTGAAAATTATTTATTTTATTATATACTAACAGGAGGCTGTTTTATTTGAACAAAACAACACAAAAAATCAGAATCATTCCTTTAGGTGGAGTGGGAGAACTTGGTAAAAATATGTACGTGATCGAGGTGGAAGATGATTTATTTGTTATCGATGCCGGTTTAATGTATCCCGAAGATGAAATGTTTGGAATTGATATTGTGATTCCGGATATTACTTACTTGTTAGAAAACCGAACTCGACTACGCGGCATCTTTTTATCCCATGGACATGAAGATCATACCGGTGCACTTATTTACTTTTTAGACAAATTATCTGTTCCAATATTTGGGACAAAGTTGACACTTGCTTTAACGAAAGAGAAATTGCAAGAAAAAAATAGTCGATTACCATATGAATTCCGTGAAATTGATGAGAACACTCGTCTTTCATTTACACATGCCAATATTTCCTTTTTTCGGGTGAATCACAGTATACCTGATTCAGTAGGTATTCAAATTGAAACAGAAAACGGATCGATTGTTTATACCGGTGATTTTAAATTTGACCAAAGTGCTACTGAACGATACCGTGCAAGTATTAACAAAATGGCGAAGATCGGTGAAAAAGGGGTTCTTTGTTTACTTTCCGACAGTACGGAAGCTGATAAAGTCGGCTATACCCCGTCAGAAGTACAAGTAGAAAATTCAGTTGAAGAAGTTTTTGAAAAAGCAGAGGGGCGGGTTATTTTCGCGTGCTATGCATCATCTGTCAATGCCATCCAACGGCTGTTAAATGCCAGTTCCCAATCCGGCAGAAAAGTGGTTATTGTTGGTAAGACGTTGCAGCATGTGTTTCAAATAACACAACAGTTAGGGTATTTGGAGGTCCAGGAAGAGTTAATCATTCGCTATGAAGATATGGGGAAATATGAGCCCCATGAAATTGCGATTCTGATGAGCGGGCACCAAGGGGAACCGTTGGAAGCACTCCAAAAAATGGTTAAACGATCTCATAAATTACTCCAAATCGAAAAGAATGATACGGTTTTAATTGCAGCTTCTCCCCATCGTGGTGGCGAAATATTTTTAATCCGGACGGTTGATATGCTGTTTCGAGCCGGTGCCAATGTCATTATCGGTCCAAAAGTGCATGTAAGTGGACACGGTCGGGAAGAAGAATTGAAATTAATGATTAATTTAATGAGACCGAAATTTTTTATCCCCATTCACGGTGAATATAGAATGTTAAAAGCACATGCGAATATTGCCGAGAAGATGGGCGTTGATCGTGATTGTATTTTTATACCGGAAAAAGGGGATGTAATTGAAATAAAAAATGGCCAAATTAGGCAAAACGGTCGTGTCACTGCCGGTAATATATTAATTGACGGCAGCGGTGTAGGTGATGTCGGCAATATCGTTTTACGTGATCGAAAAGTGCTCTCCCAAGATGGGATTTTAATTGTTGTTGTCTCAATTAATAGGAACGAAAAGAAAGTTGTCTCCGGTCCTGAAATTATTTCAAGAGGTTTTGTTTATGTTAGGGAATCAGAAGAATTAATGGGACAGGTAACCAAAATGGTAAAAGATATTGTTACAAAGAACATAAAACTCCATAACTTTGAATGGTCCAATATAAAACAAGAAATGCGAGAATCATTAAATAGTTACCTTTTTAGTAAAACAAAACGAAAACCAATGATCATTCCAATCATTATGGAAGTATAACAGTCATTTTCGCTTTATTATTGAAACGGAACGTCTTTCAATTCGCATGAAATTGTAATTGTCGTTCATACTATACGTATCACGATTGGAAGGAGTTTCGTTTATGAATATGAAGTACAATCAAGAACAAGAGAACCCGCAAAAGGAGATTCCAAAAACAGAAGCACCGATGTCTCCATTGATGGAAAAAATTCAACAACTTGGACAAACGAATGTCCCTAGTTTGTCCAATGATTCCAATATTCATTGTTTAACAATCGTCGGTCAAATAGAAGGGCACTTACAGCTGCCGCCGCAAAATAAAACAACGAAATACGAACATGTCATTCCACAAATTGTTGCGATTGAACAAAATCCAAAAATTGAGGGGTTACTGATTATTTTAAATACAGTTGGAGGAGATGTAGAGGCCGGTTTAGCCATTGCAGAAATGCTCGCATCCTTATCGAAACCGACCGTTTCCCTTGTATTGGGAGGTGGTCATTCAATAGGCGTACCAATTGCTGTAAGTACGGATTACAGTTTTATTGCTGAAACAGCAACGATGACTATCCATCCGATTCGCTTGACCGGTCTTGTCATTGGTGTTCCGCAAACATTTGAATATTTGGATAAAATGCAAGATCGTGTTGTTAGTTTTGTTACGAAACATTCGAAAATAAAAGCGGAAACCTTTAAAGATCTAATGTTTGCCAAAGGAAATTTAACTCGTGATATAGGGACCAATGTGATTGGGACAGATGCAGTAGAGTATGGATTGATCAATGAAGTGGGAGGCATCGGACAGGCAATGGAGAAATTAAATGAATTAATCGAATTGGAACGGAAAAATGAGGAGGGGATTGTCCAGTGATTTTACATACACTAATACCGGCTGAATTAATTTTTCAGGAGGGACAATCTTCCCAAACTAGGGACAAGTTCGTTGTTTATAACGGAATACCGCTAATCGTAGAAGTAATGAATGAAACGGATTTACAAGTAAAACAAATTTTAAGTACAAACCCGAATCATTATTTACAAACGGACATTTATCCGGGGGCAAGGATTTCCTATTGGCAATAAGAAAAGTGCAGAGCGCCCGCAGCCAGACAATAAAACGTATTTAACGGCTGTTTGCCTGTATTGTTATCCTTATAACGATAAAGAAAACTCGGCGACTGCCGAGCCTTTAGGCGATGGCAAAGCCGTAGTTCACCGAAAAAATATAAAATTTTTTCGGCTGCGATGTATTCCAGTGAAGCTTTCCTTGTGCACTTATACTTAATTCTTAAAATTTCCCACTACGTCGAATTCGCTTCTTTGCTGGAAATTTATACTTTCTTAACGTATTAAAAAGGCCGGTGTCTATTATTCTTGCCCTTACTTATGATATAATAAGAAAAATACAAGCAGCAGCCAAATAAAGGCTGCTATCTTTATGATTTAGGTGACGGTTTATGGTAAAACGAAAAAAACGTAAGACAAAAAGACAAATGAAGTTGAGACAAACAATTAAGTTTGAAGTGGGCGCTTTTATTATTTTGGCCTTATCTATTATTGCCATCTTACACCTTGGTTTAGTAGGTCTTGGCCTGGTAAGTTTTTTCCGTTTTTTAGCAGGCGAGTGGTTTATTATTTTACCTTTATCGGGAATTTTTTTAAGCTGTTATTTAATCTGGAAACGAAGCTGGCCCAACTTTTTTCATAGAAAATTAATTGGTACTTATTTAATTTTTGCAGCAGTCCTGTTATTAAGCCATGTAAAATTGTTTGAATTGCTTTCCAGTCAGGGGCCTTTTAATAAACCTAGTGTTCTCGTAAATACTTGGGAATTGTATTGGATGGATTTACGAGGCGAAGTAAGTTCTACGGATTTAGGCGGAGGGATGATTGGAGCTCTTTTATTTTCCGTCTGTTTTTTATTATTTGAGGAGACAGGGGCAAAAATCATTGCCTTTATATCGATGATGATCGGATTTATTTTACTTACCGGTAAATCATTCGGGGACATTTTACATACGTTTTTTTCAAAGATGATGTCTTTCTTTAGTGACATGTGGAAGAGTGTTAAAAACGACATAAATAACTGGCGGCTGAAACCAAAAAGAAAGCAGGCCAATCAAAGAAAGAAGAAACCCGAACATTCGGAAGTCAGCAACAAACATGAGCAAGTTAATGAAACAATACCCGGAAAAGAGCCGATTATTTCTAATTTTGCCGAGAAAGTATATCGTGATGATGTCACCCATGAGAAAGCAGCTGTTGAAGAAAATGACGATGATGAGATCACACAAGTTCCAATGAATTTTTCCGAGGTGGAAAATGTCGATTATCAATTACCACCATTGTCCTTATTAAAATTACCGAAACAGACGGATCAAAGTAATGAATATGAATTTGTTCATTCCAATGCTGCGAAATTGGAACGGACATTTCAAAGTTTTGGTGTTAAGGCGAGGGTAACCCAAGTACATATTGGGCCTGCAGTTACCAAATATGAGGTTCATCCCGATATCGGTGTGAAAGTGAGTAAGATCATCTCACTTACGGATGATATTGCACTGGCACTTGCCGCTAAAGATATTCGCATGGAAGCCCCCATTCCCGGTAAATCGGCAATTGGTATAGAAGTACCTAACTCAGAAATTGCAGTAGTATCTTTGAGAGAAGTATTGGAAGGCAGTTATGATCAAATCGATAAAAAATTATTGATTGGTCTTGGCCGCGATATTACCGGAGAAGCTGTACTGACTGAATTAAATAAAATGCCGCACCTTTTAATCGCCGGGGCAACCGGTTCCGGAAAAAGTGTGTGTGTTAATGGAATTATTACCAGTATTTTAATGCGGACAAAACCCCACGAAGTCAAATTAATGATGATCGATCCAAAAATGGTGGAATTAAATGTGTATAATGGTGTACCGCATCTACTGGCACCGGTCGTTACCAATCCGAAAAAAGCAGCGCAAGCATTGAAAAAGGTAGTAAATGAAATGGAACGAAGATATGAACTGTTTTCCCAAACCGGAACAAGAAATATTGAAGGATATAATGATTTTATTCGCCGTCATAATCTTGAAACCGGTGAAAAACAACCGCTCCTACCATTTATTGTCGTTATTGTTGATGAACTTGCCGACTTAATGATGGTTGCATCATCGGATGTGGAAGATGCCATCACCAGACTTGCTCAAATGGCTCGGGCAGCCGGCATCCATTTAATTATCGCTACACAAAGACCTTCTGTAGATGTGATTACCGGTGTTATTAAAGCAAATATCCCTTCCCGGATTGCATTTGCCGTAAGTTCACAAACCGATTCCAGAACGATTTTGGACATGGGTGGGGCAGAAAAACTTCTTGGGCGGGGGGATATGTTATTCCTGCCGGTTGGTCAGTCAAAACCGATCCGGATTCAAGGTGCGTTTTTATCCGATTCAGAGGTCGAGGATGTAGTCAATTTTGTTATTTCACAGCAAAAGGCACAATATCAAGAAGAGATGATTCCGGATGAAATTGTTGAAACAGAAGAAACAGTCGATGATGAATTATATGATGAGGCGGTACAATTAATTGCCGAAATGCAAACCGCTTCCGTCTCGATGCTGCAAAGAAGATTTCGAATTGGTTATACTAGAGCTGCACGTTTAATCGATGAAATGGAAAAACGGGGAATCGTAGGACCTTATGAAGGAAGTAAACCGAGAGCGGTGCTCATTGCAAAACCGGGTGAAGATGACATGAAAACATCTTAAACTTTCTTAAAATGGTAGAAAAACCAGGGCTCTTTCCCTGGTCAATATTTTTTTGAAAAATGGGAATATCGAATACTATACAGTTTTTTTCGGGAAAATGTTCGTGAGTTACTTGTATGTTAACATTTAGAAAATATCAAATTGATTTTTTATACCTTGACAAAGTCGCAATGATAAGGTTTTCATACTTTGTTCACAAGTTTTTTTCGTTAAATTTAAAGTTCGTATTCCTATTTTAAATATTTCGTGCTATATTTAACTTAGTTAATAGCGGCATGTGAAAAAGGTGCTTTACGAGAATAATTTTTATAAAATAGGAAAATTTTCATAGAATAAAGGTAGGCAACCATTTTCACAATATGCTCTATTAAAAATTTTTAAGGGGGATTTCTCATGAAGAAAAAAAGACTTTCTATTCTTTTTTCACTCCTTCTTCTTTCAGGGCTTGTCTTAAGTGGCTGTGGTTCAAAAGATGAAGGAAATAATAATCAAGGAGCCAAAGATGGCGGTAAAGATGATAAGTCCTTTTCCGTTGCAATGGTAACCGATGTTGGTGGAGTCGATGATAAATCCTTTAACCAATCCGCTTGGGAAGGAATTCAGGCTTTCGGTAAAGAACACAATCTTAAAAAAGGCGATGGCGGCTTCGACTATTTGCAATCGAAATCAGATGCAGACTATGTATCGAACTTAAACGCATTAGCTCGTCGTAACTTTGATTTAATTTTCGGTATCGGTTTTAAATTGGAAAAACCAATTGGTGAAATTGCCGGTCAACGTAAAAATGTTCATTTTGGTATCGTTGATTCTGTTGTTGAAAAAGACAACGTCGTCAGCATCATGTTTAAAGAACAAGAGGCTGCCTTCCTTGCAGGGGTTGCTGCTGCAATGGAAACAAAAACGAAAAACGTTGGTTTTGTCGGCGGCATGGAAAGTGATGTTATTACAAGGTTCGAAGCTGGATTTAGAGCTGGTGTGGCATCCGTTGATCCATCCATTAAGGTGCAAGTAAACTATACCGGTGCTTTCGATAAGGCTGACCTTGGAAAATCTGCTGCAAACCAAATCTATTCCAACGGTGCAGATATTATTTTCCATGCTGCAGGTGCAACCGGTAACGGTGTGTTTGCTGAAGCAAAAGAAAGAAAGCAACAAAACCCGGATGCAAATGTATGGGTAATTGGTGTTGACAGTGACCAATATGATGAAGGTACCGTTGAAGTGGATGGGAAGGAATATAATATTACTTTAACATCTGCTTTAAAACGTGTGGATCTCGCTGTTAAAGACATTGCCCAAAAGTCTATGGATGGTAAATTCCCAGGTGGAACGACTGTTACGTATGGCTTGGCAGATAAAGGTGTTGAATTGTCCACTACAGGCGACCATTTATCTGAAACAACCTTAACGGCCGTTAACGATTGGAAGGAAAAAATCATTAATGGCGATGTTACACCTCCGGGAACAAAAAAAGATATGGAAAGCTTCTTGAAAGATCTAGGTGTGACTCCATAACTTTCCGGTTTTTAACAAAGTTTATGAATAATGATAATGGATACAGTGGGTTATTCCTACTGTATCCATCTTGCTAAAAAGCGATACATAAAAAGCTTTAATTTCATCACTCTTTTAAATTGAAGCTTTTTATGTATGCCTTTTATATCTTTTTTTGGACTATTTTGTTTACTTTTCTATTATTCCTATTATAAAAAAAGTAAAGGAAGGTGAATAGTCGCAATTGGGTTCTACCAATTGCCATTTTTTCGAGTGAACGAGAGCTGTCACTAAAAGTCCTGACAGGCGAGATGAAAAACAATTGTTGTGCTAGGGGGGTTGAATATGGACTATGTTATAGAGATGTTGAATATTACCAAGGTATTCGGCAATTTTGTGGCGAATGACAATATTACCTTGCAATTAAAAAAGGGGGAAATTCATGCCCTTTTAGGTGAAAATGGCGCCGGAAAATCAACATTGATGAATGTGTTATTCGGATTGTATCAACCGGATGGAGGGGAAATTCGCGTTAAAGGAAAGTCTGTTAAAATAACAGACCCGAACGTGGCAAATGATTTAGGGATTGGAATGGTTCATCAACACTTTATGTTAGTTGATACGTTTACCGTTACGGAAAATATTATATTAGGGAAAGAACCGAAGCACGGCGCTGGAACAATTGATATTAAATCGGCTGCGGAGGAAATTACCCGCCTTTCAGAATTGTATGGTCTTGAAGTCGACCCGTATGCAGTGGTAGCGGATATTTCTGTCGGCATGCAGCAACGTGTTGAAATTCTCAAAACACTTTATCGCGGGGCCGATATTCTTATTTTCGATGAACCGACCGCTTCACTCACACCACAAGAAATCACGGAACTGATTGATATTATGAAAAAACTGATTAGTGAAGGGAAATCGATTATTTTAATAACTCATAAATTGAAAGAAATTATGGAAGTAGCCGATCGTGTTACCGTTATTCGTCGTGGAAAAGCAATAAAAACATTAAACGTTTCTGATACAAATCCTACTGAATTAGCGAGTTTAATGGTTGGTCGTGATGTTGTATTTAAAACAGAAAAGAAACCGGCTAATCCAAAAGAAGAAGTATTAAAAGTTGAAAATCTTGTAGTAAAAGATTACCGCGGGGTGGATAAAGTAAAAAATCTAAATTTATCTGTACGCCGTGGAGAAATTTTGGGAATTGCCGGTGTTGATGGAAATGGTCAAACGGAGTTAATTGAGGCGATTACCGGACTAAGACGTGTTGAAAGCGGAAACATTACATTGGTCGGTAAAGATATTACAAATTTAAAACCGCGAAAGATTACTGAAACAGGACTTGGACATATACCACAAGATCGACATCGTCATGGTCTTGTTCTTAATTTTTCAGTCGGAGAAAATTTTGTATTGCAATCCTATTATCATGAACCATTTTCAAAAATAGGAGTTTTACAAAATCGTGAAATTTATAATTATGCAAATAAATTAATTGAAGAATACGATGTCCGTACCCAAAGTGCATATGAACCCGCTCGTGCTTTATCAGGCGGAAATCAACAAAAAGTTATTATTGGTAGAGAAATTGATAGAGATCCCGATTTGCTCATAGCTGCACAACCGACAAGGGGTCTTGATGTCGGAGCAATTGAATTTATTCATAAGCGCTTAATTGAACAAAGAGATAACGGAAAAGCGGTTCTTCTTGTATCCTTTGAATTAGATGAAGTTATGAATGTGAGCGACCGCATTGCTGTTATTTTTGATGGTCAAATTTTAGATATCGTCAATCCGAAAGAAACAAATGAACAAGAACTTGGTTTATTGATGGCTGGTCATAAAGTGGATAAAGATAATCATCAGCAAATGTTAGACCAGGCTGTTAAGAAGGAAGGTGAGGAGTAACATGTCAAAACGATGGACATCGATTTTAATACCGGTTTTGGCTGTTATTTTAGGATTACTGGTTGGTGCATTGATTATTGCTATCAGTGGCTATAATCCGATTGTCGGTTATACACAGTTATGGGAAGGAATTTTTGGGGACTCTTATGTTATAGGTGAATCGATTCGACAAATAACTCCCTATGTTTTAGCCGGTCTGGCCGTCGCCTTTGCATTCAAAACAGGGTTATTTAACATCGGCGTTGAAGGTCAATTAATCGTCGGGTGGTTTGCTGCGGTTTATGTCGGAATTAGTTTTGATTTACCTGCTTATATACATTTACCTCTGGCAATTTTAGCTGCAGGTTTAGCCGGTGCTTTTTGGGCGTTTATACCGGGAATTTTGAAGGCAAAACTGGGGGTTAATGAGGTTGTCGTAACGATTATGTTAAACTATACAGCTCTCCATGTTACTAATGCTTTAATTCGGTCCATTGCAAAAGGGGACACTACCGAACAGATAGCGCAAACAGCATCTCTTAGAATTCCATTTTTTGAAGAGATCACACAATATTCGCGGTTGCATGGCGGGATCTTTATTGCTATTCTTACCGTCATTATCATTTGGTTTATCTTAGAGAAAACAACCTTAGGGTATGAATTAAAAGCTGCCGGATTCAGTCAAGATGCTTCTAAATATGCCGGTATGAATGTTCCGAGAAATATTGTCATTTCTATGGTTATTTCCGGTTTCATTGCCGGTTTGGCGGGTGCCATGGAAGGACTGGGAACATTTGAATATGTTTCAACAAAAACGGCCATGACAGGAATTGGTTTCGACGGAATTGCGGTAGCGGTCCTTGGCGGCAACAATCCGATTGGCGTTGTTTTTGGGGCAATTCTTTTCGGTGCGTTAAAGTATGGATCACTAAATATGCCGAATCCACCTGCTCAAATTCCTGAAGAAATGATTTCGGTTATTATTGCCGTCATTATTTTCTTTGTTGCGAGTGGGTACTTATTCCAATGGTTGTATGAAAAGTTTTCGAAAAAGAAAGGAGTGAAGTAGGATGAGTCTGATTGATATAATTGCCTTCATCTTTTATAATGCGATCTTTTATGCAGCTCCTCTCATCTTCACTGGATTAGGTGCCGTTTTTACGGAGCGGTCGGGTGTTACCAATATTGGACTGGAAGGCGTTATGCAAATTGGTGCCTTTACCGGAATTATATCTAATCTTTTCTTGCATGATGTCTTTGGTGGAGCAACTGTCTTTGTATCCATTATGATCGCAATGATTGTCGGAAGCTTATTTTCTTCCTTATTAGCTGTTTCGTCGGTCACCTTTCGTTCTGATCAAATTATTGCCGGCACAGCCTTGAATATGTTAGCTGCCGGGGCAACAATATTCCTTGTAAAGAAACTATTTGAAGGAAAAGGCCAAACACCGATGGTTAAGGATGCAATAACTCGTTTTGACATTCCGGTTTTAGAAAACATTCCGGTTATTGGTAAAATCTTTTTCCAAAATGTTTATTTAACTTCTTATTTGGCCATTCTTGCAGCGATTGTCGGCTGGGTTATTTTATTTAAAACACCGTTTGGTCTTCGCCTCCGTTCTGTAGGTGAGCATCCGACTGCAGCCGATACAATGGGGATTAAAGTGAACAGAATGCGTTATATCGGTGTTATGATTAGTGGTGCATTAGGGGGTATCGGTGGAGCCATCTACGCTCAATCTATCACGCTTGATTACAGCCATGCGACTATTAGCGGTCAAGGGTTTATGGCGATTGCCGCAATGATTTTCGGTAAATGGAATCCGTTAGGGATGATGGGTGCAGCCATTTTCTTCGGTTTTGCCCAAAGTTTAAGCACAATCGGTCCGAGCATTCCATTTATTAAAGACATTCCAACCGTTTATTTGTATATTTTACCTTATGTATTAACAATCTTGGCTGTAGCCGGTTTTATCGGAAAATCTGTTGCACCGAAAGCATTAAATACACCTTATATTAAAGGCAGCAGATAAAAAGCCATTTTGGAACGAGCCCTACCAATCAGGTGGGGCTCTATTTCCATTTAGGAAAGGATTATCTTTTCGAAAAAATTCACTGTAAACTTGAAATTATAAAATATACACATGTATAGTGGAAAGAGGGATAAAATGATTAAAGAATAGGAGTTCATATGGAAAGAATAGGAGGAAAATAATGGAAAAGGTTATTGACAATCAAGGTGTAAAATTGCATTTAGTCAAGACAGATAAGTACAAAACAAACACGATTGTATTTAAAATGAAGGCACCAATTGAAAAAGAATATGCAACGACAAGGGCACTTCTTCCCTATGTATTACAAAGCGGCACCAATACATACCCGTCATTTACAGAACTTAGAACATATTTGGAAAATCTTTACGGTGCCACCTTGTCTGTCGATTTGCAAAAAAAGGGAGAATACCATATTATTTCCATAACGATGGAAGTAGCCAACGAAAAGTTTTTAAAGCAATCGGAACCGTTATTAGATAAAGCTTTAACACTACTTGCGGATGTTTTATTTAATCCGAGATCCGCGAATGATTCATTTGACGAACAGATTGTTGCGAAAGAAAAACGTACATTAAAACAGCGGATCCAAGCAGTCAATGATGACAAAATGCGATATGCAAACTTAAGGCTGATACAAGAAATGTGTAAAGATGAACCGTATGCTATTCCTGTGAATGGCATTTTGGAAGACGTTGACCAAATCACTGCTCAATCACTTTACAACTATTATCAAGATTCGCTCTCTTCGGATGAATTGGATTTATATATCGTCGGAGATTTTACTGAAGAAGAAGTCATTCAGTCCTGTCAAGCGAAATTTCAATTAAAAAGCCGTACATCTAAAAAGGTTGAACAAACCAATATTCGTAAAAGGGTAAAAGAAAATGTCATCATCGAAAAGCAGGATGTCGCTCAAGGAAAGTTAAATATGGGTTTAAGAACAGATACTCGATATGGTGAAGATGATTATTTTGCCTTACAGGTGTTTAATGGTTTATTTGGCGGCTTTCCCCATTCGAAATTGTTTATTAATGTTCGTGAAAAAGCGAGTTTGGCCTATTACGCTGCCAGTCGGCTTGAGAGTCATAAAGGTTTAATGTTAGTCATGACCGGAATTGAAACGAAAAATTATGAAAAAGCTGTCACAATTATTAAAGAACAGTTACAGGCAATGAAAAATGGCGATTTTACTGAAGCAGATATCGAACAAACAAAAGCGGTTATCCAAAATCAAATGTTGGAAACTTTAGATACCTCACGAGGGCTTGTTGAAGTTCTTTACCATAATGTTATCAGCGGTACCAATGTTTCAGAAGAAGTTTGGAAGGAAAAGATTGCAAAAGTCACCAAGGAGAATATTATACAGGTTGGCGAAAAGATTCAATTGGATACCATTTATTTCTTATCAGGATTGGAGGCGTAAAACTGTGGAAAGACTGCTATTTGATCAGCTGGATGAAGAGTTATATTATGAGAAAATGACCAATGGATTAGATGTTTATATTTTACCGAAAAAAGGATTTAACAAGACTTTTGCGACATTTACGACAAAATATGGTTCGATTGATAATTATTTTGTACCGCTTGGTCAAAAAGATTTAAAACTTGTACCGGACGGGATTGCCCATTTTCTTGAGCATAAAATGTTTGAAAAAGAAGATGGCGATGTTTTTGGTCAATTTAGCAAGCAGGGAGCATCTGCCAACGCCTTTACATCCTTTACAAGGACAGCTTACCTTTTTTCATCGACCACGAATGTAAAAGAAAACTTAGAGACTTTAATTAATTTTGTTCAAGAACCATATTTTACTGAAAAAACGGTCGAAAAGGAAAAAGGGATTATCGGACAAGAAATTCAAATGTATAATGATAATCCGGATTGGCGGCTTTATTTCGGAGCAATTGAAAATATGTATCATAACCATCCTGTGAAAATTGATATCGCCGGAACCATTGACTCCATTGCAAAGATAACGAAAGATTTATTGTATGAGTGCTATCATACATTTTATCATCCGAGCAATATGCTATTATTTGTCGTTGGACCGGTCAATCCGCAAGAAATGATGAATTTTATAAAAGATAATCAAGCAAAAAAACCGTTTACAGATCAGCCGGAAATAGAAAGAAAGTTTGCGGAGGAACCTACAGCTGTTGCCAAAAAGGAACAAGTCCTCCATATGAATGTGCAAACGCCGAAAATAATGGTCGGCATCAAGGGAAGTTACACAAACCAAAAGGGCGATACAATGTTAAAAAATGAGTTATCGACCCAATTGTTAATGGATTTGTTATTCAATCAAAGTTCCGAAAATTATCGGGGAATGTATGATGCGGGGCTTATTGATGACTCGTTTTCATATGACTATACGCAAGAAGAAAGTTTTAGTTTTGCAATGGTTGGCGGCGACACGAGAGAACCTGAGCAATTGCAGGAAAAACTTACTTCCATTTTGAAACAAGCGAAATCAGCAAAAAATCTTTCCGAAGAAGCACTTGAACGAGTAAAGAAAAATAGAATCGGCAGTTTTTTAAGGGCGTTAAATTCACCGGAGTATATTGCCAACCAATTTACAAGGTATGCTTTCAATGAAATGGATTTATTTAAGGTCGTACCAATGTTGGAGGAAATTACATTTTCTGATGTGAAAAAAGTGGCCAATGATTTAATTGCTGATGACCGTTTAACCGTTTGCAAAGTTTTGCCTAAAAATAGTTAAAAAGAAAGATTGGGGTAACTTTCCCCAATCTTTCTACATTTGAGATGTATTTTTCGGATTTGTCTGGTTGTAGTACCCGGCACTAATTTTTTCACCGTTCAATGAGAGGGAAGGAGATAGGATGGAAAAACGTTTTATTTTAGTTACTGGTGCAAGCGGAGGTATAGGAAGCGCCATAAGTACCAAATTAGCGCAGCAAGGATATTCTCTATATTTACACTACCATCAAAATAAAGAAAAAATTACACAGATGCTGAATAAATTGACTCAACTTTATCCGAATAGCGAATTTATCCCGGTTCAAGCTGACTTGCGCTCAGAGGAAGGAATAACCAAACTCTGCCATGAAATTTATCAAATCGACGGAATAATTCATAATAGCGGTAATGCTGTTCAAAAATTACTTACGCATATGTTGCCAGAAGAAATTGAAGCACTGATATCGCTTCATTTATATGCTCCAATAATGATTACGAAAAATTTACTGCCAAAATTAATCCAAAGAAAAACAGGTTCGGTCATATTTATTTCTTCCATTTGGGGGCAGACCGGTGCTTCTTGTGAAACGGTTTATTCGGCTGTGAAGGGTGGGCAAATCAGTTTTGCAAAAGCTTTAAGTAAAGAGGTTGCACCAAGTCAAATTCGGGTAAATGTCGTTGCACCGGGGGCGATCCAAACAGAAATGTTGAAAAATATTAGTGAAGAAGATTTAAACATCGTCACAGATGAGGTTCCGATGGGAAGATTAGGGAGTCCCATAGATGTGGCCAATGCTGTCAGTTTTTTATTGTCAAAGGAGGCTTCCTATATAACCGGTCAAGTTTTGGCCGTAAACGGAGGTTGGTATATATGATTTGAGTTTCGCACCTTAGAAAACCAATTAATCGACGAAACTCTAGTATATTAAAAACATCTTATAGGTACATACAAAAAAATTTATTTGTTGCTTGAAAAGATTCATCGTATATTTTCCATAAGTTTATGCAAAATAGTAATGAATATGAAAAAGGAGGTTCCAGACAAATGAGTGTTTTGCATAACTGGGATGAATGGAAGAATTTTCTAGGTGACCGACTAAACCAAGCAAAAGATGCCGGTTTAGATCAAAATGTTATTACTGACTTGGCTTACCAAATTGGAGATTACTTGGCCAATCAAGTTGATCCGAAAAATGAACAGGAACGAGTGCTGTCAGATCTTTGGTCAGTTGCAGATGAACAGGAACAGCAAGCAATCGCCAACATCATGGTGAAATTAGTTCAAAATAACAGTTCGAAATAGAGAGGGGATTCAACCTCTCTTTTTCATTCTTTGAGAAAATAGAAATTTTTAGCAAGGATACGAATTTGACGTAGTGGGAAATTTTAAAGTTTTAAATATAAGTACACAAGGAAAGCTTTGCGGAAAAATCACAGCCAAAAAAAATTATATTTTTTCGGTGAACTACATGTCATAAGTTGCCTAAAGGCTCGGACGTTTTAGCCTACTTAAAGGTAAATTCAGATAATTAAGTTTATAAAAATTTGCTGTACTTCCTTTCATATCTCGGTAAAATCATATATTATTATTAGTGAGAAGGTCATGAAAAAATTTCATTCGTGTGAGGTTCATATGGAGGAGAAAAAAGAGTGGTATTTAGAATATGAGATCAAAATAAATCGACCCGGCTTACTTGGAGATATCTCTTCATTATTGGGGATGCTATCGATTAATATCATAACCATAAACGGAATTGACCAAGGTTCAAGGGGACTTCTCATTTTATCGACAAAACATCAAATCGAACGGTTGGCATTGATTTTGCAAACAATGGAAACAATTAATCTTGTCAAACTAAGGGAACCGACATTACGGGACCGACTGGCGGTTCGACATGGACGTTATATACAAAGAGACGCAGATGATAAGAAAACTTTTCGTTTTATTCGTGACGAAATTGGCTTGTTAGTGGATTTCATGAGTGAAATTTTTAAAGGAGAAGATCATCGGTTAATAGGGATTCGGGGAATGCCCCGAGTGGGAAAAACCGAATCTATTGTTGCGGCCAGTGTATCAGCTAACAAAAGATGGTTATTTGTATCCTCTACTTTATTGAAACAAACAATCAGAAATAATTTGATTGAAGGGGAGTACAGCGATAAGTATGTGTATATCATTGATGGTGCTGTCTCCATTCGAAGAGGAAATGAAAAACATTGGCAGCTTATCCGGGAAATCATGAGGTTGCCGGCAATCAAAGTTATTGAGCATCCTGATTTATTCGTGGCGAATTCAGAATACGGGTTGGAAGATTTTGATTATATTATTGAGCTGAGAAATGAACCGGGCGAAGAAATCATCTATAATGTAGATAGGCAAAATCTACTTTCCGGAAACAGTATTGATGGGTTTGATTATAAATAAATGGAAGGTGTTTACCATTGACGGAACTAGGAAATCGATTGAAAGAAGCACGTGAAGCAAAAGGATTAACATTGGATGATTTACAAGATATAACAAAGATCCAAAAACGATATCTTAAAGGTATTGAAGAAGGTAATTACGATTCCATTCCCGGAAAATTTTATGTACGTGCTTTTATCAAACAATATGGGGAAGCGGTTGGTCTTGATCCGGAGTCATTGTTTGATGAATATAAACATGAAATCCCGTCCGTTTACGAAGAACAAATAGCAGAACCGTTATCACGCAGCGGAACACGAAAACCTGACGAAGGTGTATCAAAATTTCTGGAGATGTTACCAAGGATCATCATCACCTTGGTCATTATCGGGATTATCGTTTTGGCTTGGTTTTTTATTCAAAAAGCAGTCAGCAATAATGATGCAAAAACCGCAGTAAACGATAAGCAAAATAATGAAGCTATTGAATATGCCGAGTCTGGAACACCGCCAAAAAACGAAAAAACGGAAAAAGCGGATGAAGAATCAACCAAAAAAGAAACAGAGCAAAAAAATGACAAAAAGCAGGAGAAAAAAGAACCTGAAAAAACACAGAATATAGCAGTTGTAGCAACACAAGGGAATAAAACTACATATAAATTAACGAATGCTGATAAATTTCAATTGACCTTAAAGGTTATAAATGGAGGAAAATCGTGGGTAGGAATTGAAAATGCAAATAATCAACAACTTTTAAATGCGACCATAACGGAAGCTGCCCCGCAAACCCTCGACTTAACAAATGAAACGGAAATCAGAATCAAAACCGGTTATGCACCTGCATTAGAAATTTATGTGAACGATCAAAAACTGGACATTCCGACAACTGCTAATGTACAAAACATTATTATTCAATATGAAAAAACGGGAGAATAGAAAATAGTCATTTTACAGTGACTATTTTCTTCTATTCATATAAAATAGTTAGGTAGAAATTTCCAAGTTGCCAAACAAACAATTAGCAGCAGTTAAATTAAATGGGGGTCTTTAAAAGTGAACTTACCTAATCGAATTACTTTTTTACGCGTATTATTAATTCCTATATTTGTTATTCTAATGGTTATAGATTTTCCATGGGGCACATTTAATTTCGGATGCGTACTTATACCGGTATCAGAATTTATTGGCACGATTATCTTCATTATTGCTTCAACAACAGACTGGATCGATGGACATTATGCTAGAAAGTATAATTTGGTTACCAATCTTGGAAAATTTCTTGATCCACTAGCTGATAAATTGTTAGTATCATCAGCATTTATTATTTTGGTTGAACAAGGCATGGCGCCATCTTGGATTGTCATTATCATTATCAGTAGGGAGTTCGCGGTTACCGGTCTGCGCCTTATTTTAGCCGGTGGTGGAGAAGTTGTAGCTGCCAACATGTTGGGAAAAATAAAAACATGGACGCAAATTATCGCTATTGTTGCGTTATTATTAAAGAATGTTCCGTTTTCATATGCAAATTTTCCTTTTGCCGATCTTGCCTTATATGTAGCGACATTTTTTACTTTATGGTCCGGGATTGACTATTTCGTCAAAAATAAACATGTATTCACAAATTCGAAATAATCCGCAAAAGGTCTGTGTGAAATTTCTGAGTAAGAAGGATACATGATTTTTTTCGGCAAAGGAGAGATTCAAATTGAATGGTGAAATTATTGCAGTTGGGTCCGAATTATTACTTGGCCAAATTGCTAATACGAATGCAAAATTTATTTCTCAACAATTGGCCGGTATTGGGGTAAATGTATTTTACCATACCGTTGTTGGGGATAATGCCGAGCGGTTGAAAAGAGCGGTGGAAATTGCCGAAAGTCGTTCCAATTTAATTATTTTTACGGGTGGCTTAGGGCCTACAAAAGATGATTTAACAAAAGAAACCATTGCAAATCATCTGGGAGTAAAGCTTGTTCATAATGAAGCGGCTCTTGGCTCGATAGAAGAATTTTTTAGAAAACGGAATGTTACCATGACACCGAATAATCGGAAACAAGCACTTGTTTTTGAACATGCGGAGGTTTTGCCAAACGATACCGGAATGGCACCGGGAATGGTGTTAACAAAAAATGAAATTACTTATATGCTACTTCCCGGTCCGCCTAGTGAAATGGAGCCGATGTTTTCAAATTATGGTATGAAAGCAATCCTAAATCGGTTGGAATCCATTGATCGAATTGAATCTCGTGTGTTACGATTTTTTGGTATTGGTGAATCAACTCTGGAACATACGCTGGAAGATTTCATTGATCAGCAGACAAACCCGACCATTGCCCCGCTCGCTTCTGATGGCGAAGTGACATTGCGGCTTACAGCTAAACATCCCTCAGATCTTGAACGAAGAAGGTTACTGGATGAGACAGAAGCAAAAATTATGGAGCGGGTGGGTGAATTTTTTTACGGATATGATGAAACAACGATTATCAAAGAAATGGGCAATTTGATTGAAAGCAACAACATGACACTTTCGGTAGCTGAAAGTTTAACGGGCGGACTGTTTCAGGAAGAAGTGACATCCATTGCCGGTGTCAGCAAATGGTTTCAGGGCGGGATCGTATCGTATTCCCCTGAAATAAAAATAAATGTACTTGGCGTAAATCCGGACACTGTTGAAACTTATGGTGTCGTCAGTAAAGAATGCGCAATGGAGATGGCAGAAAATGTCCGAAAATTGATGGACACTGATATCGGAATCAGCTTTACCGGTGTTGCCGGACCAGCCTCATTGGAAGGAAAAGAACCCGGTTCAGTTTATATTGGTGTGTCATTTAAGAATAAGCCTACCGCTAGTCATTTTGTCTTATTGCCGGGAAACAGAGAAACGGTTCGTGTCCGTGCCGTAAAAACCGGTGCATGGTATATATTAAAGGAACTTCGGTAAAAAGGATCAAATATATTTTTAAAATGAACATCAACTGGGGACAATCATGAAAGCGTAGGAATTGAATGGGTCAATATGTGATTACTTATTGACCCGTTCGGTGAAGTTGGATTGTCCTTTTCATATAATCACAAATTGGTCTTGAGTGATTTTTCATTTTTACGATGTTGATGAACCGGGTGAAGGGAATATGGAAAAATGAAGAGCTTGTACAATCGAGCGGTAAATAAAGTTCAAAGCAAAATTATTGAAGATATTGATCGTTATTTTGAACGGCTTGATGATTTGCCAACACTTGATCAATATTATCATGATCGCAATAATTTTTTACAACAGATTTGGCAAAATATATGGGTAAATGTTGTGCAAGGGGCATACTCGATTAAGGAACGGAAGCAGTATTTGATTGAAAAAGGTGTGCAATTTGAAAGTGCAGATAATAATTAGTTAAAAAATTATTTCAAAGTGAGATAAAGGATGCATATACCTTTGATGTGGAACAATGGCTTAATGATACATTTCCGGTCGCTGTATGGGAGAAAAAGTTTTTTGAAATTAAAAAGATGCAACTAAAAAGAGAAGAAGAAAGAAAGCTGGAAGCCATGCGTGAGGAGCAAGAAAGGATTCTTGAAGAATTGGCTGAACAATGGCTTAGTAACAATGCAAAAAAACTATACATTTATATTCGGTACAAAATCGCACTCGAAGTAAAAAAGGATATGGAAGAGAGACCCAAATATGCGGGAAAAAGCTTCCCTTTCATCACCAATATGCGATATGCGACCGTTGTTATGAGAGACGATTTTTTTATTTTTAACAAGGCCAGTGAAAATCAATTTGAATAAGTATACTTACACAATATACAAGTGGGGTAGACCACATGAATAGAACTAGGTATGGTGTTTGACGGGCGATCTTATGAATTTTTGCATTTTTTAGTGGTCTCATTTTTAACAAAAAGGAATGTTGAGAAGTGGAGAATGTGTTACCGAAAGTATTAGTCGATGCTGACGGGTGTCCTGTCATTGATGAAACAATAAAAGTGGCAAAACAATTTGGCTTACAGGTTTTGCTGTTTTGTGATACATCCCATGCAATTGATCGCCCCGAAGCGGAAACAATTATTGTCTCCAAAGGGGCGGATGCGGTGGACTTTAAGTTAGTTAATCATGTCCGAAAAGGAGATATTATTGTAACGCAAGATTATGGTCTTGCCTCAATGGTCCTTGCAAAAAAAGGATATGCCATCAATCAAAACGGTTGGGAATATACGTCTGAAAATATTGGACAACTTTTAGAATTCAGGTATACTTCACAAAAAATCAGGCGTGCCGGCGGGAGATTAAAAGGCCCGAAGAAGCGTCAAAAAGAAAACGATGAAAAGTTTGAACAAGCATTAACGGAACTTTGTCTTAGAGCGATAAATTAAATTTACGATAATATTATTATGTAAATTTGTGTAGTGACGATAAGTGTTTTCGTCACCATTTTGCGATGGAAAATCAACTTTTTTGGCGATGAACCCCGTTCTCGTCGTCATTTTGAGAAGAAAAGAGCATTATTTTGGCGACGAGATCCATTCTCGTCGTCATTTTAAGCCGAAAAACTTGCTATTTTGGCGACGAACCCCGTTCTCGTCGCCATTTTGAGCCGAAAAACTTGCTATTTTGGCGACGAACCCCGTTCTCGTCGCCATTTTGAAGAGAAAATAGCTTTATTTTGGCGATGAACCCCGTTCTCGTCGTCATTTTGAGAAGAAAAGAGCATTATTTTGGCGACGAGATCCATTCTCGTCGTCATTTTAAGCCGAAAAACTTGCTATTTTGGCGACGAGATCCATTCTCGTCGTCATTTTAAGCCGAAAAACTTGCTATTTTGGCGACGAACCCCGTTCTCGTCGCCATTTTGAGCCGAAAAACTTGCTATTTTGGCGACGAACCCCGTTCTCGTCGCCATTTTGAAGAGAAAATAGCTTTATTTTGGCGACGAACCCCGTTCTCGTCGCCATTTTGAGCCGAAAAACTCACTTTTTTGGCGACGAGATCCATTCTCGTCGTCATTTTTTGCCGGAACCCCCATTTTTTGGCGACGAGATCCATTCTCGTCGTCATTTTTTGCCGGAACCCCCATTTTTTGGCGACGAGGCCCTTTCTCGTCGTCAATTTGAGGCCGGAAACTTCACTTTTTGGCGACGAACCCCGTTCTCGTCGCCATTTTGAAGAGAAAAGAGCATTATTTTGACGACGAGAACCAATCTCGTCAGCTTTATGAAGCGAAGATACGAAGATATTGCCTTCATAGAGTTCAACTTTAGCGGTCACTCAGTGAACTCAATTCGGAAGGGTGGCGTTTTTTCATTTATGAGGCGGCATAATGCTGGCCGCCATTTAGGTTTCTTACTTCCCGATAAACATTTGTGTCCAATGGTATCCCTGTGTTTCAAAACCAACTCCTATATGGGTGAAGTTTTTATTTAATATATTAGCACGATGCCCGGAACTGTTCATCCATGCGTTTACTACTTCTTTAGGTGTTTTTTGCCCCTGTGCAATATTTTCTCCTGCCGTCTTGTAAGTAACACCAAAATCACGCATCATATCAAACGGTGATCCATAGGTGGGGCTTGTATGAGAAAAATAATTATTTTGTTGCATATCTTGAGATTTTCTTTGGGCGACATCACTTAATGTCGTATCAATTTGTAAAGGAGCCAATCCGTTTTTTTTCCTTTGTTCGTTTGTTAAGTTTACAACTTGTCTGGCGAATTCCGATATGCCTGCATTTTGATTGGCTTCTGGATTGGTTGTATTTTGTTGGTTTTGATTGTTTGTTCCGGGTGCTCCTGTCTGTCCTTCATTTGGTGGTCCCGCTTGTTGATTATTGTTGCCTTGCCCTCGATTTGTTCCCCCAAAAAATTGGCTGAATTGCCCGCCAAAATATCTTTGGATTCTTTCATTTCGATAACTTATTTGTTCTTCATTGGTTGGTACATAATCATATTTTGCCTCTTGTATTAATATCGGCTTCGTATGGGGATAGTTATTACTGTTCGTTTTTGTTGAAGTTGCTGAAATTTCATTATTGTTTATATCATCTGTCATCTGCCTATCACCATTTGTTCTTCGGTTGGCATGGATTTCGTCATTGGTAACGCTATAATATGGCGAAGTTTGATTAGGTGTCCAACTTTCTTCCATATTCGTATCTCTAACTTGATTATTTTCATTCCCATTGTCTGCACCAAAATTTCCATTACATCCGGTGAGTAAACTAAAGGTTAACAATAAAACCGGATAATATTTTTTAATCATTAAATATCCCTCCTTTCGTTCGTAGCGGCAATATTAGTTTTCTTATCGGTTGATGATTCTATTATGGTAATTCCAGTCATAAGAGGAACTCAATGGACATCTATAATAAATTAAACGGAGATTATGTAAATTCGGTATAAAAGCTTGCCGGGTTCGATTCGTTATTGATATTAAATTTACATGAAAAAGAAATGCAGATGATTTGTACTATGTAGGATAAAACATAGAAAAGATTGCTGTTCGAATTGGAAAGCGCTTTAGGTGTAAAAGGAAAATTGCAGCAAATGGGGTATCTGCATAAAAGTAGAGTTTGAAAGAAAAAAGTATTGACGATCAGATTCAAGTAGAACTAGGCTGAAAAAATGATATAATTGAGACATACAACTACATAGCAGGGTGGGCAGTGGCCGCAATCTTTCTTTGAATGGAGGTGATGTTTTAAAAACTTCCTTCGAAGGGAGGTGGCCACTGGTGGTTACGTATGAAGCACTAAATTTGATGTTAGCCTTCGGAATGTTTATTTTAACATTCATATCAGTTTTAGTGGCTATCTTTTTCAATAAAAAGAAATAACCCCACCCTTGCACCGACCAAGTGTTTTAAAGGGTAGGGTTTTTCTGCTCTGAAATTCATGCGGTCACTGCTATTCTGGCAGTGTAGTTGTATATATGGATGCCATTTTTAAGGCATCCTTTTTTAGTATCATCTTCTATTTTTATTATATACCAGAAAATGATTTTTACAACTCAATATGCTTGTTTTTGTTAAAAATAAGCCATATTTTTCTTCATGGACGGCAAGATTTGGCCATTGTTTTGTCAGTATAAATAGGGAGCAGATGAAATTGTTCCACTTACGACCATCTCTATCATGTATATTTTCTCTTTACGCAAATAATGGGCTTCGACTTCTCTTTTTTAGTTGTTTTTCTGCATTAATTGCTCTTACCTTTACAAGTTTTGTTAATAATCATATTCCCGAAGGCTTTTATAGTCAAGTGAAAAACCGTTTATAACGGATTGAAGGTCAAATTCGCATTCGCGAGATCTTACATGCAAAAGATTGTAAGGATGTGGTTACCCAATTGTCCGCAACTAGGACAGCGAATGATCGTACCATTGAGGTTATTGCCAGTTCGAACATCTTTGAATGTGTAAAGAACTCTGAAACAAACGGTGCTAAATTGTAAAGTCAAATGCATAAAATTTTTTTAAATCTTGTTAGATTACGGTTGCCTGTAAAAAGCTAATCCTATCAAGGGAAATGATGCGGATTTTGATGGATGAAGAACGATTGAGCTGGGACGATGCATGGAATATTACGACAAAAGTTTTTGCCTATACCAACCATACGACATTAAGTGAGGCAATGGAGACTTGGCCAATCGAAATGTTTCAACAATTGTTACCGAGAATCTACATGATCGTCCATGAAATCAATGAACGGTTTTGTCAACGAATCTGGTATGATTATCCCGAGTTTAGGGAACAGATTCCGGAAATGACAATCATTGCTCGCGGAAAAATACATATGGCGAAACTTGCCATCGTGGGAAGTTTCTCCGTTAATGGAGTTGCCAAGCTTCATACAGAAATTTTAAAAACGAGGGAAATGAAATATTTTTATCAAATGGATTTGGGAAAATTTAACAATAAAACAAATGGGATTGCTCACAGGCGCTGGTTATTGCAGGTTAATCCGAAATTAGCCTCGCTTATTACAGAGGTAATCGGCCCGAATTGGATTATATTCCCCAGGCTTGTTGCAGTAAATTTTAAGAATTGAGTATAAGCGGCTAAGGGACCGAACTGACAAATTGCTAGATCATATTATTTATCATAAATTTTTCTCTTCAAAACGATTGATGAAACATAAATAGTGAAAATTACCAAGCAAAATTTTTTATAATAAAAGTTTTTATAGGCAAAATGTAGATGAAAGAGGTGATTAGATGAACTTTTTTGATGAAAACCATTCTTATCAAGCAGGGGATATTGTCTATGTATTTTATCGCAATCCTCATACACAAGATGTTGCCAATATACAAGAAGCTGCAGTCGTTCGCCATCCCGATAATCCAAATCAACTGGCTATTTTTTTATATGAAACATATTATCCGCTCTCAGATGAAATCGCTATTTTTCAAAGTGAGGAAGAAGCAAAGCAAGCATATCATTATTTTTTTGGTGATGATGAAGAGACTTATTTTTAAAGAAGGGAGTGAAATTGATCGTGAAGCCGTTTATGCCCCGACTAGTTTATTTTGAACCGAAAGCTTTAGAGTATCCGCTCGGAAAACAATTGTTTGATAAATTTGAAAAAATGAATTTAGAAATTCGCTATACGACATCCCACAATCAAATACGTGATTTACCCGGCGATAATGATTTTCAGAAATACCGAGTGGCTAAATCAACATTAGTCGTCGGAGTAAGGAAAACGCTCCGTTTCGATACATCAAAGCCCTCTGCGGAATATGCCATTCCACTTGCGACCGGTTGTATGGGTCATTGTCATTATTGCTATTTACAAACGACAATGGGCAATAAACCGTATATTCGAACGTATGTAAATGTCGAGGAAATTTTTGAAGCTGCTGATAAATATATGGAGGAGCGAGCACCGGAAATAACGAGATTTGAAGCTTCATGTACGTCCGATATTGTTGGAATCGATCATTTAACCCATTCATTAAAGCGAGCGATTGAACATATTGGTGAGTCTGAATATGGCAGGCTCCGGTTTGTGACGAAATTTGATTCCGTCGATCATTTATTAGATGCGAAACATAATGGCAAAACAAGATTCCGCTTTAGTATTAATGCCGATTATGTAATAAAGTACTTTGAACCGGGCACGGCACCATTAACCAAAAGAATTGAAGCAGCCGCAAAAGTTGCCAAAGCCGGCTTTCCATTAGGGTTTATTGTCGCTCCTATCTATTTGCATGAAGGATGGGAGGAAGGTTATTACCATTTATTTGAGCGATTGGATGCGGAATTGCCGCAAGAGGTAAGAAAAGATTTAACGTTTGAATTTATTCAGCATCGTTTTACAAAACCGGCCAAACGAGTCATACAAAAAAATTATCCAATGACAAAACTGGAACTGAATGAAGAAGCGAGAAAATATAAGTGGGGAAAATATGGTATAGGCAAATATGTATACAAAGATGATGAGCAATTAGAAATTCAGAATCACTTACATGCATATATGAAAAAGTTTTTTCCGGAAGCAAAGCTGGAATATTTTACATAATATATTTATGGTAAAGACAAAACCGTTATCCCGCACTTTATTGTTTTATGGCGAGTAAAAACTTGTCCTTCTTTTTCCTACTGCTTCATATACATTTTATAGTTAGGTAAAGGGAGGGCAGAACATGTTTCAAATGTTCGAAAAGGCAATTTTGGGGATGGCATTTTTACGCATTTTTTCCGGATCCTTAGAAATATTAGTTGCACTAATTATTTTGAAGTTAAACAATGTAGAGAAAGCTTTAGTTGTCAATAGCTCTTTAGCATTGATCGGACCGCTTATTTTAATTACAACAACGTCCATTGGTTTAATCGGGATGGCAGATAAAATTTCTTTTACAAAAATTATTTGGGTATTTATCGGAATTGCCTTTATTCTGTATGGAGTAAAGAGTGGCTAGAAAGAAAATCATAGTGATGAGGCTCCCTAATAAAATAAAGAGCCTCATTTCAAAAGATGAACGAATTATCTTTCGCTTATTTCTACTGTCGCTTTAAAAACAGTACTTCCGGAATCTCCCTTTTGACCTTCGATATAAATTTTGTTTTCACGAGATTCTGATACATCACGAAACAATGTGATGGTATCGCCCGGTAAGGCTTCATTAATAAAATTTACTTCAATCGCCTTTACTTCAAATTGCCGGTGATTTTCGATTGGAAAACAATCCATTGCATAGTCAACATATCTGGAATTGTTTAAATGTCCGTTAAAATCTACATCACTATACCCGATTACTTTTTGATATACTTTTTCAAGATGTCCATTGCCATTCAATTTCCCCAGTTTTTTCTCAAGAGCTCTTTCTTTAATGACACTTGGATAATGAATGCCAATTGCATCATTGCGTTTCAGTCTCCGTTGGTGGATATCCATTAATACCCAGACCGAAACCGCCCGGATGATGATTTCTCCATTGGCGTCACGGACAAGATAATCTCTTTTAAATTCGATTCGTTTAGGTTCTAGCGGCCAAGTTTCAATCGTTATTTTCTCGTCCCATTCCGGCATTCGTGTAATTTCAACACGAATTCGAATTAAAACCCAACTTACCCCAAATTGGCTTTCCAGTTGTTCAATTCCATAACCTAATTCGACTGAGGCCAGACTTGCGACATCTTGAAAATAGCTAAAAAGGGTGCTTAATTTCACTTTTTTTGTAAAATCAACATCGCGTAAATCAACATGAATTTTTGACTGGAAACGAATATTTTGTTCCATAATGAATCCTCTTTTCTATATGTCCATTATTGGAGTTTTGTAATGAAGCATAAGTTTATCGTAACAAATGAATAAAAAATTTGCTATCCCTGACCAAATTTACTTACTGAAAAAGTTTATCTGGATTTAACTGGATTAATATATGAATATATGTTAATATATAAATATAAGAATATGGAAGGTGATCATTTTATGGGGGAAGATGAAAGACTCGAGAAACCGAATGAGAAAGATTTAGACGAGGAAACATTATTTGTCGTTTCACAGACCTTTAAAGCATTGAGCGATCCGACACGAATCCGGATTCTAAATTTGCTTTTCGAAAAGGAATACGCGGTAAATGAAATTGCTAAAACCTTAGGATTACGACAATCGACCGTATCCCATCAATTACGTTTTTTAAAAAATTTACGGCTTGTGAAGTACCGTCGAGAGAAAACGACTTTATATTATTCCTATGACGATAACCATGTCATGGATTTATTAAAACAAGCCATTGAACATGCACGCCATGAATAAAATGTCTTATGTCCACATAGATTCGTCGGTGACCATTTTTTCTAATTAAGATAGGATAATAAGGACGGAGGAAAAATTTTTTTCACTGGAACATTCCTATATGAACATGGATAAATATATTGGAAGTAAAAAAATATGCTTCATACGTAGGGGGATTAAAATGTCAAACCATCATGGCCATAGCCATTCCCATACAGGAAATAAAAAAGCCTTATTGATAAGTTTTTTGATCATAACAGGATATATGATTGTTGAAGCAATTGGCGGGTTATTAACGAACAGCTTAGCACTTCTTTCCGATGCCGGTCATATGTTAAGTGATTCAATTTCATTGGGGATTGGATTATTAGCATTTACTTTTGGGGAAAAAGTTGCAAATTATAGTAAAACATACGGATATAAACGATTGGAAATATTGGCGGCCTTTTTTAATGGTCTAACGCTTATTGTGATTGCTGCGTTTATCATTTATGAGGCAATTGGCAGATTTTCCAACCCGCCGGAAATTGCGTCAACAGGTATGTTTGTAATCGGGATTATTGGTTTATTTGTCAATATTCTTGTTGCTTGGATTATGATGCGCCAAGGTGATACGCATGAAAATTTAAATTTGCATGCAGCCTTTTTGCATGTAATAAGCGATATGTTAGGTTCGATAGGAGCAATTGTTGCGGCCATTCTCATTATGCTATTTGGTTGGGGTTGGGCCGATCCGGTTGCCAGTCTTATTGTTGCCGTCTTAGTTTTGAACAGTGGTTGGCGGGTTACCATGGATTCTCTTCATATCTTAATGGAGGGGACACCGCAAAATATTGATATTGATGACATTGTAAACACAATGATAAACATACCCGGAGTAATCAGTGTTCATGATTTGCATGTATGGAGCATTACGAGCGGAAGCAATGCCCTATCCTGCCATGCTGTTGTTGACGGGGATTTATCGATCACTGATTGTCAAAAGATTTTACGGAACATTGAACATGAATTGGCTCATAAAGGGATTCAACATGTCACCGTTCAAATGGAGAACAGTGAAAATCCCCATGAAAATTCAGTTATGTGTAGGACCCAATATGAAGTTCACCTTCACCATCAACATTAAAAAAGCAATTGGAAAACAATAAAACGCCATCGTAGGCGTTTTATTTGTGGCATCAGTGGGATAAAAAACCCCACCGATGGAAGTTTCACTTTACTGTTATTTCTTCTTAGTTGTTTTTAACAATTTTTCCTCTTTACTGTTACCGCCGTAATCGGGCAATTGTCCGGCATGGGTTTCGTGATATTTTGATCCGGAGTCATTATGATTGTGATCGTCCTTTACCAAAAGACTCACCTCCATCTATCTTTGTTGTTCATCCTAAATAAAGAATAAACAGTCATTCCTAAAAAGCTTTTGCCAATTGTTGGGCTTTTTCGACTGCTTTTTCTACAATTTCATCGGCTTTTTCCGGGTTATGGTCCATCCCTTCAACAAATAGTTGATGAAAGTCGGTCACACCTAAAAAGGTAAAAATGGTTTTCACATATTGGCTGGCCGGGTCTGAACCATTATATACTCCTCCGTTTGCTTGAATATGTAGGACTTTTTTTCCTTTCACAATACCGACCGATCCGGTTTCCGTATACTTAAATGTTTTCCCGGCCACGGTAATACAGTCAATCCAAGCTTTTAATCGTGTCGGTATACTTAAGTTCCACAACGGGTTCGCAATAATAATTTTATCTTGTTGCAGAAATTCTTCCGTATATGAATTGAACATATTTACCTTCTGCTGTTGGGAATCAGATAACGAATCAAAAGGTTTTCCTTGATTCAAATCATTCCATGCATTAAGCAGGTCTCGGTCAATCTCAGGGACGTTTACATGATATAAATTTATATCTTTAATCTTATGATCCGGGTGCATCTCTTTATAAGCGTTAAGGAAGGCATCGGTTACTTTCATAGACCGAGATACTTCTTGATTTAGCGGGTGTGCCCTGACAATTAAAACATTTACCATTATTTTTTCTCCTCTCGAAACCATTCTATCTTTTTCACTTGATATTAGTAGTATAAGCACAATGTTCATTTTTATCAAAAGTTTTTGCAACGAAATAATGGGTGAAAATTAGGAATATTATTGAGAAAAATTTGGTTTGAACTATTTGCCCGGTTTCTAACCGACTTTGACTGAACAAGATTGGAATAGACGAATGGCCAAAAAAAGACAAAAATATTTTATGAAGTTTTCATTTTTTTATTGATTATTTTATCAAAATTCGTTAAAGTAAGAGTAATTTATATTAAAAAAATAAATGGATGATTCTTATCAAGAGAAGTGGAGGGACTGGCCCGATGAAGCTTCAGCAACCGGATACCCATGGGTACCACGGTGCTAAATCCAACGTGCTTTCTTTTCAGCACGAAAGATAAGAAGAAGATTAGATAAAAAAAGTCTTCTTCTTTGGAAGGCTTTTTTCTATTGGGGGGGAACACAATGGGATTAATACAAGATCTTGAAAAGCAAATTTTGATAGCGGACGGCGCTATGGGAACACTGTTGTATTCATATGGGATTGATCGTTGTTTTGAAGAACTAAATGTATCAAATCCGCAAGAAATTGAACGGATTCATCGGGAGTATATTGAAGCGGGAGCCAAGATCATTCAAACCAATACATATGGAGCAAATCGGATCAAACTTGCCCGATACGGATTGGAAAACGAAGTACAAGAAATTAACGCAAAAGCAGTTGAAATCGCAAAAAAAGCGGTAAAGACAAGCGGTAAGCCGGTTTATGTTCTCGGTACAATCGGTGGGATCCGGACTTTCCAAAAAGCAATTTTTTCAACAAATGATATTTTACAATGCTTCGAGGAACAATTGGACATATTACTGGAAGAACAAGTTGACGGAATCTTATTAGAAACCTATTATGATTTAGATGAAATAAAAGCGGTTCTCGAAGTAGCAAGAAAGAAAACAGATTTACCGATAATGGCAAATGTTTCTTTACATGAAAAGGGTGTATTGCAAAACGGGACTCCTTTGGCGGAAGGTTTCAACCAACTTATTGATCTTGGCGCAAATATCGTTGGACTGAATTGTCGGCTTGGACCATACCATATGATTCAATCATTTGAGGAGATCCCTATACCAAATGGTGCATTTTTATCTGCTTATCCAAATGGAAGTTTGCCAAGAATGGAAGATGGACGATTAGTATATGAGTCGGATGAACAATACTTTTATGAAGCAACGATTCAATTCGTAAAAGAAGGGGTCCGTTTATTGGGAGGATGTTGCGGCACAAGACCCGAACATATTAGAGCAATGGCTGAGGCGGTGAAAAATCTTTCTCCGGTCACTGAGAAAAAAGTTATTAAAGAAAAACCAATCATTCAATTAACACAAATTCAACAAGTTCATGAACCGTCTCTGGTTGATATCGTAAAAAGTAGAAGATCCGTTATTGTTGAATTTGATCCGCCTAAAACATTGCCGATGAGTCAATTTTTATCAGGGGTTAGCGCGTTAAAAAACGCAAAGATTGACGCAATTACACTTGCGGATAATTCTTTGGCATCACCGCGGATTAGTAATGTTGCTTGTGCTCAAATTGTGAAGAATCGTTATCATCTCCGCCCGATTGTTCATTTAACTTGCCGGGACCGGAATTTAATCGGTATTCAATCACATATAATGGGATTACATGCGTTAGGTATCCATGACATTTTAGCATTAACCGGTGATCCGACAAAAATTGGTGATTTTCCCGGAGCTTCATCGGTTTTTGATTTGACTTCATTTGACTTAATTCGGTTAATTAAGCAATTTAATGAAGGTTTATCCTATTCCGGAACATCTTTAGGAGAAAAAACAAATTTCACAGTAGCGGCTGCTTTTAACCCTCATGTAAAAATTATTGAAAAATCAGTTGCTAGATTAGAAAAGAAAATTCACTCCGGTGCCGATTATTTTATTACACAACCGGTTTATTCCGAAGAGTTGATTATTAATATCTATGACGCAACGAAACATTTAGATGTTCCGATTTATATCGGGATTATGCCGTTAACGAGCACTCGCAATGCGGAATTCATTCATAATGAAGTACCCGGAATTAAACTGCCTGATTCCGTTCGTGAACAAATGAAAAAGGTAGGAAATGATAAAGAACAAGGGAAGCGGGAAGGGATTGCGATTGCGAAACATTTGATTGATGTCGCCTTTGATCTCTTTCACGGCATTTATCTGATTACCCCGTTTTTAAATTATCAAATGTCTGTTGAACTCATCAATTACATTCATGAAAAAGAACAGATGAAAGTAGAAAGGGAGATTACCAGTGTATAAGTTGAACAGACAGTTGGAAAAAAAGATTCTCATCCTGGATGGAGCAATGGGAACAATGATTCAGCAAAAAGAACTTTCCATAGAGGACTTCGGGGGAGAGGAATACGATGGCTGTAATGAGTACTTGAATATAACGGCTCCGCTCGTGATAAAAAGTATTCATGAAGCTTATTTAGAAGCGGGTGCGGATATAATCGAAACAAATACATTCGGCGGAACCCCGCTTGTTCTTGATGAGTACGGGCTTGGTCATTTAAGTTTTGAAATTAATAAAATAGGTGCGGAATTGGCTGTACAGGCGGCAAAAAAATATTCTACAGAACAATGGCCCCGCTTTGTAGCGGGTTCAATGGGTCCGACAACAAAAACGTTATCCGTGACCGGTGGTGCCACCTTTTATCAATTAGTGGAAAATTACCAAGTTCAAGCAGAAGGTTTATTGGCCGGTGGTGTTGACTTTTTACTGCTGGAAACGAGTCAAGATATGTTAAATGTGAAAGCAGCCTTCTTGGGCATACAGGAAGCGGCAAAAAAAATGGGCATTCAAGTTCCGCTTATGCTGTCCGGAACGATCGAACCAATGGGGACAACATTAGCCGGGCAGGATATTGAAGCTTTTTATATATCAAGTGAACATATCAAACCATTTGCTGTGGGACTCAACTGTGCAACCGGACCCGAATTTATGACGGATCATATCCGGACTTTAGCTGATATGGCCGAAATTGCCGTGAGCTGTTATCCGAATGCCGGACTTCCGGATGAAGAAGGACATTACCATGAAACGCCGCTGTCACTCGCGCAAAAAATAAAAGATTTTGCTGAAAAAGGATGGTTAAATATTGCCGGCGGTTGTTGCGGAACGACACCGGACCACATTCGTGAATTGGCTAAAGTACTTTCAAACATTCAACCGAGACCGTTAGGCGAAAAACGGCATGAACATCGTGTTTCCGGTATCGAACCGTTAAGATATGATGAAACGATGCGACCGCTATTTGTTGGTGAGCGGACGAATGTGATCGGATCAAGGAAATTTAAACGTTTGATTTCAGAGGGGAAATATGAAGAAGCGGCTGAAATCGCCCGCAATCAAGTGAAAAACGGAGCCCATGTCATTGATGTTTGTCTTGCTGATCCGGATCGGGATGAGCTTCATGATATGGAAAAGTTTATCAAAGAAGTTGTCAAGAAAGTTAAGGTTCCTTTAGTTATTGATTCAACCGATTGGCAGGTTACAAAACGGGCACTGGAATATATCCAAGGGAAGTCGATTATTAACTCGATAAATTTAGAAGATGGCATGAAACGATTTCATGAAATAATTCCGCTCATGAAACAATTTGGTGCGGCCGTTGTTGTTGTTGGTACCATTGATGAGAGTGGAATGGCTTTAACGAGGGAGCAAAAATTAGCTGTCGCAAAACGTTCATATGATATTTTGGTAAATGAATACGGCATTTCACCTACTGATATTATTTTCGACCCGCTCGTTTTTCCGGTTGGTACCGGTGATGAACAATATATCGGTTCTGCCAAAGAAACAGTAGAAGGAATCCGGTTGATAAAAGAAACATTCCCCGATTGTTTAACCATACTTGGTATCAGTAATGTTTCATTTGGACTCCCGGCGGCCGGTAGAGAAGTACTGAATGCAGTTTTTTTATATCACTGTACACAAGCAGGGTTAGATTATGCAATTGTGAATACAGAAAAATTAGAACGGTATGCCTCGATTCCCGAAGAAGAACGGATTTTGGCAGAAAAATTATTATTTGAAACAAATGATATAACCCTTGCTGAATTTACCAATTTTTATCGTGATAAAAAGAAAGAAGAAAAACAACCGGATGTTCATTTATCTTTGGAAGAACGGCTGGCGCAATATGTTGTGGAAGGGACAAAACAAGGATTAATCGATGATTTAAAATTAGCGTTAGAAAAATATAAAAATCCACTGGATATCATCAATGGACCTTTGATGCAAGGAATGGATACTGTTGGCAAGTTATTCAACGATAATCAGCTGATTGTTGCGGAAGTCCTCCAAAGTGCGGAAGTAATGAAAGCTTCTGTTGCTTTTCTTGAACCTTACATGGAAAAGCAGGAGACAAACGGGAAGGGGAAAGTGTTGCTGGCAACGGTCAAAGGGGATGTTCATGATATTGGAAAAAACTTAGTTGACATTATCTTATCGAATAACGGATTCCGAGTGATCGATTTAGGAATAAAAGTAGCACCGCAAACATTAATCGAAGCAGTAAAAAAAGAAAAACCGGATATCATTGGATTGTCCGGGTTGCTGGTAAAATCGGCACAACAAATGGTGTTAACTGCCCAAGATTTGCAAGGCCAAGACATCTCTGTTCCCATTCTTGTCGGTGGTGCCGCTTTAACACGAAAATTCACTGAAAATAAAATTGCACCGGAATATCATGGACCGGTTCTCTATGCAAAAGATGCAATGGATGGATTAGCCTTGGCCAATCGTTTAATGGAGGAGCCGGAAACGTTCTCTTCTGACAATGCGGAAAAGAAAGAGGCGAACTCATTTTCCAAAGTTGCTGAAACAGAGGAAAAGAAACAAGTAAACAAGTCTGATGTATCGAAACCGATTGTTTTTCAACCGGTTGATTGTCACGAACATATATTGACAAATATAGAACTGGATCAAATTATTCCTTATGTGAATATGCAAATGTTGATTGGACATCATTTTGGACTAAAAGGAAATATTAACAAAATGCTGGCTGAAAATCACGCAAAGGCAGTGGAAATAAAAGCAGTGATCGATGAATTGTTCGAATTAGGAAAAATGGAAAATTGGTTCCGACCGTCTGCAATTTACCGATTTTTTCCTGCTTATCGTGAAGGAAATTCTATCCATATTCTGGATGCAGAAACGAAAAAAACAATCATCGAAACTTTCAACTTTCCACGACAAGAAAAGCCGCCATATTTATGTATTGCTGATTATGTGAGTGAACAGACGGAGGATATTCCTCATGACTATATAGCCTTGTTTGCTGTAACAGCCGGGGAAAATATTCGCAAGTTGTCTATTCAGTTTAAGGAAAAGTGTGAATTTTTTAAAAGTCATGCAATTCAGGCCATGGCGTTGGAACTGGCGGAAGGGTTAGCAGAACGAACTCACCAATTAATTCGCGATCGTTGGGGATTTCCGGATCCGCTCGATTTTTCAATGAAAGATCGTTTTCAGGCAAAATATCAAGGTCAACGGTTTTCATTCGGTTATCCGGCATGTCCAGATTTAGAAGACCAAGCGAAATTATTTAAATTACTGCAACCTGAAAAAATTGGCATCCAGTTGACGGAAGGGTTTATGATGGAGCCGGAAGCCTCTGTTACTGCATTTGTCGTCGCTCACCCGGAAGCAAGATATTTTAATGTCCTGTAAGACAAATAATAAATGTTAAGTTGAAGATGGAGAAAAAGGATTGTGTCAATTGCTTTGAAGAAACTGTAATACAAATAAATAAATCTTAAGTAGGGGATGTTGAAAGGTTTGCACTTGACCTTTTGGACATCCCCTTGTTGATATTTGGAGAAACAGTGAATTGTTCATGAACTTGTAATTATTTTTAGACTTAAATATGGTAAGCTAAATGTAGAAATGATATAGAGGTGAAAATGATGAAAAGAATTCAACTTGGTAAAAGTGATTTACAAGCTCCTCATATTGCCTTAGGCTGTATGGGAATGTGGAAACTATCCGTAAAAGAAGCAGAAAAAGTTATTCATCATGCACTGGAACTTGGTATTGATTTTTTTGACCACGCGGATATTTATGGCGGGGGAAAATCAGAAGAAATTTTTGCGGAAGCGATTGCTTCAAATCCTTCCATTCGTGAAAACATGATTTTGGAAACAAAAGCCGGAATCAGACAGGAAAACGGGACGAACATCTGCTTTGATTTTTCGAAAAAACATATTATAGAATCTGTTGAAGGCAGTTTAAAACGATTGAAGACGGATTACATCGATATCTTTTTACTTCATCGCCCGGATGCTTTAATGGAGCCGGAGGAAGTGGCAGAAGCATTCACTGTATTGAAAGAAAGCGGGAAAGTAAGATATTTTGGTGTCAGTAATCAAAACCCCATGCAAATCGAACTTCTAAAAAAGTATGTTAAGCAAGATTTAATTATTAATCAGTTGCAATTGAGTGTCATGCACACGGGTATGATTGATGCCGGATTAAACGTAAATATGACAAATGCTGTTGGAATCAATCGGGATGATTCAGTACTTGATTATTGCCGTCTAAATAATATAACTGTTCAAGCATGGTCACCATTCAGATACGGTCAATTTGAAGGGTTTTTTATCGATAATGAAAAATTCCCGGAATTAAATGCCAAACTTCAAGAAGTAGGAGACAAATACGGCGTAGATAAATCAGCTATTGCCGTCAGCTGGATTTTACGGCATCCTGCAAAAATTCAAACGATTGTTGGCACAATGCGACCGGAACGTTTGACCTCAATTGCTAAAGCTTCTGATATCGTATTGACACGGGAAGAATGGTACGATATTTATCTTTCGGCAGGTCATCAATTGCCGTAATTAGAAATAAAAAAATCATTACAAAGAACGGGAGGTAAAACAATATTTTTTGTTTCTGCCTCCTTTCGTGTTGATATATTGTTGCTAACGCCGAAATAAAATGCTGGAGCACATTTGTCCTTTAAAAAATAGGGTTCTTTCCTCGAAAAATATGTTACCAATCCAATTGGACTCGACCATAAAAAATCGAACGTTTTACTGGAACATTTTACTGCCCGATCCGCGTAGCAGGAAAGTTGAAAAATGCCGGCAGGGAAGAGAATAAGCATTAAAAAAGCTATCCGTTTATCGTACGGATAGCTAAAACGATATTTTAAATTTTCATTACGCCTCCTGTACTTGCAGAAGTAACAAGTTTTGAGTAGCGAGCCAAATAGCCCTTTTTCACTTTTAGTTCAAAACCTTTCCATTCCGCTTTCCGTTTTTCAAATTCTTCATTAGAAATTTCAAGGGTAATTTTTCGGTTATTTAAATCCAGTTCAATCATATCTCCGTCTTTTACAAAAGCAATTGGACCACCTTCAGCGGCTTCAGGAGAAATATGACCGATGGAGATTCCGCGTGATGCACCGGAAAAACGTCCGTCGGTGATTAGACCGACCTTTGCCCCAAGTCCGCGACCAACAATCTGGGAGGTAGGTGCCAACATTTCCGGCATTCCCGGTCCGCCTTTTGGTCCTTCATAACGGATAACAACGACATGACCTTCTTTTACTTTTCCGGAAATAATACCGGACAATGCTTCCTCTTGGGAGTCAAAGCAAATCGCCGGTCCGCGATGATAACCCCCGACTGAAGGATCCACCGCCCCCACTTTTACAATGGCACCATCCGGGGCAAGGTTCCCAAACAATACGGCAAGTCCGCCTGTTTCAGAATGTGGGTTATCCAATGGGTGAATCACATCTTTATTAATAATTTCACAACCCGACACATTTTCACGAATCGTTTTTCCGGAAACTGATAAGCAATCACCATTAAATGCGCCCGGCTTTTTCAAAAGTTCATTAATAATGGCACTGACACCACCGGCCCGATGGACATCTTCAATATGATAATCGGAGGCCGGAGCAATTTTAGCTAAATGAGGAACCCGGTTTGCTATTTCATTTATTCGATTTAACGGATAATCAATTTCTGCCTCATGTGCTAGGGCAAGGGTATGCAAAACGGTATTTGTCGAGCCACCCATCGCCATATCCAAACTGAAAGCATTATCGATAGATTCAATAGTTACGATATCTCTTGGTTTAAGATCTTTTTTGATTAGTTCCATTAATTGTTTGGCAGAACGTTTGGCAAATTCTTTCCGCTCTTCTGTATCGGCCAAAATCGTACCATTTCCCGGTAAGGCGAGACCTAAAGCCTCTGCAAGACAGTTCATCGAGTTTGCCGTGAACATCCCGGAACAGGAACCGCAAGACGGACAGGCAAATTGTTCAATTTCTTGCAATCGGTCTACACTGATTTTGCCTGATTGATAAGCACCAACGCCCTCGAATACGGATGTTAGAGAAAGCGGGTTTCCTTGTCTGTCCCGACCGGCTTTCATTGGACCACCGCTGACGAAAATGGTTGGGATATTAACCCGTAGTGCTCCCATCAACATTCCCGGTGTAATTTTGTCACAGTTCGGGATACAAATCATTCCGTCAAACCAGTGTGCAGATACAACAGTTTCAACAGAATCGGCAATGATTTCCCGGCTAGGAAGGGAGTATCTCATCCCGATATGCCCCATGGCGATTCCGTCATCCACACCAATTGTATTCATCTCAAACGGAACGCCACCCGCTTCACGGATTGCTTCTTTCACGACTTTTCCAAACTCCTGTAAATGGACATGTCCAGGAACAATATCAATATAGGAATTGACAACCGCAATAAACGGTTTGCCAAAATCTTCCGGTTTTACGCCGGCAGCACGAAGAAGACTTCTGTGCGGTGCCCGATCGACTCCTTTTTTAATCATGTCACTACGCATTTCTACCAACTTGATTACCTCGCTTTCAAGAAGATTACTAATCAATCAAATTTTGAACTTTTTCCTATTTTAACACTGTTGTCGGAATATGTGTAGTTTAAATTTTTGTGTACGTTAAGAAATTATAAATTTCGGCAAGGATGGGAATTCGCTTGATTTAAATGCAATTGTACGGGGAAAGCAACCAAGACAGGGGAGGTTTTTGAAGGTTATTTCAGAACGCTCTGTCCGATAGAGCGCTGTTCGGTCACTCCTATGGGACATTTTGGCTTCAATTTCCAATTAATTTGTCCCATAGGGCTATTCTATGAGACATTTCTGTTCGCTTTTCCGAAGTTTTTGTCCCATAGAAAGCGGTTTGGTCACCTCTATGGGACATTTTGGCCTCAATTTCCGATTGATTTGTCCCATAGGGCTGATTTATGAGACATTTCTGCTTGCTTTTCCGACGTTATTGTCTCATAGAAAGCGGTTTGGTCACTCCAATGGGACATTTTGACTTCAATTTCTGATTAATTTGTCCCATAGAGCTATTCTATGAGACATTTCTGTTTGTTTTTCCGGCGTTTTTGTCTCATAGAAGCCAGTTCGGCTACCTCTATGGGACATTTTAGCTTCAATTCCCGATTAATTTGTCCCATAGGGCTGATCTATGAGACATTTCTGTTCGCTTTTCTGATGTTTTTGTCCCATAGAAATCGTTTTGGCCACTCCTATGGGACCATAAAGCAATTCCACTACACATTTCTGTACTTACTTTATTACTTCAGAAGGTTTTGTCCTACGTAAAGAACTTTATATCTTCTTCTAACGTATTAAAAAGTAGTTAACTTTTCACCCATTTTATATTAAACTATTAAAAAATGGAAAAATTACAAAAAAGTAGGGATATGATGATTAAAGCAATTTTCTTTGATTTAGATGACACGCTTTTATGGGATCAAAAAAGTGTGCAAAAAGCATTCTTGGCCACATGCAAAATAGCTCAGGAACGTTACGGGATTGACCCGAGTAAACTGGAGGATGAAGTTCGGCAAGCTGCCAGAACATTGTATCTATCTTATGAAACATATCCGTTCACCCAAATGATCGGCATTAATCCTTTTGAAGGGTTATGGGGTGAATTTTGCGATAAAAATGACCAATTCAAAGCGTTACATGATATCGTCCCAACGTATCGAAAAGATGCATGGACACAAGGGTTAAAAGCACTTGGTATTGATGACCCTGATTTCGGCTCTGAATTAGGAGAGACTTTTCCTAAAGAGCGAAGAAAAGTCCCGATTGTTTATGAAGATACGTTTCCTGTACTGGAACAATTAAAGAAGGATTATCGTTTACTTTTATTGACAAACGGTTCACCGGATTTGCAAACGACAAAATTATCCTTGACTCCTGAACTACCCCCGTATTTTGAACATATTGTCATCTCCGGTAATTACGGGAAAGGAAAACCGGATCCGGGAATTTTTCAATATGCTTTATCTTTAATGTCCTTAGAGGCAGACGAGGTTCTAATGGTCGGGGATAATTTAAATACCGATATTTTAGGGGCAAATCGTACAAAGATTAAATCTGTTTGGGTGAATCGCCATCAAAAAAGAAGAACGGACATCACACCGACGTTTGAAATACAAAATTTAACCGAGCTATTCTCCATCCTAGAGAAAGTAAATGTGAAAAACAGCTAAATCATATACATTTGTAGCACGTTTTGCCACGTATCATTTCTGTATCGTTGAGGAAAATAAAGAAAGAAATAAACATGAGGAGATGAATCAAATGGCAAAACGGAAAGCAGAGAGAAATGCTGTTGAAAAATACACAAAAACGCCACATAAAAATAACCGAGAAACTGATTTTACAGCCGAGTTTGCCGGTGAGGAAAACCCGATGAAAGGGGCAAACAGAAATTCACAAAAGGGAAGAGCGGGAAAGCATAATGAAAGACCAATCGAATAAAACGAACAAGGATCTCAAGGGCCGGGTTGAATTTGGCATTGAATTTGGAAATGTGAATGCAGGAAAGGAATTGGAAACACTCATAATGAATAAAAAAGAACAGAAGCATAAAAAGAAAGATTCCTCTAAAAAAGAACGTTAATCATTTGTTTGCACTGAAATGAAGTCAAAGAGTGGCACAGGTCCACTCTTTGAAAAACCAGTTTTAAAAGTTATTTCGTAAAAATAGTCATTCAGCATCTGGTTAAAATCCTCCGTAACATTTTGGTCGCCACGCTTCAGTCTTCTGGAGAATTCACTCATTTGCTGAATAAAATGTGGATTTTCAGAAATATATACATGGTCAATTTGTGGATGATTCTTTTTTACTTGATCGGTTATTTGATTTTTCATCTTGGACGTCAGTTTTTGCCTTTGTTGCAGAACCACCGCCACATAAGCATTATTGTTGCTAATAATGACATTTGTATCGATGACTTCCTTCATGACTAAAAGGTTGTTTTTTGTGTCCGTATCGGTAAAAATCGTTGGTTGACGAGCTTCATTTTTTTGTTCGTTTGTACCTGGATTTTTACTGTTTATGAAATTTTGCCCTTTCGATTGAGAAACATTAGATGTCCTCCATGGATGATCAGAAGTGTCTGTTACGGTCAAATTGCGATGATCATTAGATTGATTTTTATCATAATACGTACACCCGGACAATAGAAGAAAAACCGAGAGAATTGAGCAAGAGATAACGATTATTTGTTTCAAAATGGACCCCCCAAAGGATTGCAAATTGTTGTATTCCTATTTTTTGCACTAAGAAAATTTTTTATGCAATCGTTAAGAGGGGACCTTGATTCAGACAATTGTATTCATGATCAGTAAGCCGACTGTTAAGAAAATCATAATGACTAAACTTAACGTATCAGCCCATTTCCAACGCAGTTTCCGAAATGAGGAGCGTCTAGCGTTTGGTTGATAACCACGAACTTCCATAACATTTGCGACTTCTTCCGCCCGGTTTAGTGAACTCACAAATAATGGTAAAAAGATTGGTACGAGAGTTTTCATTTGTTGGAATAAAGAACCTTTGCCGAATTCTGTCCCTCTTGCTTTTTGTGCATCCATGATTTTTTGTGTTTCATCTAATAAGTTTGGAATAAAGCGCAAAGCAATGGACAGCATAATGGATATTTCTTCAACAGGTATTTTAAAAATCCGAAGTGGCTTGAGAAGAAAATGAATGGCTTCGGTTAAGTCAATCGGTTTTGTTGTCAGTGTAATAACCGTAGAGATAAAAATGATCATGACAAAACGGAAAAAGATATAAATACCGCTCACTATCCCAAATTGAGATATGGTTACCGGACCCCATTCGAAGTAAATTTCTCCCCCGGCTGTAAATAATACTTGTAAGCAGACCGTAAACAAAATCAACCAAATTAAAGGTCGTACGCCACGTATGTAGGTTTTGAAATGGACACCGGATAAATGCATGACCCAAAAGGTAAACGACCATAGAAGAATATAGGCCGGCCAATCCTCGGCAAAAAACAAAATAAAAATAAAATAAAAACCGGCGATTAATTTTGCTCGAGCATCAAGTATATGGAGTAAAGAAGTACCGGGAAGATAACGACCGATGATTAATTTATTCATGCAAGTCCCACCTCGATTAAGCAGTCTGCAAGTTCCTCCACTGTCAGACAAATTTTTGGCAAGGATACACCGGTTTTTTCTTCAATGAGTAATTGAAATCTTCTTGCTTCCGGAATATCAAGGTTCCAAGATTGGATTTGATTAAGATCAGCAAAAAAAGTTCGCACATCATCATGAAAGACGATTTTTCCTTTTTCCATAACAATTACATCATCAGCGAATTTAGCTACATCATCCATTTCATGTGTGACCATCATTGTTGTCAGTTTATTGTTTTTATTCCAAGAAGCAATTAGCGAAAGGATTTCTTGTTTTCCAATAGGGTCAAGTCCTGCTCCGGGTTCATCTAAAATTAAAATATCCGGTTTCATCGCTAAGATCCCCGCAATGGCGACCCGTCTTTTTTGGCCGCCGGATAATGAGAAGGGGGATTTCGGTAAAAAGGAGGCATCCAGGCCTACCTGGTAAATGGCTGTTTTTGCCATTTCTTTCGCTTCACTAAGCCCCACACCAAAATTCAAAGGACCAAAACAAATATCTTTTTCCACGGTCTCTGCAAATAACTGGGATTCAGGAAATTGGAATACCATGCCTATACGTTTTCGTACTTCTTTTAAAGAAGTAGGATCGTTATTTGAAGAAACAGAGTATTTGCCGATTTTTACCTCACCTTGTTTCGGGCGTATTAAGCCATTCATTACTTTTAGTAAACTTGATTTTCCGGCTCCGGTTTGGCCGACAATAGCGGTAAAGGATGAAGGTTTTACGAATAAATTTACATCATCTAAAACATTTTTTGTTCGAATCGGACCTAATTGGTAATCTGCGGATACATTGCTATATCTTATTTCCATAGCCATTCTACCATCTCTTCTTCACTCATATACGTATTTGGCACGTTTCTTCCTTTCATTTGTAAAATTCGTCTTAGTTTTTCGGTAAAGGGGGCTTCAAAATCAAGTTCTTTACTGAAAACTTCTTTCGGTGTGCCAATGGAACTGATTGTTCCGTTTTTTAACACAATAATGCGGTCACTGGATGCAGCTTCATTCATATCATGTGTAATGGAAATAATAGTCAGTTGATGCCGAGATTTTAATTTTTGTAGCGTTTTTAATAAATCTTTTCGACTTTTCGGGTCTAACATAACAAAGGCTTCGTCCAATAATAATATTTCCGGTTGTAAAGCTAGTAAACCGGCAATTGCCACTCGCTGCTTCTGTCCGCCGGATAACCGGGTCGGATCAGCGTGACGATAATCATACATATCAACCATATGAAGTGCTTCATAAACTCGCATCTTCATCTGTTCATAAGGCATATTCAAATTTTCTAAGCCAAATGCCACATCGTCTTCAACGGTCGAACCGATAAATTGATTATCCGGATTTTGGAAGACAATACCCATTCGCTTTCTTATTTCCCATTTCGTCTCTTCATTTAACTCATAACCGGCGATTGTTACAGAACCAAATTGCGGTTTGTACAACCCTAATAAAATACCGGCTAATGTTGATTTCCCGGAACCATTGTTGCCGATAATGGCGACCCACTCACCTTTTTGGACGGAAAAGTTAATGGAAGATAAGGTTTCAGTCGAACTACGTAAATCATAACGAAAAGATACATCTTTTACTTCAATGATTGGGTTTGTTGAATCAAGTACCATAAGCAGCCACCCCTTATATGAAAACAGCTAAACAAAGGATTGCGGAAATGACCCCGTTAATAATGACCAAATTTTTTACGGAAATGACAAACGTCTCGGATTTTATTTGTTTCTTATTAAATAATTTCACGTGTTTATAGACAGGGATACTTGCTAAAAGGGCAAGCAACATAATTTTTGGCAATAAATGTAACGCAACAGCTGCCAAAATTGCAAAAAAGGCAATGAGATATAAAGCATTAAATAACCAGATGGCGTATTTTTTCCCAATGTAATAGGGGAGGGTAAACCGATTATTTTTAATATCCTCCTCCAGATCACAAATGTTGTTGGCCAACATGATATTGGCAATGGTGGCTACACATGGAATAGAAACAAGAACAATTTCTAATATTAGCAGAAGATCGGCTCGGAAACTAATCATTCTGCCTTTCCAAACAAGATTGGCGATATTTTGATCAAAAGCATTTACATAGACAGTAAGAAACAGAATTCCAAATCCCATTGTTACCCCGGAAAAAATTTCTCCAAGAGGCATTCGTGAAATAGGAATCGGACCAAACGTATATAAAATACCGATCGCAAAACAAACCATGCCGATAACTAATACGAGAATATCCGTTTTAAAAACAAGCCAAATGCCGAGACAGGTTGCTGTTGTCAATAAGCAAAGTATTGTAGTTACGACAAGCCATTCCGGAATATTCTCTTGACCGATAATATTCTTTTGTTTTCTGTATTGTTCATTTGTTGCTTTTCTGTAATCCATATAATTATTTATTGCTGTTGTTGTCAAATCAAATAAAAACATGGAAAAAAAGAAAATCAATGTATTGATCGGTCTAAATGTACCATAACGATAAAAAACGAATAACGATCCTACTAAAAAAGGGAAAAGGCTGGCCAATTTTGTTTGAATTTCAACTAGTTTTAAAAATGCACGTAAAGACATTATAAACGCCCCTTCACGGATCAAAGGATTTTGAGTTTGTTTTAGCTAATAGGAAAGTATAAATTTTTCAATTTCTACTTTCCTAACGTATAAGTGCTCTTGCGGCTCTGCTCTCACCTAAAGGCTCGGCAATCGCCGAGTTTTCTTTATTTTTCAGTTCTGTCCCACCATAACGGCGAGCCAAGACTCCACCTCAAGATTTTGAGATTACAAAGAAGATAGGTGGGATGCTTGCCGCACACGATTGGATCAACGAACGATTAGCGGGGATGAAAAAATCCCACTTATGGATGTTTCACTGTGAATTCTTTATTAGTAAGCTTAAATTTATTTTTAAGTTTGCTTGTCAAATATACATCTTTATTATGTGTAATGAAAATAGCATCTACACCGATTTTCTCGGCATAGGCAAGTCCATCTTTTACTCCTTTTGAAAAGAGGAGAGTCGAGAGTGCGTCACCGTCCGTTGATTCATCTGTAATCACAGATACACCGGCAATATCATTTTTGAAAGGATACCCGTCTTGCGGATTTAATAAATGATGGTAAATTTCACCATTAACTTCTAAATACCGTTCATAAATGCCGGATGTAACAATTGATTTATTCGCTTCTTGAATGCTCCCGATAATTTGACCACGAGGAGAGAAGGGATCTTGAATGCCGACGGTCCATTTGTTTCCACTGGCATTTTTTCCTAATACATAAACATTCCCACCTAAATCAATGATGGCGGAAGTAACACCATGGTCTACCAACACATCACGGACTTTATCGGTAATAAATCCTTTTGCAATGCCGCCTAAATCAATTTCCATTCCTTTATTTTGTAAATAGACAGTTTGCTTGTCGTCATTTAATTCAACGAAACGATAATCAATCAGTGGAAGGACGTTATTAATTTCTTCTTGTGTTGGTTTTCTTGCATCAGGAAAACCAATATGCCAAAGAGAACTGAGGGGACCAATTGTAATATCAAAAGAACCATTCGCACGATCACTATAAGTTTTTCCGGCTGTAATTAACGTAAAAATATCCTCCGATACTTCAACAGGGCTTATTCCGGCATTTTGATTGATTTTATCAACTTCAGATTTTGCTTCCCCATCATTGACAGTAATTTCATCAGCTAATTTTTGAATCTTTTTAAATACCGGATCCAGCACATCTTCTTTATTTTTATCATAAATTTTTACAGTAACAACTGTCCCCATTAAAAATTCAGTTCGGCTTGCCGGGTTGGTCGTCGTCTGTGAATGGTTTTCATCAGCAGTTTCATTTTTTGATTGACCGCAGCCGGTGAACAAAAAGGTAAATAAAATCAATAGGATAAGTCCGGTTTTTTTCAAATAATTCATCCCCTTCCTGGAACGTTTGTACTGAAAAAAAGACTTTAGAGAAGTCTCTAAAGTCTTTTAACTTGTCTATGGAAGTTGATACGTAATACTTATTATTCTTCCTCAAAAACAAAATTATCAACTTCAATAGGAGTAGTATCTCCTTTTTGTGCAGCATTTATTAATTGAGCAGCATACATTTTAAATGCATGACTGGAATGTGTTGCCCCACTAACAACTTCAACATCAGCAGCACTTTGCTTATCAATTAACGATTGACTTAATGCCGGAATGTATTCTTGTGGACCTGTACCTGATTTTTCAGTCATTGTTTTTTCATAATCTTCATCTTCGGTTTTTAATTTTCCATCTTTATTTAAGAAGTTATAATCAACTGCAGTAATTTTTCCACCGGATACGGTCATTTTAATGTATGTTTTCCAACCGGTTGAACCAAGATTTTTTTCAGAAAGGCTATATTCACCATCTTTTAAAGTTCCTTGGGCATCAATTTCAATCGGCGTTGTGTCACCTTTTTGAGCTGCTTGAATTAATTGTTGTGCATAGTTAATAAAGTTTTCCGATGAATGGGTAGCACCGCTGACAACTTCTACTTGAGCAGCATCTTGTGTACTTACTAATTGTTTATTCAGTTCAGGTATATACTCAGCAGGACCGACACCGGATTTCGCTTTCATTGCTTCTTCATATTCTTTGTCTTCCGATTTCAACTTGCCGTCTTTGTTCACGTAATTATATTTAGATTCGGTAATTTTGCCGTCTTTCACCGTAATCTCAAAAGTCGTTTTCCATCCTTTATCATCAAAATCTTTTTCTGTTAACGTGTATGTCCCGTCTTGTAATGGACTCCCGGCAATTATTTTTTTAGCAACTTTCTCCGTTTTAGCAGCATGGTTGCTTTCACTACCGTTATCTTTAGTTTTTGTACTACTTTCATTAGATCCGCAAGCTGCTAATAGTAATGAAAGTGAAAGAGTGGCTGCAAATATAATTTTGTTGAATTTCATGGACTCTCACCTTTTCTATATTGTATTATTTGTGAATGAAATCACAATTACCGAGTTTTATATTAGCATGACGATAACCAGATGTCTATGACAAATTTGTTAATAATATCACATTTTAATAACGTGGAGATTATGAAAATATAGTGAACAAACTAGACAGATACCATGAAGACATGTAAAATAACAAACTGTGTTCACTTTTTCACAATTTATTTAACTTGATAGATATTTAAATGAAGACATATGGAGGAATCGTAATGGATAATAAGAACATTGTGATTATTGGTGCAGGTTATGCCGGTGTTCATGCGGCAAAAAAACTTGCTAAAAAATATAAAAAAGACGATAGGGTAACCATTACGTTAATCGATCGTCATTCTTACCATACCATGATGACAGAATTGCATGAAGTTGCTGCTCACCGCGTTGAACCGAATGCAATTCAATATGATCTGCGAAAATTATTTAACCGGACAAAAGTAAAACTTGTCACAGATAATGTCACAAAAGTTGACCATGAGAAAAAAATTGTAACAACAGAGCACGGTTCATTCCCATATGATTATTTAATTTTAGGAATGGGTGGAGAGCCAAATGATTTTGGAACTCCGGGTGTAAAAGAACACGGCTTTACCCTTTGGTCTTGGGAAGATGCTGTAAAACTTCGTGAACATATTGAAAAAACGGTTCATCAAGCAGCCATGGAACATAATGATGAAAAACGCCGCACAATGTTAACTTTTGCTGTTTGCGGATCAGGTTTTACCGGTGTAGAAATGGTTGGCGAACTGTTAGAATGGAAAGAACGTCTGGCAAAAGATAATAAGTTAGATCCGGAAGATATTACATTATATCTGGTCGAAGCAGCTCCAACCATTTTGAATATGCTTGACCGGAAAGATGCAGATAAAGCAGAAAAATATATGGTGAAAAAAGGGATTAAAATCTTAAAAAATTCACCCATTGTGGAAGTGAAAGCTGACCGGGTTGTTTTAAAATCCGGCGAAGAAATACCAACACATACATTGATTTGGACAGCAGGAGTCAAAGCAAACTCAGACACGAAAGATTACGGTATGTCTCAAGCTCGTGCCGGTCGACTTAAAGTCAATGAATATATGGAAGCGGAAGACCTAAAAAATGTATACGTTGTTGGGGACTTGGCCTATTTTGAAGAAGCGGAAGGCAAACCAACTCCTCAAATTGTTGAAGCAGCCGAACAAACAGCAATGACGGCAGCGAAAAGTATTATTGCTGAAATTAGCGGCGGTGAAAAACAACCGTATCAAGGGAAGTACCACGGTTTTATGGTATCCATTGGGGCGAGATACGGTGTTGCAAACTTAAGTGGACTCCGTTTAAGCGGCTGGTTAGCTATTTTAATGAAACATTTAGTGAACTTATATTATTTCTTTGGAATCAGAAGCGGTTATTATATGTTCCAATATATTATGCATGAATTTTTCCATATTAAGGATAAACGCAATATTTTCCGTAATTTCACCAACCGTTATGGAAATGTTTTATGGAGCTTTCCATTACGTTTATTTGTTGGAGGTTTTTGGTTAGTTGAAGCCGGTGCAAAAATTTGGGGAGAATCCACTTGGAAGGAAGCCATTTCCAGTTGGTCAAAAGTTCCTACCTTATTTGACGGACTAGGTGAAGATTCTTGGTTAGTCGGGTCTACAGTAAGAATGCCATTTGATTGGTTGCAAACAACAACAAGTGGTGCAAGTGAATCCGCTAGTGCAACTGCAACAGAATGGGCGACTCCAATACTAAGTCATATGCCGGGCTGGTTTGAATGGATTATGCAAATCATGTTACCGAATGCAGATATGGCAGTATTTATGCAAAAAATGATGGTATTTATTGAATTAGGTATTGGTCTTGCTATCTTAGGCGGATTATTTACATGGCTTGCCAGTGCAGCCAGTGCCGGTTTCTTAGTTGTCTTTACCCTTTCTGCAATGCTTGGTTGGGATAAAGTTTGGGCACTTCCGGCTTCTATTGCTTTAATGAACGGATCCGGACGAACACTTGGTCTCGACTATTGGGTTGTTCCATTCCTGCAAGCAAAATTAGGCCGTGCATGGTATGGTAAAGAAAGGGCAATATATAAAGACAAGTAAATTATTTTTGATTGATGAGAATTTGGAATTAAATGTTTGGAGGAATAGAGATGAAATCTTACTACAAAATGATTAAACCTTGGGATATCATCGTAGTATTCTCTTTAGTCCTTCTTTCATTTATTCCTTTTTTTATTTTCAGTTTTGTTCAAGCCCAAAAGACAGAAGGTACATCAGTCAATACAGCAGTCATTTCTGTTGATGGGAAGGAAATTAGACGGATTGTCCTTACTGATAATACATCAACAGAAACATTCGATGTCCATAGTTCAGATGGTGGATATAATACCATTGAAGTTACGAATAATAAAATTAGAATTAAGGCTGCGGATTGTACCGATCAAGTATGTGTCTTAACCGGATACATATCGAAGCCCGGGGAAACGATTGTTTGTTTACCGCATAAAGTGTTAATTGAAATCGTTAGTGAAACAGCCGCTGAAGATGATATTATTATAAGTTCATGACTTTGGATCGAAGGGGATAACCGATGACAAAAAATCAACGAATTGCTTACATAGCTTTATTAGCTGCACAAGCTGTTATCATTAGTTTAGTTGAACGAGCGATTCCCTTTCCTTTCCTTGTTGCTCCAGGTGCAAAACTAGGTTTGGCAAATATTATTACATGCATGGCTATGTATACGTTGTCGGCAAAAGATACAATAAAGGTTATTGTCATTCGGTTAATTTTGGCTACATTACTTGGAGGCACCATATCGACATTTATGTATAGTGCTTCTGGAGCTGTTTTAAGTTTTTTTGGAATGTGGATGGTAAAAAAATTAGGTCCGAATCGGGTAAGTATGATTGGTGTTAGTACAACAGGAGCAATTTTACATAATGTTGGTCAGCTTCTTGTTGCCAGCCTAATTGCTCAAACATGGACGGTTTTATTATATTTACCTATCCTTTCTTTTGTTGGAATTTTAGCAGGTATTGCTACGGGAATCATGGCCAACTTTTTACTGACACATGTAGAAAAACTTGAGTACTACATGTATTTGCAACAGTCAGAAAATGCGGGTTAAAGGCGAACATGATCGTTTGCGTCAAGATCAACGTCGCATTGCCTGAGGTAAATGAATAGCAGCGTTCGCTTACACCTAGTATTTATGAAGAACTCTTCACTGATGGAACTTTCACTTTTTTAGCTAATAGGAAAGTATAAATTTTTCAATTTCTACTTTCCTAACGCATAAGTGCTCTTGCGGCTCTGCTCTCACCTAAAGGCTCGGGCAGTCGCCGAGTTTTCTTTAAAAGATAAGAAAGTATAAAAATACAAGTAAATAACTTGGAATTAGTTTTATTGTCTAGCTCCGAGCGCCAGCGACTGAGAAACTAACTCCCCTTTAATGTGCTCCTGCGCCATAGCCTATTCGAGGAAGCGGATGTTCAGCTCGTCGCAAAGCTTCATGAAGTATATCAAGGAAGATTACTCATGAAGTTCACTCTAGGAGTAGCTTCACTACGATAAGTCAACATCGGCTCGTCCCTCGCCGTGTTTCCTTTTCCTCGAAAATGCATTCGCATTTTCTTCGTGCGATGCCTATTCGGGGAAGCAAATCTGTTCTCATTGCGGGGCGCTCCAGTTTGTACGTCGCTAAGCGGGCGCTCTGCGCTTTTCTTATACAAATTATTGATGAAAGGAGGATCATTATGGGGGTACACTCAATGTGGGAAGATTATCCAGAATTAGCTAAGGACTTATCCAGTGTAATTGAACTTATTGATTCACAAATTCACGTTCGTGATAAAACCATTGAGACAATTGTTAAAAATTTCCTTCACTCCGGTGGTAAATTACTACGTCCGGCTTATTCCTTACTATGTTCGCAAATCGGACCTGAACAAGATAAAGAACGTGCCATTGCAATAGCTGCTGCAATTGAATGTATACATATGGCAACTCTTATTCATGATGATGTCATTGATGAAGCTGAAACCAGGCATGGAAATCCTACCATTCATTCCCAAAAAGGAAATAAATATGCTGTCTATTCAGGGGACTATCTTTTTTGTCTCACGTTCAACCTTCTTTCAAAATATGCTCAATCATTATCACAATTAGAATTCAATGTTAAGGGAATGGAAAAAATTTTAACCGGTGAATTAGAACAACTAAATTCTCAGTATGTTGAGCCTGTGTCAGTAAAGGACTACTTGTCAAGAATTGCGGGGAAAACGGCACAATTATTTGCTGTTAGTTGTTATTCCGGGGCTGTAACCAGTAAAGCTGCTAAAAGGGCAACAATGCAAGCATGGAATTTAGGGCATTACATTGGGATGGCTTTTCAAATTATTGATGATATTTTAGATTACCAAAGCGATGACCAAACATTAGGAAAACCGGTTATGAATGATTTTCGCCAGGGAATATATACCTTACCTCTTATATATGCAATGAAAGAAAATCGTCAGGCATTTATCCCTTTTATTGCAAAAAAAGATCAATTAACTGATAATGATATATCCGCTATTTCCGATCTAATTAAACAGTATCAAGGGATAGAAAAGGCATATGACCTTGCCGGAAAATATACCATCAAAGCTTTAAAAGAGCTGGAAAAATTACCTGACGGCGAATATAAAAACATATTATATGATATCACGGCTTCCTTATTAAAAAGAAACATGTAATGTAAAGAAAACTCGGGTGTCGAAATCTAAAGGCGAGGGGGAGCCGTACAGGTAAAAATTTTTGCTGCGTCGAATTCACATCTTTGCTGGACGTAAAAAAAGCATCTTGTTTGATTTTTTACAAGATGCTTTTTTTGGTTAATAGGAAAGTAAAAATTTTTCAATTTCTACTTTCCTAACGCATAAGTGCATAAGGAATGCTTCGTGGGAATACATCGCAGCCAAAAAATTTTATATTTTTTCGGTGACTAGAGAGATTTCGGTAGCATTCCCTTGCAAGCGAAAATGTTTATTCGCTGAACTACAGCTCTGCTTTCGCCTAGTTTTCTTTATAAATTATTCTTCAGCAAAAACGATGTTATCTACTTCAATCGGAGTTGTGTCGCCTCTTTGTGCCGCATTGATTAATTGTGCCGCATACATTTTAAATAAATGACTGGAGTGGGTTGCACCGCTGACTACGCTAATCCCTTCTGTGTTTTGACTTTCAACTAATGCCTGGCTTAATTGTGGAATATATTCTTTTGGCCCAACACCGGACTTATCTTTCATATTCTTTTCGTAGTCTTCATCTTCTGATTTTAATTTTCCGTCAGCATTCACATTATTATAGTCCACTTGCGTAATTCTTCCGCCTTCTACTGTCATGTTGATATATGTTTTCCAACCATTTGTATCAAGATTCTTCTCTGTAAGTTTGTAAACCCCGTCTTTTAAAGGAGCACTTGTATCGATCTGAATTTCAGTTGTGTCCCCGGCTTGAGCTTTTTGAATTAATTGTTGGGAATAATTGACAAACTTTTCCGAGGAATGGGTTGCACCGCTGACAATTTCCACTTGTTTTGCATCTTGTTTTTTAACCAATTGTTTATTTAATTGTGGAATATAATCTTGCGGGCCAACACCTGTTTTCGCACTCATATTTTTTTGGTAATCTTTATCATCCGTTTTTAGCTTTCCTTCTTCATTGATGTAATTATAGTCCGCTTTCGTTATTTTGCCGTTTTTAACTGTAATTCTTTCCGTTGCTCTCCAACCGTTTTCATCATAATTTGTTTCAGTTAAAGAATACGTTCCATCTTGAAGTGGACTACCGGCGACAACTTTATTCTCAACATTCTTGCTGTCAACACCACTACCTTGGTCTTTCTGTTCTTCTTGATTATTATTTTTCTTTGCGTTGTCATCGTTATTACCACAGGCACAGAGTAGTAAGGATAAGGATAAAAGAGAGGACACAAAAATCTTATGATATTTCATGTTTTCACTTCCTTTTAAAATTTTTTTATAAAATTATTTGGCATGTAATGTTAGGTTGCACGTTTCCTATCTATATATACACCAAAAAACATAAGGTTCATGAAAGACAATTCGCATAAAAAGGCAATGTCAGGAAAAACTTTTTTTAAGGAGTGAACGCTTATGGATAAAAAGAAAATTGTAATCATCGGTGCCGGTTATGCCGGAGTACATGCGGCAAAAAAACTCGCAAAAACTTTTAAAAAAGATGAACAGGTTTCAATCACGTTAATCGACAAACATTCTTACCATACGATGTTGACAGAATTACATGAGGTTGCTGCCCATCGTGTTGAACCAACAGCCGTTCAGATGGATTTGCGAAAATTATTTAACCGAACGAAAGTTAACTTAATTACGGATGAAGTACAACATGTTGATCATGAGAAAAAAATGGTCATTACCAAAAATGAAACTTTTCCTTTTGATTACTTAATTTTAGGAATGGGTGCCGAACCAAATGATTTTGGTACACCCGGTGTGAAAGAACATGGCTTTCTTTTATGGTCATGGGAAGATGCGGTGAGTTTAAGGAAACATATTGAAGAAACCGTTCGGCTAGCTGCGGCGGAAACAGATTCGCTTAAAAGAAAAGCGATGTTAACATTTATTGTTTGCGGATCCGGTTTTACCGGTGTGGAAATGGTGGGAGAGTTATTAGAGTGGAAACACCGATTAGCACGAGAGAATAAATTGGAAGAGAATGATATCACTTTATATTTAGTGGAAGCGGCACCAACAATATTAAATATGCTTGATCGAAAAGATGCCGATAAAGCAGAGAGATACATGGAACGAAAAGGAATTAAAATCTTAAAAAACTCACCGATTGTGGAAGTAAAAGAAGACCGGGTCATTTTAAAATCCGGTCAGGAAATCCCTACATATACGTTAATATGGACGGCCGGTGTAAAAGCAAATTCTGATGTGGAAGGATTTGGTATGCAATCAGCACGAGCCGGCCGTTTAATAGTGAATTCATATATGGAAGCGGAAGGGTTAAAAAATGTTTATGTAGTTGGTGATTTAGCTTATTACGAAGAAAATGAAGGGAAACCAACGCCGCAAATTGTTGAGGCTGCTGAACAAACTGCGGTAACTGCTGCGAAAAACATTATTGCTGATATAAAAGGCGGTCAAAAAGTTACCTACAAAGGAAACTATCACGGGTTTATGGTTTCAATCGGTGCTAGATTTGGTGTCGCTAATTTAAATGGCATCCGCTTAAGTGGCTGGTTAGCCATTTTAATGAAACATATTGTCAACCTATATTACTTTTTCGGCATCCGTAGCGGATATTATATGGTTCAATATATTAAACATGAATTTTTTGAAGTCAAAGATAAGCGAAATATTTTTCGAAACTTTACCAACCGTTATGGAAATGTATTATGGAGTTTTCCACTTCGATTATATGTCGGTGGCTTTTGGCTTGTTGAAGCCGGAGCAAAATTATGGGGGCATGATACGTGGAAACATGCAACCTCAAGTTTTCGTAATGTTCCCGTTCTTTTTCAAGGATTGGGTGAAGATTCATGGTTAGTTGGAAACACGGTCCGAATGCCTTTCGATTGGCTTCAGGAGCCGACAACCGGGGCGACCGCTGCAGAAACCGGGGGAGAGTGGGCTACCCCGATTTTAAGTAAAATGCCGTTTTGGTTTGAGTGGATTATGAAAATAATGCTGCCAACACCAGAAGTTGCCATATTCATGCAAAAATTCGTTATTTTTGTAGAAATGGCGATTGGGTTGGCGCTTATTGCCGGGCTATTTACGTGGCTGGCCAGTTTAGCAAGTGCCGGATTTCTTGTTATGTTTACTTTAACTGCGATGCTCGGGTGGGATAAGTTTTGGGCTTTACCTGCTTCGATTGCGTTATTGAACGGATCCGGACGGACACTGGGGTTAGATTATTGGGTTATTCCATTTTTGCAGGTGAAATTAGGAAAATGGTGGTATGGGGAAGAACAGGCTATATACAGGGGATAAAGAGATAAAAATAAGAGGAGAGTTTAATTTGCTCCTCTTATTTCCATTTCAAGTAAATTTTCCTGGTTTTGATTCTGCAATTGATTTTGCATTTTATTGTATTGGATTAGCATAGCAATTCGCCAAGGAACAATCATGCCAAAAGCAAGAATCCAAAACATTCCGCCCGTTTCACCGACATGGACGGTTAAACTTAATGCGGCTTTTAATCCCGTTCGAATAAGCAATAGCCCGATCAATATAAAGGCAAAGGCCTTGGAGCGCGTAACATAAATTTCATTCCCGCGAATTTCAAAATGTGTTGTTTTAATAAGAAATATAGAAAAAAATATCCCGACACACAGCGCTTCAATTACTTGTAAAAAAGGAACGCGAAAAAACGGAAAGATGAACATCAATGCACCGGTACTCATAAAGATTGGCGGCAAAATGATTTTCTTCCTCGTTACGGGATGTTTCGTTGCTTTCATTCTAATCACTAAAACGGCAATAGCCATGATGATTGGTATGATAAAAGTAAGATAAACCATGAGTCTCAACCCTTTTCAACTTTTCTCCCGCATAAATGGTCACTAAATCTCCCTCTAATGAAAGGGAAATCAAGTACCCGGAAGTGCCCGATTGGTTCAACTAACCATCAGTGGACGGTGAAGAAAACCCCCCACTGGTGGAAATTTTCACTTTATCACAGTGAAAAACTGTACGACTCATTTTATCAGATTTTATTCGATATAACAACAAACAAGAAGTACCAATCAGGACATTTAAAACAGTTTTAATTGCTCAACTTTTCTTTGTACAATTGGCTCTTTACCAAAAATTTGATAACCCATTAAATGATAAGTCTTTAATCTTTTTTCAAACATGGCTTTTAAAAGAGTTTCATTTTCATCTACATAATCGTATACTTTGACTTTTTCTTTTTTATTATGGAAGCGATGCAAAGCTTACTATTTTGCATTATTACTGCGTATAATCTGGGATAATATGCTACTTTTTCCACTTTATTTTTATTTCAGAATGTGCAAAAATCTATATAAATTTTTACCTAGCTTTTCGCAATGAATACTTATTATTATGTCTATTTTATTATTTTCGGGTAAACTATGTTATAAAGAATAGATTAAAAACTAAGTAGGTGAGGTTTAATGAGTGAAAACAAAAACCCGAATCGTTTAATCAATGAAAAATCACCTTACTTGCTTCAACACGCCTATAATCCGGTCGACTGGTATCCGTGGAGTGAAGAGGCATTTGAAAAGGCAAAAAGTGAAAATAAGCCGGTATTTGTTAGTATTGGTTATTCGACTTGCCATTGGTGCCATGTGATGGAGCGGGAGTCTTTTGAAAATGAAGAGGTGGCGCAGATTCTCAATGAGAAATTTGTTTCGATTAAAGTGGACAGGGAAGAGCGACCGGATATTGATTCTATCTATATGCTCGTTTGCCAAATGATGAACGGGCATGGCGGCTGGCCGTTGAGTGTATTTTTAACGCCGGATCGAGTTCCATTTTATACCGGAACTTATTTCCCGCGGGAAAGCCGTTATGGAATGCCTGGCTTTAAAGAGGTACTGAATTATTTATATCAACAATATACCGAAAATCCGGATCGAATAAAGGATGTAGGGGCACAAGTAAAACAAGCGCTTGAGCTTAGCCGTGAAAAAAGGGAACAAACTTCCTTAACGAAAGAAACAATTGATAACGCTTTCCAATATTACAAACAAACTTTTGATCCTCAATACGGTGGTTTTGGCGAGGCACCGAAATTCCCAATGCCGCATACACTCGTATTTTTACTTATGTATGCCAAATTTTATGAAAATCAAGAAGCGCTTAACATGGTAACAAAAACATTGGACGGGCTGGCACGCGGGGGAATTTATGACCATATTGGTTATGGTTTTTCTCGTTATTCCGTTGACGAAAAATTTTTGGTGCCGCACTTTGAAAAAATGCTGTATGACAACGCTCTCCTTGCGATGGCTTATACCGATGCTTTCCGGATGACGAAAAATTCCCGATACAAAAAAATAACGGAAGAAATTATCAAGTATGTGTTACGTGATATGGTTCACCCGGATGGAGGGTTTTACTCTGCAGAAGATGCCGATTCAGAAGGTGAGGAAGGAAAGTTTTATGTTTGGACCCCGGAAGAAGTGAAGGATGTGTTGGGTGAACAGTTGGGCACACTCTTTTGCCAAGCATATGACATTACTAAACAGGGTAATTTTGAAGGGAAAAATATTCCCAATCTGATTACAAGTCATTTAGAATCGATTGCAAAATCGGAAAGGATTTCTTCTGCAGAGTTAGCGGAAAAATTAGAAACGGCACGACAAAGATTGTTTCAACATCGGGAAAACCGGGTTCGCCCATTCCGTGATGATAAAATTTTAACGGCATGGAACGGCTTAATGATTGCAGCGCTCGCAAAAGCAGGGCGTGTTTTTCATCAAGCATCCTATGTGCAGTCTGCAGAAAAAGCAGTTTCTTTTATCAGGGACAACTTGATTCAAAATGGCCGGGTAATGGTGAGATACCGAGATGGCGAAGTAAAAAATAAAGCTTTTATTGATGAATATGCCTTTCTATTGTGGGGATATATTGAACTGTACGAATCAACTTTTGCTCCATTTTATTTAGAGGAAGCAAAAAAACTGGCCGGCAACATGATGGATTTATTTTGGGACGATCACGCGGGAGGCTTTTTCTTTAGCGGAAACGACGATGAGCCATTGCTCGTCAACCAAAAGGAGTCATATGACGGGGCACTGCCTTCCGGAAACAGTGTCGCTGCATGCCAATTGTTAAGACTGGCTAAACTGACCGGGGATTTTACGTTAGAAGAAAAGGTCCAGCAAATGTTTCAAGTTTTCAGTAAGGATATCCATGATTATCCCAATGGTCACGCAATGATGCTGCAGTCTGTAATGTTATCACAGCAAGCAATGAAAGAAGTCGTTATCGTTATGGATAATGAAACAAAAGAAGTTGTTGATTTTATCCAACATATACAGGAGAATTTCCACCCCGAAATTTCTTTAATGGCTGTAAAAAGGAACGAACAGGCCAAACTCTCTGAAATTGCTCCGTTTATTGAAGACTATGCCATGATAAATGAGAAACCGACCATTTATGTCTGTGAAAATTTTCAATGCAACCAGCCGACAAATCATTTTCAAACTGCAATGGATTTACTCTTTAAAAAATAAATGCATGGAAGGTGACTTGACCTTCCTTTTTTTTTATACCTTAATGCGCAAAGGTGCGAATTACCGGGAGTTTCGTTAAAATGATTACTTGAGTTTCGCATCCCAATGACGGGTGGGTTTTCATCGCCAAAAAAGGGAGTTTCTCACTCCAAGTCCATCCCTCGACGGGCATGAGTTCCTTGCCAAGAAGCAAGACTTCATAAACTTCGGCTCTCCAGACAATGTTATCATGCCCGTCTCTCCGCATAAAGTTTCTTGTATCGTTCTGTTATCGCTTGTTAGCCTTATATCCAAGTTTCTTTGTTTACTTAACCTTAATTTTTCTGCCCAGTTAATTGTAACCTATTCAACCTTAAATTATTTTAATAGTATTCCCATAAATCTTCCTAAATAGCAGATTAGGATGTACAATTAAGTGAGGTGTTTTTGAACTTCCTCTTTAATTGAAAAGTATTACAATTGATAAAAATAGTATTTTCATGTTAAAAAGCAAGTTGAAAATGTAATTTTTGTAAGGAGAAAATACGATTTTACAGCAAAACTTTCCTTTAAAAGCTGACGAATGAACGTTCGACAAAATACTTGGCAAGTTGAGTAAAAAAGTATATAGTATTAATAGGTTTCAAAACTAATAGCCTATTTAATAGAAGGGGGAAATTGCGTGAGTGATCGTCAACAAGCCTTAGAGCAGGCGTTAAAACAAATTGAAAAGCAATTTGGTAAAGGCTCTATCATGAAAATGGGGGAAAAAACAGATACCCAAGTTTCCACAGTTTCAAGCGGTTCTTTAGCATTAGATATCGCACTGGGTATAGGTGGATATCCAAGAGGACGAATTATCGAAATTTATGGTCCGGAAAGTTCAGGGAAAACAACCGTTGCCTTGCATGCTATTGCAGAGGTACAAAAGCAGGGCGGACAAGCAGCTTTCATCGATGCAGAACATGCGCTTGATCCGAAATATGCGCAAGCCTTAGGTGTAAATATTGATGAATTACTTCTTTCCCAGCCGGATACAGGTGAGCAGGCATTGGAAATTGCAGAGGCTCTTGTACGGAGCGGTGCAGTTGACATCATCGTCATTGATTCAGTTGCCGCCCTTGTTCCGAAGGCAGAAATTGAAGGGGAAATGGGGGATGCGCATGTTGGTTTACAAGCACGTCTTATGTCTCAAGCGTTACGGAAGCTATCCGGTGCCATCAACAAATCAAAATCCATTGCGATTTTCATTAACCAAATCCGTGAAAAAGTTGGAATTATGTTCGGCAATCCGGAAACAACCCCCGGTGGTCGTGCCTTAAAATTCTACAGTACCGTAAGACTTGAAGTTCGTAGAGCAGAGCAATTAAAACAAGGAAATGATATGGTTGGGAATAAAACAAAAATTAAGGTGGTAAAAAATAAAGTGGCACCACCATTTAAAACTGCCGAAGTTGATATTATGTACGGTGAAGGGATTTCGCTGGAAGGAGAAATTATTGATATCGGCGCTGACCTTGATATTATTCAAAAAAGCGGCTCTTGGTACTCCTATGAAGGAGAAAGGGTTGGACAAGGCAGAGAAAATGCAAAATTATTCCTAAAAGAAAATCCAAAAATTAAACTGGAAGTTTTGAACAAAATTCGTGAACATTATGGTCTGGATTTACTGCAAGAAAGCCCTGAAACAAAAGATGCTGTGGATCAAGAACAACTTCAATTAGAAGAATAAACTTTTGCGACTGCCTATATGATTACTGTATATTGGCAGTCTTTTTTAGTGCGCCGTGCATGGCGATTAACTAGGCGGTGAAAGTCCGCTATGGGGGTAGGTAGTAACCAACCATTAGCCAAGAGCAAGGGTGTCCATCGTGAGGTGGAATCTGAAGGAAGCTGGAGGCAAAATTCCGGCCTGAGGAACACGAACATCATCAGGCGCATCTCATGGGGCGAGACTGCTAAACAAGTCAAAGCCCGAAAACTACCCGGACATGGGAGCGTAAATGGTGCAGGTATATGGAAGGAAAGTGAATCGTCTTACCGCGGGAGGTCTCACGGACGAGTGGAAACAGTGTATGAAGCTCGGTTGAAATAAGATTTGTCGTGAGAAGTCAGCAGAACCATAGTACGGAGGTGTCTTTGACACCGAAGGAAGGGGAAACCAGAGGAGGTGGCAGTCAATGAATGTTACCGAAGACATGCCAGAATGCAGAAAACAAACAGAAACCTACTGTCGGAAAGATAGTGCGGAACACGAAGGATATGACAGAGGGCATAGTGTACAGAGGATAACTGAAAACAACGCCACCAACAGTCACAGACAAAAAAGATGGAATGTTGGAGAAAATTTTATCCCCTGACAATCTTAATCAAGCTTACAAAAGAGTCAAAAGTAATAAAGGGTCTGGTGGAGTCGATAAGATGACAGTAGACCAGTTACTAGGCTATTTAAGGTTAAATGGGAAAGAATTAGTCCGGTCCATTTATGCAGGGAAATATCATCCCCAGCCAGTCCGAAGGGTTGAAATACCAAAGGATAACGGGAAAATGAGAAAGTTAGGAATACCAACAGTTGTAGACCGTTTAATTCAACAGGCTATTGCTCAAGTGCTAACCCCAATTTATGAGAGACAATTCTCGGATGGTAGTTTCGGCTTTCGTCCTCGTAGAAGTCAACATGATGCCCTACAACGATTAAAAGAGCATGTAGATGACGGGTACCGTTATGTGGTTGATATGGATTTAGAAAAGTACTTTGACACGGTTAACCACAGCTTACTTATACAACTTCTTAGTAAAACAATAAAGGACGGTAGAGTTATCTCTTTGATTCACAAATTCCTAAACGCTGGAATTATGGCAAATGGTGTATTCGAATCGAACACCAGAGGTGTTCCACAGGGAGGACCGTTAAGTCCGTTATTAGGGAACGTTATGTTGAATGAGCTGGACAAAGAATTAGAAGCAAGAAACCATCGTTTTGTCCGTTTCGCAGATGACTTGATTATCTTCTGCAAAACAAAAAGAAGTGGGCAAAGAACATATGAGCATATACTTCCTTTCATTGAGAAGAAACTGAAACTCAAGGTAAATCAAGAGAAAACGGAAGTAACACATATAAAAAGAATAAAATTCCTCGGATATGGATTTTACCTTTATCGTGGAAAGTGTCGTTTCAGAGTCCATCCCAAGAGTGTACAAAAACTGAAAGATAGTATTCGCGAAACCACTAGCAGAAGTAATGGTATGAGCATGGCTGAAAGAAAGAAAAAGCTAAATCAGAAAATAGTGGGTTGGGTGAATTACTTTAAACTAGCTGATATGAAGAAACTCATGGAAAGAACGGATGAATGGACGCGAAGACGTATAAGAATGATAACCTGGAAAAATTGGAAGAGAGTCCGAACGAGGTATAAATGGCTTAGGAAATTAGGTGTTAACCATTGGAAAGCACTAGAGTGGGCAAATACAAGAAAAGGCTACTGGCGAATTGCAGGTAGCAAGATTCTGAGCCAAACTCTGACGAATAAGCTCTTCAAAAGAGCTAAGTTCAAGAGTTTCCTAGAACACTATTTGTCTGTACGGCAGTAAACTCTTGGAACCGCCGTATACGGAACCGTATGTACGGTGGTGTGAGAGGTCGGCTAACCAATTAATGGCTAGCCTCCTACTCGATTCGTTAAAACATACAAACGGTCAATAAATCTTCCACTTGTTGCTTAAGGGAAATAAAGATGAACGAGGAGGGAGATAAGTGCAACTAACTATCTGTGGAGATCAAAAACTCCCCTAGTGGAAGTTTTACTTTATTCCATCCTTTTTTGGAATCGTTCTATTACTTGACAATGAAAATTCACACCTTTACAATGAAAATGTATATTTTACAATTTTTTTGTAGTTTTTGGCATAAAATTTGGCTTATTGCAATATTTTGCCTTTATGTTAGGTTCTTCATACCTGACGTTATTTATTAAAAACTTTTTGAAAATGTACATGCCGACATGTATGAAATTGTAAAGTTCATAGCAAGAGGAGGTGAAATGATGGACTTAGTGCAAATCATCATCTCCATTTTGCTTCTTATCGTCGGTGTTGTTGCTGGTTATTTCATTCGAAAATCCATTGCTGAACAGAAGATTGCAGGAGCAAAAGATGCTGCAGAAAAAATATTAGCTGATGCAAATCGAGATGCAGATTCTTTGAAAAAAGAAGCCCTGTTAGAAGCAAAGGATGAAATTCACAAACTTCGTACAGAAACTGAACGTGAACTTCGCGAACGAAGGAACGAATTGCAAAAACAAGAAAATCGGTTATTGCAAAAGGAAGAGAATCTTGATCGAAAAGATGAAACATTAGACAAGCGTGAAATGATATTGGAAAAAAAGGAGGATTCTCTAAATCAAAGACAACAGCATATTGAACAGATGGAAAGCAAAGTGGAAGAGATGGTTCGAAAACAACAGGAAGAACTTGAACGAATTTCCAAATTAACATTGGATCAAGCAAAATCCATCATACTAGAACGAGTTGAAAAAGAGCTTTCCCACGATATTGCCAAGATGGTGAAAAATGCAGAAAATCGTGCGAAAGAAGAAGCGGATAAAAAAGCAAAAAGTATTCTCTCACTGGCTATTCAACGATGTGCTGCTGATCATGTCGCTGAAACAACAGTATCTGTAGTCAATTTACCAAATGATGAGATGAAAGGTCGGATTATCGGACGTGAAGGTCGTAATATCCGTACGCTTGAAACATTAACTGGTATTGATTTAATTATTGATGACACACCTGAAGCAGTAATCTTATCTGGTTTTGATCCAATTCGAAGGGAAACAGCGCGACTTGCATTGGAAAAATTAGTTCAAGACGGAAGGATTCATCCGGCCAGAATCGAAGAAATGGTCGATAAATCCAGACGTGAAGTGGACGAATATATCCGTGAAGTCGGAGAACAAACGACTTTCGAAGTTGGTGTTCATGGTTTACATCCGGACTTAATTAAGATACTCGGACGACTGAAATACAGAACCAGTTATGGTCAAAATGTATTAAATCACTCAATTGAGGTTGCTCAATTAGCAGGAATATTGGCTTCTGAATTAGGAGAAGATGTAACGCTGGCAAAAAGAGCCGGACTTCTACATGATATTGGTAAAGCTGTCGATCATGAAGTAGAAGGAAGTCACGTTGAAATCGGCGTCGAACTTGCCACCAAGTATAAAGAACATCCTGTCGTAATCAATAGCATTGCATCTCACCATGGTGATACAGAACCTACTTCGGTTATATCCGTTTTAGTAGCTGCCGCTGATGCATTATCGGCTGCAAGACCTGGGGCCAGAAGTGAGACTTTAGAAAGCTATATTCGTCGTCTGGAAAAACTTGAAGAAATTTCCGAATCCTATGATGGTGTAGAGAAATCATATGCCATTCAAGCAGGAAGAGAAGTTCGGATTATTGTAAAACCGGAAATGATTGATGATTTAGAAGCACATCGATTAGCTAGAGATATACGGAAAAAAATCGAAAATGAACTCGACTATCCCGGTCATATTAAAGTTACTGTTATTCGGGAAACCCGGGCAGTCGAATATGCCAAATAAAACGGAGGGGACATTCCTTGGTGGTGTTTCTTCCTTCTTGAAATCACCTTTAAAAAATGGTTTTCAAGAAAGGAAGATAATCGACACGTATCCATGGTTTGTCCCTTTCCTTTATTCTTCGTATCGATTATAATATGGCAAAATAAAAATAGATGAAACACTTTTTATAAAAGAAAGGAAACAATATGAAAATTCTTTTTATTGGTGATGTGGTGGGAGAACCAGGTCGAAAAACAGTAGCAGAATATTTACCTAAGTTAAAAGTAAAGTATCATCCAACATTTACTATTGTAAATGGAGAAAATGCCGCTGCCGGAAAAGGGATTACGGAAAAAATATATCGGCAATTTCTTGAATTGGGTGTACAAGTAATTACAATGGGAAATCATACTTGGGATAATAAAGACATTTTTGAGTTTATTGATCATGCGAAGTATCTTATAAGACCGGCAAATTTCCCCGAAAACAATCCGGGGAAAGGGATCGTTTATGTGAAAATTAATTCATTTGAATTGGCCGTCATAAATTTGCAAGGCAGGACATTTTTACCGCCAATTGATTGTCCTTTCCAAAAAGCAGAACAATTAGTAAATGAAGCAAAAAAGCGAACCCCCTATATTTTTGTCGATTTCCATGCAGAAGCTACCAGTGAAAAGCAGGCAATGGGTTGGTTTTTGGATGGTCGTGTCAGTGCTGTTGTGGGCACGCATACCCACGTTCAAACAGCAGATAACCGTGTTTTGCCGGGGGGTACAGCCTTTATAACAGATGTGGGCATGACAGGTATTTATGATAGTATACTTGGTGTAAATAAGGAAACGGTGTTAAGAAAATTTTTAACAAATTTACCGTCAAGGTTTGACGTTCCGAAACATGGCCGGACGCAACTTTGTGGTGTTGTTGTTGAAATCAATGACAAAACGCGATTGGCTGAAAATATTGAACGGATGATTTTAAATGATGATCAGCGGTTATTTAATTAGATGAAAGTATGATAAAGAAAAATTATTTAAAAATCAGTTTCAGCTTGGAATAAGGGTTCGACTCCTTGAATATAGTAGCAATGGAATGGTTTTACACTTGCAGGTCAGTCCACGAAAAAAATAAACCAGAGAGATTCAAGGAGGAACAAAGTATGGAAATATTAAAGGTTTCAGCAAAATCGAGCCCGAATTCAGTAGCCGGTGCACTTGCAGGAGTTCTACGGGAAAGGGGCGGTGCAGAAATCCAAGCTATTGGTGCAGGTGCGTTAAATCAAGCGGTAAAAGCGGTAGCCATTGCCAGAGGTTTTGTTGCCCCGAGCGGAGTTGATTTGATTTGTATTCCAGCTTTTACCGATATTCAAATTGATGGGGAGGAACGAACAGCAATTAAGTTGATTGTAGAACCTCGATAGAGCAGTTTAAAACCATTTTCAACTTGTATCGTGATGATACTTTCATCATTTTGAAATTTATAAAAGGTCCTTTTACAAAAGTCTGGTTGTTTAACGCAATCAGACTATTTTTGTCTAATGTTTCAATTTCTACTTTTCTTACGCATAAGTGTACAAGGAAAGCTTCGCGGGAATACATCGCAGCAGAAAAAATTTTATATTTTTTCGGTGAACCCACGGCTCGAACGCACGAGTTTTCTTTAGTTTATCTCACCTTATCCGAGTTTTGATTATTTTATGGAACTTCCATGTCTTCATATAACCACCCATTACATACTATATCTTATTGTTAATTGCTTTATAAACGTTTATAATGATAAATTGAATAGAGATGTGTTTTAACAGATGTGGCAAGAATATGATTTGTTTTTATGGTCTTGAAAGGAGTTTAATTATGAACGAACAACAACGGTTACAAAGTCAACAAGTGAAACAAGCTTCTCCAACGGACAAAAAATCCGCTGCCGGAGAAAAAGATTATAGTAAATATTTTCAAACTGTCTACATGCCGCCTTCCCTAAAGGATGCAAGGAAACGAACAAAAGGAAATGTAGGTTATTTTAAAGATTTTGACGTGCCGGAACCATTAAAAGGAATGGGGGAAGGTCGAAAATTTTATATCCGTACGTATGGTTGTCAAATGAATGAACATGATACCGAAGTAATGGCCGGAATTTTCATGGAATTAGGCTATGAACCGACCGATACAACCGAGGATGCCGATGTCATTTTACTCAATACTTGCGCGATTCGGGAAAATGCCGAAAATAAAGTGTTTGGCGAACTGGGTCATTTAAAATCATTAAAACAAGAAAAACCGGATCTTCTTCTCGGGGTTTGCGGGTGTATGGCACAAGAAGAATCAGTCGTCAACAGGATTTTGCAAAAACATCAACATGTCGATATGATTTTCGGTACCCACAATATCCATCGTTTGCCGCAGATTTTACATGAGGCTTATATGGCTAAAGAAATGGTTGTTGAAGTTTGGTCAAAAGAAGGCGATATTATTGAAAGTCTTCCTAAGGCACGGAAAGGTAACATTAAAGCTTGGGTTAACATTATGTACGGCTGTGATAAATTCTGTACATATTGTATTGTTCCATACACACGCGGGAAAGAAAGAAGCCGCCGTCCGGAAGATATTATCGAAGAAGTTCGTCATTTAGCTGCCCAAGGGTATAAAGAAATTACTTTACTTGGCCAAAACGTGAACGCATATGGAAAAGATTTTGAAGATATCGATTATCGCTTCGGTGATTTAATGGATGATCTGCGGAAAATTGATATACCGCGAATTCGCTTCACAACCAGCCATCCGCGTGATTTCGATGATCATTTAATTGAAGTATTGGCAAAACGCGGCAATCTTGTTGAACATATTCATCTTCCGGTTCAATCCGGTTCCAGTTCCATGCTGAAAATTATGGGACGGAAATATACCCGGGAATCTTATTTGGAATTGGTGCGCAAAATTAAAGCGGCCATACCGGATGTTGCCTTGACAACGGATATTATTGTCGGTTTCCCGAATGAGACGGATGAACAATTTGAAGAAACGTTATCCTTGTACCGTGAAGTGGGATTTGATTCAGCTTTCACTTTCATTTACTCACCTCGGGAAGGAACACCTGCGGCAAAAATGAAGGACAATGTCCCGATGGAAGTGAAGAAAGAACGGTTACAACGATTAAATGATTTAGTGAACGAAATTTCTGCACAAAAAATGAAAGCAATGGAAGGGCAAACCGTCGAAGTACTTGTTGAAGGTGAATCGAAAAACAATCCGGAAGTACTCAGCGGTTACACGCGAAGAAACAAACTGGTCAATTTTGTCGGACCAAAATCGGCCATCGGTCAAATTGTAAAAGTAAAAATTACGGAAGCAAAAACATGGACATTAAACGGGGAAATGGTGGTTGAGGAAAAAATCGAGGTGAGCTAAAACAATGGGGAAATATACAAAGACGGAAATCATTGATAAAGCAAGGGAACTGGCTAAAATGATCGCCGAGACAGAAGAAGTGAATTTTTTTAAGCGGGCGGAAGCAAAGATTAATGAAAATCAAAAGGTTAGGGAAAAAATTAACAGCATAAAAAGTTTACAAAAACAAGCAGTTAACTTCCAAAACTATGGAAAAATCAAAGCTTTGAAACAAGTCGAAGAAAAAATAGAAGCGCTGGAAAAGGAAATTGATGAAATTCCGATTGTGCAGGAATTTAAAGAGTCACAATATGAAGTAAATGAACTTTTACAAATGGTTTCAAATACAATTGCCAATACAGTTACAAATGAAATTATTCTGTCGACTGACGGTGACTTGTTGCAAGGTAAAACAGGCGCACAAGTCCGGAGTGAAAAAGCAGTCATGTCACAAGACTTATCATAAAAAGGATATTTCCATCCTGTTAAACACATAAACGATTAAGGGTCTATCTTCCAGAGGTAGGCCTTTTTTAGGAGACATATTATGGAAATTTTATTGATTATTATTATCGTTTTACCGGTTCTTTTCCTTTGGTATATGTGGAAAGTCGCTCAAGAAAATCATATGATTAAACACAAGTTATCTTTTCCTTCGTTCCCCGTTTCCTTTGGCGAAATCAACATTTTTTTCATATCTGATATCCATCGACGTCTTATCAGTGAAAAAATCATTGATCAAGTTAAGGGGAAAGCTGATCTTGTCATCATTGGCGGTGATTTAACAGAAAAAGGAGTTCCCTATACGAGAACGGAAGAAAACTTACGGCGACTAAATGAAATAGCCCCCATCTACTTTATTTGGGGAAATAATGACTATGAGAAGAACCGAACAAAATTGATGGAAATCTTCCATAAAAATTTTGTCACTGTTTTAGAAAATGATTATCGAGTGCTTCAATCAGATAAAGGGGAAAAATTATATATCATTGGGATCGGTGAAATAAAATATCAGGACATTTGTTTGAAGAGTGTTTTAGAACCTGTAGACAAGGAATCGTTTAAAATTGTTATTTGCCATAATCCGGAAATTTGGAATGATGTAAAAAAAGAACATCGTATTTCTTTGTTGTTAAGCGGTCATACCCATGGAGGACAAATCCGTTTATTTGGGCTTGGTCTATATCCAAAGGGGAAATTGTATCAAGGACAAGAAACAACCTTATTAATAAGCAACGGATATGGAACGACGCAATTACCGTTACGATTGGGAGCAAGGCCTGAAACCCATTTAATAAAAATAACCGGAAATAAGGAAAACGAAGATCACCCGTAACAGTGTAAACTCAATCTTCCGTTAATCATTTTATCTGCTTCGTATCGACTGCCGGTAGACAATTGCCAACCTCTCTTCCTTTAGTCATTTTCCTTGAAAACGAACTTCCAAGAAAATTTACGCACACTGGTTTTTTGTCCCGCATAGGATGAAGTGATAAAACTTGAGGAGGTTACGCTCGCATGGGAAATACAAGAGAGATTATTACAAAAGCGGTCGTTGCGAAAGGGCGAAAAAATACCACTTCCAATCATACAATCCGACCAAACCATGCTCCGTCCAGTATCCTTGGTGCATGGATTATCAACCATGCATATAAAGCGGAGAAAGTCGGAAAAACTGTGGAAGTAAGTGGACATTATGATATTAACTGCTGGTATTCCTGCAATGATAATACGAAAACGGATGTTGCAACTGATCGGGTCGAATACAAAGATGTCATCAAATTAAAATATAAAGATGACAAAACCATTGCCGATAAAGAAGTCAATGTACAAGTACTTCAACAACCGAATTGTGTCGAAGCAGTCATTTCACCGAATGGGAATAAACTGGTTGTTACGGTCGAACGCGAATTTTTAGTCGAATTGATTGGTGAAACGAAAGTAGTTGTCCGATTAAGTGATGAAGATTTTGAAGATGACGATTGGGATCTCGATATTGACGATGAGGAGTTTGAAGAATTAAACCCGGATTTTCTTGTAGATGGGGAAGAGGAATAACGAAAATTTATTGATAATACTATTTGGTTCTGTCTGACACTCACTTCCAACACGGTACAATGGTGATAAACCTTAAAATGATATCATGTGGGGTCAGACTCCTTTTGTTTTACATGAAGAATGTATAAATTTCCAGCAAAAGAGAGAATTTGCTTGGTACGGGAAATTAAAAGAATGAAGGAAAAGTGCACAAGGAAAGCAACGAAGCGTTTTATCGGAATCGAAAAACCAGGGTATTTTTTCGTTGAACTGTGCTCTTCTCTCACCTAAAGCTCGGACCCCCGAGTTTCTTTATACGTTAAGAAAGTATAAATTTCCAGAAAAGAAGCGAATTCGACGTAGTGGGAAATTTTAAGAATTAAGTATAAGTGCATAAGGAAAGCTTCACTGGAATACATCGCAGCCGAAAAAATTTTATATTTTTTCGGTGAACTACGGCTTTGCCACCGCCTAAAGGCTCGGCAATCGCCGAGTTTTCTTTATTTGGAAAAATTTTTTTGAAAAAATTTATTACCTAGTACTAACATTTAGTAATATGTTGAGGTATAATATACATATTCGATTTAATTTAAATAGAAAGTGTGATTAATAATGGTGGAAAACAAGTCAATTACATTGAAAAGTTTAATTGCGCCTACAAAATATAATATTATTGATGAAATTGAAAAACATAAATCGAGTAAAATTGCTTTGAAATTTATTAGTCAAAATGGCGATCGGAAAGAAATTTCTTATGAAGAGTTCATTGCACGGGGCAACAAACTTGCAAATGCCTTAAAAAAATTAGGCTTAAAAAAGGGCGACCGTGTTTTTATCATGGTCCCGCGGATGATTGAGACCTATATTATTTATTTTGCTTGTTGGAAGGCCGGTCTTGTTATCATCCCGGGTTCTGAGTTACTTCGGGCGCAAGATATTCTTTTTCGGCTGAATAATGGGAAAGTGAAAGCAATCATTTCTTATTTTTCATTTTGTGAAGAAATCGACAAAATAACAAATGAAGCGACCAATTTACAATATAAAATTACTTTTTCAGAGTCAGTACCCGGTTGGAAGCAAATGGAAGAACTTACTGAAAATGAATCAGAAATTTTTAAAAAGGTAGAAACTTCAAGGGATGACTATGCATTAATTACGTATACTTCCGGAACAACCGGACAACCAAAAGGAGTTGTTCACGTACATGGTTGGGCATATGCACATTTACGGATTGCCGCGACACAATGGCTCGATATTCATGAAGGGGATATTGTTTGGGCGACTGCAGGCCCCGGTTGGCAAAAGTGGGTGTGGAGTCCTTTCCTTTCTGTACTTGGCATGGGGGCGACCGGGCTGGTATATTTAGGCAGGTTTAATCCGGAAACCTATTTAAAAATACTGGATCAAGAAAAAGTGAATGTTCTCTGCTGTACGCCAACAGAATATCGACTAATGGCAAAAGTCCATGATTTATCGAAATATCATTTATCCCATTTACAAAGTGCCGTTTCAGCCGGAGAAGCATTAAATCGGGAAGTCATCGATATCTTCCAAAATCAATTTAATATCATGGTTCGTGATGGCTATGGTCAAACAGAAAGTACGCTTGTCATCGGAACCGTAAAAGGAATGGAAATCAGACCGGGATCAATGGGTAAACCGATTATGCCGGAATTTGTGGAGATTGTTGATGAAGATGGGAAGCCGGTAAAAGTAGGTGAAAAAGGGAATATTGCCTTACGAAAAGATTTCCCGGCACTTTTTGTCAAATACTACGAAGATCTCGAAAGAACTGAAAAAGCTTTTAAAGGGAATTATTTTGTAACCGGAGATCTTGCCTATAAAGATGAGGATAATTATTATTGGTTTGTCGGAAGAAGCGATGATATGATCATTAGTTCCGGATATACAATTGGACCTTTTGAAGTGGAAGATGCGTTAATGAAACATCAATTTGTAAAAGAATGTGCGGTTGTTGCCCATCCCGATCCGATTCGGGGAAATGTGGTGAAAGCTTTTGTTGTTCTTAAAGACGGAATTGAAGCCGGTAAACATTTAGTTAGAGAACTTCAAGATCATGTTAAACAACTTACTGCACCTTACAAATACCCAAGATTAGTTGAATTTGTTCAATCTTTACCAAAAACAGATTCAGGAAAAATCCGTCGTGTTGAATTGAGAAGCCAAAATTCATAATAACGAAAAATAGGACTCCTCACATATAACTTGGATGTTTCAGTGGTTAAAAAAAGGGGACAACCGAAAAAGGAAAATATCAATGTGTCATCGGAGACCCTCGAGGCTTCAAGGTATTTGATGTGATTCAAGACCGTAAGTTGTCCACGCTAAAAGATTATTTTCGTTCTTTACCGACTCATCGTGTTCAAATGGTGGTCATGGATATGTGGCAGCCGTATAAAATATTGGCTCAACAACTCTTTCAAAATCCAATTATCATCGTGGACAAATTCCATTATGCTCGTCATAACTTCTGGGCACTTGAACGAGTACGAAAGAGAGTACAAAAGTCGTTCCAAGACAAAGATCGAAAATCGATGAAAAAGTTACGTTTTCTCTTACATAAACCGAAAGAGAAGTTAACCACAAGAGAACAGGAGCTCCTGCAATATTATTTAGAGTTGTCCCCCGATTTAAAGAAAGCTTACCAAGTGAAAGAAGTCTTTAAAAAATGGATGACACAAAGCAATGAACGCAATGTAAGGTTGAACTTAGAACAACTGTATCAAGCGATTGACGAATCAGGACTGGACGAATATCAGTACATGAAACGAACCTTTAAAAGCTGGGAGAAAGAAATCATCAATTCGTTTATTTATCCCTACACTAACGGTTATTTAGAAGGGATTAACAATAAAATGAAAGTCATTAAACGAATGTCTTATGGTATTCGCAACTTTCAACGACTTAGAAATAAGGTATTATGCTCACTTATTTAACTTTCATACATATAAAAGAGGTGCACTTCACATCAAGTGCACCCCAACAATTGACATAGAACCATTGTAAATAAAGGATGAAGAAACCATTTTTTATTTTAAAATCTGATTAATCATGAACGAAATCACTAAAAACACGATTCCTAGAATAAGAAATAAGGAAGAGGAACTCAGAAAGCTAATTCCGACAATTCCTGCTCCTATTGCCATTCCACAATATCGTACAAAATTAAATATTCCTAATGCCAATCCTTTTTCATTTGTATATTGACTACTAATGATTGTTGAAAATAATGGTGGAGAGAATCCTAGTAAAACACCATAAATGAATAAAATAATACTTAATATGATAATGTTCTTTTTCATCATTAAACCAAATAATATAATGAAAAATGGCATTAAGTATAAAATTGCACGATATAACTTTTCTAAATTAAATCTTCTTTGTAACTTTTTAAATAGGGTACTACCTATAATCATACTAATTGTCAAAGGCAAATATAATAATCCGATAATCTGTAAAGATATTTGATAGTGATCGTGCAATAAAACAGGTAAATATGTCAATATTGAAAAATATACCAGAAAGACGAAAAAACCAATTCCGATAACACTCATGCCTTTTTTATTTGCCCATAAAATTTGATATTTTAGAAGTGTTTGAGCTTTATTTTTATTATCGGATAATTGTTTACTATTTAATGTTGGAAGTTTGTATCCTAAAAAAATCAACAATGTCATTGAAATGACAAATAGAAATAAAAATACACCTGAATAATTGTAGTATTGTCCAATGAATCCTCCCAAGATCGGCGCAAGTGCGGGGGCTAATGTCAATAAGATTTGATATGTTCCCATTGCATCGCCCCGTTCTGCCCCTTCAAATAAATATGCAATGACATTCACTGCAATCAACGGAATCATTCCTGTACCGATGGCTTGAAACATTCGTGCAACAAAAAATACCATAAAATTTGTTGTAAATGCACAAAATAAGGTTGAGATACTTGTAATCAAAAGACTAGTGATCATTAACTTTTTTTGATTAGCAGAATCAATAAATGTTCCTAATATTACTTGCATGATAGAAATAATAAAGATAAAACCACTAACTGTTAAATCCACCCAAAAAATCGTTGTGTCAAAAGTATCTCGAATAAGAGGAATCAAAGGGGAATAAATATTTTGATTTAATGACGCAAAAAAAGCTGAAATACTTAGGAGAAGAACCAGAACTTTGCTTTTTTGTTGAAGGGCTTTATCCAAAGCTCTTCCCTCCTACTTCATATTTTCATTTTTCAAATGATTAGTAAGCGTATTTAAAAATAATATGATTGTTTCAAGTTGTTCCTTATTGAAGTTATCTAAAAGTGATAAATATTGTTCTTCAGCCTCCTTATGCAGCTTCTCATGAATTGCGGCCATTGTTTCCCCTTTTTCAGTTAAAACATAGAAAATTTCTTTTTTATTTCCTTCATTTTGTTTTTCCTTAATAATACCTTTCTCCAGTAATTTTTTTGTTGCTTTAGTTACCGCTGGTTTAGATATATTAAGTTCTTTAGCTAAGGTTGTATTATTCATTAATTCATTTTCTTTCAGAAGGGCAACAATGTGAAATTGTGTCAATGTCCATGAAACACCGAACAATACGTTCTTATTATTACTCGATTCAGTTCTTCTGATCGATTCTCTAGTTGTGATGAATTCTTGTAATGCTTTTAGAACTTTCTTTTTAGTGCTTTCCATTTTTATCCTCCTTACGATAGTTAACCAGTTAACAATAATGGTAAGGGAATTTTTACGTGTTGTCAAGAAATAAAGGAAAAATATTTAAATGATAATTCGCATAACTCAATAATGTTTTTGAGTTGTGTTATATTATGTTAAATGTTTAATGTTAACTTATTAATCATAGTTAGGGAAAGGAGTTTTTTTAATGCAACAAGTTATTAAAAGATTTGTTCCATGTTGTTCCACCATCTAGAAATTGCGAGGAAATTTATAAGAATAAGACTCACATGCTCTTAGGTATCAGTCCCTCTAACAATAAGTTTTCCCAAAACTATATTCATCAACGGGTTAGATAAACAACAATGTGAAATTGTGTCAATATCCATGAAACGCCAAACAATACATTCTTATTATCACTCGATTCAGTTCTTCTGATCGATTCTCTAGTTGTGATGAATTCTTGTGATGGATGCTTTTAAAACTTTCCCTTTAGTGCTTTCTATCTTATTGTTAACCGGTTAACAATAATACTAAAGGAATTTTCGTGTGTTGTCAAGGGGGTTCGAATAATAATTTGTTCAATTCGATAATGTTTGACAATATTTTTGGGGTGTGTTATATTATCGTTAACCAGTTAATATTAATCGGTTAATATTAACTGGTTAATTATAATTGGGGAAAGGGGTTTTTAAATGCAACAAGTTATTAAAGATTTGTTCTATGTTGTTCCACTATCTAGAAATTGTGAGAAAATTTATAAGAATAAGACTCACATACTTTTAGGTATCAGTCCCTTTAACAGTAAGTTTTCACAAAACTATATTCACCAACTTATTGATTGGTCATCAAAAAATTTCAAAAATGTGACCGTTTTATTAGCTGGAGATGAAGCTAAGAACTTACTTGAAGCCCTCGGAACTCCTACAACAAAAGCGGAAAGAAAAGTCAGAAAGGAAATCAGACGTCATTTCCGTTTTAGCGAAGAAGCATTAAGGAAAAATGGTAGAGAGATTGATATATATACTTTTTCAGATTTTAAAAACAACAAAATTTATAATGAAGTTTATCAAAACGTAATTTATTACTTTGAAAAAGATGAAAAATTTAGGAAATCTTGTTTGGCAATGTCTCATGATGCACTTTCTAGCCGAGCGAAGTCTTTAAATATGGAAGATATAGAAATTACAGATAATATGTTATTTCACGCTGTAAAATACGTATTAGCAGAACTACCTTTCTTTCTATCAGGTGCTTCAATTCTAGGCTATAAAGAGTCCGTGCTTGCATATCATAGACCATGGAAATTAGGAGAGAAAATAAAAAATTCAGAATTTTATATTAAGATGAGTGACAACCAAGGCTATATCATCTTGAAACAAATTAATTAATATTTGAAAGGAGTTTTATATATGCTGCAACAAAGTAAAATAAGTATTTTTTCAGAAGCTTACTCAAAAGATCCTTACAAGTTTTTCCCTTATTTTAGAACACAAGAGCCTGTTTTTTATGAAGAATCTATTGACTGTTATTTTGTTAGTAATTATGAAGATGTAAAATATGTTTTAGAAAATGAAGAAATATTTACTACTAAAACGTTAGCGAAACGAGCTCAACCAGTTATGCGTGATAGAGTTTTAGCCCAAATGACTGGAAAAGAGCATAAAGAAAAAAAGAAAATGATAATGAAAGGGCTCACAGGTGAAAATCTCAAACGATTACTTTCTTTATTCAAACAAAATGCTATTGAAGTCTTAAAACCTTATCTTAATCGTGGAAAAATAGACTTAGTAAATGATTTTGGCAAGATATTTGCTGTTCAATCAACAATGGATATGTTGGGCTTAGATAAAAAGGATCAAGAGCAAATTGCCGAATGGCACAAAGGCATAGCAAAATTTATTACTTCTTTCAATCTCTCTGATGAAGAAATTGAGTATTGCTTTTGGTGCAGTGAACAGTTAGAAAAATATTTACTTCCAATCATAGAAAGTAAAAAAGACTCTTCTGGAAACGATTTAATATCTATACTACAACGTTCAGAATTTAATGGCATAAAAATGACTTCTCAGGAGATTCTTGCCCTAACATTGAATATTTTATTGGCTGCAACTGAACCTGTCGATAAAACTTTAGCTTTGCTATTTTACAATCTACTTCAAAATCCAAAACAATTCGAGGATGTAAAAAATAATCGCAAGCTTTTGAAGAATGCTATTAATGAAACATTGCGTTTTAAACCTCCAGTTCAATTTATTCCTAGACAAGTTTCTAGAGAAGTGACTATCAAAGGAGTTTTGATTCCTAAAAATGCAGTAATTATAAATATGATTGGTGCTGCTAATAGGGATCCTAAAGCCTTTTCAAATCCAGATAAATTTGATATTTATAGAAGCATTGAAGATAATAAAGCTTTCACTAGTCACTCACAAAATCTAGCATTTGGGTATGGAACACATACTTGTGTAGGGGCTTCCTTAGCGCTTATGCAATTAGAACTTGTAGCAAATATTATTTTAGACAGTTTTAAAAACATTGAGTTGGACGAGTCTTTTTCGTATGAAGAAAAAGGATTATATACTAGAGGTCCAGTTTCTTTAGTTTTAAAGTTCACTACATAGTGAACTCGAGACTTTTCTGAGATTCAAATATATCAATAAATTTATAGAATCAAGGGGCTGTCCGAAAAGTCGATTGAATCGACCTTGGGCTCAGCCCTTTTTTCTGTTTTTAGGGTACAAAAAAATCGTCCTTTTTTATAGAATGAAATTGACCAAAAAACATTCTACAGAAAGGACGATTTCTTATGAATAATCAAATGACTATTCAAGAAAATTATAACACGCAATTAGAAATGACTCTAGAGGGTATTCAAAAAATAGAGGTTCAAAAGAATAAGAAACGCAAAAAACTAGTTTTCCAACCTTATTGCAATCGTCAAGTCATGAGCATTTTAGATATCGAAATGTATATTCCTGAAAATCATGTCGCCCGTTTAGTGGATGAAATGGTGGAATCGATTCCGGATGAAGTGTTGTATACTCATTATGTTGGTGGGGGTCGTGCACCCTATCACCCTAAAATGTTATTGAAAGTGATTTTATATGCGTACACTCAAAATGTTTATTCAAGTCGGAAAATAGCGCAAATGGTGAAAGAAAATCTTCCGATGATGTGGTTGGCGGGATTGCAAACCCCTGACCATCGCACAATAAATGATTTTCGTAGTGTTCGTATGTCAAACATGATGGATTCTGTATTTGAACAATTTGTCCTTCAACTAGTAGAACAAGGACTTATCGACCTCGACCATATTTTTGTGGATGGTACGAAAATAGAAGCGAATGCCAACAAATATACGTTTGTATGGCGAAAATCCGTAGAAAAATATGATCAGAAACTACGAGCCAAAATTCAATCGTTTCTACAAGAAGCGCACCAAATCGCCTTGGAGGAATTAAAAGAAGAACAATTAGAAGAAGAATTAGAAAAATCATCGGCACAACTTTCTGAGAGAATAGAAGCTTTGGAAAAAGATTATAAACAGGAAGAAGACAAAGAAAGAAAAAAAGAACTTCGCTCTAAAAAATCCCAACTCACCAAACAACTGAAAACGATTCAAACGGATTATCTTCCACGATTACGAAAATACAAAGTACAAAAACAGATTCTAGGTGAACGAAATAGCTACTCGAAAACCGACCATGAGGCCACTTTTATGCGAATGAAAGAGGACCATATGAAAAACGGCCAACTCAAGGCGGGTTATAATGTTCAACTCGCCACACAACATCAATTTATCGTGGGATTTGAAATTTATCAAAATCCAGGAGATACTCGCTGTTTCCAACCATTTATGGAAAAGTTATTGGAATCGATGCCGAAGGAAAAGAAACTCAAGTATGTCATTGCCGATGCAGGATATGCGAGTGAAGAAAACTATTTATATGCGATTGGCGAAGAAAAAGAACCTCGTTTTGAATTATTAGCCCCATACCAAACCTATTTGAAGGAACAAAGTAAAAAGTTTAAAAAGGATTTATCAAAAGTACAAAACTGGAAATACATCGAAGAAGACGATTGCTTTATCTGTCCGAACAATCGGAAAGTCGTATTCAAGTATTATCAAAAAAGAAAAAATGCATCTGGATACATACAAGATTTGAAAGTGTACGAGTGTGAAGATTGTACGGATTGCCCGTTGAAGAATGGGTGTACGAAAGCCAAAGGAAATCGTCGAGTATATTGGAACACGATTTATGAAGAAATGAAAGCGAAAGCCAAAGCAGCTCTTGGTGACGAACAAAAGGCAGCTCTTTATGCGAAGCGTAAAGTGGATGTCGAAAGTGTGTTCGGTAACATCAAGGGCAATTTGCGTTTCACTCGATTTCTGTTACGGGGGCTTCATAAAGTCCGAACAGAATTCGGGATTGTGGCAATGGCCCACAACATACTGAAATGGGCCGCAAATTCCCAAACCAATTTCAAAAATAAGGAAACAGAGCGAATGGAAAAACTCATTGTTTTCTCCATTCGCTCTGTTTTTATGGACTTTTTAGACAAGCCCTTTTAAAATTTATAAAAAAATGAAGGGAAAGGAACATGAATTTTTTCGAATGATAACTCCATAATGATATGTTATAATTATTATTTGAGAATGAAACGGAAAAGGTGTGGGCAAAAATGAAACAATATACGCCTATGATCCAACAATATTTGAGCATAAAGGCAGAATACCAAGATGCCTTTTTATTTTTTCGTTTAGGCGATTTTTATGAATTATTTTTTGAAGATGCTGTCAAAGCAAGTCAAGAACTGGAAATTACGTTAACGTCCAGAGATGGCGGAGTTGAGGAAAAAATACCGATGTGTGGCGTACCCTATCACTCTGCTTCCGGATATATTGAAACTCTGGTAAATCGTGGCTATAAAGTAGCGATATGTGAACAAATGGAAGACCCGAAACGAGCAAAGGGAATGGTTAAGAGAGAAGTTATTCAGTTAATTACTCCCGGTACATTGATGGATGGGACTAGCCTTCACGATAAAGATAATAATTATATCGCATCCATTACCCTGTTTAACGATGGTACTTTTGGATTATCCTTTTGTGATTTATCAACGGGGGAAAGCCGGGTAACATTGATACAAGAAGAATTCGAGGAAGTCATGAATGAACTGTCCACGTTCAGAACAAAAGAGGTTGTTGTTTCACCGGATTTTTCCGAGGAATTGCAAAGTCAAATGAAAGAACGTTTCCCTATCGCCATCTCCTTTGAAGAAAGTATCGACATTCCGGCGGTATTTTCGGATAAGTTGGTCAAAATTACGCAAGAAAAATTACGAATGACCATTGCTCGTCTCTTTAATTATTTATATCGCACCCAGAAACGAAATTTAGATCATATTCAACCGGTCGAGTTTTATCAAGTCAATCAATATATGAAAATTGATTATTATTCGAAGCGAAATTTAGAATTAACCGAAACGATCCGGTCAAAAGGAAAAAAAGGGTCCCTTCTTTGGTTGCTTGATGAAACGATGACGGCGATGGGTGGAAGGTTGTTAAAACAATGGATTGACCGCCCGCTTTTATCGATTGATGCGATTGAACAACGGTTAAATAGTGTGGACACGCTGAAAAATCATTATATGGAACGACAAGAATTACGTGAAAAATTGAAGCAAGTCTATGATATTGAAAGACTTGCCGGCCGTGTCGCATTCGGAAATGTCAATGCCCGCGATCTAGTCAGTTTAAAGACAACACTATGGCAAATTCCGGAAATTATACATATTTTACAATCTATTTTAGATCCGGAAATGCAAAGAAGGGCGAAAAACCTTGACCCATGTACTGAACTGGCTGACATGATTGACCGGGCAATTATTGAAACTCCTCCATTATCGGTAAAGGAAGGGGGAATCATTCGCGATGGTTATAATGACCGCTTGGATTCTTATCGCTATGCCAGTCGCAACGGAAAAGTATGGATCAGTGAAATGGAAAAGAATGAACGGGAAAAGACAGGAATTAAGTCGTTAAAAATCGGTTATAACCGGGTTTTTGGGTATTATATTGAAGTGACAAAGGCTAATCTCCACCTTCTTCCAAAAGATGGATCCTATGAACGAAAACAAACCTTGGCCAATGCCGAACGATTTATTACACCGGAATTAAAGGAAAAAGAAAGTATTATTCTGGAAGCAGAAGAAAAAAGTGTTGACCTCGAATATGAGTTGTTTATTGAAATTCGTGAACAAGTAAAGGAATATATTCCAAGATTGCAAGAGTTGGCGAAACAAGTAAGTGAGCTTGATTGCTTACAATGTTTTGCCACCGTCAGCGAGGAAAGAATGTACACAAAACCTGTTTTTCGAAAAGACAGAAAACTAATTATTAAAGAAGGTAGGCATCCTGTCGTTGAAAAGGTCATGAATCTCCAATCTTATGTACCGAATGATTGCTTTATGGATGGAGACAGAGAAATGTTATTGATTACCGGTCCAAATATGTCAGGGAAAAGTACATATATGCGGCAAATTGCTTTAACCGCCATACTTGCACAAATCGGCTGCTTTGTCCCGGCTCAAGAGGCGGAATTGCCGATTTTTGATCAAATTTTTACTCGGATTGGTGCGGCAGATGATTTAATTAGTGGCCAAAGTACATTCATGGTGGAAATGTTGGAAGCGAAAAATGCGATCAGTGGTGCAACGGAAAACAGTTTAATTTTATTTGACGAAATTGGGCGGGGAACATCAACCTATGATGGTATGGCTCTTGCTCAGGCTATGATCGAATATATACATGATAAAATCGGTGCGAAAACACTTTTTTCGACCCATTATCATGAATTAACTGTTTTGGAACAATCATTAAAGAAATTGAAAAATGTTCATGTTAGTGCAGTAGAAAAAGACGGTCATGTTGTTTTCCTCCATAAAATAAAAGAAGGACCTGCTGACAAAAGCTATGGTATCCATGTCGCAAAATTGGCAGACTTACCACCGGAGTTGATTACACGTGCGGAAGAAATTTTGCAGCAATTAGAAAATCAGGATGAAAAACCAAATTTTGCCAAAGTGTCACACTTGCCAGATCAAATGACAGAAATTGAAGAAGCAAAAACAGACACCCAAATGAATTCGGAACAAATATTTGAATCAACTACTACGGATATAGAGCAATTATCATTCTTTCAAGAAGAACCAAAATCACCGGCTTCAACCAGATTAACAAATAAAGAGAAGAAAGTGGTTGATGAGTTAAAATCGTTGAACTTGTTAGAAATGACTCCGCTTGATACGATGAATGCATTATATAAGTTACAAAAAAAGCTGAATAAAAATTGAACGATTATGTTGGGTGGTGAGAAAAAATGGGCAAGATTATCCAATTAGATGAAGTACTTTCCAATAAAATAGCAGCAGGTGAAGTGGTTGAACGTCCAGCATCAGTTGTAAAAGAACTTGTTGAAAATGCTATTGATGCGGGTAGTACGATGATAGAAGTGGAAGTGGAAGAAGCGGGCTTGAAAAAGATCCGGGTGATTGACAATGGATCCGGGATTGAACCGGAAGACGTACCCCTTGCTTTTGAAAGACATGCAACCAGCAAAATAAAAGATGAAAAAGATTTGTTCCGTATCAAGTCGCTCGGATTTCGCGGTGAGGCTTTACCAAGTATTGCTTCGGTGGCAAAAGTTGAACTGGTGACAAGCACCGGCAGTGGACCCGGAAGTCGTCTCGTTGTAGAGGGAGGGACGAAGCTTCTGTTTGAACCCGCTCCGAGCCGAAAAGGAACAGATTTTACAGTAACCGATTTATTTTTTAATACACCAGCCCGTTTGAAATATATGAAAACCATCCATACCGAGTTAGGAAATATTACAGATGTTATGAACCGATTGGCACTTAGTCATCCTGAAGTTGCAATGAAACTCATTCATAACGGTAGAACGCTTCTGCAGACAACCGGAAATGGAGATTCCCGGCAAGTTCTCGCCGGGATCTATGGCTTAAATATTGTCAAAAAAATGATTCCCATTCACGGTGAATCACTCGATTTTCAAGTCGATGGTTATATCACATTGCCGGAAGTAACCAGAGCATCACGAAACTATATTTCAATCATGGTTAACGGTCGGTTTATTAAAAATTATCCAATTTCTAATGCGGTTATTGCTGGATATCACACCTTGCTTCCCATTGGACGCTTTCCCATCGTTTACTTGAACATTACGATGGATCCCATCTTAGTTGATGTGAATGTTCATCCTGCGAAACTAGAAGTACGTTTAAGTAAGGAAAAAGAATTGTCAGAATTAATTACGGAAACCATTAAACAGAGCTTCAAAAAAGAGACACTGATCCCTGCCGGTCAAGCGCCAAAACAAGAAAAATTAAAATCCGAACAAATTTCACTTTCTTTAGATCATTTACCTGAGAACTTGGGACAACAAGATGAACCGTTTGATCAGAAACGAGAGAAAGTCGCAAGGTCCAATATTGACAATGGACACTCCACATTAACAAAAGAAGAAAGAACAGTAGCCGGCTTATTTTTGCAATCGCTGAAAGAACATGAATCGGTTAACGAAATAAAAGAGAGTGAAGAATCGTTTCACCAAACGAATCATAATCAAGAGGAAAATTTTGACAAAGTAACCGAAAATTCAATTGGGGAAAATTTGAACGGTATTGATCTTGATGAAGCAACGAATGAGAAAAAAGCTCATGATGATCATGAACCATTCGATAATAACCCGGATTTTACCAAACAACCGGTAAGTAGAATTCCGGTCTTATATCCAATCGGGCAAATGCATGGCACATATATTTTTGCTGAAAATGAAAAAGGATTATACATCATCGACCAGCATGCAGCCCAAGAGCGGATAAAATATGAGTATTTTAAAGAAAAAATTGGGGAAGTTTCAAATGATTTGCAAGAGCTGCTTATCCCGCTGACACTCCAGTTTTCTAACGACGAATTTATTAAGTTGGAAGAAAATCTGGAAGAACTTAAAAAAGTCGGCTTATTTCTCGAACCTTTTGGAACGAATACATTTATCATCAGGAATCACCCACAATGGTTTCCCCGCGGTGAAGAAGAAGAAACCATTCAAGAAATCATTGAACAAGTGTTGACAATGAAAAAAGTTGATATTAAAAAATTGCGTGAAGAAACAGCTATTATGATGAGCTGCAAAGGTTCGATTAAAGCCAATCACCGGCTGCGTCATGATGAAATTCAGCAATTGCTGGATACATTGCGGATGACAAGTGATCCATTTACATGCCCGCATGGACGACCAATTATCATTCATTTTTCAACATATGAAATGGAAAAAATGTTCAAAAGGGTCATGTAAGAAAGCTTGAAGAAAAGATGGAATTTTACTCTAATCGAATCTGGCTAAAAATGCAGTTAAAATTTAGCGGAAACATTTCTATCCTCACGCTTACTTTTTATAGCATATATTTTAAAAAAAGTTTTCGAAATTCCATCATGAATCGACAAAGTGAGGTATATCTTTCCTGTTTCGGGACATAATAGTTTGATGTTTAACATATTTATTTTATTGTGGTAAACTAAAAATGACAGGAAATTATTTCAAATAAATGTGTTGAAAGTAGTGGGATTTTTTGTGAACAAGGAGAAGTTGCTGTGTATTATCGGACCTACCGCAGTGGGAAAAACCAAATTGAGTATTGATTTGGCAAAACAATTTCATGGTGAAATTATTAGTGGAGATTCAATGCAAATTTATCGCGGACTTGATATTGGGACAGCCAAAATCTCCAAAGAGGAAATGAAAGGAATCCCACATCATCTAATCGATATTAAAAATCCGGATGAATCTTTTTCTGTATATGATTTTCAACAACTTGTCCGAAAAAAAATTTCCGCTATTACCGATCGAAATCATTTACCGATGGTTGTCGGAGGGACAGGGCTTTATATTCAAGCTGTTATTTATGATTATCAATTTTCTAATCAAGGAAAAAACAACAAAATACGTAGCCTTTTAGAAGAAAGAGTGAAATTAGAAGGGATTGAACGTTTGTATCAATACCTTTCAAAAGTCGATCCGGAGACTGCCCGGCAAATTCATCCTAATAACGAGCGCCGTGTTATCCGGGCTTTAGAAGTATATTTTTCTACCGGGCAAACGATGGCGGAATTAAAAGCAAAACAACAATATACATTATTATATGATGTTGCGATTGTTGGTTTAACAATGAATCGTGACATTTTATATAAAAGAATAAATGAACGAGTCGACCAAATGATCGAAAATGGGCTAATCAACGAGGCAAAAGCTTTATATGATCAAGGGTTCAAAAATGTTCAGGCGACACAAGCGATTGGCTATAAAGAATTGTTCGCTTACTTTGACGGAAAAATTACCCTTGAAGAAGCGGTAGACCAATTAAAACAAAATACGAGACATTTTGCCAAAAGACAATTGACATGGTTTCGGAATAAGATGGATGTCGAGTGGTTTGATATCACGAATCTGAAAGAATATGAAAAAAATTTACAAAAAATTTCTGATTTCGTTGCAGGAAAGCTTCACCTTAGAGCGAATATATAAATTAGGAGAATAATGAGGAGGACAAAGAATGAAACAACCGATCAATATTCAAGACCAATTTTTAAATCAAATACGGAAAGAGAATATTTTAGTTACCGTATTCCTAACAAACGGTTTCCAAATCCGCGGTCTCGTCCGAGGGTTTGATAATTTTACTGTTTTATTTGAAACCGATGGCAAACAACAACTCGTTTTTAAACATGCAATATCAACTTTTGCCCCGTCACGAAATGTGCAAATTGATTTAGAGTAGGGGAAAGTAATAATACAAAAGAGGTATGGTTTTCATAAATCATACCTCTTTTTCTATTTGTAGGCTATAAGTATAATCGAGGACGTATTACTTTTAAGGAAAATATGATACTCGAGTCATGACTTGTATTATTTATGAATAAATATAGTAAAAGATATTTTAAGACCTTTAAAAGCCTTATGGGAAGAGAAGCAAGGTTTCCATGAACCATATTTCGTTTTATACAAATCTTTGTGCATGATATGATCACATCAGCTGTTTTTCCGTGATGAAAGCAAATTTGGAAATAATATTCATTATTTCTTGGGAAAGCGCAAGATTTGACAAAGGGAAAGTAGGATTTTGTCATTAAACATAAATTATTGTCAAAACATAAAGAAAAGTGAAGCAGGAAATACATTTTTTCGACAAATAGGCGAATGTCACCTTTTTTTCATCTGGGCGTATACTGTTTTACATACAAGAGAGGTGAACACATTGGATCAACCAATACGGATGAAAAATAATGGTCAAATAAGTATTACTTTAAACCGAAAAGCAAGAGTTGAACCGGTTACTGAACCAAAAGAGCAGACTGGTGATCATGAAATATTAAGAGAAATTGAAGAACAGTTAAATTCCTTAGTTGGTCTAAATGATGTAAAACACGTAATTAAAGAAATATATGCCTGGATTATTGTGAATAAAAAGCGGGAGGAAAAAGGATTAAAAGCTGGGAAACAGGTCCTCCATATGATGTTTAAAGGAAATCCGGGAACAGGAAAAACAACGGTTGCCCGACTGATCGGGAAACTTTTTCAAAAGGTTGGTGTTTTATCAAAGGGACATTTGATTGAATGTGAAAGAGCCGATTTAGTTGGTGAATATATCGGACATACTGCACAAAAAACTCGTGATTTGATTAAAAAAGCTATGGGCGGCATCCTCTTTATAGACGAAGCATACTCTCTAGGCCGTGGCGGTGAAAAGGATTTTGGGAAAGAGGCCATTGATACTTTGGTCAAACATATGGAAGATAAACAACATGATTTTGTACTTATATTAGCCGGTTACTCACGCGAGATGGATCATTTTCTCGCCTTAAATCCTGGTCTTGAATCACGCTTCCCGATTATCATTGAATTTCCTGATTATACGGTTGAACAGCTAATGGATATCGGAAAAATGATGATGAAAGAAAAAGAATATATATTAAGTCATGAAGCTGAAAAAAAATTACGAGAGCACTTATCATTTGTGAAATCATCGTTTATTCGAAATCGCTTTTCAAATGGACGTTATGTAAGAAATATTATTGAAAAGTCGATTCGTGCCCAAGCAATGAGATTATTAATTAATAATCAATTTGACCGGAGTGAATTAATGACGATTCGCAGCCAAGATCTTATTTTTCCGGATGAACATTGAACTGAAAAATAGATAAATCTTTTGCCCCAGCATGTTGGGGTTTTTTTTATAATGAACTAAATTTTTTTACGAACCGAATTTGCAGTCAAATTTATTTTGTGTAAATATAGTAATGGATAAATGAGGCTCCGCAGGTTCAACTTGCGGATAAGAAAAATAATGATTGATTATAAAAGAAATTAGGTGGTTTTGTGGAAAACGCAAGAGAAAAAGTTATTGCCGTTGGCTGTCAACTCCCGGAAATGGATGATTTCCGTTTTGAAAATTCAATGGAAGAACTTGTCTCGTTGACGGATACAGCTAATGGTGAAGTGATCCTTCGTGTGACACAAAAAAGAGACAAGCCGGATTCTTCTACTTATCTGGGGAAGGGAAAGGTGGAGGAATTACGGAATCTTATTGAAGAACTTGAAGTAGATGTTGTCATTTTTAATAGTGAATTGACACCGAGCCAGTTACGAAATTTATCAAACCAATTGCAAACGAAAATCATCGACCGGACGCAATTAATTTTGGATATATTTGCGAGAAGAGCGAAGTCAAGAGAAGGGAAACTACAGGTGGAGCTCGCTCAACTGGAGTATTTATTGCCCAGATTAGTTGGACAAGGAACCGAGTTATCCCGTCTTGGTGGGGGAATTGGAACAAGAGGACCGGGTGAAACAAAACTGGAAACTGATCGAAGACATATTCGTAACCGGATTAATGAAATTAAAAATCAGCTTTCTGTTATTGTGGAACATCGGAAACGTTATCGCTCGAATAGAAAGAAAAAAAATACATACCAAATTGCCTTAATCGGGTACACGAATGCCGGGAAGTCAACTTTGTTTAACCGATTGACAGATGCCGCATCCTACGAAGAAAATAAACTATTCGCCACCCTTGATCCACTGACACGAAAATTAGTGCTCCATAGCGGATTTACTGTTTTATTAAGCGATACAGTCGGTTTTATTGAAGATTTACCAACAACACTGGTTGCAGCATTTCGTTCCACATTGGAAGAAGTTGCAGAAGCCGATCTGTTGCTTCATGTCATCGATGCTTCCAATCCGGATTACGATCAACATGAAAAAACCGTGAATAAAATATTAAAAGAGTTACATGTTGAGAAAATTCCCCAACTCGTTTTATATAATAAAATGGATCGGGTCCACAATGATTTTGTTCCAACAGCGGACGGTAAGGTGTTACAAATCAGTGCCTTAAACCTTGCTGATCGTGAGCGACTAAAGCGTAAAATTGAAGAGATGATGATAGAAGAAATGGTCCAACATGAAGTCAACTTGCCCTCGACATCCGGAAAATTATTAGCCCGGCTAAAAGAGGAAACCATTTTACGGGAGCTCAAATTTTTGGAAAGTGACGAAACCTATCAATGTAAAGGCTATATTTTTGCCCACTCCCCTCTATATGGGGAAATCAAGAAACAAAATGACGGAGATGGAGAATAACATGGAAAATGTACTAACCAACAATGCAAAACTTCAATCAATTATTAATGAGGTGGAAATGAAAATTCGACCCATACATGATCAAATTGATAAAATTGTCGAAAACAATCAATATCGTGTATTGAAAAGTTTCCAAAAAAATGAAGTCAGTGATTCACATTTTATTCCTTCAACGGGATACGGCTATGATGATATTGGTAGAGATACGTTAGAAAAAGTATATGCCGATTGTTTTGGTACCGAGGCTGCATTGGTCAGGCCACAAATTATTTCCGGTACCCACGCCATTTCTACATGCTTATTCGGAGTTCTAAGGCCGGGAGATGAACTTCTTTATATTACCGGCAATCCTTATGATACTTTGGAGGAAATCGTTGGTATACGCGGGTCAGAAAATGGAAATTTAAAAGAATTTGGCATTGGTTATCAAACCGTTCCGCTTACACAGGAGGGGAGACCTGATTTTAAAAACATTGCTGAACGTATTCATCCGAAAACAAAAATGATTGGGATTCAACGTTCAAAAGGTTATGCCGACCGACCATCATTTACTGTAAATGAAATAAAAGAAATGATTGATTTTGTTAGAGAGATTAAAAAAGATGTAGTTATTTTTGTAGATAATTGTTATGGAGAATTTGTTGAAGAATTGGAGCCAACTCATGTCGGTGCCGATTTAATGGCCGGTTCGTTAATAAAAAATCCAGGAGGCGGCATTGTAAAAACGGGAGGCTATATTGTCGGGAAAAGAGAGTGGGTAAATAAATGTGCTTATCGATTAACGGCTCCCGGACTGGGTGGTGAAGCTGGTGCCTCCCTATATAGCTTACTTGAAATGTATCAAGGTTTTTTCCTAGCACCCCATATTGTTGGTCAAGCATTAAAAGGTGCCGTATTTACTGCAGCGATGTTGGAACGTATTGGATTGAATACAAATCCATCTTGGGATGCAAAAAGGACCGACCTCATTCAATCTGTTCAATTTAATGATAAGGATAGAATGATCGCTTTCTGTCAAGCAATTCAGTATGCTTCTCCTGTTAATTCAAAATTTACACCTTATCCAAGTTATATGCCGGGGTATGAAGATGATGTGATTATGGCCGCAGGTACCTTTATTCAAGGTGCAAGTATTGAATTATCTGCAGACGGCCCAATACGCCCTCCGTATATTGCTTATGTTCAGGGGGGATTAACTTATGAACATGTCAAAATTGCTATTTGTCTTGCCGTCAACAGGTTAATTGAAAAACAGTTAATCACCATTGAATAAACATGAAAAAACACCCCAGCCATCTTTTGATTAGAACCCAAAAAGTTCTTTCGAAATGGTCGATATGTACAAACAATGGTCGGTTTAAGTTTTTAAAAAATTAGCTCTTTGTCGGTGAACCATTTTTTTATTTCTACATCCATCATTTAAGTCGTAAATAATATGTTAGATATGCTCACATGTTGTTGACATTATATTTAACATTGGATATAATGATAATAAATAATTTGTAAAGGGGGCGGAAAGGTGAGCGGAAAAGAAATTCGCAGATCCCTACCTTTATTTCCTATAGGAACTGTGATGGAACTGACGGAACTTACAGCGAGACAAATTCGGTACTACGAAGAACATCAATTGGTGGTTCCGGCACGGACAAAAGGGAACCAGCGAATGTTTTCTTTGAATGATATCGATAAGCTCTTGGAAATTAAAGACCTTTTAGATCAAGGCGTTAATATCGCAGGGATTAAACAAATCTTTGCGATGAAGGAACTGGAAAAGTTAGAAAAGCAAAACCGAAAAAAGGAAAGAGACCAAGAAATTTCGGAAAAAGAACTAAGAAAGATCTTAAGGAATGAGTTACTTACCAACAGTCGAATCAATCGTTCTGATTTACGGCAAGGGGACATGTATCGTTTCTTTCACTAGGAGCATACAAAAAAAGAACCACATTCGTATTAATGAGGTTATCACAATCAATAGAGTTAAAGATTATTAAAGAAAATGATGGAGGAAAAAGACAATGGGAAAAAAATATAATCGCGATGATATTATTCGGATGGCAAAAGAAGAAAACGTGGCTTTCATACGTTTGCAATTCACAGACATTTTAGGAACGGTTAAAAACGTAGAAATTCCATTGAGCCAACTTGAAAAAGCACTGGATAATAAAATCATGTTCGACGGTTCATCGATTGAAGGATTTGTCCGTATTGAAGAAAGTGATATGTACTTATATCCGGACTTAGATACTTGGGTGGTCTTTCCGTGGACGGCCGGTCGTGGTAAAGTGGCTCGGATGATTTGTGATATTTACAATCCGGATGGTACACCATTTATGGGAGATCCGCGTAACAATTTAAAACGAATTGTTGAAGAAATGAAAGAACTCGGTTTTACACAATTTAATTTAGGTCCTGAGCCTGAATTTTTCTTGTTTAAATTGGATGCTAACGGAGAACCGACAATGGAATTAAACGATCATGGCGGTTATTTTGATTTGGCACCGACTGATTTAGGTGAAAACTGTCGAAAAGACATTGTCGTTGAACTGGAAGATATGGGTTTTGAAATTGAAGCATCCCATCACGAAGTAGCACCCGGTCAACACGAAATTGATTTCAAATACGAAGATGTTGTTACTGCCTGTGATGAAATCCAAACTTTTAAACTGGTTGTAAAAACAATTGCACGTAAACATGGTCTTCACGCAACATTTATGCCAAAACCGCTTTTTGGAATTAACGGTTCCGGAATGCACTGTAATATTTCTTTGTTTAAAGAGGGTGCCAATGCATTTTATGATCCAACAGGTGAATTGGAATTAAGTGAAACAGCCTATCAATTTATGGCTGGAGTTTTGAAACATGCGCCAAACTTTACGGCTGTTACAAATCCAACAGTTAACTCATACAAACGGTTAGTACCGGGATATGAAGCACCGGTTTATGTTGCATGGTCGGCACGAAACCGTAGTCCATTGGTTCGGGTTCCTGCTTCAAGAGGGATGAGTACCCGTATTGAATTGCGTAGCGTAGACCCGTCTGCTAATCCGTATTTAGCTATGGCGGTTATATTGAAAGCTGGATTAGATGGTATCAAGAACAAACTAACACCTCCAAGTCCGGTAGATCGAAATATTTACGTCATGACAAAAGAAGAACGTGAGGCAGAAGGAATTAATGATCTTCCCGGAACATTGCAATCAGCTTTAGAGAAATTGCAAGAAGATGATATCATTATGTCAGCTTTAGGAGAACATATTTTAACAAACTTTATCGAAGCGAAAGAAATTGAATGGGATATGTTCCGTACGCAAGTGACACCTTGGGAGAGAGAACAATATTTGAAATTATATTAATTTTTAAGGGTGCTTCCTTTTTGGGAGGCACCCTTTCATATAGTATAAGAAAGTATAAAAATACAAGCAATTAACTTGGGATTAGTTTTATTGTCTAGCTACGAGCGCCAGCGACTGAGAAACTAACTCCCCTTTAATGTGCTCCTGCGCCATAGCCTATTCGAGGAAGCGGATGTTCAGCTCGTCGCAAAGCTTCATGAAGTATATCAAGGAAGATTACTCATGAAGTTCACTCTAGGAGTAGCTTCACTACGATAAGTCAACATCGGCTCGTCCCTCACCGTGTTTCCTTTTCCTTAGAAAAAGCTACTCGCTTTTTCTTCGTGCGATGCTTATTCAAGGAAGATTATTCAAAGTCCTCGAAAAAGCTAATCGCTTTTTCTTCGTGCGATGCCTATTCGAGGAAGCAAATCTGTTCTCATTGCGGGGCGCTCCAGTTTGTACGTCGCTAAGCGGGCGCTCTGCGCTTTTCTTATGATTATAAAAGTTTAATATATTTGTCGATAGACGCCGATTACTTTTCCAAGTATCGAAACATTCGGAACAATAATTGGGTTCATTGTTGCGTTTTCCGGTTGTAGTCGGATATAGTTTTTCTCTTTATAAAAACGTTTTACAGTTGCTTCATTGTCCTCAGTTAAAGCGACAACGATATCACCGTTTTCTGCGGTACTTTGTTGTCGGACAATTACATAGTCTCCATCTAAAATACCTGCCTCAATCATACTTTCTCCCATAATTTCCAACATGAAAACAGGATCTCCACTGGGAGCAATTTTTTCCGGCAGAGGAAAATAGTCTTCAATATTTTCAATAGCGGTAATAGGCATTCCGGCGGTTACTTTACCGACAATTGGCACTTTCCGCACAGGAACATCAGGTTCATTCAACCCTTTATTGTCGAGAATTTCTATCGCTCTCGGTTTAGTAGGGTCGCGGCGGATTAGTCCTTTGCTCTCAAGTCTGGCTAAATGACCGTGTACCGTTGAACTGGAGGATAGACCAACCGCTTCACCAATTTCACGAACCGATGGTGGATACCCTTTTTCTCTTACTTCTTTTTTAATAAAATCTAAAATTTCCTGTTGACGTTTGGATAATTTAGTCATATTCAACACCCCTTAGCATATTTTTCTATAGTATATCATAACTGACATTATTTTGACAAACATAAGTTCGAAATTTTTCTTGACTCAAATATACGTTCGTTTTATAATAAGGTTACGAACTAATATTCGTTAACGGGGTGATCGAATGTTATTGCAAAAATTGTGGAAAAATTATTCTTATGTGATTCTATTATTACTCATTTCATTTATTTGTGGACTCATTTATGTACATATATTATCATCCTCAAGCGATGAAACGGAAAAAATAGAGGATCATAAAGATTTAGAACAATATACGGTTGAAATGACAAGTATGAATGAATAATATATACTATAATACAAACAATGTTTTAGAAGGTGTTGTTTTGAAAGCGATCATCTATTGTCGGGTAAGTACGGAAAAAGAGTCACAAGAAACATCATTGGCCAGACAGGAAGAAGAACTTAAAGCTCTTTCAGAAAGGTATCAATTTCAAGTCGTTGATACAATTTGTGAGCAAGCAAGCGGGTATGATCTTGACAGACCTGGTATCCTTGAAATATTGGAGAAAATTAAAGAACACCAAATCCAAGCACTTTTAATTCAAGATGAAACGAGACTTGCCAGAGGGAATGCAAAAATCGCCCTTCTTCACGTATTGTTTAAACTGGGAGTAAAAATTTATACAATCTCTCATCAAGGTGAATTACAAATTTCCGAAGCGGATTCAATGGTATTAAAAATTATAAGTCTTGTGGAAGAATACCAAAGAAAGTTACATAACAGTAAAATCAAGCGCGGGATGGAACGTGCTGTTCGGGCCGGATACAGACCGGAGCAGAATTTATCAAATCGTGGTGAAAATGCCGGCCGTGATAGAAAAGAAGTTCCATTGGAAGAAATTATTCGATTACGAAACATGGGACTGACTTTTTCAGATATAGCCGCAACGTTAAGGGGATTCGGATATTCAGTATCCAAGGCAACCGTACATAGACGTTTTCAAGAATATTGTCAAGAAATGCAAGTCAATAACAAAGATAACCATGTTAATTATAAATAAAGGAGTTTTCATATGCTTTCAAAAGAAAAACTGGCCAGAATTAATGAATTGGCAGCAAAGAAGAAAAGGGAAGGGTTGACAGTGGAAGAAGCAAAAGAACAGTCAAAATTGAGAAGTGAATATTTGCAATCCTTCCGAAATTCATTTAAAAAAACAATTGAAAATGTAACAGTCATTGATCCGAATGGAAATGATGTTACACCTGAAAAATTGAAGCAACTTAAGAAACGAAAAAGATACCATTAATCATTTAAAAATGAGTGTTTGACCAAAGACTACAAGAATTCGACAAATATAGAAGAAATTTTTCTCAATAAAGCGACATTTTTTTTGTCTCCCGCCTATTAAAATATATATAAAAGATTTGTCCAATTATACGAAAAAGGGGCGGGAGATTATGAGAAAATACGATATGTATATCATTAAGGAATTATTTGCAAATTTTTACTATGGTAGAGAGTATTTCTTTTATCATTTATTTAAGGAATATGAAACAGCAAATAATAAAACGAAAAAGATCCTTTCAAAACAAATTGACTATATTTCTTCGTCGATACCGGCAATCCAAATTTATAAACAACTAATCGAACAATTACAAGGAAGAAAAGATTTCATTATGAATAATGGGATGTTTCTCGTAGAAAACAGTCGAGGTTCAGTTAATTTTAAAATATATCCAAAAAAATGTGTTATGCAATCGACCGGGACAATGGATATCGATATGATATTTATGGAAGCGTTAAGAAAGACTGAATTCAATTTTCTAGTTGTTGATTTGGATAATGGACGTTTTGGTTGGATTAAACCGATGAAGGATCATCATTATTTGGAAACTCTATCCTCTCGGTGAATAGTTTCTAGTGATTTTGTTAATTAAGTATTGAAATTTTCACCAAAACATGGGAAAATTTAAAGGTTCTGTATTGTAAAATGAAAGTACGTTTAGTAAACTGAATAGTAGACAACAAGAAGGAGGATTTGCAATGGTTTGGTGGGGATATTTACTAATTTTTGTTGCCCTCTTAGCAGGAATTGCCATCGGATTTTTCCTTGCACGCCGTTATATGATGGACTATTTGAAGAAAAATCCACCAATCAATGAACAAATGATTCGCGTGATGATGATGCAAATGGGAATGAAGCCGAGTCAGAAAAAAATTAATCAAATGATGAATGCCATTAATAAACAACAACCGAAGTAATTTTTTACTGCTCTTTTAAAAAGAGTTTTCAAATATATGGATTCTATAATAATCGAAGTCAAACATTGATTTTGTCCATATACGAATATGATCGTTTTTATCGGAACAGATCCGATATGAACGATCTTTTTTGTACATAGAGATGTATAAATTTTGTAAGGATCTTATATCATCAAAATATGGAGGGGAGCTATGAAAGTCTTTTTCGAATTAGCATGGTTTTTTAAAAAAGAAAAGAAGTCGTATATGATTGGCATCATATTGTTATTATTTGTTGCGTTGTTGCAACTAATTCCGCCCAAAATTATCGGTTTTGTGGCTGATGATATTGGCAGCAACCGTTTGACATGGGGGAAAATGGGTATATGGGTTTTTGCCCTTATTATAACATCATTACTTATGTACATATTACGCTATTATTGGAGGATTTATATTTTTGGTAGTTCTGTGAAATTAGCACGGATTTTAAGAAGTCAACTTTATGAACACTATACAAAGATGCCCTCCTCTTTTTATCAACGGAAACGTATTGGTGACTTAATGGCACATGCCACCAATGATATACAGGCAATCCAGCAAACAGCCGGCAGCGGAGTTCTAACTGCTGTTGACTCTTTAGCAACAGGCGGATTTGTCATTATTACCATGGCGGCAACAATCAGTTGGCAATTGACATTAATCAGCTTACTTCCACTACCGCTAATTGCTTTATTAACTAATTGGTATGGGACCAAACTTCATGCACGGTTTGAAAAAGCTCAAGAAGCCTTTTCTTTATTAAATGGCAAAACCCAAGAAAGTATTTCCGGTATGAAGGTCATCAAAACATTCGGCCAAGAAAAGGAAGATATTGAAGCATTTAAGAAACAATCCACCGATGTTGTAGAAAAAAACATCGCTGTTGCAAAAATTGATGCCTTATACGACCCAACGATTTCTGCCTGTGTCGGCATTTCTTTTTTCTTGTCCATCGGGTTCGGAGCATACTATGTTGTTAAAGGAAGCATTACAATTGGTGAATTAATTTCTTTTAATACATATTTAGGTTTGTTAATTTGGCCGATGCTCGCTTTCGGTTGGTTTTTCAATATTGTTGAACGTGGGCGTGCTTCATACGACCGCGTAAAACGATTATTAGAAGAAAAGATGGAGATTGCCGATTCAGATGTGAGCATAAGTCTTATCCCAACCGGTGATATTGACTATCATGTACATTCATTCTGCTATCCCGGAAAAACAGACCCGGTTTTACGTGAAATAGCATTTACTCTTCAACAAGGGAAAACACTTGGAATTGCCGGGAAGACCGGTAGTGGGAAAACAACATTGATTAAATTGTTGATTCGTGAATTTGAGGGATATGAAGGTGAAATATTGATTGGCGGACTTCCAATTCAAAAATATAAACTTGATGAATTCCGTAAAGCATTTGGTTATGTTCCGCAAGACCACTTTCTCTTTTCAACAACCGTCCGGGAAAATATCGCCTTTGCAAAGGTAAATGCGAGTGATGAAGATATCATTTCTGCTGCAAAGATTGCCAATATTCATGAAGATATTATTGAATTTGCACAGGGGTACGAAACGGTTGTCGGTGAACGGGGAGTAAGTTTGTCCGGTGGTCAAAAACAACGAATTGCGATTGCCCGGGCACTACTTTTGAATCCGGAAATATTAATTTTAGATGATTCCTTGTCAGCCGTCGATGCAAAAACGGAAGAATCCATCCTGCAAGCATTAAAACAAAACCGTTCCGGGAAAACCACAATCATCACGTCGCATCGACTCAGTGCCATTCAACATGCCGATTTAATTCTTGTATTGGATGAAGGAAAAGTCATTCAAAGTGGTACTCATGAAAATTTAGTAAGTGAACAAGGCTGGTACAGAGAAATGTATCTTCATCAGCAACTGGAATCGCTTGTGGAAGATGGAGGATGAGACATGGAGCCATTATCGAAAAATGTGCATTTGGATGCTAAGCAACAACGACAAGTTTTGTACCGTCTGTTACGTTATACAAAGCCGCACGGGAAATCATTACTATTTGCCTTTTTACTATTAGTTCTGACAACGGTTGGTGAAGTTATTGGTCCAATTTTTATAAAAATCTTTATAGATGATTATGTAACACCGAGAAATTTCGAATCGAAACCTATTATTATATTAGCTATAACTTATATCGTTATTCAGATGTTCAATTCTCTTATTATGTATTTACAATCAGTAAAATTTCAAGAGATTGCTTTAAAAATCATTCAACAGTTACGTATTGATGTATTCAGTAAGGTAGAAATGCTTGGAATGAAGTTTTTTGATCAAACCCCCGGGGGAACGATTGTATCAAGAGTAACCAATGATACTGAAGCAATAAAAGATATGTTTGTTAGTGTATTGGCAATTTTTCTTCAAAGCTTTTTTATGATTATCGGTATTTTCATCGCTATGTTTGTTCTCGATATTAAACTTGCAGCACTATGTCTTTTCCTTTTACCTGTTTTATTCTATATTATCCATTTATATCGAAAATTAAGTTCGAAATTTTATAGTGAGTTACGGGAATTACTTGGGCAACTGAATGCCAAATTAAATGAATCATTACAGGGAATGGGAATTATTCAAATATTCCGCCAAGAGGAACGGATGTGTAAAGAGTTTGCAGCTATTAATGATGCTCACTACCGTTCAGGCATGCGAAAAATCAAGATTGATGGACTATTATTACGCCCGGCAGTAGATTTAGTGTATATATTAGGCCTTATTATGATATTAAGCTTTTTTGGGATTACCTCCATGGAAACATCTGTGGAGCTTGGAGTATTATTTGCCTTTACCACCTATTTAAGTCGCCTTTTTGAACCGGTTAATAACTTTATGGAGCAATTAAGTTTTTATCAACAAGCGATCGTTTCCGCTTCACGGGTTTTTCATCTTTTGGATGAAAAAGAGTTGGCTCCTCAACAAACTGAAGTGGAAGGTTTGGAAATTGCATCAGGGAAAATTGAATTTCGCCATGTTTCGTTTTCTTATGACGGCAAACAAGATATATTGAAAGATATTACATTTACAGTGAATCCCGGTGAAACAATTGCATTTGTTGGTCATACCGGTAGTGGAAAAAGTTCGATTATTAATCTATTTATGCGGTTTTATGAGTTTGACCGTGGAGAGATATTCATTGATGGAAATTCGATCAAAACCTATCCGATAGAAGAATTACGAAGAAAAATCGGGTTAGTTTTACAAGACCCGTACTTGTTTTATGGTACAATCAAAGAGAATATCAGATTGTATAATCAAGAAATAACCGACAAAGAAATCGTTGAGGCGGCCAAATTTGTTCAAGCACATGACTTCATAAAAGATTTACCGGAACAATATCTTTATCCTGTCAATGAAAGAGGATCAACTCTTTCAGGTGGACAAAGACAGTTGATCGCATTTGCCCGGACTATTGCGATGAATCCGAAAATTCTCATTCTCGATGAGGCAACAGCGAATATTGATACGGAAACGGAAGAATTAATCCAATCATCTCTGGAAAAAATGCGGAAAGGCAGGACGACGATTGCCATTGCTCATCGACTGTCGACGATTCAAGAAGCGGATCTTATTTGTGTCCTTCATAAAGGAAAAATTGTCGAACGTGGCAACCATCAACAATTACTGGCACAAAAAGGGTTGTACTATAAAATGTATTTGCTGCAAAATGGGTTATCGGAAAAAATGGAAGAGGCGGTACACGAAGGAAGCAGTCGTAGCAATCAATCCTTTGGAATATAAATGAATGCGTGGACAATAATGCTTTATATTTTATTTAGATTTGATAAAATGAAGATAGTATATGGGAGAATTTTCAACGGGTAAAGAGAAATCGATTTATCGGGGGGATATTGTTGCCGGATTTAAATGTATTTTTAGCTTTCGGAGCCGGGATTTTAAGTTTTATTTCACCTTGTTGTCTGCCTCTATATCCCGCCTTTCTTTCTTATATTACCGGGATGAGTGTCGCGGAATTAAAAGAAGAAAATATATTATTGCAAAAAAGAAGTTTCTTGCATACTACTTTTTTCCTTATCGGGTTTTCCATTGTTTTTCTAGTTTTAGGCTTGAGCACCACTTTTGTATATAGTTTATTTGTAAAGCATATGGATCTTATTCGTCAAATTGGGGCAATCTTTATCATTTTTTTTGGTTTGATAACGGTTGGCTTGTTAAAACCTGAATTCTTAATGACAGAAAGGCGCTTCGAATTTAAAAATAGACCGAGCGGATATCTTGGATCGTTATTGATTGGTCTGGCTTTTGCTGCCGGTTGGACACCTTGTATGGGACCAATATTAGGAGCCGTTATTGGATTGAGTGCCACGAATCCATCTGAAGGTTTTATTTATATGATATCTTATGTACTCGGCTTTATTGTTCCGTTTATTATTATGACCTTTTTTATCGGAAAAATCAGTTGGATTCGAAAGCATAACGTAATGATCCTGAAAGTCGGCGGTTCTTTAATGGTCCTTGTTGGCTTCATGTTATTTTTTGATTGGATGAATATATTCATTAGCTGGCTAACGGTTCTTTTTTGTGGTTTTCAAGGGTTTTAAATTTGTTGATGAGGAGGATTTGTCAAGTGGGAAAGGTTTTAATCGTTGATGATGCAAAATTTTTACGAATGACAATTGCTAGAGCCATTACAAAAGCCGGACATGAAGTAATCGGTGAAGCGCAAACGGGCGAAGAAGCTGTGCAATTATATAAGAATTTGAAGCCTGATCTTGTTTTTATGGATATTACTATGCCGGATATGGATGGTATCGAGGCGGTAAAACATATAAAAAAGGATTTTCCTGATGCGAAGATTATTATGTGCTCGGCAATGGGCCAACATAAAATGGTGTTAGAAGCAATTGAAGCCGGAGCAAGAGATTTTATTGTTAAACCGTTTGAAGAATCCCGTATTATTGAAGCAATTGATAAACATATTTCCTAAAGTGGAAAAAATTGAAACTCAGGGTATTTCTCGTTATAAAGAGAAACGATATGACCGTTCATACAAGATGATAAAAAGCCCCGCAAAAGGAAAGAGGGGGCTTTCTCTATGTATAAAATGAATTTTATTGGAATAACTGTTCGTAACCTTCTGTACGAATATTTAATTGTTCCAGTTTTTTTCTTAGATATTTATGATCTCTTTTCGGTGTGGCGATAATATAACCCCGAATAATTAAATCCAAAGTCATTTTTTTTGCATGTTCTTTTAAAGCAAGTTCACCGATCTTTCCTTGAATTTTATGTCTTGCTACATCACGGAATAATTCAGGGACCGGTGAAACGAGTTCATTCAAAAGGGCTAGTTGCTCTTCCGTCCATAAATGTTTCGTATTTTCTACATAATAAATTTCCCAATCCATGTCTGATTTTCCATCTTCTTTTGGCAATTTTTTTAGAAATTTTCTAAACATAAAAAATCCACCAATTCCAAAAAGAACGGGAAGCGCGAAAATCCACATTAAAATAAACCAAAGAAACCAGCCGTCCAGCATATTTACCCCCCTCGTTTGAAAAGATAAAGCGTTAGGATGAATAAAAATCTAAATTATTCTTTGCGGGTAGTAAGACTCCCACCTCAAGATTCTGGTCAACGAGGAAGATCGGAGGGAGAAAGGCATGCCGCATGTCTACTTTTTTACATGAAGTAAATATAAATTTTAAGCGTTTCACTTTGTATTATAACAATGCATGAAGCCGGTTTTCAATTAAAATGATTCTTAGGGGTTTTCAATAGAGGACAATCATTTTAAAATAAATTATAATTGTTACTTTCAAGTAGCCTTATCTGTTTGGAAAAATAAAAAATAAAGGTGTCGATGACTCGTGAATCGAATTGGAATTGATGCAGGTGGCAGTCTTGTAAAAATGGTTTTTGAAGAAAAGGGTGAGCTTCACTATCGGAAATATGCAATAACAAAAATAGACAGTTTTATTCAATGGTTAAATATGACCATTCCCACTGCAAAGTTGGTCGTGACAGGCGGGAAATCGTATTTAGTTAAAGAAAAAACTTCACATCCTGTTACCATTGTCAATGAATTTGAAGCAATGGCAGAAGGGGCCCGTTATCTTTTAGAACAAGAATTTCATTTATTACATGAAGAATTCATATTAATCAGCATCGGAACAGGGACATCCATTTATCATGTAACCCCCTCCAATTTTGAAAGGGTTATAGGTACAGGGATTGGGGGAGGAACATTCATTGGACTTGGTACATTGTTGGCAGGTACCAGTAATTTTACAGAATTAGTTGAACGAGCTGGATCCGGCGACCGGAAAAAAATAGATCTTCTTGTTCGTGATATATACGGATCAAATGAAACGCCTCTTATCGGGGATTTAACGGCTGCTAATTTTGGCAAAGCACATCTTTCCCAGGATGCAACGAAAGATGACCAATTAGCAAGTACGATTCAATTAATTGCAGAGACGATTATTTTATTGGCGAATCAAGTTGCTCAAATAAAAGATGTGAGTAAACTTGTTTTTGTTGGTAGTACTTTGAGTGGGAACCATATGTTAAGAAAAGTGCTGGATGAATTTTCCCAATCCCTCGGTCGCGAAGCTTTATTTCCTACAAACGGCGCATTTGCCGGTGCCATTGGAGCTTATTTACTTTAGAATTAAGCCAACTCCATATATTTGCATATAGGCATTCACCTATTTCATTTGGAATCATATTTATGAATGAAGAGGATGTTTAAGGCGTCCGGGAAAAAGTCTTCCTATTTTTTACCACTCTTTACGTTAAAAATAAGACTCTGAATTTAGAAAATGTGTTTCCTCGAAGTTTTGAACATGAACGTAAAGAGATCATGTAATTGTACGGGTTAAATTTCGGGAATCTTATTGTTTAGGAGTTGGTACTTTGAAAGAATTAAATTATTATGCCGGCGGGAATACAGCAAAGGGGTTTGTTCATTTCTTTGAATCTAATTTCCAAGATTTGGAAATATTATTCATTTTAAAAGGAGGGCCGGGTACAGGAAAATCATCAATCATTAAATCAATTGGCCGTGAATGGCGAGATAAAGGGTATGCGGTTGAATGGATTCATTGTTCCTCAGATGTGGATTCTTTAGATGCCGTTATCATACCACATTTAAAAGCCGGTATTGTCGACGGAACGAAACCGCATATTATAGAACCTAAATATCCCGGTGTTATTGAAGAATATGTTAATTTAGGCATTGCTTGGAATCGTAACCAACTTTTACAGCATAAAGAGGAGATTCTTTCATTAAGCAATCGTGTCAATACAGGTTTTCAAATCGCATACTGTTCTTTTCGTGAAGGTCTTGCCAATCATGATGAATTAGAGAAAATTTATATCAGAAATATTGACTTTGACCGGGCAGCCCAACTTACAAATAAATGGATTGAGAAACTGTTACCTGAAAAATCAAAGACAGGAAATGGCCTAGTCAAACACCGCTTTTTAGGGGCGACCACACCTGTGGGACCGGTTAATTTTGTAGAAAATTTAACAGAGGATGTGGAAAATCGATATTTTATTAAAGGCCGGGCAGGTAGCGGTAAGTCGACTATGTTGAAACAGATTGCTCATGCAGCCGAAAAGCAAGGATTTCATGTGGAAGTGTACCATTGCGGATTTGATCCAAATAGTTTAGATATGGTAATTGTTCGCGAATGTCAATTTGCTATTTTTGATAGTACTGCACCACATGAATATTTTCCGACAAGGGAAAAGGACGAGATCATTGACTTGTATGAGGAAACAATCCAATCAGGAACAGATGAAAAATATGCTGAAGAAATTTCTTTTTGGACAAAAAAATATAAAGATAAGATGGATGAAGGTATTCACCATTTGGCTGAGACAAAAAAACTTCGCGATAAGTTAGAATCTTTTTATGTAAAAGCAATGGATTTTGAAACAGTAGACGGTATTCGTAATCAAATTAATGAAGAATTGAAAAAACTACGTTGAACCTCGGACGCATGGAGACAGCTCATCCCCCACCTATCCAGAATCTTGGGGTGGGGATCTTGACTCACCGTTAAGTTGGGATAAAATTATTGTTGAAAGACGTCTTACCTTTCTCCTATACATATATCATCTCGTTTCATTGTTATTTCAGTTGTTTAAGAGGTATAATAAGGTCAACCCTGAAAGAAGGAGAGAGTAGAGTGGAAAAATCAGCAACAAAGGAATTGCTGTCTTGGATAAAATCTTTTTTTATTGCATTTATTATCGTTATATTAGTTCAGAAATTCCTTATTTCACCAACTACAGTATATGGTGAATCGATGGAACCGACGTTTTCTGATAATGATCGAATCATAATTGGCAAAAATACTTCCATTGAGCGATTCGATATCATCGTATTTGATGCACCAAATTCAAAAGAATATTATATAAAACGGGTAATCGGATTACCGGGTGATAAAGTTGAGATGAAAAATGATAAGTTATATATTAATGGGAAAAAATATAATGAACCTTATTTAGATAAAATAAAAAAGAGTCATAAGTACAGAAAAATAACCGGAGATTTCACGCTGGAAGAATTAACGGGTAAAACGATTGTCCCTAAAGATTCTTTGTTCGTTTTGGGAGATAACCGCTTAGTCAGTTATGATAGTCGCCAATTCGGATTTATATCTTTTGATTCCGTTATTGGTGAAGTTAAGTTTCAATTTTTTCCGTTTAATGAAATAGGGATACGGAAATAATATGTAATACTGTAAGCAAGGATGGAGCTGAATGACTCCGATTCCTTGCTTTTTTGTTTAATCGTTTGTACCGAAAGTTTTCTGTATAATTTCTTTATTGCTAGCCGTTATATATAGGGTTTGGCTTGGAAACGCAATTTCAATTCCTTCTTCATTTAAAATTTCAATAATCTTTAAATTGATTTCCTGTTTAACTTCTAAATATTCCGACCAAACTGTTGTTTTCGTAAAGAAATAGAAAAACAGTTCTAAACTGCTTTCGGATAATTTATCAAAAGTGACCAGAATCGTTTCCGGATGAATCCCTTCGTGTGCTTGTAACATCTCACGTAAACGGAAAATGGCTTGTTCAACTTTGTCAATCGGTGTATTGTAACTGATGCCAATTCGAAAATCAATTTTTCTTTTTCCCATCTTGCTATAGTTGATGATATTGGTCGCGGCAAGAGACGAATTTGGTACGGTAACCAGCGCTTGGTCAAAGGTTCGAATTAATGTACTTCGAAAGCTAATGTCTTCAACTGTGCCTTCTACACTGGTAGCATTAATCCAATCACCTATCGAGAAAGGTTTTTCAAAAATAATGACTAGTCCGCCAATGAAATTTTTAATCATATCCTGTGCAGCAAGGGAGATGGCTAACCCGCCGATTCCCAGACCGGCAACTAATCCGCTGATATTATAGTTAAACTCTTGTAAAATGACACTAATGCTAATCAATACGATAATCCCACGAAGTAATTTTGATAAAAAAGGAATTAAAATTTGATCAATTTCAAGATCATAACGACTGTTTAATTTTTGAAAGATGACCGATGAAGTAGAAGAAAGATTATAAAACCCCCATGTAATTAATAAAATGATGGTTGAACGGTAAATCTTTAAAAATAACGCATTATTTGGGTTGAAATATGGAATGAACTGAGCGGCCAGATAAATACCGATAACGACAAAAAACCAACGAATCGGTTTCTCAAAGGAAAGCCACACGTTCGTAAAAAATTCTGTCGGTGTCTTTTTTGATATTTTAAGGATGAATTTAAATACATATTTACTGAACAAATTACGGAACAACAAAAATAATAAAAAGATACAAATGGCTTTTAGGGTATCTGTTAAGGTTTTGTATTCGAGAAAAAAATCCCAACTCATAAAAAAACTCCTTTACTATTGAAAAAGTATTACATTGAATCTGACTATTCATATGTTTATAGTGTAACATGAATCTGGTTGTTCATCTATTTTTTTATTTATAAGAAAATAGCCTTGTCCGTTTCCTTTCACCTGCATATTTTAATTATGTAAGTGAAAGGTGGTGAAGCTTAATGGGATACACTGAGGGTGGAGCTGGATACGGCTCTGGTTTCTTCTTAATTGTTGTTTTGTTTATCCTATTGATTATTGTAGGAGCTTCTTATGTAGGTTACTAATGGAAGAAGGAAGGCTGCTAGCATTATAGCAGCTTTCCTTTTTCAATGAAAGATATTTTTTCCAATACATATTAATTGGAATACCCATACTTTCGCAACTGGAATTATTTTGGTGTTTTGTGATCGCCTGAAGGATTGATTGGACATTCCCGTATAACGATAATTAGCTTTCTTTCATTCCCTTATCGTTGTTATAATGAAAACGAGGTGAAAATAATGGAACAACAAAAAGTTTTTATGAAAGATACCATTGCAATTAAAACGGCACTTGTTTTTCCGCAAGATACGAATATGCATGGAACACTGTTTGGCGGTAAGTTAATTTCATACATAGATGATATTGCTTCCATTTCTGCACTGAGGTTATGCAAAACACCTGTTGTCACTGCGTCCATCGATTCTGTTGATTTCATAAAACCCATTCGGGAAGGCGATGCGGTCACTTTAGAGGCAATGGTAACTTGGACAGGGAATTCTTCAATGGAAGTTTTGGTTAAAGTAACTTCTGAACATTTAATGACAGGGAAAAAATCATTAGCGGCACTTTCTTTTTTAACATTCGTATCGTTAAATGAAGACGGGAAACCAAATCCTGTCCCGAAAGTGGTTCCTGAAACAGAATATGAAAAATGGCTTCATGATACCGGGGAAGAACGGGCAAAACATCGAAAAACAAGAAGATTACAAAGCAAAAGTCTCATCGATTTAATATCAAGCAAAAACTGAAAATTTGTTGAATAGAGGAGCGAATGACATGAATCGATGTGATTGGGTGACAGATGATTTGCTTTATATTCATTATCACGATTTTGAATGGGGACGACCTGTTTTTGATGACCAAAAATTATTTGAAATGTTAACTCTGGAAGGTGCTCAAGCAGGTCTGAATTGGCTTACGATTTTAAAAAGACGAGAGAATTACCGGGTGGCATTTGATAACTTTGATGTTGAAAAAATTGCCCGTTACGGAGAAGAAAAAGTGCAAGAATTATTACGGAATGAAGGAATAATTAGAAATGAAAGGAAAATTCGTTCAACCATTCGTAATGCTCAAGCATTTATAGAGATAAAAAAGAAATATGGTTCTTTTTCATCATTTTTGTGGGGATTTGTTGATGGGCAACCGATTAAAAATGAGTGGAAAACAAGTACAGATGTTCCAAGTCAAACGGAACTAAGCCACAAGATTAGCAAAGAATTAAAAAGACATGGTTTTTCTTTTGTCGGTCCTACAATTGTTTACGCATATATGCAAGCTGTCGGAATCGTCAATGATCATATACAATCTTGTTTTTGTTACGAGGAAATAATGTGAAACTTTCATAAGTGGGTTTCTTCATACCCTACTGATAGTTTGTTGACCCGAACGGACGCATCGCGCTCCACCAACCTTCTTTATAAATTCGAAAATCTTGAGGTGGGGGTGTCGACTTGCCGTTAAGGTGGGATAAATAGGTATAAACCCATTTCTTCATAGTCATGCACCTATACTTGGTTATGTACATAATCTTATGGTGTATTGACTATGAGGAGGTATGCAAAGATGGATCAATTTTATAACCCTGTTAGTGAAGAAGAACTGTTAAGACAATATGGCGGGTGGTATGGTGGACAACAATACGGGCATCACCATGGCCACCACCATCACCATGGGCATCATCACCATGGCCATCATCACCACGGACATCACCATCATGGCCATCATCACTTCTATCCCTATCCGATTAGCTGGGGATATGGTTACCCGTATGGTGGATTTGGCGGGTATGGTGGATGGGGCAACCCGAGCCCAGAATATAATTGGGGATATGGTCCTGGATATTGGGGACAATGGCAATACTAAATCGATTATAAGGAACAAAAACAGAGGAAGCAGTGAAGGACATTGCTTCCTTATTTATTTTTTCATTTGTTTAACTTTATCCTTAAGGGATAAAGTTTTCAAATAAATAGAAAAAGAGAGATTGTAATTAATATTTTTTTGAAAAAATGTTGAAAACCTTTTAATATTTGCTATAATATAACTAAAATTCGGAACATACCATGTAGTATGTTCCGGAAATTGAAGAGTACTGGAGGAATGTCAAGTGGATTTTTCGTATTCTGATAAAGTGCAAGAGTTAAGAAAGAAATTGACTGAATTCATGGAGGCGTATATTTATCCAAATGAAAAGATTTATAGAAATCAATTAAACCAACAAAGTGACCGTTTCGGTTCAGTTCCTCCAATTATTGAAGAAATAAAGCAAAAAGCAAAGGCTGAAGGGTTATGGAATTTATTTTTGCCGGACAACGAATATGGGGCAGGGCTGACAAATCTAGAATATGCCCCGTTGTGTGAAATCATGGGGCGTTCTGTAGTAGGGCCTGAATCCTTTAACTGTAACGCACCGGATACTGGCAATATGGAAGTGTTAGTACGATACGGGTCTGAAAAACAAAAAAAAGAATGGCTGGAACCTTTGCTTACCGGAGAGATTCGCTCTTGTTTTTCCATGACTGAACCGGATGTAGCGTCCAGTGATGCGACGAATATCTCCACTAGTATTGTGAAAGATGGTGACGAATATGTCATCAATGGGAGAAAATGGTGGTCATCAGGGGCAGGCGATCCTCGTTGTAAAATTGCTATTGTCATGGGGAAAACAAACCCGGATGCCCCAAGACATGAGCAACAATCAATGATTCTTGTACCAATGGATACGCCGGGGGTAAAGATTGAACGAATGGTTCCGGTTTTCGGTTATGACGATGCCCCACATGGACACGCGGAGATTACCTTTGAAAACGTCAGGGTACCGGCTGAAAATATCATCTGGGGGGAAGGGAAAGGTTTTGCGATTGCACAGGGACGTCTCGGACCAGGTCGGATTCACCACTGTATGCGATTAATCGGACTGGCGGAACGTGCACTGGAAGATTTGTGTAAGCGTGTTCAGGAAAGGGAGACATTTGGAAAAAAACTGTCTGAACAAGGTGTTATCCAAGAATGGATTGCCAATTCCAGAATTGAGATCGAACAAGCACGTTTATTAACACTAAAAGCGGCATATATGATGGATACAGTCGGCAATAAAGAGGCTAAGACGGAGATAGCGATGATCAAAGTTGTTGCACCGAACATGGCTTTACGGGTACTTGATCGAGCCATTCAAGCATTTGGGGCAGCAGGGGTCAGTGATGATTTCACCTTGGCTTATCATTGGGCAAATGCAAGAACACTTCGGATTGCCGATGGTCCGGATGAAGTGCATCGCCGGCAAATTGCAAAATTGGAGCTGAAGAAATATTCATAATAAGGAGAATGGAGGAATTCAAATGGGAGTTTTTGATTTATTCAGATTGGATGGCAAAACAGCTATTGTAACCGGTGGAGGTAGAGGACTAGGTGCGCAAATTGCAGAGGCATTTGCTGAAGCCGGAGCAAATGTAGTGATTTGTTCCAGAAGACTGGAACAATGCCAAGAAAAAAGTGAAGAGTTAAAAAAGAATTTTGGAATTGACTCAATAGCTTTAGCCTGTGATGTCAGTAAACATGATGATGTAAAGAAGGTTGTCGATGAAACGGTTAAGCAATTTGGCACCGTTGATATTTTGGTCAACAATAGTGGAGCCACTTGGGGGGCGCCTGTTCTCGATATGCCTTTTGAAGCTTGGCAGAAAGTTATTAATGTAAATATAACGGGTACATATTTAATGAGTAGAGAAGCAGGAAGAATCATGATTAATCAGGGAAGCGGTAAAATCATTAATATTGCTTCCATTGCCGGGTTTGGCGGTACGAATCCGGAAGTGATGAATACGATTGGTTACAATACAAGTAAAGGTGCAGTGATAACATTTACTAAAGATTTGGCAGTAAAATGGGGACAATACAATATTCATGTAAATGGAATTGCGCCCGGATTTTTCCCATCGAAAATGTCAAATGCGTTAATAGAAAAAGGAGGAGACAAAATTCTGGCGAACACACCTTTGAAGCGATTCGGCAGTAATGAAGACTTAAAAGGTGCTGCACTATTCTTGGCCTCAAGAGCGTCGGACTTTGTGACAGGAGAGATTATTAAGGTCGACGGAGGATCGAGTGCTTACGCCTGATAAGTGAAACTTCCATCAAGGTGGGTTTCTATATCCCCACCAATCTCTTTGTCAACTTGAAAATGATGAGGTGGGGGTGTTACTGGCGAGGTAGGGTAGAGAATGATTATGGATAGACGATAAAAAAAGTGAATTTACAATCAAGCGAGGTTTAAAGCAGATGAAAGAAAAAATAATTGAAAAAGCAATTGAATTGTTTGAAAAGAAAGGTTTCAGTACGACGTCTATTCAAGATATTGTCGATGAGTTAGGAGTAACGAAGGGCTCTTTTTATTATTATTTTTCCAGCAAAGAACAATTATTGATGGATATTTATAATGAATACATTACGAACCTATTGGACAGACAAACAAAAATAATCGCAAATAAAACGCTGTCACCAAAGGAGCAGCTGATCGAAATTATTCGGCTGTTAATTGACGATCTTATCGAAAATGGACCCCGGGCACGTATTTATTTTCGGGAAATGAGACATTTATCCGAAAATCATATCAATACGATTAAAAAGATTCGAAAACAATTTCGTAAAAATATTGAAATGGTTATCAGAACAGGGGAGGAACAAGGTGTTTTCAAAAATCAGCTCCCAGCAGATATATTAGCGTTTGCTCTCCTTGGACTGACAAACTGGAGTTACAACTGGTACACCCCGGCTGGAGAAATCCCGCCGGATCAACTGGTGAAAATTTATTCAGAATTGCTGCTTACAGGTTTACTGGATAAAGATCATTAACGAAAGCTAACAATCACACAAAACGTTTTTGAAAAGAACTAGAAAGTGCTCGTCAGAATTACAGATAAGTAGATTCTCTGTTGTTAAAAAAATCAATAAGCGGAAAGGATTGCTCTGGTTTCTTCCTTTTCAGCTAAATTGGACGAACGAAATCATAGCGTAAAGGATGGTGCGGATTGTGGGATATTCCTATCATGATACAATCAGTGTCAGAAAAGGGGAAGAATTAGATAAAGAGACACTGACAAAATTTTTAAAAGAAAATTTACCGTTTATTCCTGATGGACCGTTGGAGATTGAACAATTCGGGGCAGGTCATTCCAATTTAACTTATTTATTACGGATCGGAAATTGGGAAGCGGTTCTAAGACGGCCTCCCCACGGACCGGTTGCACCGAAAGCACATGACATGCACCGTGAATATCGGATTTTAACAAGCCTTCATCCGTATTATCCGACAGCTCCAAAACCATACATTTTTTCGGATGATGAATCAATTATTGGAAGTCCTTTCTTTATCATGGAACGGAGAAAAGGGGTTGTTGTCGATACCGAATTTCCTGAATGGGTGAACTATACCCCACAATTGGGACGGAACCTGTCGATATTGATGGTTGATAAACTCGTAGAACTGCATGAAATTGATTACCGAAAGACAGAACTAATAACGATGGCGAAACCGGATGGATTTATGGAAAGGCAAGTAGCCGGTTGGACAAAACGGTACGAACTTTCCAAAACCGATGAAATTCGCGGTGTAGAAGAGTTAACCAATTGGCTTGCGAAAAAAATTCCGACATCCCCGGAACCGACGATTATTCATTATGATTATAAATTAAATAATGCCATGTTCTCGCCTGATTTTAATGAAATGGTCGGACTATTTGACTGGGAGATGACAACAATTGGTGATCCTTTCGCTGATCTTGGCGCCGCTCTTAGCTATTGGGTGGAAGAAAAGGATCCTGATGAATTGAAAAAAGCATTCGGTGCGGAATCAGTAACAACGAAAGAAGGCTTCTTTACACGAGAAGAATTTATTGAACGATATGCAAAGAAGAGTGGCAGGGATTTAAGTCATATCCAATTCTATTTGACCTTTGCTTATTTTAAACTAGCGGTTATTTGTCAACAAATCTATTATCGATATAAAAGAGGGCAAACAAGTGATCCACGTTTTGCCAAATTTCAAAAAACAGTTGAAAGTTTGATTCATCATGCTTTGAACTATAGTAAAGGTGTGTGAACCATTGAAAATCCATACACTTTTAAAAAAAGAAGAAATCGACACGGTACAAATGAATGAGGAAAAAATTGCCGTTGTATTTGATGTGCTCATGGCCACATCTGTCATTGCTTCTTGTTTTCATTATGATGCAAAACAGGTTATCCCTGTTTTGGACGCGACCGAAGCATTACAGGAAGCAAGGAAGTATCCTCCTGATGAAGTCGTTTTAATAGGGGAACATAACGGAATTACTATTGAAGGCTTTTTCGATCCTTTGCCTTCTGTATTTAAAAAGCAGGTCTCAGGGAAAACGGTTATTTTATCAACTACAAATGGAACGGTAGCCATTAGAAATTCTTCAAATGCCAAAAAACTCTATGTTGCTTCCTTGCTTAATGGTGAAGCAGTAAGTAAACATATTGCAAGGAATATTCATCAAGAAACGATTATCGTAGTTTGTTCAGGCTCATCAAACACTTTTTGTTTAGAAGATTTCTATGGTGCCGGTTATTTCATTGCACAATTTGTTAAGGAATTCGGCGAAGAAAAGGTTGAGTTAACCGATAGTTCATTGGCGGCAAAATTATTTTATGAAAATAGAGCTGAAGACTCCTATGAAATTCTCCGTCAATCACGGGTAGGTATGAATTTACAAAAATACCATTATGACGAAGATCTGTTATTTGTCAGTCAAAAAGGCGTTTTGCCACTTATTTTGATTTTAGAAGAGAAAAGATTGATATCGATAAAGAAAGAAAAAGTCGCAAATAAAAGGGAGGAATAAGATGAATTCAACTCATTTTCAGTATTGGCCGGCACGGTTGCCAAAAACTTTAACAGTACCGAAAACAACACTTTATGAAAATTTAGTTATAACCACTAAGAAATATCCGCAAAAACAAGCTTTACACTATTACGGGAAATCTTATACGTACAAACAATTGCTTGATGAAGTCGAAAGGTTAGCCGGATATTTGGAAAAAGTACTTCAAGTAAAGTCGAATGAAAAGATTTTACTGTTTATGCAAAATTCACCGCAGTTCATCATCAGTTTTTTTGCTATATTACGGGTTCGTGCAGTTGTTGTTCCAATTAATCCGATGAGTTTGACAAAGGATTTAGAATTTTATATTAAGGATTGTCAGATTAAACATGCCTTGGTCAGTCAGGAATTATATGAAAAAGTGGCACCGCTCAAAGGTTTCACATCGCTTCAAAGTATTATTGTGACCACATATTCAGACTATGCAAGCGAAGAACAAGCGATAGGCAATTTACCTCCAGAAGTAAAGGCACCACGTCAAACATTGTCACAAGACATTTCATGGCAAGAAGTTCAAAAGACCGGATTTTCACCATCCCCTTATACTGGTTTAGCAGATGATGTTGCTGCTATTCCATATACATCCGGGACAACCGGATTGCCAAAAGGGTGTGTCCATACAAATAAAACCATTCAGGCCAATACGGTCAGTGCTTACCAGTGGATGAATGTGACCGCAGATGCAGTAGCTTTAACGACTTTACCGCTTTTTCATGTGACAGGACTTATTCACAGTCTTCTTGCACCGATTTATGCAGGCAGTACGATTATTTTATTTACAAGATGGGACAGAGATTATGCGGCAAAAGCGATCGAACAGTTTCAATGTTCGCACTGGATCAATATTAGTACGATGTTAATTGACTTTTTAGCAAATCCAAATCTTAAAGAATATGATCTTTCATCTTTACAAGTCATTGGAGGCGGCGGAGCAACAGTACCACAGGCTGTTGGAGAAAATTTATACAAAAGAACCGGTTTACAATATGTTGAAGGATACGGATTAACTGAAACTATGTCACATACCCATTTCAATCCGCCAGACCGGCCAAAAATGCAATGTCTTGGGATTCCCTCCTTCAATACAGATGCAAGAATTATTGATATTGGAACCGGAAAGGAACTTGGTCCTAATCAGGAAGGTGAACTCGTTGTCAATGGTCCCCAAGTGTTTAAAGGGTATTATCAACGGGATGAAGAAAATAAAGAAGCCCATATTGAGATTGATGGAAAATTATTTTTTCGGACCGGTGATATTGTAAAAATGGATGAAGAAGGATACTTTTTTATGGTTGATCGATTAAAACGGATGATTAATGCTTCCGGTTTCAAAGTTTGGCCGACAGAAGTAGAGTCGATTCTTTATGAACATCCTGCTGTTCAACAAGCTTGTATTGTCAGTGCCCCTGATCCAAGACGAGGAGAAACCGTGAAAGCTTATATCATTTTGAAAGAAAATGCAAAAGGTAAAGTTACTGAACAGGAAATCATTGAATGGGCAAAGGGAAAAATGGCAAGTTATAAAGTTCCTAAAATAGTAGAGTTTCGTGAAACATTCCCGACCACAAGTAGCGGAAAAATATTATGGAGAGTTCTTCAAAAAGAGGCAATGGAACAAAAAACAGCTTCAATCTAATTACAATTAAGCATGAAAAATGCTTAGCATGAATATTTTGATGTGAAGGAGAAAAACTTGTAATCTTGCAATTGGATGTAAGCGCTATCTATTAAATCGATTTTGGAGGTTGGTAATATGGAAAAAGTCTGGCATAAGCATTATCCAAAACATATTCGCCCGGAGTTGGAGATTCCCAATCAATCATTGCCTGAAATGTTGGTCGAAACAGTTAAGAAATATCCTAATCATCCGGCCCTTTATTTCTTCGGACAAGAAATTTCTTATACTAAGTTAGGGGAACTGGCCGGTGCATTTGCATCTTGCCTGCAACAGGATGGGTTTGAAAAAGGAGATCGGGCAGCAATTATGTTACCGAATTGTCCTCAGTATATCATTAGCTATTACGGAATTTTACAAACGGGTGGAATTGTAACCCAAGTAAATCCGATGTATACATCGAACGAATTGGAATACATTTTACGGGATTCCGGAGCAAAAGTCATTGTGATCTATGAACCATTGTTGCCGGTACTGAAACAAATTATTGCAAACACTTCTGTTAAACGCGTTATTACTGTGAATTTTGAGGGAAAAGAAGCAGTGGATGAGTTCTCAATTGATTTTGCCAGCTTTTTAAAATCAGTAAAAAAACCGCCGACACCGGTAATGATTCAAGCTAGTGAAGATGTTGCCGTATTGCAATATACCGGTGGAACAACCGGACGTTCGAAAGGGGCCATGCTTACCCATCGAAATTTACTGGCCAATGTAATCCAGTGTTATGAGTATTTTAAAGATGAGATTAAACCGGGGCAAGATCGTATGTTGACTGTTATTCCATTGTTCCACGTATACGGGATGACGTCCTGTATGAATTTGGCAATCTATACCGGTGCACTTAATATTTTGTTACCACGATTCGAAATTGAAGAAGTATTGCAAACGATTAAAGAAACAAAACCGACTTCCTTCCCGGGTGTGCCGACAATGTATATCGCATTAATCAACCATCCGAAAGTAAATGAATACGGTCTTGACAGCATTTCAATTTGTAATAGCGGCAGTGCACCGATGCATGTGGAATTAATGCGTACCTTTGAAGAGAAAACCGGGGCAAAGATTCTGGAAGGGTATGGACTGTCAGAAAGTTCACCGACAACACATTGTAATCCGGCATTTGGTCCGAGGAAGCCGGGCAGCGTAGGTATTGGTGTTCCATCCACCGATTATAAAATTGTCGATTTGGGCGATGGTATAAAAGAATTAAAGCCCGGCGAAATAGGCGAATTGATTATAAAAGGACCGCAAGTGATGAAAGGATACTGGAATATGCCTGAGGAAACAGCGAATACACTTCGGGATGGATGGCTTTATACCGGTGATATTGCCTACATGGATGAAGATGGCTATGTCTACATTGTTGATCGGAAAAAAGATATGATTATTGCCAGCGGGTATAATATATATCCCCGTGATGTAGAAGAAGTGATTTACCAACATCCGGCGATTAAAGAAGCGGTTGTGGTCGGTGTACCGGATGCCTATCGCGGTGAAACCGTAAAAGCTGTCGTCGTTTTAAAAGAAGGTCAACAAGTATCAGAAGATGAATTAATCAGTTTTTGCCGTGAAAAATTGGCTGCTTTTAAAGTACCGAGAATTGTTGAGTTTCGGTCAGAATTACCAAAAACAAGCGTTGGTAAAATTTTAAGAAGAAAGATTAGAGAAGCATCTGCGAAAGTTTCAGAGTAATTCAATTAGTTGAAAGTGTTATATAAGACTATAAACATTCAGGCAGTTGTTTGGAAACGGGGCCTCTTTGTTGAAAGAAAATTTAGAAGAGGACCTGTCTAAAAATTCCCGTTCATATGCGTTGGAGGTGTGGTTAGTTTGAGTTCCGTACTAAAAAAGAGTTGGCCAAAATTTATCCCGGAAACACTAGTGTATCGTCTTGGTGAAAGACCATTACACGAATATTTAATACAAAATGCAACGGACTACCCCAATGAAACTGGGTATGTTTATTATGGGAATCATATCACATGGAAACAGTTATGTGAGAGCTCTCTTAAATTCGCAAACTTCCTAAAATCGAAACAAATTGTCAAAGGGGACAGAATCGCATTATATATGCAAAATTGTCCGCAATATTTAATTGGTCATTACGCCATACAAATGCTAGGTGCTGTCGTTGTTCCGCTGAATCCAATGTATAAAGAAGCTGAATTGGAATACTCGGTAAATGAAGTAGGGATTAAGGCATTAATTACGAGTCAAGAGTTATTTCCAATTGTTGAAAAGATGATGGACCAAGTTTCAACACTGCAACTGATTATTACGACAAATTATCGTGATTTTTTAAGTGATCAAATTACATTACCCGTCCCAAATGAATTGAAGTCACCTAAAGAGCAAAGTAATTTGAATAGTTTTGACATGATAGAAGTAATAAAGGCTCATGATCCATTAGATACAACAGTTAAAATTGATGTGTGGGAAGACGTCAGTTTGATGGTCTTTACATCAGGTACAACCGGCAGGCCGAAAGCAGCCATGCTAACCTATGGTAATGCTCTATTTAAAACTGCAGCAACCGTGAATACGTACCAAATCAATAAAACAGACCGTACACTAGCCACAGCTCCATTATGCCATATTGCAGGAATGGTGATGGGAGTAAATATTCCTGTTTATTCTGCATCAACATGTATTTTACTAACAAGATTTGAAGTGGAAGCAGCAATAAAAGCAATAGAAATTTACAAAATTAATAAATTGTATACGATTGCCTTAATGAATGCCGCGATATTAAACGTTCCCAGCATTGAACAACGAGATTTAACTTCTCTTGAATTAAATTTTGCCACAAGTTTTGGAATGAAAGTGGATGAAAAATTGGCCAATGCATGGAAACAACGAACAAAGGGTTGTCCACTTTTTGAAGCATCATATGGATTAAGTGAAACACATACATGCGATACGTTCATGCCAATGGATAAAGTCAAATATGGTTCATGCGGGATTCCCACCTATGAAACGGAAATAAGGATAGTAGATACTGTTACTGGGGAAGATTTACCTACCGGGAAACAAGGTGAGATTGTTATTAAAAATCCCGGTGTTTTTAAAGGGTATTTTAACAATCCGGAGGCAACAACAAAAACTTTGCGCAATGGATGGGTATTTACCGGAGATATTGGTAAATTTGATGAAGAGGGCTTTTTATATTTTCTTGGTCGTTCCAAGGAAATGATAAAATCTTCCGGATATAGTGTATTCCCTGAAGATGCTGAAGCGTTAATGAGTAGACATGCTGCCGTCTTGCAAGTTGCAGTAATTGGTGTTCCTGATGAAGTGCGCGGAGAAAGTGTTAAGGCCTTTGTCGTTTTAAAGCCGGAATATAAAGGAAAAATTACTGAACTTGAAATGATGAAATGGGCGAAAGAAAACATGGCTGCCTACAAATATCCCCGTTTTATTGAGTTTATTGACCAATTACCCGCAACTTCTTCGGGGAAAGTTTTGCGACGGCTTTTAAAATGATTGCTGTAGCAAATTGAACTTATCTGATTTTCCAGACGAACCGATTAAAAAGGGAGGTATATGCAGTATGCAAAGTTGGAAAGTGACAAAATTAGGCGAACCGAAAGAGGTATTGGCATTGCAAGAAGTGCCGGTTCCATCTGTTGAACCGGGAAAAGTTTTAATAGAAGTTGAAGCGGCGGCATTAAATTTCTTTGATATTTTACTTTGTCAAGGAAAATACCAGGAAAAACCCCCGCTTCCTTTCACTCCGGGTTCTGAAATTTCCGGGGTTGTCAGAGATGTTGGGGAAGGTTGCAATGTCAAAATAGGCACACGCGTTCTTGCTACCCCCGGATTACCAAATGGCGGTTTATCGGAGTATGTCGTCATTCCGGAACATTCCGTCTACGAAATTCCGGATTCGATGTCAAGTTCGGAAGCTGCCGGAATATTTATTACCTATCAAACGACTTACTATGCACTGCATCATCGGGCAAATCTCAAAACTGGTGAGGTATTACTCGTTCATGCCGGAGCTGGTGGAGTTGGTTCTGCTGCCATCCAACTTGGTAAGGCGATTGGAGCAAAAGTAATTGCTACGGCGGGCGGAGCTGAGAAAGTAAAAATTTGTCAACAATTGGGAGCAGATGTTGCTATCGATTATACACGTGATGACTTTGTGGATATTGTTAAGAAAGAAACCAATGGGCGAGGAGCAGACGTTATTTATGATCGGTCGGTGGGGATGTATTCGACAAATCCCGAAAATGTATTGCCTTTGATGGAAGAATCCTTGTCATTGGTTTTGCCGGCGGAAGAATTTCAGATGCTCCGGTGAACCACGCATTGGTAAAAAACTATTCCATTGTTGGTGTCCATTGGGGATTGTTTGCAAAGCTTTATCCGGAAAGAGTAAAAGAAATCCATCAGAAGTTAATGAACCTTAATGGACAAGGAAAGATTCATCCTCTTATCTATCGTGAATTTGATTTAAAAGAAGTTCCGGAAGCATTAGAAATTTTGGCCGAGCGGAAAACATACGGAAAGTTAATTGTAAATATATCAAAATAGAAATTCAATAAAGATAGAAAGGAAGATTGGATGAGGTTACAGAATAAAGTTGCCATTATTACAGGCGGTGGGGGAGGAATCGGCCGTGCCACTGCATTAAAATTTGTTGAAGAAGGTGCTCGGGTCGTTATTTCTGATATTCAGGAAGCAAAAGGCATCGAAACTGTCAGCATGATTAAAGAAAGGGGAGGTGACGCATTATTTATAAAAGTAGATATGTCCAAACCGGATGAAGTTCAGTCATTGGCAGAAGCAACAATGAATACATTCGGAAAAATTGATATTCTTTTTAACAATGCAGGGGTAGGCAGTATGGAGAAAAAATTGCCCGATGTTTCTTTGGAAGAATGGCAACAGGTAATTAATATCAATTTGACCGGTGTCTTTCTGGGAATGAAATACGTCATTCCAAAAATGGAGCCGGGCAGTTCCATTATTAATACAGCAAGCATCGCCGGGATAAAGGGACAAAAGCTTGTTAGCGCCTACTCAGCATCCAAAAGCAGTGTCATCGCTTTAACAAAAACGGCCGCGACCGAGTTTGGCAGAAAAAATATACGAGTGAATGCCATCGCCCCCGGAATTATTGATACAGATATCGTTGAAGATTGGAAGAAGTCGGAAAAATGGCCGATTCTTTCAACGGCAAATGCATTAAGAAGAGTCGGAAAACCGGAAGAGATTGCTAATGCAGTGTTATTCCTGGCCTCAGACGAATCCTCCTTTATAACCGGTGAAACATTAATCATTGACGGAGGAACATTAAACCTTTAGAAATACATAATTTAATAGAAAAGGAGACTAGCTATGCACGAAATTGAAGTATATGTCCGTTTTAGTGAAACCGATGCGGCCGGACATGTAAATAATACAAGTTATTTTTTATATATGGAAGAAGCACGGACAAAATTTTTCAATGAACTGGGTTACGGTCATCATGAATCCTTACCCGGATTAAATTTAATATTAGCTTCAACAAAATGTGATTATATTGCTCAGAGCTATGCAGGTCAAACATTAAAGGTGGCGACCACTGTTTCTAATATTGGAAATAAAAGTTTTACCGTCGAACATCTCATTATCAATGCTGATTCGGGAACCATCATCGCAAAGGGAACAGCCACACTCGTTAGTTTCGATTTTGAACAGCAAAAAACAATGCCGATTCCGGAAGTCGTTCGGACCAATTTAGAACAATTTTTACAGCCACAGTAATTGAAAGTGAGGGGTTTCAAATGAAAAATGAAAACAGACGTATCATTTTAGGTAGCCGGCCAAGCGGAATGCCGACAAAAGAAAACTTCCAAATCGTAACAGAGGCTATCCCTGAGATTAAGGAAGGAGAAATTTTAATTCAAACAATCTTTTTATCCGTCGACCCTTATATGCGTGGAAGAATGACCGGGATAAAAACATATGTTGACCCGTTTGAAGTAGGTAAAGTTTTAACCGGCGGGGTAGTCGGTAAAATTGTCGAATCGAAACATTCGAATTTCCAAGAAGGGGATATTGTAGAAGGGCAACTTGATTGGGCGGATTACTCCGTTTCAAACGGGCGCCACATTCGAAAAGTGGATCCGAACTTAGCACCGATTTCGACAGCGCTCGGCGTTATCGGAATGCCGGGTTTAACCGCTTATTTCGGGCTGCTAGATATTGGAAAACCAAAAGAAGGGGAAACGGTTGTCATCTCAGGGGCAGCCGGTGCAGTCGGCATGGTTGTCGGCCAAATTGCGAAACTAAAAGGTTGTCATGTCGTGGGTATTGCCGGTTCCCAGGAAAAAATTGCATATTTAAAAGAAGAACTGGGATTTGATGCAGTTATCAATTATAAAACAGATCAAATAAAGCAGGCGTTAAAAACAGCTTGCCCAAATGGGATTGACGTTTATTTCGATAATGTTGGTGGAGAAATTTCTGATATAGTGATGCGCTTCATGAATTTTCATTCGCGCATCGTCCTTTGTGGTGATATTTCTCAATATAATAATGAAAAAATTGAATATGGACCACGTTTCCAAAGCCTGTTAGTGACCCGCAGTATTTTAATGCAAGGGTTTATTGTCTCCAATTATTCTAAACGTTTTGCGGAAGGATACCGCGATTTGGCGACATGGGTGACCGAAGGAAAATTGAAATACCGGGAAACAATTATTGATGGGCTGGAAAACGCTCCGGCTGCATTTATCAATTTATTCTATGGGAAAAATATTGGAAAGCAACTAGTTCGAGTATCAAATGAATAGGGTTCAAGTGATTCATTTATAAAAATCTTGTCACGGAGCTGGCCCTTTTGGTCAGATCTGAATGATAAATGACGTAGCTTTTTCAAATTTTTTCATACGTTTCTTTTGTAATGCCCAATGAATTCCCAATATATAAATATTTGACTTCTCCCTATTAAAAAATAAAAAATAAAATGATTTCTCTGGTAGAATGAATCAATGTATAAATTTGACAAGGAAGGCAAAATTACCAATGAGGAGGTGGAATGTATGCCAAAAATCTGTGTTGAGTCTTCTTTGACAGATATAAAATTCGCATTAATGGAAAAAGGATATGATGTGGTAGAATTGAAAAATGAAAATGATGCTTCTGGTTGCGATTGTTGTGTAGTAACAGGTCTGGATACTAATATGATGGGGATGCATAATACGGTTACACAAGGTTCAGTCATTGAAGCCAGTGGATTAAGTGCTGAAGAAGTTTGCCATCAAGTGGAAAGCAGATTAAGTTAATTTTCTCCTAGGATTGAATCAATTCGGAAAATCAAAAAGAAAACGTTTACAAATCATTGGTTTTGTATTAAAATAAACAGTAATAACACATGTTTTAACATTCTATTGTTAGTTACTTGTGTTTCCTCCATCATTTTGCATGGTCTGCTATAAAGCAGATTACTTCCTTTACCAGTTCATGATGACAACATCTAGTTCGTGTCATTTATGAACTGGTTTTTTTAATAAGGAAATGATTAGGATTTACAAATAATTTTATGGAGGAAAACATAAATTTTATTGAAAGGAGTTGAATGGAAGCTTATTCTCTGAGATATTGGTGAAAGAATGTCATGTTTCATAAACCCGATAATAAAAGGGGCTTATCACAATTGTTTAAATATTATTCGGACTATTTATGGGAGATGAGAAAATTGAACTTTGATTTTACCGAAGAACAAAATATACTAAGAGAAACAGTTAGGAGCTTTGTAGATAAAGAGATTGTTCCCTATATTCGTGAATGGGATCATTCAGGCGCATTCCCTCGTGACATTTTTGATAAGCTGCGTGAACTTGGATTGATGGGTGTTTGCATTCCAGATAAATACGGTGGGAGTGGAATGGATTATAACTCACTTGCCATTGTCTGTGAGGAATTAGAAAGAGGAGATACAGCTTTCCGGACGGCGGTTTCTGTCCACACCGGTCTAAATAGTTTAAGTTTACTACAATGGGGTACCGAGAAACAAAAGCAAAAATATTTGGTCCCGCAGGCTAAAGGTGAAAAGATTGGGGCTTTTGGGTTGACGGAACCTGCGGCAGGTTCAGATGTTGCCGCTATTCAAACAACCGCAAAAAGAGAGGGAGAGTATTATATTTTAAATGGTCAAAAAACATGGATTTCCCTTTGTGATATCGCCGATCATTTTATCGTGTTTGCTTATACCGATAAAACAAAGAAATATCACGGGATGTCTGCATTTATTGTGGAACGGACTTGGGAGGGTTTTTCTTCTAGAGCTATTAAAGGAAAATTAGGGATTCGTTCTGGTAATACGGGGGAATTATTTTTCGATAATCTGAGAGTACCAAAAGAAAACTTACTTGGTGAAGAAGGAGAAGGATTCAAGATTGCGATGTCTGCCCTCGATAACGGTCGTTTTACAGTTGCTGCTGGGGCAGTCGGTCAAATTATGGCTTGTCTGGAAGCAAGTGTAAAGTATTGTCATGAAAGGGAAACGTTTGGAGAACCCATCGGTAAACATCAATTAGTTCAGCAAATGATTGCCAATATGGAAGCGGGTTTACAAATGAGCAGACTCCTTGTTTATAAAGCTGGGGAGCTAAAAAATCAAGGGAAACGAAATACACGTGAAACATCACTTGCAAAGTGGCAGGCATGTGATTTTGCCAATAAAGCTGCCGATGATGCTGTCCAAATTCACGGAGCTTATGGTTATTCCGATGAATATCCGGTAGAACGATTTTTACGCAATTCAAAAGCACCGGTTATTTACGAAGGGACGAGAGAAATCCATACAATTATGCAAGCAGAGTATGTATTGGGTTATCGGAAAGATAAACCATTGAATAAAATGCTACCTGCATGGGAAGGTAAAGATGAGTTACAGATCAAGTGAATCCTGATTCGTTCAATAAAGGAGTCTCGTCTATGTTTGTTTCTATTTGAAATTCATACCTCTATCGTCCTTTTCGCTGCAAATTTGTCCCGCACAAACGGTCACTAATCTTCCTCCTAGTTATAAGGAAGATCAAAGAAGAAAAGGAGGAAGAAAGTTCCCGTAAGTGCCCGATTGGTTCAACTAACCATCAGTGGGCAGACCACTGATGGAAGTTTCACAGTATCCCGCAATGCTGAAATCCACTAAACTTTCAACCAGGTTAATAACAGAATATTCCAACATTACTCATGTCAAGCATACCTACTAAGACGGCAACTTATAAACTGCTCAAAATGATATAGAACCATTTTAAAAAACAGTAATGTTATCGATATTTGAATGAATGGAAATTGTCGGTATCCTTTTAACTTGTCGAAAAACGAAAAAATGGAAAGGAGTATGGTGATGAAAATCGGAGTGTTAGGTTCTGGACTTATGGGAAAAGAAGTTGCTCGGGATTTAGTGGAAAGTTTCGGTGTAACAACAGTCGGATTGGCCGATCTTGATTTTAACCTTGCAAAAACAGTTTGTGAACAAATTCAGTCGCAAATATTGACTCCTTTTCAAGTTGATGCTCGCAATGAAGAAGAACTGGCGAATTTTATGAGTCAATATGATTGTATAATTAATGCACTCTTTTACTCGTTTAATGAAGTTGTCGCAAAAACAGCAATTAAAGTAGGTGTTCATTCTGTTGATTTAGGTGGTCATATAGGTCATGTAACGGATAAAGTGCTTGCTTTAAAAAATGATGCGAAAAACGCCGGTGTTACCATTATTCCTGATTTAGGGGTAGCTCCGGGTATGATTAATATTTTATCAGGCTATGGATATAGTAAGCTTGATAAAACAACAGCAATCAAATTGTACGTGGGCGGAATTCCGGTAAGACCAGAACCTCCATTAGAATATAATCATGTATTCTCACTGGAAGGTTTACTTGATCACTACACCGATCCTTCTTACATTATTCGTAATGGCAAATTAATGGTTGTACCGTCGTTATCTGAAGTAGAACCGATTTATTTTGAAAAATTTGGTCCACTAGAAGCCTTTCATACTTCAGGTGGAACTTCTACATTATCTATTTCTTTTCCGGAATTAGAAACATTGGAATATAAAACAATCCGTTATCCGGGTCATGCGAAAAAGATGAAATTACTTGTAGATTTAAATCTTACAAGAGCTGATTATGAAGTTGAAGTAGATGGTAAAACCATTAATCCAAGGAGCATACTATTAAAAGTCCTAGAACCGATTGTTGAATTAAAAGATAAAGACGATGTCACTTTATTACGGGTAATTGTTTCAGGAGAAAAAGAGTTAAAACCAACTACCTATACGTATGAAATGGTGACATTTAAGGATTCAACTAAAAATGTCACCGCGATGGCGAGAGCAACAGCTAATACGATTTCAGTTGTTGCACAAATGATTGCAAGTGGTCTTCTCACAAAAAGAGGCGTTTTTCCACCTGAACAAATTGTTCCCGGTGATATTTATATTGAAGAAATGAAAAAACGTGGTGTAGTTATATCTGAAAGTAAAAGTTGAATGGAGATCTTGGCAAACAAGATCTCAAAATTTTAAATGTCCGGAACATCTTACTTTCGTTTTTTTATATAGTCAATCGCAGCTTTCAGAATAATTTTATCGTTTTCGAATGTCACTTTATCGATTGCTTCTGATAACGGAAACCATTCTGCATCACTTACTTCCTCCAGTTGACGTTGAATAGCAGTTGATTTTGTGTAAGCGAGAAAATATATGACATCTTTTAAAACGTCCCCGAAAGGAAAATAGGTAACCACTTTGCGAAAGTTCGTATCTAAGTTAACTTGAAGACCGGTTTCTTCCGCAATTTCACGGAGGGCAGTTTCAGTTTCAGTTTCGTCCTCTTCCACATGTCCCTTAGGAAATGCCCAATGCCCGCCGTTTTGATGTTTAATAAGCAGAACTTTGTGAGGTTCTTCTGATGTAAAAACAATGGCACCGCAAGATTTTTCTCTTTTCATATAAACAATCCTTTCTTTTAAACAATCCTTTCTTTACCCTTTAATCAATATTATAACAAAAAAACCTTAGCTGTATGATTCCTTATTAACCTTTGCAAAATTTTTATGGAATAGTGATTAAAGCTCCCTATTTTTAATTCCTTTCCATTGAAGCAATTAATTCATATAATACGGATAGAAAATAAAATGACAGGAGTTTTTGATGTGGGCTATATTGAGGATTTACGTAAAATGATTGGGTCAAGACCGATAATTTTGGTAGGCTCTGTTACTGTTATCGTAAATGATGAAGGTGAAATTTTATTACAGGAAAGAACATATCCAAAAGGTACTTGGGGTTTACCTGGTGGATTAATGGAACTGGGAGAAACAACGGAAGAGACAGCACGTCGTGAAGTATTTGAAGAAACCAGTCTTATCGTTGATCAATTACAATTTATCAATGTGTATTCAGGACCAGAATATTTTGTTCGTGCACAAAATGGTGATGAGTTTTTTATGGTTACTGTTGCATATTATACAAACCATTTTTCGGGGGAGTTGAAGGTCGATTTCTCTGAATCGGTATCGGCCCGATTTTGCCATCCGAATCAGCTCCCCCAACAATTGGTGAAAGGCCATAAAGTAATATTGGATGAGTTTTTCAGTAAACATTATCAAAACATATGAAAAGACAAATAACACCTTTCTTAATGAGAGGTGTTTATTTATTTGTTAGTTTGAAAAAATGTTAAGCAAGTATATGGATATAGATTGAGAAAAGTCGCTACTTATTTTTTTTCGTTTATTATTAGGAAAAATAAGATAAAAATGCTTCTAATTTCAGTGGTAATAAATCTTACATCAAGTCTAGGTTAACATTGGCGGTTCAATTGTTTTTAAAAAGTATCTTTAAATCGAGATATTTTAATTGACAATAATTTTTTTTACTTTATACTTATGTATATAAATAAACTTACATAAAGTAAGTTGAAATGGGGGAATTAATTATGGCAAAAGAAAAATGGGTTTTAGATGCAGCTCATAGCAGTGTTGATTTTTTTGTAAAACATATGATGATTTCAAAGGTGAAAGGAACATTCCACACATTTGATGCAACCATTGAGGCTGACCCGAACGATTTAACAACAGCAAATATTGATTTTGTCGTTGATTTGGCAAGCATTGATACAAGAAACCAAGACCGTGATGGGCACTTAAAATCTGCAGACTTTTTTGATGTAGAAAATTATCCAAAATTAACGTTTTCTGCTACAAAGATTGTCAAAAACGGGGATAATGAGTATGATGTGACCGGCGATTTGACCATTCGTGGTGTTACACGATCAGAAACATTTAAAGTGGAGTTGGTTGGATTTTCGAAAAATCCGATGTCAGGTGCTGAAACTGCTGGTTTTTCTGTCAGTGGACAAATTAATCGCAGCAATTATGGATTAACATGGAATGCTGCACTAGAAACTGGCGGTGTGCTTGTTGGTGTTGAAGTAAGTATATCGCTTGAATTAGAAGCAACAAGAGGATGAGTAAAACTGCCAGGTGATCATGAGAAGGAAAGAGATTACCTGGCATTTCTATGGCTATTTTGTAGATTCTTCATTACATTTAATTATACATTTATATACTTTAATGCCCAAGTTTGCAATTCCTTAATCACCGGAGTTAATGCCAATCCTTTTTCCGTTAATGAGTACTCCACCCGTACGGGCACTTCCGGGAATACTTGTCTTGATATAATCCCCAGTTTTTCCAGACTTTTTAGTCTTTCTGAAAGGAGTCTGCCTGGAGCTTTCGATTTCACAGAACCGCATGGGACCATTCAATAATTGATAAATAATTAATCCTGTCCACCGGTATCTTTAGTATTTTTTAAGTTAATTTTTAAAAAGACTTATTTGCTCGTAAGCCTTAATATATAAGGGTTTACGAGCCTTTTTTAGTGCGCCGTGCATGGCGATTAACTAGGCGGTGAAAGTCCGCTATGGGGGTAGGTAGTAACCAACCATTAGCCAAGAGCAAGGGTGTCCATCGTGAGGTGGAATCTGAAGGAAGCTGGAGGCAAAATTCCGGCCTGAGGAACACGAACATCATCAGGCGCATCTCATGGGGCGAGACTGCTAAACAAGTCAAAGCCCGAAAACTACCCGGACATGGGAGCGTAAATGGTGCAGGTATATGGAAGGAAAGTGAATCGTCTTACCGCGGGAGGTCTCACGGACGAGTGGAAACAGTGTATGAAGCTCGGTTGAAATAAGATTTGTCGTGAGAAGTCAGCAGAACCATAGTACGGAGGTGTCTTTGACACCGAAGGAAGGGGAAACCAGAGGAGGTGGCAGTCAATGAATGTTACCGAAGACATGCCAGAATGCAGAAAACAAACAGAAACCTACTGTCGGAAAGATAGTGCGGAACACGAAGGATATGACAGAGGGCATAGTGTACAGAGGATAACTGAAAACAACGCCACCAACAGTCACAGACAAAAAGATGGAATGTTGGAGAAAATTTTATCCCCTGACAATCTTAATCAAGCTTACAAAAGAGTCAAAAGTAATAAAGGGTCTGGTGGAGTCGATAAGATGACAGTAGACCAGTTACTAGGCTATTTAAGGTTAAATGGGAAAGAATTAGTCCGGTCCATTTATGCAGGGAAATATCATCCCCAGCCAGTCCGAAGGGTTGAAATACCAAAGGATAACGGGAAAATGAGAAAGTTAGGAATACCAACAGTTGTAGACCGTTTAATTCAACAGGCTATTGCTCAAGTGCTAACCCCAATTTATGAGAGACAATTCTCGGATGGTAGTTTCGGCTTTCGTCCTCGTAGAAGTCAACATGATGCCCTACAACGATTAAAAGAGCATGTAGATGACGGGTACCGTTATGTGGTTGATATGGATTTAGAAAAGTACTTTGACACGGTTAACCACAGCTTACTTATACAACTTCTTAGTAAAACAATAAAGGACGGTAGAGTTATCTCTTTGATTCACAAATTCCTAAACGCTGGAATTATGGCAAATGGTGTATTCGAATCGAACACCAGAGGTGTTCCACAGGGAGGACCGTTAAGTCCGTTATTAGGGAACGTTATGTTGAATGAGCTGGACAAAGAATTAGAAGCAAGAAACCATCGTTTTGTCCGTTTCGCAGATGACTTGATTATCTTCTGCAAAACAAAAAGAAGTGGGCAAAGAACATATGAGCATATACTTCCTTTCATTGAGAAGAAACTGAAACTCAAGGTAAATCAAGAGAAAACGGAAGTAACACATATAAAAAGAATAAAATTCCTCGGATATGGATTTTACCTTTATCGTGGAAAGTGTCGTTTCAGAGTCCATCCCAAGAGTGTACAAAAACTGAAAGATAGTATTCGCGAAACCACTAGCAGAAGTAATGGTATGAGCATGGCTGAAAGAAAGAAAAAGCTAAATCAGAAAATAGTGGGTTGGGTGAATTACTTTAAACTAGCTGATATGAAGAAACTCATGGAAAGAACGGATGAATGGACGCGAAGACGTATAAGAATGATAACCTGGAAAAATTGGAAGAGAGTCCGAACGAGGTATAAATGGCTTAGGAAATTAGGTGTTAACCATTGGAAAGCACTAGAGTGGGCAAATACAAGAAAAGGCTACTGGCGAATTGCAGGTAGCAAGATTCTGAGCCAAACTCTGACGAATAAGCTCTTCAAAAGAGCTAAGTTCAAGAGTTTCCTAGAACACTATTTGTCTGTACGGCAGTAAACTCTTGGAACCGCCGTATACGGAACCGTATGTACGGTGGTGTGAGAGGTCGGCTAACCAATTAATGGCTAGCCTCCTACTCGATTGTTTTTTAGTTTCGATTGAAAACGATTGGTTTCAAAACGATTTTACACATTTTTTACACAAGAATTACACAATCATTTTCTCAAAAATATTGATGGTTTCTTGCTCGTCTTTCTCACGCAACTCTTTAATGACGTGGGTATATTCCCTTAACGTTGTGTCTATGTCTCCATGCCCAAGTCGTTCACTTACATAATGAATTGAAACATTTTTATACAAAAGAACACTTGCATGTGTATGACGTAACCCGTGAATGGTGATTGGTTCAATACCAAGATTGCTTAACGTTTTCTTCAATAGCTTGTTAGCATTTGTGTTGCTTATAACTTTGTATTTAGAGGTAGGACTATAGAAAACCAACTGATGAATATTTGTAGGCATGGTTTTAAATAGTTTTTTAAAATGAGCCATGACAGTTGGATTCATTGTTATCGTTCGGACAGATTGTTCGTTTTTTGTCGGTCCGAAACCTTCAGGGTGGCGTTTCATATAACCCCAGGTCTTATTAATTCTTATCGTATTTTTTTGAAAGTCAAAGTCTTTCCTTGTAAGTCCAACCATTTCGCCAAAGCGCATTCCGGAAGTTAATCCTAGTAGAAGTAGTGAATAACCTAATCCCTTGTTAATGTTCTTCCATATCTGTTTTAATAAGATCTCGCTTTCTTTATAGTTAAGATGTTTTTCTTCTGATTTTTTGGCTGGTACAGTATAGGTAATTACAGCATTTCTTGTAAAATCACGATGAATAATTTGTTCATCCATTGCATCCTTCACACATGCACGAATATGGGTATTTACCTTTTCTACTGTTTCTTTAGATCTACTAGAACCAAACTGATTAATAAACATTTGATAATCATGTCTGGTGATCTCTTGTAAGGGTTTACTCCCGAAGTATTCTTTGATCGCTTTATAAGTGTATTCGTAATGCTTTCGAGTAGTAACACTGATATTTGTTTTATAAAGCCTAACCCACTTGTCAAAATAGTCATCTATTGGCACTGGAGTTAGATGAGGAAGAAGTCCTTTACTTAACTGTGATTCTATCTCTGCAGCTGCAATTTGAGCTTCTTTCTTAGTGCGGAAGCCTCCCTTTCTTATAGGTTTTGATTTTCCGTTAACCATATGGCTAACAGTAAACTGATATGTTTTTCCTCGTTTTTGAATACTAGCCATATTTTCCCCTCACTTTTCATAAGGGTGGCCAGTTCCGAAATAGGTCACCCTTATTTTAACAATTTTTTATATTGTTTTGTAGTTACATATAAGGAAGTAGGAATTCTATCTGCTACTAGGAAGAAAATATTCGGTGAAAATTCTTATCCAAAAAGTCTGCCATTTTTAAAGCATGAAAAGACTAAGTTTGCCCTTTTGTTTTTGGGTAGAAGACAAAACCACCATGTTCAGCATCAAGTATTTTTCTGAAATGTGATGGATAAAGAATATTTTCTTTAATCCATTCATGTTTTCGATTGATTCTTGTTTCGAGATCTTTCATTGACCAGTAGACTCCATACAGTTGTTGCTGTTTAAGCTCCTCCAGTTCTACTTTTGAGATTAATACGGTATCAGACGGGATCGGGATAGTTAGATTAACTGATAGCTGTTGTTCCATTTTTCATACCTCCACCATGATGATTTTTCGATCATTGCAGCACAAAAAAATGCTTTTACAACAAGGAACAGAATCCATATGGACCTGTGACTTATTGCAAAAGCATTTTTGTTTTGCATTTTATCTGAAGTGTGTTAGTAGTTTGTTATAAGTGTTTCAAACAAAGCCTATTTGGGCTAAAAAAATAAATGACTGGATGCAAGTAAATACTCCTATCAAGTTGAATCTGGCTGCAATGTGTAATTGCTAGGCGCTTTGTCTATTGTGTAATTAATTTTTATTTCTTCATTGGTGTTTATTCATTTTGTAATATTAATTTACAGGATTTAATAATTTATGTCAAGAAAATATTTATCCATACAGCTATGAGGAGTAAATTTATCAATTTCCGGTAATTTTGTGGAAATACACTTATCCACATTTGGTAAAAATTTCCAGTTAAATTTATTCATAAAAAGGGTCAAAAAGAACCAATTTTGCCTATTTTTTTAAAAAATGTGGATAACTTATTTTTGTTTGTTGTGGATAACTATTTTTTCTTTGCCAAACATCACATCCTTTGGTACAATTAACTCACTAGGTAAACCTAATTTGCATAGGTTTTCCCAGTTGTGCGATATCCTCGTCTGTTAGTGTTTGCCCACGGAAGGCTTCTAACAATCGCGAGGATATTTCTTTTACCGTTTTCTTCATGATTCTCAATGCTTTTGACCCATGCTCATGCAACACCATGATAATCTCTGTAATCTGGGTCAATAGGTAGTGATTTTTCATGGCATTGTAATCTTGGCTGCTTGCGTGTTCAATGTGGTAGCGCAGGTTTTTTTGCCTGTTAAACCCCTCATTCTCTATTCTCCAGCGGCTTCTGCCAGCGTTCATCAGTTTCTTTGCATTGTTTTTTGTGATTTTTATATCTGTGATAAAAGTAAACTTTTGTTTTCTTTTTTTATCCTCTACTTCGCATTCGAAAACATTTACCCCATAGCCTCTGTAATTAATATCGTTCACCCAGGTGATTTCCCCTCGCTGTTCGCTTTCACGTATCTTTACCACATTAGCTTTCTTGCCTTCTTCCTCTTCCATATTTTTTAACGCTTGAAATTCATTGGCAATACTTTTGATACGATCTTCCTTAAAACGGAATAAGTAGTTCCAATTATTCACCTTGCATTGTTTAAATACATTTTCACAGGCATAAAGACTATCGGCAATCATACAGATAGGCAGTCGTTTGAAGCGGTCTTTCAGTTTAGCGGCCAGTCGATAAAAAGCATTCAACTCACAATCTTGTTTTTCCACGTCCTCTGATTCATTTTCAATAAACTCGGAGGCCACACTTAGCACCATATTTCCCACGATTAATTTGGCTTCCAAGACATGATGCATGTAGATGGTCTTTATTTTTTCTTCACCCGTTTCCTTGTCTATGTATTTGTGCTCCCGTTTCAGGCAGTGTTCACAATGTTTTTTGTCAAAAGTAAAAATCCCTGTCCCATCTATGGCAATACCCCAGTATTTCCCATTGATACGATAGGAGTCAAAACACCTCTTTTCAAATAATTTCTTGATCATATCGATTCGGATCCTTTCAAGTTCTGCCGGGTTCACTCGTGATAAAAAATCATTGATTGTGTCATAATGGGGCAGTTCTTCCAAATCCTCATTCTCCAACAATTTCCCCAAATTTTTAATACACTCTTCCTTATTAAATTCGTTTGTCATTTCGCGCATGCTTTTTAAGTTGCATGCATTTTTCAAAATAACCATCATCAAAAGGACTGCCGTGTCATAGGTAATATAGCTTTGGTGCCTTGGATCATCAATATTTTTGAGTAATTTGTTTAAATTTTTAAAAAATGATTTTGTGTTTTTAGCAACTCGAATAAATAATTTACCTCTTTTTCCTTTTCACGCTTTTCTTTCCTTGTTACCATAAAAAAATCCCCCCCAAATGCCAATAGAATAGGTTTTTTACATACCATCATTATCCCATATTTGACAAAGTTTGGGTGGAATTATCTCGAAAAAATTTTACTCTTCAGGGCTGTTATCCATATGGAAATCTGACTAAGTGTAGATAATTATAATTGTGGTACTAGCAAAATATTTTTGAGTTATCGAGGGTGTAAGTGCTTGACCGTTACACCACTGTTACGTTTAATATATATTTATCCAAATTATCATTAGGGGTGAAATTAATGTCAAATACATATACAACGGGTCAAGTCGCAAAGATATTAGGGGAAAATCATAGAAATCAGGTTAATAGAATAATGAAATATATGGGAATGAATTTAGAAAAAAATGAACGAGGGCATTACATAATTGATGATGAGTCACTTGACTTGATAAGAATGTATGCAGATTTCAAAAGAGCTTCCTCGCTATTTAATGTTTAGTTTAAAGCCTCCCAAAGCTGTCTATACTGGGTAATACTACTAAATTACCTGGGGTGATAGTCTTATGAAAAACTTTGAAGAAGAGTATAATGTATTCCAAGATGCGTTAGAAATACCTAAACCTTGGTATGTTTTCCATAATGAATTAGCTAAAGAAGAAAACACCTTACACATTTATATTGAATATCAATCAGGAGCGGAATTTTCTTGTCCTAATTGCGGTAAAACGGGATGTAAAGTTCATGATATACAAGATCAAGACCGGACTTGGAGACATCTAAATTTTTGGCAATACAAGACCATTCTCCATGCCAGAATGCCACGAGTAAAATGTGAGTCATGCGGTAAAATACGTACGGTTGTCATTGATTGGGCACGTCCAGGAGCTGGATTTTCATTATTATTTGAGCACCATGTGTTGTCGCTAATGGTTGAAATGCCTGTCGCTGCCGTAGCTCGTGAAGTAGGCGAACATGATACGCGCCTTTGGCGAGTATTTAAATATTATGTCAACAAAGCCATGGAAAACATAGATGTATCTAATGTCACTCGTATAGCGATGGATGAAACATCACGAGCAAAAGGCCATAAATATGTGACATTTTTTATTGATATGGATACCAAACGCTTAATTTTCGCTACTACTGGTAAAGGTGCAGATGTACTGCAGGTGTTTAGCCAGTTTCTAGACAGTAAAGGGGTTTTACATTCCCAGATTAAAGAATTTTGTTGCGATATGTCACCAGCCTTTATTTCGGGTATTGAAGAGAAATTCCCGAATGCAACGATTACGTTTGATAAATTTCATGTCATGAAAATGGTAAATGAAGCATTAGATCAGGTACGAAAACAAGAACAAGCTACACAGCCAGAACTTAAAAATTCACGATACGCTTGGCTGAAGAACCCCGAAAACCTAACAGAAAAACAAGGAAGTAAATTGGCTAAATTAAAGGATTTGGATTTGGCAACAGGCCGTGCCTATCGCATGAAACTATCGCTTCAGAAAATGTGGACTAAACACCCAATCCTTTCTGAATTGTATTTTGATGAATGGCATAGCTGGGCTATTCGATCCCGACTAGAACCAATGATTAAAGTTGCAAAAACACTAAAACAACATAAAGGCGGAATCTTAAGATGGTTTGTTACAAAGATGACCAATGGCCTTCTTGAAGGAATAAACAGTTTAGTTCAGGCTACCAAAAGAAAGGCTCGTGGATACCGAACAGCCGATAATTTTATTGCCATGGCCTATGCAACGGTTAATAAACTTGATCTTATTGGTATATCATGACTTGTTTTATCCTTTCTTGTTTGCTTAGCGACCAGCACTTAGATGTAGGATAGGCTGTCAAGTGCTTTCCTTGACAACCTATCCTACATCTAAGATAATACCGGTGGCAAACAAGGAAATGATAGAATCCTATGGGCACTGGTAACCTGTTTTTTCAACATTAAACAGCGAAGAGCCTCAAAAGAAATGTGAAGATAACTTATAAAGATTTTAACGAACTTGAAAATATTATAAAAAATGTCTCATCTAAAGTTGAAGCTGTTCAAAGGGCATATGATATTTTGGTTAACTATGATAATACAGCGAGTAATATTTCTACAAAAAAATTATTTTATATAACTTGTAGTGCAATCTTAGGATTATCACATGAAAAAATAGAATTATTAGAGACAATAACAGGGGTATATCCTAATGAAAATGAAACATTATTATCTTTATATAATTATTTTTTGTATCAAGCCTATGTAATTGATATACTCCTGAATCTTTCTACACTTGAACTAGAACCTGAAGAGGAATTTTGGGATTTAGATGTTGTAAAGGGATATGAAATGTATATTTTCAACATTGTCTTTAACAGGCCACCAATTACTGAAAATATAAATGAGTTTTTCATGTGTGTCCTAATGAAGAAAAAATAGAAAAAAATAAATATTAATGCTGTCATATTTATTGACGTTATTAAGTACGTTCTAATTTATATGTAATGGTGCAATTATTTCTTTGTCCTTTTCTTTATTGTTTGGTTTAATGTTGACATATCATCCATGCGTCTCGATTAGATGTACAAAAATATATTTCAGACTCACCAATGTTTAAGTGCACAAAAACGGACACCTTTTAAAATTTATCTATAAAAAAGGTGTCCTTATATTTCAAGTGTGGATTTGAAATTTAGTTATATGAAATCCTTAAACAAGAACCTTTGACCCTCGCCACAACGTGCGGTTTATGGCACCGTAACAAGGTATTTAACTATCCGGAATAATAGTAATACCGATGGTTTGGGTAGGGGTACTTTTTTCCTTTTTCTTACTGGAAGCGTGGTAATATTTAGTTACCAGTTTGTTTAATTCATTTTGGAACTGTGTGAAATGTTCTTCATCCAATTGAAATTCCACTACAGAAAATGTAGAATTATCGTCCGTACGATTTTCCTCTTCCAGCTTTTGTAGATAAAGCTGATATTTGGATAAAAGCAATAATTGATAATAAGATATATAATCAAGCTTCTCCTTTGCAGAGACCTTTCCCCACTCATTCTTATCCAATGTTGCATAATCTTCATTTAACACATAATACTTTTCAGTCACTGATTTAACCTTTTTTTCCTTTAACACTTGAATGACATCAGCCTCCACCATAGATTGTATGTGTCTATACAATGTTGCTTGTGGTACATCTTTTATGACTTTTACCATCTCCAGAGGAGTTAGGCCATTCTCTTTATTCCCCATTAAAGCAAGACAAATTTTCATTCTTACGGGATGCATTAGAATCTCCATTTTATTATCCATCTTATCACCTCTTTCATTATCATTATAAATAATGAAAATAATTATTGCAATTTACTTTTAACCATGTTATCATTATCAATAACGATAATTAGTGGAGGTGATTAAAATAAAACCGAATCTTGACCTAAATAATATGGATTTCGACATTCTTTCTCCAGTGATATTGCCAATCATCGTAATCATTTTGTTGTTCATCATCTTTGCATTAGTGGATCTATACCGAAACAAAAGTAGGAGAAAAAATGTACTTGTATGGACCATTGTTATCATTTTAGTTATTCCACTAGGACCCATACTTTACTTTATTATAGGGAGAAAGGATAGTGACAAACGATGAAATTGGAAGTTAAAAACGTCACTAAAAAATTTAATGAGAAAATTGCTGTCAATGATTTTTCAATAGCTATCAACTCTGGGGAATGTGTAGGATTAATTGGACCAAATGGAGCAGGGAAAACCACGTTGATTAAGATCATCTCGGATATTATGAATCCCACTTCGGGTGAAGTATTATTGGATGGAAAAAAAATATCTGACATGAAAAAACAAATTGGTTACTTGCCACAATATCCGAATTTTTTTCAATGGATGACTGCAACTGAAACGCTTTTCTTTATGGGACAGTTATCCGGTCTTGATAAAAAAGAATTGAAAACTTCTATTCCGAAAATTTTATCAAAAGTGGGTTTAAGTGGAGAAGAGAATTCAAGGGTCAGTACATTTTCTGGTGGAATGAAACAGCGATTAGGCATAGCACAAGCACTGTTACATAAACCCTCTTTAATATTGATGGATGAACCTGTTTCAGCATTGGATCCGATAGGCCGCAGAGAAGTGTTGAACATTATCGATGAAATAAAGAAAGATACAACCATTTTATTATCTTCTCATATTTTAGGAGACGTGGAAGAAATCTGTGAGCGACTTGTCATCGTGAAAAACGGTAAAAAAATAGAAGATACAACTATGATAGGATTATTGAATAGAAATAGTCAAAATAAAATACGTATTGAATTATCTAATGATCGTGAGGATTGGATTGAACACATCAAGAATTTGGATTATGTGAAAGATGTTGAGTTGACAGGAAATAAATTAAAAGTAGAGGTAGAAAACATTAAAGTAAACAAAAGGATGTTATTGGAAAATGCATTAAAACACCATGTTGATATCGTTAAATTTGAAATAGCTAATGACACACTTGAAGAAATATTCTTAAAAATGGTGGTGGAAAAGTGAAGCAATTTGCAATCTTAACTAAAAAGGAAACCTTACAGTTCATAAGAGAACTTAAAATTGTATGGCTACCATTAGCTTTTATATTTTTGGGAATCACACAACCAGTTGTAACCTATTATTTACCCTATATATTAGAAGCGTTTGGTGGAGGCCAGGGGATTATCATTGATTCAAGTATGAAAGATATAGCGGGGAATGAAATACTTGCCAGTACATTGGAATCGCAGTTCGATCAACTTGGTGTCATCATCATCGTTATCTCAATGATGGGAGTGGTACAATCAGATAAAGCAAATGGAATGCTAGGTTTTATTCTGACAAGACCAGTTAAAGTCGAATCTTATATTAGTAGTAAAATTTTTTCCAACTATATGTTCGTTGCTGGCAGTGTAGCATTGGGGTATGTTGTTTCTTATATATACACCAATTTCTTGTTTACAAGTATACCTTTTACCAGTTTAATAGTTGCATTATTATTTTATTTGTTGTGGGTTTTATTTGTTGTATCATTTACAACTATGGTTAGTACTTTCTTTAACAGCCAAGGTGTTATAGCATTAATTTCTATTGCTGTTCTTTTAGGAATTAGAATGATCGTCGGCCTTAACCCTTTGCTTGATCGTTTGAATCCAGCGAGTATGAGTGAATATGCGAAGGAAGCTCTGGTTTTTGCTGATATCGATATGAGTGTTGTATGGAGTGTATTGATAACTTTATTATTGTCAGCAATCGTAATGAATTTCGCGAAGATGTGGATTGCTAATAAAAAATATAATATTGATTAATCCGTTTAAAGTAAGGAAAGGGTGATTCATTTGTTGAATATTTCCAATTTAAAAAAGAGTTATTCGGAAAAGCAGGTTTTAAAAGGTGTGAACTTGAATGTTAAAAAAGGGGAAATTTTAGGTTTTGTCGGGGCAAATGGTGCTGGGAAAACAACCACATTAAATATCATTACCGGTATGTTGGATTATGAGAGTGGAGTAGTGGAAATTAATGGGTTAAACCAAACAGCAGGATTAGATTATAAAAAGCAATATTTTTTCATACCGGATACTGTAAATGTGTTTAAAAATGTTTCAGGATTAGACTGGATACATTTTTTAATGAATTTGTATGAAATAGAAGAAAATAATAAGTTAGAGGAGTATGTACAAGTATTCCAAATGCAGGAATCCATTGATAAACCCATTGGAACCTACTCTTATGGGATGTTGCATAAAATGTCTCTGATTGCAGCCTTTACAATTAATCCACCAATCATCATTATGGATGAGCCATTAAATGGTCTTGATCCTAATGCAGTGGTTGTTTTTAAGGATTTAATAAAATCCTATGTCGATCAGGGGGGAACTGTAATCTTTTCAACACATCTTTTGGATATCGCGGAAAAAATTTGTACTACGGTTGCCATTTTAAAAGGAGGCAAAATTATTCTACATGATGAGATAAAGAATATAACAGGTAGTAAATCATTGGAATCAATATTCATGGAGGCGTAAGTTTATGAAAGAAAACCTTCAATTCCAGTTAACTAAGTTTTTTATTTCTTCCTTTTACAAGAAACCAAAGCAGCAGATTCAACAGGTAGTATTAATTATTGCGATAATTTATGTTTTATTCCAACTGACTGTCATAAATTTCCTGGTTTATTACTTTATGGATTCTCAACTATTAATTTTTTATAACTTGGCTTTCTCGATCCTTCTAGTTTATATTTTGACTTGTTATTTATCGACAACACAAGCTTTTGCATTTAGTGAATTTAAGATGTTAGCATCTCTACCCTTATCATATAGAAAAATTTCAACAGCTAAAGTAGTGAGTAGTCTATTTGTACCAATCTTCTTGACGATGATCCTCCAGCTGCCGACTATAGGATTTTTACTCATTGATTTTAAGTTTATTGAAGCGCTTAAGTTAATCATATTTTTACCAGTCCTTATTGGATTAATTGCCATGTTTTTGTTATTCGTCCTATCTTGTATCCATAGGTTTTATGCAAAATTTAAAAGTAGAGTTTCTTATTTACTGTTGAATGTTGTTACCATGTTGCTAATCCCTATTATATTTATAGCATATTTTGTAATAGAATCAGGTCTTTTGAATCATACTTACAAAGATGGATTCATAAATGCTGCAAAATATATACTGATCCAGCTTTTTGAAACTGCTAGTTTAATGCCTTGGATAGACTCGATCGTTGAATTCTTTGTATCAAATAAAGTCAGCCTACATTTAATTCTGGTTTATGTAGTATTAATTATAACCACTCTTTTGCTTTCATATTTTACAATTGAAAACATTTCCGTCAATTATTTTAAAAATGCCTTATTGGAAAATAATAAATCACAATGGAAAGGTTCAAGAGTTTATATTTCTAAAAATAAATGGAGTAATTATTTGCAAAGGGAAATATGGGTGATTCAATCTGAGGCATACTTTAAAATGCAAGTATTACTTGGGGTTTTATTAGCACCAATTATCTCAGCTATTTTACTGACGTTATTGCATTTTGATGCATTGCCGGATTTTTTGAACGTCACGAAAGACGAAACATTTGATATTTATTTTTCATATCTCGTCTTATTTTTTTGTTGTATGAATAATGTAAGTGGAACACCTTATTCCAGAGAAGGGAAATACCATTATTTATTAAAGTGTACTCCACTTGATTCTAATCTCGTATATTTTTCCAAGGTGATCATTTCATCAACAATGGGTATTATTGCTTTGCTTCTAAGTTTTCTTCTGTTTGCAATTTTTGGGTTTTGGGAAGTCGAACATTTGTTACTGTTCATGATTATTTCTGGATTGATTATTTGCTATAACTTGTTAACTCCAGTCTATGACATGAGAAATCCACTGACGGAGTGGGAAAATCCATCCGTAGCTGCGAAATCTAACACGAATGTATTAATTAGCTTGATTTATGGATTGCCCATCTTACTTATTATTGCTGCCATTCATTTTGGGCTAATTTGGTTGAATGTCCAATCGCTATTGGCGACTGTTATTGTTTTGCTGATGGTTGTAATTACAATTGTTTTATTGCTCAATCGGTTAAAAAAGGTTTTAATATAATTATTGTTAAGAGTCAACGATTTCCGACATTTGAAGCGACTATTCGGCTTTGCTTCATTCAGAGTGGTGGGTAAGATCATCGGTGTATGATTTTACCCACTATTTCTTTTTTAATTACTGAAGACCTGAGAGTTATGAACCAAACTAATAAAACAGTCTACTTCACTTGCATTCGAATGAGATTCATTATGTTGGTGGGCATCGGTTCTCACGTATAGGTAACTGGCATCAAATTTAAAAATTGGAGATATTTTTTAACAGTGAGGTTGGGACATAACTATTCCAACTATAGAAAAATCCGAACAATTCCACTCATTAGCTCCGGAAATATACTCAAGACTCCTGCGGGAGGTCGGCTAAAAACGGTCACGTCCTGTGACCAACGCCGCACGCTAACGTCCTGTGCGTCGGTCGGCCTAGGTGAGACCCCGCAGCGGGCCTTGCCCACGAGGAGGCTCACCAGCCGCTCATCAGGTGCGAAGTATATTTCCAGAGGGCTTGAAGCACTTATTGTAGATTGTTCGGATTTTATTCTTTCGATTATGTTATGTCCCAGTCTCCTTTTATGTTTGTGTAGTAAAAAATAAATTTTTGTCTATAATTCTGATTATTTTCTTATATAAAGAAAAAACATATTTTAGAATTGTGTTTAACGCTATCTATATATTGTTATTTTCCTCATATATGAAAATGTCGAGAGGTTATTGACAAATTAAATCTTAGATGATAGAATCCTATGTGAAAAAAACATATTTGAAAATTGCGTTTAAAACTAGCTACATATTGTTATTTTCCTCTTATATGACATATCGGGAAGTTAGTTATTGACACATTATATCTTAGATGATAGCGTTGCGAAAAAACAGGTAATTCAACAAGTTGATTGTCTTTGTGAGTAATTTCTCCAAACTAACAAAAAATAAAGAGGAAGTCGAAGATTGTTGAAAGAACGAAATAAAAGGCTTAGTAAATTGGATGGGATAATACAAAAAAGTATGGAAAAAAGTCCGTTAAATTTTCTGAAGAATAAGTATAGTGAAAATGTATAAAAAATATAATTCTAAATAAATATCATTTAATTAGATTGTTATATTACGAAACAGGGGGAAAGGAGTGGAAGAAGTGCCTTAGTAAGCAGCTGATACAGAAAGTCATGTAAATATAAGGGGGGAATCACGGAACATACAGAATACTCGCATTCCTAATAAATGGAAAGGATATTTCTATGACCCTTTATATCAATCTCAGAGAATATGAGATCAAAGTGTTGGCCAACTTTGATAACCCCCCCATTCCTCTAAGAGTTTTTAGGAGATATTGTATTAGATATAGATAAATATATTTGTGGTTTTCCTCTCTCCTATGTCTAGAACTCAATTTCATTTACCGGAACTTTATGCAATGGAGTAGAGCTTGATTGATACAGTACTGTAGTTTTATCAATCATTGAAGTCAGTAAAGGCAAAATCTTTACTGCAACTGTATCAATCAACACGATAAAATGATTGCTATATTTTGATATGTATCAAGTTGATGAACTTACTATATGAGATGATAAAAATATATATAATAGGGGGATGCTCGTATTGAGTAATCAATGGATTTATCTTAATAATCAATTTGTAAAAAAAGAGGATGCTTTAGTTTCTGTTTACGATCATGGGTTTTTGTATGGTGATGGTGTATTTGAAGGTATCCGCGTTTATGACGGAAACGTTTTTAAATTGGAGGAGCACTTGGAACGGTTATTTCAATCTGCACAATCAATTATGTTAAAAATCCCATACACCAAAGAAGAATTACAAGACTTGGTTGTCGAGACCGTTCGAAAAAACGATTTGAGAAGTGCGTATATAAGATTGATTGTGTCTAGAGGACCCGGAAATCTAGGCATTGATCCAGAAACTTGTCTTCATCCACAAGTAATCATTATTGCAGAAAAATTAGCATTGTTTCCAGATGAACTATATGAAAAAGGGTTAAAGGTCGGATCGGTTTCGACTAGAAGAAATCATCCGGATGTTTTAAGTCCTCAAATCAAATCATTGAATTATTTAAATAATATCCTTGTTAAAATAGAGGCAAATCAAGCAGGAGTTCATGAAGCGTTAATGTTGAACGACGAAGGATATGTAACAGAAGGATCTACTGACAATATATTTATAGTTAAAGATGGAGTAATTTATACCCCGCCAGTATATCTGGGGGCATTAGAGGGAGTTACCCGAAACACAATAATAAATCTGGCTCAAAAATTCAATTATGAAGTTAGAGAAGTTCCTTTTACGCGTCATGACGTCTATATAGCTGAAGAAGTATTTTTAACTGGTACAGCAGTTGAAGTCATTTCGGTTATTGAAGTAGATGGAAGAATAATAGGTGATGGTAAGCCCGGAAAGGTTACTCAACATTTGCTTGAAGAGTTTCGAAAAATAGTAACTGTTGATGGGGTTCAATGTTATCCCGAACTTAAAGATAGTATTGTTGAAGCAGTTAGCGATCTAATTAATTAAAAAATAAATCACAGTAATCATTCTATTATTAAGAGGAGTTGAAGATAGTGAGCGTTTTGTTATTTGCTACACAAAATGAACGGGATATCAAACAAATAAACCCTTGGATAGAGAAAGAATCTGAGGGAGGAGTTACTTTATTAATTGAATTTAAACTTGAAAATCCTAACATGGAATATCTTAAGAAAGCTATGAATTCGGTTCTAGAGAAGTTTTTTGCGGATTACAATTATAAAGTTTCATATAGGCTATACCCAGGAGATTTAGAAGAAAATCAACAGAGCTATCGAAATATTAACGCCGATTCGGATTTAGATATTCAATTAAGTTATAAGAGTGCTGACTCGTTTATGCTAGAAATAAAAAAATCAACAACATTGTTTGATGTCGATAGTCTTTTAATAGTGGTAGATGAATGGCTGAGTTACTATGATTCTATTTGTAAAGGGGATAAACCAAATCTCCCGAACACTGGTATATTTGAACATGGTTTTATTGAAAGAAACGATGAAGATCAAAGTGGACATTGGGATGAAATTATAAAAAACTCAGTTAACGGGATCTTAACTCTTGATCGGAAGAATATTGAAACTATTGATGCTAGAGGTTGGAAAAATGAATCATTTAAATGGTCATATGATGATTATACTAAGCTCCGTGAGTTTTCGGTCGAGCATAATATAAGTATGGAAGTAATATTAGAAGCGGCATGGACATTCATGTTAACTCGTTTTTCTCGACAGAAGAAAATTCTCTATGGTACATCTTCTAGTATGAGAAGTAACTTTTTTGAAACTCAAGGTAATAGATTCTTGGGATACTTGAATAAAAGTTATCCTAAGGTTGTAACAGTTCCACTAGAACAAACCTTCACCTCTTGGGTAAAGGAGTTGGAAAGTAAATATGAAAAAGAGTTGCTTCTTTTTCCATCAGAAGATGTTATTGATGAAATGAATCATTTAGAATTAGATGGTTTCATAGAGGTTAAAAATTTAAGCGAAATAATGCGGAATAGGAATTTGGAACGAGTGAACAATTTCCAAGTAAGGAAAGGGGAACATTTCCCGCTTACATTACAATGTTATATTGGAAAAGATATATATTTTTATCTTTTTTATAATAGTTCAATCTTTAATCAGTCGATTATTTCAAAACTATTCAATCGTTTTACTGAATTTTTGGATAAAATAGTAACTTACTACGATAAAAGGTTGTGTGAAATCCCTTACATTACAAATGATGAATTAGCTCGATTAGACTTAGTAAATAAAAATAAATATCATGACAACACTGTATCTATTGATATGCCTTTACATCGTATGTTTGAACAACAGGTTCTTAAAAGAAAACAGAAAGTTGCAATTACATTTGAAAATGAACAACTTACTTATGACGAGTTGAATGTTAAAGCAAATAAAGTAGCAAATTATCTAATTGAAAATGGCATTTCACCTGGTACACTCATTGGCCTATCAGTAGAACGTTCCTTAGAGACTGTTATTGGAATTCTTGGTATTTTGAAAGCTGGTTGTGCCTATGTCCCACTCGATCCTGTCAATCCTAAGGAGCGTCTAGCGTATATCATCGATGATACGAAAGTACCGTTTGTCCTAACGCAAGAAAAACTTTTATCAATGTTCGATCATGTAAATACCAATACAATATGTTTGGATCATACAGAAACCTTTGAAAGTCAAAGTGTACAAAACCCTACTATAGAAGTCGGCTTAGATGAACTTGCATATATTATTTATACTTCCGGGTCAACAGGTAAACCAAAAGGGGTTAAAATCACACATCGAAATGTAACTAGACTATTTGAATCAACTGACCATTGGTATCGTTTCGATGAAAACGATGTTTGGACATTATTTCATTCTTATGCTTTTGATTTTTCTGTATGGGAGATATGGGGAGCATTACTATATGGAGGAAGGCTTCTAGTTGTTCCATATCTTGATAGCCGGTCTCCGGATAAATTCTATAATATGTTGATCAATGAGAAGGTATCGGTGCTAAACCAAACACCATCGGCATTTTACCAACTCATACAGGTGGATAAATATAAAACGGGATTTGAAAGAGATCAATTAAATCTGCGCTATATCATTTTTGGAGGCGAAGCTTTAGATTTTTCTCGACTCAGTGATTGGTTTTCTAGACATGATGATAAGTCGCCACAATTAATTAATATGTATGGGATAACAGAGACAACTGTCCATGTATCCTATTATCCAGTTACAAAAGCTGATTCGTTATCTAGCCAAAGTAGTACTATTGGTAAAGTAATACCTGATCTCCAAGCTTTCGTTTTGGATGAAAATAAACAACAAGTTCCTATAGGGGTCATAGGAGAATTATATATCGGTGGTCCGGGTTTAGCACAGGGATACTTACATCGACCTGAATTAACAGAAGAACGTTTTATCCAAAATCCTTTTTATAAGGATTCTAATGAAAAGTTGTATCGGACTGGAGACTTAGTTCGATTGAATCCAGACGGAAACTTTGAATACATTGGACGTGCTGACCAGCAAGTAAAGATCCGAGGATTTCGGATTGAATTGGGTGAGATTGAATATCAATTAATGAAGTATGAAGGTATTCAAGATGCGAAGGTTACGGTGCGTGAGGATATTCCTGGAGATAAACGACTAGTTGCTTACGTTATATCAGATAAAGAAGTATTATACGATGAAGTGAAAGCTTTTTTATCCAAACATTTACCAGACTATATGGTACCAGCTTATATTGTTGAAATAGAGTCGTTTCCACTTACTCCAAATGGAAAACTGGATTATAGGAGTTTGCCTCAACCGGATTACAATTTTAAACGTAGTGAATTTGTGAAACCAAGGAATGCTACTGAATTAACAGTTGCACAAGTATGGTCTGATGTACTCAATGTGGAAAAGATAGGAGTTATGGATTCATTTTTTGAATTAGGCGGACATTCTTTACTAGCAACTCAAGTAGTGACGAGACTGAGTGAAGAATTCCAGATTGAATTGCCGATTCAGGTGATATTTGAAAAACCAAAACTTGAGCAATTAGCCAGCCATATTGATCATGTAGTAGCAGTCGGAACAGATGAAGGGAATGAAATAAAAAAGGTAGAGAGAACAGAACCTATTCCTTTATCATTCGCTCAACAAAGAATGTGGTTTATTGATCGATTAACTTCATCGAGTAATTTGTATAACCTTTCTTTTGCGTGGGATATTAAAGGAGATTTATCTGTTGATGCTTTAGAAAAATCATTAAATGAAGTAATAAGGCGACATGAATCTCTACGGACCACGATTTATGAAGAAGATGGACGAGCATATCAAAACATTTCACCATATAAAAAGCAGGATATTCCTGTCATTGACCTTTCTTCTTTAGAAGATAATGAGAAAAGAATGAAAGTTGACAGAATGGTGAAAGAAGAAGCAGACAAGGAATTTGACTTAGAAAAAGGTCCAGTGTTAAGGGTGAAGTTATTTAAATTAAGTGAAAAAGAATTTGTGCTTTCTTGTGTGATGCACCATATTGTTTCGGATGGTTGGTCCATGGGAGTATTTTTAAAAGAATGGTTCACTTTATATAGAGAGGCAGTCGGAGAAGGTAAAGCCAATCTTCCACCATTACCTTTCCAGTATGCGGATTTCGCAGTTTGGCAGAAAGAATGGTTGAACGATGAAGTTCTAGAACAACAATTAATGTATTGGAAAGATGAGCTATCAGGTGAATTGCCAGTTCTCCAATTGCCATTGGATTATAAACGACCAGCAGTTCAAACTTATAACGGTGCTGTACACAAATTCAAGATATCTAAATCATTATTAAATAAATTAAAGCAAGTAGGTCGTATGGAGGATGCTACTTTATATATGGTATTACTGGCCGCCTATCAAGGTTTCCTCTATAAGTATACAGGCCAGGAGGATATCGTGATCGGTAGTCCAATTGCTAACCGAACCAATTCAAAAATAGAAGGGCTAATTGGCTTTTTCGTTAACACATTACCATATAGAGTACAGATTAATTCTGACATGAACTTTAAAGAATTGTTGGCAATTGTTAGAGAAAAGGCAATACAGGGCTATTCCAATCAAGATGTACCTTTTGAAAAGATAGTTGATGAAGTTGCGCCAGGACGTGACGCGACTTATTCCTCGCTCTTCCAAACATTGTTTGTATTGCAAAATGCACCAGACTTCGAAATAGCATTAGAGGGGCTAGAGTTTCAAGAACTGGAAATCCAACGTACGACATCAAAGTTTGATTTATCTTTAATAGTTGAAGAAAAGTCTGGTGAATTGGAGGCAGAGTTCGAGTATAATACTGATTTATTTGAAGAACAGAGGATAGAAAGATTATCGAAACAATTTATTAATTGGCTAAATAATATAGCCGATAACTCGGACAAGGTTCTTGGAGATATACAAATTTTAACCGAGGAAGAAACCAAGCAAATGCTGGTGGATTGGAATGATACAGCTAGAGAATATCCACGGGAAAAAACCATCCACGAATTGTTCGAAGAACAAGTATCCTTGAAACCAGATGGAATTGCTTTGGAAACCGAGGATGGGGCTGTGACCTATCGAGAACTAAATGAAAGTGCCAATCAGATTGCGCATTATCTTATCGAACAAGGTATTGAAATCGGAGATCCGATCGGCATATGTATGAATCGTTCGCTGGAAGAAATCGCGAGTATGCTTGGAATCTTAAAAGTCGGAGGCGCATATGTCGGGTTGGATCCGGAGTACCCGGAGGAAAGGTTGAAGCATATCGTTGAAGAAACGGAAATGCCTTTACTCTTGACGACTAGTCAGTCCGGTTTAGATGAAGCAGCCTATGATGTCGATATCGTCAATATTGATTTGCTTGATTTGCCGGAAGAAAAAACAAATATATTCAGAGAAGGCATTAGCGCAACAGCACTTTCCAACATTATTTATACATCTGGGTCCACCGGAAAACCGAAAGGTGTTTGTGTGCCGCACCGGGGAGTAGTACGTTTGGTCAAGGGAGAAACTTACGTTCCGATCACATCGGATGATGTCTTTTTACACGTTGCAAGTATTTCATTTGATGCAACGACATTGGAAGTTTGGAGCAGCTTGTTAAATGGTGCCCGTTTAGTGTTGCTCCCGACGAGAAATGCGAGCTTACAAGACTATGAGAATGTCATTCAAAAGCACAATGTAAGCATCCTTTGGTTAACGGCCGGGCTATTCAATGTATTTGTGGATCATAACCTTCAAGCTCTGAAGGGAGTGAAATATTTACTCATCGGGGGAGAAACAGTATCCGTACCACATGTGCGTAAGGCGATGGAGGCATTAGAAGGCACAGAAATCATCAATGGATATGGTCCATCAGAAAACACCGTATTTACAACCTGCCACAGGATAGAGGAAGCCGACTTGGAGCGTCCATCCATTCCTATCGGACGGCCAATTGCGAATACAGAGGTGTATGTGTTGGACGAAAACCAACAACCTGTGCCAGTGGGTGTGATTGGAGAGTTATATGCCGGAGGGGACGGCTTGGCGATAGGCTATATGAATCGACCGGAACTAACTGCGGAGCGCTTCATTCCACATCCATTCAAACAAGAATCTGGAGAAAAGTTATATCGCACAGGAGACCTTGTACGCTATTTACCAGACGGAAAGATAGAATTTATTGGTCGGGCAGATCATCAGGTGAAAATACGTGGTTTCCGGATTGAATTAGGAGAAATTGAAGTTGTCTTAAAACAATATCCAGACGTTCGTGATGCCGTAACAACGGTATTTGAAGCTAAGCCGGGAGATAAAAGACTAGCGGCCTATATTGTTGGTGATGACGAAATAAACTTGATATCAGTAAGAAACTTCATGAAGGAAAAGCTACCAAGATATATGGTTCCAGCGTATATTTCGGTCTTACCAAGTTTTCCATTAACTTCAAATGGAAAAGTTAATCGCAAGGCTTTACCATCTCCTATAGTTGATAGAAAAAATGAAGATATTGTTATGCCGAGAAATGAACGTGAACGGAAATTGTTAGAAATTTGGAAATCAGTATTAAACCAGGAAAATATTGGAGTGAACGACAACTTCTTTGAGCTAGGTGGCGACTCAATTCTTAGTATCCAAATAGTGTCACGAGCTAAGAAAGAAGGTATAAACATTACTCCAAGTCAAATGTTTGTACATCAAACGATAATAGAACTGGCTCAGGTTTCGGAAGAAACAAAAGTTGCTAAACATGATGAGCGTGTTGTAACAGGTGAGTTACCATTAACGCCAATACAGTCTTGGTTCTTTAGTCAGAATCACCCGAATCCACATCATTGGAATCAATCGATGATCTTGGTCACACGTAAATCATTGGATGAGGCATTGTTGAAACAGACATTTTTTGCATTAGAAAAGCATCATGATGCATTACGATTACGATATGAATATGCAGATTCTGGTCAGGTAATCCAGTATATTACTGAACCGGATAAAGAGCCACCATTTACTTACTATGATATTTCCATGGAGGATTCAAAACAGCAGGAACAAATTATTAAGGATGTGGAATACAAAGCTCAAAGAAATATCGATATTTATAATGGACCATTATGGAATGCAGTTTATCTAAAACAAAGTAAAACAAAAGGCCATTTAATATGGGTGGTTCATCATTTAGCGATAGATGGGGTCTCTTGGAGAATATTAATAGAAGATTTTCAAAATGTTTATACTCAGTTGGAAAATGGTGAAAAAGTTAATTTGCCAGCTAAAACTACGTCTTTCAAAGAATGGTCGAACCAATTAACAAATTATTCGACAGCCTCTGCTATCGATCAAGTTAAGCCTTATTGGTTAGATTTAATGGAAGAAAATGTTGATAGGCTTCCGATTGATAACCCTAAAGGTGAAAATCTGGAGCGAACAGTCGAAAAAGTGATTGTTTCTCTCAATGCGAGCGAAACAAAGGCTCTACTGAAAGATGTGCCAAAGGCATTCCGTACTCAAATTGATGATGTATTATTGACAGCTTTAACATTGACTATTTCTGAATGGTCTGGTCAAGACAGTTTATGGATCAACTTGGAAGGCCATGGTAGAGAAGATATTATTGATGGTGTTGATCTTTCAAGAACGGTTGGATGGTTTACAAGCTTATATCCTGTGCATTTAAAAGCTCATCAAGGATTAGAAAGCACTTTAAAGCAAGTCAAGGAAACATTGCGAGGAATTCCAAATAAAGGAATTGACTATGGGATTTTGCGGTATATAAATGAAGAAACTTCTGAGATTTTGAGCAATGGTTTTGAACCTGAAATAAGTTTCAACTATTTAGGTCAGTTTAAGAACGATTCGATTTCTGGATTAATTAGTGATGTACTTCCATTTAGTGAAGGAAGTTATGATTTAGGAGCAAGGCGTGCACATTTGTTGGAAGTTGTTGGAATTATAATAAATGACGAACTAAGTATTTCCTTTAATTACAGCAATGAACAATATTTTAATTCAACGATTCAAAAAGTAGCAAACAGTTTCTTGAATAATTTAAAGGAATTAATTGAGTACTGCAGTGCGTCTGAAGTTATAGGTTATACACCATCGGATTTTCCTCTAGTTAATCTAAGCCAACAACAATTAGACAACTTAATGGAGAGTAAAAACAAAAAAATTAAAACAATCTATCCACTATCGCCTTTACAAGAAGGAATGACCTTCCATACTTTGTTAAATAATGAGAGTGGAGATTACGTCACTCAATGGATAGCAACTATGGAAGGGGAACTCAATGAAAACTATTTTGAAGAAGCGTGGCAGAAAGTCTTGAATCAACATGACGCTTTGCGAACAGGAATAACCCAAGAAAAAGATGGTAGTTTATATCAAATTGTGTATTCGGATGTACATTTACCTATAACATTTATAGATTGGTCGGAATTATCCATTTCTGATCAACATGATGAGTTTGAACAATTATTGGAAAAAGACAGAATAAGCGGATTCGATTTGGACAACCCTCCACTCATGCGATTAATGTTAATAAAACTTGCTGAGAATCAGTATCGATTCATATGGACGAGTCATCATGTCATATTGGACGGTTGGAGTTTGAATCTGATATTACGTGACGTATTTTCATATTACGAATCAAAGGTAAATGGTACAACTTATCAATTTGAATATACGCCTCAATATCAGACTTATATCGATTGGCTGAGCAAGCAAGACCAAATAAAGGCTAAAGAATACTGGAAAAATAAACTTTCGGGCTTTACAGAACCTACACCTCTAGGTATGGAATGTTCGGAAGTTCAGCCTGAAACTGGTTATGGGGAACAAATATCATATATTCCGAAGGATTTAACAACATCGATCCAATCATTTGCCCGGAAAAATAAACTAACGCCAAATACACTGTTTCAAGCTGCGTGGGCAATGCTGTTAAGTTGCTATAGCGGAGAAGATGATGTGGTGTTTGGTGTAACAAGCTCGGGAAGACCTACAGACTTACAATATGCTGAAAAAACAGTTGGGATGTTTATTAATACGCTTCCTGCAAGAATTAAACTGTCGCAAGATACGAAAGTAGTAGATTGGCTTCGTGAGTTACAACAACAGCAAATTGAAGCATTGCAATTTGAATACAGTTCCTTGGTTGATATACAAGGATGGGGTGATCTACTACCAGGTCAACCACTATTTAAGAGCTTGTTTGTTTATGAAAATTATCCAATTGAGAAATATTCAATGTCTAATATTAGAGTGCATGATATTAGAGGAATTGAACAATTGGGGTACCCTTTAGGAATTTCTATAACACCTGATGAGTGTTTTGAGATTAAGGTGCTCTTCGATAAAGAAAAATTCAATTTCGATAAAATCAATTTGATTATTTCTCAATTTATGGGAATTTTAAGGGAGTTTATAGAAAAGCGGAATAGTGATTTAAGTCTGATTCAAGTACTGACGAAAGATGAGCAAGATCAAGTGCTCAAAAAATGGAATGAGACTCAACAACCAATGCCATCGAATAAAACGATTTTTGAGTTGTTTGAGGAGAAAGTGGAAGAAACTCCTGATGCTATAGCGATAAATTGTGATAATGAGCTTGTAACCTATAGAGAGTTAAATGAAAGAGCTAATCAAGTAGCTAATTATCTGATAGCTGAGGGGGTTGGAGTAGAAGATAGAGTCGGTCTTAGTGTGAAACGTTCCGTTGAAATGATTGTAGGTATTTTAGGGATTATGAAAGCGGGAGGATGTTATGTTCCGCTAGATCCTAATTACCCATTAGAGCGCTTGGATTATATGATCAAGGATGCAGATATTTCCTTAATCATTACACAAGAGCATATTGGTATTGTGGAAAAATTCCCTGAAGTGAAGAAGTTGTATATTGATCGTGATGCCGATAAGTTAACTCAATATTCATCTAGTAATATTGTTGGAAGAGTATCGGAAGAGAATTTGGCATATATCATTTATACTTCAGGATCTACAGGAAGACCAAAGGGAGTCATGATTGAACATCGCAATGTAGTGAACGTTATCAAATATGAAATAGAAATGTTCGATATTCATCCTGATAGTCGCGTGTATCAATTTACATCTTTGAATTTCGATGTTTCTGTTTCGGAAATTATGACTACCTTAGTTGGGGGTGCAACACTTTATTTAAATAAAGGTGATAGTTTATACGGATATGAGTTAATCGATTATATTAAGAAACATCATGTTACTCTAGTTACATTGCCAATTTCCGTATTAGCTAGTTTACCTTATGAAGATTTAGATGATCTGGAGACCATTGTGGTTGGTGGAGACACGTGTCCACAACATTTAGTGAAGTTGTGGGGTAGAGGACGGAAATTCATCAACTGTTATGGACCTACCGAAGCGGCGATATGTTCAACGATGTATTTCTGTGATGCTGAATCCGAATCTGCACCACCAATTGGAAGACCTGTTGCAAACACATCCTTATATATATTGGATCACTATCAAAGACCTGTTCCTATTGGTGTCGCAGGTGAGCTGTATATTGGAGGCGCAGGTGTAGGACGCGGATATATCAATCAAGACGATTTAACAAGCGAAAGTTTTATTCCTGACCCGTTTAATCCTCAACATGGAAAATTAATGTATAAGACAGGAGATTTAGTCCGATATTTACCGGATGGGAATATTGAGTTTGTTAGTCGGATTGATAATCAGGTTAAAGTTCGCGGCTTCCGTATTGAACTTGGAGAAATAGAATCTGTGCTATTGAATCACTCCGAGGTAAAAGATTGTGTTGTTATAGTAAGGGAAGATTCACTAGGAGAAAAGCAGTTAGTTGCATATGTAATTACGGTTAATGGAAATGGAAATAAACAGGAGATTCGTGATTACTTATTGGAACAATTGCCAGAGTATATGATTCCAGCTTATATAATCGAAATGACCGAATTTCCTCTGACTCCTAATGGAAAAATTGATAAAAAAGCATTACCGATTCCACAACATACAGTAAAAGAAGAAGTTGCACCTAAGACATCGATTGAAGAGCTAGTTACAATCATTTGGTCTGATGTATTAGGGGTCGACGAAATCGGTTCTACGGATTCGTTTTTTGAAATTGGTGGTCATTCACTCTTAGCAACAGCAGCTGTCTCAAGACTTAGAGAAGCATTTGGGGTAGACCTTTCTTTACGTACGTTGTTCGAGTATACAACAGTTAAAGAATTATCAATGGAAATTGAGAAATTACTAGCTGGTGAAAACCATAACAAACTGCCTGAACTAAAAAAGGTACCAAGAGACGAAATCATTCCGCTTTCTTATGCACAACAGCGTTTATGGTTCTTTGATAAATTAACACCGCAAAGTGCACTATATAATATTCCACTCGGAATTAAAATTAATGGTGCATTACAGATTGAGGCTCTAGAAAGAAGTGTCAACCGACTAATAGCTCGACATGAGACGCTGAGGACCACTATTCAAGAAATAGACGGCAAGGCAAGTCAAGTTATTGCTCCAATTCAAGAATGTGTAATAGAAGTGGAGGATTTCTCTTCCCTAACCGAAGAGATTAAATATGAAAGAGCAAGATCTTATGCGGAAATGGTGGCTAATCAACCTTTTAACTTGCAAGAAGGACCTTTATTACGTGTCCATTTAATGAAATTGGCTGAAAAAGAATATATTGTTTTGTTTACTATGCACCATATTATATCTGATGGTTGGTCGATGGAAATATTTGTAGAAGAATTATTCGCATTCTATCAAGAGGAAATCGGCGAGGAAAATGCGGATCTTTCTCCACTAGCTATCCAATACAGCGATTATGCTGTTTGGCAGCGGGAATGGTTGGAAGATGGCTTGCTGGAAAAGCAATTAATGTATTGGAAAGAAGAATTGACAGGAAAACTGCCTGTGTTAGATTTACCGACAGATTACACAAGACCTCCAGTTCAAACTTATAACGGTACAGTATTTGCGTTCGAAATATCAGAGTCATTAAAAAATAAATTGGAAAAGTTGAGCAAACAACAAGAGACAACCATGTTTATGACGCTGTTAGCAGCATATCAAGGATTTTTGGCAAGATATACAGGGCAAGATGATATTATCGTGGGTAGTCCAATAGCGAACCGTAACCATCCAGATATAGATGGGCTGATTGGTTTCTTCGTAAACACCCTACCATTCCGGTTGAAGCTAACAGATGAAATGATTTTTAATGACATTTTATCGGAAGTAAGAAACAAAGCGTTGAACGCATATATCAATCAAGATATACCTTTTGAAAAACTAGTAGATGAAATACAGCCTGAGAGAAACTTGAGCTACTCACCTATTTATCAGACTATGTTTGTTTATCAAAAGGACTTGTCGTTGAAAGATAAGTGCTTTGGTTTAGATTTGACCGAATGGGAAGTAAGCCAACATTTATCCAACTTTGACATAACTTTAAGAATAAACGAGCAAGGTAAAGGATTAAAAGCTACATTTGAATACAATACAGATTTATTTAAGGAAGAAACAATAGAGAGGCTATCCAGACACTTTAACCATTGGTTAACAAACATTGTTGAAAGTCCAGAGAAACCTGTTGTATATATTCCGGTTATAGATGGGAAAGAACAACAGATAATTTTAAAGGACTGGAATGACAATACGATTCCATTACCAAACTATGAAATGATTAATCACTGGTTTGAAGAACAGGTCTTAGAAAACCCAGAAAATGCAGCAATCGTATCAAAGTTTGAAAAAATTACGTATCGAGAATTAAACCAGTATTCAAATCGCTTGGCTCATTATTTACTCAGCCGGGCTGATTCCACAGCGATAGATAGAATCGGTATATGTATGAACCGTTCAATCGATATGATTGTTGCTATGTTGGCGGTGGTAAAAGCGGGAGCAGCATACGTACCTATTTATCCGAGCTACCCTGCAGATCGAATCAAATATATGGTGGAAAACAGTGATATTTCTATAATCTTTAGTCAAAGTGGACTCCAGCAAAAAACGGAATCACTACCATCCGAAATAGTATTCTTGGATGAACTAAAGAAGGATCTATCACAATATTCAACTGAAAATATTCGTCTGCATGATAAGAACGGAGAAAATCTTACTTATGTAATTTACACATCTGGTTCTACCGGAAAACCTAAAGGCGTAATGGTTACACATCGCTCACTAATAAATCTAGTGAATTGGCATCGAACCACTTATGAACTAAGTTCGCAAGACCGGACATCACATATTGCCGGTATAGCGTTTGATGCAGCAGTTTGGGAGATTTGGCCGGCTCTATGTTCCGGATCAGCTCTTTATTTGCCTGAAGATGAAGAAAGATTAGATCCATTGAAGCTCCAAGATTGGCTAGTAAAGAATAAGATATCGATATCTTTCTTGCCAACACCTTTGGCGGAAAAGGTAATTCAATTAGATTGGCCAAAAAATGTACACTTGCGCGCTTTACTTACCGGTGGAGATAAACTTCATAGTTTTCCAAGTGAGGATCTTCCGTTTTCGTTGTACAACCATTATGGACCTACGGAAAACACCGTAGTCACAACAGCGTGCTTGATAGAGCCTAAAGATTCGACCCAGGCACCACCGATAGGTTATCCGATAGACAATACAGAAGTCTATGTGCTTGATCAGTACATGCAGCCTGTGCCTATTGGTGTTGTTGGAGAGTTATACATCGGCGGACTTTCGTTAGCAAAGGGATACTTAAATCAACCGGAGCTTACAAACGAACGATTTATCCGTCATCCATTTAACTCAAGCCCAGGGGCACGCTTATATAAAACAGGGGATTTAGTCCGCTATTTACCTAATCGTTGTTTGGAATTTGTCGGTCGAAGTGATGACCAGGTGCAAATTCGTGGATACAGAATCGAATTAGGTGAAATTGAATCTACTCTAATTAATTATGAAGGAGTAGAAGACGTGGTTGTCATAACTCGGGAATTAAATCATGATGTCAAACAATTGGTTGCATATGTCATGACTAAAGAGGAACTTAACATACATGAGATTCGAGAATATTTGAAAGAAAAGTTACCTAGCTATATGGTTCCAGCGTACATCTTGACTCTCGATGAATTCCCGTTGACACCAAATGGCAAAGTCGATAGGGAAAAACTACCAGAACCTAAAATCGAGAAGGATACTGGTGGTTATGTTGCCCCTCGAAACGATAGAGAAAGAAAGCTTGTAGAGATTTGGCAACAAGTATTGAATCAGAGCAATATTGGGATTTATGACAACTTCTTTGAATGTGGTGGAGATTCGATTCTAAGTATTCAAGTTGTATCCCGAGCTAGTCAAGCGGGCATTCAGATAACACCAAAACAGATCTTTGAATATCAAACTGTTGTTGAGCTGGCTAATGTAGCAAAAGAAATGCCAAAAGCACATGCAGAACAATGTATTGTAACAGGCGATGTTCCATTGGCACCTATCCAATCATGGTTCTTTGAACAGCGGTACCCGAATCCGCATTACTGGAACCAGTCAATGGCATTGTCTACTGCAAGAAGTTTGGATATTGATTTATTAAGAAAATCCCTTCATGAATTATCGAAGCATCATGATGTTCTAAGATTACGTTATAAATCTTCCGAGAGCGGGGAGTGGAAACAGTATATAACTGCCGATGTGGTAATTGATTTGGAGGTTTATGACGTTTCTGAACTAGATGGGGTTGAATATCATAGTTTTATTAACAAAAAGGAAAGTATTGCTCAAAGTAGTCTTGATATTGAAAACGGACCAATATGGAAGGCTGTATATTTCCAAAATAATTCAGGGAAAGGTAGATTGTTCCTGGTTGTACATCATCTTGCCATTGATGGTGTTTCTTGGAGAATATTAATAGAGGATCTTGAAACGGTTTATAAGCAACTTGAAAGCGGACAACAGATAAGCTTACCAGCCAAAACCACCTCTTATAAAGAGTGGGTAGCTGAACTGATTCGTTATTCCTCGTCTACTGAGATTGATGGAGCGAAAGAGTATTGGCTAGATGCTTTACAAACCGAGTCAGATTCTTTACCGATTAAAGTCAATCATACACATTCAGGTATCTCGGAGAAAATCACGGTCAGTTTAAATGCAACAGAAACCAAAGCTTTATTGACTAAAGTGACAGCCAATTACCGTGCGCAAATTGACGAAATACTTTTGACTGCATTAACAAAGGCACTAACCAATAGTCTTGAAGTGGAAAATATTTGGATTAATCTTGAAGGGCATGGTAGGGAAGAAGTTGTACAAAATATCGATATCACTAGAACGATTGGTTGGTTCACAAGCATGTATCCGGTATTATTAAGCAACGAAAAGGACTTAGCGGAAACATTGAAATATGTAAAACAAATATTGCATCGTATACCTAATAAGGGTGTAGATTACGGCATCTTGAAATATTTGAATAAAGATGTTGCACAAAAAATGAAAAATCAACAGGTAGAACCGGTTATTAGCTTCAATTACCTTGGTCAATTTAATCAAAGTGATTCTAATGCGCTACTTCTTTCTTACGATACTCCGACAACCAGTGCCAATGTCGATCCTAGTGCGGGGCAACCACACTTGTTGGATATTGTCGGCATGGTACAAGATGACGAATTAATATTACAGTGGTCCTGTGATTACGAATTATTTGATGTGTTTAATATTAAAAATGCAGCAAGTGAAATGGTAATACATTTAAAAGCATTTATCACCAATGACGTATCTCAAACTTCAGCATATGCAGTAACTGATTTTCCAGATGCGGATCTTACTGATGAGGAATTAGCAAGGCTATTAAACGATGATAATTAAGGGTGGTGAGTATTTTGAAAAATATTATTAATATTTATTCATTATCTCCATTACAAGAAGGGATGTTGTTTCATTCGTTATATGATGAAGATGACGAAAACTCACAATCATATTTTAGTCAAATGAAATTACGTCTAAATGGTAAATTAGACATCGCCATGTTTGAAAAAGCATGGAAAGAAGTTATCAAGAGGCACGATATACTACGAACCAAATTTTTATTTGGAAAAACAGAGAAGAACGTTCAAGTTGTTTATCGGACAGTACCATTTAATGTAGATTATACGGACTGGCGTTCCTTCTCTCGAGAAGAACAAGAAAGTAAAATAGAAGAATTTTTGAGATTGGATAAGCAAAGGGGCTTTGATTGGGATGATGTCCCTTTGATGCGCGTAATGCTCATCCATAATGACATCGATGAATACACAATGGTTTGGTCCCACCATCATATACTATTAGATGGTTGGAGTGTATCCTTAGTAGTAAAAGAGCTCTTTCACATCTACAATGCATTGTGTCAAGAGGCAACGATTACGTTGCCTCCTGCACAACAATATGGCAAGTATATTCATTGGCTAAGAAGTAGAAGTAAAGATTCGCAAAACACAAAGGAATTTTGGGCAACAAAATTGAAAGGTTTTACAGAACCGACCCAATTTAATTTAGCAGCCCCGATGAAAGGTTTCGATCAACAAGGGTATGAAGAATATTGGTGGCACTTATCGAAGGATTTAACACATTCTTTGAACCATATCGTTAAAGAACACAAAATAACCTTAAACACGATTATTCAAAGTGCATGGGCTTTATTGTTAAGTTACTATAGCGGAACGAAAGATGTGCTTTTTGGAGCAACTAGTTCAGGTCGTCCTGCCGATTTGCCAGGTGTGGAAAATATGGTTGGTTTGTTTATCAGTACATTACCTGTTCGTGCCCAGATTCCCGATGATGAAGTACTTTTGGAATGGATGAAAAACTTTCAATCGCAGTTGATGGAAATTCGTCAGTATGAATATAGCTCTTTGGTAGACATTCAGGGAGTAAGTGAAGTTCCAAGAGGGACACCATTATTCGAAAGTTTATTTGTATTCGAAAACTACCCGGTTGGGGAAATGGAAAGTATAACCGACCTGAGAATCGAAGAAATCCAAGGGAAAGAACAAGCAAACTACCCATTTGTATTATCTGCAGGTCCAGGTGAACAAATTCCATTTAAAATCATGTTTGACCGAAGTAAGTTTGATGAAGATACCATTCATCGGATCAGCGGACAGTTGACGTATGTATTGGATCAAATCGCTAAGAATCCAAATGTAACCATCTCTAGCATTCAATTTTTAACCGAAAAGGAAACCAAGCAAATACTGGTGGATTGGAATGATACAGCTGGAGAATATCCACGGGAAAAAACCATCCACGAATTGTTCGAAGAACAAGTATCCTTGAAACCAGATGGAATTGCTTTGGAAACCGAGGATGGGGCTGTGACCTATCGAGAACTAAATGAAAGTGCCAATCAGATTGCGCATTATCTTATCGAGCAAGGTATTGAAATCGGAGATCCGATCGGCATATGTATGAATCGTTCGCTGGAAGAAATCGCGAGTATGCTTGGAATCTTAAAAGTCGGAGGCGCATATGTCGGGTTGGATCCGGAGTACCCGGAGGAAAGGTTGAAGCATATCGTTGAAGAAACGGAAATGCCTTTACTCTTGACGACTAGTCAGTCCGGTTTAGATGAAGCAGCCTATGATGTCGATATCGTCAATATTGATTTGCTTGATTTGCCGGAGGAAAAAACAAATATATTCAGAGAAGGCATTAGCGCAACAGCACTTTCCAACATTATTTACACATCTGGGTCCACCGGAAAACCGAAAGGTGTCTGTGTGCCGCACCGGGGAGTAGTTCGCTTGGTCAAGGGGGAAACTTACGTTCCGATCACATCGGATGATGTCTTTTTACACGTTGCAAGTATTTCATTTGATGCAACGACATTGGAAGTTTGGAGCAGCTTGTTAAATGGTGCCCGTTTAGTGTTGCTCCCGACGAGAAATGCGAGCTTACAAGACTATGAGAATGTCATTCAAAAGTACAATGTAAGCATCCTTTGGTTAACGGCCGGGCTATTCAATGTATTTGTGGATCATAACCTTCAAGCTCTGAAGGGAGTGAAATATATACTCATCGGGGGAGAAACAGTATCCGTACCACATGTGCGTAAGGCGATGGAGGCATTAGAAGGCACAGAAATCATCAATGGATATGGTCCATCAGAAAACACCGTATTTACAACCTGCCACAGGATAGAGGAAGCCGACTTGGAGCGTCCATCCATTCCTATCGGACGGCCAATTGCGAATACAGAGGTGTATGTGTTGGACGAAAACCAACAACCTGTGCCAGTGGGTGTGATTGGAGAGTTATATGCCGGAGGGGACGGCTTGGCGATAGGCTATATGAATCGACCGGAACTAACTGCGGAGCGCTTCATTCCACATCCATTCAAACAAGGATCTGGGGAAAAGCTATATCGCACAGGAGACCTTGTACGCTATTTACCAGACGGAAAGATAGAATTTATCGGTCGGGCAGATCATCAGGTGAAAATACGTGGTTTCCGGATTGAATTAGGAGAAATTGAAGTTGTCTTAAAACAATATCCAGACGTTCGTGATGCCGTGGTAACGGTTGTTGAAGATGAATTGGGCGATAAACGGTTATCTGCATATATCGTGACTGATCAAAGTCTGGATGTTAAAAAGATAAAAAATCATTTAAAAGAAAAGCTTCCAAATTATATGATTCCAGATTTTGTCACTCTACTAGCTGAATTACCATTAACTAGAAATGGTAAGGTTGATAGAGCTGCTCTACCAGCTCCAGAAATAGTTGAAGGAGAAGAATATATTGCGCCAAGAACACCTACAGAAGAAATTGTTTCAGGAATCTGGTCCGGTGTTTTAGGGGTTGAAAAAGTCGGTTCCAATGACTCATTTTTCGATTTGGGTGGACATTCTTTATTGGCAACTACTACTGTTTCGAAGTTGCAAAATGCATTTGGGGTAGAGGTAACAATTAAAGATCTTTTTGAAAATCCAACTGTCGAACAACTTGCGAACCATTTAGATCAAATGCTTTCAGGAGAAAACAAAATTGACTTTCCTGAAATTGAAATAATTGACAAGGAGAAGTTCATTCCACTTTCATATGCACAACAACGATTATGGTTCATTAGCCAATTAACTTCTCAAAGTAGTATTTATAATATACCTTGGGCACTTAAATTAAATGGTAAACTACAAGTTGATGCTCTTGAGAAAAGCATAAATGATATGGTGGTCAGACATGAATCCCTCCGAACGATAATAAAAGAAGAAAATGGACAAGCTAGACAAATCGTAGTTCCTCCAAGGGATTCAAAATTAGAAATCAACGATCTTTCCAATATGGAAGAAATCATCCGATTGAAAGAGGTAGAAAGAATCACGGAGGAAGAAGCTACAAAAGACTTTGACCTAAGTGTAGGCCCTTTATTCCAAGTGAAATTACTAAAATTAAGTGATAATGAACACATCTTTTTATGTACAATGCATCATATTATTTCAGATGCATGGTCTATGGGAATCTTTTTAGAAGAATTATTTGAGCTATACCGTTCATATTGTAGCGGAACAGAGGCGAAGCTACCTCCGTTGAATTACCAATATACTGATTTCTCTGTATGGCAACGCAAATGGCTAAATAATGAAGTCTTGGAAAACCAATTGAAATACTGGAAAAATGAATTATCTGGAAAACTTCCTGTTCTACAATTACCATCGGATTATCCAAGACCAGCTCAACAAACATTTAACGGAGCGCTATTGACTGAACGTGTTCCAACAGAATTGGTGCATAAACTAAGAAAGCTAAGTAAGCAAGAAGGCACAACTTTGTTTATGACTGTATTAGCTGCTTATCAAGGTTTTCTTTCGAGGTACACGAACCAAGATGACATCATTGTTGGTAGTCCGATTGCAAATCGAAACCATGCTTCTATAGAAGGAATAATTGGCTTTTTCGTTAATTCTCTGGTCATAAGAACGAACGTTTCGACAGAAATGACTTTTACTGACTTAATGTCAAAGGTAAAAGAAAAAGCATTAAACGCTTATTTGAATCAGGATATACCATTTGAAAGAATTGTTGATGAAGTTGTTGAAGAAAGAAGTTTGAGTTATTCACCGATTTTTCAGACAATGCTAGTTTTTCAAAATAAAGCTTCAAAAATACCAAAAGGCTTAAATATTGATTTAGAACCAATAAGTGTACAACTTCCGTTTGCAAAATTTGATCTCACAGTAATAATCGAGGAAGAAGATGACGAATTTACACTGGCATTTGAGTATAATACAGATCTTTTCAAAGAAGGAACGATTAAACGACTGTCACGCAACTTCCTACATTGGTTGGAAAGTGTAGTCGTTAACCCTAAAGAAAAGTTGACCAACTTGCCGTTGACGGCTCAAGAAGAAGAACATCAACTGCTTATTGAATGGAACAAAACAGAAAAGGCATTTTTAGAGCATCAATCGATTCCAGAATGGTTTGAAGCCAAGGTACAGGAAACACCGGATGCTATTGCGGTAGTTTTTAATGACAACTCATTGACATATAAACAACTAAACGATCGGGCTAATCGTTTAGCACATTTCTTACTAGAGAAAGGTATTGATCCTGAAGAACCTGTGGGAATATGTCTAGGTAAATCATTGGAAATGATTATAGCTATCCTTGGTGTACTGAAGTCTGGAGCAGTATATGTGCCATTAGACCCGGAGTATCCATCAGAAAGACTGGAGTATATGTTGAATGATGCGCAAATTTCTCATGTGATTACGGGTAAGGAGTATTCATCCAAACTTAATGATTATACTTCACAAATATACATTACTGGACAAAATGATGTATTAAAAGATTACTCCAAGGAGAATCCTAACGTAATCACTTCACCAGATCAATTGGCATATATCATTTATACTTCAGGATCTACAGGTAACCCAAAGGGGGTTATGATTGAACATCGAGGAGTAACTAATCTAGCTACACAACAAATTGATTTTCAGAAGATAACTGCTGAAAGTAGAGTCATCCAATTCGCATCATTTTCATTCGATGCTTCTGTATTTGAAATCTTTTCTACTTTTATGGCAGGTGCAAGCTTGTATATCGGTGAGAAAGAAGAAATATTACCAGGTCCGGATTTGACTGGCTTTTTAAATAAACATAAAATCACCCATGCTACACTTCCTCCTACTGCGTTAGTATGGCTGGAGGAAAAAGAGCTCCCATATCTGGAAGTAATTGTTTCAGCTGGATCAGCATGTACCCTTGAACTTGCTAGGGAATGGTCAAAAAATAAAACCTTTATTAATGGATATGGACCGACAGAAACGACCGTATGTGCAACTTATTTTCAATGTGATCCGAGTCTCGATTTACCATCAGTACCAATTGGACGTCCAGTTCCAAATACAGAGGTATATATTTTGGATCAAAACCTTCAACCTGTTCCAACTGGTGTTGTTGGAGAGTTATACATTGGTGGAAAGGGACTGGCTCGAGGATATATAAACAATACAAAGTTAACAAAAGAGAGCTTTATAAGTCATACATTCCGGAATGGGAAAAGAATTCGTCTGTATAAAACTGGTGATTTAGTCAGATACTTGCCAGATGGGAACATTGAATATATCGGTAGAAAAGATCATCAGGTGAAAATCAGAGGTTTCCGTGTCGAGCTTGGAGAAGTAGAATCAATCTTAGCAAAATATCCAGGAGTAAAAGACGTAGTCGTAACCGCTCGCAAAGATTATAAATATAAAGAAGCTCGTTTAGTAGCATATTTAGTGACCGACGAACAACTTGATGAAAGGGCAGTTAGAAGATATGTCAAAGAGCATTTACCGACATTCATGGTTCCTTCGGATATTGTAAAGCTTGATGAATTTCCATTGACTCCAAATGGTAAAGTCGATTTAAATAAATTACCGGAACCGGAAGGACAGGCGGATGATAAAAATTACGCAGCACCGACAAATGAAGTGGAGGAAATCCTTGTTTCGATTTGGGAAAATGTATTGAACAAAAGAAAAATAGGTATTAACGATAATTTCTTCGAATTAGGTGGAGATTCTATTCTTAGTATCCAGATCATTGCTCAAGCGAAACAAAAAGGATTGAGTTTAACAGCAAAACAGCTTTTTGAACATCAAACAATTGCTGAACTTGCACAAGTAGCGAAAAGGGTAACAGGAATTTCAGCACAGCAGGATGCTGTAATAGGAGGATTTCCATTAACGCCTATTCAGAGCTGGTTCTTTGAAAAAAATTCTGACAATCCTCACCATTGGAATCAATCTATGGCTTTGAAAGTAGAAGAGCCTTTGGATCGTGAGTTGCTTGAAAAATGTTTCCAAATTATTCAACAACATCATGATATATTGCGGTTACGTTTTAACAGAAATTCGTCTGGGGAGTGGAAACCTTATATTTCAGGGCCTGATCAGACTGTTCCATTAACGGTATACGATATAACAAATATTCCTGAGGATCAATTGGAAGACTTTGTCATGGAAAAAGAAAATGAAACACAAAGCAGTCTGAACTTATTGGAAGGTCCTGTTTGGAAAGCTGTATATTTCAAACATGAGACACAGACCGGTAGATTATTTTGGGTAATTCACCATCTTGCTGTCGATGGCGTATCTTGGAGGATATTAATGGAAGATGTCAATGACATTTATCTTCAACTTCAAGATGGAAAAGAAGTTAAATTACCGCTGAAAACCAGTTCATATAAAGAGTGGGCTCATAAACTTTTAGACTATGCTGTATCTCCGGCAATTCAAAGCAGTAAAGACTACTGGTTGACAGCAAATGAAAATGAAACATTAACAACAATTCCTATTGATTTCCCATCCGGGAACAACACAGAGAAATATACAGATAAAGTTACAGTTTCACTTTCTGAAGAAGAAACAGAATTGCTATTCCAGGAGTTCCTTCATTCCTATCGAATTAATGTAGAGGAAGTATTGTTAACTTCGTTAGTTCATTCAATTGCAGAATGGACAGGTTCGGATCAATTGGTTGTTAACATAGAAGGACATGGACGCGAGGAAATTTTAGAAAATCTGGATCTAACAAGAACAGTTGGATGGTTTACGAGTTTATTCCCGGTTAAGTTGAAGAAAGGAAAAGACATAAGAAACACATTAAGAGATATAAAAGAAACTATCAGAAGTATGCCAAATAAAGGTGTTGACTACGGGATTTTACGCTATTTGAATAAAGAAACTTCTGATATATTGAAAAACAATATTCAACCATCCATTAGTTTCAATTATCTCGGGCAATTCAACAATGATAATAAGGGTGATTCAATATTCACTACTAGTGAAGAGTTGTCGAATAATCAAGATGTCAATATGGAAAGATTCCATTTAATAGATGTTGTCAGCTTAATATCTGACAATAAATTACAACTAACATTGCTTTTCAGTAATGACATGTATAAAAAATCTACCATGACTAACATCGCAAATTCTCTCAGAAGACATTTATTACAATTACTAGAGAGTAAATCTGGTGAATTTCAAATGTATACACCTTCTGACTTTCCTTTATGTAAGTTAAGTCAGGAGAAAATAGATGAGTTGATAGGTTCCAGAACTGATGTGGAAGTTATGTATCCATTATCGCCATTACAAAAGGGAATGCTGTTCCATACGTATTTAAATCATGGGCAAGGTGAGTACATTAGTCAATTGGGTCTTGTACTTAATGGTGAACTCCATAAGGAGATTTTCAAGAATGCATGGGAGCAAGTGATTAATCAACATCTAGTACTCCGCACAGCATTCAAGCGTGAAAAAGAGGGGGAAATTTTACAACTAGTATATAAGAATGTTAGTGTTTCTTTCAGCTACAAAGACTGGAGCCATTTATCAGAAGAGGAACAGAGCAGAAAGTATGAAAAACTGGAAGATATAGAACGGAAAAAAGAATTCAATCTTGAAGAACCTCCTTTGATGCGAATCCTCCTAATTAAAGTAGGACCCGAAAAGCATCGAGTTCTGTGGACACATCACCATGTTATATTAGACGGATGGAGTATTCCGTTAGTACTAAAAGACGTCTTTGCTTATTATGAAGCTGACTTAAAAGGATACAGATATCGTCCACATAAAATATCCAGCTTTGAACAATATATTGCGTGGCTTGGAAAAAAGGAAACCCATCAGTCAGAACAATATTGGCGTGAACAGTTAAAAGGAGTGAAATCTCCTACGCTATTACTGAGCAACTCATCAAATGGATTGGAAGCAGGTGATCACCAACAGATAAACTGGTACTTGTCAAAAGATTTATCGGAAACTCTTCAACGATTGACACATGAATATAAAATAACGCTAAATATACTATTGCACGGTGCTTGGGCTCTTCTTCTAAGCAAGTATAGTGGAGAAAACGACATCATATACGGTACTACTAGTGCAGGACGTCCACCTGAACTGCCAGATGTGGAAAGCATGATAGGCTTATTTATTAATACATTACCTGTTCGTTCTGAAGTTAAGAAAGACGAAAAGATAATAAATTGGCTTAAAGAGTTACAGAGTCAACATCTGGAGATGCGCCAGCATGAGTATATTTCTCTGGTAGACATTCAGGGAGTAAGTGAAGTTCCAAGAGGGACACCATTATTCGAAAGTTTATTTGTATTCGAAAACTACCCGGTTGGGGAAATGGAAAGTATAACCGACCTGAGAATCGAAGAAATCCAAGGGAAAGAACAAGCAAACTACCCATTTGTATTATCTGCAGGTCCAGGTGAACAAATTCCATTTAAAATCATGTTTGACCGAAGTAAGTTTGATGAAGATACCATTCATCGGATCAGCGGACAGTTGACGTATGTATTGGATCAAATCGCTAAGAATCCAAATGCAACCATCTCTAGCATTCAATTTTTAACCGAAAAGGAAACCAAGCAAATACTGGTGGATTGGAATGATACAGCTGGAGAATATCCACGGGAAAAAACCATCCACGAATTGTTCGAAGAACAAGTATCCTTGAAACCAGATGGAATTGCTTTGGAAACCGAGGATGGGGCTGTGACCTATCGAGAACTAAATGAAAGTGCCAATCAGATTGCGCATTATCTTATCGAACAAGGTATTGAAATCGGAGATCCGATCGGCATATGTATGAATCGTTCGCTGGAAGAAATCGCGAGTATGCTTGGAATCTTAAAAGTCGGAGGCGCATATGTCGGGTTGGATCCGGAGTACCCGGAGGAAAGGTTGAAGCATATCGTTGAAGAAACGGAAATGCCTTTACTCTTGACGACTAGTCAGTCCGGTTTAGATGAAGCAGCCTATGATGTCGATATCGTCAATATTGATTTGCTTGATTTGCCGGAAGAAAAAACAAATATATTCAGAGAAGGCATTAGCGCAACAGCACTTTCCAACATTATTTATACATCTGGGTCCACCGGAAAACCGAAAGGTGTTTGTGTGCCGCACCGGGGAGTAGTACGTTTGGTCAAGGGAGAAACTTACGTTCCAATCACATCGGATGACGTCTTTTTACACGTTGCAAGTATTTCATTTGATGCAACGACATTGGAAGTTTGGAGCAGCTTGTTAAATGGTGCCCGTTTAGTGTTGCTCCCGACGAGAAATGCGAGCTTACAAGACTATGAGAATGTCATTCAAAAGCACAATGTAAGCATCCTTTGGTTAACGGCCGGGCTATTCAATGTATTTGTGGATCATAACCTTCAAGCTCTGAAGGGAGTGAAATATTTACTCATTGGGGGAGAAACAGTATCCGTACCACATGTGCGTAAGGCGATGGAGGCATTAGAAGGCACAGAAATCATCAATGGATATGGTCCATCAGAAAACACCGTATTTACAACCTGCCACAGGATAGAGGAAGCCGACTTGGAGCGTCCATCCATTCCTATCGGACGGCCAATTGCGAATACAGAGGTGTATGTGTTGGACGAAAACCAACAACCTGTGCCAGTGGGTGTGATTGGAGAGTTATATGCCGGAGGGGACGGCTTGGCGATAGGCTATATGAATCGACCGGAACTGACTGCGGAGCGCTTCATTCCACATCCATTCAAACAAGGATCTGGGGAAAAGCTATATCGCACAGGAGACCTTGTACGCTATTTACCAGACGGAAAGATAGAATTTATCGGTCGGGCAGATCATCAGGTGAAAATACGTGGTTTCCGGATTGAATTAGGAGAAATTGAAGTTGTCTTAAAACAATATCCAGACGTTCGTGATGCTGTTGTGACAACATTTGAAGATGGTACCGGAGATAAAAAATTAATAGCATATTTAATTACAGATGGCGTAGTAGAAGATAGAGAAATTCGCGAATATACTCAGGGCAGATTACCTAATTACATGATTCCATGGAAATTCATGTTTTTATCTGAATTTCCACTAACGAAAAATGGGAAAGTTGATCGAAAGTCATTGCCTATCCCATTTGATCGTCCAAGTGAGAGTTATGTTGAACCAAAAACAAAACTTGAACGAAAATTTGTTGAATTATGGGAAAGAGTATTAGGGAGAAAAAATGTAGGAACACATGATAACTTCTTTGAATTGGGAGGTCATTCTCTACTCGCTACTAAACTTGTGTTCGTCATAAATGAAGAATTAGGATACAATATTACACTGCGCCAGTTATTTGAAAAACCTACTATAGTCGGTATGATTCAGTCGTTAGAAAACAAAACAGAAGAACGTTCAATGGAAGAGATTCTTAAAAAAGATATATTTTTAGATAAGGAAATTGATAAGCAGATACAACAAGCAAAACGCGTAAACACCAGATTTAACTCCATTCTCTTGACAGGAGCAACCGGCTTTTTAGGTGCATATATGCTAAGGGATCTTCTAAATGAGACCGATGCAACAATTTATTGCCTTGTAAGAGGAAAAGAGTATGAAGATGGTTTTAACAGAATCAAAAATAATTTAATGAAGTATGCTTTGTGGGACGAAAGATATAAACAGCAAATTATTCCTTTGATAGGTGATTTATCTCAGGACTCCCTTGGTTTATCAGTAGATACCTGGAGAGAACTTGAGAATAAGATTGATATGATATATCACACTGGTGCCGACGTTAACTTTATGATGCCATACGAAGAATCAAAATATACAAATGTATACGGAACAAAGGAAATCATTCGTCTCGCATCCAGTAAGAAAATAAAACCAATTCATTATGTATCAACATTATCCGTATTTACTCTTTCGCCTGATGGTGAGTCTATGCTTGTTTCAGAAGATATGGAACCAAGAGTAAATGAAGGATTAAGCATCGGTTATACCCAAAGTAAATGTGTCGCAGAAAATGTTATAACACTTGCTCGCAATAAAGGGTTACCAATATCTATTTATCGTCCAGGTAGAATATCAGGAGATAGTACAACTGGAAGGGTTAACGAAAGTGATCTGCTGTGGAGGCTGGTACGAGGGTGTATTGAGCTTGGTAAGGCACCAGAAATGGATGGAAATGAGGTGGAAATGACACCAGTAGATATGATCAGCAAATCGATTATCTGCCTCTCCGTGGATGAATCGACTCAAAATGGTACCTTCCATTTATTTAACAATAATAAAATTTCTTTTGAATCAATCACTCAAGAGATGAAGTCACAGTATGCTTCATTGGAAGTTGTAGGAATTGCTGAATGGCTGGAAGCATTAGAAGCTGATGCCCGAAAGCAAAGTAAAAACGCTATGTCTCCATTAGTTCACTTATTGAAAGAGGGGATTCTCGAGGCTGAAGCAATTCAATTCGAAAATAGTAAAACGATGGATCAATTAGAGAAATATGGAATAACCTATCCTAAGCCAACAAGAAAAATGATAAAGAAATCTATCCAATATTTCTCTGAAACTGGAGTTCTACAAAATGTAGAACAAGTATAAGGGAGAAACATTTGTGACCCTGCATAAAGCAGATCATTTTAATATTAATGGTTAAACCTTCGATGATATGCAGGGTTACTCCCCCTTTTGTAAAAAATCATATTCCAATAAATAATAAATGGGAGTGGGTGGAGATATGGAAAATCAATACGCATCCGGTAGCTATAACGACACACTTAAAAAACAACGATTATTAAGTATCATTACAAATCCTATTAATCACTTTCGTCAATTGAAGGTTAATCCGATCATATTAAAACCACTACTTATAGTAATTGCTTTACAGATCATACTCATATATCTGAATTTATATATCACGAATAAACAAGAGTCAGGGAATGTAGATTTACTGTTGAAAAGTTTGGTTGCCGGGGGAGCCAATGTGGTTCTTTTGTTATTGACAGCACTACTTTTCCGCTTTTTACTGTATTTATTGAAAAATAATACAGAATATAAGAAATTATTTTCCATTGTCATTCATGCTGCTGTAATAACCGTTGTCGGAATGTGTGTCAATACTTTATTGACTTATACATTTGGAGGTGCAATGCATACTTATACAAGTCCGGCAATCATTTTTGAAGAAGGTAGTTTTCTATATACTTTATCAGTCGGTCTGGATATATTTTCAATTTGGACATCCATCATTATGGGAATAGGTTTAAAGGTAGTGGCGGAAATCAGTAATAGTAAAGCTGTTACGCTTACAATTCTTTTATTTGTGTTAAGTTTTCTGTCAACGTATTTATCATAGTAAATCTATCCTTGAAACCGGAATGTGTGGTTTTAGAGTATTTTTATCGAAGCAACTCAGGTTTACAATGGTTATCATCCGTTGTGATACCAAGAAAATAGCGGAGAAAATGTAATTACCATTGAGAATATAGGTTTGTTTCCTAAAAGGTTGCTTCGTCTCTTTCTTTTTGATGGTCCCTGTCTTATTAAATTGTATAGTATCCTATGAAATTATTAATATTTGGAGGGATAATTTTGAATACGATAATTCCAGAAAAGGAACTTAACAATCTTGCGGATCGATTACTTCAGGTATATGAATCACGTTCGCCCATTGATTTTTATAGTAATGAGATATATCTAGATGAAGAAGCTGCTTACAGTCTCCAAAATAAGTTGATTCAAAAAAAGTGTGAATTATATAATGAGAAAGTTTGTGGATATAAAGTCAGTATGACAAGTCCAGAAACTCAAAGTTTGTTTGATACAAATGAGCCTGCATACGGAACATTAACGACTTCATCCATTCTTTATGATTCATCGACGATTTCCTTGGAAAGTATGTTTGAGCCTTTGTTGGAGCCTGAATTAATGATTATACTGAAAGAAGATTTAAGTGTTGGTGCAACGGAAGAAGAGGTATTTAATAAGTGTGAAATAGCAGCAGGCATTGAAATACCGGACTCAAGGTTTAAAAAATGGTTTCCGAACTTTAAGCTTATGGACTTAATAAGTGATAATGGGGTGACTGGAAAAGTCGTAATTTCTGATAAATCCAAGTATACCGGGGACTTTGAGGGTTTGGAGAATATAAAGATGGAACTTTATTATAATGGAAAAAAAATAAAAGAAGGTGTATCTTCTGTGGTAATGGGCAATCCATTATCTTCAGTAGTTTGGCTCTCCAATAAACTAGGAAAATATAATAAGTATTTAAAAAAAGGTATGATGATTTCGTCGGGTACTTTCATCAATCCAATCCCAATAAAACAAGGGAGGTATAAAGCGTTTTTTCAAGGTGTAGGTAGTATCGAAGTCTATTTTAGTAACTAGTCACTCAGAACGGAGAATGCTGTAAGAAGATGTTATAGTGAAATGGTTGTTCAATTTGTGGAAACCACCATTCTGTACTATATGGAAAGTTTTCATTTATGTTTTTCCTAATAAGAGGAGTCAAATGGATAGGATAATGAAGAAAAAATTAATGGTCCTAGATAGTTGTGATGTTAAAGTTTTCTTTTCAAAGATACCAAAATTTATTGAAGATCGCCTTATTCAAACATTGTTAGAGATAGTAGGCCAGAAGAAAGCACAGAAATTACGAAGGTATCAAAGAAATGACCAATATTGTTCATTGATAGGGGAAATGCTTTTAAGGAAATATTTATGGGATAATGGATGGGAAAAAAACATTGTATTGAAAGAAAATGAATTTGGCAAGCCTTATGTTCGAGGAATAGAATTTAATATTTCCCATTCCGGAAGTTGGGTAGTATGTGCTGTTTGTGATCAAAGGGTAGGTATTGATATCGAGAAGGTTTATGATTTCGATATCAATCTAGTAACTCATTTTTTTCATCCTTATGAAATTAATTGGATTCATCAAGTAAATGGAATTGAAAAAATAAATAGATTTTTCAAGATATGGACGAAAAAAGAAAGTTTTATAAAGGCGGTAGGAGAAGGTTTATCCATTGATTTATCCTCATTCTCAGTTATCAGGAAAGATCAAATGGGAATAAATATTAATGATCAAAAGGTGAATGTTCAATTGTTTGAAATCCCATATGTTAAAGGCTATGAATGTTCGTGTAGTGTTTTAACTTCAAGACCGATTCAACTATCAGTAAAAGAAGTCCATGCTTATACTTTAATCAAAGATATAATGAAGGTGGTGAAATAATGAATAGATTAAATTTATTTTGTGTACCGTTTGCGGGTGGTTCTGCTAATATTTATAATTCATGGAAAAAAGAATTTGGAAATGTTGTTAATTTAGTGCCCGTTGAATTATCAGGACGTGGTAAGAGAATCAACGAGCCTTTATATAATGATTTTGATGAAGCGGCCGAAGATATCTATAACAATGTAAAAACGTACGTGGATGAACCCTATGCGATGTTTGGACATAGCATGGGAGGAATGCTCGTCTTTGAAGTCGTGCATAAAATCATTGAAAGGATAGGGAGAGAACCGGATTTTATCGTTATATCCGGTAAGAACCCACCACATATACCGTTAAACTCCAAAGTCCATTCATTAGAGGATCGTGAATTTTTAAATGAACTAATCAAGCTGGGAGGAATCAATGAAGAATTTCTAAAGCATAAAGAGTTAATTGAAATATTTTTACCAATAATGAAATCTGATTTTAAAATAACCGAGTTATATCGTTATAAAAAAAGGAAAAAATTTAATTTTGATTTGCACATCCTCTATGGTACGATGGATGAACTTACGACAAAAGAAGCCTTAGAACAATGGGAAAAATATACTAATCAAAAGTGTCACTTCCAATGTTTTAACGGTAATCACTTTTTTATCGAGGATAATAAAGCGGAAGTAATAACGTATCTCAAATCATTAACAAGAAAATATTGGTATTCTAAATCAATGCAACTATCGAAATAGACATTATGATCGGAAATTTTGGGTGAAGTCATAAAGCGAACAGATATTTGGCATTGAGGCGAAAATGTTAATGATTGATTCATTTGGGACGTTAATTTATACAAGTTACGAAATAATTTCTGATAGCTGAAACTTGTTGATAAAACCAACAAGATGATGGAAGATAATCACCTCACTTACATTTAAATTTTTTAGTGAGGTGATTAACTATGTATGTCCATGTACTGAAACATAATCGCAAAGTGCTTTATTACATAATCGGAGCGGGAGTTTCGAATTTAGGGAATGTCATTACAGGATTGGCTTTTTTATTTTTAGCTTATGTAATGACAGAATCAAATTTACATACGTAAGCGTCAAATACTCCACACCTTCTAGTAGTACAGTGATCGTGAGATAATCTCCATAGAAAAAATTCTGGAGGTTATGCCATGAATGATGCTGACAAAAGAATAGAATGGAAAGCTAGGTATGATGCTTGGAAAACAAGTGGATTAAGTGCTGCTGAATGGTCTCGCAGCCAGGGTATCAAAACGCATCAACTGTATTACTGGATCCGAAAGTTCAGAGAGGACGAAGTTTCTCAAAATGAACCCCAAACCAAATGGTTGACGGTGAACGTTCAAGACATTCCCTCTCGTCACATGGATCAGGAATCTGTGCTTATTCATTTTGAGACATTGTCTGTCGAAGTGCGTCCAGGAACCAATTTAAATCTACTATCTGATGTGGTGCGTGTTATACAAAATCAATGATATCCAATAATCATTTTGAACGCGTGTACCTTGCTTGTGGAAGCACAGATCTCCGTAAATCAATTGACGGTCTCGCTGTCATCGTTAAAGAATGTTTTGATTTAGATCCATTTTCACCTTGCTTATTTGTTTTCTGTAATCGAAAGCGAGATAAGCTTAAAATCCTGCAGTGGGAGAATAACGGCTTCTGGCTCCATTATAGAAGATTAGAAAGAGGAACTTTCAACTGGCCATCTGAACAAGAAGGAGTGCCGATGGACATCAGTCCTCGCCAGCTACGCTGGTTATTAGATGGCTTATCCATCGAACAAAAACAAGCCCATCCCGCAGTGAAAGCACGCACGATTCTATGAAATTAAAAAACTTGAGAATCCGACTGGTCAAGCCGGATTCTTTTGCGTATACTGGAACTATGAAAAACACGGACACAAAAATTCAGGAAACAATTGAATACTACAAAGAGCGTAACGAAAAGCTTGAAATTGAAAAGGAAGCTTTGGAAGCAAAGCTAAAATGGTATGAGGAGCAATTTCGGTTAAGTCAACAACGTCGTTTTGGTTCTTCCAGTGGGAAAACCAATCCGGATCAACTTTCCCTTTTTAATGAAGCTCAAGATACCGCAAATCCAGATGTGGAAGAACCGACGGTCGAAACTATTACATATAAACGCAAGAAGCAGCGTAATCGTCGAGAGGACAAACTAGAAAACCTGCCTACTGAAACGGTGGAATACCGTTTACCAGCTGAGGAACAGGTCTGTTCGTGTTGTTCTGGACCACTACATGAAATGAGTACGCAAGTACGTAGTGAAATAGAAGTTATTCCTGCACAAGTAAAGGTGAAAAAGCACGTTCAATATGTTTATGCTTGCCGTCATTGCGAACGTCATGAAATAGAAACACCTATTGTCACAGCGAAAATGCCGGCTCCTGTTTTCCCAGGAAGCCTTGCTTCGCCATCTTCGATGGCTTACACAATGACGCAGAAGTACGTCGAAAGTATGCCTTTGTATCGCCAGAAAAACACATGGAGCGATTTGGCGTCTTTCTTTCAAGACAAACTCTATCAAATTGGATTCTGCATGGAGCTGACACTTGGTTGAGTCCTGTTTACAATCAGATGCGTGAACATCTTCTGAAACAGGATATCCTTCATGCGGACGAGACAAGCTTGCAGGTTCTTTCGGAACCAGATCGACCAGCTACTTCAAAGTCATTTATGTGGCTTTATCGGACAGGACGAATAGGACCTCCAATTGTCTTGTATGATTACCAGCGAACCCGTGCTTCCAAACATCCCAAACGATTTTTGGATGGTTTCCAGGGATATTTACATGTGGATGGGTATTCCGGCTATAACGGAATACCTGATGTAAATCTAGTTGGTTGTTGGGCGCATGCCCGTCGCAAATTCACTGAAGCTCTCCAGGCTCTTCCGGAGTCGGCAAAAACAACCCAGGTTAAAGCGAAAGAAGGTCTTGCATTCTGTAATCAACTTTTCGCTATCGAACGTGATCTGGAGGACGTCAGTTCTGAAGAACGATATAAAAAACGTTTAGAACGCAGCCAACCAGTTTTGGATGCTTTTTCAGCATGGCTTCGTGAACAAACACCGCGAGTACTGCCGAAAAGTGCACTTGGTCAAGCTATTAAATATTGTCGGAATCAATGGGACCGTTTAGGAGCCTTTTTAGAGGATGGGCGTTTGGAAATAGATAACAACCGTGCAGAACGATCGATCAAACCTTTTGTGATTGGTAGAAAAAATTGGCTCTTCAGCAATACAGCTAAAGGAGCTAAATCCAGCGCAATCATTTATAGCATAGTGGAAACTGCGAAGGAAAACGGATTGAACCCATTTAATTACCTTAAATATTTATTTGAGAAGCTACCAAATATAGATTTATCTGATACAGAAAAATTAGATCAATTCCTTCCCTGGTCCACTAAGATTCCAGAAGAATGTCGTGTTCCAAATAAATCTAAATAAATCATAACAATAGTCCACATCTAAAAGTAGGTGTGGACTATTTTACGCTTACCTACAAAAAAATTATTTTATATAACTTGTAGTGCAATCTTAGGATTATCGCATGAAAAAATAGAATTATTAGAGACAATAACGTAAGCCCCCATTCAAACAACGCATATAAATCAACAGCACCTCTTGTTAAAATTGACATATCAATCAAAGGAGGTGCTTTTCATATGCCAGAACAAAAATTAACAATTGTCCCCGTAACATTACATTCCGATACAGAAAATATTTCGAACATAAAACCAACTGTTTCCTCTTCAAATTCAACTTGTACGATTAAGTTTGGAAAAGTTGAAATCTCCTTTTTCAACGGTATAGATGAGCACATCATTCAAACGATCATGAGGGAGTTGAAAGATTTATGAGACACGATTATTCGAGTGTAAAAAATATCTATATCATTTGTGGAAAAACGGATATGAGAAAAGGAATAGATGGATTAGCAACACTCATTCAAGATTCCTTTGAACTGGATCCTTATGGTGATTCCATTTTCTTATTTTCTGGATGGAGTAAAGATCGTTATAAATGTTTATATTTTGACGGTGACGGCTTCGCCATGCTTTATAAGCGATTAGATAATGGAAAACTTCAATGGCCAAGAAACGAAAAGGAAGTACGAAATCTGTCACAACAAGAACTCCGCTGGTTATTAGAAGGATTATCCATTCAGCAGCCAAAAGCTATTCAACCTTCTCAAAAAGGGCAATTTTAAATCTATCAAAAAGTTGATTTAAAGCTGTATTTACTATGCTTAAAATGCTATACTAGAACTATCTTATTTGAATGAATGGTGGTGAATCTTTTGGTTAATGCTTCATCTAATAATCAGAATCAAAACGAGAAATTAATTCGACTTCTTAAAGAACAATTGGCTCATTCTAATCAACAGAATGAAGCATTGTCCAAACAGATTAAATCACTAACTGAGCAAGTTCGCTATTTAACAAAACTTTTATATGGATCGAAAACAGAGAAATCTAAATACAATACACTTGATGGACAAATATCATTATTTGACGATGACCCGTCTTTTAATGATTCTGAGCACACAGAAGAACAAAGCCAACAGACGATTTCTTATACTGTTGTACGCAAAGTTCAAAATAAAAAACGAAATGATTTTATTACATGAAAATGTTGAAGTAAAGGCCATTCATTATCATCCGGAAAATACGATTTGTGATTGTTGTCAATGCCAAATGACTGAAATAGGTACGACAATCGTACGTGAAGAGGCTGAATTTATACCTGCAAGAATGGAAAAAGTTCAACATATTGAACATGCATATGAATGTAAAAACTGCAAAGCGGATTTATCTCAAAAGGCCCAAATTAAACGTGGCAAATCACCTCAACCTCCGATTCAACGAAGCATTGCTGGTCCGAGTGTACTTGCCAAAGTAATTTATGATAAATTTGTGCAATACTTGCCCCTTTACCGGCAGGTAAAGGAGTGGGAACGTTATGGCTTGAATACGAATGATAAAAACCTTTCTAATTGGGTTATTCGAGCATCACATGACTGGCTTTTGCCCGTATATGAGCGAATGAAGAATATAATGTTGGAGAAGTCCATTTTACACGTCGATGAGACTTATGGACAAATTATCAATCGGTCGGATGGAAAATCTGGCCAATCTAATGCTTATAACTGGGTTTTTCGAAGTGTGCCCTGTCAAGGTCCGGCTATCGTTCTGTTTCACAGCTCATTATCACGATCACGATCCGTTCTTGAAGGATTCATTGAAGATTATTCGGGAACGATTGTCTGTGATGGGTATTCAGCCTATGACAAAATTGAAGGGATTACCTTCGCTAATTGCTGGGCCCATGTAAGACGTTATTGGTTAAAAGCAGACAGTAAAAACGGACGAATTGGTGTAAAATATTGCGATGAATTATTTCGTCTTGAAAGGGAATTTAAACACTTATCCCCAAGTAAACGAAGAAAAAAACGCCAAAAGCACTCGAAACCGTTAGTTGATGAATTTCTTGCCTGGGTTGAAAACTCACCATTCTACGGAAAAAATGCGCTCGCTAAAGCAGCTGAATACACGCTAAATCGAGCGAATGGACTAAAAGCATTCTTGGATGATGGACGAATAGAAATTGATAACAATCCCGCTGAGAATGCCATCCGTCCGAATGTAATTGGTCGAAAAAATTGGTTATTTTCCGTAAGTGAAGCTGGTGCGAAAGCAAACGCAATCTGTCTAAGTATCGCAGAAACAGCTAAAGCGAATGGAGTAGATTTCTACCAGTATCTAGTGAAGTTACTGAGAGACCTACCAAATTTAGATATTCATAGAAACCCAGAAATTATAAACAACTATTTGCCTTGGTCAAAAACGATCCAAGCAGAATGTGTAAAATAACCGTAAATCTGATTAAAAAATCATGGTTTTACGGTTATTTGTAGTACGTACCGTGAAGGTACGTTTATTTTTTTATTTCGGGCTTACTACCATTCTATAAAAAGTCTATTAAAATATAGAATCCGACTAGTCAAGCCGGGTTCTTTTTCGTATACTAATTTTATGGAAAATAATGCGCAAACAACCCAAGACACAATTGAATATTACAAAGAGCGCAACGAAAAGCTGGAAATAGAAAAAGATAAGCTCCAAATGGAAAAAGAAGCGTTGGAGGCAAAACTAAAGTGGTATGAGGAGCAATTCCGCCTAAGCCAACAAAGGAGTGTAACCGTCAAGTAAAATTAAACAATTTTCCACAAATAATTTTAAACAGTTTTCTACAATTAAGATTCAACAGTCTGCTTTTCAAAAATTGTCTTTCGATATTTCATTCTAATACTATCCGACTCACTATCGAACATCAGGATTTCACTACGATGAAGTAATCGGTCTAGAATTGCTGAAGTAAGTGTTGGATCCCCTAAGAATTTTCCCCACTCATCAGGTCCTTTATTTGACGTTAAAATAAAAGCTGCTTTGTCGTACATATCATATATAAACTGAAAGAACAGGTTTGCTTCTACTGCTTCATATGTCATATACATAATGTCATCAATAATGATTAAATCGGATTTTAATATACGGTTGTACCTTGTTTTAGATTTATTAATATACTCTTTCGTCTTAAGTACATAAATTAATTGGTTCATCGAAATAAAAGACACTTTATAGCCTTTTTCCACCGCGTGAATACCTAAGGCAACAGAGAGGTGGGTTTTCCCCACTCCCGTTGGCCCCATCATAATTAAAGTAAAGCAGTCATCAATCCAATGTAATTCCTGAAGAACGTGAAGTTGTTTTGCTCCGATCGCAGTTTGTTCTTCTAAATCATACGTTTCAAATGTTAACTTTTCCGGGAATTCTGCCCATTTCATTAACCTTTCTTGTTGCTTTATTTCACGACAACGTAACTCATAGCTGAGTAATTCATGAATGAGTTCATGATATGTCCAACTTTTTGCTTCTGCCGTCCTTAATAAGTCTGGTAATTCTTTTGCTGTTTCGGCAAGACGCAGTGCACGACATTTGGCTTGTAATTCTTCAAATGGGTATGTCATATGCGTTTTCCTCCATACAGAACTTTTAAGTAAATATCTTCTTTCCGTTCGGGTGCCCTTAAATCTCTATATTTTTCATTAATTACAGTTTTTACTTGCTCTCGTTGCTGCACTTCGATTGAAAGAGAACAGGCAATATCACGAAAATCATTTGCACTTGTCATGTTTAGTTTTTTCATTTCTTGTAATGTATCATCAATGAAACGGGGATATTTCTTAATCGTACTTTGTATTACCCTTAACTGATCAATAATATGTCGAGGATATCGCTCTAGTAATTTTTGGATAAGCCATTGAATTCCTTCTTTATCATCAAAGGCTTCTGTTATTTCATTGATAAGTACATCTCTTTTCGATAAATTTCTCTTCCGATGAGAAGGGTCAATAATCAAATTTCCTCTTCCCTCAGGAATTTTATGAGTCGCAAGAGACGATCCTGTTTGTGTCAAACGAATATTTAAAAGACCATTTTCAATATTTACGTAAACAATATTTGAAGCATCTTTTCGATAAGTACCTTGCGGTACGCTATAACGATTCCCTTGAAAACGAATCGTATTGTCTTTTTGAATCATTCTTGTTATACTTTCAATAACGACATTTTCGAAAATGTAAGTTCCAACGACTTTCTTTAAGTGCTTCTTTTCCAAGGCGTGCACTTCAGAATGTCTTTTTTTGATATTATGATGAATTTTGTAATTTCCTGTACGCTTTAACCATTTCCAACACGCTTGATTCCATTCCGCAAGGTTTTCAAATACTCGATGTTTACTGAAGTTATATTTCACAAATTTTACAACTTGTTCAATCTTTCCTTTAGATTCTGGATCATTCTTTCTACATAAATAAACCGAAAATTTTCGAGCTTGTTGATATTTTATAAATGCTGATGTCATGATTAAATCTCCTGCATTTTCACTAACGGCAAGCAATGCATCTTGATCATACACAATTTCTTCTGTCATACCTTCAAAGTATTTGAATGCACGTTCATGCATTTGAATAACATCGATCGTACGGAAAGGACGGTCTAGCCACTCCACATACTTAAATCGAGAATGACTTAATACAAAAGCAATAAAGTATAATCGTTTTGATTTTCCATTAAGATCCTTTACGGTATCTTGTCCAAAGTCTACTTGCATCTGTTGTCCCATTGGTAACTCCGGTACTGATAAATAAGTTCGTGAAGGATTTACTTTCGGGATATGATAGATTTCTCTTAAGTCATTAACATAATTTCTTACTGTATTTTCTGCAATATTTTTCACCCCTAACTTTTCTTGTAACCAATCATATACCTGTGCACTCGACATATCTGGATGTTCCCTTAACCAAAGTAATATTTTATCCTTGTAGCTATCTAGTTTCCGCTTTCTTGTTTTTAAAGATATTGAAAAATCTTCAAACTCTTCTATAGACATATCTAAGTACTTTATTACTCGATTTCTTGAAATACCAAGCTTCTTTGCAATGGATCGTTTAGAAAATCCCTCCTCAAATAGTCTATGAATCTCGTAGTAATCCACGTATCGTTTCAATCCTGTCTCCTCACTTTCAATAAACTACTTTAATAGTATATTAAAAGTGATCTGTTTTAGGGAAACTGTTTAATCTTATTTGGTGTTTTTGGTTCATTCTTATTTGTGGAAAACTGTTGATTCTAGTTTAGCAGTTACAAGGAGATTTGGTTCTTCTAGTGAGAAAACCAATCCTGACCAACTATCTCTTTTCAATGAAGCTGAGGATACGGCTGATTCAACTGTAGAAGAACCAACCGTTGAAATGATTACATATAAACGCAAGAAACAGCGTGGAGAGCGCCAGCAAAAGCTTGAAAACCTGCCTGTAGAGACGGTTGAGTATCGTTTATCTGAAGAGGAGCAGGTCTGTTCGTGTTGCGGTGGTTCACTCCATGAAATGAGCACGGAAGTGCGAAAAGAATTAAAGGTTATTCCTGCGCAAGTAAAAGTCGTGGAACACGTTCGCCACGTATACAGTTGCCGTCATTGCGAACGCAATGAAATCGAAACACCAATCAAAACAGCGTCAATGCCAACACCTGTTTTCCCGGGTAGCTTGGCATCTCCATCAGCAATTGCTTATACGATGGTACAAAAATATGTTGAAAGCATACCTCTATATCGCCAAGAAAAGCAACTAGAGCGCCTAGGAGTTTTTATTTCGCGTCAAACATTGGCTAACTGGATGATGCATGGCGCCAATGCTTGGCTTCAGTTGATTTACGATGCGATGTATAGGCATCTTTTACAACATGATATTCTGCATGCCGATGAGACAACATTACAGGTTCTTTCCGAACCTGATCGTCCTGCAGAATCAAAATCTTACATGTGGTTATATCGTACAGGGAGGGAAAGTTCACCAATTATTCTGTACGATTACCAGCAAACTCGTGCGAGCAAACACCCGCATCGATTTTTAGCTGATTACCAAGGGTATCTGCATGTGGATGGCTACGCAGGTTATAACGGCCTTTCTAATGTAACGTTAGTAGGTTGTTGGGCGCATGCGCGCCGCAAATTTACAGAGGCCTTACAAGCACTTCCTAAATCTGCGGAAACTTCCGCTGTGAAAGCAAAGGAAGGTTTAGCCTATTGTAATCAACTTTTTGAAATTGAGCGCGATCTCAAGGACAAAACTCCTGAAGAACGCTATAAAAAACGTTTAGAACGCAGCCAGCCCATTCTGGATGCTTTTTCAGCATGGCTTCGTGAACAAACACCACGAGTTCTTCCTAAGAGTGCACTTGGTCAGGCTATAAAATATTGTCGTAACCAGTGGGATCGTTTAGTAGCATTTTTAGAGGACGGCCGTTTAGAGATCGATAATAATCGAGGAGAAAGGTCTATCAAGCCTTTCGTTATCGGCCGCAAAAATTGGCTATTTAGTAACACAGCTAAAGGAGCAAAATCCAGCGCAATCATTTATAGCGTTGTAGAGACAGCGAAGGAAAATGGATTAGATCCATTTAGATATCTTCGCTATCTGTTTGAAATGCTTCCCAATATGGATACAACAGACCAAACGAAGTTGGATCAACTTCTGCCTTGGTCAACAACTATTCCAGAAGAATGTCGCGTTCCAAATAAATCTAAATAAATCATAACATTAGTCCTCATCTAAAAATAGGTGTGGACTATTTTACGCTTACTTTCTTTTGATAAGTATTAAATTTTACACCCATATATTCTTTTACACAAATTTTACACGTTACTCAAACGAAACCTTGTAATATCAATACTTCAAGACCTATTTCGACCCCGACCACCGTTTTCCAATGATCTCAAAAGCTTTTTCTACCTGTGGACAAAGTGTCGATTCCAAAATAAATCACCCAACTTTTACATAATTTTTTACGAAAACAAGTATACGATCTACCTAAGTAAGTTTATAATCATAATAACATGAATCTTTTAGGTTCTATAGATTATTTTTGAGAATTTATTGGGATGATACTTCATCATTATTGGTAAGTGTTTTTTTATAAATTCCTGTACATTTTTCATTTTTTTTCTACTTCTATTCATAATTTATTCATAATTTTTGTCTAAAATAATTGTAGAAAAAAGAGAGGGGAGGTTAATAAACATGGAAGATTTCACAAACAATAATCATGATGAATCTTTCGACAAACCAATTGATAACGATCAAAATGCGATGAATAAAACGACAAATCAATCGGATGGGAATGATTTACAAACAAACGAGGAACATGCAAATTCCCAAGAGACTGTTCGTCATTCTTCAACAAATACAAGTAGTGACCCGAACAATCATTTGAATGAGGATAGAAATAAGAAGAAAAGGAAATCCATTGTCAAAACAATCGGATCAAATTTATTAGTTGGTATCATAAGTTCTGTATTAACAGTTGGTCTTGTTTCTTATTTTGGATTTCCGGCAATTGGGAATGATGATGGAGATACGACATCCGACGCGAAAGTAGTTCAACCGGTTTCAAAAGACGCGGTGTATACGAGTACGTTTACAAAAGCAGATCAAGCAACCATTGCCGATATCGTTGAGGAACTGTCACCGACCATTGTTGGTGTTATTAATCTTCAAAAAATGCAAAGTCAGTTTAACTTGCAATCAGAAAGTGTTCAAACCGGATCGGGTTCGGGCGTCATTTTTAAGAAGGATGATAAATATGGTTACATTATTACAAATAATCATGTCATCGAAGGGGCAAACGAGATTCAAGTATCATTATATAGCGGTGAAAAAGTAAAAGCTGAAGTCGTTGGTGCAGATGCATTGACCGATTTAGCGGTTCTGAAAATTGACGGAAAATATGTTAATGAAGTAGCTAGTTTTGGAGATTCCAGCCAATTGCGTACCGGTGATGAGGTGATTGCGATTGGAAATCCGCTTGGTGAAGAGTTTTCAAGAACGGTAACTCAAGGGATAGTCAGTGCTACCGAACGTTCGATATCAGTTAATACATCTGCAGGGGAATGGGAAATCACAGCTATTCAAACGGATGCAGCCATTAATCCCGGCAATAGTGGTGGCGCTTTGATTAATGCAAATGGGGAAGTTATCGGAATTAATAGTTTAAAAATTGCTGAGGACGGTGTGGAAGGTTTAGGATTTGCGATTCCGAGTAATGATGTAATTCCAATTGCTGAAGAGTTGATTAATAACGGTGAAATTAAACGGCCATATTTAGGTATTCAAATGTATGATGTATCGAATATTGTTCAATTTTATCGTCAGAGTATGTTTGGAAACTTGGAAAACGGTATCGTCGTTGCCGCTGTTGAACCGGGCTCACCGGCTGCTAAAGCAGGTTTGAAAGTAAATGATGTCATTGTTGGTATTGAAGGCAATGAAATAAAAAATGTTACCGAATTAAGAAAATATTTATATAGCAAAGTAACACCGGGTGATTCCGTTAAAATCGATTTTTACCGAGATGGAAATAAACAAACTGTAACGGTGGAAACGACCTCAAGCTAAAGATAGGGAAACGGGAGGGAGTAGTACGAATCCTTCCCGTTTTTTATGGGAATTAGTACTCCTATTAAGATTTCAGTCAAACGGGCGCGAGGAAACCTATAAAACGTCCGATTGGTTCGGTCAAATAATCAGTGAGGATATTGATTCCCACCAAAGAATAAAGTTCCCTTTTTGAATATGTTTGTTTTTAAAAACTTTCCATTTTCCAAGATTTGTACTATAATATTTTTGACAATTAAATCAACGTTTCCACAGGGGGAGCTGTTGCTGAGAGTGAATAGCAATCGTAAAGAGAGCTATTCAGACCCTTTGAACCTGTCTAGTTAATACTAGCGTAGGGATTGTGGAAGAGAGGTAGGATTTATTTTCTACTTTTCTTAGCTTCCTATGGAACGTTTGATAAAAAAACATAGGAGGTTTTTTTATGCGTTCAAAACAATTACAACCATTAATTGAGTCTGCCATTATGGCGGCATTGGCACTGATCATTGATTTGTTGCCATCAATTCAATTGGGACCATGGATTAGTATGTCATTTGCTATGGTACCGGTATTTATCGTTTCTTTCCGTTGGGGATTCCGATATGGTGTAGTATCCGGGTTGCTTTGGGGACTGCTGCAAGTAGTAACAGGAGATGTTACTTTTCTTCACTGGTTCCAATTTCTTGTTGAATATTTTGTTGCATTTGCTTGTGTCGGATTTGCCGGCTTATTTATGAATGTAATACAAAGGAAATTTCGTGAAGGACAAAAATTGGCCGGTTTAGGTTTTGCTGTTCTCGCTATGTTTATCGGTAGTGTTGCTAGATATATATGGCATTACATTGCCGGAATCGTTTTTTGGGGAAGTTACGCACCTGAAGGACAGCCGGCTTGGGTATATTCTTTAATCGTAAATGGCTCTGCTTGGTTGGGTTCATTTTTGTTCTGTTCGTTTGTTATGGTGTTCCTTTTGTCAGCATCTCCACGAGTTTTAACAGTAAGTCGAAACCAATAAAGCAAATAAGGAAGGGGGCTATCCAATTAGGAGCAGCCCCTGTTTTATTTTATCCATTCAAAAAAGTTAAAAAATGGGAACTGTTTTACATAAAAAAGTTGAAAATGGGGATTCATAGGAATGGTACAGAAAACAAGGAGGGATTTTATTTGAGTAACTTAGAATGGTTGTCTCGAATTGAACAAGCAATCAGTATAAGCTTACCTGAAGTGAGTGCAAAATTTGATGACTACGAAATCCGGTTAACCGTGAATACGACGAAAAAACACCCGTCACTATCTTTTTATACAGAGATAGATACAAAAATTTTTGAATTTTGCACTATTTACTTCGATCCGGTAAATCAAGAACTTTATTCTTACTATTGGAATGAGGATTTTGAATTAAATTCAAAAATTCTTTTTACTGAGTTGGAAGAGATCATTGACTTTATCTATGATGCATTTTTTGACTTTTTGGATCATGTTGAGGAAGATGACGAAAACGAGCAAGTGGAAAGCAGTGAAGAAAATGAAGAATTGGAAGACGAATTCCCTTATAGCGAGATTGATGTTATTGAAGAAAATATTCAGTGGATTTCAAATGATAAACATTTAGAAATTGAACAAAACTGGAACGGAGGTGACCATTTTACTATTCTTTTAAAATTAGGTGTCAATACCGAGAATGGGGACGGCTTGCTCTATCGAAGTGTGATTTTTGAGGAAGATGAGAATGAAGTACAAGAAACAAATTTCTTCTCATTTAAGGAAGAAGAGGCAGAATATGTAATCGACTTACTAAATGATTATATCCGTTATCTGGAAAAGGAGTAAGCAAATTAAGTATTAGGGATGCTCCAGAAACTTGGAACTTCCCTAATACTCGAAACCTAACCGAATTAATAAAAGTCAAACGTTTCTTATAAGGATTCCGCCAGATCATACCAATAATGGCACAGTGTCTCCATCCCTTTATAAAAGTTTTCTAAATGAAAATGTTCATTTGGTGCATGAAAGTTTTCACTGGCCAAGGCAAATCCAAGCAAAACAACCGGTATATTTAATGTTTCATTAAAATCGGCAACAATCGGAATCGAGCCACCACTTCTTGTGTAAGCCACTTTTGTCCCGTAAACTTTTTCACAAGCACGTCCGGCAGATTGGATAGCCGGGTGATCAAATGGTGTTAAGAAAGGTGAACCTTGGTCAAATGGAGTGATTTGAACGGTAACGCCTTTAGGTTTATGATTTTCAATATGTTTTACTAATAATTGAAAAATTTCTGCAGGATCTTGATTTGGAACGAGTCGGCAAGTAATTTTTGCAGTTGCCGTATTAGGTAATACCGTTTTAATGCCCTCACCTTGAAAGCCGCTATACATGCCGTTAATTTCCAAGGTTGGACGATAAGAAGTTCGTTCATAGAAGCTATAACCGGGTTCGCCAAATAGTTCCGGTACACCAAGTTCTTGACGGATCTTTTCATCATCAGAAGGGACTTGAGCAATTGCTTTCTTTTCTTCTTCAGTAATTTCCTCAACTTTATCGTAAAATCCCTCTACTAAAATTCGACCTTCACTGTCATGAAAAGAAGCGAGAATTTCAACAAGGGCATGAGCAGGATTTTGCACACCGCCGCCGAAACTGCCGGAATGAAGATCACTATTAGCCCCTTTGACATCAATTTGCAAACCGGTTAAGCCCCGTAGACCATAACAAATCGACGGTTTACCTTTATCAAGCATATCCGTATCAGAAATGACCAACACATCCGCTTGCAGCATTTCTTTATGGCTTTGTAAGAAAATCGGTAAGTTCGGGCTGCCAATTTCTTCTTCACCTTCGAAAATGATTTTTACATTAACAGGAAGTTTTCCGTCCGTTTGAAATAGCGCCTCAAGTGCTTTAATATGCATAAATACTTGTCCTTTATCATCGCTGGCACCACGGGCATATATTTTTCCGTCACGGACTTCCGGGTCAAATGGAGGTGTTTCCCATAAGTTTAACGGGTCAACCGGTTGGACATCATAATGACCATAAATAAGCACGGTCGGTTTATTTTCGGCATGAAGCCAATCTCCATATACAACAGGATTACCTTTTGTCTCCAGCACTTGAACATGTTCGAGACCAATTCTTGTCAGTTCATCACGGAGCCATTCTGCTGCTTTAAGGACATCTCCTTTATGTTCAGATAAGGCACTGATGCTGGGGATTTTTAAAAATTCTTTTAATTGCTCCAAGTTTTCGCTTTGATGAGTTTCTAAATATTGTTGGAATGATTGTGCCATTTAAAATTCCTCCATATGATTTTTGCTATTTTTGACAATTTTACTCCAAATTGGTGAGAATTTCCAGTCACTAAAAAAATGACATCAAGGCAAACCTGCCGTGATGCCTCATATTTTTATTATTTATCTTTTTTGTATAATTTTATTTCAAGTATATCATGTTCAAACCGTGTATCTATCTTGAGTTCATCAATCGACATGGGAAACGTAACCGTTCGTATTTTATAATTGTGGGAATGAGGATGATTTTTCTTGTGATCCTTTACTTTTATGGAAAGTTCTTGTCCGTTAACGGCAACATGGATATTTTCCTTTTGACAAGACGGTAAAAGTGCCTCAACAATAAATTCATTTTCAGTTTCGAATAAGTCAATACGAAATACTGTTTTATCCAAGTATGTTGTAAGTGGATCAAGAAAAAACTGTTCAAACCAGTTTTCAATTAATTTGGAATCAAATGGGGCGTTTTCATCTTTCCCATTCATTTTAGGTCCCCCCAAATTTGAGCTATATAAAAATATATCGTATTACCTCTATTTTACGTATCACTTATTATTTAGTGACATAAAAAATTCGTTAAATTATTTGAATTTTATATATTTGATGTTGAAGACTACATCAAATTACATCCCATGCCCCGGATTATTATTTTTTCTTGAATGATTTTGGTTTTTTACCTTTTTTGACCCACTTAACGGTTCAGGCTGTGTTCCATTACCATCACCTTTTCTGGCATTTTTCCTTACGTCTGAACCATCATTTTTATTCATTGTTTTCCCTCCTTACAATTTTAGGGGACCTTTCGAGTATAGCATGTTCATAAAGAATGAAAGATAATCGAATAAAATTTTTCCTAATGAGCACGATAAAAAAGGGGTGATGTTATGCCTTACCATAAAAATAAACAACAGGCATTTCAAGCGGCGGAGCAAGGAATGGAACAAGCTAGAGATATTTATCAACAACTTGATCCTTCTTCATCGGAATACGGGCATTATCTGAAACGTTTGAAGCAGGAAATTGATGAAACGGAACAACAACTTGAAAACGCACATGAAGTAGCTAGTGAAACGCAAAGAAAACAACTGGAGAATTACCAAGCAGAGATTGATACAATGAAACAAAATCTAGAATAAGCTTTTTGCGACTATTCCATTGGGATAGTCCTTTTTGAGTTTTTTTCACATTTACTGTTGACAAGTCTTCTTAAAAGCAGTAGAATATTCTTTGTCAACAGAACGGGGTATTAGCTCAGTTGGAAGAGCAGCTGACTCTTAATCAGCGGGTCGCAGGTTCGAGCCCTGCATGCCCCATCAAGGTAAAAAGCAATCAATTATTTGATTGCTTTTTTTTACTTTATAAAAAATAATAGTAAATTGACTATAGGAAGGTTTTTGTCCGGCTCCAGCCACTTTGCAATTTTTTCTGGTTGGCAGGTAATTATCGTAACATAATAGTTTTCATTTTTACTGATGGTTATTTCAGTAAAATGATAAGAAAAAATTATGTATAACAATAATATAGTCATAATTTACTTATCTTATAAATTATATTAATATAGACTAAAAGGAAAGTTATATTGGACTTCGAATGTCTAACTTTTCTACTATTTGCTTTAAGGGGGGAGTTATTTTGTCAAACAAAGCACTATACGATGCAAAGAAATCCTTTCAACTAAACGGAAAACGATATCATTATTATCGTCTGAAATCAATTGAAGATGCAGGGGTAGCAAAAATTTCCCGTCTACCTTATTCGATCCGGGTATTACTTGAATCAGTCCTTCGACAAGTAGATGGACGTGTCATTACAAAGGAACACGTTGACCATTTGGCAAAATGGGGTTCTGATGAAGTGAAGGATGCCGAAGTACCGTTCAAACCTTCACGAGTAATCTTACAAGACTTTACCGGAGTTCCTGCTGTAGTTGATCTTGCTTCGCTCAGAAAGGCAATGGCAGATCTTGGTGGTGATCCAGATCAAATCAATCCGGAAATACCGGTTGATCTAGTTATTGACCATTCAGTACAAGTTGATAAGTACGGAACAAATGATGCATTGCGTTTAAATATGGAACTCGAATTTAAGCGTAATGCAGAACGTTATCAGTTCCTGAGCTGGGCACAAAAAGCATTTGATAATTACCGGGCTGTACCACCGGCCACAGGTATTGTTCACCAAGTGAATTTGGAATATTTGGCCAATGTTGTTCATGCTGTGGAAGAAGGCGATGGAGAATATATCGCATTCCCTGATACGTTAGTAGGTACTGATTCTCATACGACAATGATTAACGGTATTGGTGTACTTGGTTGGGGTGTCGGCGGTATTGAAGCGGAAGCAGGGATGCTCGGACAACCGTCTTATTTCCCTATCCCGGAAGTCATTGGTGTTAAATTGACAAATCAATTGCCAAACGGCGCAACAGCAACAGATTTAGCATTAAAAGTAACGCAAATTTTACGGCAAAAAGGGGTTGTTGGGAAGTTTGTCGAGTTCTTTGGACCGGGTGTATCAACATTGCCGCTTGCTGATCGGGCAACCATTGCCAATATGGCACCTGAATACGGGGCTACTTGCGGTTTCTTCCCGGTTGATGAAGAATCTTTGTCATACTTACGGCTCACCGGACGCAGTGAGGAACATATTGAATTAGTAAAAACTTATTTACAAAATAATGATCTATTCTTTACACCGGAAAATGAAGAACCGGTTTATACTAATGTTATTGAGCTTGATTTATCAACAATTGAAGCAAATCTTTCCGGGCCAAAACGTCCGCAAGATTTAATTCCATTGTCAAAAATGAAAGAAGCATTTCATACAGCAATTAGTGCACCTGCCGGTAACCAAGGCTTCGGCTTAAAACCTGAAGAATTAGATAAAGAAACAACAGTTACTTTCGCCGATGGGTCCAATGTAAAAATGAAAACCGGTGCTGTTGCCATCGCAGCAATTACAAGCTGTACAAATACATCGAACCCGTATGTTATGCTAGGTGCCGGACTTGTTGCGAAAAAAGCTGTTGAAAAAGGTTTACAGCCACCGAAATATGTTAAAACGTCTTTGGCACCAGGTTCAAAAGTTGTTACCGGTTATTTAAGAGATTCCGGCTTATTACCTTATTTAGAACAAATCGGTTTCAATCTTGTCGGTTATGGTTGTACAACATGTATTGGTAACTCTGGTCCGCTTTTACCTGAAATTGAAAAAGCTGTAAGTGATGCAGACCTTTTAGTTACATCCGTTTTATCCGGTAACCGTAACTTTGAAGGACGAATTCATCCACTAGTTAAGGCTAACTATTTAGCTTCACCGCCTCTTGTTGTTGCCTATGCTTTGGCCGGATCAGTGGATATCGATCTTCAAAACGATCCAATTGGTAAAGATAAAGACGGAAATGATGTTTTCTTGAAAGACATTTGGCCGACAACGGATGAAGTAAACGATTATGTAAAACGTACAGTTACACCGGAATTATTCCGCAAACAATATGAACATGTTTTCGATGATAATGAACGGTGGAATGCCATTGAAACGAGTGATGATCCGTTATACAATTGGGATTCAGATTCAACATATATTCAAAACCCGCCATTCTTTGAAAACTTGAAACCGGAACCTGATGAAGTAAAACCATTAACCGGTATGAGAGTAGTTGGTAAATTTGGCGATTCTGTCACAACTGACCATATTTCTCCGGCAGGATCAATCGGAATGAATACACCAGCCGGAAAATATTTAAGAGAAAAAGGTGTTGAACCACGTGATTTCAACTCTTATGGTTCTCGTCGCGGTAACCATGAAGTAATGATGCGCGGAACTTTTGCAAATATCAGGATCCGTAACCAAATTGCACCGGGAACAGAAGGCGGCTATACAACTTACTGGCCGACCGGTGAAGTTATGTCAATTTATGATGCTTGCATGAAATATAAAGAAAAAGGTGTTGGACTTGTTGTTCTTGCCGGTAATGATTACGGTATGGGATCATCACGTGACTGGGCGGCGAAAGGTACGAATTTACTTGGAATTAAAACTGTTATTGCCCAAAGCTTTGAACGGATTCACCGCTCCAACCTTGTATTGATGGGTGTTTTACCATTACAATTTAAACAAGGTGAAAGTGCGGATACACTTGGTTTAACTGGAAATGAAATCATTGATGTTCATATTGATGAACATGTCAAACCACGTGATTACGTAAAAGTAACTGCGAAAAAAGAAAATGGCGATGTTATTGAATTTGAAGCGCTTGTTCGTTTCGACTCGGAAGTTGAAATTGATTACTATCGCCACGGCGGTATTTTGCAAATGGTATTACGTGAAAAACTACAGAAAAAAGCAGTTGCGAAAAACTAATTCATATTATCTTTAACCTGTCCTTTATAGAAGGGCAGGTTTTTTTAATTTTTTTCTAAATCAACAAAAAATGTCAAATTTTTGTCATAATTTAGCGAGCTTTTGTCAATAATATGTGATATTATGAATATAAAGGAGTGTGAGAAAATTGGGAAAAAGTAGAAATCGCTCATTTTCCGAACTTGTTAAACAAAATAAATCACAAATTTTAAAGGATCAGGAAATTATGGAAAAAATTGAAAGAAAAATTGAGGAAAAACAAATAAAAAAGGCAGAATAAATTTTGGAAAAATGTAAGCGTCGACATTGCTTACATTTTTTTCTTTACATAACCGGTTGTATTAGATACAAGATAAATAAAGTGTGACGTATCTCACACGGATGGTTAGTTGAACCAATCGGACGCATGCGGGCAGCCCGTCCCCATTTAACTTCTTTCTAAACTCGAAAATCTTGAGATGGGGAGCTTATTGCCCGTTAAGGCGGGATAAAAGAGGAGGGATAAGATGAGTAATCCAAAAAGGAACGCTAAAGCATATCAACCGGACCATATTGGAATGCAGCCAAGGAAATACGGAGGAAACAAAGGGAAGAAAATGCAAGATCAATCCGGTCAGCATGCTCAAGTAATTCAAACAAAAGGGGAGTAACGCCCAATTACTTATTCAATTTTATTGTATTCGTATAGTTTTCCGATAACTGTTAAAAATAAGATAGAACCTTTATTACATCAAGGAGGGCTAAATCGAATGAATCATACTCCGAAACCGGATGATCGGTCTGATAATGTAGAAAAACTGCAAAATATGGTACAAAATACAATTGAAAATATTCATGAGGCTGAACAATCTATGAAAACAGCTAGTGAGGAACAACAGCAACAAATTCGTAACAAAAATGAACGTCGGCGAGAAAGCATTGCGGCTATGCGGGATGAAATTAAAGATGAATACCATTCGCAACACGAGTAACTAGGTACTATAGGGAGGTCTTTACGATCTCCCGTTTTGTTTTCATTGTCTTAATTTGCATTGGAAACCTTTTCAAAAGTATAATAAGTGAAAATAGCATTAGAAAGTGATTTATATTATGAATAAAATGAATAGCAGTAAAGCTGAGCAAATAAAGAAAACCTATAGTGAACAAGAAATGCTTGACTATCTCATTTCTAATTATGATCAACTGAAATCTGAACAACCTAAATATTTAGCTGATCTGATTGTGTCCTTTACAAATCAATTGTTAAATACAGGCATGAATCAACAATTTATTAAACGTTGGCTGGAGCATGCTTTGAAAATCGATCCGAAAAATAAACCGGCCCTTTCATCTTTAAGTACATATCGTTTGCAGGAAAAAAGGCAACTGACTAACTCACTTGTATTCCCGCCGCTAAGGGAATCTGATAATCGCTCCCAACGGCAATCGACATTATTAAAATACAGACAAGTATGTGAATCATTTTTATTGCTTGCCGATGAAGAATTACAGCAGCTCCAGCATGAACTTTTATTGTTTAAAGACAATGAACAAATGAAAAAAACGTATGATGATCTTATCGAGGTACTTGAAAAAATTATTGAAGAAATTGTTCAACTCCAAAAACGGTTAAATGACTTTGATGAATTATCCGGACGGACCTTTTATAACGTCAATCAAGTTGAACAAATCCAGGAAACCGTAACAACAATTACTGAATTGAAAAACAGGTGGATAAATTATTTTGTGGATCCAGCCGAGGACCAAGAAACAACAGCACTGCAACAGTTAAACGAAATGATCGGGTTAACAGATGTAAAAAGAAGAATTGAAAACTTTTATCGTTACTTAAAATTTCAAAAGGCACGAAAAGAGTACGGATTGCAGACGAAAGATGAACCAAGCCTAAACATGATTTTACTAGGAAATCCGGGTACCGGAAAGACAACGATTGCTCGTTTACTGGCAAAAATTTACCATGAATTGGGCGTTTTGCCAAGTGAAGAGGTGATTGAAACAAACCGATCCCAACTTGTCGGTTCATTCGTTGGCCAAACGGAAGAAAATGTACGAATGATTGTTGAAAAAGCATTGGGTGGTGTTTTATTTATCGATGAAGCATATAGCTTAAAACGGACCGGGCAATCCGGAAATGATTACGGTCAAACCGCAATCGATACGCTTGTTTCCTTAATGACCAGTAAGGAATATGGCGGAAAGTTTTCGGTTATTTTAGCAGGTTATCCCGAAGAAATGCGCCAATTTTTAGATGCGAATACGGGGTTGCGGAGTCGTTTTCCGCAATCAAATATCATCGAACTGCCCGATTACAGCTTGGAAGAATTGCTGGAAATTGGTCAAAAAATTGCCAGAAGCAATGATTTTCTTTTAACAACAAAGGCTAAAAAATCTTTAGCTTATTTAATTGAACAAGAACAAGTAGATCAAACGTTTGGAAATGCACGGGCAGTACATAATTTAATTATGCAGGCAATTTTTCAAAAAGGGTTTCAAAAACAATCAACTCAACCGGAAATATTTTTTTACACTGTTCTTGATGAAAATGATTTCAAAAAACCAGCCAAAAATGAGCAAGATTCTTTATCGCCAATGGAAAAACTGAATAAACTCGTTGGATTAAAAGAAGTAAAAGATGCGGTGCAAACATATATTTCTTTTGTCAAAATGCAGACACTGAGAAGAGAACATAATTATCCTTCTGTACCGATTCAGCTTCACTCGGTTTTTACCGGAAATCCCGGTACAGGAAAAACAACGGTTGCCAAAATTTATGCAGAATTATTGAAGGAATGTGGCATGTTGAAACGCGGACATCTTGTTGTTGTAGGAAGGGCGGATTTAATAGCGGGCTATGTTGGCCAATCTGCTTTAAAAACAAAGAAGAAAATTCAACAGGCACTTGGCGGTGTCCTTTTTATCGATGAAGCTTATTCTTTATTTCGGGAAAATAATCAAGATTACGGTAAAGAAGTTGTTGATACGATTGTTGATGAAATGACAAAACACGGGGAAAATCTTGTCATCATTTTGGCCGGTTACCCAAATGAGATGGAGCAATTATTGGAAAGTAATCCCGGTTTAAAATCTCGCTTTAAAAAGTTTTTCCATTTTGAAGATTACTCGGCAGAAGAATTAATTGCCATTATGAAGCTTTTTGCAAAAAGTTATGCTTACGAGCTGGACAAAGATGCTGTTCAATTATTGCAACATGAATTATCGATAAAGAAACCAAAAGGGAATGGTCGTTTTGCCGAAAATTTGATTCATGAGGCAATTCAACAACAATCACTACGGTTAATGAAAACAGACCATACTTTGGATTTAGCATGTGTTAATAGACTCACAAAAGAAGATATTAATGCTGCCTTTCAAATTTTACTAAAGGGAGAGTAAGTATGTATATTTCTACAATAAAAATACCAGTACGATATGCCGAAACAGACCAAATGGGCGTTGTTTACCATGCAAATTATTTAGTTTGGATGGAAATTGGCAGAACAGCTTTAATTGAAGAGTTGGGCTTTAAATATGCAGATCTTGAAAAAGATGGAATACTTGCACCAGTCCTTGATATCCAAGTTTCCTATAAAAAACCTTGCAAATATGGAGAAACGGTTCAAGTAAAAACTTGGATTGAAGATTACAATGGATTAAAAACAGTCTACGGTTATGAAATTTGGAAAGAATCAGGGGATTTAGCTGTAACAGCAACTTCTTCCCATGTTTGTGTAAAAAAAGATAGTTTCAGACCGGTATCCATCAGAAAAACCCATTCTGATTGGCATGCCGCCTATGAAAAAGCGAAAAGAAAGAAATAGGGGGGATATGGATGGCTTTCGGTATTACCCGCCAGCATGTAAATGAATGGAAAAAAAGGATTGATCAAGGGGAAATTGCATTTTTAACGCATTATTGGTATGATGAGCGATTTCCTAAGGCCAAAACTGTTACAAAAGTTGGATGCAAAGATATAAATAAATTGATCCGGTGGGGAGAGCAATACGGTTTAAAAAAGGAATGGATTCATCATCGAAAAGAAGGATACTCCCATTTTGATCTGTTGGGAGATGTTGAAAAACAAATTTTGAAGCAAGAAGGGTTATGGGAATCTTCCCGATTTTTTAATAATTATTAGATTGTTAATGGCAAATCTTGGAGCTTCATAATGTTTAAATAAATGAATGGTTGCTGAAAACATTTGAAAATACCAGTTCATTTTTATTACAATGATTGGGAATGGGTTGATAACGAAAGGGGCAAGGGGATGAAGGTGAAATTAAACAATTTAACTATTATTCTTATTCTATTTTCTTTATTTTTAACGGCTTGTAATGCTTCAGCGAATAAAACAACAAATGAAGAAGAAATACCCGAATTAGTGGAAGTTGATTTACAAGTCCCGGAAAAAGCTGAAGTAGGGGAAAAGGTTTTAATCAAAGCACACGTTATCCAAGGCAATGAAGAGGTTGATGACGCAGATGAAGTCGTATTTGAAATTTGGAAAAACGGTAGTAAAGATGAAAGTCAAATGCTTGATTTCACAAAACAGGAGAAAGGAAATTATCAATTAGAAACAAACTTTGATTCATCCGGTGTTTACAATATTCAAGTTCATGTAACTGCAAGACGGATGCATGTGATGCCAAAACAACAAATCATCATCGGTGATGTTGATCCAAGTGAATTAACAACTACTGAAGAAACCGATCATCATGATCATCATTAAGAGCCTCTGCCAAAATAAAAAATATACCCTTGAGCGAGGCTCTGGAAAATTAATTATCTCGTTTTTTGCCTTTTCTTCCAGATTTTTAAATTTAATAAAAATAAAATGGCTATTTTTCTCCAAAAAAGGGCATACGTATCCTGCCTTCACAAAATGGGTTTTTTTCACTGCCCTTTGTGGAAAGGAGACGCTGCATTTGACTTATTCACATATCCACCTGTGAATAACTTAATTCAGTCGATGGCGTGTCCATCCACAATTGGCCTTTCCTGTCTGATGATACGCCATATTTGCCATGATATGCATAGATATCATGCAACGATCCACATGCGCTTCAACTGCCTGTTTTCCACGCTTGTGAACACGACGGAGACTATATCCGTCTTTTAGAATGCCAAAGATTCGTTCGATGATCGTTCTGGCACTATATAACACTTTAAATTTCCGCCCATGTTGGGGCAACTCGACGTCTACTTGAGGCGCTTGATCAAAGTCCAGCCGAAATACTCTTCCTTGTGCTGCCCCATTACAACATTCCACGTGATTCGACAGCGGGCAGGTGAGTCCTTCTTGCCTAGCATTTGGATGAAATACAGGACAAGTGTAAATATATTGCCCCTTTTCCCGATCAGATCCTCTAAGGTCCATTTTATGTTCACTGATACAGATGGGGGTGCCGTACCGATTGATTTTTTCAATTCCCCGGGCGGAAGTTGGTTTATCTTTACGGTTCCGTGGGTTGATGGGTGCCACCAATTTCGCCTGTAATACGTCCTTTGTCACTTTTTGATTTTCCGGCGTTTGGTAGATTCCATCTGCCAAGATAAAGTCCAACTGCTCAGCCATCTCGGGGTGCTCCGCCTTAAACGTCTCCAATGTCGTTTCTAATGTTTTCCCATCAGGTGTATTTCCTTTGAATACTTCCCGCGTCAAAGGCAAGCCGGATTTCACCCCGCATACCATTGATAATTTATGCGCAATATAGGAGACTGCATTGCTTTTACGCATCACCCCTGCGTTATCATCTGTAAGGATTCTGGGGCAATCGCAATCACCTTTGCAAGAACACGTCTTCCTTGTTTTATTCAACGTTGCTTCTGCCTCTATATGTGATGTATCCACGGCGACTGCTTTCTCAAAAGTTTCAACCACGCCTTCCCTTTTATTATATTCAACCACCAATAGCCGGGCTTTTTCCCAAAGATCATTTGTTGTCATGATTTGATCAAAGCGAGCAAAGGAACGGTAGCTCGGAATTTTCTCCGTAAATCCACACATGGCGGCAAATAGCGGGTTTGATTTCACTTGTAAATAGACACTTTCAACCATCACTTCAATATATTGTAAAGAGGCCAGTTCAAAAGCACGAAAAAAGGGCATGAAAGGATGCGGTTTTCTCCCGGCAGGAGAGGAATGAAATAAGGAAGACGTAGACTTATCTTCTTCCTCCGGTATTGAAAATAGTGCTGGTTGTATTTCATTAAAATGATCATGTGCTCTTTCCTTTTTTAGGTGCAAATATAAAAAGGTGTAGTAATCTCGTTCAACCGGTTTAAAAATCTCCCATGGAAAACACATGGCCGGAATGACAAAGGGTATATCGGCATAGTCTTGCCAATTGTGGGGAATCAAATTTTGTTGTATTGATAAATCTCTGGTTTGTGTTAGAATAGAAGTAGTCATGAAATCACTCCTTGGATACTGGATATTGGGTAGTACTTATATCTTACCAAAGGAGTGACTTTCATGGCACTTTTTTTTCAAAAATAATTATGTTTTTCCATTTTACAATATTTACCAGGGGAATGAGTAGCCTAATCTATTAAAACTCGTCTAAAACCGACTGAAATGGAAAAATTCAGATATTGATAATAAGCGAATTTATCCACTGAAATTAAAACTCACCATTTTTTCTTTTATACTTGTCATAATATTCGTGCAAATACCTTTTTCTATAGTGGAATAAATCCACGATCTTTAATTGTCTGACTGCCTACTGCTTCAGGAGATACAGCATTTTGGCAAAGGCTCTAAAATTATTGTGTAAAACCGAAATATAAATAGGAAAGACCAAGAATGCTTTTCACATTCTTGGTCTTTAACTTTGTAATCAATAAAATCCTTTTATTTTCTTTTCTTTTTCTTCTTTTTGTTAGGGGATTGATTTGGCTTTCTATCTGTCCCTGATACTGCTTGGGTTGGCTGTGGTGTAACCGGGTATAATTTTCGTGTTAAATACGTTTGGCCAATTAAGAAGATACCACTGACCGTCCAGTAAACAGCCAAAGCTGATGCTGTTGATAGTGAGGCAATTAAAATCATCGCCGGAGACATGATGCCCATCATCTTCATCATTTGCTGTTGTTGTTGTGCTTGTTGTTCGTTTTGTCCAGGTGTAATATTTATCGGCGTTGTTGCCATGGAAACTTTAAATTGGAGAAAATAGGCAATACCTGCTAAGATCGCCATCCCCCAATCGGCTTCTCCTAGATTGAACCATAAAAACGAATGATCTGAAATCTCTGGAGATAGTCGGATGGCATAGTAGAGCCCGGTCCAAACTGGAATTTGCAATAAAATTGGAAGACAACCCATATTCAACGGATTGAAATTATGTTTTTGATATAACGTCATCATTTCTTGTTGAATTTTGACCTGTTCTTCCTTTGTTTTTGCAGCTTTTAACCGTGCTTGGATTGCTTCCATTTCCGGTTTCATAACTTCCATTTTCTCGCGCATTTCTTTTTGTTTCTTCGCTGTGTTTAAAGCAAATGGGAGAAGAACCGTCCTTAAGATAATGGTAATGACAATGATAGCAATTCCATAACTATTTCCGAAAAATTCTCCTAATGCCTTAATAGAAATAATAAATGGTCTGACGAGATAGTCATGAAATGCGGCACCTTCCGTTTCAGCTGCTGCACATCCGGACAATAAAATAACGGTCAGCAGTAACGAAATAGATAGAAAAAACGATTTTCCTTTTTTCAATATTATTCCTCCTCTTAGTTTCTCTAGTCTGTTTTTAGTATTGAAGGAAGAATAATCCGTCAGGTTCATCTGCACTACTACTTTCTTTCCTTCGAATGGTTTTTGGCAACCATAGTAAAAAAATATCCAATCGATTAATAGCCTGATTAGTTAGATTGGGATCCCCAATAACTAGAAATGTATCAATATTTTTTAATGGATATTGGGAAGTGTGAATTTGCGACCATTGTTTATAAATAAAAACTAATAAATACAGTAAGACAAATACATAAGATGAATAAATAAAAAGATCTTGATACGTTTCTGTCAACATTTCTATCATAGGTTAAACCCCTTATTTTTCATTTCCATTATCATTCATTTTATTTTCATAAAAGGATAATTATAAAGTGTTTAGATACAATCATCCTCAACCATTGAAACGATTACCATTTTATATGAAGTCCATCCAGGAAGTCAAGATTACCTGTAATCTTGTAAAAAAAATTCCTCTTCTAAAATAATGCCATATTTCATATCTATTAGTAAACAATGAAATTTAATAGGTGGTCTTAAAATGAAGCAAATATTAAAATTCCTCTTCTTTCTATTTTCTCTTATATCAGTAATATCTACTGTTGTTACTAGTCAATCAAATTTATTCTTTTCAAGTTTTTTTTTACAGGAAATTCAAGATGATAAAACAGAATCAGAGATTTTTTTAAGAATGATAGCTTCAGAGAACCATTATTATTCGAAAATGTTAACAAATGAAGATCATTCTCTTTTTACAAATGCGATCAAAATTACAACAAATATTAATATAAAAGATGTCCGAAGTTTGATATTTGATGAGGTGCCGGGATTATTTGCCATGACATCCGATATTTTAGTAGCAGGAGAAGGTACCGATTTTACCAATTTACCCATTGAATCATCTCCACCGATTGAAGAAGTTTTAAAAGACCGTGAAATTGTTGAAGGAAGCTTGGATAATCTGGGTGGTGATGAAGCAACACCTCCTGTCAAAAAGCCAGAAAAAAATACCGTATTTATTTATCATTCTCATAGTAGAGAATCATTTCTTCCCCACTTGAAAGACGCTAGTAACGCTTCCGATGCACAGCATAAAGAAGTGAATATTACCATGGTCGGGGAACGATTAGGGAAAAAATTAATGGAAAAAGGCATTGGATCTGTCACTGATAAAACGGATATCCCGGAATTATTGGCTGCAAAAGGTTGGAAATACCCGAAATCATACGATGCATCTCGGGAAGTTGTCCAACAAGCATTAGCTCAAAATAATGATTTTACGTATTTAATTGATGTTCATCGTGACAGTGCGAAACGGGAAACAACAACGACTGAAATCAATGGAAAAAAATACGCAAAACTATATTTTATTGTTGGGAAGGCTCATCCGAATTTTGAACAAAACGAAAAAATTGCCCTTGAATTAAATCAAAAGCTGAGAGAAAAATACCCGGGTTTAACTCGAAACGTTTTCAGTAAAGATAAAAGCCAAGGTAACGGCGTATATAATCAGGATCTTTCGCCAAATGCTATTTTAATCGAAGTTGGCGGACCGGAAAATACATTGGAAGAAATGTTTAATACGATCGATGTATTTGCGGAAGTTTTTGCCGATTACTACTGGGAAAAAACGGATGCAGTAGAGGTAAATAATTAATGAAAAAGCGTAAGTAGCGTCCGTATATCGACTGAAGCTAGACGGCAGAAATTCTCTAGAGGTTGTTTACTAGTATTTTTGTAAAAAGCCGGCTCTTGCTTTGACCGGCTTTTTTACAACCATTTTACTTTCGGCTCGGTTTTGTCTTTGATCCGCTTGATGTTAGCTCGGTGACGATAAAAAATAAATCCGCTTAATAAGAATACGATAACAATTAACGGGATATCTCTTGTAAATAACGAATAAATAATGGCAACAACGCCTGCGACCATTGAAGATAAAGAAACATATTTTGATAAATACAATGTAATTATAAAGATAAGAATTAGAATGATAAAAAGCACTGGCTCATAATACAAAATTACACCGCCTGAGGTTGCTACCGCTTTTCCCCCTCGAAAATTAGCGAATATAGGAAACATATGACCAAACGCAGCGACTGCACCGATAATTAAAGGGGAAATTGACCATTCTAACGATATTTGAAAGTAGGAAAATATATCAGCCAGTCCGGTAGCCAAAGTTCCTTTTAATATATCCGCTACCATAACAACAATTCCGGCTTTCACTCCCAGTGTACGAAAAGTGTTCGTTGCTCCCAAATTCCCGCTTCCATGGTCACGAATATCAGTATTATAAAAAACTTTCCCGATAATTAACCCTGAAGGAATCGAGCCAATCAAATATGCTAAAACAAATAAAATCACGGTGTTCATTATAAATTACCCCTTTAAAAAACCAAATGGATTCTTTTATGATTATACACAAAGAATAAAGCATTTAATAGTCATTAAATTGATGTTCGGTCAGTTTTTTTACGGATTTTTTGTACCTATCATGAAAAAAAGCCGACTTTTGTCGACTTTTTTCCTATTTATTTTGGTAACCATGTTATAATGTTATATATTTCCATTTATTATTCGGGAGTTTGTCTATTCAATATACTGCTGAAAAATAAACAACCATCAGCAAAACCTTGTTTAAACATTTTTAAATCATATTCATCGCTCGTTTGAAAAATAACGTCTCTCATTTGTGCAGCTAAGTATTTTTTTTCTTCAGGAAGATAGTGTTCGATTTGATTTATGTATTCTTCCCATTTGTCACGGGATTTTGAGCATGCTTTATTATGAAACTGCATGCGAATATACTCAATTCTTTCCAGTGCAATTTGGTTAAAATGATGATCGAAGGTAGGAGAGTGCATATGAATTCCACCTTTATTCATATATTGAATACATTTTAAATTATTATCTATATATAGAATAAAACATTATACACCATTTGTAAATAAGAAAATTATAAGTAATTTTTGATAATAGTAAGTATCACGTCTATACATAGAGAAATTGCCTTTCCATACATAAAAATGACAAATAGAAAACAGGGAAGACCATCGAAAAAATTGTTGGGAGTGGTAAATCGTGATAAATGATCAACAAATTGGCGAATTAATCAGGAAAATCCGAAAAGAGAAAGGATACACGACAAAACAATTAGCTGAGAAACTAAATATTTCCCAACCGAAATTATCCAGAATAGAAACAGGTGCACAACCGATCCCATTAACTTTGCTTTATCAATTTTGTGTTGCTTTACAAATTTCGTTAGCGGATTTTTGTTTTCTATTGGAAGATAATAATAATATTAATGAAATTATGAGCGTAAGGGAAAATTCTTCCATTTACGATGATTTATCGAATTCCTCTTTAACAAAACTGTTAACTTCATTGAGTTTGGAAGAACGAAAAGCAATTATCCAATTTATTCAAGTATTTAAAAAGAGATAACCCCCAAATTGATAAAACCAGTTTGGGGGTATTTTGAGAAATCAGTAATCCTACCTTAACGGCGAGTCAAGACCCCACCTCAAGATTTTCGAATTTACAAAGGGATAGGTGGGGGATGAAAGGTCCGATTGGTTCAATTAATCTTCAGTGGGGATGGAAAAACCCCTCTGAAGGAGAATTACTTTCTATAAGATTTCCAAGTTTACTAAAAGAGCAAGAATAATTTGTAACAATAATTGAATATTTACTGCGAGATTTACGTCCGTCGTATTGACTTCTACACAGCGGGAATTTTCAACAACTGTCTTTTGAACATTAACTTGCTTAATACCGGTTGATGAAAATAAAGTTTGCTTGATTTCTTCAGCATCATCAGCCGAAGCAACAGCGATGTTAATAATAGCTGCGATAAACGCATTTAACGAAGCGACAAGAGAAATAGCTGCTTTTGTATCGGTTGTATTGACTTTTACCTCAGCTGAATCCCGAACGAGAATCAGTTCTTGAGATATTTGATATTCTCTTACAGTTTGAGTAGCTGATTGATCATCATCATTATGTGGTAAATAGCAGCTTAGCGGGTGTTCTGATGTCGGGTCAAGCGCATTCCAGTCTGATCTTCTCTCTCTTGATTCTTCTAAATTCACTCGATATGTTTCCTGATTCAATTGAATTCCTCCTTTTTTTCATTTACTATAAAATATGCAGTGTCTTTTTTCGTGATAGGGACAACTATCGGAGGCTATTTGCCTTTTTTTAGAATAAGAAAGGATAAGAAATACAGGTGAAAACCTTTAAATTCTTTTTATTGTGACTAGCAAGCATCGCTAAACAGGCGTCCGTCGCTTTTCTAGTCATCCCTTTGATTTTCCGTTTGATTGTTAATACTTGTTAAGAATTGATTGACTTCATTCTGTAATTGATAAAAAATATTTCTTAGACGCAGCTTCTCTTCCGGAGAGATACGATTGTCAGGTTGTACATTATGTTTTTCTAAAGTTTTTTTGACAAGGAAGTTGATAATTTCACTTTGAGAATTTTGTCCAGTTGTTGTTCTTTGATTTTGGAATTGTGTTTTATTTAATTTTTTATCCCTTTGAGGATTCGGAGTATCTTCAAATCGTCTTGATCTTCTCATTAACAAGCCACCTTTCGCTTTTTATTCATTACAATATGTAAGCAGTGATGAATTTGAATAGACAACCGTTTATTTTTTAAAAAATATTCATGCAAATTATTTTATGAATCAGTAGACGGTTTTGACAGAATGAGGAGCTAAGATAAATAAAGTAATTTGTATGCGAGCCAGCAGGAATTTGCTGCTCGTCATAGAATATATAAGATTGAAAAGGAGGTAGTCATGATGGTTGAAAATCCATCTTTAGAAGAATTAGGTGCCATTTTGAAAAAGGCAAAACGAATTGCCGTCGTTGGTTTAAGCAATAACCCGGAACGTACCTCTTATCAGATTGCAAAGGCTATGCAAGAGGCAGGTTACGAAATCATACCTGTTAACCCGATGATTGATGAAGTTCTTGGCGTCAAAGCGGTTAAGTCGCTGAAAGAGATCAGTGGTCATGTAGATATTGTGGACATTTTCCGACGCAGTGAACACTTACCTGACTTGGCAAGAGAATTTATGGAAATTGATGCGGATGTATTTTGGGCCCAACAAGGGATTGTCAATGAGGAGGCCTATCAATTTTTAAAAGAACATGGTCGGACGGTTGTCATGGATTTATGCATAAAAGTCATTCATGCATTGACCCGTTGATCAGATTGCAAAGATAAAGGTCGGACTTGCCAATGTCCACCTTTTTATTATTTTGTATGCTATGATGGAGATTCCTTGTGTTAAGATGAGTCCAATTTAATCTGTTATAGACAAAATAGAAAAAAATTGTTTATAATGAATTGTATACAAACGAGCGTTCTGTATGCTTAGATTTCACCTTACGGGGAGTCCACCCCCACCTCAAGATTCTGAGATTACAAAGAAAATAGATGGAGGATGAACTGCCCGCATCGTCCGATTAGTTTAACTAACCATAATGGGGGAAAAACCCTCATTGATGGGAGTGTCACTTTATATTTTACATATGGATAACAGATTGTGAAAGGGGAATGGTTGTGGTAAAAAATCAACCAATGGAATACACTGATGATTCGATCCAGGTGCTCGAAGGACTTGAAGCGGTTCGAAAACGGCCTGGTATGTATATAGGAAGCACGGATAGCCGAGGTTTGCATCATCTCGTCTATGAAATAGTTGACAATGCAGTGGATGAAGTATTGGCTGGATTTGGTGACCATATTATTGTCAAAATTCATAAAGACAACAGTATCACCGTTATTGATAAAGGTCGGGGCATGCCGACCGGTATTCATAAAACCGGGAAACCAACACCTGAAGTCATTTTCACTGTCCTGCATGCAGGAGGAAAATTTGGTCAAGGCGGATACAAAACGAGTGGAGGGCTGCATGGAGTTGGTGCTTCCGTTGTCAATGCTTTATCTGAGCTGTTAATTGTCACTATCAAGCGGGATGGTGCCGTTTACCAACAACGTTTTGAAAATGGCGGCAAACCGGTAACAACCTTAGAAAAAGTCGGAAAAACAAAGGAAACCGGTACAGAAATTCATTTCAAACCTGATCCGACAATTTTTTCAAACACTGTATTTAACTATGAGACTCTGTCGGAGCGATTACAGGAATCAGCCTTTTTAATAAAGGGACTAAAAATCGAATTAATTGATGAACGAGAAGGGAAATCCGATGTATTTCAATACGAAAATGGACTGGAAGCATTTATTCATTATTTAAATGAGGATAAAGAACCGCTCCATCCGGTCGTTAGTTTTGAAGGCGAACAAAATGAGATTGAAGTCGATTTTGCGTTCCAATTTCACGATGGATATTCGGAAAACATGGTCTCGTTTGTAAATAATGTCCGTACGAAAGACGGCGGAACCCATGAAATTGGTGCAAGATCGGCCATGACGAGAGTATTTAATGAGTTTGCCCGGAAAATGAATTTATTAAAAGAAAAGGATAAAAATTTGGAAGGGTCCGATATTCGTGAAGGGTTATCAGCCATTATCTCGGTTCGTATCCCGGAAAATCTTTTACAATTTGAAGGACAAACAAAAGGAAAATTAGGGACAAGTGAAGCAAGGTCTGCTGTTGAAACAATCATCACTGAACAACTGACTTATTATCTTCAAGAAAATATCGAGATTAGCACGATGCTTATTAAAAAAGCGATTAAATCTCAACATGCAAGAGAAGCGGCAAGAAAAGCCCGTGAAGAAGCCAGAAATGGAAAGAAACGAAAAAAATCTGAAGCTCTTCTTTCCGGGAAATTAACCCCTGCTCAATCTCGCAATCCGGATAAAAATGAATTGTATTTAGTTGAAGGAGATTCAGCAGGCGGTTCGGCAAAACAGGGGAGAGACCGCCGTTTTCAAGCTGTTCTGCCATTAAGAGGGAAAGTCATCAATACGGAAAAAGCAAAACTTGCTGATATTATGAAAAATGAAGAAATCTATACCATTATTCATACAATTGGAGCCGGTGTAGGGACAGACTTTAATGTTGAGGATTCAAATTATGATAAGATTATTATTATGACCGATGCCGATACAGACGGTGCCCACATTCAAGTTTTGCTATTAACATTTTTCTATCGATATATGCGTCCGCTAATCGAAGCAGGGAAAGTATATATTGCTCTTCCCCCTCTGTATAAAGTGAGTAAAGGAACGGGGAAAAAAGAAATGATTAAGTATGCATGGACAGATGAAGAATTGCATGTTTTAACGAAAAAAATGGGAAAAGGATACATGATTCAACGATACAAAGGTTTAGGAGAAATGAATGCCGATCAACTATGGGAAACAACAATGAATCCAGATACCAGAACTTTAATTCGCGTGAAAATTGATGATTTTACCCGTGCTGATCGCCGAATATCGACATTAATGGGCGATAAGGTTGAACCAAGGAGAAAATGGATTGAAACGCATGTTGATTTTGGCCTGGAAGAAGATGGAAGTTTATTGGAAAATCAAAATTTACAGTCGGTAAGTGAGGTGGATAATTATGGCAAACACTGAGCAACTTCTCGATTTACCCTTGGAAGAAGTAATTGGTGACCGATTTGGCCGATACAGTAAATATATTATCCAAGACAGGGCATTACCTGATGCGAGAGATGGCTTAAAACCGGTACAACGCCGGATCCTTTACGCTATGCATAAGGAAGGAAATACCGCTGATAAAGCGTTTCGGAAATCGGCAAAAACGGTCGGGAATGTAATCGGTAATTATCACCCCCACGGTGACTCTTCTGTCTATGAAGCAATGGTGCGTCTGAGTCAGGATTGGAAAATGCGTAATGTTCTTATCGAGATGCACGGGAACAATGGTAGTATTGACGGAGATCCGCCTGCTGCCATGCGATATACGGAGGCAAGGTTATCAAAAATTAGTGCTGAACTCCTTCGTGACATCGATAAACAAACGGTGGATTTTATTCCGAATTTTGATGATACTGAGGAGGAACCGGTCGTATTGCCTGCACGGTTTCCAAATCTTTTAACAAATGGATCAACAGGAATTTCGGCCGGTTATGCAACAGATATTCCTCCTCACAATTTAGGTGAGATCATTGATGGAGCCATTTTTCGCATGCAAAATCCTTCTTGTACGATAGATGAACTTATGAACATCATTAAGGGACCTGATTTTCCAACCGGAGGAATCATTCAAGGAATTGAAGGAATTAAAAAGTCGTACGAAACCGGTAAAGGGAAAATTATTGTCAGAGGGAAAGCAGATATTGAAGCAATCCGTGGCGGTCGGGAACAGATTGTTATCACAGAAATTCCCTTTGAGGTAAATAAGGCTAATTTAGTGAAAAAAATTGATGAATTCCGCTTAGACCGTAAAGTTGAAGGGATTTCGGAAGTTCGTGATGAAACTGACCGGACCGGCTTACGTATTGTTATTGAACTAAAAAAAGAAGCGGATAGTACCGGGATATTGAATTACTTATACAAAAATACGGATTTACAAATTACTTATAACTTCAACATGGTTGCCATTCACAATCGCCGACCTAAATTGATGAGTCTGGCTGATTTGCTTGATGCCTATATCGACCACCAAAAAGACGTTGTAACAAAACGCTCGCAATATGATTTAAAAAAAGCAAAAGAAAGACAGCATATTGTCGAGGGATTAATAAGAGCATTGTCCATTTTGGATGAAGTTATTGCGACAATCCGTGCTTCAAAAGACAAGCGAGATGCAAAAGATAATTTAATTAAAGAATTCCAATTTACCGAACCGCAGTCAGAAGCGATTGTTTCATTACAACTGTACCGTTTAACAAATACAGATATTGCCCAATTGCAGGAAGAGGCCGCTGCATTGGACAAAGTAATTTCAGAGCTAACTGAAATATTGGCTGATGAAAAGAAACTGCAAAGAGTGATTATCAATGAACTGAAAGCAATAAAGAAGAAATATGCCGAAGAAAGAAAGTCACGAATTGAAGAAAAAATTGAAGAATTAAAAATTGGGTTAGAAGTCTTAATCAGCAGTGAAGATGTTGTTGTTACAGCAACAAAAGAGGGGTATTTAAAAAGAACCAGCCTCCGTTCGTATGCAGCTTCAAATGGCGAAGATTACGGGATGAAAGATACCGACAAATTAATTGCTTCATATGAAATGAATACAATGGATGTTCTATTAATTTTTACGAATAAAGGAAATTACTTATACTGTCCGATCCATTTATTACCGGATATACGCTGGAAAGATGTCGGTCAGCATGTGTCCACAATTATCCCGATCGATCGGAGCGAACAAATTGTATCCGTAATCCCTGTGAAAGATTTTCACACTATGAAATACTTACTATTTTTTACAAAAAATGGTATGGTAAAAAAATCACAATTATCGCTCTATCAAGCTCAGCGATATACAAAACCATTAATTGCCATTCATTTAAAAGATGATGATGAATTACTTTCGGTTCAATTATCAGATGGAACAAAAGAAATTTTCCTTTCTTCATATCTCGGATACGGACTTCGCTTTAAAGAAGAAGAAGTAAATCCAATTGGTGTACGTGCTGCCGGGGTCAAGGGAATGAACCTGAAAGATGGTGATTTTGTTACCGGCGGAGCAGTTATTGATGATCCGAAAAATCAATCGATTGTAATTGCTACCCAACGTGGGGCAGTGAAAAGAATGGCAATTGATGAATTTGAGATTATGACCAGAGCAAAACGAGGCCTGGTGATGGTCCGCGAATTAAAGGCACATCCCCATCGAATCGCAGGTTTTTTGCTTGCCAATGAACAAGATACGGTCGTCATCACATCAGAGAAACAAATGACGGAAAAAATTAACGTTAACGAATTACGAATGAATGATCGATATTCTAACGGTTCCTTCTTCATGGATGAGTCAGAAAGTGGAAAAGTAATCGGAATTGGAAAATTACTTATGGAGCCGGTCAAGCTAACGATAAATGCGAGTGAAGCTAGTTCAAAACAATAATATTCCGTATAAGGCTGTCATTTAGGTAACTACCTGGATGGCAGTTTTTTCTGTTATGACCGTTTAGCAAGGAAACTGTCCGGGGTTTTTCACCTGTTAATCAGTTCACTAGAACATAACAAACGATAGATCTAGGTAGTAATTTATCAGAAAAACCTGTAATTTAGCCTAACATAAAAACAAAAAAATTTTTTATCATATTTATTGACATAATACATATCTCCGTGTTATATTTATATATTTTGACAAAAATACTTTGTTATGTTACGGTTAGTATATAATAAAAGTTGGAGGGATCAGTTTGTTCAAAATCGGAGATAAAATTTTTTATCCAATGCACGGTGCCGGTGAAATTAAGGGGATTGAAAACAAAGAGGTCTTAGGAAGAACTCAACCTTATTATTTAATCAATATTCCCATTAGCAATTTGAATGTAATGGTACCTGTGAAAAATGCTCAAAAGTTGGGAATTCGTCCATTAACAGATCCAACTAGGCTAGATGAAATATTAATTACACTTCATGAACGTCAAATTGATAGCGATATTCCATGGAAAGATCGATTTAAAATTATTATGGAAAAAATAAAGAGTGGTAATATTCAAGATACAGCGACGATATATAAATATTTGCTCGACCGTAGTAAAGAAAAAACGTTAAATACGAATGAAAAAGCATTACTGAGTAAAGTGCACAAATTTCTAATTAGCGAAATATGTATGATTCAAAATATTAATGAGAATGAAGCGGAACATTTGCTCATTAGTTGATCTTCCTGTAATGAGTTCATCTTATTTTAAATATCAAATAATACGTTTAAAAACTTGCAAGCATATATGTTAATATGCTTGTTTTTCTTTTTTTAGTGCCATTTATCATAAATATGTAAATTTAGAATGGTAGAATGAAAAGGCAAAGTTTTAATTAACTATATTTATGTTATGTAAACAAAAAAATGATGGTGTAACATTTTGAAGTGAAATTAAACATAAGTTAATGTAAACGAGATTTTACTTTTGGAACTCAGTAAATTTAAATCTCAGCATAAGTGGCGATATGAAATTTAATTTGGTGCTTAACCAATGGTAAATTTATATATGAATTGATTTGTTTAAAAAAATCTCCTTTAGAAATTTTCCTTTCGTCTCAATATTTTAAGATTACTTTTTAATTGAGACGTCCTTTCTTTTGTTCTTGATTACTTCCTAGAACTTATATTATGTTCGGGGCGTTATTTTAATTGTAAAAAACATTTTACCTGCCTTCCCTATTTTTCAAAAAAAAGGATAAGTTTATTTTTCTATCCTGTATCGATAATTTTTTTCTTTAATATTATTGAAATCAATAAATTGAACGCTGTATTCAATGACATCATTAATATTAAGATGATGATCGTCAGCAAATTGTCTTACCGCAGCCAATAAATTTTTATCATAAGATGTTTTAAATTGAACACGATCTTTTGGCCGAGCTTTCTTATCAAAAGTAATAGTCCCGGATTGCAATAAATTTGATAGTCCATTTTCAAGCAAATAATTGACATGCGTATAGTGCTCTTCAGCCAATTGATACAGTTGGTTTAATATCGTTTTGCTTACATTTGTACGAAATTTTACTCTTGATGGATCGGTTTTCGGGACAATATGATCACCCACTTTTTTGAACATTAAAGCCATCTCCTCTTTGATTTATTATTGGATATCTACAAGACTGTGTATCGTCATACGTTATTTTTTGTAATATTGCATTTTTTGCCATTGTTCCATGTGTTATAAATAGTCCTAACACCCAAGCCATATCGTCAGTCCAAGTTTTAAAGAATTTTTCGTTAACTTGATGTTTGCGGGGTTGCCCGGTACGATTAACTTGAACCTTATGTTTGTATAAAACGTTTCTAATTGCACGAGCGCTTAAACCAGATATCTTTTCCATTTCCTTATAAGGTGTACCATTTCTATACAACTGAATAAGATAATCATCTGTGATACCTGGATTTCTCGGCATTGTTCTTCTCTCCTTGGAATGATTGATTCTCTACTTTATTCCAATTATATCAATAACAACACTTACGAACAAGTGTTTCTGTAAATTTTTATAAAAATATCGGTCCAATAACTATCTTCCTGGCTGACTCCATTACATTTGCCATTGCAACTATGCTTTTTTCTCTTGTTACAATTCCACAGAAACATTCACTTTTGTCGCAGCAAGAAACAAAACTTAGATACTCATTTAAACAATATAGGGATGAATTAAAGGAAGGATTTTCAATTGTCTTTCATTCATTGCTTTCTGTATTTTTATTAGGGGCAGTTGTTTGTAACTTTGCTATAGGCATTTCGATGGCCGTCCTTCCCTCATACAGTAACGATAAAGGTGGTGTGGAAATATATGATTTTTTGTTAGCTGCTCAGTCGACAGGTGTTTTGATTGGAGCTCTTCTCTCTTCTAAGTTGGAACAATTTCGTGAATGCTTGCTATCTCCCTATACGGTTTAGCGTGGATTCCAATTGGCGCGATTAATGTTTTATTCGGTGCAATTAATCAATCCATCATACCAAACAGCATGTACGGAAGAATTAGTTCAGTTACATATAGTTTGAGTGCAATTGCTATGCCATTTGGTTCACTATTGGGTGGATATTTAGCGGAAATTTTTAATAGTTCAATTGTCTTTGCCTGCTCAAGTTGCGGATTTATCATGATTTCAATTGTTTGGTTACTCCATCCAAAGTTAAGAAAGTTACCAACCGTTAAAGAAATGAAGCCGGAAACATTCTTAATTACTGTAAATAAAATGAACAATACTAGTTTACCAATGAAATAATATTTAATAAAAATACCCCATTTATAAACAGGTCAATCATCAAAACTTTCATCCAATCATATGCTTAATTATATAATTTTTTATAGAAGAGAGGTTGGATGATGGTTGTTACACATTTTGTAGAATTAGGAAATCGGGCAATTGTTCTGAGTCAGCTTCGGAATCAATTACCTTCCGTTAATGAGCAAGTAAAAATTAAAGGAAGAAAAGGAAAAGTAGTTAATGTCTACACACTAGATGGAAGTATTCACCATGTTGAAGTTGAATTTGAACAAGTGCTAAAACCGAGTTTTTCAGCGTTAGAAAATAAAAAGAAAAAAAGATAAAGACAGAACCTACCCCATGAATCCCTTTTTTCAAAACCCAATGGTGATTGATGGGGCAGGTTCTAGGTTTTGCAGGTGTGCAATAGAACTACGAAATTTACCTTCTCTCGTTCTCCACCACTCAGCTCTCAACTCGTCGAGATTCCTTCATAAATCCTTCCTCCAATAGTATGTATGAAACCTTTCTAAATCACCTGCTTTTTAATATGAACTACTCTCCCCTGCTAAGGATGGATCAATCATATCTGTTACTGCACGATACAGATTTTCCGGATATTCAGCGATTCGATGGCACAAATATAAATACCACTCTTTCCCGTAAGTCAAGTATACTTTACAGTTGTACTCTTTGTTTTTTAATTCCTTTATCAAATCTGGACGTATTCCGAAGAGCATTTCGATTTCTACATTGGGATGATTCAAAAACTAACGTTGTTCCATTTCCTGTATTACATCTGCACAGTTATATCCTATGGAATGAAGACATCTTTGCTGCCATTAAATAAAAACCCAAGATTCATCTTTGTTACTCCTCCCCATCAGTTTCCTTTAGGAGGAACGTTACCCATTCAGTTTATTGTTCACCTCAAACAAATTTTACAATTGTATTATTTCATTTCTATACTACCAATGAAACTCTAAAATGAGCTAAGCTTCTTCCGGGTAATACAAATATTTTCGTAAAGTGACATCACGGTGTTTCAATGTTTCCCCCTTGAACCGAATCCAAATTTCATCATCTGCCATAACCCCGTGTGTTTTACGAACGATTGCCCAACGGTTATAGTTATTTAAGCCGAGTTTCGCCAATAGTTCTTTTGCATTCACTCTCGTACTCGGGAACACGCGCCATTTTAACCATCTTTCAAGTTCTTCTTTTGTAATATAACCTTCTGAATCAGGAGAAAATTGTTTATTAAATCCTTTTATGTAGTTGATAACATAAGGTTTATCACTTCCCTCGGGTTTTAAATCAACACTGGCAATCACTTCATCCATAAACATGACGTCAAATTTTGTGTAATCAATCATCTAATCACCTTCTTTAATCAATAATTAATCTTTGTAAAGATCTTTCCTGCAATTGAGATAGTACAACATCTTTCGCTCTATTAAGATGATAAGGTGCTTCTTCCAATTTTTGAACTAGTAAGTTACGTTTTATAAAAGGATCACCTTGATATAAAGCTAATTGTTTTGAAAATGCAGAACTAAATGGTTTTGCTTTAACTTTTCTTTTTAAAATACTTATTGGTATATTAAGTGGATAATCCTTTATATCCGATAATAAACTTAATCCGTGATCAAATAGTGGTGCCAATTTCCAGATTTTTGTTACAGAGTCATATAAAAATAGGATGTTGTTTGTATGACGATCCTCATTAAGAATAAACGCATCAAAGGCTAGCATTTGTGAAAGACTGTGCGAAACATTAAGTCCGGTGAATTGAAAGATTTTTTCAATCATCAAATTAAATTTTTTCTCCGTTGAATAAGCATTATTATTTAAAATATCATCAGTCGCTTCAAAGTTAGCTTCAAATAATCGTTCGAGCGTTACTTCTTGTAATTGCCCGCGAAAATCTATCGAATAACATCCTTCTGTAGTGGTTCCATCAGGTTTTTCAATTAAGCAAGGCACATAAGAAACAAAAGAAGTGTTGGGGATTGTGGAACATTCTAAGATGAGAGATGATACATATTCAGCAATATTTTCATATCCTCTTGTATTTTCTTTCACCCATCTATTTCCAACCAACCATTTTGATTGATCACCTTTGCTTGATGTACTAATCATTGGTTCTGCATCAATGGGAATCTTGATTTTTTTCATTAAAGCACCCGCTTCCATCAATCAAAAATTTTCATTCAACAATCCACTTAAACTATGTTGAATTATTTTTACATACATTATACCATTAGTGATTTTATTGAAAAAACAAAAGATAATAAATTCATCTTTTCTCGTAAATCGCACTTTTGAAACCTTGATGTAACGATAGTAAAAAATCTGACCCCTATCGGAAGTCGTTTAAATTTCAAACTATTTTCTTGTTTATAAGGGTCAGATTTTCTGTTTCTTTTGAAATTATTATCTTTCTATTGATCTAAATGACTCATGTCCCCGATCTTTTCTACTGCAAATTGTGTTCCATCCCATTTAATAATAGTAAGGCTAGTCCCTTGGATAAACGGACCATCCCAAAATTTTTCAGTCGTTAAGTTAAGGCAAAATGCCAGCATTGCTCGAATGGCTACAGCATGGGAGACAATCAGTATGTTCCCGTCAACGTAATCTGAGATAATGTTCATAAGTGCAAGTCTTATCCGTTCTTGGAAATCTTGGAGAGACTCGCCACGATGGCTACGGTGGTCATATTTATGCGGACTTGTCCAAAAATTTTCGTATTCTTTTCCATTGATTTGTCCAATTTCTTCCCTCGTTTTTCCTTCCCATTCGCCAAAATTAAGTTCTTTTAAACCTTCTTCCTGCACAATTGGAATGTCTCGCTCCAATCGAATCAGTTTTGCTGTTTGTACCGCTCTTCCACTTGGGCTCGTATAAATCGTTTGAAAAGGAATGTCTGCTAGTCTCTTTCCCAGCAAAATCGCATGTTCACTCCCTTTCTTTGTTAGTGGCGAATCTTTCCAACCTTGTAGCCGGTTTTCCCGATTCCATTTTGTTTCTCCGTGGCGAGTAATATAGATGTTGAGCACAAAATCCCTGCTTTCATTATAAAATTGTATTAAAAAGTAGCTATCTTTATTAAACTGCACTTTTCAAAGTTTTTAAAGGAGAAAATAGGCTAAATCGGTTACCCCATCTAAACATGAAAAAAGTCTTGGTTTATTTTTTCCATTTCGAAATAAGATGGAATATAAAAACACCCGTTAACCTTTTGAAGTTAAGCAGGTGTTTTTTTGTTGCGAATCCAACCTTATTTAGGCTTTTTTATATTTGTCTTGTGTTCTTCTCGAATGTACATCCCTTTTAAAGACGTACGATTGGTTTTTGCCTGGTCATCCCCAAAACTTGATGCGACATTTGACATCGGTAATTGCTCCAATTCTTTTCCCCTTGGCATGCATCCACCTCCTTCTCCCCTATTGTTTACATTGGAGAAGGAAAAATCATAAAAACTGCTAATGAAACATGTTTTTTATAAATATTCTTAAGGATTATAAAAATCGTTTTCTCATTTCCGGTGAAGGGATTGTACAAGCTTCTTTTTTACCGAACCAATTGTAGCGGTTTTTTGCGATCAGTTGATAAACGAAATCTCGAAATGGTCTTGGAATAACAAGAAGCAGATATCCAAGTTTCCAAAAGCCGGATAAGTTTTTACAAATACGAAGTGCTGCGGTTGACTTTATATAATAGTTGTTGCCATCAAGGAGAACGAGACTATCCACATCTTTTGCCACATTGTATTGCGAAAGTAGCTGCTTTGCTAAATCACTTTGGAGAGAAGCAAACTTGAAATGTCCCTTTTTATCCCGCTTAATAATAAATTGGACGCTCCGATCACAAAACTGACAAACACCGTCAAAAAGAATTATTTTTGTCAATACGCTCGCCCTCTTTTAATTAGTCATTTATTTATCTTTCCTGTCTCCACTAAATTATATATTGGCCTTGCTATCCAATAAAAAACCTTGAATGGCTTTGATTAACAATGAGGATAAAATGGGATACCCCACCCTACTTTTCTTTTCCAAATACAGATATGACTTCATTTTTTAACTGAACGAAAATCCTTTCATTTGCTATTTTGTTTTCCAGTTTATGAACGACTTCCCGGTAATACCATGCCTGCTTTTCGCGTCCCCTCTTGAATCGGGTCCACACCTTCTCCCCTTCTCTTTCAAGTTCTCTCTTAATAGTTGTTAGATTATGCAGTTTGTCGGCACAAACGATGAGGCAAACATCTCTCGGCTCGGTAGCAAGATGATCGATTGTGGCCTGTTTTCTCTCTTCCCAACTTAAGCTTTTATCTTTCTCAGATGCACCGCGTACGATGTCGGCAATTCTTTCTCCAAAATCCTTTCTGATATCATCAAGCGTTAAATCAGTATCTTCCACGGTATCATGCAAAATTCCGGCGGCAACAACTTCCTCGGCATACCCGAATGTTAAAAGCAACACCCCAACAGTATATGGATGCGAGATATACGGAAGATTGGTCCCTTTCCGATATTGGTGATCATGGGCTTTTGCGGCAACTTCAATTGCTTTTTCAATGACAGACATGCTTAAACTTCCTCCAAAAAAAGAATAAGGAAAACAACAGTACTTTTAATTATTTATTTTCTCTCTTTTATATTGTTGATACGTAATTATTCCACAAGGGATACCAACTTGAAAAGCAGCCAGCAGACTCCAGTAGAAAAATCCCCACTGATGGGTAAAAAGCGAGATGATGAGAAAGACCATTGGAATAAATAGACAACTTTATAAAATCCCGAATATGCCCCATTTTATATTTTTACTCATAATGCCCCCTCCTGATTATCAGAATAGTCCTATAATAAAGTTTACCATAAAAACCAATTATTTTTAACCATATTTCAAAAGGATGTTTTTTATAAAAATGTAAATACTGTAATTAGTATCAATGATAGATGGAGGAAATTTCATGAGTTACTATTTACGGGATTCAGTTACTGTTCAAAAGGAGCAAGGCGAAGAAGTTGATTATTTTATTGAAGCGCTGTTTGATGTCGATGATGAAAGTTATGCGCTGATTCGAAATGATGATGAGACGCTGTTAATGAAAATTGAAGAAGAAAATGGAGAACAATTTCTTGTTGGTGTTGAAAAGCCGGATTTGAGTGAATCTATTTTGGACGCTTATCAAATAGCTGTTAAAGCGAATCCAGCTGATCAGCCGAAAGAATGAAAACGTTGAAATCATTTTAACGAGGAGGATTTAATGTGAAAAAATTGAATCAAAAAGAAGAGCCGACGATTGCACCGGGGATTGACAATGATGAGGAATTGGAACAAAAGGCAACAAAAGCTGAAAAAGAAAAGCGGGAGTACACGGAAGTAACTACCCTTACATTGGATGATTTTGATTGATCATCCAATAGTCATTATAGAAAAAAGCGCTACAACACGTAGCGCTTTTTTTATCTTATTATCCTAATTCTTTATACATTTCCCTCAAAGTCCGTTTTAACAGTTTTCCACTTGGGTTTTTCGGCAATTCATCGGCAAATTCAATATATTTGGGTACTTTAAATTTTGATAAATGGTTTTTACAAAAATTCAGTACATCCCCTTTCGTTAAATTGGCCCCTTTCTTTGGAACGATAATGGCCATAACTGCTTCAATCCAATATGGATCGGGTATGCTAATAACCGCCACTTCGGATACCCCATCCAATTGATAAATAACTTCTTCCACTTCCCGGCTGGATACATTTATTCCACCTGTTTTAATCATATCTTTCTTGCGGTCAACAATGGTAATATAGCCCTCTTCATCCATTACCCCCAGGTCTCCGCTATGAAACCAACCATTCCGAAATGCTTCCTCTGTTTTCTCCGGGTCAAACAAATATCCTTTCATCGCATGTGGGGTACGGTGAACAATTTCCCCAATCACACCACGTGGGACCTCCACATCATTTTCATCTACAATTTTTGTTTGAACATTTAAAGACGGCTTCCCTGCTGAACCAAGTTTTCGCATTTGGTCTTCCGGTTTTAAAACTGTAGCGAGCGGGGCGACTTCGGTTTGACCGTAAAAATTAAAAAATCGGGCTTGCGGCAGGCGCACAGACAGTTCTTTTAATACTTCCATCGGCATGATTGCTGCACCGTAATAACATTTTTCCAACGAAGATAAATCCCGTTTATTAAAATCCGGATGGCGAAGTAACGAAATCCATACTGTTGGCGGACAAAATAATTGCGTTATTTTTTCCTTCTCTACCGTCTCTAAAATGACATCCGGCTTTGCGCTTTCAAGAATAATGCCACTCGACCCTAAATATATACTAGGTCCGAGAAAACAGTGAAGTTGAGCGCTGTGGTAAAGCGGTAAAGCATGAATACAGACATCATTTTCCGCCATCTCACCGCTGACAATACAACTCACATATTCACTGACAATGCTTTTATGGGTAAGCATCACCCCTTTTGGACGTGATTCGGTACCGCTTGTGTAAAGGACATGTGCCAAAGATTCATCATCAATATCGGCATCAATGAATTCAGTTGATTGGTCTTTTCTCTCAACTGCAAGTGATTTCCAGCTTTTCAATTCATCGGGAACGGATTTGTCTAACGGATAATCCATTAAATAACGGAACCGAATGGCTCGACTGCCTGCCGCAGTATCAAGCACAGCAGCAAATTCAACCGCAGACAAAAATCCGCATACACCGGCATGATTAATGACATACTTCACATCTTGAGAAGTAAGCATGTAATTCAGAGGAATCATCACCGCTCCAATTCTTGCTAGTGCGAAATTGACGATAACAAAGTCAAGGCTGTTTTTCGAAATAACGGCAATCATATCCCCTTTTTTCATTCCATCAGCAATAAACGCATGTGCCGTCTGATTAACGAGATCATCCAGTTCAGAATAGGTAAGCCGCATTCCGTTGTAAGCGATTGCAAATTTATTCGGAACTCGCTCTCTTGTTCTTGTCAACAAATCCCCTAACGTATTTCTTCTTACCCGGTCGATCCTTTTCGATAATTCCAAATTCATTTCTGTATTCATGCCCCTACCCCCTGTTTTATAAAATATTGAAAATTTATACGTTTATTTTAATAAAGAAAAATCGGGTTGGCAATGGCGGAGTTTGTCTATATTTGGCGAATAGAAAAAAGTATCCAATAAAAAGGAGCATATACCTTTTACTGGATACTTCTTCATCTTTACACCATTACCTTACACATATCATTTGTGAATGCTACCGGGTCTTCAATCGGTAAATCTTCAATTAATAATGCTTGATTATATAAAAGCTTCGTGTAAAGTTCAAGTTTTTCTTTATCGTTTTCAAAAGCGGCTTGCAAGGATTTGAACACATCATGATGGGTGTTAATTTCAAGTACCTTTTCAGCTGTCACTTTTTGTCCATTCGGGTTAGGCATAGCGTTTAATACTTTCTCCATTTCAATGGTAATCTCACCCTCGGTTGACAAGCAAACCGGATGTGTTTTTAATCGTTTGGATGCTTTTACTTTCTTAACCTTACCACCGAGGACACTTGCCATGTAATCAAACAGTTCCTTATATTCCTTTTCTTCCGCTTCCGTTTCTTTCTCTTTCTCCTCCGATTCAATACCGAGGTCGTTGTCGGATACAGATTTAAATTGTTTCTCTTTGTAATCCATGAGCATTTTGATGGCAAATTCGTCAATATCCTCGGTGAAATATAAAATTTCATAGCCTTTATCACGAACAAGTTCGGTTTGCGGTAATTTATCAATTCGGTCAATCGAATCACCTGTTGCATAATAAATATACTTTTGGTCTTCCGGCATACGTGATACATACTCATCTAATGTCACTAATTTTTTCTCTTTGGAAGAATAGAACAACAGCAAATCTTGTAATACATCTTTATTCGCACCAAAATCGCTGTACACGCCAAACTTTAATTGACGGCCAAATGCTTCATAAAATTTTTCGTATTGCTCCCGCTCATTTTTCAACAAGTTTTCCAATTCTCGTTTAATTTTATTTTTAATATTTTTGGCAATCACTTTTAATTGCCGGTCATGTTGCAACATCTCACGGGAAATGTTCAGTGACAAGTCTTCCGAGTCGACCATCCCTTTGACAAAGCTGAAATAATCCGGGAGTAGATCGGCACATTTATTCATGATGAGCACACCGTTCGAATACAATTCTAACCCTTTTTCATAATCCGGTGTGTAAAAATCATACGGTGCCCGTTCCGGAATATACAGAATCGCATTATAGCGTACGGTACCGTCAACACTAATATGAATATGTTTTAACGGCTTGTCGAAACCATATCGTTTTTCGTTATAAAAATTCATGTAATCGTCATCGGTCAACTCGCTTTTATTTTTCTTCCAAATCGGTACCATGCTGTTGATTGTTTCTTCTTCTTTATAATCAACATATTCATTACTGTCATCATCTTTCGGTTTTGAATGGGTGACTTCCATTTTAATCGGGTAGCGGATAAAATCGGAATATTTCTTAATAATTTCTTTTAAACGCCATTCATCTAAAAATTCATCATAAGATTCATCTTCCGTATTTTCTTTCAGTTTTAAAATCACTTCCGTACCGATATCCGCTTTTTCCACCGGTTCAATAGTGTATCCGTCTGCACCACTTGATTCCCATTTATATGCTTGGTCAGAATCTAGCGCGCGACTTATGACAGTCACAACATCAGCGACCATAAACGCAGCATAAAACCCAACTCCAAATTGACCGATAATATCAAAACCGTCTTTAATTTCATTTTCTTTTTTGAAAGCAAGGGAACCGCTTTTGGCAATCGTTCCGAGATTTTCTTCCAATTCTTCTTTCGTCATCCCAATCCCGGTATCAATGACCGATAACGTCCGATCGTCTTTATTCGGCACAATTCTTATGTAGTAGTTATCTTTATCAAAGGAAAGGGAATCATCCGTCAATGCTTTGTAGTAGATTTTATCAATCGCATCACTTGCATTAGAAATTAATTCACGCAAGAAAACTTCCTTTTTTGTGTAAATGGAGTTAATCATCATTTCGAGAAGTCGCTTTGATTCCGCTTGGAACTGTTTTTTTTCCATAATCTTTCTCCTTTCAAACAAAATTATCTCGCATTTATTTTAGCACTCTATTGTCCAAAGTGCTAATCGACATTTATGTAATATCATAGAATCTAAGTTCTGTCAATTTCCTTTATTAGGTCATTTTTCTTTCCATTTAACAATTGAAATACAAAACCGTCTTTCTCCTTTTGCTTCCGGTTGATAAATTCGTTCAATATAGGAAACTTCATTGTTTGACATAAGCATGACGGTTGAACTTCGCGTGCCATAGTCATCGCTTTTAATAAAAAGTGGTGATAGCATTCGTTCCATCTCTATTGGAACACCGGTATTCGGTAATAGCTCGTCCGGAAAAGGGTCGGCTTTCATCAGTAACTTAAATAATTCGTCAGGGAGGTCGGTGACGTTCTTATTCAATAATTTTCGCAAACGATCTCTGCCAACTTCCACCTTTGGCCATGGTGTATTCAACAAATGATTGCTTAGACCGTAAATTCCGGGCAACAACTCTCGAACGATCCCTTCTATATTGGAAAAATAATACAATTGATCTTTGTCACCGGCAATGAAATTAAAACCGGGAAATTGATTGGACTCTGCTTGTACGATTTTAAAAAAGTCGGAAATTTCCCCTTTAAACGTGAGCGCATTTCGAACAAGTTCCCCGCGTGATCTTTTGCCAATAATATTTTCACTCGGATCCCGATAATTCGTTAAAGCGGCAAACCGTCCAAATTTTGTGACCCCCATCCAAGTGCCCATTTTTTCCAAATCTCGTCCGGCTAATAGATTCGGGTCGTCTTCCCAGAATTGAACAGGTGCTGTCGGTCGTTGAAAAAATTCATCCCGATTTGCTGCCACGATTAATGGATACTCCGGATGCATTTTATATGCAAATAATATCAAACACATTTTCTTCCCCCCACCTTCTCTACCAAAATCACATCTGTTAATGTGTGAAATTTTTTTGTAATTAAATCTTTACATATTTTAAAATGAATATAAAGCCAAATTTTGTTTTTTTGAACTTTGCCAGCGAGAAGCGTACTATATTTATAGGGAAACGTATTTAAAATGAAAGAAGGAGAGGAAATGACATGTTAGAAGATTGGTTAAAATCATCTCGTCATACGGTTGTCTTTACCGGGGCAGGGATGTCAACCGAAAGCGGGTTACCGGATTTTCGTTCAAGCAATAACGGACTTTGGAGAAAAAAAGATCCAAGTCAAATTGCCAGTACGAAAGCCTTGAATGATAATGTCAAAGAATTTATTGAGTTTTATCGAGAACGCGTATTAGGTGTAAAAGAATTTGGCCCTAATCAAGGACATTATATATTAGCCAAATGGGAACAAGAGGGGATTATTCGCTCCATCATCACCCAAAACGTTGACGGTTTTCATCAAGAAGCGGGCAGCACTCGTGTGGCCGAATTACATGGAACACTTCAAAAACTGCACTGTCAGAAATGTGGAAAAGAATATAGCAGTGAAAACTATGTAAACAAAGATTATTATTGTGAATGTGGCGGCGTGTTACGTCCAAATATCGTATTATTTGGTGAAGTATTGCCGCAAGATGCTTTTCAACTTGCTATGGAGGAAACAGAGAAAGCAGACTTGTTTATCGTTTTAGGTTCATCTTTATCCGTTACGCCAGCCAACCAATTTCCTTTAATTGCTAAAGGGAGTGGTGCGAAATTAGTAATTGTGAACATGGAACCTACCCCATTTGATAAGTTTGCCGATCAAGTGATTCATGATAAAAAGATCGGGGAAATACTTACAGAACTTGATCAAAAGATACAATAATCATTCTCTTGTTTCAAAACTACATTTTGGTTCAATCAGTAAGGATTTTTCCATCCCACTGATTGAACGCTCGACTTGTCTCTTTTTGAAATTAGCAAAATCTTGCTTTCTAAACGCATCCGTGATAACTGAATAGACGAATCAATATAAACATTATAAGAACCGAATTACTTCCTTAAAAGCTTCAAATAACTTTGCAAAAATCGAATCCATTTTTTTCGTTCACGGAAATAACTTTGAAATAACTGCAGAAACGCTAAGTACTTTCCTTTATATGGATACCATTGAATTTCTTTATTCAGCTTGCCTCTGTCTAAAATAATCGCTTTTTCATGGCAAAAAATCTTTAATCCTTCTTCACTGTGGTAACGACCTATACCGCTATTTTTTGTTCCGCCAAACGGTAAATAATGATTGGCTACGGAGACTAATACCTCGTTTATCGTTACAGCTCCTGAAACGAGTCGACTGGCTACCCGCTTTGCTTTTTTTAAATCAGATGTCCAAACGCTGGCATTTAATCCGTAATTGGACTCGTTAGCCAGCTTAATTACCTCTTCTTCCGTTTTAAAGGGGATGACCGGCATCACCGGGCCAAACGTTTCTTCACAAACGACTTCCATATCTTGCTTAAGATTGGCTAAGATTACCGGCTGAATAAACATGGAATCATCCCATTTATCGGGTGGAGTGCCCGAAACTAACACAGCTCCTTTCTCCAATGCATCCTTTACATGTTGTTTCACAATTTCTTTTTGCTTCGGAAAAGTCATCGACCCGATGTCACTGTCTTTATCGGTACCTTGAATAAGTTTTTCCGTTTCTATCTTTACCATATTTAAAAAATCATCGTATATCGATTCCTCTACATAAATTCGTTCCGCACTCATACATACTTGCCCGGAATTCGTAAAAGCACCCCATACCGCACCTTTTGCCGCCCGTTTCAAATTTGCATCTTTAAATACAATGAGCGGATCTTTCCCACCAAGCTCTAATGTGGTCGGAATTAATTTTTTGGCGGCAACCTCTTGAATGATTTTTCCTGTACGGACCGAACCGGTAAAAAAAATGTAATCAGGATTTCCTGCAGTCAATGCAGCACCAACTTCTTTTCCGCCATGTGCAATTTGGATAACATCTTTTGGAAAACCGGCTTTTTGAAAAATTTCTTCAATATATTTACCGACCAATGGAGTGACTTCGGAAGGTTTTAAAATAACTGTATTTCCTCCCGCCAGCGCACTGATGACCGGAACAACAGCAAGCTGAAGCGGGTAATTCCATGGCGATATCACCAGAACAACCCCTCTTGGCATATATTCGACATATGATTTTTTGCCGATTAATAAAAGCGGTGTTTTTACTCTTTTAGGAGACAATATTTTTTCAGCATGTTTCACAATTGTAGTAATCGCATCCAATGTCGGCATGATGTCTGCTACCAGTGCTTCGGTTGGAACTTTCCCTGTATCTTGGACAATTACTTGGGCAAGCCGGTCCATGTTCTCCACCATAACCGACTTCAATTTTTTCAAATAGATGAGTCGTTCCGAAATGGCAAGTGTGCTCCATTTTTCAAAAGCGGTACGCGCTTGAAGATAATACAGCTCCACTTCCTCGATTTTTGTCTCCTCAATATCTTCCATATATTCACCGATGGCCGGATTAACAGCTTGCAATAGGGTCATCATTCCCATACCTTTCAATTAAATAATTTAAAATAAAACTAGAACCGTTTCTATTATCTTATAACAATATGATACTGATCATTATCCTTATTTTCTAAATAAAAGCGGATCATGGACGGCATTTGATCTTTTAAATCCGGGCAAGATATAGAAGCTTCCCGCAAATCCCTTTGTGCATTTGTGCAATCAAATTTCCCCATCCATGTGAGATAATCCAAAGTTTCTTTTTCAATCCGTAACGCCTTTCGTATCGATGCAAAAGAAAGCAAAAATCTTGGAATAAATAATGGTATTTTCCCTCTGGGGCGTTTTCCAAGTAATTCTTTTAACATCATTTCATATAAAACCGGAACTTTGTAAGGTTTCGGATCAGTTAAATGATAAGTTTTCCCCTCACCGACATCGGCATGGCTTAAGTAAAGGACTGCTTCCTCAATAAAATCAACCGGAACTAAATTAATTTCCGCTTCCGGATTTCCCATTTTTGGAAAAAGGGGGGTATTTCGCAAGCGGTCCATCATATTTAAGAACAGATAAGGCCCGTCAAATTTCACCGTTTCTCCCGTTTTTGAATGCCCTTTGACAATTCCCGGCCGGATAATCGTTACCGGAACTTGCTTTTTTAATGCATGGACTAATAATTCTGCTTCATATTTTGTTTCTTCATAATAATTTTTAAAACCGGGTGGACGGATCAATTCGTCTTCCTTTAGTATACCTGTTCTTGTCCCTGTAATATAGGCCGTACTGAAATAGGTATATCGTTTTAATTTTTGAAGTTTCTGTACCCATTCATTGACATTTCTCGTCCCGTCTACGTTGACCCGATAAGCAATATCCCTTGGTACCGCCAAATCGTAAATAGCAGCGAGATGAAATACATGGGTTACAGATGTCTCAAGCTCTCTATTTATTTTTTCGTTAATTCCTAAATGAACTTTCGTAATATCGCCTTCTATAATCGATATTTTACCATCCGGGAGCGAATATTGTTCATTGAATTGATTGATTCTCACTTTTGCTTGATGTTTCATGGTCGGAAGAACGAGCACATATATTTTTTCAACATTATCATATTTCGTTAAAATCCCTTGAATTAATTGATTAGCAATAAAACCCGGAAAACCGGTAAAAAAATAAACCTGACTCACCCTTTCACCTCCATAGCCATATTTTTCATCCCATTAAGCGGTAAATACTTTTACATTTTTCTTATCTTTATCTTCTTCATCGTAAGCCTTTTCGATTGCATCCCGATACTTGTTTTCAACCACTTTATATCGGACGGATAGCTTCGGTGTAATTTCACCGCTCTCAACAGTCCATTCATCTTCCACGATAATGATCCGCTTTGGTTTTTCATATTCGGCAAATTGTTGAATCGCTTGTTCTACTTCACTTATTAATAAATGTTGTACCTTTTCATCATGGACAATTTCATTATAAAACTTTCCCTGAATGCCATGTCGCTCCATCCATGGGATTAACTGTTCATAATCAGGTTTTATTAAAGCCACCACAAATTTTCGCTTGTCACCTACAACTAAAGCATATTCGATAAAAGCACTTTCACAAATGGCATTTTCAATTGGCTGTGGAGCGACGTTTTTACCGGTTGATAAAACAAGAATTCTCTTTTTCCGATCAACAATTTTCAAATAACCATCTTCATCCCATTCTCCGAGATCTCCGGTTTTAAACCAATCACCATCAAAGGCTTCTTTGGTTGCTTCTTCATTTTTATAATAACCTTTCATTACACTCGGACCACGAACGAATATTTCCCCGTCATCAGCCATTTTGACTTCGAGGTTAGGTAGAACTTTCCCTACAGTTCCGATTTTAGCCCTAACCATTGGATTGGTTGCTACAACAGGTGCCGTTTCCGATAATCCGTACCCTTCTAAAATAGGGAGATCAATGGCCCAGAAAAAGTTTGCAATATCCCTATTTAACGAGCCACCGCCTGAGACCAGTCCCCGAAGATTGCCCCCAAGTTGTTTTTTCACCTTTTGAAAAACTAAACGATCGGCAATTTTCCATTTTCCTTTTAACGACTTTGGCATGGTATCGCCTAAAATCAATTCATCGACACGAGCTTTTAGATAAAGTTCATACCTTTCTATTCCCACATTCACTGCCCAATTGAACACTTTTTTCTTAATGGCACTACCTTGTTCGATTTCTTCCATTACCCTTGCATACACTTTCTCAAAAAAACGGGGAACACTGGTCATGACGGTAGGTTGAATTTCCTTTAAATTTTCCGGCAAAGTATCAATACTCTCTGCATAAGCAATTGTTGCCCCGACGGAAAGCAAAGTATAATGTCCTGCCATTCTTTCAAAAACATGAGAAAGAGGTAGGTAGGAAAGTGCCAGATCATCCGGTGTAATTTCAATTAACCAAAACTGGACAGCCTCAATATTCGCCAAAAAATTACCATGAGTAAGCATGACACCGTTTGGTTTTCCGCTTGTACCGGATGTATGAATAATTGTCACCAACTGATCACGATCAATATTGCGCCATCTTTCCTCCCAATCATTTAAAGAATTCTTTTTCCCAATTTCTTCTAATTGAGCAAAACTGATTTCTTTATCCGTTGATCTATAATCATCATTCGGGTACATGGTGATAATATAATCAATCGTCTCTAACCGACTATCAATAATTTTCTTTCTTTGTATTTCATTTTCAACGACAACCGCACGCACATCCGCATTTTCAAGAATATAACGAACTTGGTGAGTCGGCAAAGTCGGATAAATCGGTACACTCACTGCATTTAAACTTGCCAAGGCAAAGTCTGTGATTCCCCACATCGGATTACTGTTCGAAATAATGGCTACTTTATCTTGCTCTTGGATACCTAAATGATGAAGACCCGATGCAACATGGATAATTTTTTGCCAAAAGGTACGATAGGTCATTTTTTGGTAAATCCCATCTTCTTTCCAAATAAAGGCGGTCTTATTAGGATATTTGTCAATGGTTCGATCCAACATTTCCACAAGATTTTCCGGTTTCATCCGATTCCCCCTTTCAAGAAACAAATAAATTTAAACTTCTGTCGTCCATTCTTGATCTAATTGAACTGCATCAGCATATTTACGCGCCCGATCAACCTGGTTTTTCCGAATTTCAAACTGCCTTTTTGCATATTCCCTCATGATATTTGAATCAAAATCAAATCTTGTTCGTACCCAATCTTGGGCAACTTGGATATCATATAATGTTGTTAAGTATTCAATGACACCGTATGCATCCGGCCATAATTCATCCATATAATCAATGAAAATTTTATAGTTTTTCTCATTCCCGGCGACATGTCTTTGGATAGTATAAATTCCGAAACGAAGATGCCGACCTTCATCCTGGTTCAAATAATCAATCCCTTGTAAAATGCCCGGTAACATCCCTGCTTTTTTAAATATTTGGCGAAAAGAGTAATAACCGGTTTCTGCCAAAATCCCTTCAACAATCATATTGTAAACGGTTGCAGCCTTAATGATAGCTTCCGGTGAATCATCGGTATTGAGTCGTTCCATTTTTTCCGGTAATTCTTCATAAAAAATTCGCTTATAACTGTCGCCATGGAAAGAGGTAAGATCAATATTTTGAATCCCAATTTCTTTTTGCCATCTGGAAAATAATTCCGTATGTTTCGCTTCATCAAACATGAAAGTCGACAAAAACATTGTATCTTCCAATCTTCCTTGCCTTGCCATCAGCTGTACCATTGGCAAGATATCTAATGTGACAGCTTCTTCACCGCCGGCAAATGAGGCAACCAGCGGTAAAATCGTTATTCTTTCATCATCGGTCATATTTTCATAATCAATTTTATCCTGTGTAAAATCAATTTCGGCAGGGTCCCATTTCCCGTTTTTCTTCGCTTTTTCCCACAATTTATACATCGGTGATTCCCAATTCAATTGGCTGTCAACAGTTTGAAAACTCTCATGAACCATACAAATACCTCCTTGAAAAATTTGTCAAATTTAGCCGGCACAAACAGTTACTAAATCTTCCTGTTATGGTTTAAGAGAAAGAAAGATGTAAAGGAAGAAAATAAGTACCCGAAAGGCCCGATTGGTTCATCTAACCGTCAGTGGAGGATGAAGAAAACCCCACTAATGGAGTTTCACTTTATTAAGAAACGGCCCTTTCATGTAATGAGCCGTTCCGATTGTCAATTTCCAAAATCAATTTCTTCTATAAGCTAGAAATTTACTGCGTTAAGCAAGGTTTGTAGTTTCAGTGCAAGCCCCATATTCCCTTTGATTTTTAGTTTTCCGCTCATAAAGGCAACGGTCGGATTCAATTTTTTTGCAATCATATCTTTGAAATCTTCCGTATTTATCACAAGTATACAAGTTGGTTTCAATTCCTCCCCGCTTACGGCTCTGCCTCCCTTTTCATCAATGATAATTTGATAAGTACCGCCGTCTTCTCCTTGTAAGGTAAATTGATACACACCTTCTTTTCCTTTTGTTATACTCGGATCATGTTTTAATGCCGCATCAATCATTTCAAACACTTCAATGGAACTTGGTTTGGTAAAATTCATTTTAAATCCCTCCAATTTTGTTATTTTCATTCCATTTTTTCGATAATTGTGGCAGTGGCCATGCCAAAGCCGATACACATAACTTGCAGACCGTATTTTCCATCCATATCTTCCAAAGTATGAAGCAAAGTAGTCATTATTCGTGCACCACTTGCACCTAACGGATGACCGAGCGCAATCGCCCCACCTCTTGGATTTACTTTTTTCATATCCGGCTTTAATTCCTTCGCCCACGCTTTAACAACCGAAGCGAAGGCCTCATTAATTTCGATGACATCCATTTGGTCTAATGTAAGTCCGGCTTTCTTTAAAACTTTTTCAGTAGCCGGGATGACTCCGGTTAACATCATGACCGGATCAATCCCGACAACGGATCGGGCAATAATCTTTGCTCGCGGCTTTAGACCGAGTTGTTTGGCTTTCTCGGATGACATCATTAATACGCCTGCCGCTCCGTCACTGATTTGGCTTGAGTTCCCCGCCGTTATTACGCCGGATGACGGATTGAAAGAAGGAGTTAGCTCGGATAATTTTTGTAAATTGGTATCCCTGCGAATCCCTTCATCTGTTTTTATTTCCTGACCGTTTTCTCGAAAGGGTAAAATTTCTCTGGAAAATAAGCCCTTATCTGTCGCTTCAATTGCCTTTTGGTGACTTTCATATGCAAATTCATCCAGTTCTTGTCTTGATAATTGCCAATGCTCGGCAATCAGTTCTGCCGACATCCCTTGGGGTATTACTTGATGCTTATCTAACAGCTGTTCGCTGAAATTTCCGATATCGCTGGCCATTGGTACTCTCGACATATTTTCAACGCCACAAGCAATCACAATATCGTCATCATTAGCCAAAATCGCTTGTGATGCATTATGAATTGCTTGTTGGCTGGAACCGCACATCCGGTTTAAGGAAAAGGCAGGAATTTCTACCGGCAAACCGGCTGCCAAAACGCTCATTCGGCCGATATTGCCTCCTTGTTCATCCGTCATCGTTACACAACCGCAAATGACATCATCTATTTCTGATGGGTCCAATTGGTTCCGCTCTACTAATGACTTTAAAACTGGTACCAATAAATCTACCGGATGAACTTGGATAAACATTCCTTTCTTTCTTCCAATCGGTGTCCGTATTGCGTCAACAATTACAGCCTCTCGCAATCCTCTCCCTCCTTTTTCGAATCTGTAAACCTATCATTCTAGAAAGTAAATAATTCGATACCGCCGGAAACATTTAGTCCAATACCGGTTATATATTTTGCTTTATCTGAAACTAAGAAGGTAATGGCATTGGCAATATCTTCCGGTTGCCCGGGTCTTCTAAAAGCGGTCCGTTTAATCATTCGTTCATTCATGTTCGGATTCCCCATCCGAAAAGCTTCCGATTCGATCACTCCCGGAACAATGGCGTTCACATTAATACCGTGCCTTGCCCCTTCTAACGCCATACTTTTTGTAAAACTTAAGATACCACCCTTTGTTGCTGAATAGCTGGCCTGACCAAAACCACCCAAGGTCCCCGCAACAGAAGATAAATTAATGATTTTTCCGTATTGTTGCTCTTTCATATATGGCCAGACTGCTTTGGTACAATTATATGTTCCGGTTAAGTTGACATTTAAATCTCGTTGCCAAAAATCATCATTTTGGTCCGTAATTTGTGAAACATGATCTAATGTTCCGGCATTATTAACTAAAATATCAATTTTGCCAAATTCCTCTTTTACGTGAGCAAAGACATTTTTTATCTGTTCTCGATCAGTAACATCCATTTTGATCGCCATCGCTTTCCGACCCATTTCCCCAATTTCCATCGTGGTTTTTTCTGAATAAATGACATTTGTGCTCTGCATAATTTGAGCGATCGGACCATACTTTTCCGCCACTTGTTCATTACTGTCATCTGATTCCAGTAAAATATCGGTAATGACGATATCGGCACCGGCTTCTGCCAAGGCAAGTGCTGTTGCTCTGCCAATTCCACGTGAAGCTCCCGTTATAATCGCGGTTTTTCCTTTTAAAAATTCATCCCAACTGGACATGACTCTTACCTCACTTTACCTTTCAAATAAATATTGCTTTTTCTTTATTAAAAAAGGCCGTTAAACCGATTGCCGGTTCATCCGTTAAAAATGTTTCAGCAAACGCTTTTGCTTCAATTTGTAATCCTTTTTCGATCGGCAAATCAGCGGCATTGACCGCCCGTTTTGCTAAACCCATTGCTTTCACAGCGCCTTGAGCCAACAGTTCCGCAAATTCCGTCACTTCCTGTTCGAAATGTTCCGGATTTACCGCCTGATGAATAAGACCAATTTCTTTCGCTTCCTTTGCTTCCAATTGTTTGGCAGTAAAAATCAGTTCAAGCGCTTTTGCTCTTCCAACGAGTCTTGTCAATCTTTGTGTTCCGCCTGCACCGGATAAAATTCCAAGGGATACCTCCGTAAGACCGATTCGCCCTTTGCCCATGATTCGAAAGTCACATGCCATTGCCAACTCGCAGCCACCTCCTAAAGCATGGCCGTTAATGGCTGCAATTACTGGTTTTTCAAGTGTGGAGAAGCGGTGAAAACAGTTTTGCATGCGCATACTCCCTTTTTCAATACCGTTTTCTTCTCCTGCATAATCGGCTGAATTGGCAATCATCGCTTTTAAATCTGCCCCTGCTAAAAAAATCTTTGGATGTTGGCTTGCGATAACAATGACACGCACATCCGGATCGTTTTCTAATACATCGGCAGCTTTTTCGAGGTCATCCATTAACGTATCATTAATCGCATTTACAGGAGGATTGTTTATCATTAGCCAAGCTACACCTTTGTCTCGCTTATGAATGTTAATAGTTGCAAATTCCATGTTCACACCTCCAATCCGTAAATGTGATGTGTATGAATACTCGTTTTTAATACAATCTATTCAAATTGCCTGCTTTTCCCTGATAAAAACGTTTCCATTCAATTGTATAAAACGTGTTTCATACACATTAAATCAGACTCGAATGTTATACGGGGCATATTGTCGGCGAGCAACAACCAAATGCTGAATTTCATTTGTCCCTTCGAAAATATCAAATACTTTTACATCTCTATACCATTTTTCCACCAAGTGACCGGTTAATCCAACCGGTCCAAGCAAGTCTAAACATTTTTTACAAACGACAAGAGCCATTTGACCGGCAAGTGCTTTACACATTGCGGCTTCTTTCGCATTTTCTATTCCGATATCTGCTTTCCAGGCAGCTTCCCAAGTTAGCAATCTTGCAGCTGCAATGTCCTGATCTGCCTCGGCAAGCATTTCCAAACTAATTTGATATAAACGGCCATGTTTTGGAAATTCCTTTTTTACTATGTCCAATGTGTATTCATATGCCGCTCGTGCTATACCAATCGCCATAGCTGCTACAATGGGCCGGGTGCTGTCGAACGTTTTCATGGCTACTTGAAATCCGGAAGCCTTTGAAGCCCTTTGTTCATAAAGTTTTTCTCCACCCAAGAGATTTTCTTGGGGAACGAAGCAATCTTCAAAAACTAATTCAGCTGTTTCATTGGCACGAAGCCCCATTTTATCTGCTATTTTCGGACAGGAAAAACCTTCCATTCCTTTTTCAACAACAAATGCCCGATGTCCCGCTCTGCCGAGAGACGGATCAACCGTGGCAAAAACAACCACCCATGATGCCCTGGCTCCATTTGTAATGAAGATTTTTTGACCATTTAAAATATAACCTCCCCCTACCTTTCGGGCTGAGGTTCGGATTCCTGATGCATCCGAGCCCGCATCGGGTTCTGTTAATGCATATGCCCCCCATCTCGGCTGATCTGCTGTAAAAATCGTTAAAAACCGCTCTTGTTGCTCGGGAGTACCGCTCGTCATGATAGGAGGTCCTCCAAGTCCCGGACCGGGCAAAGATAAAGTAATGGCGGCATCTCCCCATGCCAATTCTTCCATTGCAATAACACCCATTCGGTTTGCTTCATTTTCTTTTTTCGGTCGCCCGTTTTTTGCTTTATCCCCCTTAAAAGATGCCGTGTTTAAATGAATCCCCATTTGATTCATTTGATTTAAAAATTCTTCCGGTACTTTTTTTAACCGTTCGGCTTCCAAGGCAATGGGTCGAATTTCATATTCAGCTAAATAATGAGTCAACTCTTTCATTTGTTTTTGTTGTTCAGATAATTCAAAGGAAATCATAATCGGGCCACATCCTTTTCCTCTTCGACCAGTCGTTTTCCATATTGCAGTAGCAGGTCTTTTTCTTTCCCGTATAACATGACCTGTGCTTGGGCATCTCGCATCCACTTTTCTACCGGGTATTCCCTGATAAATCCGTGCCCGCCTAACAATTGAACGGCAGAGTCAGTCGCAAAACAGACGGCGCGATGGGCACGTTGTAAGCCTCTTAAAGCCAGGCTATCGTTCGTTGATTTTCTATCGGTATTGACTGCTGCTTCCAGAACTAGATTATTGGCTGCTTTTCCCTCAATCGCCATTTTTGCGATCCGAAATGATACCCCTTGAAATTTCGCTATTTCCTGACCAAAGGCATATCTTCCGGCTGTATATTCAGTTGCATAATCGAGAGCTGCTTCCGCCAAACCGACTTCTTTTGCTGCCTGAAGAATTTGGATTCTACCCCGTGCTTGAGTTATCACCTTTTCCGCTTGGTCACCAATACTGAGTACTTGACTCTTCGCAATTTTCTCCCGATGAAATTGAAGGGATGCAATTCCGGAAGAAACTAAACCAAACTGATTATTTTCTTCCTTCTCCCAGTCACCATGATCGAGATAAAAGATCACTTTCCTTCCGAAAGAATCTGTCGTACTTATGACAACAAAATGAGCTTGCATGGCTAATCTGGTTGGGAGAGTCCGACCACTCAGGATATATCCATCACCATCATTTTCTAATTGTATGGTACTGCCCCAATCCATTTCCTGATCAACAGCTTCCGTATAGGCGATCGTTTTATTTTCAGCAGATAAATATTTTTCTCTAAAAGTTTGCATTTCTTCTGTTTCCGGTAATAAGCGAATTAGAGAAGCTGCATCCCCTGCTCCGGGTAGGCTTTGGATAAAATCTAAGTCCCCGTAACTAAGCGCTTTTAATATTTGCACTTGGGAAATGAGTGGCAGTTCTAATCCATGCCAACTTTCCGGTAATTCCATATCTAAAAATCCGAGCTCACTCATTTGAGATAATGTTTCTTGTAAACCTTCACTGTTTTGATCAACTTCTTTAATCAGTGGCCTGATTTTATTTATTGCCAGGTCTTTAGCAACTTCAATAAAGGCTGTCTCTTCTTCTGTCGGGCGAAATGAAATCACCTGCACGTTCCTCCTCGTTTCGTTCATCTTCTTTCTATTTTGCTGTTTTTAATGAGGATAAATAAGTTTGTAATTTTAAGGCCAGCCCTTTATCCCCTTTAATTTTTAACCTTCCGTTCATAAATGCTTCGGTTCCATTTAATTTTCCTTCTGTTGCCTTTTCAAAGTCTTCTTTTAGAAAAATCATGGTGCAATTAGCTGCTTCTTGCTCTCCTTCAACTATTTTGCCATCTGCCCCATGGATAATTAGTTGATAGACGGAATTGTCATCATGAAATTGAAATTGATAAACAGCATCTCTTCCTCCCAAGAAATTCGGATCAGCTTTTACCGCTGTTTCCAATTTTTGAATGAGTTCTTTTACTTCTGCCATCTGAATCCACTCCTTATTTGATTTCACAAAATTTTGTGTTGTCTACATATTATAGTTTTTTCTGTTTAAAACATATTCCGTACTTAGTCGTGTTAAGAAACGGCCAATTTGGTTTTTCCGAAAATTATACGTTACTCTGTAATCCAGATGTTGCCGGTAAGTAGGAAACTAGATTAATAATTGCTTCCTTTGATTCGCCCGCATGGTTACCGGTTCGATTAATGAATTGTTCTTTTCGGTATTTCCGTTATTGGTATTATTTGGCTCGTTGTTTGGGTTTTCCGGCTGGCTGTCATTTGGGGTTTCTTCTTGCTCCGGTGTTACTGGTTCATTATTGTTTTGTTCTTCAGGTGCATGATTTTCAACGTTTTCTGTAGTATTTTGATTTTCTGCCGGATTCTCATGAACGCTTTCATCCTGATTGTTCTCTTCCTGTGCGGGATGATCCAGTTCACCTTTTAATAATTTGATAAGATAATCAAATAAATCATCGGTTCCTTTAATGTCCTCGATTTTATAGGCTTCCGGTAAGAATGCTTCGATCTTCGCCTTACTATCCGGATTTGCTTCAAGTAAACTTTTTAATTCTGCCAATTTTTGTTGTCGTTCCTGTTGATCCGTCCCTTGTAACATCATTTTTTTTAAATTTGGACATTCACTTTCAAAACAACTATTTACTTTCATATTCGGAATAGAAATATTTTGAACAGACTGAGAAACTAACGTCATTTGGACATTTTCCAAACAAATCCAAAGGAGCTTACTTGGTTTACATAAACCAGAAAACTCAGGCATTTTTCCGTCAATGGTTTTTGCTTTTAGATTTTTAACAGGTATTGGTCCGGGCGATTCGATATTCAGTTTCAAATTTCCAAATCCACCGGTGTTTAATGTTTTCGTAATTTTTAAACCTTCAATTTGCCCATCCGGTATGTTAACGTTTCCAAATAAGGCTCCAAGTAAATCGATGGTCCCTTCAACTTTATCCGACGAGACAACAAAACCGCCGCTGTGTTGTTGGGCAGCAGGTTCAGCCGCATGAATTTCCTTTCCATAGAAATTTTGGAGAAATAATCCTAATAAAAACATAAAAATAAAAGCTTGGATAATTTTGTTTGTCATTTTCATTTTCTTTCACCACCCTTTTACTAATATGAAATTCCTATACTATTGGACGAAAAACAAATGATTCGTTTAACGATAAGTAAACCTCCTTCCCTATAGGTTGGTGTATAAAATATTTCAATTTTTCTATTATTTTAACTGGTAAGATGATAAAAAACTACCCGACAAATTTAGGGGAATTGAATGTGCAAAATCTACACATCACTCAAATTACAGTGAACGGAAAAATAACATTGGTCCAGAACGCACGAATTTCAACCATAAATATGAAATTTCAAGCATTCTTTTCCATTAATAAAATATAATTCATTGTAAGGAAAATGTAGTCAAAATGGATTGTGAAAGTAATACAGACAGAATGACATTTTCTAGTGTTGTTTCGCTTTCTGACATTTTTATATTTCTATTAATTGAATATTTCTTTTTATTGCAAATTAAAAAAGGTTTGCTAAAATGTAATTAACGATTTTACATCCAGTCATCATGCATGAATTCAAACATATATTCTTTTCCTTTATGTTAAAAATATCAATACTTGGAGGGAGGTTTTGTTATGTTTATGACGTTAAACGACCAAATGAATACACTATTTCAAAGAGGTTTAACTGTAATAAAGGATAATTATGAAGACATACAGAAAGAATTGCACTGGGTTATTCAGCAATATAAACGCAATAATAAAAATATCGCAGAAGCTATGGAAGACACCTTCCGTTTTTTGACTGAACATCTGATTCATGCTGAATTTCCGTTAAATCATTTTATTTCGAACCTGCCTTCAAAAATGAACACAAATCCATTCATCCTATTATTACTGGAAAATGTTGTCCATAAAGTCCTTCAAGAAAATGCAAAAAAGACGCATCATGATCATTTTTCAATACATTATGTTTTTACAAAGATTAGTGAAGAAGTTTTCTTGTTTCCCTACCAAAAAAACTCAAGTTTAAAAGATTTTATTAATCATCTTGTTGCTTCCCACCAATTGCCGATTGATTCGATCATTGTAGCTGAAAACATAAATAATTGTTTTGTTGCGACTCAGGTCTATACAAAAAACCCGTCATCTTTATCTTTACCAGCCGAAAAATTGGAAGCGGATACAATTTATGATTTAACAGAAATTTTATATAATTATATTACAGGAAATAAAAACAATCTGTCGGCAGTCCCAATACCGTATGATCATGTTACCTTGATCGTTTTTTTACCGAGAGAAGACATTTCAAAAGTGATTCCTTTTCTTACTTTCACCCTAAAAATGTATAACGATAGTCAAAAAAGTTTACTAATAGCGAAACAATCCCAGCAATGGAAAGACTCGGTGATTATGTTTAATGAGAAGGTAATGGGTTCGCAAACCTATACCGATGCCCTACAAAATATTGCCAGCGGTTTTGTGGAATTTCTTCCGTTCGAACGCAGTGCACTCTTCTCCTATAATAAAAACGAACAAACAGGTCTTGGTCTGTACGGACATCATATAGATAAAGAGGCAATTAGAAATATTACAGAAAATGTGCAAAATCTTCCATTAGTTCATAAGCAGTTAAAAATTTTAGAGAATTTTGGGCGGAGACTTAAATATATCCAACCGCTTTACATTCGGGATGCAAAAGGTATTTTTCCCGAACAATATATCAATCAATTCGAATTAAAATCTGTTGTGGTTGTCCCGGTTTATTTATCATCAAGTAATAAACTATTAGGGGCTGCTATACTCGATCAAGGTCCATGGCAGTATTTCAAAATCGATAAAGATACTTTTTTGGCCCTTATCAAGTTTGGGCAAAGTGCCGGTGAAATTTTGGCTAAATACGATAAGGAAAGGAAATCAGGGAAAAAATGGCATTTTTCACCTCGAGAATTAGAAGTGCTGAAGTTATTAGCTGAGGGGGCGTCAACATTTGAGGCGGCCATTGAAATGCATTTAAGTGAGTACACAGTAAGAGATTATGTATCCGCCATCATGCAAAAAATGAATGTAAAAAACAGGACGGAAGCTGTTGCAAAAGCAATAAGAGAGGGACTCATCTAATGCCTTGATTTTCTTATTTAGGTGCATCCCTTGATTCACTATCATTGTTTCTGGCTCATCAATAATGGAAATAGTTTGAAGTCTAAGTATGCTGTGATATGCTTCCTGTCAAGTATTAGATTTTTCGGCAAATACGGTTCTGCTGTCGCCTAATTTTCTTTACTGCCTACTTGACAGGGAGCAATATTTGGCACATCCTTAGGTTTTGCTTTTCCTCAAGTCAGAGAAAACTTTTCTGCCGGGGATTACATTCATTATTTTTTCTCTTCTTCTTTTTCATTTTCTGCATCATTTAAGCTGATTTTTTCGCAACCGACATAAAGACAAGAATACACTTCTAAATCCGGTTTCGCCTTAGCCAGCCCTTTTACGTACGGATAAACAATATCCTTAAAGTTCTCGCTTACTCCTTCTTCTTCCAATATCCCGTATACATAAAGTTTTTTTTCATCAAACAGTAATGCCACATTGCCAAGTGCCTTCTCTTGTCCATTTACCACATTTAAAATTTGAAATTGAGGTGTAATAACTTCAGGTGAAAAATAAATTTCCAATATGATCTTCTCCTTTTACGTATATTGCAATTTTTCAAATAAACTATCTTCATTTGCTTTATTTTTATTCTGTCCTTCCTCTTTCTTGCCAACCTTAATAAAGAATAGACTTAGCAGACAAACAAACAGTGTTAATCCTGCAGTGGTCAAAAACATACCGGTCCTTGACCAATCCATTAATGTACTATAGATCGGCGGACCTATGGCAACACCTAAAAATCGAACGGAGCCATAAATGGACGTGACAAACCCGCGTTTTTCGGTAGAGACACTGCCGGTGATAAAACTGTTAATACAAGGAAGAGCCAAGCCTGTCCCGACACTACTCACAACTAAAACCGCAAAAAACGGAATCAATTGTTTAAAAAATACAAGCGATGCAAATGAAATTGTCATGAGTAAAAGTCCAATTACAATAAGTTTTTTCATGAGTTTCATGTTCTTTCCTATTTTGGTTCCGGTAATATAGGAAGTTGTTGTCATGAACAAAAGAGGAACTGCCAAAATCCCGCCCTTTAAAACACCATCAATTTTGTAATCCTTCTCCAACACATCAGATATGTAAAAAAGGATACCGAATAAAGTAAATAGACATGTCGCCCCAGTTAAATAGGCAACAGACAACCACCTTCCTTCTGATTTAAAAACTGAAACCAATCCTTTTACATACTGACCAACTGGTGGAGGTTCAGCCTTTTTTTTCTTTTCCTTAATAAAAAAGATGGTTAATAAGATCGAGATCAGACAAAAAAGGGGAAATGCAAAAAAGGCCGCATACCAAACGATTAAGGCGAGTAAAGAACCGATAATCGGACTAATTACTTTTCCAAACCCGTTTGAAGCTTCAACAAGTCCTAAAACTTTACTTTGTTCCCCGCCTTTAAATAAATCTCCCGCCAAAGCCATTGCCATGGAAGTTGTCCCGGCTGCACCAATCCCTTGCATGATTCTTCCTGCGAGCACCCATGTATAGGCGCTATCAAACCATGCAGATGCTGCACCCGCCAGTAAGCCTCCTAACCCGTATAATGTTAACGACGGGATAACAACAGCTTTTCTGGAAAAACGGTCCGATAAATAACCTAAAATCGGAATCATGATCGCTGCTGAAATAGAAAAGGCAGTAATAACTAAACTTGTTTGAAATTGGCTAATATCGAGTTCAGATTTCATTTTCGGCAAGATCGGAATTAACATTGAATTTCCTAAGACAAGAATTAAAGGAATCGATCCAATGGCTGTTATCGTTAATCCCTTATGTTTTTGCTTTGACAAGGATACTCCTCCTGACACTAAAGTTAATGCAAACATATTGTTCGAAGTTTCCACCCAATTTATACAGCAGAGATTCATTATAACTCTGCCCAATTTTTGAGAAAATCACCCAATGTGTAAACATTCGCCTAAAATTTGAATAAATTATCTTTAGAAAAGTGAGGTGTCAAAATATGAATTTCCTATCTATTCCGAAGAGAAAGACGGGTAATCGTGTATGCGGAATTACTTCCGTCATTGATTTGGGGATTCCACTTGGCGTATTACAATCGATTCTTGAGGATTATAGTCCATATATTGATTTTGCTAAAATCGGGATCGGTACGGCCTATGTAACGCCCCGCTTACAAGAGAAAATAAATTTGTACAAAGCTTATCATGTCAAACCGTTCTTCGGAGGGACATTTTTTGAAAAATGCTATCATCAGAATAAACTGAAAGAATACGTTCAGACTTTAAACGAATTTGAAATAGAATGGATCGAAATATCGACAGGGACTTTAGATATACCTCTTGAAGAACGATTGCAATTAATTTCGATGTTAAAAAATGATTTTCATTGCTTGGCTGAGGTTGGCTCAAAAGATAATTCATTCGATATGCCTGTTGATGATTGGAAACAGGAAATAAAGTTATTACTTGAAGCCGGAAGTACCTACTGTATTACAGAAGGTAGAGATTCCGGGACATCCGGTATTTATGAAAAAAATGGTGAGATCAAATCCAATTTAATTCATGAACTAATAAAAGACATTGATGTCAATAAAATTATTTTCGAAGCACCGACACCGAGACACCATATGTTTTTTATTAACGAATTCGGTGCGAATGTCAATTTAGGGAATATAAAACTTACCGATGTACTTGCTCTCGAAGCTGAACGATGCGGTCTTCGCAGTGAATCATTTTTTATGGAGGGATAGGATGCTTTTATCTTTAGTCCGTCACTTGCCAACCGAATGGAATAAAAAACAATTACTACAAGGGAAAAGAGATATCCCTCTTTTACCGGTCACTGAAGAAACGATAACTTCCATTCAAAGGAATTTGGAAAAGTTAAAAAAACAGCCGTCCTTCGATATTGCCTTAGCAAGTACATTACAACGAACCCAACAGACAGCAGCCTTATATGGCATCCAACCGGAAATCGACGGACTACTAGATGAACTCGATTTCGGCCCATTCGAGGGAAAAACAAAAGCTACCTTATTTCGCCAAGATGGTGAAAACTGGTTGGCTGATCCGCAAAAATCAATTTTAAGAACGAATATTGAAGACTTGGAAGAAAGAATTAAACTTTTTTTAGAAAAATATAAAAAGTATCATCATGTATTAGTGTTTGGACACGGTTCCTGGATTAGGGCAATGCTTTCCTATGTTCAATTTGGCAACCTCAAGCAAATGAACAGGTTAACTGTAGAAAATAATATGTTAATCCAAATATTAGTAAATGGCAAAGGAGAATGTTAGATTGAATCATTTTTTGACATATGAAAATTGGGATGAAGATGAAGCAACGGCCATCATGGATGAAGAAAGAGATTATTTTGGAATATTAAAGTGGGCATATTCCCAGTATAATGACAAAATTATTTATGCCTGCAGTTTCGGTGCTGAAGGAATTGTATTGATTGATTTAATCAGCAAAATTAAAAAAGATGCCAAGATCATTTTTTTGGACACAGATTTACATTTTCAAGAAACATATGATTTAATTGAAGAAGTAAAAAAGCGTTATCCTTCATTGCAAGTGAAAATGGTTCGACCGAAGTTAACGCCTCTTGAACAAAAAGATCGGTATGGTGACGAACTATGGACGCGGGAACCAAACCTTTGTTGTTATTTGCGAAAAATTGCTCCGCTTGAAGAGGCTTTAAAAGATTCAGTTGCCTGGATTTCCGGACTTCGACGCGAACAATCCCCATTAAGAAAAAATACACAATATATTAATCTAGACCACAAATTTAAAAAAATAAAAATTTGCCCGCTCATTCACTGGACTTGGGATGAAATCATGACATACATTGAATTAAATAACCTTCCATATAATCCACTCCATGACCAAGGCTATCCGAGCATTGGTTGTGCCCCGTGTACGAGACCGATCAAAGAAAATGAAGACTTTCGTGCAGGAAGATGGTCCGGCATGGCAAAAACCGAATGCGGACTACATGTGAATTAACACCCTGTATCAATCGGTATTACTTTATAATGCTTAATAAAATAAGATGACGAAACCAATCTATGTCCAAGGACAAGAACGAAGAACACGATTATCGTTAGTTAAAACCAATTGGATATATACGGGCAGCCCGTCCTCCAACTATCTTCTTTGTTGAATCTCTTGATTGCCGTTAAGATGAAATAAAGGAAACTTGTCGTCATGAAACACACACTGGTCAGGACGTCCAAGTTTCCTTTATTTTCTTCTCCATGACAAGGATAAAGAAGGAATTTTAGGGACTTCCAATACATAAATATAATCAATCACCCGTGTTGAAAGAAACTGACAAATAATAGCAAATAGAATGATTTTATAATCAATGACAACAGAAGTAAGGAGAAAAATACACAAATTAATCCAAAACATGACCACCCCTGGATTCCAGTTTCTAATTCTCGCAATCATTAACGACGGAATGACCATGCCTCCGCTCGATGAACCAACCCGAATCAAAGTTCCGACACCAATTCCGTAAAAAATACTTCCCAACAACAGATCAAGGCCGATATGTATATGTGTCAAAAACACATTTTTGGTCATATAACTGACTGTTAATGAAGTTGTTGCCACCGATAAAATCGTCTTAATAGTCCAAGTAAAACCGAAATAATTCAGGGCAAAAATTAAAAAAACAGCATTTGCAATCCATAAAGCAAATCCTAAAGGAAAATGAAAAAAATGATTAAGCAGAATCGCTAATCCAGCACCGCCGCCAGAAGGAATATTATGGGGAAATAAAAATAAAGACATTGCCAAGCCTTGAATTACTGCTCCGAAGAATAACAATATGTAAATAATGATTTGTTTTACCATATGATCTTTCCCTTTTTTATCTGATATGCCACATGAATCCCCCCGTTTCCCCTTCTTGTCCATTTTATGAAAAATCGAGTCAGATTATGATTAGGAACAATTCAATTTCCCACTTCTATTTAGGAACCGTTATCATTCACTATGTCCTAAAATGTCATCAATGGGACGTACGGACGCACAACCATTATGTGTCAAAATCTTTCTAATCACTATTTCTCTATTCTTATCATTCATGTAAAATAAAAAGAAAGGAAATACATAGGAGGAGCTTGAAATGGAAGATATCATTGCAACTATTATGATGTTTTCAATACCCATTATCGCAATTGTAACATCACATCTCCGAAAACAGTCTGCAATTAAACAAAAATTAGTTAAAGAGGAAATTGAGTTGGAAAAATTAAAACAGGAAAATTATTTACTGGAGACTGAGAAGCTAAGACTGGAATTAGAAAAAATGCAAAAAATCGATTTTAAGGATGATAAAACGAATTCATTATAACCGTGCTCAATAACTAGGAGGAAAAAGTTAAAGGAAGTGCATTTTTGGAGTATCGAGCCTATACTGTTTTATATGTGAAGATTGGAACAGCAATTTGTAGAAAGTCGAAAGCTATTTTTTTCTTGACAGGTAACGAGGACCGAATTTGTATCCGGTCCTCGATTTACACCATATGTCGAAAACTTACAGTACCCCTGCACTGCCACCGTCAATATTGACAGAAGTTCCCGTCACATAGGAAGCTGCATCGGAGACTAAAAAAGTTATTACTTTCGCTGCTTCTTCCGGTTCGCCAATTCGTCCCAGTGGGATATGTTTTCCGGTTTCTTTGGAATATTCATCCCAGGTTAAATCAGGTCTTTGTTTTTGCCAAATTTTTTCGATCTGATCGCTCCGAACTAAGCCGATACATACGGTGTTGACTCGGATATGATCAGAGCCCAGATCTTTACTCATTGCTTTTGTCAATGCCATGCCCGCTGCACGGCTGACACTTGTTGGTAAAGATGACGCACCTGGAGTCTTGGCAAGAGCAGCAGTCACGTTAACAATGGCACCATGCCCACTCTTTCGCATATATGGAATAGCAAAGCGTGAACAATGGATCGCACCAAACAATTTTAAATCTAAATCTTGTTGCCATAGTTCTGTCTCAACAGTTTCAAACGGATTTGCTGAACTTGTACCGGCGTTATTTACCAATATATCTAATCCGCCATAAAAATCTGCTGTTGTAGTCACGGCCCGTTTACATTCAGCTTCTTTTCTAACATCTGCCTCTATGATCAATACTTCCTCATTCGTTTGTTCTTTTATTAGCGATTGTGCTTTTTCCAATCCATCTAAATTTCTCGCACATATTGCCACCTTTGCCCCTTCTTTTACAAGTTGGAGTGCTGTGGCAAGCCCAATTCCTTTACTTCCCCCGGTGACTAGAGCAATTTTATCTGTTAGTCCTAATTCCATCTCATCCTCTCCCCCTTCTTTTAACTTTCATAAAATACTTTATAAGCCTCATAACGAAAGCCATAATATTGGTAATTCTGCTTTTGATACATTTCTCTTGGTGTATCTTCCCCTTCTGCGATTAAAATTACCCAATGATCCGGGAAGTGATCCATAACATACTTTTGTAAAGCAGTGCCCACACTTAAGTTTCGGTATCTTTCCATTACTTGCAAGTTATCTAACTCCACTGTTTGGTCACGAATGATACAGTCAACTGTCCCCACCGGTTCTCCTTTATAATAAGCCAATAATTGCAGGAATGAAGAGTCTTCAAAATGTCTTCGGTGAATCTTTGCCTTTTGTTTCGCAAATTCTACACCGAATTTTACATCAAAACCAAATTGTAAATCAAGATAATAAGGAAATGTATTCTCATCGACCGCAGTAACAATGACTTCCGGATTTAATACTCTATATTTAAATTCTTTTGGGCGGATTGCATATAGCTCTGTAAAACTATAAATATATTGCTCTTTTAAAAAATAATCAATAAATTCTTTTGCAGGTTTCTGATTAGGAGGGAAGTAGAACTGAACATGGTTTTGTCCATTTCTCTTATGAAATTCAAGTAAATAATCAGCAGCGTGAGCAAACTCTTGTAATGATGGCATTGATTTAAACTGAATAAAATTTCCGCTGTAATATATTAACATTTCCGGAAAATGAACATGTTTGTATAAATCATTTTCATAAACTACCTGACCATAGTAGTGAATATGGTAATAAGTAATTGTCAATGTGCAACACCCTTTCCACCTGTTAATCGTAAAACAAAAGAAGTCAGGAAAACTTCTGTAAAAGTATGCAAGAAATGAGCCTAAAAAATCATGCTTGGTAAAAAGATTATAACATCCTTTCATAAGCAAAAAAAAGAGGTCTGTACGAAAATTAATACAGACCTCTTTTATCGTTTTTATTATTTATCCGATTTTTCTTTACTATAATTAAATTTTGTTCGATCGACTGGTTTAAAACCTTCAGGGGTATAGAACCGCAACAAGTCGCCGTTAACCACCTTATCGGACAGATACAATTTATATTCAACTTCTTCTTTCCATTCGTCAGCCAATTGTTTTTGACTGTCATCGAGTGGAAGACCAGTTGTGGCATCATAATATTTTCCATCAAGTGAATAAATGCTTGGACTTACAAAATCACCGTTTCTAAATGGAACTACTTCATTATGATTTGGCGATAATAAATCTGTACCAAATTGCACAAAATCTTTCGTATCAATTCCTAACAAGTGTAACACTGTTGGAAGTAAATCGATTTGGCCGCCATACGTTTGCATGACACCACCTTGCATTCCTGGTACATGGATAAATAACGGTACCCGTTGAAGGTTTGCACTTTCTACTTTATCCACTTCGGTTCCAATGATTTGTGACATGGCTTTATTATGGTTATCAGAAATTCCATAATGGTCACCATACAAAATAATCATTGTATTATCATACAAACCGGATTCCTTGAGATCATTAAATAATTGTGCGATCGCTTCATCTGCATAACGGGCAGTTTGAAAATAATTGTCTACAGTTGAGTCCCCGGTTGAAGCTTTTTCAATTGTCGCTAAATCTTGATCCATATCAAACGGATAATGATTTGATACAGTAATCAATTTTGCATAAAACGGTTGTGGTAAAGTTTTTAATTTATCCATTGACTGTTCAAAGAAAGGTTTATCCATTAAACCATATTCAGCCATATCTTCATCGGAACTGAAATTGTAATAATCTGCATCATAAAATTTATCGAATCCAAACGATTTATAAATTTCATTCCGGTTCCAGAAACTGCCGCCATTACCATGAAACACAGCAGATGTATAACCATATTCTTTCAAAATTGCAGGAGCAGCTTGGTACATATTTCTTCCCTTTGTAATGAAGGCTGATCCTTGTGGCAATCCGAAAATTGAGTTTTCCAACATAAATTCAGCATCAGATGTTTTTCCTTGTGCCGTTTGATGGAAGAAATTATCAAAATATAGTGTATTTGGATCATTCACTAAGGAATTTAAGAACGGTGTGACTTCTTCACCATTCAATTTGTAATTGATCAAAAAGTTTTGGAATGACTCTAAATGGATGTAAAGAACATTCATACCTTTTGCCTTACCAAAATATTCCGGATTTGGCTCAGCATAGTTTGATTTTGTATAGTTAATCACTTCGGTAATATCGTTACTGTCTGCAAGTACTCTTTGTGCAGAAGCTTTTGTACTTTCTACAGCATCATAAATCGTGTAATTGTACATTCCTAAATATTTCACAATATAGTTACGGTCAAAACCACGAGTCAATAATTCCGGGCGGTCTGCTTCGGAAAGACCTAAATTCAAACAAGATATTCCGAGAGCCAATGAAATTAATGCAATTGCTCTTTTTCTGTTGAATTCCGTTGTTTCCTTTACAATTCTCTTTGATGCGCGTAGATAAATAATCGCAACAACATCAACAAAGAATAAAACATCATATGGTCTCAGTAAAGCAATAACACTACCGCCTAAATTCCCGAAATTTTGTGTTTGGAATATTGTCGGCAAAGTAATGAAATCACTAAAGAAACGATAATAAACAACATTTGCATATAAAAGAATGCTCAATAGTGTATAAATAACTACTAACAAAGTATACCTTTTCCGACCTTTAAAAAACATAGCAAACCCTAGAAATAACATTGCAGATCCGAGTGGGTTAATAAATAACAAAAAATGTTGTAAAGCCCCATCCACACCTAAGTCGAATTGTGTCATTTGGGTAATATATGTTTTAATCCAAAGCATCAATACGGCCAAGAAGTAGAAACCGATAAATTTATTGAACAAATTAACATTTTTTCCAAGTAAGTTTTTCATAATTACACCTACCTCTAGTCCATTATTATTACACAAATTTCATTGCTTGTACATGAAAAAGAACCCAATTATTAATTTTTAAATTTGTGAGGTAACCAGTTTTTAAATTTACAAAACGCTACAAACCTTTAACATTACTTAAATAATAATGTTGTAAAATATCCCTATACAAGTATATTACGAAACTTCTATTTGTCAAGTCGACCATTCCACCTGTAGAAACTGTCACGAGAAAAAAGCAACTTACCTGATTTTACAAAATTAAGAAACCTTCTCCTATTAGTATGATACCATAATTTACTAATCTCATCACCTATTTTCGTAAACACCATATTTTGAAGATGTTAAATGAATCACCAATATTTTTTAAATTTGGAAATCGTTCATATTTATATGTTCATTTCTTCCTTTTGTGAATATTAATTTAACCATTTGCACAGGGTCAATATCATCAAAAGATGCAATTTAAGTTGGCATGACTCCTTTAATGCTTGCTATCTTAATTCAAATTCGGCTAAAGAATGCCCTTCCATAACTATAAAAAGAAACTTTTTGCTTTTTTAACTAATTTTAACGTTCCTCCATCATGATTATTACGAAATACTGAAATTATGACAGTATTTATCAAGAAATCAATAAAAAATTGATTTGCCATAAAGTCTCCTTCAATTGCCAATTAGCAGTTAGTATTACAATTACAAAAAATACAAATTTAGTCAACTCGACTAAAGAACTATCCGGAAAGAATAAAATTGTCGAAAAAGGGTGTAATTGATAGAAAAAATGAGTAATTAGGCTGAAATAAGTGATATATTATTCCTATTTCATAAGATGAAAACGAAATCATAAGGAGTCATGAATTTTTTTGGGGTGAGTTTCTTTGTTTGAGGAAATAATCACGAACCATAACGAAGTCCTTATTTCGTGCTCGATAAAGGACTTCGCTATTCGATACCTCGTCAAAAGAAGAAACGACAGATGTAATTACAGCGGGCCTCGGACAGATCATTTAATCGAACAGAAACCATCACCGATTGCAGTTCGTTGTATGAAAGGAAAGCTTGTTTTTAGCAGTCAGCATTGGTTGGTCGTTTGGACTATTTTTTGTCGATAAAATAAATGAAGGTTTCATTACATTTGTTTGTTGTGTAGGTATCATATGGATGACTAATTTACGGATTTTTCTCGCTAATCATTTTTTTAATATTTTCAAGATCTTTCATCGATAAACTGCTCAACAACTGTTTAATTTCCTTCTCGATTTGTTTTCGATTGTTTTCTAGGTAGTGCTCCCACCATTCCCGTAGTCCTTTTGTGTGATTCAATAAATATTCAAGATCAATTTCCTCAATTTCTTCATCTGATAAATAAGATAGAACGGAAGAAAGCATTTGCGATAAATTCTCGACTTCACTTTCTTCTCCTGTGTTATTTTCATTATTTTTCTCAGTTTCATTTTTTGAAGTTAAGTTTTTATTTTTTAATTCATTGATTGGAGTCGGTTTTCTAGGCATTATTTTCCTCCTATATTTTTTAATCTTCATATATTATTCCCATAATTTTGGTTAAAAAAATATCCTTTATTAGAAAAGTGGATGAAAAGCATAATAAAAAGTGGATCATGATATTGGTTATTATCACGACCCACTTAGTTCAACCTTACAGGAGACCCAACCATACCATACATCCTATTTGTAAAAAGCCACTAATTGTGAACTTTTACATGATTCGGATCGGGTTGTTTACACTTTTTATATAACTTTTCGTTTGCAGCCTATTAAGGTCTGCCATTTGGAAGTGTACCCATTAGGATGCTTCTCGTCAGCTCCGGATTTAATTTTAATATTTCCAATAGTTTTAATTACTTGGCATTCATACCATTGTCTTGAAAAGATTGAATAGAGTTTAACCAATTGATTGTCCAGCCTTCCAAATTTGATGATTCATACTTTAGCGGATTCCTAATTTTGATAAAGGTTCACGACAGATAAATATATTGCATCGATATGCCAGCTAATATACTTATCTTTTTTTCATGAATTATTCCTATTATCCATTGTTAGCGAATCATAAAGTAATCATCTTTCAAATTTTATCGGCTTTCTTCGCTCGGCTGACTCAAATCTTTTTCAATTCTTTAACAGGAAAATTATCGGTGGAATTACCATTTTCATTCCCTTTAAGAAATTTAATACGCCTAGTTTATATTCAACGGAACTAACTAGGATGGTTGACCCTCCTGCAAGGTTGAAAAATAATTTGTTTCTCTTTTATATTTTTATATTAGCATACCTCTTCAAAAAAGTCTGCGAATAATTTATTAACGTTTTCATTGAAAATTTGAACGCTTTATGTAGTTCCTTTTTCGACAAATTGTGCCATCAATAAGATATCATCATACGTTTGTTGGTCTATTTTTACTCCCTTTACTTTACAGCCTTCTTCTATAAAGCCAATTTTTTTATACAAAGCAATTGCAGCGGTATTTTTGGCAAATACTTCCAAATATACTTTTTCGATAATGGGATTATCTTCGGCCCAATTAAGAAGTATTTTTAATAAAGCACTTCCTATACCCAAATTTCGATATTCTTGTGCAACTGACATACCGAATTCACCGGTATGGCGTATTTTCCTTTTATTGCCGTTTTGAAAGTTGAGAAATCCGATTATTCTATTGTCCACCTCCGCAACAAGCGCCAACTTCCCTTCACTTTTTAAACAATCTTGTAAAAATTGTTTTTCTTTTTCAACGGTCATCGTGAATTCTGGCTCGGTTGTTAACATAAAAGGGGATTCACGGAAGATCGTTCGAACGTATTGAATGATATTTTTGGCATCACTAGGTAGGGCGGTTCGGACGATAAGTGTTTCCCCCTTCTTCAGAACAAATTTTTGTTGGATAATTTCTGCCATCGAAATTCCTCCTAATCCAGGTTATGCTTGAATACGAAACTTACTTTGTCATAGTTCATTTTGTCGGTATAAAATCGGTGGGCGTTTAATCGCATGAGGCCGGATGAAAGAGCAACTGATGAATATCCATTCGTTCTCGCCCAATCATGAACAAAATTTAATAATTCTTCTCCGTAACCCATCGAACGTTTGACGGAATCTGTTACTAAATCACAAACCCAAACAAATCGCCCGTAATAGAGGGTAATCATTGGCTTAAAACCAGTCACCGCAACAATGTCACCCTGATCATAAAGGGCAAACAGTCGGTAGTGATCCTTCTCCCTTGCTTCAAATACTAAGTCAAGATACGTTTCTTCATCTAAATGGGTTCTTAGTTGTTTCATTACCGGAAATGCTTTTATAATTTCATCCTTTGATTTCAGTTCTTTTATTTCCATATCATATATCCTTCTCCTCAAACTATGATTTTAATAAATGATGGAGGAGTCGACCTTTATCATCAAAAAATTGTTTCATGAGCTGATAATGCGCTGTTTCCTCCAACTGAACTTCATTCAACCCTTTTTCTGTCAATTGGAGGATTTTTGCATCAGGATACGCCATAATAATTGGTGAATGAGTCGAAATAATAAATTGAGATCCGCTTTCTACTAATTCATGAATCCGGGTAAGCATAGAAAGTTGTCTAAGTGGTGACAAAGCCGCTTCCGGTTCATCCAGAATATATAAACCGTTGCCTTGAAAGCGATGGATGAACGCTGCAAAAAATGATTCACCGTGAGATTGTTCGTGCAATGATTTTCCCCCGAAAGACTCGACAATCTTCCTTCCCCCCAACAGTTCACGGTCCATTTCCTCGATATTGGTAGCTAGGTTATAAAACGTTTCGGCACGGAGGAAAAAATGATCATGGGGTTTGTATGGTCCTTTTGCCACCCTTAAAAACTCATGTAAATTCGAATGAGAATCGTAACTGGAAAAATGAAAATTTAACGTTCCACCTTCAGGATTGAATCCGAGACTAACGGCGATTCCTTCTAATAACGTCGACTTCCCCATCCCGTTTTCGCCGACAATATAGGTCACGTTCGGATGGAAATGGAGTGTCCCCAAATTGCGGATGACCGGCAAGTTAAGCGGAAACGTATCAAAGGAGTATACTTTTTCTCTATTTAAATAGATGCTTTTAACATATTGATAGTCCGACGTGAGTTTCATAGCGACCTTCCTTTTTGTATCTAGTTTACATAATGTTTTTATGATCAACTATATGCGAATGATTGCTTTGGTAAATTGCAAAAAGTCATCGAGATGGTTTTCAATAATTTTTTGTAAGATGGATAGATTGATTTCTTGATAATCATGAACGGCGATATTTTTGAATCCAACCATTCGTTGCATCCTTTTAGAAAGTGATACAGGGATAATTCCTTCTGTTTCCAGTAAAAGAAATGCATCACGTGACGTTTGTGGAAGACCGAGTTTTTTCTCTGCAACCACTTGCATCGCTAGATCAATACTTGCTTCACAGGCCCGCTGCAAATTTAAAATAATCGAATCTTGCTTCGTAAAATTCACTAAGTTTTCCGGATTATTGGCGTATTCTTCATGTATTCGATTTAAACACCGCTCTATAATATGAATCTTATTCAGTACAACATCACTTTCCATAAATTCTCCCGCTTTCCTGCACTTTAAGTAAAATTGGTGCACGTTCCTCGTTCAATTTTGCATACATTTTCAACGTTTTCATATAAAAATGTGCTCTTTTCGTTTCATCTGAACAGTAAATTACTTTTCCTGTACTGACGATTTGAGCCTGAAATACGGTACTTGCTTGATTTAAATCAACCAAATCAACATCACGGTTTATGTGTGACGCAAACTCTTGTGCAATCAGAAAAATTTCATAAGCGTTATGATTTTGCTCGGCAAGAAAAGCAATGTCAAGATCGCTATCATTTCGCAATGTCCCTTTTACGGTAGAGCCAAACAGAACAACTAAGTAAGGTGAAAGTTTTTCTTGTAAAAAGTCTATGATCAATTGTTCCAGTTTTTCATTCAATCAGATGCACCTCCTTTTACGAATCCTTTTTCATTCGTTCAATCATCATATCCAATTTCTTTTCAATTGATTCCAATTGTTTTTCGAACGTTTCTCTTTTTCGCTTTTGATATAAAGTGAAATTAATGATGAGAATGATGATAAGTATCATGATACCTATAACTAATATTTGATAAAGTGAATCAAAAAAGGAAAATCCGTGCATTACCAAAATCTCCTTGTTTAGATTATTTCAGCTTTTAAAATCCTGGAAAAGCCAATAATTTCCCCGTTTTCATTTTCTGCGACATAAGCGGAACCACTCGAAAGGATCGTTTTCCACATCTCCTCCCTGTCATCATAGGACATTTGCTTTAAATAGTCCTCAGGTACAATATTCCGATCGGTTGTTGTCCATGTGTCACTTGCACCTTTGCAATTGCTTTTGCATCAGTAATTTCTGCTTTTCAAATCATCATCACCTCAAAAAAATTTTACGGTCGCATTTCCCAAGGTTCAAGTTGGCCGACAATGGTATGGTCTTTTCCTGTTTGAATTGCGGTAATGACACCGGCACAAATTTCCTCATGGGTTAATAAAATTGAAACTGGACCACCAAGCGTTAATGAAATTTTTGCAAACTTACTAGCGAACCCGTCTGTAAACGGTGATCCCCCGCCAAAAAGAAACAAATGTGTATCCATGTGTTTTACCTCAATTATTAAAATATGTATGATAAAATTTAGAATTCTACTATAATTATAGATGGAGAAAGGTGTGAATTTCAATGAAGAATGAAAAAAGTTCGATTGTATGCAGTGGAATAGAAGTTCCGATTACTTACATTCAACAAGAAACGGAGACTACTTACCTTGCGATTTTCTTACCCGGAAAAGGCTATACAACGCAGAAACCGTTATTCTATTATGCAACATCGTTATATGTTGAAAAAGGATTTGATGCCCTGCACTTGGACTATAATGAATTACTGCAAGATTTGGATAAGAAGAATTGTAAAGAAGTAATCAATCAAGCGGTACAATCATTTTTGCAGAAGCACAACTATTCAAAAATCCATTTCGTCGCAAAATCGATTGGTACCTATGCGCTCGTACATAATCCTACAACAAAACGATATCCCAAACAGTCAAGTCATTTGGTTAACACCGTTATTATCAGTTGATAAAGTTTATCAAACTATGCTTAAAAGTGAACTTGGTGGTTCTGTATTTATCGGCAACAAAGATCCATATTACGTTGAAGAAAGATTTCTAAAACTTGAAGAAAACCTGCACCTCACCCTTTCATTAATTCCGGGAGCGAATCACAGTCTGGAATTTGAGAACAACACAATTCAATCCATACGAGTAGTAGAAACAATAATAGAAGAATTGCAGAAAATCATTCAATAAAATAACCTTCCTATGTTTGGAGGCTTGTAAAAATGAGAAATAAAATTACTTATCTAGTAGCTTTAGCTTGTGTAATGGGGGAGCAATCGTTATCAATACAACCTTTTTAAGTTACTCGATTAAATCAGTTTTATTAAATATTTCAATGTTTATATTAATAATCATTGCTCTCATGAAGTTATACCTATTTTTTAAAAGAAAGCGTTCGATGATTAGCTGTATTAAAAACGGCCGGGGACTTTTTAGTACCCGGCCTTTCGATTAACTGACATCCAAATATCTTTTATTAAGTCGGCTTCTAGAAAATATCAAATATACTGATGAAAGTGCCAACAAACCACCGGCCAAGTAAAAAGCAAATTGCACATTCCATTCAGCAATTGCCCCAAAAACCAGTGTTGATAATCCGAAAAATAGTGAGATGATTGTTTGCTGGGCTCCATAAATTTTTGGCAACTCGTCAACAGTTGCTTCCTTCTGTAAATAAATCGTCATCGAAAGGTCTTTCATTTGATCGATAATGCCACTTAGCGCAACCAATAGCAGCGCTAACCAAACATACGTGTTTAAGCCAAATAAAAAGGTTACAACCGCTGCCCCAATAGATGTGCATATAAGGATCAATCGCAAACGACCTTCAATGAACCGTGAAGCTTTCGTACAAAACAGCCCGCCAACAATTAAACCAATAAAATAAATCGTATTAATGTATCCCCACCAAGCTTCGGATACATGGAAAATTTCTTTAACAAAAACATATAAAATCGCCGCAACCCAGACAACACCGGCAATTGCTTCAAACATAATTTGTACATGAATGATTCGATACAGCGGCTTATTCCAAATGATCAGCCAACCTTCCTTCATTGCCTCTGTTTTCTTTTCTCTACTTTCAGCAGGTTGGAAAGGTGTATTGTCTATAATTCCTTTCATCATGAAAGTGGAAAAGACAAATAATACAAACGTCAGCCAAATGACATTTTTCCCTGTTAAAAAGGCAACCAACATACTACCTAATGCCCAACCTGACAGTTGCGTTGTTTGATTCATAACGGCAACAAAACTGTTGGCTTTAACAAGTTCCTCTTTTTTCACTAACCGTGGAAGCATGGCATTCGTTGCCGGCAATGCCCACCCATCGAAAAAAGCAATTAGAAAGATAAGGAAAAGCACCAGCCAAATTCCCTGTTCCTTTTGAAAACTGACAAAACAGGACAGCCCGAACAAAAAAATCGTTTTTACTGTTTGTGAACCGACTAACAATGTTTTTAACCGGTATTTATTGAAAAGAATCGGTGACAAAAGACTGCTAATAAACCGACCAATTGTATTTAAAAACGGCAATAACGCCAAATAAAACGCTGAACTTGTGAACCCATATAAAATTGAAATACATCCGACAATATAAAACACATCACCAAAATTGGCCAAAAGCTGACCCAACCATAAATAACGAAATGATTTGCTTTTCATCAAAACTACCCCTTTTCTTTTTTTTTCGATAAAAGAAAAAGGCAATAGTTACACTGGATTAATCCCTCCTGAAAAATATAATCACGTGACTCAATATATCTTATTTCAAAAACAAATGTAAGTAGTAAAATCCAATATATTTGGAAACTGAATATTTTTAAAGTGAATACGGGTAGCCGATGAAAAATTTCGATATTGTTTTTTCCATTTTACTAATTTTCCAAAGTTTTTTCAATAAATAAGTTTTTATCCCCATCTATCTGCAAAAATCTTGTGTGGAATAAACCAATTTTTGCTAAAAACATAAAAGTATATGTGACTTTCTTTGCACCATTTGCCAATTTATAGTAATTTATAAGTTAGAGTACTAAGGAGGTAGGAATCATGGCAACCATTGAGGACTTTGATAAATTAGATATCCGAGTAGGAACGGTAATCTTCTCTGAACCATTCCCGGAAGCTAGAAAACCGGCGATTAAATTGCAAATTGATTTTGGTGAAGTCGGAATCAAACAATCTTCCGCACAAATAACGAAGCGATATACACCGGAAAAACTGGTCGGTCGACAAGTGATTGCCGTCATTAACTTCCCTCCCCGACGCATTGCCGGATTCAAGTCAGAGGTATTAGTACTTGGCGGCTTGCCGGGTGAAGACGATGTGGTCTTATTAAATATTGACGAACCGGTTGCGAACGGGACAAAAATCGGATAAAACCACTTGAACAACTCAAGAATCGAGGGATATATATGTCCAGGCCGATTATTTGTGAACAATGCCATAAAGTTATTGAGGAAAAAGAAGACTTGGTCACAGCAAGCATCTTTTTCCGTGTGAAACCTTATCATTATTTTTGCTATGGAAAAGATGTGCGAGGCGCAAGGTCTGTCTTTTTCACAAACCATCCACTGAACGGTATATCAGGAAACCTCAGCTACTTGTTGACACTCCTGATGACTGTTGCTCTGTTCCTCTTTACCAAGAGTTTTATCAAATATATTGCACTTGTCTACTTGATCACGGAAACAGGTTTACGGATTTACGCTTATTGTACTTATTCAAGACATCTTAAAATGTAGAAGGAGCCCGGCACTTAACGAAAAAAAGCGTTGGGCTCTTTTTAATCGAACAATTTACATCCCTTCCTTGATCCATTTGGCAAGGCATTGTTTCCCCAACTTCAAAAATTACAATTTTTTGGAACTTTATGCTATGATAATGATTAAAAAATAATGATGGGGTGGCGTTATGTCTCTTGCAAGTGTAAAAGAACATTTTAAACAGTGGAACCGTGACAAAGATATTATGGAATTTGATACATCCAGTGCAACCGTTGAACAGGCGGCAGAAACAATTGGTGTTATTCCTGCCAGAATTGCAAAGACTCTATCGTTCCGTGGGGATAACAATCAGGCAATCCTTGTCGTTACAGCCGGTGATGCCAAAATTGATAATCAAAAGTTCAGACATTTTTTTGGGTTTAAAGCACGGATGCTCAGTGCCGAGGAAGTCGTTGAACAAACCGGACACGTGATTGGTGGTGTTTGTCCGTTTGGATTGGCTAACGACCTCGGTGTTTATTTAGACATCTCATTAAAACGGTTCGAAACCGTTTTTCCAGCATGTGGCAGTACCAATTCCGCCATTGAGCTCACTTGTGAAGAATTGGAAAAGTTTTCTAATGCAAAAAGTTGGATTGATGTGTGCAAAGCTTGGCAAGATCAAGAACTACTTGAACAAATTAAATAAGAGACCGGGACTAACTCGGCCTCTTACCCTTCTACTGTATTCAATGTTCGTTCAATCCACTGAATAATATCTTCGTAAACTTCCTCTTTATTGATTTCATTTAATACTTCATGCCGGGCATCTTGATAAAATCGGTAATCGATTTTATGTAACCCATTTTTTTCAAGTTGTTTTATCGCTTTTTTGACACCTTTAGCATAGGTACCAACCGGGTCACGATCGCCACTAATAAAGAAAATCGGTAAATCTTTTCTGATTTGTTGGATAAGAGCATCTTGGTGAATAAGCTGTAATCCGGTTAATAAATCATAGAAAAAAGTTCCTGAGCAGACAAAACCGCAATACGGGTCTTGAAGATAAGCGTGAACGACGGATTCATCCCTGGATAACCAAGAAAACTTATTTTTAACATGGTCCAATCCTTTATTGTACGAACCAAATATAATCCGGTTCATTACATGGCTGGGAGCGGTTTTCCCGAATTTTCGTATCTCCCTTTTCGCCACAAGTTTACCGATAGCAGCCGCAACCCCTGGATTTCCACCGGTACCAGATAAAATGACCCCGGTGATATCACTCGAATATTTCTGAATATATCTCCGTGACAGAAACGATCCCAAACTGTGTCCGAACAAGATGATTGGTTTATCAGGATAGAGTTTCTTAATATGATTCGTAACTGCATGAAGATCATCGACTACCCGGTCAAATCCATCCTTTTGAGCAAAATAACCAAAAACGCCGGCTTTTTCACCTGTATGTCCATGACCGCGATGATCATTTCCATAAACGAAAATCCCTCTATTAAGAAGAAATTGAGCAAAATCGTCATATCGTGCAATATGTTCAGCCATACCGTGGGAAATTTGGACAATCGCCTTGGGTGATTCCCCTTCATTCACCCAGCTTCTTAAGTAAATCTCATGCCCATCATCCATTTCCAACCATTCCGTCATTTTCCCCATCATTGTTCACCTTTTCATAAATATTTTATTCCCGCTCATCCTGTCATGAACAAATGGTTTTCACTTTTTATTGAATATCGCTTATAATCAGTATCTTTATCTTATACCTTCATATACATTTCCAGCAAGGACGTAAATTCGATTTTGTCCGACTGCTTTGTCTTTCCTTTCGATTCATGTCTATCCGACCTGCTATTAGATCTTTCTAAATTTATCCTTCCATTTCCGTATCAGGGACAACAGTTTGCCGGGCTCGAAACGATACAATAATTGTTAAAACAGATAATAAGATTAAAATACTGCCCGCATAAGGATTTTCGTTAATCGATGCATGTTCAATCACCATCCCGCCAACAAATGATCCAGTTGCAACACCTAAATGGAGGGCTGAATTATTTAAGCTTTGCTGAATGGATGCCGTTTTTGGTGATGACTCAATCAAGTAACTTTGCATAGCCGGTGAAACTCCCCAGCTTAAAATTCCCCAAACAATTGAGGCGACAATAAATAAAGGAATTAATCCCGTTGTGTGGGGAATGATTAAAAATAATCCGGTAAAAAGTATCAATGAAATGACGATTGTCTTTTTGGAACCGAATAAATCGGCTAACGCTCCGCCAATTCCCCCGCCGCTGACCGCTGAAATGCCAAAAATAAAGTAGATAATACTAATCCATGTTCCATCAAGCCCCATAGTTTCTTGCAAAAAAGGTTTGAAATAACCATATAAAACTGTATGTCCGGCCATATATAAAAAGGTCGTTAATAGGGCAAAGAGAACTTTTCTGCTTTTTAGACTGGCTAATTGGATATGGAGCGGGACTTGTGACTCCGGCTCAATCCGACTCATCCATAAATAAACACCGATAATTGAAAAAAACGTCAAAACGGCAATCATAACAAATGGAGCTCGCCATCCGAAAGAATTCCCTAACACTAAACCAATTGGAATACCAAGCACCAATGCCCCACTTACCCCCATCGAGATGACACCAATTGCTCTCCCCCGGTATTGCGGTTCAACCATATTCGGCGCCATCACAAGACAAAGGATCGTTAATAATGCCCCACTGGTGGCACTGATGATACGACCGACGAACACGATTGCATAAGTTGGACTGAAAATTGTTATTATATTACCGAAGAGAAAAATCCAAAGACAAATCAGCATTAACCGTTTCCTCTCGATATTTGCTGTCAAAATTAATAACACCGGTGAAAGTAATGCAAAAATGAGAGCAAAAATGGTAATCAAATAACCGGCCTGACTGAGGCTTACATCTAAGTCTGCTGCTATAAGATCAAGAATACCACTTATGATTAGTTCAACCATCCCAACCACAAAAGCAATAATCATCAAAAAGTAAATCCGTTTATTCATTTTATAATTCCTTTCTATTTTATCTGAATATAATACTAATCATGTTTATGGGAGAAAACAAGAAATATAGATGTGATGATTTTTTGTCCATTTTTGAAGATAAATAAATACCCTTTTCCCACTCCAGTGTATTTCAGCTCATTTTGCTTTTTCAACGATAATCTTTTATAATTGAACTAAGGTCAAAAAAGGTCAAAGGAGCGGTTTATATGGATGTCAATCGTATGACGGAACGGATGCAGTCGGGAATCTTCCATGCACAAACCATTGCTAGTAATCGGCATCATCAAGAAATCGATGAAGTCCACCTGTATCTTGCGTTCATGCAAGACACAGACAATCTTGTCACCGCTATTCTCGAAAAATTGCATGCAAATAGTAACCTATTCAAACAGGGATTAGAAGCTTTAGCAAAGAAAAAACCTGTTGTCACCGGCAGCGGTGTGGAACAAGGAAACATATATATTTCCAACCAATTACAGCGTGTTTTTACCGAAGCTGAAAAAACAATGACCACCTTTAAAGATGAGTATTTATCAGTTGAACATATTCTTATTGCTTCTGTAACTTTGGAGACTGATGTCGGGAAACTCTTAAAAAATCAGGGGATCACCTTGCAAAAAGTATTAGAAGCTATAAGAGAAATAAGGGGGAATCAAAGAGTGACATCACCAAATCCGGAAAGTACATACAATGTTTTGGAAAAATATGGTCGAGACTTAGTTGCTGAGGTCCGATCCGGAAAGGTCGATCCGGTTATAGGTCGCGATAATGAAATACGGCAAGTAATTCGTATTTTGTCACGGAAAACGAAAAATAACCCGGTATTAATCGGTGAACCCGGTGTCGGGAAAACAGCCATTGTTGAAGGTTTGGCTCAAAGAATTGTTCGTCGTGATGTCCCTGAGGGTTTAAAGGATAAAACGATTTTTTCCCTTGATATGAGTGCGCTTGTTGCCGGGGCAAAATTTCGTGGTGAATTTGAAGAACGGTTAAAAGCTGTTTTGAACGAAATTAAGAAAAGTGAAGGAAAAATCATCTTGTTTATCGATGAATTGCATACTATCGTCGGTGCCGGAAAGACAGATAGTGCCATGGATGCGGGAAATATGTTAAAACCGATGCTTGCCCGAGGGGAATTGCATTGTATCGGGGCAACAACATTAGATGAACATCGACAATATATTGAAAAAGACCCGGCATTAGAGCGACGTTTTCAACCGGTTATCGTCCAAGAACCGGATGTTGAAGACACCATCTCAATTTTACGCGGCTTGAAAGAACGATATGAAATTCATCACGGCGTTAAAATCCATGACCGCGCACTGGTCGCGGCAGCAACCTTATCTAACCGTTATATTACCGATCGGTTTCTGCCGGATAAAGCGATCGACTTAATCGACGAAGCTTGTGCGATGATCCGGACTGAAATTGACTCGATGCCGCAAGAATTAGATGAAGTGACGAGGCGAGTCATGCAGCTCGAAATTGAAGAAGCGGCCCTTTCCAAAGAAGATGATCCGGTGAGTATGAGCCGCCTCGATGTTTTGAAAAAAGAACTGGCGGAACTTCGCGATCAAGCCAATGAAATGAAAGCGAAATGGCAGTTGGAAAAAGAAGGCATTCAGATGGTTCAGGATAAACGGGAACAACTGGAAAAACTACGTTGGGAACTGGAAAAGGCGGAAAATGAGTATGATTTGAATAAAGCTGCTGAACTAAGACACGGTCGGATTCCTGCATTAGAAAAAGAATTGCGGGAATTGGAGGAAAAAGTCCATGAACATGCAGAAAATCGATTGTTGCGTGAAGAAGTGACCGATGAAGAGATCGCCGAAATTGTTGCCCGCTGGACAGGTATTCCTGTGACAAAACTCGTTGAAAGTGAACGGGAAAAATTATTGCGACTGGAATCGATTTTACATGAACGAGTCATCGGACAAGATGAGGCTGTTCGGCTTGTGTCCGATGCGATACTTCGGGCAAGAGCCGGCATTAAAGATCCGAATCGGCCGATTGGATCCTTTATGTTCCTTGGTCCCACCGGTGTCGGGAAAACGGAACTTGCCAAGGCACTTGCCCAACATTTATTCGATAGCGAAGAGCATATCATCCGCATCGATATGTCCGAATATATGGAAAAGCATACCGTTTCAAGATTAATTGGTGCGCCGCCCGGATATGTCGGTTATGAACAAGGTGGTCAATTAACCGAAGCAGTAAGAAGAAATCCTTATTCGGTTGTTTTATTTGACGAGATTGAAAAAGCACATCCGGAAGTGTTCAATATATTATTGCAAATGCTCGACGATGGTCGGATTACTGATTCTCAAGGTCGTACCGTTGATTTTAAAAATACCGTGGTTATTATGACCTCAAATCTGGGATCACAATTTTTACTGGAGCGAGAACAAGGAACGGACGAAATTCGTTCAGAAGCTCGTGAACTGGTTATGGAGCAGTTGCGCAGTCATTTTCGTCCGGAATTTTTAAATCGTGTGGATGAAATTATTTTATTTAAACCTTTGACATTGGATAATATTAAAGGGATTGTTACCAAATTACTTAGCGAACTGCAGGAAAGATTGAAAGATCAACAAATTAAGCTGGAAATTTCAGATGAAGCGAAGGAATATATCGCTGAAAACGGATTTGACCCGGTTTTCGGTGCAAGACCATTGAAACGATTTATTCAACGTACGGTTGAGACGGAACTGGCAAGGAAAATAATCGCAAGAAAGGTACAAGAAAACGAGACGGTTGTAATTTCAATTGACAATGGTGAGTTGAAAATAGGGGTAAAATAAGTATTTAGAAAAACCGACCTGTTTTGGATAGTTCTGGCCGGTTTTTCTTTATGTTTATGACCTTATTAAGTTTTTCCTATTTTCGGGGAATTTTGTTGCTAATAAAGAAACGGTCTGCAATTGCCAGTGATTAAATGTTATTGCTGTTATATCGCCATTTGTGATTGTTCTTGATCCTTCTTAATCATTAGTAGTAGTTTTATTAGGGTTAATTCCTAGTTTTTGAAATTGTTCCCAAATCCATTTAACTTTCTTTTTCTTTATTTTCTAATCCCGGTTTTCTCTGCCAGTTCTGTATACCATTCCACTTCTTCTTGTACTTTTTTTGTAAAATCGGAACTGTTTAGGTAACCCGGTTGTAAATATATTTTTTCGAGCTGAGCTTGGAACTGTTTATCTTGTTGCATTTTTTCAATTGCTGCTTCCCATTTTTTTACAATATCTTTCGGTGTATCTTTTGGTAAAGAAATCCCGGTCCACCAGCTGACCGATAAGTTTGGGAAGCCGAGTTCTTCTGTTGTCGGTACATCCGGATAAAGCGGGCTTCGTTCTGAACCTTGAACAGCTAACACTTTCAATTTCCCCGATTCAACAAGGGAATACACTTCCCCTGCGTTGTGGACGGCCAAAATAACATGACCACCTGCTACTTTAGCAGCTGAATCACTGGCCCCTTCACTGGAGACCATTTGCGTTTTTGTATAGTCAACCCCAACTGAATCCAGCCATTCTGCAACACCAAAGCTGGAAAAACCGGCCGGACCGACGCTCGCCCATGTGAGTTGTTCCGGGTTTTCTTTTACCCACTCGGTAAATTCTTTTAAATCCTTCTAGGGTGCGTCACTTTTTACTGCATAAACTAACGGTGATTCGGCGACACGTGCAGCAAACTGATGGCTTTTAGCTGTTAATATAGGCTGAGTAGTCCCAGCTTCATACATGGTTGTAGAAGAATTGTTGTTCATGAGTACAGTATAGCCATCCGGTTTCGATTCCAACAGGGCATATTGGGCACCAACAATTCCTCCGCCTCCCGTTTTATTGACAACGACAACCGGTTGCCCCCACTCTTTACTTAAATAATCGGCAACGGCACGGGCAGCCAAATCCACGCCGCCACCTGCCGCAAATGGAACGACTAATTCAATTTGCCGGTTTGGATAATTACCCGAACTGGTTCCCTTTGTCTTCGCTGCGTTTGATTCTGTTGTGTTGTTTTGGACCGAGCATCCTGCTAAAATTGTAAAAATCACAATAATATTCATGAATAAAATAGGGATTAATTTTTTCATATTCACTTCTCCTCTGTTCCTTTTTTCAATACAATTTCACATTTATTTTTTATCGAGATCAACAAACTTGGATAACTTATGACATATCTTGTGATTCACCGGTTTCTTGAATCATTCTTCTTTTTGTTCTTTTGGTAAATAAGATGGAAATCATAAGGATAATGATTGAGCTTAATAATAAACCGAGTGAGATCGGTCTTTCCACAAAAATAAGTAGGTTCCCTGACGATATTTCCAAAGACTGAATAAATGATATTTCCATTTTTGGTCCTAAAACTAAACATAAGATGAAAGGAATAATCGGCCAATTGAATTTATGGAACAAGTAACCGAGAACGCCAAAAACAATCGCAACAAAACAGTCAAATAAACTATTGCGTACTGAAAATGCACCAAGTAGACTTATCATTAAAATAATCGGTGCCAAGATTCCAAACGGGACATCGGTTAGTTTTGCCCAAACTCCGACAAGCGGCAGATTTAAGATTAAAAGAATGACATTTCCGATAAACATACTTGCAATAACCGTCCAAACAAACTCACTGTTTTGCTCAAAAAGGATTGGTCCCGGGGTTAAGCCGTAAATCATGAAGGCTGCAAGTAAAACTGCCAGTGGTGGAGAAGAAGGAATCCCCAGTGAAAGGAGTGGAATAAAGCCCCCGGAACTTGTCGCATTGTTTGCCGATTCCGGGCCGGCTACCCCTTCAATCGCCCCATGACCAAATTTTTCCGGATGTTTGGAAACTTTTTTCTCAATATCATAAGAAAGAAAAGATGTAATGGTTGCCGAAAAACCAGGCAAAATTCCGAGAAAAAATCCAAGCAGGCTTCCACGTAAAATTGGCATTTTGCTATTTTTCAAGTCTTCCTTGGTCGGGAAAACTTTTTTAATTTTTTGCTGCTTAATTTTTATCCGACGCTCTTCAATTCCCTTCAGCACTTCGGTTATCGCAAATAAACCAATAATAATGCTGATCATTTCAAAACCCCCAACCAAAACCGGAAGACCAAAGTCAAATCGTGCCACACCCGAAGATAAACCAATTCCGACAAACGAAACAAGAAAGCCGCAAGCCCCCATAATCAATGATTTTATAAACGAATAACCGGAAATGTTAAATAAAATGAACAAAGCCATAAGCATTAAAACAAAATATTCGGGCGGACCGAATTTCAAAGCTTGATCTGCTAAAATTGGGGCAAACAATACAAGTCCGACGAGACCCAGTATTCCGGCAAAAAAAGAGTCAATCGCAGCAATCCCAAGCGCTGCACCGCCTCTTCCCTGCTTTGCCAGCGGATATCCGTCCAGTGTTGCCGGAACCGATGACGATTCACCGGGGATTTTCATTAAAATGGCTGTTGTCGAACCCCCGTACATTGCCCCGTAATAAATTCCGGCCATCATCATAATCCCTTGCACCGGTTCAAGGATCGTTGTCATTGGTAGTAAAATGGCAATTGCAGAAGTCGGACCGAGTCCTGGTAACACACCGACGAAAGTGCCAAGAAAGGAGCCGACCACAACGATGAATAAATTGAAAGGGGTCAACACAGCACCTAATCCGTTAAGCAAATACATGATTGAATCCAAGTATGAAATCCCCCTTTTTAAATTGATAATATTGGCGTAATAGGTAATGGTGTTTTTAATAAGGTGATAAACAAGTAGTACATAACTGCTGTAAAAATTAAGGCAAAGGCCATTGTCCATACCCATCGGTAGTTACCGATTACTTTAAGTAATAAAAGAAAGGCTATAAATGTGGTAACAAAATAGCCGAGGTAGTTCATACTGAAACAATACAGACATAATATCCCAATTGTATAAATCATTGTTTTTAATTGTTTATGATTTGGCATGACCACTTTTTCTTCTTTGTAAGGTAAGCAAAGGTAGAACAATCCTGTAACAATGAGGATGATTCCTATTATTGCAGGAAAGGCATGATCACCAATCAGTATGCCTGTGCCATAAGTATAAAGCCTGGATGCTTCCAGTGTCGCGAAAATTCCGAAAGCTATAGATACAACTCCACCGATTCGTCTAATAAGCAACGCGAAAATGATGTAACCCTCCTTCCCGGAACAATCATGTAGGATGTACTTCATCTGGGCGAGTATCTTCAATTGCCTATTTATTCTATATTCAACCGTCAGTCATTTGGGCACAAATAAATAAAAAATTTTGGGCAGGTTGGCAGTTTTACATGTTTTCGGAGCAACAAGATTATATGCCCTCCTCCTTAAAATTTTGTTTAAAGCAGATAGGTGTTATGGACGTATGGAACAATTAGGCTACCATGAAAAAACCATCTTCCTGTGGTGTAGCCTAGCGCTACATGGGGGACTGTGGAACAAAATGAATTGAAAATCAAGAAAAAATGTCTCATAGGCCCGTGCTATGGGACAAAGCATGCTGGAAAATCAGAAGAAATGTCCCATAGAGGCAATGTCCCTTTTTATCCTTTTCGAGATTTCCAATTTTTACAAGATCGGATAATATGCTTCATATCTTGGATTTGTGTAATAAGGGGGACGGACTCCAATACTTGGTAATTGAAAGGCGCGTGGATTATCATTATATAACACTCGTACCTTTCCAAAGCTTTCCGTAAGCAAAAGTAAATGGACATTCGGATTGAAATAGACCAACATATTCACCTCCTCCCTTATCATTTTTTCTAAAATATGTTCTCGTTTCAAATCATGTATCTCGTCCGAACACCATACAATGGCACAACAGCCCGGACAAATACATATAGTAACCTGAAAAAATTTTAAGGAGGTTGCCATGTTTAAAGATCAACAATCAAATTATCCTCAACTACCAAACTATGGGAAGATTACCCGTTTCCAAGATGTTCCCTTAACAGTTCCTGAACAGCGTCAATACCGCCAACCGGGGGTAGAGAGCTTAATGGTTCCTCGCCCGATTATTGAAAATCCGAATGAACATGGAAGTGGAAAACTGGAAGGAAAAGTAGCCCTTATTACCGGTGGAGATAGTGGAATCGGTGCAGCGGTTGCGATCGGTTTTGCAAAAGAAGGTGCAGATGTTGCCATTAGTTATTTAGATGAACATGAAGATGCGAATCTTACGAAACAGCGAATTGAAGAACTTGGCCGACGTGCCCTTTTACTCCCGGGGGATTTACGAGACAAGCAACAATGTGTTCACATCGTCCAACAAACGGTACAAACTTTTGGTAAACTCGATATTCTTTGTAATCATGTTGGTATCCAATTTCAACAATTAAGCCTTCTTGATATTACCGATGAACAATTTGATGACACATTCAAAGTTAATATCTATTCTCATTTTTATACAACGAGGGAAGCATTAAATTATTTAAAACCCGGAAGTTCAATTATTAATACAGCATCAGTTGTCGCATATGTCGGGAATGATCAATTAATCGATTATACCGCGACAAAAGCAGCAATTGTCGGTTTTACACGGGCATTGGCAAGAAACTTAGTAAAAAAAGGAATCCGTGTAAATGCGGTTGCCCCGGGTCGAATTTGGACACCGCTAATACCCGCAAGTTTTTCAGCAGATCAAGTTTCACTGGTGGATAACCCGATGGATCGGCAAGGACAACCGTTCGAACTGGCCCCTGCTTATGTTTTTCTAGCTTCCGATGATTCTCGGTTTGTTACCGGCCAGACCATCCACGTAAATGGTGGAGAATTTATCACATCCTAGCATTCAATATGTATTTATAAAAATTGTTTTCATCGCTATATAAAAACAACATGTATTAAGCAAGCTCAAAAAATCCGTCCATAACCTTTGACAAGGGTTGAGGGCTAAGAACATTCGTGTTTTTATAGATTAAATCAAAGGAGAAAAAATCTTAATTTCAATGTTAAAATCGTGAGTAGTCGTATACAAATCACTTATAACGGGAATGGATTTCATTCCTGTTTTGTTTTTGTGAACTTATATACTAAAATAGGTCCCACCATTGTTGGTTAATGTATAAAGTTTGATCCAAAATATCTCGCAGAACCTCATTTCAGGTTAAATAAAAAGAAGCCATTTCGAAAAAAGATTGATCAAAATGGCTTCTTATCTATTAAATTTAAGTTTTAGTTTTATTAAAAAGTTTGATCATTTTAGTGACCTTTATGCCATAAAAGAGCCTGTTAATGGAATAGCTATTTAATATTTTATCACAATTAATATGTATGATTATATCTATTTGATTACGATAAAATATCGTTGTAATCGAGCAGAAGGAGGGGCATTAACTCGTCCTCCCACACCCACTATATATGCCCTTCAGTACACGGAATTTCATTTAAGTTCATCTTCTTTAACATCAAATTCGACGTCTACTAACTCCATTAAAACACCAACGGGCAGCTACAAAATGACTTAGCGGAACAATAAGCAATCCGTATGCCGCAGTCACAAGTACAATTTCTATGGCATTAGGTCTTTGTATCATGATAACGATAATCACAAGTATGATTCCCACAAGCAGTTCTTTGACCACACGGCTCTGAAGGATTCGCATCCAAGATCGGCCTGCCAACCGTAATGGGAAGTCACGTTTTGCCCGTAATGTTGCGGTAATCAACGCACTGATTGCAGTAGCAACACCGAAAGCAACCGCCAGTGCAATCAGCGAAAGATTCTGCAACCACACAAGGTATACTGCGAACTGCGCTTGTAGTATGCCCTCTTCGGCAATGTAAATAACTTCCAGTTCGCTTTTGATCCCTCGATCACGTAGCGCATGGACATCTAGGCTGTGTCGTTCTAATAATTGTTTCGTAGCAGTTACACCAGTGAACACTATGTTGTTACTCGAGATCATGGATGTCAAGGTAGAATCATTAAAGGTGTCGTACAGCGAAGGAACGACAGCGAACAGGATATCATCTCCAAAGTGGAGACTTTGGCCTCCTCCCCCTTGAGCCACTGGAAGTCGGGATCCCTCGACCGGTTGGAGGAATTGTAATTGTTCGATTAGATTCTTGGGTTGCCCTTCTCGTTCCAGAATATCAATTTCTTCTTGAATTTCTTGAAAAAGCTCCTCTGAAATGTTGTGGTGCGAAACAGGCGTTACAATCGGCTTTTTTGCACCCGTAGTGACTAAGTCAAGCCAACGCTGGTTTACGAAAGAGACCGCAGAGTATCTACCGAAATCAACCGATGGCCGCATTTCCTTAGTGTAAGTATAGGAAAGTGCTACTGCTTCAATCGATTCCGCATCCTTTACCATCTCCCCAATCATTGGCTCCATTTGATCCATTTCGCCAATGTCTGTTTCGAACACAATTGACACTTGGTCTGCAAGCCTTTTCCACTGTGCCATTTCAGTTGCCTTAGCAGATGAGTGTTTATATGCAGACCAAGCGGGAGCAGCAGTAGCCACCACTAAAACGAACGTTAGCACCCGGATCACAATTGCAACCGATCGTAAGTTCTTTACAGCTGGTTGTCTAGTGGCAAACATAACAGCACTCGGCCATGTAGTGGCTGACATAATAAGTGCAGCAAGTATGGATATGGCAATAACAACGACTTGAAGACTAATCAGAACTTCGAGGAAGGTACTGACGTACATCCAGCCATGAAAAATACCCACGTAGATTGCTGCAACAATAGCCACAGTTCCCGCCGAAACGAGTAACGCCACACCAAACTCTGTAAGATCCTGCATCTGAATCCGCCCAATCGGAGACCCGCCTAAAACCCTAAGGGCGCGTCCCCGCGCCCTCACTGACAACCAGAACAGCACAAGCGATGAAATCAGCGCAATCGATGCAAGAATTACGGTTGTAAATCCTCTTTCTTTCACCACGAATACAAGACTATCCAAGATTGAGGCATCCCTGCGGCTAACCTCTACCCCCGCATCTTTCAAAATGTCTACAAACTCATTTAAACGGGAAGTATTGCCAGTCACAAGGTATAATCCATCAGGATAGGAATTGGCAAGCCGATCTTTACCAACAATTTTGCCTGCTTTGTCGCCGTTAAACCAAGTAAATTCTTCAGGCAGACCTTCATCGTTAAGCGTAACAAAAATCTCTCCATCTCCATCACTTGCAAGATCTGGGGCGATCTTGACCAGTCCAAGGTCCAAGCGTGTATCGAGTTCTTCTAACTTCGAAAACGCTTCAGTGATAGAGTAACCCGATTCGTTGAAGCTAAGATTAAGCCTGCTTTCGCTCCCAATAGCTTGTGGGAAGTCTCGATCATTCAGGTCGGTAATGATTGCAGCCAAAAGTGCAAGTAAAGTAAACAACGCTACCGAAACAACCACTATGATACGTTTATACATATTCATCTCACTCATTCACCCTTCTTTCTTTTTGAAGCTTTTATCCGTTGGCTACTACTCGTCATCGCCTTCTTTTCATAAATTAAGGAACCAAGCAGCTATATCAACGCTATGGGTGGTGTAGATAACAGGCGCCATGTTTAATGATTTTGGGCAACTAGTCATGCAATAGCACTGGAGACAACGTTTTAGGTTATTAGTTGAAAGGCTGGTCAGCGCTTCTTCAAATGAACCGGAACTCCAAATCCTTCACTGCGAGAGAGTAAGTTACTTATGGCATCACGTTCGGATTTCAAATCATAGCTCACCAAAATGAGCCCCCGTTCCTGATCATCTTGACACGGCTTACCCACTTCCACTTTAATCCCATCTCCCAGCTTTTCTATTTCTTTGGCTAAATTTTCGTGATTGTCCAAAGCAGCAGTGGCCTCTGCAACGGATGGCAGCTGATCACAAGGAGGGTGCGTGTCTTTTGGTGATCCCGTTATCCAACCGTTCAGAAACGCAAAGGCTCCCACTACCATTAGCAAACCAACAATTACACTAATAATTATCTTAGAAGTTGATTTCATCAGTATCCTCCTTGTGTTCTTTAGTTAATGTTACGAGCTTTGGAACCGACCTGATGCATGGCGCTGCATGCACCAATCATTTCGGAATCATGCGTTGACACAATGACCGTCCTGCCACGCACAGCAAAGTCCGTAAGCAGTTCGATGACCTTACGCCGGTTAGCTGCATCAAGTGAAGCAGTTGGCTCATCAACAAATAGGACATCAGCATTCTTGTAGATGGCACGAGCCAAAGCAAGTCTTTGCTTTTCGCCTCCACTCAGGTGTCCGGCCAACTCATGTTCTCTACCTTTTAGACCCGTCTGTTCGAGTGATTGTTTCATCTGTTCTTTGTTTCCCGAGACACGTCGTCCAAGGATACTCGCCTCCATTGTGACATTGAATGCAACCGACTCTTCATCGATAATTCCGTAATCCTGAAGTACGAATGCTGCGTGATCTCGCCAGAACCGACGTCGTGCCGCAATGCTATACCTCGTGACATCGTTCCCGTCAATCATGATGCTACCCTTATCAACCGGCAGCAACAATCCGAGGCAATGCAGGAGTGTGGTCTTTCCCGAACCACTCGCACCAACGAGGGCGGTCATAATACCGGGCTTACAGCGAACGGACTCACCATCAAGTACAAGCCGTCCACCTATTGCTACTGAAATGTCTTGAGCTTCAATTAACATTTGCACCACTCCCAAATTCGACATCTATTGCGAACATTGCCAGCAAAGTGAATATCATTTTGATTGTTTGGTTCAAAGCTTTCTTTTTTTGCTTATACAAAGTTTTTTTCATTTATTTCATTCCTCTCAATTCAGTAATGAATGTATCACCGCGAACAATCAGTTCTATACGTAGTATAGGGTAAAAAAATAAACACCATTGAAATGGTGTCTTAACAGAACCTTAATTTTTGCAAGGAAATAAAATTTTTATCTTCGTCCCTTTATTCGGCTCACTTTCGACTTTAACCTGCCCCCCTTGTTTTTCAATAAACTGTTTGGCAATGGACATTCCCAACCCTGACCCAAGATGGGATTTGTCCGTCGTCGTACCCCTGTAATATTGATTAAATAACTGTTGAATTGTTTTATCATCCATTCCGATACCATCATCTTTAATTTCTATTAAAGGGGAACCTTCTATAGTTTTTATGGAAACAGTAATCGTTGTTTCAGGAGGATTATGATAAATAGCATTCATAATGAAATTTTCTAATGATCTTTTTAATAAAGTCTGATCAAAAGATAATAAAATATCGCCTTCATCCTCGACGTTTAAATGAATAGGATAGTCATTAGCTGTCGGATACTGACGAAGATCTTCCAAAACATTTTTTACAAAAGTGACAAGATTCATGGTACGTAAATTCAAAGGAATTTGCATTTTCTCAAACTCATAAACAACACTTAAATCATCAATTAATTGCTCCATATATAATGATTTTTCTTCAACAATTTTAGCAAATTCCTTAATTTCCTCTTCATCCCATTTATGTTCGGAACGAAGCATGGCTGCGTAACCTTTTATGTAAGATAACGGTGTTTTTAAGTCATGTGTCACACCCGCAGTCCAGTTCTTCCTAGTTTCTTCAAGTTCTTTTCGTTCCTTTTCCGCCGCATTTAGTTGATCTGTTAAACCATCGAGCTTTGATTTAAGTTCCAAAAACGGACTAAACCTTATCTTATTTAAAGAAAAATTCTTTATTGTATCAGGTTTATTAAAGACCCCAAGTGATAATTGGTCAATCCAGCGTATAAAAAAGAAAAGAGGTTTCCTGATTTGGCGGTCGATAACAAGGCCAGTCAGAATAAGTATTCCAATGAATAATAGCGGGAATAAAACATATGTCACCAAGCCATTAATTCCTAAGGGGGTGTTTAATAGGTTAAGGAGTGAAAATCCGGTTATAAAAAAAAGAGCACCTAAGGCTAAAAAAACTATTATTAATATCAATGAAATTTTGGTTTCTAATTTCATTGGGGACTCCTTTGGTTTTCATGATTTAGCATGTAACCCAATCCCCTGACATTGATTAAATACTCCGGATGTTTAGGGTCTTTTTCAATTTTTTGACGCAGGCGACTAATATGGACCATAACCGTATTTTCTTTCCCCACAATACTATAATCTCCCCAAACTTTTTCATATAGATAATCTACTCTAAAAACCTGATTAGGATGCTGGCACATGAATTTTAGTAATTGAAACTCCTTGGCTGGACAATTCACTTCTTTTCCATCTACAATTAACTTTGCTTGGTCATAATACAATGCAAACCGTTCTGTTTGAAACACCTTTGCCATCCCAGTCATTGCTTTCCTTTGACGGTGTAGAATGGCCTTGATTCGTGCAGCCACTTCAAGGGGATTAAAAGGTTTCGTTATATAATCATCACCACCCATAGAAAACCCGGTTAATTTGTCAATATCGGTAGTACGTGCAGTCAAAAAGATAATGGGAACATCTGATATTTCTCTAATTTGTTGACATAAATCGAAACCGTTTGTATCAGGTAGCATGACATCGAGCAATATCAAATCAATTCTGTGTTCCTTAACACTTTTCAATGCCTCAGTACCCGACTCTGCTTGGTATATCTCTTTAAATCCTTCCTTATCTAACAATCGTTTTAGCATTTTAATTAATCCTACTTCGTCTTCTATAATGAGTATACTTTCATCCACATTTTCCCACCTCGTTTTTATAAAAATACCTTATATCAATTTGACTTTTTCTATTTGGAAATTGGTCCACGCTTGCTTTCTTAGCCTTAGCAATGGTAGAATCTCTCCATTTTTTGCTTTTTGATCTTTCTTTTGTTGATTTTATGAATCCAATGTTTTTTGCCATTGTTTTAGATATCTTTTCCCCTGTTAAAAATGAGATCTTTAAACAAAGTTTATAATCTACTCCAATACCGTTCCTCGACCTTGTTTAATCCACTGTTCAATTTCAGATGTTCTTTTTCTTTTCGACATAAAAACACCCCTTTAGATAATCATATCCAAAGGGATATAACGGTGCAAATTTTTAATAAAACATCGCGACTTTATTTAAAAACAACAACCATGCTAGCCTTGTTGGAAAATAATACTATCATTTATTAAGAACTGTCCCTTTTCCCATTGAAATTTTGACTTGAACTGTTATAATAAATTTCATTGAATCTAATCGGAATAATTAGTTTTGTATCTAGTCGGATTGTCTTCATTGACAGGCTGAAATTTTATGAGGAGACGGTTCAAATGTTACAACAAATCAATCGTATACTTGAACGGATGATGCCGTTTATTACACCGACAAGTGTTGTGTTAGGCGTCTTATTTTCTAGTATTCTGCAAGATTATACTTTTCTTGTCCCTTGGTTATTTGCTTTTATGACCTTTGAAGGTAGTCTCAGTATGAATTTTCGAGCCATCAAAGGAGCTGTTCTTCACCCGCTCCCCGTTATTATTTTGCTTTTATTTCTTCATATAGTTATGCCGTTTTGGGCGTGGTCGGTCGGACATATCGTATTTTCCGACGATATTTTTACCATTACCGGTCTTATCCTCGGCATGGTGATTCCGACTGCCATCACGAGTTTTATTTGGACGGCCATGAAACAAGGGAATACTGCATTATCGTTAGCGCTAATCTTAATTGATTCATTGCTTTCACCTTTTATCGTCCCTCTTAGTTTATCTAATTTTGTTGGGAAAAATATTGAAATGGATATCTCAAGCATGATTTCGGGATTGTTTTTTATGATTGTTTTGCCGTCCATTTTTGGGATGGTACTTAATCAGATGACAAATGGTAAAATGAGCACAGTTTGGAAGCCGAGATTCGCCCCCATTTCCAAACTATTTCTTGGATTAGTTGTTATGCTAAACAGTTCAGAAGTAGCACCATATTTTAAAAATATTGATTTAAAGTTAATTATTATTATCTGTACGGCGTTTTTTATCGCAATGTCGAGTTATTTTTTCGCTTACCTTATCAGTCGATTGTTAAAATATGATCATGAAACAATTACCGCTTTTACGTTTTTAGGTGGTATGCGCAATATTAGTGCCGGTGCTGTTATTGCCCTTTCTTATTTTCCGTCAGCTGTCGTCCTGCCAGTTGTTGTCGGCATGCTTTTCCAACAAATATTGGCATCACTTTATGCAACATTCTTAGATAAAGTATTTAGTCATCATCATAGAAAAGTAAAAAGTGTTCAAGTTTAGAAATCCGGATGTTAATTGCAAATGAAGAAGGTGCGCCGGAACACCTTCTCTTTTAATGTTTAACAAAGTTTATATTTGCCAGACAATCATTCTCCCCATCACGTTTCCCATTTTCAGTATAAATTGTGCATTTTTGTATAAACTATCCCCATCATCCCCTTTGTCCCACCTTTACGGGCAGTAGATTCCACCTCGACTTCAAATTTTTCAAGTTTACAAAGAAGATGGGGGAGAGAATCAACTGCCCGTGAAGGTCCGATTGGTCCAACTAATTACCAGTGGGAGATGCAGAATCCCCCACTGATGGAATTTTCACTTTATCCCGCACGAACGGGCATTAAATCTTCCTCTTTTACCTTTAATAAATATTTTACGTTGCAATGGTGGAAGATAAGTGCCCGTATGTGCCCAATTGGTTCAACTACTTATCAGAAGGGCTTGCCCCACCGATAGTCACTTTATAAATGAGGAGGGATAGATTGCAAACCAAAAAGAAAAAAACTACGAGTCAAACAAATTTGATTGACTTATTGGCCGAAAAGCTGGAACCAAGTTTTGATATTATCAATCAAAAATTACAAACCGACAATATAACAGTCCACCTTCTTTATTTAAAAACCGTCGTTGATAATGACCAAATACAAAATTATATCATCAAACCTTTTTTTGAAATGGGTTCAATACAACTATTTGATTCTTACATAGCTTCTCTTCCACAAAATAACAAAATCGAAACGAACGAGAAAGTACTGTCGCAATTAAGCAGAGGAAGTGTACTTGTTCAAATACAAGAACAAAATTATTTACTTGATTTAAAAAAAATAACAACTAATTTGGTATTGGAAACAAATATCGAGCCAACAATTCAGGGACCGGAATTAGGCTTAAGTGAAGATATCCAAACGAATTTAAATATCATTCGACATCGTTATCATAATATTTCATTAAAGATTGAAACGCATCAAATTGGAACAAGTAATAATCAAACATTGGCTATATTATATGATCAAGAAAATGTCAACGATTCGGTTCTAAAAAATTTACAAGAGAAAGTGAAAAATTTGAAGCACTCTGTTATTTTATCCAGTTCAGAATTACAGCGACTTTTGAATGACAAAAAATGGACATTTATGCCGATTATGATGATAACAGAAAGATCAGATCGGGTCATCCAAAATATCGCTGGCGGAAAAGTGGTCTTAATTTTAGACGGAACCCCTAATGCAATTATTGCACCTTCCGTATTCTTTGACTTTATGACATCGATGGATGATAAGTATTTACCGTTTGGGGTTTCAAAATTTTTAAAGGTACTTCGTTATTTTGGTTTATTTATTTGTTTACTGTTACCGGGCGTTTATGTAGCAGTTACCTCCTATAACCCGGAAGTTTTGCGCTCAGAATTGGCCTTTTCTGTTGCAGGCAGTCGGGTCGGTGTTCCATTTCCTTCTTTTATTGAGGTATTATTCCTTCTCGTCTTTATGGAATTATTGACTGAGGCCAGTATTCGTTTGCCCAGAGCAGTCAGTGGAACAGCAACAACGGTTGGCGGTTTAATTTTAGGTACGGCTGCCACAGAAGCTGCCCTTACCTCAAATATTATGGTTATCATTGTCTCTGCCGTTGCGATTGCAACCTTTGCTATCCCAATTAACGAAATGAGTTTTGCGATTCGAATAGTTCGTTATGTTTTATTGTTTTTTGGGACAACTGCAGGCATTACCGGTTTAATTTTATCTTTTTTAGCATTTGTTCTCTATTTAACCAATTTGGAAAGTTTTGGTGAGCCATATTTAAAATTATTTGTTCAACGAAAAAAAGTTGAAACAAAAGGTGTCAAATCATGAAACGATATGTTTTTTATCTCATAATAGTCAATATGTTATGGTACAGTATTTCTGCAGGTCATAAAGTTTTACTTGATTTAAGAGAACAGGGCTCGCTTCTTTCAATTGTTCTATCGCCGCTTTTTGGTTTTATGTTTTTAATTGGATGGATTCACTTTTTTCAAACTATACCGGGAAAGGACTTGCCTGACCAGCTCCTAAAATATTTCCCTAAATGGTTAACAAGAACCATACTAGGAATTATTTCCATTATGTGGTTTTTTGCCGGCTTGATCTCGTTAATTTCGTTTGTTTTTACACTAAAGAGATTTCTGACACCTGAAACACCTGCAATTTTCATAACAATTATCTTTTTGACGTTCATCACATTCGGCATCCTTTTGCAGACAAAAAGTATACTTTACACGATCGAAATTGTGCTACTGATTACCTTTCCATTTTTAATTCTTCTTATTCTTAAAGCATTAACTAGCAGCGAATTTGAACTTGATTTTGTTAAGGAAGCAGTCATGCATATCAATCATTTTCCAAGTTTCTCAGCGATCGCTAATTCATTCTATGTATATTTAGGAGTATCAAATTTAATTATTTTTAACAATCAGTTTCAGCAACATGACTTTACGTTTAAATGGAAAGATTATCTGATTGCTGTATTACTCTGCCTTGGTACATTGTTTGTTAGCTTTTTCATTCCTATTGGACTTCTCGGTTATGAAAATATCGATACGATTCCTTATCCGATGATGACTGCCAGTGATACGCTTAGAATGCCACTTGGAATTATCGAGCGTGTACTTTATATTGCATTAACCGTTTCCTTCTTCACTACATTTTTAAGCATTCTTGTTCATTGGCATGTTGTCGTTCAAATAGCAAAAAAGTTGATAATGACAAAGAAAAATATTCACCAACCGATAAATTGGTTACTCGGGTTAATTATTGGAACGTTTTGGATAATTAGTATTTATTTGATTAACGTGATTAATGAATATCAGTTGATAACCTTTTCTAAGTTATTTAATAACATGTTGCCGTTTTTCTTTTTTACAATGATACTGCTTTTCCAATATTTAAAAAGGAGAGCAAGATAATGAATAAGCGATTTAGATTTGTTCACTTTCTTTTCATCCTTTTCTTGAGTATTTCGTTTCTATCAGGATGTGCCTTTCGTGACATTGATAATAGAGCGTTTGTCTTAGCGATTGCAGTGGATGATTCCGGTGACACGAAGAAACCATATAAAGTAACAATAAAGGTAGTTATACCATCCGGGAATATTAAACAAGAAGGGGTAAAATATGCGTTTTTTTCAGAAAAGGGCGTGAGTATATCAGAAGCATTAGCATTAATAAGAGCTACCATTGATAAGGATATTGATTTTTCTCATACAAAAATTATTATCGTAAGTAAAAGTTTATTAGACCGAAACTTGGGAAATGTAACAGATTTTTTCCATCGGAGAAGAGATATTCAATTAGTGTCTTGGATTGGTATTGCCGAAAAAAGAGCCAAGGATATACTTAAAATGGAACCAAAATCACAATCATCAGTCACAACACCGTTATTCAATTTCTTTAGCAGAACAGCGGTTCAATCACCTTATATCACTCCGATGTATTTGTTTGATTTCAGGAGACAGCAAATTGAAACCGGCATTGACCCCGTTTTACCGATTATAAAAATTGATAAAAAAGAAAAAAGATGTGTTATCCATCGTGCTCTTGTTATCGGAGACGGAAAGTATGTCGAGTTAACTCCTCAACAAACGATGATATATAATATTTTACGAGGGAATATAGAAAGATTTAATGCAGAAATAAAAGAAAAAAATGGGAAATTTAAATATGGGGTATTTATTGATTCAACGAGTATTTACTATAAAATTAATCGTGAAAATAGTAAACAACCGATTATAAATTATAAAATTCGCCATCAAGGCATTCTTGAAGAATCATCCAAGTATACGGAATCGAACCTCCTTAAGGAATATGGGAAAGAAACAAGTAAAATAGCCAAAAAAATGATTTTAGAATTATTAACTTATTTTCAAAAACAAAATGTTGACCCACTTGGATTTGGCTTACGTTATAAAGCAACAAATCTTCATACAGGTGATACGTATAAAGATTGGGAAAGCTTATATCCACAGGCGAAATTCACTTTAGATATTAATGTAAATATTATAAGTACCGGAAAGATGGAATAATCATTATTCAACATAAAGTCTGTAAGAATACCGCCCCTACAGACTATTTTTTTGCATCAAAAAATTATTTCTTTTTCACTCCAAACTGTACCATCCATTCGTCATTTTGGTAAAAAATTCCCGTACCGAAATATCCGAGCTGGAATAACTCCTTCTGTCTTCCGTAATCGGACATATTGACGGAAAAATCCACAAGTTCAAATTCAACCGATTCCTTTTGAAAATCTTTAAAAAAGGTATAGCGCAGTTTTCCGTTATATTGCTCTTTTAAATCTACGATGGAAAAACCGAGAAAAAATTTATCTTTTAAACTTGGAATATTGAATGGAGCAACCGTAGATAAAACATAACGGAAACGGTTTCGATCAATTGTTTCCATTATTTTTTCCCCTAATAACTTTTGTAATCCCGACCCGCGATAATCCGGATCAACATTAGTAACTACCGAAAAGAGCGTGATTGGCAATTCTTCTTTCAAGATTCCCACCTCTAGGGCAATCTTTTCTTCAAGCGAATCCGGTGAAGAAAAGATTCGAAAGGCGACAAGACGGTCTTGGACAAATACACCAAGCATGATTCCCTCTTTTTGGAAAATGTCGATGAATTGTTCTTTACTTGTATGTTCTAAAAACTCCGGAGAAGGTAAATGGTCAATTACTTTTGATTGTAATTGACTCATCGTATCTAAATCATCCACCGTCAATGTTCTGACAATAAACGGCTCACCATTTTGAAGAATTCCTGTGGTAATTTCTGCCATGCATTTCCTCTCCTTTCACTCGTTTTATAGTATGTTGGAAAAAAAGTGTATTAATGTATCTACGTTTTTCCTTAAAAAGCGCTGCGGTTTTTGTACCATCCATAAATTTCTGTGAATATGAATGTCTTTTATTTTAACTTCTGCAAGTTCATCATGTTGCAGTTCTTTTTCCACTGTAATTCTCGGTAAGATGCTAATTCCTAATCCTGCTTCAACCGCACTTTTAATCGCTTGGGTACTGCCGAGCTCCATATAACTTTGAATTTTATTCAGTACTCCAAATTCTTTCAATGCTTGTTCCACGATTAATCTTGTTCCGGAAGTTGATTCACGCCAGATCATATGTTCCTTCGCTAATTCTTCAATATCAATATATTGTCTTTTCGTCCATGGGTGGCCGGTTGGACAAACTAAGATCAGTTCATCGTCCGCAAATTTTTCCACTGTAAAATGTTTGTTTTCAACTACCCCTTCAACAAAAGCAATATCAATAACATCATTAGAAAGTTTCTCGAGAATATTCGGTGTATTTCCGATTTCCAGCAATAATCTTACGGATGGATGATTTCGTTTGAAAACTCCGAGAATTTTAGGTAAAAAATATTCCCCAATCGTTAATGATGCACCAACATGAAGTTTCCTATCGTCATTCCCGATGAGTTGCTGGATGGTTTCTTTTGAACGATTGTAGTCTTTTACAATTTCTTTTGCGTACGGATACAAGATTTTCCCGGCACTAGTTAATTTTAGTTTCCCGTCAGTCCGATCAAACAAAAGCGTTCCATACGTATTTTCCAATTGATGCATTTGTTTTGTTACGGCCGGCTGAGATAAGCCACTCAACCGTGCCGCTTGACTAATACTTCCCTCCTCAACTACCAAACAAAACAACCGTAAACTGTCGATATTCACGAAATTCGCCCTACCTCTCGCCTATCTTCTACTTAAATTATAGCAGAACCGGGCAATCATTATTAGGATAACGTTAATTTTCTTTTATATTTTTCATAAGTTAACTGTACGTTCTGCATTATATACAGCATTTTCTCTTTTTCCCAAAATTCTATTTAGAATTTGATTAACTAATTTAGAGAATTGCGGGTGATCCCTTTGTCGCGGATAAGGTAATTGAACAGGTTGATCCATTACGATTCGCCCTTCTTCAATTAATATGACACGATTGGCCAAAGTGACTGCTTCCTCAACATCATGGGTGACTAAAATAGCAGTCAATTGCTTTTCCATCCATAGATCTCTAATTAAGTCCTGCATTTCAATTCTTGTCAATGCATCTAGTGCTCCAAGTGGTTCATCAAGTAAAAGAAGTTCCGGTTCATGAATAAGAGCTCTTGCTAATGCAACCCTTTGTTGTTGCCCGCCTGATAATGCAGACGGCCATTTGTTTGCATGTTCTTTTAATCCAACCTTTTCTAATAAGGAAATAATTTCATTTCTTTTTTCAGTAGTTTTCAAACCTAATCCGATATTTTCATAAACCTTTTTCCATGGTAACAACCTGCCATCCTGAAACATCATTTTTACCATACCATTTCTGCCATTAAGCTTTTCCTCTTTTACGAATATATTTCCTGATTGGATTTGCTCGAGCCCGGCAATAATTCTTAATAGCGTACTTTTTCCACATCCGCTCCTACCGACAATCGCAATGAATTCCCCTTTATTCACTCGTAAGTTAATATCGTTTAATACGACTTTTTCTCCGTATGTCTTTTGAACTTTTACTAATTCCAATACAGGTTCATTCCCCATTCCCATCTTATTGACCTCCAAATCCTTATTGATAACTTGGATTCCATTTTAAACTCTTTTTTTCAATTATTTTTGCGATAACATCTGAAAACTTACCTAATAAAGCATAAAGAATAATACTTAACAAAACAATGTCCAATTGCATAAATTCCCTTGCATTCATCGCCAGATATCCGATCCCGGAATTTGCTGCAATCGTTTCTGCAACGATTAATGTAACCCAGGCAGTCCCTAACGCAAAACGCACACCCACTAAAATTGACGGCAAAGAGGCAGGAAAAATGACATTCCAAAACAGACTTAATCCCTTTAACTCATATACCTTTGCCATCTCTACCAGAGAAGAATCTACATTACGGATCCCATGAAAGGTATTAATATAGATTGGAAAAAAGGTCCCTAAGGCAACTAGAAATATTTTCGATTCTTCTTCAATCCCAAACCATAAAATAACTAGCGGCAGTAAAGCCAAATGAGGAATATTTCTGACCATTTGAATACTTGAGTCAATTAGCGATTCTGACAGCTTTGACAATCCATTTATCAAACCGAAAAAAAATCCAATGCCACCGCCGATGATAAATCCCCAAAAAACTCTTTTCAAACTAATCCATACATCAGAAATTAATTGTCCGTTTAAAGTCAATTCATGTGCAGATATAACGATTTCTATTGGACTGGGTAAAACTCTTGATGAGATGATACCTAAAGTCGATAAAGCCTGCCAAATAATTATTAACGTAGTTGGTATTATCCAAGGCAGTAACTTTTTTCCATTCATATTAAGACCTCCTATGAATCAACTTTTAATAATGCTTCAGATGTATCAATTTTTTTCGGAATTAATTGTAGTTCATAAAATTTATCAGCAATTTTTTGTTGTTCTTCAATAGTTTTCTTCGTTATCTTTTCAATACCAAATGTCCTTCTTTCTAGAACTTTTTCCAATGTTTCTGCTTCAATTCCTAATTGTGGTGATAGAAATGCTGCTACTTCTGCTTTATTTTCTATTGTTTTTCTTTCTGCTTTTTCGATTTCTTTATAAACGATATCCAATAGTTCTGAATGCTTTTCTGCAAAGGATTTTGAAGCTAGGAAAAATTCACGATTCTGGACCAACCCGGTTCCATCGACTAAAATACGTGCACCTGTTTTGGCTTCTGCTTCAGCAAAAAAAGGATCCCATATTACCCATGCATCGACAGAACCTTGCTCAAAAGCAGCTCTGGCATCGGACGGAGCTAAAAAAACCGGTTCAATTTCTTCATATTGAATCCCGTATTCTTCTAATGCCTGAACAAGCAAATAATGAACATTCGATCCTTTATTCAATGCAATCTTTTTTCCCTTTAAATCTTTCACACTTTGAATAGGAGAATCTTTCGGAACTAAAATTGCTTCACCTTTTGGATTAGTAGGTTCATTGGCAAAGTACACGATTGGAGCACCAGCCGCTTGAGCAAAAATCGGCGGTGCTTCCCCTGTATGACCTAAATCTAAACTACCAACATTTAATGCTTCAAGTAATTGCGGTCCTCCGGGAAACTCGGTCCATTTTACTTTATAGCCTTTAGGTTCTAACACTTTTTCCAGCGTTCCTTCTGCCTTAAGAATGTTTAATGTGCCAAATTTTTGATAGCCGATTCGAATAATTTTATCTGTTGCATCTTTCTCCTTAGATGAAGCCGTTTGGTCACACCCTGTTAAAGTAATGAAAGAAATTGTTATTAGTAAAAAAGAAAGAAGTAGTGTCCTAGTTTTTTTTATCATTTTGTTTCCCCCGAAATATTAAAATATCTTTGTTTCAAATAATCATTCCTAAACAATAGTGTTCTTTACTTTATCGGTATTTGTTGATTGGCTATTATTTCACCAAATGGACTAATAAATACTTTTTCATTTTGTTTGCTTACGTTTTGAATTGACAGCTTAGGAAATAATAATTCCGCTGTCCGGTAAGCTTCTTCTAAATGCGGATAACCTGATAAAATAAATGTTTCAATTCCTAAATCAGCATACTCTTGGATTCGCTTTGCAACTGTATCCGGATCACCGACAAGCGCTGTCCCTGCACCACCTCGGACAAGACCGACACCTGCCCAAAGATTAGGACTGACCTCCAAATTTGACCGGTCACCTTTATTAAGTGCCGTCATTCTTTTTTGTCCTACCGAATCCATTCTTGCATATACCTTTTGTGCGGCATTAATCGTTTCGTCGTCAACATAGTTGATTAACTTTTTTGCTGCTTGCCAAGCTTCTGATTCGGTTTCCCTAACAATAACATGCAAACGGATGCCAAATTTTACTTCTCTACCTCTTTCTTCAGCCAGTTTCTTCATTTTCAAAATTTTCTTTTCTACTTGCACAGGTGGTTCTCCCCAAGTTAAATAGACATCAACATGATCTGCTGCCACCTTCATTCCCGCTTCTGATGAACCTCCAAAATATAATGGGGGATAAGGTTTCTGGAGTGGTGAATATAGAACTTCTGCCCCTTCTACATGCAGGTATTCCCCTTGGAAATCAAACTTTTCTCCTTCTAACGTCTTCCTCCATATCGTTAAAAATTCATCAGTTAAATCATAACGTGTATCATGTTTTAGAAATAATCCCTCTCCAGCTAATTCAATAGGGTCACCACCTGTCACAACATTTATTAATAATCTGGCACCGGATAAGCGATCAAATGTTGCTGCCATCCTTGCCGCAACTGTTGGTGACATCAAACCCGGTCTGACTGCTACTAGAAATTTCAGCTTTTCTGTAACGGGAATTAGACTGGAGGCAACCACCCAAGGATCTTCGCATGATTTTCCAGTAGGAATTAATACGCCTTCATATCCTAAACTATCTACGGCCTGTGCAATTTGACGGAAATAAGCGTAGTTGGCAGCTCTGCCTCCTTTTCTTGTTCCTAAATATCTACCATCTCCATGTGTAGGTATAAACCAAAAAATTTTCAAAGTTCCTCATCCTTTCAATCAAATTTTTTATTTTTCTATAATAACTCTCTGTTTTACAAATCCATTTGAGATAATACCGGAATGGCTTTTTCTGTTTTATTAACTGAGTCAACAAAATAATAAAGTTGTTTTTTGATTCGTTTATATAGCTCGTCATCGGTGATTGGATTCTCGTAAATCTTTTTATCAATTTGTTTATCCAATAGATAAATACCTTTTAAACATATCCCTTTCAACGTGGTAAGAACCGGTTTTAATGTATATTCGATCGCAAGCAAATGCGCCGGACTACCACCTGTCATAATGGGCAGAACGGGTTTATTTTTTAAAACATCTTGGGGCATTAAATCAATTAACGCTTTTAATACACCGGTATAGGCTCCTTTATAAACAGGTGAGCCAACAATGATACCCGATGCCTGTTGTATATCTTTTGAAATTTTTTGGATTTCTTCATTATCATATAGGCCACTAAATAAAACTTCAGCGGATATATCCTTTACTGATATATGTGTGACCGAATGCCCTTCTTTTTCTATGAGCTGACCTAAAAAATGAAGAACATGCTCAGAACTGGAATTTCGAGAAGGACTTCCCGAAATAATGACAATCTTACTCACAAAAATCATCTCCCTTTATTTTTTAAAACAAAAAGGATACAGACTTGATTGATATAATAGTAAATATCAATCATTCTGTATCCTTTGGTGGTCCAATCGGATAAACGTTTGAAATTGTATTAGGAATTGTGTTTCGTTCCTTTCGATGTAGTGTTTGAGATTACGATTTGTTTACTTTCGCCAAGGTAAATCGCTTCTTTTCCGTCTTGTCGATTTGGGTAATTTCACCGGCATGGACGGTAATATTTAACGAGCCATATTCCATGTTTTCCAACAGGGAAATGATATATTTCAGTTTTAACTCATCCAATTGTTTCATTAATGTCCCCTCCACCTTTAAGGTAATGTTTGATTTTACTATTACCTGTGATATATAGATGAATTGCGTGATTACCAATTGTTTTCAGCCATTCTACCCGATAATTACGCCTCGACATCCAAAGGTAAATCTGCTTCGGAAGCTTTTCTGTCCAGGTTATATTTATATATGGCATATCCAACCGCTGCAATCCAAGTTACGATAATCAATCCGTATAAAACCGGATAAATCGAATCATCGGATATCCAAGTGGAAAAGATTGTTCTTGCATTTGTTAAAACAATAAATCCGCCCACTAAAGTACCCATTATTTGTGTAGGGACAACGCGCACAAGCCAAGCAGCCAATGGTGCCGCCAAAACGCCTCCGATCATTAGCGCAATCACCCACACCCATTCAATCAGTTCTGAACCAAGAGATAGGAAAAAACCTAATGAAGCGGATAAAGCAATGACAAATTCACTTGTATCCACGGTACCGACAGCTTTTCTCGCACTCATTCCTTTTTTAGAAAGTAAGACTGGTGTTGTGATTGGTCCCCAGCCACCGCCGCCGGTTGCATCAAAAAATCCGCCGATAAAACCTAGAGGGATGGATTGCTTATAGGACAACTGAACATTTTTCTGTTCTTCCGTTTTTTTATAGATAAATAGAAAACGAAATAGAATATATACGCCTAATAGTAATAAAAATAATGAAACATATGGCTTAATGACATCACCGGGTAAATTACTTAAAAATGTTGCACCTAAAAAAGCTCCAATTGCTCCCGGGATAATCAAGCGAAAAACCATCTTTTTATCGACATTGCCAAATTTAATATGAGAAGCGCCCGATGCGGCAGTCGTCACCAATTCGGCTAAATGCACAGATGCGGATGCCGCCGCAGGATTCACACTAAAGGCCAATAACAAAGTTGTCGAAGTGACACCATAAGCCATTCCTAACGCTCCGTCAATCAGTTGTGCGAAAAAGCCGACAATTGCAAACACAATTAATTTGCTCATCCTTGTTTCCTCCTTCATTTGCCCCACAATACCTATTTAGCTACTTACGGCTTTAAAATTTTCTATGTATTATATTCAGCGTATAAAAAAATGTTATAGGGTATTTTATTGAGTTATATTTTAATCATACTATTCCGACCTGTCAACTATTTTTTAAGTGGATTTTGAAAATTTATTTTATACGGTAAGTATAAATTTTCAGTAAAGGTACGAATTCGACGCAGATGGAAATTTTGAACTAACGTATAAGGGCACAAGAAAAAGCTGCGATCCGATATACCGCAGCCAAAAAAATTTAATATCACGTCACGAGTAGCCTAAACATTTTGACGCCCAAGTTTTTTATTGAAATGTTGAAATCAAAACGTTGCAATCGTTTTTTTCAAGGGGGATTACAATAAAACGGTCCCCAAATCATTAGCTAAAAACGTATTGATATGTTTCCGCTAATCCGCTATGAATATCTATTTTTGGTTTCCATTTAAGCCATTTTTTTGCTTTTTGATTATCCAGACAACTATCTTGAATATCTCCTTTTCTCGCTGCGGAATAGCGAACCGACACCGGTTGCTTGTGTAATTGCCTGAGTATGTTTACAATTTGGTTGACGGATGTACTTTGAGCTGTGCTTATATTAAAAATATCCCGATTTCCCCGTTCAATGGCGGCCAGATTCGCTTGAACAATGTCCTTAACAAAAATGAAATCTCTTGTTTGTTCTCCATCACCATGAATATTTAATGGTTTTTGCTTCTTTAATTGATCAAGGAATACAGCAATGACACCTCCTTCTCCTTTCACGGTTTGCCGTGGTCCATACACATTACCATAACGGAGAATCGTAAAAGGAATATCGTACAGAGACGAAATCAATTGAATATATGTTTCTGCTGTACGTTTCGATAATCCATAAAAAGAAACGGGTTCAGCCAAGTCCTTTTCACTTATTCGATCTCTCACAATGTTTCCATATACCGCTGAAGTGGAAGAAAATATAAGTTTTTTTATATCGTGATTACGACAAGCTTCTAAAATATTGATTGTCCCGTTAATATTCGTATTGGCATCAACTCTAGGTTCATTCATCGATTTTGAAACATCGGCTTGTGCGGCTAAATGAAAAATCACATCCGGTTTTTCTTCTTGAATCCATTGTCTCGTTTCGTTTCCGCGTATATCAAATTCATACAAATGTGCAAGTGGCGATAAAAAATCCCGTTTTCCTGTAGAAAAATTATCGATTACATGTACGTCATATTCTAACTTAACGAGTTGATCAACGAGATGTGATCCGATAAAACCTGCTCCACCCGTAACTAGAACTTTCATTCTATGGCTCCTCTCCAACGTATTTATCCCGCACGAACGGTCACTAAATCTTCCTCCTGTGACTAAAAGAAAATCAAAGATGTAAAGGGCGAAGATAAGTGCCCGATTGGTTCTCCTAACCATCAATGGGGTGAAGAAACCCCCACTGCTGGAAGTCTCACTTTATCTCACCTTAACGGGGAAGTCCAATGAGTTATTTCATTAAGGAAACACCTTGGAAAATTTTTGCCCAATATGGATCATTTTCATCCCAAATTTCTTTATTTGGCAGTTCAACAAGAGTTACTGAGGAAAGCGGATACGGTTTTTCAATCATATGACTTATGTTTTTATGGTGGACTAATAGAATGTGAAAATCTCCGGCTACCATATTGGACAAAATCGTCTCCAATTCTTTTACATCTTCAAATTTTGCTTCATTTGCTTCAGTTCGGATGAATAAAATTCGTTTACTCGTATTCATTTTTTCAAGAAACCGATTAATTCTTCTGTCATATTTTGCTTTTACTTCCGCATACCCGCCTAAATGAGTTAATGTGTTTTTATCGGTTTTAAAATCATGGTTAAAGCCAATATCATAAACAAAGTCATGAACATATAAATCTGTAGGCGAGAGATAGCGGTCGGGTTTTAAATGATTGATATTCAAAAAATCGGAAAAACGGTTTTTAATCAGCAAATTGACTTTTGATAATTGTGGGGAACCAACCCAATCCAGCACACCCGAAAACGGACGTAACTGAAACTTCCGCAATTGCATGGCAGCTAAACAAAGATGCCCTAAACTGAAAATGGAATCATACGTACCCTTTAATTTATGCAAAACTTGTCATTCTCCTTTATCCAACCTCGGGCAGAATAAAGACCTCCACCTCAAGGTTTTCGAATATACAAAGAAGATAGGTGGAGTATGAACTGTCCCATGCGTCCGATTCGTTCAACATTTTACTTATCAAATAAATTTCTTGTTTTTTTACCCACCTCACATCTTTTAAATTTATATTATGTTCGCTCTGATTTTTCGTATATAGCATTTGACCAAAATAGCCTTTAATTTTTGTTCACTTCGTCAATCTTGGTTTTTCGTAAAAAAATTGCCTGTTCATAAATATTTACTATTTTTTCAATCGCTTGATTTAATGACCAATGTGTCAGTGCCCAATCTTTTGCCCTTTTACCTAAATTAGCAAGATACTGCTCATGTTCCAGTAAATATTCGATATGGACAGCAAGCATTTCCTCATCACCGGGTGGCGTTAAGACACCGGTCATCCCATGTTCAATCATTTCTGGCACACCACCGACATTGCTGGCAATTACCGCTTTCCCGGCAAGTTGTGCTTCGATAACAGATAATGGCTGATTATCGATTAATGTCGGGAGAACGAGGATATCGGCGAGTGATAATAGATATGGTATATCCTTTCTTTTTCCGAAAAAAGACACCTCATTGTCCAGCCCAAGTAACGCTACTTGTTTTTGTAACACTTGATCTTGCGGACCATCCCCGACGATCCAACAAACCCAATCATGTCTCTTCTTTTTCAGTCGAGCTAATGCACCAATCAAATGATGGACTCCTTTCATCTCAGAAAGTCTTCCGGTATAGATGATTACTTTTTGTGTGAACGGTTTTTGGATTGGTGATGGATGATTCATTTGCTCCAAAAAAGTCTCGATATCATAGCCATAGTGATGAATTTTAAGTTGTGAAACGGGGACATTATATTCTTCAACTAAAATATTTTTCATCCAATTATTGGCGATAATCGTTATTTCACCGGCCGTTGCGCCATTAAATTCTAGATTTCCAAAATAACTGTCACCGTGGGAAGAAACCGGATTCTTTGAACGATAATACGCTTCTAAAATTTCATGGGCAACACATCCGTGCAGTGTGGCCACCAATGCAGTATGTTTTGCACGAATTCGATTGAAAATAACGGCAGAGAACACATCTTGGCAATGGATTAAATCATAATTTCCGATTCCAAGTATTTTTGCCGCAAGTTCATAAAAATACATGCGTTCTTCATAATAATGAATGACAGAATCCAACACCATTGCCGGAAAAGCTTGTTTAATTTCACCTAGAAAAAAACGTTTATTTACTTTTTGATTTTTATTATAGATATAAACAAAATTCCCTTGATCCCCGTAACCGAAAAGATCAACTTCATGACCGAGTGATTCCAGTCTTTCTTTCAATTGTTGCATATACTTCCATACCCCTCCTGTATGAGGAATTTCCCAGAAGGTCGCAAGCAAAATTTTCATATTACGTTCCACCTCATTACTTTTCCATAAACTTTTGGCTGTCCTTAAAGTATCATATTCAAGAGGAAAAGAAATCGGTATGACCAACATGGAATTTCGAGACCACTGTGTAGAAGTGCTAAATAATAATAAGATTACTTTCTTAACATGTATTTTTGTGGCCTATCCTTCTATATATTGTGTAAGTGGACTTATTCGAATTGTTTTTCAGTGGCCTCGGAGTTTCTTTCTTTCAAATTACAGATTTTCTATGTACCCGTCCCTTGCAAAATACTAGCTTAAGCATAGATTAAATAGAAAGCATATTGAAAATAATTTTCAAAAGGAAGTGACACACAGTGCAAAGTAAAGAAGTTAGAGTGGAAAATGTAGTAAAAAAACGTTTGCCACATTTTCACCCTAATTTTCCAATTATTTTATTCTGGAGTCAAAAAAGCGGATGTACTACTTTCTTAAAATGGTTTTTCTTTCAAGTCGATCTGCTTGAGGAAGCTATTGACTACAATCCTTGGGTACATTTTTATGAGAATGAAGTCTATAAGCAGAAACCGACTTATATGCAGGATGTAATAGACCATCTTTTGACGAAAAAAAAAGATACATTGAAACTTGTTCGCAACCCGTATAAAAGAGCAGTCAGCCAATTTTTAATCCTTGCCACATCGAAAGGAAATCAACATTGGGAAAAAGAATGGGAAAAAATCCGCGAATTTTTTTATCATGATAAAAACAGTACGAAAGGCATTACATTCAAGCAATTTTTACATTATATCCAAGAGGCTGAAGGTTATGACAGCCATTTCGCCCCACAATATGAACCTGGGGAAGAAGAATTTGTTGATCAGTATATATATCTTGAAACTTTCCAGAAGCAAATAAAACAAATCGAAGACAAATATAAACTGAAAAGCTCAAATCTGCTTGAATTATCAAAATCAACTCATCACCTATCTCCAGCAATGAAGCTAAAAGGAAACTTTGCCGATAAAGAAATATCAGAATCCACCTTTATTACTACAGGCAAATTTCCAACTTATAAAAGTTTTTATGACAAAGAGGCCATTCAGTTGGTCAATACCGTGTTTTCCAACGATTTTGAAGTTTATGGCTATAAAAAATTAAAGAAGTAACATAGGACCCGGTGAGATCCTGCAAGATCCATGTTCAATATCATTCAATTAACACCAATAGCTTGAAGCATATTCCGGAAATGTTTTCCATAGAGTTCAGGACTAAAATTCACTTTCACATGTTCATAACCTTTTGAACGGATATGTTCACGAATCTCAGTATTGTTCATTAATTCGACCGCTTGAGTAACTGCTTCAGAAATATTGCCGATTGTATAATATTTACCTGTCTCATTATGAATAATCGAACTTCTTACGCCATCAGAATCGGTCGTAAGGATTGGACATTTACAACTCAAAGCTTCAAGAATGGCGTATGGGGCTCCTTCCACTTTTGATGTTGAACAAAGAAAACCGCCGGAGTCCCCTATACGAGAATAATATTCTGCCATATTTTCATTCGGAACATTTGCATGCAAAGTTACATGATTTTGCAAATTCAACCGGCTTATTGTTGCTTCAAATTTTTGTCGTTCCCTTTGTGTACTTAACGTAGGATCCTCGAACATATATAATTGAATGTTCGGATTAACCTTCTCAATTAACTTTGCACCAATAAAAAGAAATTCCCGCCAATTTTTATTGTCCTCAATCCGGCCGATCCAAGCGACAATCGGATGGGGATGGCCGGTTGTCTTTTGGTAAGAAAATTTCGTCGTATCAAAGCAATTATTAAATTGGAATTTCGGTACGGTCGGAAATAATTCATGAAATAGCTGTTCAATATGTGGGGTTTTCGGATTTAACAAGCCATCAGCATACCGGGTTACGAGCGGAACGACACTTTGAAACACTTTCCGGGCGACGTGTTTGGGGCCGTAACCTTGTACTTCGATAATCATTTTTCCTTGATACCCGAGCGATTGAAATCTTGGTAATGCTTGAAAGTCGGACGTAATGACAATGGCTTGATATTTGCCTGTCTCCAATATTTGTTTTATTTCCTGATCATTATTTGTAATGAAGACAGGGGCAGCATGATCATTTAGTAAATCCCGTCTATTTTCATAGTAAAGGAAATGACAATTCATTCCAATCTTTTTCAGTGCCAGGCTTCTTTGACGATTTAATGTTTCAACACCCCCACTCGGCACATAATAAACGAAAAGTATATTCATTGTATCCTCTCCTGTTTTTTACAAATATGCCTTATATCACCATATGCCGTAAAACTCGAATGGTGTAATGATTGTGTCAGCCCACGCTTTATTCTTTTACCGGAATATTTTAATATGAGAAACATGAACGGAAAGGGAGTGATTATTTGGTAGAAAGGAATGAGACCGTCAGTATATTGATTCCGTTTTATAATTGTCCCTATGTTGGGCAAGCGGTTCAGAGTGCATTAGCTCAAAGCTACCCTCATATAGAAGTGATTGTTATCGATGACGGCTCAACCATGTATAAAGAACGCATATCCTCTTATCTATCAAGAATTACGTATTTGGAAAAAGAAAATAACGGAGTCGCTTCGGCAATGAATTTTGGAATTAAACAGGCAAAGGGCGATTATTTCGTGTGGTTAAGTTCTGATGATACAATTCATCCCGATAAAGTCCGGCATCAACTGAACTTTATGCAAAGAAAAAATGCATTTCTTAGCTGTACAAATTTTAATACAATGAATAAAAACAGCGAAATTATTAAATACAATGCCGGTCTTCATTTCAACAATGATTTAGAGCTCCTGAAATTATTGCAAAATTATAATCCAATTAATGGCTGTACGGTGATGTTTTCGAAAAAAGTTGTAGAAACTGTTGGACTTTTTAATGAACAACTAAAATACGCACAAGACTATGAATATTGGCTTCGGGTCGCTTTACAATATCCCATTCATTATTTCCCAATGACCCTAACAAACTACCGGATTCATGATGATATGGGGACGGTTCGACATAAAGAAGAAATCACAAATGAATTCCATTATGTCAGGGATCAATATCATGATGCAATTGGAAATTTAATAAACATACGGTCTAATAATCAGTTAGACCAATAAATCCTTGAAAATAGAAAACTGTCCAAACGCATCCCTTTGAGCATTACCAGATACACAGGATTTTTGGACAGTTCATTTTTTATCCCACCTTAATGGCGAGTCACCTAAAGATTTTCGAGATTACAAAGAAGATAGGTGGAGATGAAGAACCCCCCACGGATAGAAGTTTCACTTTATTGAAATCTGCTTGTTGCATTTTCTAGATAATAAGAGTTTACCACTATTATAGCCAACACCTTCTAATAACAAGTTTAACTAAAATCTGTTATGATATTAAATCCATATGTTTGATAATTTGACATGTCGTTAAATACATCCGTTACATCATTTAGAGAAATTTCACGAGATACAAGTGATTTTGGATTTAATTTCCCTCGGGCGATCAGTCGCAATAATCCATCATATTCGGTGCGGGGATTCCCCAGGCTTCCAACCACTTCCAATTCCATCATTGTCACCATATCAATGGGAATGTCGACAACACCTGATTCACTGCTGGTTGTAAGTCCGATTTGGACATGGCGACCACCCTTTCTAAGTGATAAAATGGAATTTACAATAGTTTCTTTTATACCAAGTGCATCAATGGAAGCATGGGCACCGCCTTTTGTGATTTCCTGCACAGCTTTGGGGACAACTTCCTTACGAGCATTAATTGTGACCACTGCTCCCTCTTTTTGAGCCATTTCAAGCTTTTTATCATCAATATCTACTGCAATAACTTGTGCACCTAAAGCGTTGGCGACTTGAATAGCGGATAATCCGACCCCACCGGAACCATTAACAACAAGCCAATCACCGGGACGTATATTTGTTTTGACGACACCGTGGAATCCGGTCATATAGCGACAGCCAATGGCAGCAGCCGTTATCGCATCAACTTCATCAGGGAGATGAACCAAATTAAAATCACCTTGTGGGATGCGAATATATTCTGCATAAGCCCCGTCATTGACCATTCCATGCACTCTAACATGTTCACATAGATTAGACCTGCCGCTTAGACAGTAGGAACAATGGGCACAGGATTCATGAAACGGTGTCGTCACACGATCGCCCGGCTTAAAATTATTGATTTCTTTCCCAACTTCGACAACAACGCCTCCCATTTCATGTCCAGGAATAATCGGTAGTTCAGGCTTTATACCAAGCCACCCCATATCCCCCATCCATGCATGCCAATCACTTCTACAAACCCCGCTTGCTTCCACTTTAACAATGACATCATGTGGTCCCGGCGTCGGATCCGGCACTTCACCTACCCGTAACGGTTTTCTTAACTCAACAATTTGTGCAGCTTTCATGTACATGTCCCCCTTTGAATGATTTGAATGAATCGTTTAATCGGTTTTTTTTAGAAAACTTCGGTCCGGTTTGCCCCTTTAGGAAGAATATTAGTCTATATATATTTCATGTGGTCCTTTTCTAGTTTCTCTCGTAGCAAAAACAAACCTATTTTTATAAATGGTTGATATTGATTGGCATATGTTAGCGTTTACATTTTGGAGTGAATTGTGTAAGGATTGTTGTAGGATACATAATTGGCAAACAAGAACCATTGAAGATTTATTTATTAATATACTAAAAGGTCAAATACTTGTCAATATTTTTTCAGACTTTTATATATATTTTTATTGTTATACACAAAAAATATTCTTTAAAAAGAAAGACCGTCTAAATCATTTCAAACGGCCTAAATCTTTCTAGGATTATTTATATTGCTGCTTCACAATAGCAATGGTATACGCATGTGTGAATGTAAAAGGGGTAATATCTACATCACATTGTTTACAGTGAACGGTTTTTTACCGATTCCTTTTATCAACGTTTCCCCTCTTTTCATAATTTTTCTTTCTATCAATCTATTATTATTCTATCCTGCTTTATATCCGTTTTCAATGTATAAAATAAACAAACCACAGCCCCCGTACTGTTTAGGACTGCGGTTTGTTTTAAGGTAGTAGATAAAACAATACACAAAAGAAATGGGCAACGGTTCCGGCAATAACGAACAAGTGCCAAATCATATGATGAAATTTAAATCCACGCCAAACATAAAAAATTGCTCCGATTGTATAAAAAACGCCTCCGATTACAAGTAATACAACACCATTGAATGGCATATTTTCGACAATTTGCTTCCAACCGATGACAACTAGCCAACCCATTAATACGTACAAAATCGTCGATGTAAATAAATATTTTTTCACAAAGAAAGATTTAAAAACAATTCCACCAATGGCAAGGCCCCAAACAATACCGAACAAAGTCCAACCCAGACCACCTTTTATAACAAGTAATGTTATGGGCGTATAGGATCCAGCAATAAACAAATATATGGATGAATGATCCAGTATTTCGAAAACATCTTTCGCTTTTCCTTGGGGAAGGGCGTGAACAAGCATAGATGATGTATATAATAAAACCATTGTCGCCCCGAAAATTGTAAAACTCACAACATGAATTGCAGTTCCGTTTATTGAAGACGAAACAATAAGGATGACGAGTGCCGCTATACTTAATAAAGCCCCGATTCCGTGAGTGACAGCATTTGCAATCTCCTCCCCTTTTGTAAATCTGTGTGTTTCCGCCAAAACTATCATCTCCAATCTTTATCAATTAATTTTATCAATTAATTTTTAACAAGGAAAGGTGAATATTTACTTGAGGTTTGTATCCCAAAGAGGGTTCGTCGTCAAATTTGAGTAATTCTCGCCTCAAAATGGTAACGAGTTTCGGTTTCGTCGTAGAAAACAAGCATTTCTCACCTAAAAATGGTAAAGAGAATCAGGAGCGTCGTCAAAAACGAGCATTTTTCGCCTCAAATTAATTGGTGAGGAGGTCGGTTTCGTCCGTAAAACTGAGACTTTCTAGCCTAAAAAAGTCGACGAAAATGTATCTCGTCAACAAAATAGAGAGTTACCCGCTTTCCATTTACGACGTTCAAAAGACACTCTTCATGTTACATACAAATTACAAATCTCTCCGATATAAATTTATGACATCTTTTAATACTGCTGCCGCTGCTCCTCTCGGATGTGATGCACCGCCTGTTACGCAAACAGTACCCATTTCTTGCGTTTCAAATACAATTCCTTTATTTGTTCCATTTACATAATACAAAGGATTAGAAGGCGGAATGGTTCGTGGTCTTACCTCAAGGGAAAGATGTTCATTTTTTAAAATGACACTGGCCAATAATTTTATTCGTTCATTCTTCTCCTGTGCTTCATTTATTTTCTCTTTTGTGACATGTTCAATTCCCTCAATTTGGATATCGTTTAAGGAAAAACTCGTTTCCAATAACCCGTTCGTAAGTAATAAAATTTTACCTGCACTATCATAGCCTTTCACATCTAAACTCGGGTTCCTCTCGGCAATTCCTTTCATTTGAGCGACTTTTAAAGCTTCATCGAATGATAGATTGTTGTCGGCCATGGTAGTCAAAATAAAGTTTGTGGTCCCGTTTAAAATTCCCTCAATCCTTGTTATTGTTGCGCCGGCCAAACTATACCCGCCAATATCCATGGTCGGCAGTGCAGCCGCGGTTGCCCCACTGAATTTCATACTGACCCCCTTTTTCCGAGCTGCTTCTTTTATTCTTTTAAAAGAATGAACAAGCGCCCCTTTTGAAGCAGAAACAATAGCCATTCCTGCTTCGATGGCATTTAGTATGTACGATAATCCCGGCTCGCCGGTCTTAATATCGGTTGGTGTACATTCAACAAGGACATCACCATTCCATTTTGGAGGGACTAAAAAAATATTTTTTTCCTCGGCATATTGAGTAAGTGCATTGGATCCAACGTCATAATTCATCAATTTGTCCAAAGAGATCCCTTCTGCTTCATAAAGCATCCCTTTTGTACCAATAATACCTGTCACTTTTGGATGGAAACCGTACATATTTTTAATTGATTCGGAATGGCTCAACAATAGTTTACAAAATTCCTTGGCGACAACACCGTATCCTGTAATAATTATTCTTTTTTCCATGATAAATCCTTTCCTGACTGCTTTTCTTTTGTTAAATAAGCTCACATCTTTTTAATGCTAAATATACCTTCATGCTTCAAAATATTTATGAAAGATGTTCAATACGTGTCTTAAATCATCGGCAGGAATTTGCCCCGGTGCCGAAGCGGTTCTACCGGCTCCAAACGTACAAGCTGAGCCGAACAGTTCTCCGGATAAACGACTGATTAATCCAAGGGGACCCATGGCCATCGTAATGAGCGGATGGTCTCTATCCTTATTTTTCATCGTAATCGTAGCATCTAGTAAGGTAAGAATATCTTGAACATTTTTCGGCATAACGGCGATTTTTGAGATATGACCACCAAGCAATTGCATGGTCTCAAGCCGGCGAATTATTTCATCCTTTGTTGGCGTTTGCTGGAAATCGTGGTTTGAAATAATCATATAAACTCCATTTTCTTCAGCTAAAGCCACAACTTCTTTTACAATTGTTTCACCGCTGGATAGTTCAATATCAACAAGATCTGCTCTTTTTGTTTGGATAACGGTTTTTAATAGTTTCAAATAATAGTCTCCGGCAATTTCTTTCATCCCGCCCTCTTTATGCGTACGGAACGTAAAAATGAGCGGAATATTGAACAGTTGGGTACTCATTTTTTCAAGTAGATTTTTTATTGCTGCTAAATCTTCAACTTTTGAATAAGCATCTGCACGCCATTCAATTATATCAGGTTTCAAATCTTTAATTTCTTCCAATTCTTCAAGTAATTCTTGATCCGTTGTTCCCATCAGCGGAATGATCACTTTTGGTATTCCTTCGCCAATTTCAATATCTTTTATTTTCAACATTTTTATTTATTTCCCCCAATACCATATTCAAACGACAATAAGTACTTCACGGTATCAATTGATAAGACACAAAATATTATGCGTTCATGGTATGTTTTTGAAAAAATTTAAGGCAAGCCCATATGATTCGCCCCAAAAAGCCATATTTAAGCAAAACACGTAATGTCTGAAAATTAAAACAATTACAATATCTAGTGTAAATTTTTTTTTTTAAATCCAGTGACAATATATAACTAGTTTATCATAATTGGAAAATTTTAAAAATGTGAAAACAAAAATTGCGTCTTTAAATCGTCCATTTGTAACACCAAAAAAAGTTACTCTTCAGCGGTTTTACAAAATGCATTTCCTATCCTCTTCTGATTTTTATAAACGATTAGGGTATGGCCTCTTCATTTCGTAGATTCCCGGAAGAATTGGAGAAATCCTACAAAAGTCAGATAATACAATCGTATATGCATGAATTATATTTCCGGACGGACCCAAAGCTTAGAAAAATCAACATAGCCAAAATGCTTCATCTGGATATTCATGATATCATTTGAAAATGGAATTTCCTTTTTTTGATGATACAGCGGAATCATAATCGACTTTTCAATCAACAATTTTTCCATTTGTTCATGAAGATCATCCCACTTTTCAAACGGCGTCTGAACATACCTATCCACTTGTCTTTTTAATCCGAGATCATTGTTCAAAATACTGGCAAGTGGCGAATATCCGTTTTTTAAAAAATAGTAAAAAGAAAAGGTTTCGTTCATTTCAAAAATTTCTCCGTGAATATAGAGATCCACTTCTTCCTGTTTCGTTTTTTCATATACTGATTCCTCAAAGGTCAGCCACTTTACTTCAATCGGAACCCCTGCCTCTTCCAAAATCTCTTTCAACCAGTTTGTCATCGGTTCATTCCATTTCCGTTGCATAAGGATCAGCGGTGCGTAAAAACGAGGTCGCTCTACCTTAGGAATCGGGTATGGCTCTTTCTTATGCGATAAGCAGCTCGCATGATTGGGTACCATTTTTTCATATACACCAGTTACTTCATGGCGATGCCCCGCAATAACCGAATGAATGTAATCGCGTACCTCTTGCCGGCTGATATCCGAATTTCGATTGGCGTTCATTATAACAACACCGAATCCGGAATGACTTTTAAAGACAAAAGTAGACTCGTGCTCTTTTTTCAAATTAGAAGTATAGATGAAATCATAGTCTTTCGGTACTTGGATAAATTCAATTTCGTCAAGGAGCGGCCGTTCCTGAAAATGTTCTTTAAAAGCAATTAATTTTGTTTTCACCTCACTATTTTCAGCAACATAAAAAGGACCTGTTCCAACTAATCCATGATCCGTTTCTTTATAAATGCTGGCAATGATTGTTCCCAACAGCTGAAGGGTATAGCTGCAACCATTCGGTGTATCGATATCGATGACAAGCGGTGTTACGGCACGAATTCGTTCAACCGGTTGCCAAAGGTTCGCATATTGAGGTTGCTTTCTCATGTTCTCTAAACATTGGACAACATCATTCGCCGTTAAAATAGACCCGTCATGAAATTTCACATCTTTTTTTAAATAAAGTCTAAGCTTTGTTGGAGTCATATTCCAACTATGGGCAATTTCCGGTTCCACTCCTCCTCTTTCATCGATGGCCACTAACCGGTTATAGACCGTTGCCACCAAATTTGCCAGGTGTACATGGACGGCATCCAACGGGTGAAGAGAATGAAATGGATATTTGCGGGGAATGATGAGTTGATCGATTTCATAGACAGTTTGTTTGAATCCGAACTTTGATTGAAAATGGTTTAGTAACCTTGTTTTTCGCTCCTGAGACCAATCCATCAATAAATATTTGCTACTTTTTTCAATCGGCTCCTCTTCAATCATTGTAGTTAACTCTTGTTCATAAACTTCTTCAACATTTTTCAACCATGTTAATTTCGATACATTCCCGCGACCACGTCCTGATGTAAATGAAAGCCAACCTTCCCTTTCCCATGTTTTTATATAGCGAGCCGTTTGTTTTGGACTTAAATGTAAAATTTGTGCCATATCCTCTACTCGAACCGGCCCTGATTCAACAGATTTCCATAGTGTAAATAAATACTCATTCATTTTGTTCCCACCTAAAAGTAGACAATAATATTTAATATTGTCTATTTATTTTTATATATGTCTATTTTAATATACTAAACATAAGGGGGTCTTCCAAATGAAATGGCACGAATATCCGCAAAATATTAAAGTCCGATTAATTACCTCATTTCTTAATCGAACCGTTTCCTCATCCGTAATGCCCTTTATGGCCTTATTTTTTGCCCAAGAAAAAGGAAAAATTTGGGCCGGTTCATTTTTAATTGTGACCGTTTTTATTAGTTTCATTATGAATTTGATTGGGGGATATATTTCTGATCGTTTTCCGCGTAAAAAGGTATTACTGATTACTTCTTCTTTAAGTGCGATGACGTTCCTTTTGATGACGTTGAGTTTACTCCCAAGTGACCGGTTGATTGGGTTGTTTGCAGTTAGTTATATTATTTTTATTGTTGTGTCACGGCTCGGGAGTCCGGCAATGGAGGCAATCATAATTGATTCAACAACACCCGAGAATCGAAAATCAGTGTATGTGATTGATTATTGGCTAGTCAATTTATCTCTGGCGATTGGGACGGCTCTTGGCGGCATGTTTTATGTAAATCATCAAATCGAATTGTTTGCCGTTCTCACTTTTACATCATCTTGTTTGCCTGTTGCCTATTGGTTGTGGCTTCAAGATGTTTCTGTAAAGCAATTAAAAAAGCAGCATAATAATGTTATTCTTGATGTATTAAGCAATTACAAAGTTGCCATTAAGGATGCTCCTTTTGTCAAAGTGGTAGTCGGATCAATGTTCATTTTTGCTGCAGAATTTTCGATGAGCAGTTATATTGGTGTCCGGTTAGCAAATGAATTTGAGCCGATTGATTTTGGCGGTTTTACGGTTGACGGGGTTCGCATGTTGAGTATTCTCAATATCGAAAATACATTGCTGGTTGTGTTTTTGACATTTTTTATAAATCGAATGGTTAATCATTTCAGCAAGCAAAAAGGTTTATTGGTTGGACTTTTGCTTTATGGGATTGGCTATGTGACGGTCACTTCGGCAAACATTTGGTATCTGTTAGTCTTATTTAATTTTATTGCAACAGTTGGCGAACTGATTTACTCACCAATTCGAAAGACCGAGCAATCGAACATGATTCCGGATGATAAACGCGGGTCATACTCCGCTTTTTCAAATGTCTCTTTTAGTGGGGCTGATTTAATCGCCCGTTCAACCATTATTATTGGAGCATTCTTGGTTCCGTCGATGATGTCGGTTTATATCGGTGTGATTATCATGATGGGAATTTTGCTGATGTATACGGGATTGTTTGCCGGAAAACCTGTACTGCAAAAAGTATCAGTTATGAACAAGAACACAAAAGGTTAACGATAAACGAATTTAATTTTTCTTTACAAAAAAAGGACTGCAAATTATGCAGCCCTTTTATATCATTTCATATTTGTTCATAATCCCTATAATGTCAGTACAAACTTCTTCAATAATGCGGTCGTTAGCAATAATCTCATCTGCATATTTTTTATATAACTCGTACCGCTCTTCATAAAGGGCGAGCAGTTTTTCCTTGCCTTCTTTTAACAATGGTCTGGATTGGACGATGATGTCCGCCATGATTAAATCTACCGGCCGATCTAAAAAGACGATAACCCCATTGTCACCCAACAATTCTATATTGATTGGTTTTTTGATGACACCGCCGCCGGTTGAGACAATCAAATCCTTTCGCTTAGCAATTTCCATGCAAGCCCTTGTTTCAATTTCACGAAAATGGTCTTCTCCCTTTTCAAATAACTGGGGGATTGTCTTTTCTGTCCACTCCACAATAAATTCATCCAAGTCGATAAAAGGCTTTCCGGTTTTCTCTGCTACCAGTTTGCCAATGGTCGTTTTTCCACTCCCCGGCATACCGATAATGACTAATTTGTTTTTCATTCAATCACTCATTTTACTGAAATTTTTTATCGAAATCATCCATTACTTTTGTCAAAATTTCATGACTGATTTCTCTTTCTTGCCAAATTTCTTCCGCTTTTATGGCTTGACCGACCAACATTTCCAGTCCACCGCATATCTTTTTATCCAATCGCCGACCAATTTCCAAAAATTTAGTAACCCGCGGGTTATAGATAATATCAATCAATGTAGCAAAATTTATAATGATCTCTTCCGCAACCGGGCTTTCGTCCACACTCGGGTACATGCCGACTGAAGTTGTATTGATTAGTACATCCCCTCTAACGGTAGCGATCTCATCATACGTCATAAATTGAACTCGCAAATCATCATATACATCTTTACATGTTCGTCGCGATACAATATACAATTTTTTTACCCCATGGTCGAGTAAGTATTGAACGACGGCTTTCGCTGCACCACCGTAGCCCAGTACCATACACACTTTATTTTCAACCTCAACATGATTGCACTGAAGAATCGTGCCAAAGCCAAAATAATCAGTATTATATCCGTATAATTTTCCGTCTTTCAGCAATATCGTGTTAATCGCATTTAATTTTTTTGCCTCTTCTGATAGACCATCTAAGTATGGAATAATCGTTTGTTTATAAGGAATCGTTACATTCGCCCCTTTAATCTCCAATACCTTTAATCCATCGACAAATTTTTGTAAGTCTTCTTTTTTTACTTCAAATTTTTTATAAGCTGCCCGGATTTTTAAAAGAGAAAAAATCTTTTCATGAATTTCCGGCGAGATACTATGGTCTAATTTTTCACCTAAAAGTCCGTAAAATTCCATGGAAACTGCCAATCCTTTCCGTTAAACTCGATGGATTTTGCATGTTTGTTGTTCGATTTCACTAATGTCAACTTTCACTAATTATCTTACTGTATCTTGTTGATAACACCCGAGCAAGCGGAAATACTCACAGCCTTCTTCAATTAAACTTAAGGCTTTTTTCACTTTTTCACTCCGGATATTTCCTTCAAAATCCACATATAGCACGTATTTCCAATTTCCTTCTTCGGTAGGCCTGGATTCAATTTTCATCATGTTAATATCATTTTCAGCAAAATGGCTCAATAGCTGGTAAAGGGTCCCAACTTTATGTTCCAATGAGAAGACAACACTCGTTTTATTACTTTTGGCAGCCACTTGTAAATGTTTAGAAATAATAATAAATCGAGTCGAATTACCAACTTTATTGTTAATATTTTCTTTAAGAATTTCCATATTATAAATCTCCGCCGCTCGTTTTCCGGCAATCGCCACTTTTGTTTGATCATTCAATTCACGAATATGGCGTACACTATCAGCCGTACTTAAAAACGGGATCAAGCGCCAGTGCTTATAATTTTTTAAAAACTTACTCGTTTGTTCAAATCCTTGTGGGTGAGAATATACTTCCTGGACTTTTGACAGGTCTGTTCCTTTAAGACCAATTAAATGTTGATTCACTTTAATATATTGTTCACCAACAATATAAAACTCGTATTTAGTCAATAAGTCGTAAACTTGGGAAATCGCACCCGTTGAAGAGTTTTCAATCGGTACCACGCCAAAATCAATTTCATCATTTTTCACGGCTAAAAAAACATCCTCAAACTCTTCATAATTGCTTGATTCCACATTCTTACCAAAGAATTTGAACATCGCTTCTTCAGAAAAAGAACCTTGCACTCCGTAACAGCCAACTTTTAAAAAGTGGTTCATTTGTTCGCCGGGAAAAACACCATCCCGGATCATTTTGTATTCCAGTTCCTTACCTAAATTAATCAGGTTTGTGTAAAATTTTTTCAATGCCCATTGATAATTTGGATCTTTTAAATTTTTTATATTTTTCTCAATTACTTCCGTTTCCCGATCCCGGTTTAAAACAGGTAACCCGTCCTTCTTTTTATAATTACTCAACTTTATAACGGTGTTCATCCGTTCCTCAAAAAGTTCCGTTAATAGTTTATCAATTTGATCAATTTTTTTTCGATAATCATCTATCTCTGACATTTTTTTACCCCTCTTTATGAAATTAAAACTCCGTGAAGATGTACAAAATTTGTATCCCTTGGAGTTGATCACTCTTTAGGAAATGAACATTAAGTCTAAAATTCCGAGGGCAGTGACTGCTTCAATAACTGGTATTGCCCGTGGTACAATACAAGGATCATGCCTGCCTTTAACAACTAAATCAGTATTTTTATGTTCGGCAATATTAATTGTTTGTTGTTTTTTTGCAATGGAAGAAGTTGGCTTAATGGCTACTGTGAATAGAACCGGCATGCCATTGGTAATCCCGCCTGTAATGCCGCCGTTATTATTCGTGTGCGTTTTAACCTCATCTCCCTCGTAGTAGTAAGCATCATTCGTCTCTGAACCTCGGAGTTTCGTCATTTCAAACCCTTTGCCAAATTCAATTCCTTTAACTGCCGGCACTGAAAATATTAAGTGAGCAAGGACGGATTCAACGGAATTGAAAAAAGGATCCCCAATTCCGGCCGGGATGCCAACGACGGTACATTCAATGGTTCCCCCGACCGAATCCATATCTTTTCGTGCTTGTAAAATTACCTCTTCAATTTCTGTCCGTTTTTCTCCGTCAATAAGCGGTAATTCTTGCTTCTTTAACTCATCAAAAAGAGCTTGGTTTACTTCCACATCCTGAAAACTTTTGTCATCAATATGACTAATACTTTTTACATGGGCACCAACAAAGATTTTTTTTTCGGCCAAAATTTGCTTAGCAATCGCCCCGGCAAATACAAGCGGTGCCGTAATTCTGCCGGAGAAATGACCACCGCCGCGATAATCATGGAACCCGCCGTATTTGACAAATGCCGGATAATCCGCATGACCCGGTCGCATTAAATTTTTTATATCCTCATATACTTTTGAACGTTGATCACTATTTCTGATAATCGCTGTCAACGGTGCACCGGTTGTATATCCGTTAAAAAATCCGCTGATTATTTCTGGTGTATCGCTCTCCTTCCGTGTAGTCGACAATAAACTTTTTCCCGGTTTTCTACGATCCATTTCCGCTAGTACTTTATCCATGTCAATTGCAACACCCGGCGGTAAACCATCAATTGTAATTCCGATGGCTGGGCCATGTGATTCACCAAAAATAGATAATTTTAACTTATTTCCCATTATCCCGCTCAAAGAAACGACCTCCTAGTACTTTAAAGTCTCGCCAAAAGTTTGGGTATGATTTCGAAACACATTCATGGTCTTCTATTAGAATAGACGTTTTACAGACCGTCGAAGCGATGGCAAGGGTCATGGCGATACGGTGGTCATTATGACTCCATACTGCGCTACCGCCATATAAACTTGGCACTCCTTCGATAATTAATCCATCCTCTTTTTCAATAATTTTTGCACCAATTTTATTCAATTCAGTCGCGATTGCATGGAGGCGATCCGATTCTTTGATCCGGAGTCTTCCTGCGTTTATCACCTTGGTTGTTCCTTTACTTAATGCTGCTGCCAACGAAAGTACCGGGATAATATCTGGACATTGAGAACCATCAATAACCGTTGCCGTTAACTCTTTTTCCGGTTTACCGGTTAAACCTCCGTTTTCTTGATAAAATTTCATCCCCATTCGTTCCAGTATATGAATGACCTCTTTATCCCCTTGTAACGAGTCTAAATTCAAATCATGCAAAACAACCTCATTATTTAATGCATTTGCTACCAAGAAAAATGCTGCTTGGGAAAAATCAGCCTCAACCCGATAATCACGGGCTTTATATTTTTGGTTTCCCTTGATAAAAAATTCTTGATAATTATGGTTAATAATATGAATACCAAAATCTTTTAAAGCACTCAACGTAAGATCAATATACCCTTTTGATTCCATTTCTGTCGTAATGACAATTTTTGAATCACCGTCAAGGAGCGGTAACGTAAATAATAATCCTGAGATAAATTGCGAACTAACATTCCCCGTAACTTCATAAAGACCGCTTTTTAACTTGCCCTCAACCCGTAGGTCCAGTTCACCTTCTTTGTAACTGTATTGAATCCCTTGCTCATCAAAAATATTATAATATGTATGAAGCGGTCTTTGTCCCAATTTTCCTCTGCCGATAAAGCGATGCTCCCCCGGAAATAAAGTGGAGATTGGAACGACAAATCGTAATGTAGAACCGGATTCATTACAGTCAATAAGGACTTCATCAATATTCCTTTTTCGGTCTAGTTGCCCGGTTGCATAGATGCCAACAACTTCCAAAACGTCTTCATTTTTTGTCATTTTTGCTCCGAATGATTTCATTGCCTCCATTGTTGCAAGAATATCATCAGAATAATCAATGTTTGAAATCCGGCTTATTCCATCACTGAGTGCGGCACAAATAACTGCCCGATGAGCAATACTTTTTGATGGTGGTACTTTCACTTCACCGTTTAATTTCTTTGGATCAATTAAGCAGTCCATTTTATTCCCCCCCTAAATTCTAAATTATTTAAAGAAATCAATTGTCGTCTCTTTGATATATGATTCACCAATCCGTTTTAATAAAATAACATGAAGGACATCGTTTATATTTTTCTTGTCTAATTGAATTGTTTCCAAAATGGGTGTAAGACTTGGGATTTCCAATTGATATGGGAGATGATATTGCTGAACGATTTGCATAATTTGTTCGGCAACACCTTTTTCCGTTAATCCTTTTTCTTCTGCACGTTTTGAAATTTCGTACATACCGATTGCCACTGCTTCTCCATGCGTATATTTTTTATATTGGTAAAATGTTTCTATTGCATGACCGAGCGTATGGCCAAAGTTGAGAAGCATTCGGTTTCCGGTATCCTTTTCATCCTCTTCAACAACTTCCTTTTTTATCTCACAACAACGGTAAATGATGTTTTCAATATGTTCCATAACCATTTCCATACTTTGGTAATTTTTCAATTCATTAAACAAATTCACATCTTTAATACAGCCGTATTTGATTACTTCCGCCATCCCATCCCAAAAGAACCGCTCCTCTAAAGTATGAAGGACATTCGGATCAATCAGTACTAATTTTGGATGATAAAAGCTTCCTACTAGATTTTTCCCTCTGTCCAAATCGACTGCAACTTTCCCTCCGACACTGCTGTCAACTTGGGCGAGAAGTGAAGTTGGAATTTGCACATATGGAACGCCCCTTAAATAAGTCGATGCCGCAAAGCCGACAATATCACCAATCACGCCCCCGCCAAGAGCGATAATTAAATCGCTTCTTGACAATTTAAAATCTAAAAATTGATTATAAATTTTTGGAAGAATATGGAAGGATTTTGTCTCTTCTCCGGCCGGCAAAGCTAATAGATCTACTTGAAATCCGGCATGTTCAAGACTAGTTAAGACGTTTCTGCCATAGTGTTGATTGACATGAACATCTGTTACAACAAAAATTTTCCGTCCTGCATAAATTTTTTTAATTTCTTCACCAACTTGTTCAAGGAGTCCTTTTTCAATAAGAATTGGATAACTCCTATCCCCCAAATGAACGAATAATTTTTTCATGAAAAGCACCTTCTTTTCGTTAGTTGAAATAAAAAAATAGAACCCTATAAGCTGAGTTCTATTTTTTATTAAGTATAATTACTTTTTCTATTACATGAAGAACTCATCAGTGAAAACTATTCATTTTGTGCAATACAAAAAGCCGGCGCTAAAATAAAAGCCCCAGAAGAAGCCAAAAAAGCTATAAAATTTGCCAACTCTTCTTGCCTGTATTAATTGTTCCATGATCATTCCCCATCTATTTTAAACGTATCAATATTATAAACATTTTGTTTTTTATTATAACAAATTATAGCCGTTTGTCAATGATTAACTGCTAAAAAATAGAAATTATCATTCCCATTTTCTGGAATCAGTTAATGTTTTACTCATTGCATTATTGATTAACTTGTTTTACATTTAAATTATCAAGATTCTATAGAAGGGTGAGGCACCATGAAGAATAAAATCATATGGCTTTCCGGTATCCTCGGAATAGTATTAATATCATTTTTCGTTTCTATTAATTTGGATAAAAACATAAATAATGAAAAAAATACAACGATAAAAAATCAGAGCGGGGATATTAAACAATTAGTCCATGACTACAGTGTCGGTAATTTGAAAAACGGTTCAGCATCGATAACCTCACAGCAACTAATTGTGACAGATAAAAATTCCAATCAAGTGACATACGATCTTCCCAAAGATGAATTTTTTGTTTCCATTGCGCCGTACATCCACCAAACCCATCCGTGTGAAATCCATAGTTTGACAGGCTGCCGCGGTGAACTGGCTAACGAAGAATTTCATGTTTTTATTGAGAATACAGAGGGCAACGTTATTGTCGATAAAAAAATGAAAACACATGCAAACGGATTTATCGATCTTTGGCTGCCCCGAAATGAAACATTTACGATAACCATTACGAAAGATGAGAAAAATGCCCAATCAGAAATTTCCACATTTGAAGATGATCAAACCTGTGTGACAAATATGAAGTTATGATTTTATTCAAAATACACCACATTTTGGAAAAGAGCTAAAAAAGAAAGGATTTGCGACGATGAAATGTTTTTCAATTGATTTGGATGGTACTCTATTAAATTCAACCCGTGAAATACCAGAGGAAAATTTTGCAACTTTAAAATATCTGCATGAGCAAGGACATTATGTAATTATTAATTCAGGCCGGGCAATTGAGGATGTTCTTAAATTTGAGGAGATTGGAAAACTTAATCTTCCTATCATCAGTATTAATGGAACGGTTATCTATTCTGAAAATCGTGATATTCTATTTGAAGCCTCGATACCAATTTCAACGTATAAAAAATTATTTTCGCTTTTAGGCGAGCTCGGTCTCGGTATTATGGTATATACGAATCAAGGCGGTTTTCCATTCCGTAATCCGGACATTCAAGGGAAAAGCTGGGAAGAAATCGAGTCCATGTTCGCAAATTATAATTATGATCAAATTTTTGAAAAAGACAATTTGAAAATCTATAAAGTAATGGCTGTTACTCGACCTGATCAAATTGAAACAATTGATCTTGCAAAAAAAACTGTTGCAGGGAAATTAGCACTGTCTGTTGCATCCTCGCACCCAGACAATATTGAGTTTACATCGGTTGAGGCAAATAAAGGAACAGCGCTATTACGATATCAAAAACATATGAAGATTTCGTTTGATGAAATTTATGCCTTTGGTGACGGTGGGAATGATGTGGAACAATTTAAAGTGGCAACAACAGCAATCGCTATGGCCAATGCACCGCTTGAAGTCCAAAAAGAGGCAGATATAATCACTAAAACCAATGATGAAAATGGATTTACCTATGCAGTAAGAGAATTATTGAAGATGTAATGGCGTTTATTTATTAAATGAAAGTAAGGACAGTCTGAAGCCACTGAAAAATTATTCGATAAGTTTGCTTGCACAATTTACAAGGGGTAAACCCAGTAAACCAAACGGATATCCTGTCCGGAAAGTGTTTTCAATATCATGTTTACCCTTTTTCAGCGGCCTCGGACAGTCTGATATGTCCCTACTTATGCTTTTTGCAATTGTATGTTAAAACTATATTTTTCTAGAAAAACTTACGCTGAAGTTTTACCGTGAACGCTCATATATTTTTAGATTCGCATAGACGGACTCTAAAACGGGTACGGGAAGATCGGCTGTCTTGGCGATTTCTAACAGATAGCCGTGCAAGTGATCCGCTTCTACAGGGAGCCCTTTTTCCATATCTCGTTGCATGGACGATTTCATTTCAGGCGCTAAGTTTGCAATCTTTTCCATCTGAATCGTCTCTAATTCATTGGATATTGGTGCTCCTGCAACATTCATAACATCGATTATTTCTTTTGTTAATTGTTTAATTGTCTCCATTCCACTCGGATGGTTACAAATTGGACCGATCGGAGCTCTCATTAAAGTAGTAATTCCCGACATGGTAGCAATAAATAAATATTTATGCCAAAGATCTTCAATAATGGTCGAGCTTAATTGAAAATCCGCCTTTGTTCCTTTTAACGCATCAGCTAATTTTATGATTCTCTCAGATTCTTGCCCGGATCGTTCACCATATACAAGCATATGTAACGGACCTTTCTGAATAACTGCCCCCTCGCTATCCAGTGTGGCTTCAATGTAACATAGACCACCAATTACCTTTTCTCTACCGAATTGTTCATCCAGTTTGTTATAATGAGCCATTCCATTTAGTAACGGAATAACCATTGTGTTTTCCCCCACATATGGACGAACGTCGTCTATTGCATTGTCTAGTTGATAAGCTTTTGTTGATAAAAGGATGACATCATATGATTCAACTTCTTCACCTGTAATAACTGTTTTTGGTGATAATGTGGCATTCCCATAGTCACTATGAATAACCAGCCCTTTCTCCTTTAAGTTGCGCATTCTTCCTTCTCTTACTAAAAATGTGACATCTGCCCCTTTTTCCAGTAAACGTCCCCCAAAATAGCCGCCAACTGCCCCTGCTCCAACGACAAGAAACTTCATTAGTATACCCCCTATTAAAAAAGTAAAATATGTTGTAATCATTATATACTATTTCCAAAATTTTATTATAAAAGAAAAAAATAGCCGACCAATTAACAATCGGTCGACCTTAATAATGTTTACTATTTTAATTGATGATTCTTCTTACATTTCCATTAAATGCATTAGCCCAGTAGCCGCTTGTCATATTTTCTATTCTAACACCGTAACTGGTTTGGGAACCGATAAATTGTCCATTTCCCAAATAAATACCAACATGACCATTGGTTCTGCCATCTGTATTAAAGAATACAAGATCTCCCGGACGCATGTCACTCGGGGCAACTTTCGTACCTTGTCCAACGAGTACTCCTGTTGAACGTCCAACAGAAATACCGGCTTGAGCAAAGGCCCAATTAACAAATCCGGAACAATCAAAAACGCCATTTACAGGATCTGCTTTACCGAATCCATAACTAGAATTACCAAGAAATTGTTTACCGGCAGAAATTACAGTATTTATTGCATTTCCGCCGCTTACCGTTGGAACAAATGAAGAACTGGATGGTTTATTTCCTTTAGCAACTGCTGTTTTACTACTTGTATTATTTGTTGAATTATTTGTACTTGCTGTAACTGCCGCTTGAAGAGCCGCTTGTTGCGCAGCTTGTTCAGCAGCGAGTTTCTGTGCCAAAAGTTGTTCTCCCTCTGTTGCTAATTGTTGTTTAATAGATTCCGCTTGGGATTTTTGCTCAGCGATCTGACTTTGCATACCTGCCAGTTCTTCTTTCATATCATTAAGTTTGTTTAATTCATCTTGTGCAGCTTTTTCAGTTTCCTCAATCGCTTTTTTATCTTCTTCTTGTTTTGCAATTAAATCTTGATCTGCTTTTGTTAATGTTGAAATAGCACTTGCACGACTGATGAAATCCTCAAAGTCAGTAGCACCGAGCAAAACTTCCAAATATCCTAATGGTCCGCCACCAGCTTGCATAACACGAAGCCGATTCTTAATTTGTTCTTCCCGTTTCGCCATTTGTTCCTGAATGGCTGCTTTTTCAGCTTGTAGCTGTTCTATTTTTGCTTGAGTGGCCGCAATTTTCTCTGTTGTTTCTTCCATTATTTTTTGATTCTCTGCAATCGTTTGTTCTAATCTGGCAATCTGTTCATTTATTTTTGCCTTTTCTGTCTGATTTTGTATAATTTTGCTTTGAATTGAATTACTTGTTTCTGCATATGTATATGTTGGTACCGATGAAAAAGAGATTCCAAGTACAATTGTTGCGCTCAGTGCTGTAAGCGGCTTCTTCAAGATTATAACCACCTTTACTTATTAAGTCGATTTCTGTCTTTTATTCTACACGAGTCTAGTTTCAATCTATTTACTATAATATTACAATTATATTTCAATTGATTTTCCATTCTATTATTTTTGTTAAAATTCAACAAGCAAGTCTTGTTAAATAAATTCAAACTCTACTTTTTAATTTAATAGACGATCTTGTATTGTTTTTAATCTCATTATCATTATTAAAAACTTGTTTATCTTTATTTTCTACAATCTTCCTCCACTAGATAAATTGACTTACATTTAACATGACCAAATGGAATGGTCATTTTGCTTTCCACAGAAAAAAAGCCTGGTCAAACCAGACTTTTAGTTAAAAAACTCTTCATATAATGCTTGTACTGCTTTCCTCTCATCAGCTGCTTTCACACCGAACATCATGCTTACTTCTGATGAACCTTGGTTGATCATTAAAATATTTACTCCGCTTCTTGCAAAGGCTGCAGCAGCTCGAGACATTGTTCCGATCGCTTGCCTCATTCCTTCACCGACTATCATAATCATTGCTAAATCATGTTCAATATGTACTTCATCGGCATGTAATTCAGTCTTTATCCGCTCTAGAACTTGTCTTTCCGTTGCTAAATCCAGTTGATTTTGCCGTAAAATAATAGAAATATCATCAATTCCGGATGGCGTATGTTCATATGACAAATGGAAATCTTCCAAAATTTGCAGAAGACGCCGACCGAAACCAATCTCTCTATTCATTAAATATTTATTTACATAGATATTACTAAAACCGGTATCACTGGCTATTCCTACAACCGGACCGTTCTGGTTATTCCGATGATGGACAATTTTCGTTCCCGGATGATTTGGGTTATTTGTATTTTTTATATTAACCGAAACACCGGCGCGAAATACAGGAATAAGTGCCTCATCATGGAATACGCCAAAACCGCCGTAAGATAACTCTCGCATTTCTTTGTAAGTAATTTCATGAATTTCTTTCGGGTTGTTAACAAAATTCGGATTAACGGTATAGACGGCATCGACATCCGTGAAATTTTCATAAACCGTTGCTCCAACGGCACTGGCCAAGATTGAACCCGTTATGTCTGAGCCCCCGCGAGAAAAAGTAACAATTTCACCTGTTTTTGAATAACCGAAAAACCCTGGAAATATCAAAATTCCGGGTCTGTCACGAAGTTTTTTCAATTGTTCATATGCTTCAGGGAGCACTTGGGCATTTCCCGGTTCATCAGTTAAAAACAAACCTGCTTCTTTCGGATTTACATAGTGTGCTTCCACGCCACAGGATTGAAAATAAGCGGCAATCAACTTAGCACTGTTATCCTCTCCACTTGCCTTTACTGCATCCATAAACCGAGAAGCATTTGATCGATCCCCATGTAAAATTTCTTGTAAATCAGCGGCGATCCGATCAATAATATGCTCGGATACCCCCAGTTTGTGAGCAATTTCTGCATAACGATCAACGACTGCCAGAAAAGCTTCTTTCCCATTTCCCGTTTTACAATATTCTTCCCCGCATTTTATCAGCAAATCTGTAACTTTTATATCATCCTTTTTTCTTTTTCCGGGTGCTGAGACGACAACAATTTTTCGCTCAGGATCTGCTGTAACAATTTGGAAAACTTTTTTTATCTGCTCAGCCGACGAAACAGAAGTCCCGCCAAATTTTACGACTTTCATGAAATTTCCACCACCATTTTTCTGCCAAAAATATCTATGAATCTTATTATCGCTTGAATTTGGTTCGATTGCAATTATTTTTTTATAACTTTCTCTCTTTTTGAATAATGTAACCTCTCGAAATGAATGATATAAAGATTGTTTGAATTTGAAGGAAGGTCAAATATGGTAGATTATAACGTAAAAAGGATTAATAATTTCTATCAAAACTTTTTTATCTTTGGTTGTAGAAAGGTGAGTTTCGCCAAAATCATTGAAATAAAACTTATATTCTATCTATTACAAATATAGCCGAATTTTCCCTATACTTGTAGAAAACACATTTGCATTTAGTGTAAAAAAGTGTTAGTTATGGTCTAATCGATTCCTTTTTGTTTAATTTTAATTACTTTTATTTATCGAAATCAATAATAAACTTTAATTTTCCTTATTGATTGTCATGAAATACACTATATAGAGGAGGTGGTTTAGTTGGAATACATCGCTTTATTCTTTACAGGTATGGTCGCAACCACTTTGGGAACTTTAGCAGGAGGTGGAGGATTAATTAGTTTACCTATCATGCTGCTTTTAGGAAGTCCCATCCACTCAGCTATTGGTGCAAATAAAGTATCCAATACAGTTAGCGCGTTTTCTAGTTTCTTATATTTATTCAAACACGGACAAATTTCAATAAAAGAGTCTTTTTGGGTAATCCCTATTAGTGTTATAGGCGGTATTAGCGGAGGGATAATCGCTTCTATTCTTTCATCGAAATATTTATTTATTATTGCAATCTTTTTACTCATCTTTGCATTTATTTCATCCTTTTTGGGTAAAGACCAATTTCAAGGAGATCAAAAATTGACGATAAACAAAATTAGTTTACCTGGATTATACTCCATTGGTATTTATGACGGCTTATTTGGTCCTGGTCAGGGGACTTTGCAACTTTATTTATTTGGTTATTTAAAAATTTCATACTTGAGGGCGATTGCATATAGCAGACTTGCTACGTTTTCAAGCTGTTTTGGGGCAGCTGTAACATATATTACGACGGGACATATCATTTGGTCATATACCATTTGTTTATTACTTGGTTCTATAAGCGGTGCCCAAGTAGGTGTTCGCATTGCTGAAAAGTTAAAACCAAACTTAATAAAACCGTTATTACGTGTGGTTACTGTTGCTCTTATTTTCCAAATTATTGCTAATCAAATTTCGGGTAATTAGGATGTAGTAAAATCAGAACCTCTTATTATTAAAGTCACAAGTGTTCTCGACTAATTCAAAGATAATATCCTTAAGTTTCGCATCTTAGAAAACCAATCAAATCAACGAGACCCTTTCTCGTCATCGTTTTGAGGCGAAATACTCCCTTTTTGGGCGACGAAAGCTATTCTCGTCGTCATTTTGAGCCGAGAAACTTCATTTTTTGATGACGGGACCTATTCTCGTCACCATTTTGAGGCAAAAAACTCCCTTTTTTGGCGACGAGACCCTTTCTCGTCATCGTTTTGAGGCGAAAAACTTCATTTTTTGGCGACGAGACCCTTTCTCGTCATCATTTTGAGTCGAAAAACTTCATTTTTTGGCGACGAGACCCTTTCTCGTCGTCATTTTGAGCCGATAAACTTCATTTTTTGACGACGAGACCTATTCTCGTCGTCATTTTGAAGCCGAAAACGCTCTTTTTTGGCGACGAGACCTATTCTCGTCACCATTTTGAGTCGAAAAACTCTCTTTTTTGGCGACGAGACCTATTCTCGTCACCATTTTGAGTCGAAAAACTCCCTTTTTTGACGACGAGACCTATTCTCGTCGTCATTTTGAAGCCGAAAACGCTCTTTTTTGGCGACGAGACCCTTTCTCGTCACCATTTTGAGTCGAAAAACTCCCTTTTTTGGCGACGAGACCCTTTCTCGTCATCGTTTTGAGGCGAAAAACTTCATTTTTTGGCGACGAGACCTATTCTCCTCAACATTTCGAGGCGAAATACTCCCTTTTTTGACGACGAAACTCAATCTCGTCACCGACTTTGGACGAAAAACTCCTTTTTTTGGCGACATAATTGAAAACCCACCGGACGTCTTTAGGATGCAAAATTCTAGTATATCAGTTTTTCAGTAACTTTGACCTATGATAAATATTAAATCATCTTAAAAAAATAAAACTGCCCAGATGGACAGTTTTATTTTTTATAGCTCTCAAATATCTCTTTTACCGCATTTACCACAATTTTTCCTTCTCCTTGGATACTTTCCATCATCATGGCGACAAGTAAATCTTGTGTATCGGTATTATAGGCAACAAACCAGCCATTTTCCTGCGCTTGTTCTCCTTGAGTTGTTTTACCGACTTCAGCAGTTCCTGTTTTTCCGGCGAGCGGTAAACCATCCATATTAGCAAGATGTCCTGTTCCTCTTGGGTTGGCCACAACTTCGCGTAAATCTTCAGCAATTGTCTTTACTGTATTGGTCGATATTACACTTTTTTTCCAAACTTGAGACGGTTCATCCTCATTTACTAAAATTGGTTTGATCATATTCCCGTCATTAATAAAAGCGGTATAACCAGCTGCCAAATGGACGACATTGGTTTGGACTTCGCCTTGACCATAACCGGAGTCTGCTAATAAAACATCACCATTTAATTTGCCGTCATTAGAAATTTGCGATGCTTTTAACGGATAGGTAAAAGGAATTTCTTCATCAAACCCAAATTTTTTCAGTCCGTCGATAAACGAATCCGCTCCAATATCCAATGCCGTTTGTGCGAAATAAATATTATCCGAAAATACAAGTGCATCCTTTAAATTCACAGGTCTCCCCGGGTCGGTTACCCGAGTGACAAAATAACCGCCCCACGATGAATCTTTCTGCCATTGTTTAGACGTGATATTCCTCGTTTGATCAGCTGTAATCTTATTCGTTTCGAGGCCAATTGCGGCGGTAAAAGGCTTCATTACCGAACCCGGTGTTTGCGGATAAACGAAGCGATTTAACAATGGCTGTAACGGATTTTCTTCTATTGTTTTTCTTTGACTTGAAGATAAAAACATATATTCATTTGGATTAAATGATGGGCTTGAAACCATCGCCAGCATTTCACCCGTTTTTGGGTTCATCGCAACGGATGTTCCTGCTTTGCCGTTAAATTTTGCCATAATCTCCTGTTGTAATGTACTGTCTATTGTTAATTGGATGTTTTTCCCGTTTTTCACCGGTTTTTCAGCTATTGTTGCAGTTGTACCATCCGGTTTTTTTAAATAGATCGAAGCGCCATTTTCACCTTTTAGTTGTTTTTCAAAGAGCTGTTCCAAGCCCCTTTTTCCAATAATATCCCCCGGTGCGTATCCTTTATTTTTTTCAATATCCTCTGCCGTTACTCCATCAACATAGCCAATTAAATGAGCTGCTGCTTCTCCTAAAGGATAGACTCTTGATTCTACTTTATTTACTGTTACAGCAGGAATGTTTTCCAGTTGAGTAACTACATCCGTTTGTGTATTAGGAATCTTTTTTATTGGTACAAAATAGTCAGGTTGAACCCAACTCGCATTTAAAGCCTTGTCAATGGATTCAACAGATATGCCAAGTATGGAGGCTACCTGGGATTTAATCTCCCCATCTTTTCCTTCCATTTGTCCCGGAATAATACCAACTTCATAAGCTCCTCCATTTATAGCTAATCCGTTTCCATTCCTGTCCAGAATTTCACCTCGAGCTGCTTTTGTCGTCTTTAATCCGACTCGATCTTCCGGTTCCATTCCAGCAAAAATAAATCCTGTATTCCAATTGACTTGCCAAGTCACTTTATCTTCTTTTTCAACTTTTACAAGCTTGGCTTTTTGTTCAAATTCTACAGGACCGGCTAACGTATTCATGGTAACTTTAAATGGGATGGTGGCAGTTTTTGCATCCGGATCAATTTTATCTTTTGGCTTTTCAAAATCAATTTTTAAATCCTTTACTTCCAAATCACCATAAATTTTTTTATAACGTTCAACAAATTCATCTTTTTTCATTATTTTCTTTGCTTCCGGCGTATGCATCTCGTACATCTTGGTGAAATTTTGATTACTCCAGTATTTTACATAAGTTGTAAAAACATCTGATGGTTGAGCGTCTTCACTTTTACACCCCGTTAAGATAATGAGGAAAAATAAACAAAGTAGTCGAAGTATTCGTTTATGATTCAAATCAATTCATCCCTTTCTAAATAAACTCTCTTTATAATCATATTTCATCTTTATTACTATATTATCAATTTCGTTTAGGGATAATTTAGATAACAGATTGGGAAAAGATTATGAATAAATCTCATAGCCAAAATTGACCATTAAGAAATTTATAATTGATATAAATTTGTTGAATGGTATTATCTTTTATATTATAACATTTCTTACGGTTTTCACCGATATTTTTTACATTCGATTCACATAGTTAAACAACCACAGTAACATCCACTGTGGTTGTAGGTAAAGGAAAGATAATTTTGCCATTTCTACTTGTTATCGACACCCTTAACTTCAATCATTCCGGCATCATCTGTTCCATTTCTTTTAGTGCAGCATTGAGTAATGGTAATTGTTGAACAGGGAGAAGTTGAATGTTTAGTTTTTTTGCAATTGGATTAAGTAACCTAGCCATCTCCTCTTTCACCCAAATTTCTCTTGGAATTGCTTTTATTCTTTTCACTAATTCAACTAATTCTTTCTGAACGGTTTCAGTAATATCGCCATCTTTTCCAATCATGTTGTAATAGACAATCAACTGATTTTTCCGCTCCACTGAAAGGATGACTGTGGGTAAATACGGACGTTCATCTGGTTCATCCTGTGTAGGAAAATTAATGTATTCACAATCAAATTCAAGCGGCGTATTGCATCTTTTAAGCGAATGTTTCAAATGCTGCAGTTCGAGTTCATTAACATATAATGGAATTTCATCTTTTTTCGTTACATCATTTGAAGCAGCATCATATTCTTCTTTATCAAAGGTGTATAACATATATGATCTTCCTGCAAGATTATCTTGATCCATATTCTTTGTATATTGACTAGCAAAGATAACTTCATCTAAAATGAACGACAACAACTGAACTTCTTCCCCATCCAGAAACCATGGATAATACCCCGGTTTAAAACTTCGAAACATGGGCCACTGATTTTTCCCACGATAGGACCGACCATGTTCTTTTAGAAGTTGATAATCTTCATCCTCCAATTCGCCCCGATCAACCAAATTTAAAGTCAAACTATTTTGTTTAAAATATTCCTTTTCATCATTTATGTTCCCTGTCATAAGCCGGTTCAAATATGTATAACCTTCTTCACCAATAAAAGCGACAAGACCAAATTCCATCCCAGCCCCTCCCATTACAGAGCAATAAATTAATTCCTCTGTTTCGGGATCTTTGACGACAATAATCTGATCATCATCCATCCATTTCCATGGTTGTAGTTTTTTAAATTCCTCTGCCAAATCGAGTAATTCAGACCAATCATCATCGTAATTTTCAAAGGATTGCGGCAGCCAGTTCTCAAATTCGTTTGCTAAAGATTGATTGATTTCATTCATTAATGATTTTCCGTCAATCTCTTTTATTACAACATCATCAAATATAGACTCCCCACGGCTATCTTCTTCAGGAGCCAATCGCATTACTTTTGTACATCTGGGGTAAAATATGTCGTTTTCTTCAGGAATTATTTTCTCTAAAACAATGTCATGTTCCCAATTATCGCCGAAATCATAAACGTACAAAACACGATCTTTTTCATTTTGAAATATTTCTTTTAAAATTACTTTTTTCTCATCATAATCATAACCAAAACCAAAACTAAAAACTTGATTTTTTTCCTGATTCATTGGACCAATTGTAATTAAATGATTAGTCGATGTACCAGCCGATCTTTTTATATCGAAGGAATGTAAATGATAGTCCTCCCAATCGAAGGAATTTTGGATAATCCTATGTAAGTCATAAAATGTCATGGAATCTCTTACTTCTACTCTCCGCCAAATGGGAGGTTTGATATATTTCAATGTAATTTTTAGTTGATAGATCATATACTCAACACCCTTTTGAGTTAAATTTTATATTTTTTCACCGATTAAAATAATTTTACACGTACATTATAGCAAAATTATTGGGGAATGGGGATAGGTTTTAAGTCAATAAAAAATTAATGAAATACGTGTACTTGTCCAGGTACGTTGAGATAAACCTATTAGACTAATTAGGTATGGTGTCAGGAAAGTAACCTAACCTCATTGAAATTTTACATTACTCTAGCGGCCGCGAACCGGTTCATCATCCCAGTTTTTGACATTAAGAGAAGGTTCTTGTTGTTTTGTAGTCATCATATCTAATTAAATGTTAAAATCTTATAGTGGAAAATGAGGAAAGGTACTTGACCTAATTTTTGACATTGGGGCAAAGGTTTCTCTCTTCTGCAAAAATAAAAAAACCTTCCACCGAGCGATTCGGGGAAGGCATTTTTATTTTTTTATTCCTCAATATCCAACCATTTAAACTCATAAGCAGAAACAACCGGTTTATTTGGTACACCCGTTAGTTTCGGATTGACGAGTTCAGCCCGTGCATTTTGATAAATTGGGGCAATGGCGGCATCATCAAATAAGATTTTTTCTGCTTTCACAAAGTTTTTATAACGTGCTTCATTGTCTGTTGCTAACGTTGTTGAAGTTTCCGAAATTAATTGATCATATTCCGCATTGGAGTAACCCATTTTATTATTACCACTATCCGTTGTGAACAGACTCATAAATGTATATGGATCTTCAAAATCCGGACCCCATCTGGAAACTTCCATTTGGTAATCGCCTGCGTCTTCCAAGTCAAGCCGTTGTTCTTTCGGTACTTGTTTTATAGTAACTGTCAATCCCGGTAAGTTTGTTTCCAATTGGTTGGCGATATACTCAACGATAGATTTCGTTGCCTCATCATCATCTGCTAGTAACTCAAGTTCAACTTTATCTTTTCCAATTTCCGATAGACCTTTTTTCCAATACTCTTGGGCCTTTGTTTTATCAAAAGTAACAAGATCACCGCTTACCTTACGAAAATCTTCTCGTGACTCAGGCATGGAAACAAATCCGGTTGGAACTAGTCCGTTTGCAGCAATCGAGCCATCATTTAAAATTTCATGAACAATCGCTTCTTTGTCAAATGCACGACTAATAGCAGCCCGAATATTCTTGTTTGCCAATGCATCATTTGCTTTTTGATTGAATTTAATAAAATATACAAAGGTATTTGGTATGGTTACAAAATCATCGTTGCCGGAATATTGGTCAACCAAATCAGAAGTTAAATTTACGCGATCGACACTGCCTTCTTCATATAAGTTGGCTGCCGTTTGTGGGTCTTTCAACACATCAAAGTGAATTTTATCCATCTGTACAGTGTCAGCATCCCAATAATTGTCGTTCTTTACCAATTCCCATGAATCACTAGTACTTGTCCAGTTTGTTAATTTATAAGGACCACTTGCCAATAATGTATCCGAACTTGTCGCAAATTTATCGCCTTGTTCTTCTACAAATTTTTGGTTCAATGGGAATAGCGTACCAAAGGAAGTTAAGTTTTCAAAATAAGGTGTCGGGTTTTCCAGTTCTACAACTAATGTAAAGTCATCTTCCGCACGTACACCTAATTGATCGGGGGACATTTCTCCATTGCTGATGGCAGTGGCGTTTTTGATAACATTATTCATTAAGTATGGACCATATTCGGATCCAGTCGCAGGATCAATGGCACGTCTCCAAGCATAAACAAAGTCATTTGCTGTAATCGGGTCACCATTTTCCCACTTGGCATTTTCACGGATTTTAAACGTCCAAGTTAAACCATCTGCACTGACTTTATGATCTGTCGCCAATTCTGGAACAAGTTTTCCATCTAAATTTAATCGATACAAACCACCCATTGTACTTCTTAAGAATGCAAATGAAGATTCATCTGTTGCAAGGGCTGGATCCATCGTAGGAATGTTTTCTTTGTTTACAAAATTAACGGATTTTTCGCTGCTAGCTTTATCTTGTATTGTACTGGGGGAATTTTCCTTTCCACTGGATGTACAAGCAGCTAAAAAAATAATAATGAAACCGATTGATAATAACATGAATAAACGTTTCAATCTCATCGCTGCACCTCTATGTTCAATTATTCCTATCCATATAGTTGGATTTAATTGTTATTATAACGCTATAATTTTCTTTAGTAAAGAGATGAAGAACAGTTTTTAATAGTAAAAGTTCGAAATAAGGAATGTTCATATAATCTTTCAATTAAGTTTATTAAAAAATTGTAAAGGTTAAACCTTGCTAAGAAAGCAGTCTAGTACTTCAATCTGTCAAGTTGCTAAAAATTTTTTACTTGAGTTTCGTGTCCCAAAGACGGGTGAGTTTCGTCGATGAAAAAAAGCATTTTTTACTCCAAATTATCCTTGAGAATCGGTTTCTTCAAACATAAAAAAAGAGTACAAAATTTTAATGATCAACTTATGTACTCGTCTAGGATTTCCTTATTTATCATTGTTCAATTTAACTTACCCTTCATACTCTTCATGCAAAGAAAGTATCCAATCCACCCACGCTTGAATTGATGAAGCTCTTCTCACAAATGTAGTTTCAGAATCTATTCCATACAGATTTTCCTCTTTCATCATTTTGACAATCTCGTCTTTGTTAATAGGTATACCTGCGTTATTTAATTGTGCATGTAACACTCTTTTAAATATGCGATGTTGTAGAATAGAGCTTACAAAACCCAAGTATTTTTGTTTATAAGGCATTGTCATTATTAATTGACCTTTTTTGGTCAATGAATAAATCGTATTTCCATTGGTTCGTTCACGCTGAGCCAATCCTAAATAAATTGCAGCTGCAGTATAGTAGTCGATTTGTCTACTGACGACTACATTAAAAGTAGTCGTAGAGACTAACTTTTCTTTATCCATTGAACCATCATTGTCTACAAGTACACTTAAAAAATCAATAACTCTAGAAAAGGAATTTGCTTGAGGAAAAGGTATCTTTGGTTCCTCGACAACTTTTTCCGTCTTCAATATATCATATATTTCATCAAGTGTTATATTTTCATGTTGAAGGATGTAGTTTTTCTGTTTTACTAACTTAAGTGAGTTGTAATGATTTTTATTTTCATACTCGAACATAAAAAAGCTAAATACATCGTTTGATAATGTAAAAAAGGTAGGAATAACCGGTTTTTTTATTTTGTCTTGCCATAGACGATAAGGGTAATAAAGCTGACGTATTAAAAAATCACTTACAGCTTCATTTTTTGCTTCTATAATGATAAAGGCATTGTCGGTTTCGTATCCACCATCAATTTCTAATTGAGCATTATTCACTTGAATCGTGAAATTACCTGTTCCATTTAAACCCCTCTGTTTTCTAAATGAAGTTAGTAAAGGAAAACTGCTAATATCAAACTCAAAAATACTAGAGCCCATCCTGCCGGAAACTGTAGGAATAGCTGTTTCCCCAAACAAATCGTCGATCATTCCCGATGCAAATGCACAATTTAATGCAACACTTTCACTATACAAATTATTTCGATCAATTGTCTCGATCATTTCAGGTAAATACATCTCAACAGGCTTTAAGTTCTTATCATATTTAAGTTTTTCATAGGCATCAAATTTTCCTATAACATATCGAGAACGAGAAACAGGTAGAATCGATAAAAAATGTTGCTTAAAAATAGCAGGCAAGTTAATATGGTGATCAAATTTTGCCATTAGCCTTGCCTGCCGGACTGTATTTATTGTTTTTGAATCGATTTCATAGTACCCATGTTTCTCTATTTCATTCAAAATATTATATTTATCAAATAATATTTCCCACGCTTCATCATTTAGAGTTTTGCTCATAATTCATCACCAGCACCTCATCAATTTTTCCCCGCTTTGTAGCTATTGAATTGATGTTTCTTGTTGCAGAAACAATTTCAATGTGATAATCCTTATATAAATCCTTGATAAAATCTGTAGCTGAATTGCTTAAAAGTACCTTACACCCACGCTTATCTAAATCTACAAACAAATCGCGTAACCTAATTTGTTCATCTTTATTAAAACCTCCTAAAGTATATCCAGTAAAGGAAGCTGTTTCACTAACCGGATCATAAGGGCTGTCAAAATAAACAAAATCTCCCTTTTTTGCGCTAGAAACAGCATCAGCAAAATCGCCATTTAAAATTTTCACTTCATTATTATTTAAGTAATGAGATACAGCCCTTAATACAAATTCATTGACAATATTAGGATTTTTATATCGACCAAACGGAACATTAAACTGCCCTTGCGAATTCACTCGGAACAATCCATTGAAACAAGTCTTATTTAAATATATAAGTCTTGATGCTTTTTCAACATCAGATAATTTACTAAACCGATTTTTATCTCTGTCCAAATCTCTAATTTTATAATAATAATCACTAGTGTTCTCATGTTTTCTTAAATCTTCAATTAACTCGTCAACATTATTTTTTATGACTAAATAAGTATTGATTAATTCACTATTTATATCATTAATTACTGCTTTTTTGGGTTGTAAATCGAATAATACCGCTCCGCCACCTAAAAAGGGCTCATAATAAGTACCCATTCTTTTGGGGATATATTTCCGTATTTCCGGGAGTAATTGTCGTTTGCCTCCAGCCCATTTTAAAAACGGCTGTATTACTCTGCTTTTCGTTATTCCCATTACCTTCTTCTCCCTCTATTTTAAATCCTTTATTTTATATGTTACATTTAACGACAATTATCGTCAAAAGTTTTATTAGGAATAACGCAGATTTCTATGAATAAATATACAAAAAAGGCATGCTATTTTTATATCATTCTGGAAAAAGATGATTTATTCTTCTAAAACTAATTTTTACATAGTCTAAATTATTATCGATTCCAATAAACCTTCTGCCATATTTCAAAGCAGCAACACCTGTAGTCCCACTTCCGCAAAATGGATCTAATATAAGAGAATGTTTACTTGACGATGCTACTACAATTCTTTCTACAAGCTGTAATGGCTTTTGAGTAGGATGGTAACCGAAAGTTTTTTCTTCCATAGGAACATGTGGAATATGCCAAACATCTGTCATTTGTTTTCCTTTATTCATTTTTTTCATCAATTCATAATGAAAAGTATGCGGTACCGATTTATTTTTCTTTGCCCAAATGATATTTTCGTAGCTGTAAGTAAACATTCGTTTACTTATATTAGGAGGTGGATCGGTTTTTACCCAGATGACTTGATTAAGAACATGAAAACCTAGCTCTTTTAGGATCGTGCCAATTGAATATATGTTATGATGGGTGCCGCTAATCCATATCGTTCCGTCTTCTTTTAATATTTCTTTGCATAAACGAATCCATGCAAAATTAAATTTATGCATTTCTTCATAGGAACCAATTTTATCCCATTCCCCTTTATCCACGCTTACAACTTTTCCAGATTTAACTGATATGCCACCATTTGATAAAAAGTATGGGGGATCTGCAAAAATGACATCGACGCTTTCAGGTTGTAAAGTACTCATTACCTTTACTGTATCTCCCCAAAAAACAATGGCATCGTTACTAATAATAAATTTTTGAAAATAATTTCTCATGTAACACCTTCCCATCAATTTTTATGTGATGTGAAAAGAACAAGGAAAAATTAAGGGAAAAATGATCGCAGTAGTCGGAGGATGACCAATTCACAAGTGTAAAAGGGAATAATTTTTCAAATACATGTACTTTGATATAATTCTACATTGTTAACAAAAAATCCTTCCTAATGGAAGAACCAATTGTAATAATTTCGAAGTTTGTAAATCTGTGTTTTCCGCTTATACACAATTTATTAAATCTCTGCTGTTAAAAAATAATGATCAGTCCCAGAGTTGGTCGCTCAATATTTAAAACTTGAGCATCTCTGGGTCATGGGGTCAGGTTCTGCGTCCCATTTGTCACATTGGGGAAAGGAACTATTTTTCGAGATGATTTTTTTCGATTAAAATGTGTTATATTCTTTATAAGAACTTACTTTTAACAAATTCATATTCTCACAAATGGTATTATGGGAGGATTAATCATGACGAAACATAAGATATATACAATGAGTGTTGCAAGTGTGTATCCCCATTATATTGCGAAAGCTGAGAAAAAAGGTCGTACAAAGTCAGAAGTTAATGAAATTATTTGTTGGTTGACAGGATATAGCCAGGAACAGTTAGAAGAACATCTGGAAAAACAGACTGATTTTGAAACCTTTTTTGCAGAAGCTCCGCAATTGAATCCTGCACGAACTTTAATTAAAGGTGTAATCTGTGGCGTTCGAGTGGAGGAAATAGAGGAACCAACAATGCGAGAAATTCGTTATTTAGACAAGCTAATCGATGAGTTAGCAAAAGGGAAATCAATGGAAAAAATTTTACGTAACTAATATTGAACAATAAAATTAGGGTACTAATCTTAATAATTTCGGACGCAAGCGGGCAGCACGACCCCCTACTTTGTAAACTCGTGGGGTCTTACTGCCCGTTAAGATGGTATAAAAAGCTACTCCCTTTTTTAACAGTAAGACCATTAACAATTTAAAACAAAGCAAAAAGTTCTAGTCCGAATGAGCTGAGATGTTCAAATTGACAAATCAACTGAGAAAAATTTAGGTAGTTCTTTTTCACGTTTATCAAGCATAATCTGTTCTGGCTTAATGCCTTGCCCACGAAGTACTTCAATGTTCTGCACAAGGAACTCGTCGCTACCTACAATATAGAAGAACCCATCCTTGTCTCCAGCAAGATTTTTCACTTCTTCATAATAGTCTTTACGGTTATCGACGAACTGTGCCGTGAAATTCTTGTCATGAGCGGATGTAAAAATATTTGTAAATAAAAAGTCTCTTTTTGAATCGATATTCAAGGAATAAATGTGTTTGACATTGTCAGCACGGTTGAAATATTCAAGTACAAGCGGTCTGAAAGTTGCCAAGCCGACACCCGAAGACAACAGGTAAACATTTTTATCTTCCCTTTTAAGCGGCACATTTGAATGAGTTTTAAATATGGCAACTTCATTACCAACTTCAAGATTTCTTAAAATTGTTTTAAACTCAGAGCACTGCTCCTTGAATCGTGTTGTAATACCAATTGCACCTTCATGTGGTAAAGTGGAAATGGACATATGACGGACCAAACTACGATTTGGTTTATCCCCAACATTAAAACCTTCCAGTCCGAGATGCGTGTGTGACCCTTCCTCCCATGTAAAATCTTCCGGAACGTCGAGCAGGTACGTTTTCACCTCAGGCGTTTCCTCAATAATTTTATTTATTTTCGTCCAGTATATTTGCATCGTATAATCTCCTTACTTAATTAATGTGTTATTAACAAATATACTATAATTGATAACAATTCTCAATTAAAAAGTTGATCGTTTCAGAAAATGATCTGGTTTACCTTACTAATAGTGAATTAAAATATTTCTCTTTCCTTTAGGTAAAAATCTTTTCAAAGCCTTTCATAATGTGGATTTTCTCCAGTTAAGTAGTTTCAGTGAGTTATACTCTCATTTGTTTGGAAAAGGACCTCTTCTCTTATCCTATTGTTTATATGATAAACGAATAAAGTTTGGTCCGAATCCACAACCAAATCTTCAATAAAGCACCGGTTAGTTCAATATTTTTATCAATTCAATTTCGTCTCTGATTGGGATACCATCATTGCCCATTAATGGAATCCACTAAATTACATAAAATTCAAAAAAGTACTGCCAAAAGATTCGGTAAAGGTTTCACAATCGAACGGGATACATACATGGCAAAAGAACCTTCCACTTTTCTGGTCAGCGGAACCCATTGAAAATTGACATCAAGATGGTGAATAATGTAATCGTTATTATTTCAATTAAGAAGTAAAAAACATTTCAGTAACAGTTAACCCTTTGGGAACAAGAACGTTTCAAGAGGAGCGTCTTTGTTCCTTCAATCTTCGCATTTGGTATGAGATTATCCATATCTTTTGCATGTTTTTATTTAGCTAACGATTCAATTTCATTTTCAACCTTTTTCCATAAATTCCTCTTCTTTGTTAATGAACACTCAACTTAACTTAATTATCTCGGTGTCTTTCAAGCATTTCCTTTCGATAATCTTCAGACTTCCCTCTTGGTATGCTGAGTGTCTTCCATTCATTGTTCTTTAGCTGTTTTCCAATATAAACAATCTGTCCGACATGATACGCGTAATGGGCCATTTGCCGCTCAATTGCTTCTAAAACTAAATGCTTCTCACCACGAATTTTTATCGTTTTTAATAGATCATCTTCTTTTAAACCAGTTAGTGTATCTATTAGAACATCCCATCCTTTTTCCCAAACACTAATTAACTCTGATTTTGAAGAGATGTCATCAATAAATTCTTCATCAAGATTTCTATTTTCCTTTTCCCCATCGGAAGTTAGGAAATCGGTCCACCTGGAAATCATATTGCCACTTAAATGTTTCACGATGACGGCAATACTATTAGATTCCTGATTATACGTCCAATGGATATCTTGTTCCGATAACTGTTCAATTGTTTTATCTCCGAGGGTTTTAACACTTTTAAAACGTTCAATAACAACTCTCAAATATACATTCCCAATTTTCATCATCATCACCCGCCGAAAGTTATAATTTTAATACGAATATCATTACTTTTTTGTAAAATCTTTTCTTTTGCTTCAATAGTTGCCGGGCGGAACTTTTTTTCTCTTTTGATCTAAACTGAGATTTTTATTTCGAGTTCCTCCAAAAATAATTTCACTTTTATACTTGGGGGCGGCTAAGGTCTTTTGCCTCACCAAATACATCCTTAACCGTTTTTTCAGTGTCACCGATTCCTGCATAAGCTTCTAGCGATATTTGCAGAAGTCGGATTTCTCCAATCTCTTCCTTTATCGTATCAAACCAGACCTTGATTAGTGAAATTGGCGCATTTACTAGATAACCATTCATTAAATTTCTTCAAAAACTCAACTTACTCAAAAAGCTTATGGCTATTATAGAAACTATGACTTTTTAAATGATGATCAATAAACAAGAGTAACTCGTATTATCTCGATAACAGCAAAAAAAGATGGAACATATAGCTATGTAGTTGATTGGGTACGCTGGGTGAAAGTTGGGCAACATTAGACTTTGATATCGAAACGAACTAATAATAACAGAAAACCAAGTGCATAGCTCAGAAATGACAGGATTCAATTATAAAAAAAGAAAAGACACTAATTTTTCAATTTAAAAACGAAGAAGCGTTAATTTTCTGTTATATATGATTTGGTTCGAATAGATTTCACAAAAACTAAGGAAACTCCTAGAATCATGATAAAAATTGCTATCCCAGATACATAAGGTTTTGAACCAATTAGCTGCGGAACTATTCCTCCCAATAGCGCACCTAACGGCATAAATAATGTGGTAAGGCTACTAATTGCAGTTCCAACTCTTCCAATCATATTTTCCGGTGGTAATTGTTGAAAAAGCACAGAAAAAATAACATTTATTACACCTATTGAAATACTGGCTAGAAATGCAAATAGGTAAATAAAATGACCTCCAATTGATAACCCAATAAGCCAAAAAGCACCATAAAGCACTATAGTACCAATCACAATTGCACCAAATTTAACTCTCTTACTAACGAAATCACTAACTATCGCTCCTACCATACTTCCTAGACCAGAAGCTGTAAGTAAAATACCATACGAAGAAGCGGATTCAAAACTTTCCTGTGATATAGCTGGTAAATTTACGGTGAGGCTTGCTAACAAAAAATTTAGAATTAAAAATGGAATCATTAATTCTAATATTTCTCTTTTACTAACAAACTTAAGACCTATTTTTAAATCCGAAAAATACGTATATTCTCCTTGGTCTTTCTCTGTTTTTGTACTTCCCTTTATCTTTAAAAGTGAAAAAAAGATAGTTGCAAGGATAAAAATTGAAATATTTCCCACTAAAATTGTATAAATAGAGGTTGCAGCAATTAAAATTCCAGAAATTGCATTAAAAAATAACTCTACCCCATTAGCAGCAACTGACATCATTGAATTTGCCTTAGTTAAATCTTTTTTTTCTACAAATTTTGGTATTAACGTTCCTTCGATTGGATAAGTAAATTCAGATAAAAAAGCCAAAAAGGGTAAGACTAATAAAATAGCATAAATGGATAGATGATTAGCATAAATGAATAATATAATGAAAAGTAATAGAGCTTGTAATAGTGAAAACAGCACTAAGATGTTTTTCTTGTTAGCTCGGTCAATTACCGGACCATAAAGGAAGGAAAAAACTTCCGGTAACAAAAATAATGCACCGGCAATTCCTGTATATAATGTATTATTTGTTAGGTCAAATACCATCCACATTATAGTTATATAGTAAAGGCTATCTCCCAGGTTAATTAAAAATCTTCCAAATAGTAGGTTTGTGAAATTCTTATTAATAAACATTATTTATTGTTCTCCTAATTTGCTTAGTGATTGAATTATCCCTTAAATAGAACTTCGAGATTTATTCCATATTTAATTATTTTCAAAAAGGTTCTTCATTCAACTTAATCGGTGTAATGATACCTTTTTCCCAGTCCGATCGAGTTGCTGCATATATAATCGCATCCATAAGCGACCCATCATCATTTTCCCATGCTTCCCTTAAGTAGCCTTCCTTCACAAATCCGGATTTTGCTAATGTTTTTCGCATCGGTATATTATCATAACGGGTGTAGGCTTCAATTCGTATTTTCATATCAGGAAGATTAAATATATAGTCTTTTATCCAGTTAACCGCTATGGTTCCGTAACCTTTTCCTCTCCATTTTGTTGCCAAACGGATGTCAAATAAAGGAATTGAATCCGTTATATCATCTAGAATAATCAATCCGATTTTCTCGCCATCTTTATTTATCCAAAATGTTGCCCGCTCATCCTGAAACCAGCCTTTACGAAACGATTGCATAATTTTATATTTTGACGGATAAGGATCACGATGAAATTCCCACGTATTTTCTATAAAAAAAGCAACTAATTCTTCCAATTCATCTTTTAAAGGTGAAAAAGTCAATTCTCCCATCTAACTATCCCCTTATTTTTTATATTTCTTTTTTATATTTTAATTCCTTTATACCATATTCCCAATATTTCTGTATTATAATGTTTCAGGATGCAGAAATTACTATTTGCTGAAGCGATGACTGACAGTTCAGTATTAGCTCGATTTTATTCATCGAGGACCTCTATTAAAAAAATCCGTTCTTCAAAACTACCTCGTTCTTCAGCCTTTTTCAAACGAATTTGCTCAACTTTATCGAAACTAGCTGCATGAACTTTGGCAAGAGCGTGTATAATTTCTAATAAATCAGCCAATTCCTCCAAGGCCTCTTCGTTTGTCTCTGAATTCAAAAATTCATCTAGTTCCTCTTTACTTTTTCTACGTAATTCGGTGACAAATTCCTCTTCATCTAAAATTTTCGTATCAGCTAGTTTACCAGTGCTTTTTATTATTTCCGGAATTCGATCCCGAACAAGTTTATTATGTATTGGCATAAAGGTGGCTCCATACAGGTTCTAGTATTTATTTTACTAACTACCATTATAATGGATTAGATTGGCTCGATAAAGCATTTTTCCAATTTAAAATCAACTATAAAAATGATTTATTCTGTTCAACGTGCTTCAGTTTGTATTTTGCAATAGAAAAGTGCAGAGAAATGCAATTAAAAATGCAGAGGTTTGCCACCCATTTAATTCCTTTTCGACAATGCGTGGGACAGTCTATAGCTCTCGCCATGAAAAGAGATGATATGGGCGTGATGAATTAGCCTGTCCACTAACGCTGCTGTTAATCGAGAATCTGTAAAGATCCGGTTCCATTGACTAAATTCTAAGTTAGATGTAATAATTACGCTTTTCTGTTCATAAAACTCCGATATAATTTGGAATAATAATTCAGCTCCTTCTTTACTAAATGGTAAGTATCCCATTTCATCTAAAATGACCAAATCAACCTTCTCCATCCGTTTTCTAAATGCTGATAAACGGTTGTTACGTAAAGCTTGCTCTAATTCCTCAACTAGGTGGGCAACACGGTAAAAACGAACCTCAAAACCTAGTTCACAAGCTTTTCTCCCTAGTCCTGTGGCTAAATGAGTCTTCCCTGTCCCGGGTGAACCAACTAAAACTACATTTTCTCGATTCTCAATAAATTGTAGGCTACACAAATCCTCTTTGGTTAAGTGAGGAGGGAACCGAAGTTGTTCGGTCCACTCGTAATCATGTAAACTCTTTTTATCTAAGAACTTCGCCTTTTTTATCAAGCGGATCGCTCTCGCTTTTTCTCTTAATCTTATTTCCTCCTTAAGTAGCCTATACAAGAATTGTTCCGGAGTTTCAAACGGTATTTGCTCGTATACATCCGCAACATAAGCTAACCTCAATGACTTACACAATTCTTTAATGTCCTGTTTCAATTGACAGCCTCCTCTCTAGGAGTTAATGAATCGTATTTACTCCAGTCCACTTCATAAGGATTATTATCACTAGGTAGCTTATCCTGTGCAATTAATTCATAGAACTCTTCATTAATCTTCTTCATGTCATGAGAAACTAATAAACTAGCTAGAGCTTCTAATCGTTTTCGTCGAATAATTAAATTATCTACCAACAAAAATTCTTTAATTCTTCCCGGTAAATACTTATTATAGCGCGAATATTCTACAACCCTTGGTTTATGAATCCATGTTTTAATTATTGAAAGCCATGGTAAAGCTTTTCGCTTTTTCATATATGGCCGATAGTCATCCAATAATATCTCCCCATTAGGTGAAACAATCTTTAATTGATCCCATGTTAATATCATTTGTAATTGACTATAGTTGCCACCCTTAGGGACATGAACCAACGTCTGATCCACTTTCACTTCATTATATTTGTTTACTTTAACAAGATGCTCTTTAAATACAGGATAGGGCTTTTCCGGTAATGCTAGAAGATAATCCCGTTCTTCCTGCCATAAGTCCTCAATACGTACGTTTTTGGCATAATGAATTCTATTTCTGTCCGCCTCTAATTTATGAAATAATTGATCAGTTAAACCCTCATAGCTGTCCATTATTGGAGCTGAAGTAAAAAAGTTATAGCGTATATATCCAACTTTATTCTCAACATTTCCTTTTTCATGGCCACTTCTTGGATTGCATACCTGCACATCAAAGCCATAATAATTCTGAAATTGAACAAATTCATCAGTTAATTGTGCTTCTTCATTTTTTGTCCTTTTTTTCTTCACAGCGGGGGTCAAATTATCGATTCTTATCCTTTTAGGTACTCCCCCAACCTGTTTAAAAAGAATATTGAGACCATGTAAGAAGCATTCTTGATTTTCAGCTGGTAACGGTACTGCAAATCCAGCATTACTATGAGGAAACGTCATAACTAAAGCATGAATATCCACAATTTCTCCATCTTGTACAGCTTCCATTACTCCAAAGTCTACTTGAGCTTCACCCGGAGGATGTTCTAATCTTTCATACCCTTTATCCTTTTCTTCTTGGTGAGTATTCATCCATTCAGAGATAAAGTAACAAACAGTACGATAAGAACCTTGGAAACCCATTTTCTTTAGTTCTTCAAATATTTGTTTCTTTGTTCTTCTTAATTTTTTCCTTAACTTTAAATCCTCAAAAAGCCAATCTGAAACAATTACTCCCCACTTTTCCTCATACATCATCCCTTTCTTTTTAAATGATTTCTGTTTAGGGAGTTGATCTTCATCCGCATACTTCTTAGCTGTTCGCCAATTAATTCCCATTGTTCTTTGTATTTCTGAAATAGATAAACCTTTGTTATTTCTTAAATGTTTGATACAATTAATATCAGACATTGCTAGCATCCTTTCTTACCTCCACTACCAATTGCTTGACACAATTACTGTAGTGGGACTTGGGGTGACTGGCAAGTCTTTTTTTTGTTTATGCACAAAAATTTAGTGCAGGACTCTGCATTTTTCCTTTGCAAAGCTCTGCACTTTTATTTTGCCATACACACTTCAGTTTCAAAAAACAATTAAAATTACAATGAAGATTATTAAATTTTCTCATTAAAAAAAGTTTGAGGTCACAATCCTCAAACTCCTTAAGTTGAACTACTTTGTTGTATTTTTTTACTACCGGGATTAATAACTTCTTTCCGAGTATACCTACACTTCGGATAATTACTACATCCAACAAACTTCCCATACTTCCCATTTTTAACTTGTAAATTCCCACCGCATTTTGGACATTTACTATTATCGACATTTGCCTTTTGCTTCCCTTTAGCGTTATTAATATTTTGTACATGCTGTTTTTCAATTTCCTTCTTTTTGCTTTTATTTCCTATCATCAATCTATTTAACTTACCAGATATCTTTTCGGCTGTTTCTTTACTAATAACGGTCGTTTGATACTGCTCAATTGTTTTAATCAAGTTTCTTACATAGATTACATCAGCTTCCTTAAAATTCATTCCTGTTTTAAACGAAGCACTTTTAAAAAATACAACCATTGAAAAATACGGTACCGATTCAAACTCAGGCCCTAACCACTCCTTTAAGCTTTTAATATGGCCTTTATTTTGCCAAATGGGGTTTAAAAATTTTTCTTTTCTTTTATAGATTACTTGGGTCCAATATTTTTTATTTTCCTCACCAAAGATCCAACCATCATAATTTTTCGTTTCCAAAACAAAAATTCCATATTCAGAGACGACTATATGGTCAATTTGGGAGTATCCACCCGCTTGTTTTGGTATGTATAGATCGTGAAATGCCTTATATTGATTCGGCTTAAGCTTTTCAAGTTTTTCAATTTCTGTTTGGACTCTTCTTTCTCCTACTTTTCCAGTCCACTTTGGTAGGTTTTTGTTAACCCATATACTAATAGCACCAAGTACGAAGAATATGACAACAAACTGTATAATTCCTTCCACTTCATCAAAGCCCCTTTATCCCGCATTCTGTACAATCATTCCATTATCCGAAAGGCTAATCTAATCACGACATTCATTTGGGTATTATCGAAATTGGTGAACCTTCTACGACAAGCTCAATAGACTCTACAGATCATTTTTAAATAAAGTTTCATCACTTGCAGGAAACTTCTATACTTCATTTATTCGAGCCACTTTTACTAGTTAAGTAGTCTCCCGTACTTACTCCCTTACAAATCCCTCTTTACATAATATAAAAAACACTCGGCGATTGCCGAGCCTTTAGGCGAGAGCAGAGCCGCAAGAGCACTTATGCGTTAGGAAAGTAGAAATTGAAAAATTTATACTTTCCTATTAGCCAAGAAAGACCGATCTTGGAGTCCCTCTTCTTTCTCTAAGATGTTTCAGCTAAATCCGATACTTTTCATGGACAATTCGTCATATTATGTACCAAGAACAGTGGTCTGTTTGTATTTCCGTATGTATTCTCCTTTCTCATCACAATTCTTATTATCTTCCATTATACAGCGAAATTTTTACAATTTTCAACAAAAATAGTCATTTTATACCAATTTCCTTTTATGATAGACTGGTTTCGATAATTGGAATGCTTACGATTGTTTATTGCTTAAATATACTCGAAAAATCGTAACAAGAAGTAAGCGGAGTACCGCAAACATTTCGAAAGTTTTGTACACTAAGCTAAAATTCGACATAAAAACAGCCAAAAATCTGTACTATAAGGGAGTTCCTTTAGGTAACCTCGTATTTTACAACGTTAAGAACATTTTCAAGACAAGTACCCTTGATTTAGAAACGTTTCAAACTATATCCTCCTCTCAAATAAGCCCATAGCTGCTTACTGATGATTTCGAGTTTCACATTACTTACTTTTGAAATAAAATGAGTGGACAATGAGTGCAACGATATATTCTGGCTGATTTTCTTGGACATCTATTACTTGTACATTACTAATCATATGGTTGGGTTTTAATGTGCCTAGTAGCTTTCCACCTTGAGTTAGTGAAATGCCGGATGTCACTGTAATTGCGGATGATTTATACAATTTATCATAAAAGTTGAACTGGATGGCTTCTTTTAATTTTGCAGCATTTTTTAAATTTATTAATGTTCGCGCTTCACCAATTCGTTCTCCATTTTTATAAATTATCCACTGATCTTGATGGGAAAACCACTTTTCAGGTTACCATTGTACATCATAAATGTCCTTGTTAATTTGAATTTCTAAGGACAAGTACCAGTTAAATCCAAAAATATCCCCGATAAAATATTGCCATTTTTGTGGAAAATAACGTTTTACATAACCTCTCAGCTCTTCCCCTTTAAAAAGTGGCTTTTGATTCATTAATGACTTTTGGATATTGTAAAATGACCACCCATCAATATTTTTGGGTTGGTAAGAACGCTCTTTGGCTGCCAGTCTCTGACTAATCAAAAAAATGCTTCTTCGCTGTTTAAAATGAGAAATTAGTGTTAATACTGAATTCTAAACTAATAGAATTCAGGTGATCTAGTATGAGAATTGAAATTAATGATATTAATAAAGTGTTTCACATTCAAGAACCTTGGTTTATGGAAAGCTGTATATTTGATGAGATAAGAGAACAATTGGATGTTTACGTAACATTCCATAAAGGTTCTACGTTTACTTGTTCAAACTGTGGTGCGAATTCTCAACCTGTATACGACATTGCTGATTATTACCGAACATGGCGTCATCTAAACTTTATGGAATATCCTTGTTATATTCATGCCGAATTACCTCGTACCCATTGTGAACAATGTGGAAAGATCCACCGAGTTAGGGTGCCGTGGGCCATTAAAGATCGTGCTAACTTTACAACTTTTTTTGATGCATGGATTATTACATTAGCGAAAGACATGCCCATGAATGCAATCAGTCGGCTTGTTGGTGAACATGATACAAGGTTATGGCGGATTTTGCACTATTATGTTGAGAAGTGAGTCAACCCTCCGTTGTTTCATAATTTTTATTGCCTCTGTTAAAGAAACGTTTGGAGTAACAGTTACAGGAGCCGGGTTCATAATTTGATCGACCGTTTGGATATGTGGACGGACCTGAGATAACCGCTCTTTACCAATAAATTCTTCAACAAATTCATTAGCCGGATTTCGCAGTATTTCATCAGGTGTATCAAATTGGACAACTCGACCGTCTTTCATAATGACAATCCGGTCAGCAAGTTTGATTGCCTCATCCATGTCATGTGTGACAAATACAATCGTCTTGCCAAGTTTTCTTTGTAGTTTTTTAAATTCCGTTTGTAATGAATCTCTTGTAATTGGGTCTAAAGCACCAAATGGTTCATCCATTAAAATTAACGGTTGATCAGCCGCAAGTGCCCTAAGTACACCAATACGCTGTTGTTGTCCGCCGCTTAATTCATTAGGGTAACGATTGAGGTAATCAGGAGTCATATCAACGAGGCTCAATAATTCTTTTGCACGTTCTCTTTGTTTGTCAGGCGACCATTTTAATAATCTCGGGACAAGAGAAATGTTTTGTTCGATCGTCATATGAGGAAATAAACCAATTTGCTGAATGACATAACCAGTTTGTCTTCTTAATTTAACCGGATCCATTTGCATGATATTTTCTCCGTTAAGAAAAATTGTTCCCTCTGTTGGTTAAATCAGCCGGTTAATCATTTTCATTGTTGTTGTCTTCCCGCAACCACTTGGTCCGATAAGAACAATAAATTCACCTTTTTCTATTTGAAAATTTAAATCATCCACCGCTCGTTTTTGTCCTTTATAAATTTTTGATACATGTTCAAATGTCAGCAAAAAGAACACCTCCGTATAATTTTTCCAACTAATAATATTGTATAATAAATTTTGTAAAATTAAAAGTTTATGAACGATGAGTGATCAGAAACTATAGGTAAAAGTAAAATGCAGGTGACTCAAGTGATTCGAGAAATGGCGGAACATGATACGAATGAAAATTAATCATTTTAAAAGGCTGAAGTTAGAAATCGAAGTCTAGTCCCATTCCACCGACCTTTTTATTCTTCCTATTCTCTTCTCATAGTTTTATGTATACCAAAGTATCCCCTACACCCGTCCATTCAAAATCACCATGACAATCATAAATTATTATAAATTGTTAAAAGTAGGTGATTTGATGTACAAGTCCAAGCGAAGAGGATTTTGTTTTCCGGGATATAATTGGTGTGGTCCGGGTTGTTCAGGGCCAGGGCGACCAACAAATCCTGTCGATGCCTGCTGCAAAGCCCATGACGAATGTTACAGAAGATATGGTCATTCCAGGTACTGTGATGAAATGTTTAAGAGGTGCTTACAGCCTTATCGGAACAGACATACAAGAATGGGTAGAGATGCCTCATTATTTTCTCGATTTTTCACGGTAAAGAATTTTTTCTTTTAACCTTTTAAATTCCTATTGTGGCTGTCCAAAAGGCAAAATCGATGTCTTTTGAGACAGCTCTTCCTTTATCCAACTTTCCGTCCAAAACCGTGTTGTTCCGTTCGTCTAATTTTTTCTTGCGGTTTTTCAACGTAGGCTAACTGCATTGCCAAAATTCCATTATAAATTCTTTAAACCATACGTTAAGAAGAATATGAAAGATTTTATCGCATTTAATTAATAAAAAGGTAAAAATGTGGATACTAAATCCAGACAATTCTGAACAACTTCATCTGGAACATGGTCCACAATCTTTAAATTTCTTGAACGCCAATCAACACTCCTTAATTGATCGGTTAAAATTACCCCTTGAACATTCAATTTATCTGGTATTTTAACTTCGAAAGGATAGCCTTTTTCTTTAGTCGTGATTGGACATACAACTGCAAAAGTTCCACTGTTAAATAATTTGGGTGATAAAACAATAGCCGGTCTATGTCCTGCCTGTTCATGACCGGATTGAGGACTGAAATTAAGATAAACTATATCGCCTCTGTCTGGTGTTTGATTCATTACCATATTTCAGCACCTTCTGGTTTGCCCCAATTCACTTCATCATGTTTATTTTCAGGAGTAATTTTTGACATTAATTCTTCAAGAGTTGGTTTTTTCTTTATCGGAATAATTTTGATTGCATTATTTTCTACAGAAATACTAATGTCTGAACCTTCTTTAATATTTAAGTCGTCTAATATAACTTTCGGAAGTCTAACAGCAAGACTATTTCCCCATCTTTGCACTTTTGTGGTCATCTTGATTTCCCCTTTGTTTTCTTTATTCATTTTAATTTTATCATCCTTTGCATAATTTGTATATACTAAGTATATACAAACCGTTTAAAAATAATGCAAGGATAAATTTTTAATATTGTTTTTTTAAAGGAAATGACTAATTTTTACTATTTTCCTTATGCTTCTTCTCATGTCTGAGCAACCACTCTTTCCGCCAAAGTCCACCGGCATATCCGGTCAATTTTCCATTAGCACCAATGACTCGATGACATGGAATCACAATGGTTAGTTTGTTTTTTCCATTAGCACTTCCCACAGCACGAACTGCCTTTTCATTTTCGATGGCCACAGCGATATCTTTATAAGACTCCACTTCAGCATAAGGTATTTCCGTTAATGCACGCCAAACTTTCTTTTGAAAAATAGATCCTTCCAAATGATAAGGTATCGTAAATTCATAACGTGTCCCTTGAAAATACTCATCCAGTTGGTTATAGCATTCTATCAGAACAGAAGGTATTTCCGGCTGGGGGTAGTTCTTCCTTTTATCTTTCTCCGAGAACAAGATCGATGTTATTGCATCTTGAGTACCGGTTATTTCTATCACACCAATGGGTGATTCATAGTCTAATTGATATAGTTTAGCCATATAAAAACCTCCATTGAAATATATCGGATTACGCCTGCCAGCCCCACTGATGGATAAGAACCAATCGGACGCATGCTGGCAGCCCGTCCCCCAAATATTTCTTTGTAAACTAGAAAATCGGTGGGGGGGGCCTGCCTGTTAAGATGGGATAAATTGATTGAAAATTTCCGAAAAACCTTTTTTGATTGTCATTCAAAAAAGATGAGCGACAAAAGGTCAAACTATAGAAATTATGTGTTGGAAGCTTCCGCAATTGCTTCAATGGATTTACCTAAAATCGCGTTAAATTCCTCATCAGTTTGATTTGCTGATAATCCTTCTGTCAATGCCCGGGAGAAGCTGGCAATCATTCCATGGTTACGAGCTAAAATTTTATTTGCTTCAGCTTGTGAATAACCACCGGAAAGTGCAACGACCCGTACAACATGGGGATCTTTAATTAAATCACTGTAAAAATTATCTTCTGTTGGTAACGAAACTTTAAACATCACTTTTACATTCTCATCAAGTTTTGCCAAATGTTTAAAGAACTCTTCTTTTAAAATTCTTTCTGATTCAGCTTTATCTTGTGCATGAATATCTACTTCCGGTTCGATTATAGGAACGAGTCCGGCCGCAGCAATTTGTTTTGCAATGTCAAATTGTTGTTGAACAACTGTTTTAATTCCTTCAGCATTTGCTTCTTTAATAAATGAGCGCATTTTTGTACCAAATATGTTGCGTTCATTCGCTCGTTTTAATAAGTTATCTAATCCGTCAATCGGTTTCATCACTTGAACACCATCTTTAAGTGGAGCAAGACCTTTGTCAACTTTTAGAAAAGGAACAATCCCTTTCTTTTCCCAGAGAAAATCAGCTGTATATTGTCCATCAATATAACGATCCATTGTATTTTCAAAAAGAATGGCACCGAGAATATGTTTGGAGTGGAATGCCGGACTTTTGATAATACGTGTTCTCATTTTGTGTATAATGACAAACATCTCTTCATCATTTGAATAGCGGTCTTCACTAATGCCGTAAGCTTTTAATGCTTTTGGCGTACTGCCGCCACTTTGATCCAATGCGGCAATAAAGCCTTTTCCTGACTGCATTCTTTTCAATTGCTCTTGATTCATCATTATTACCCCTTTCAAAATTGGAATTATGTACATACCTAATTATACCATTCTTTATAAGGATCAGGGTAGATTGTTAAGCGGAAAGAACTTATGATTAAGTAAACTCTCTTAATTATTACTTCTTCTTCAATGGGTGCCTTTTTGTAATCAGACTTATTTTGTGTTTTGAAGGGTATTTTTAAACTTAAACAATTGTATGTGAAAATAATGAAACAAACTAACCTTAAAATTGGATTTTTTAATCATGATTTTTTTTAGCAATATCAAGAATCTTTATAACCTGAAAGAGCCAGTAACTTGCTTGTACTGCAAAAAGATGAAGGCTCTTATTTTTCGTTCTCACCGTTTTAAACTGATAACACAACCTACCTTTTTGAAACACCCCTTACTACAGGGGCTGTTGTTACTTTTCTTTTTCTTAGCCCTTGATGAATATTGGAAACTGTAAATATCACAATTGCCAACCAGATACATGTGAAAGTAATGGCATGATCCTTTGTAAACGGTTCATTATACATTAGGACACCAAGAAGTAAACTAATTGTTGGCGTGATATATTGAAAAAAGCCGACCATATATAGCGGAATTTTTTGCGCTCCAATGCCAAACAGTAGCAGCGGTAAAGCTGTCGCAATCCCCGAACCTAGTAAAAATAAATCAATTTTAGGCGACCCTGTCAAAAAACTTTTCTGGCCATTCATGGTTATATACACTAAGAACAAGAATGCAAAAGGGAAAACAAATAATGTTTCTAATAGCAAGCCTAGTATCGAATCTACTTTTATAAGTTTCTTAGACAATCCGTAAAAGCCAAAAGAAAACGCCAACAGCAAGGCAATCCACGGGAATTCGCCAAATGTAATCGTCATATAAATAACACCAATTCCGGCGATGGCAAATGAAACAGCCTGCAATACGTTAATTTTCTCCCGTAAGACAAAAACCCCCAGCAAAACGGAGATCAGCGGATTAATGTAATATCCTAAACTCGCCTCCACAATGTGATTCGCATTCACGGCAAAAATGTATGTAAGCCAGTTAATGCTTATGAATAGAGATGCGATAAATAAGCCAATCCATGTTTTCTTTTTGCTCATTTGCACTTGGAAAAAGCTCTTAAGTAATTTTCTTTTTAAAATGATTACGATTATTAAGACGAAACAAAACGACCAAATCACACGGTGAGCCAGTATTTCAAGTGCCGGAACACCGCTTAAAAATTTCCAGTAAATAGGAAGTATTCCCCATAATAGATAAGAACCTGCAGTAAAAGAAATACCGATTGCGTTATCACGTTCCATAAATTCCCTCCCGTGTCTGTTTATTCCATTAAAATTGTTTGTAATTATATCATATTTATCTTAAACATTTCTCAAAAATGCTCATTTGCATGTTGAGAATTTAAACTTGGTATTTCGGTGAATTGGAAATAATCAAAAAAAAGAAAGTCCGCAACTTGGCGGACCTGGGCTTTTTTTGGTTAAACTAAAATACGATTAAAGGTCATAAAGCAAAGTTTCTTTTACATCAACAATACCGTCCCATTTCAAAATGCACAATTATTGATTAATCAAATAAAATAATTGCAAAAACTAACAAAAGATGTTAATGTTTATAACAATATATTTTTATTTATTTGGAAAATACCGGTGTAAAGGAGGTTTATTATGGCTAGGAAAGTTACATTGGAAACATTATTCCGTCACCCGATTGTTCAAAAATATGTCGGTCGTTCCGGTATGGATCATGCGATTACTGTAGCTGAAAAGGCCTTTAATATTGCTATAAAGTCAGGTGTAAACCCGGATTTAGCGGCAAAGGCAGGTTTGCTCCATGATATTGGCCATTATCAATGGTATACAAATGGAAAATGGGATTATCAAATGTACAAACAAAATGATATCCATGCAATCAAAGGTGCTGCTCGTGCCCATAAACTTCTTGTCCGTTCTGGAGAAGATTTAGAAAATGCGAAGGAAATTGCACTGGCTATCCTGCTTCATACAGATTCTTATTTACCTGAGGGAAGTCTTGAATTAACCCCGCTTCAAAAAGTTGTTGCCGAAGCGGATACCGATGACGAAGAACCAGGGGGAAAACATCATTATCGGCAAATTGACCAACGCACCGCGCTAGCCCGAATTCAAATGCTTGACAAAAGAATTGAACGCCATCTCGAATACAATAATTTAGGGAAAACAAGTTAATTCATAAATACAAAAAATTTTTATGAAGCTGAATCCCTTGCCTTCCACCCTCCCCGCTTGTTTTCAAGAATAAAGACTGCCTGCGGAAACGTCCCGGACAGCCTTTTCACCATGCTTTTTTCCAAAACAGATGCCCCCACTCATCATCTCCACTCATTTGTATCAATTTTGGAAAAAACTTTACCGGTTTTACGTAACCTATTTTGGAAACGGAATAATTTTCCCCGTTTCTTCCGGTTGTCTACTGATCATGATTTGAATAATCGACTTTCCAACACTGTTTGATTCAACAAACAAGGCTTCAAAACACCAATCAATTCCATCGCCAGTTTTTCTCGCTTATAAAAAGTAAGTTCATCACTGAAAAAAACATGCTGGCAATCTCTTGCTCCTGCGTAAACTCATTTTGAAAAATATAAGGGAGCTCAGGAAATTGTTCTGCCATGCGGGTTATATATTGATAAATACATTCCTCCCCTGTTCGTTTCGGCACATAACTCCTCCTCTATTTTTACCAATTTCTTTTGATGTTTTTACGCCTAGGGCAATTCGTGAGTTTGAAATTCTAATCTTATAACCCCATGTTGGTAAACAATTTCTTATATGTGAATAACAATACAGATTGTAGAATGAGGACTAATGACATTATCAAACCTGACATATTATGTTCTAAAACAGCCAATATGGCAAAAATGATACCTGTAATGATAAAAAGAATACTTAGGATAGGCGTGAGTTTGCTTAATAAATTTAATTTTTTGTTCATTGGATTCTTCCTCCTTTTTCATACCGCACATCGTTATTTACAATGCATGAACACGTATCTATACACTTCTGCCATAACATCCACCTTAATTACATAATAACATATGACAGAATATTTTGTCACCCGTGTTCAATTTTTTTGTACATTTTTTGATTGAATAATATGTCGGATCGTTAAGTAAAGTCTTTGAAATGTCACGACTTTATTTAACCTATTTGCCCAATTAAAAACATATCTTCTCAATTACTTTTTTAACTGCTACACCCGCCACCACAGCTGGAGCAACTGGAACCACCAGAGTCACCCGAACCGCCGGAATCGCCCCAATCACCGTGATGCCCGGAATATTTTGAATCACTTTCCACATAACAAGCAAAACCGGAACAAGAAGATCCGCTATTGTATTGTGTCGCTTTATAATATTCACTAGACATTGCTTCATGCATGACCTTTTCGTATTCATTTTCATAAAAAAGCGAAAAATAGACTGCCGGCAGCAACGCATACTGATATACTTCTGCTTCCGATTGCGTCTTCTTTGTCACAAAAGGTTTTTCTCCTTTAATCTGTTCAGATTCCTCAATTTGCAAATTCATTTTTTTAATTAAGCTTCTCTTCAAATCCATCCACTCACCATTATGGCGGAAGTAATGATTTAAAAGTTCCTCTTCAGACAATGTTTTGAAATCTTCCAATATATTTTGTGAGATCGGATATTTTAGAAATCCACCCCAAAGAACCCGACTATTCGGTGTCGATTCAAATAAGCTTAAATATACCCAATCAAAGAAACCTCTTTCTCCCGGAATTGGCTTACTGTCCAAATTTGGTGTGTGATGAAGCATATCTTGATAAAATTGCTTACTAAACTGTTCATAATCCCTCGTAAACATCAACATTTCATGCCATACTTCATCGACTTCCTTACTAAACATCGGCACCGATTTTAAAATTTTATTCATGACAAAATACCGTTTCAGTTCAAAAAAAGCCCAGTCAAACTCGTACGGTTGCCAGTTTGGATGCTCTTGTAAAAACCGATATTTCATTCTTTCTAGGAAATGAGGGGATAATGCTTGATTTAACTCCTCAACTAACTCTTCTCCACGCTCGATATATATACCTAATTGTACAGGAACCGGTACATTCATAATTCGCCTCGTTCTTTTATTTGCAAAAAAGTAACTTTTTAATTTCGACATAAAATTTACCATACCCATTCCCCCTTGCTCAACCTTTTTTAAATATACGTTTTTTGTTGACCGAAAGTTTCAAAGGCTAAAAGAAAATCATAACCACCCTTTGAAAGGATGGTTATGATTGCCATTCTCTAGTTTTCTATTTTCCGTGATTATCAATTTTTCATTTCACTGTCTTCGATTTTTTCATACTTATATGAGGTCATCGATTCTAAGTCAAAAAGTTGAATACCCTCTTCATTATACCGTTGGAGTTCCATCGGCATTTTTTTACGGTTTGGCTCTTGTTTTTTTCCATTGACGTACTTGCTGTCATGATGGAATGTGATAACTCCTTGGATATAATTCCATTCCCATGTACCGATTAACGCATTGTCTTTGCTTGGATACTCTCCATTTCCATATCCCTCATAGCTGCCATCTTTATTCAGCACAATGCTGACATTTGGAGAACCGTCTTCCTGATAAAAGCCCCATTTTCCAATGAGTTCACGGCCATCCTTGGATACATTTAATAGGACACTATCTCGGTCAATTCCAGCGTTTAGGTCCAACTCTTTTAAATCATCCGTATTAATCGTTCCATCTCCGCCATCTGCAGGAGGAATTGGATTGTCAATAGCCAGTAGTCGGTAGGCATGATTCCAATAATCTTGTCCCGTTTTCATATGTTCCAAGGCTTTGGCATCTTTGCTTGCATCACCATCTTTTATGGCTTCTTCAAACAATTCCATTCCTTTATCAAATTCATCTAACGCCACGGTAATCTCTTCCCCAACCTGTTTGTGAGAGTTTGGCGGGGCAATCCGACGAAATTCATTCAATATCGCCCGAATGTCTTTGACTTTTTCACGAGAAGCAGTTTGCCATTCTTTTGGTTCCATCTTTGTGTCTTGCCGTACCTCTCCAAAGGCTTTGATAGCGTTGTTAAATTCTGAACGCAGTCGTACCGCTTCATCTGTGTACTCCTTCAAGGAAACTTGATTGGCTTTGACCTCTTTTGGAGCCTCTTGTGTGTTGTTTTTCGAATTCTCTATACTGGTACATCCTGCTAGGAAAAGCATCGGAAGGGTGAGTCCTACCACCCATTTTATTTTGGACTTCATGTAATACCTCCAGTTTCTTTCAATTGATTCATACTGATCGTTATAGAAGAAGAATATTCCCTTGTCTTTTCAAGGTTGTGTTCCATAGACCAAAACGAAAATAAAAAACCGCTCATAATAAATATTCGCTACTCACAAGAAAAATCCTTCTCTATATTTATAATTTTTTACTTTAACTAGTGAAATCCGTGACGCAAACCGTGGGTAATCCGATTATAGCGACATTATATGATGGGATTATCAAGATTTGTATTTAAATGTATACGGTGAGGATATCAAGATTGCCATTTACATAGGAAGCAAACGTAAAAGGAAAACTCGGCGATCACCGAGTTTTCTTTATTACGCTAATTTATAACCGCAATTCGGGCAAAATTTCGTTCCGGTATTTTTCTCGCCGCAATTTGGACAAAAGTTTACTTTCTTTGCTGTGTCAGTTGGCGGGGGCGTTTGTTCGACAGATTTTGCTCCGTCTTTCTCGTCTCCCTCCATATTTTTTATCATTTCTTTAGCCATATTCATACCTATCATCATTCCGGCTACGTCCGATGCCGCGCCACCACCACTCGTTTTGCCAGACGACATCCCGTCAAGTATCGATACTTGCTGGTATTTCTTCATATCACCAACCATGCCAAAAGATGCGTTTTTGTTAATCATATCTTGGATTTCTTTCGGATAATTAAAACTCATAATCGTAAAGCCGGTAATGGTCAAACCGTCATCAATAACTTCCATATCCAAATCTTCTTTAATTCCCTTGGCGATTTCATGGGCATTGGCTTGCAAGTTGAACATATCTTTTCCTTCTTTAGAAATCCATCGCATCAAAAGCTGATCCAGGATTGCGGTAATCCGAATTTTCACGTCATCCACAAAATAACTGCTTTTCACCCCGGCAATTTTATCAATCAGAGCAACATAATCATTGACTTTAAATTGGAACGTACCATTCGCGCGGATCGGCATTCCCCCCGGCATACCCGGTGTTGGAATATTGATGGCGTTTTTCGTTCCCCATTTTACCGTAAATTCTTTCGTATTAACAAAAAGAACTTCGATACGCATTCCGCTGTTAAAGCCAAACTTGAACCCTTTCAAAGTTGAAAGAAACGGGATAATTTCCGATTCGATATTGTAATCACCTTCATCTTTAAAAATCCCTTCAATTTTTCCATTATATAAGAAAATTGCATCCTGACCCGGACGAATAATTAATTTACTGCCTTTCTTAATTTCACGGTTGCTCCATTTCCAAAAAATCATATCATCGCGAAATTCTTCCCATTCTACAACATTGGCAAATTGGTTTTTGAAAAATGCCATTTCATCAAATCCTTTCTTTCCTAAAATTGACCTATTCTTTCAGCTGACGATATTAAAAACTGCCGCGACTACCGCTATGGGAATGTCCACCACCCGTTATGCCACCGCCACTAGAATTTTGCGACGGTTTTCTTGTTTTTGTCACAACTGTTCGGATATAATCATCTCTTTTTGCCAGAATGTGTGACGTATTCGTGTTTAAATATGTTCGATTATTCGTCGTTACTCGCCCGCCACTGTTATAGACGAACGTCCCTGTAATCACACCGCCTATGATAATGGCAATAATAATCTGGAACCACCATTGGAGAAATAGATTAGCCGGTTCGCCAGCCATATAGTCATCAACCAGCCATATAAATTGTTCAAAAGCCTGTTCGTAATTTCCGGCAGTCAACGCAGGAGAAATTTGTTCACGAATGTTATCCAATCGACTATCATTCAAATATAGTTTACCTTTATAAAATCCGGCCAAATAAACTTCCCTGTTGTTCATATCTACTGTCAACATGGCCACATTCCATTTATCTAAACCTTGTTCGTCTATTTTTTCATCGTAAAAATCTTCCGTATACTGCTTCACATCAATATTCGGGTCATTGACAGTTACAATTAAAATATCAGTGTCCCATTTCTCACCAACCTGTGTTGCTAAAGTCTCCAGTTTTGTCACTTCCCGATCGGTTAACAGGCCGGCCTGATCATAGATTTTTTGACTGATAGCAAAAGCATGATTTCCCCCCACCATGAATGAGAGAAGAAAGAACAACGCAAACAGGAACAAGTTTTTCTTCATATTAGACCGCCTCCCATGAAAAAGGTGACAAGTCTAAAGATAAGTAATGTGATCGCAGCAATACCACCAAACCAACCTGCTACTTTGGCACGACTAATTGGCGGTTTTCCGACCACTTTCCCTGTTTGCCCGTTCATTGCAAAAATATAATCTTTCCCCCTGTAATGATAGGTCACCATCCAAATCGGAAGCAGCACATAATAACTTTTCATTTTTTTGCTTTCAATTTCCTTTTGCTCAGGAATAAACGTTGCATACCCGGATACGGTGGAATGAATATACGAATCAATAAAACTTTGAATCTTTGTTTTCGCCCGGGGAAGTAATGCCTTATCATCGTAATTATATTTTTCCGCTAGATAACCGGCCAAATAAGGTGTTTTAAATGTTTTCAACTGATCATACTTGTAAGGCTCTAATTTATCCATTAACCCATCTTCCATTTTCTCAGAAGCATCAACAGGGACTTTCATATAGTCGAGGTTAATATCACGAAAGATGCGATAATAGCTTGTCTCCGTATAAATATAATCACCACTCGTATATTCACGTACCTTTGTTCCACTCCCGGAAACACGGACACGACTATTTAAATCATACATCCAAAACGGTACATACATCCCGGTCAATTTTTTGATCCGGTCAGCCGTCATAAAATCATTTGGTGTCACTAATCCATTTTTACACCACTTTTTAAAAGCTGCGACTGCCTCGACTTTGTTAATAGAAAAGGGGATGACTAATGAAGGTGCCAATGTTCCTGAAACCCGTTCCGCAATAACCACGCCGGCCCCGCAAAAACTGCATGTGGTCGCAACGGTATCAGTATCGGTTAATAAAACTGCCCCACAATTTTCACAATGATATTCTTTTGTTTCATTTTCTTCAAAAGTTGTCGTAATAAATTCATCAGAAAAGTTTTCTATCGCATCCTGTCTGCCGCAAGAAAGGCAGGTTAATTTTCCTGACTCACTATCAAACGACATATCATCGCCACAGTTCGGGCATTTATAATGAATGACCATGTTTCTCACTCCTGACTGTAACCAACACATAAACTTAATAAAGCCGCAGCAGTTTACTTAATTGCTGCAGCTTTATACAATATGAGTCGTTATAAATTTTCTATATTATGACACCCTTAATAATAACATGCCAATTTGTTATTCATCTTGTTTTAACTTTGCCTTTAGTGCAGCGAGTTCATCATCTACACTCGTTTTTTGCTCATATTTATCCGCAAGCTCATCCAGATCGTCTTCCGGTTTCTTGTTTAGTTCGGCCATTGCATTTGCTTCATCTAGGGCACGATTGATTTTATCTTCCATCCTGCCAAACGCAGATGATGTATTGTTCGCATCTGTGACCGACGAACCGATTTGGTTTAGTCGTTGTTGTGTTTTGGCAACTGACCATTTTGCCTTTAACATGCTTCTTTTTGCTTCTAATTCATTGATGTCTGAAACGAGCTTATCATGCATTTGTCTCATTTGACTTGCATTAGATGCAGCCAAATTGTAAGCCGATTGGAATGCTGTTTGTTTTTCGGCCAATTGCGTCTTTCTTTCAAGGAACTTTCTTGCATCATCTTCATTACCTGCTTCTAACGCTTTAATTGCATACTTTTCCATTTTCTCGATATCGCTTTTACACTCCGCCAATACTCGTTTTGCCCTTTGCTCTTCAGCCATAACCGATGCAGTCTCAGCTTTCACATTGCCAAGGTCACGATTCAAATTTCTCAAATATTGATCAATCATCTTTTCGGGATCCTCCGCTTTATCTAACAACGCATTTATATTACTGGCCATAATATCTTTAAATCTTGTCAAAATACTCATTTATTTTTCCTCCTTAATAATAACAATAATATATATACTGGCTGAACCGGTAAAAAGATTCATTTTTTTAAAGCTTATATAGATGATGGAACGAAATTATTACATTCTAAAAGATTGTCTATTGCTGATTCCCTCAAAAAAATATTCTCGTTTAGGTGGAAATTATTGAAATTCTTTAAGAAATTTAATTCCTAATTCCATTCTAATTACATTTTTACATCCATACTATATTAAGAGATGTTTAGCAAACTGTGTATCACTTAAAAATGT